>CAWJRK010000014.1:0-23396 GCA_963845215.1 uncultured Actinomycetota bacterium
TGTCGTTTCCCGTGGTCTAGACAGGCCCTGCCGGGACGTCGCGCAGAAGCCGGACGAAAGCCGCACAACCGCCGTAATCTTCAACCGTGGTACGACGCCCGCTCGCCCTCCTCGTCGCGCTCGCGACCCTGCTGGTCGCCAGCGCCTGCGGGGGCGACGGCTCCCCCGCCGGCTCGGGCGACACCGACGGCGGCCGTCCCGCCGCCACCAGCTGGGAGCCCGCGCCGCGCACGGTCGGCGGGCTCGACGTGCTGGCCACCTCCGGCCCCGACGGGCTCGCCCTGCACACCGCCTCGGGCGACAAGACCTTCCTGCCCGGGGTCAACCTCGGCAGCACCACGCCGGGCCACCAGCCGGGCGAGATCGACCACCTCGAGGCCGCGACGTACCGCACCTGGTTCGGGCAGATGAGCGAGCTGGGCATCCGCGTCGTCCGGGTGTACGCCGTGCACCCGCCCGCCTTCTACGACGAGCTCGCCCGGTTCAACCGTGCGCACCCGGAGGCGCCGCTCTACCTCGTGCAGGGGGTCTACCTGCCCGACGAGAGCTACACCGAGGAGGACCGGACCCTCTACACCGCGTCGGTGGACCGTGCGTTCACCCGGGAGCTGCGCGAGACCTCCGCGGCCGTGCACGGCGACCTGACCCGGCCCGAGCGGCCCGGTCACGCCGGCGGCGCCTGGCGCACCGACGTCTCGCCCTGGCTGGCCTCGTGGATCGTCGGCGTGGAGTGGGACCCCCAGGGCGTGGTCCGCACCGACCGGCTCGCGTCGCGGGCGGCGTACCGGCCGGGGAGGTTCTTCGCGGCGACGCGGGACGCCTCGGCGACCGAGCGCTGGATCGCCCGTCACCTCGACGTGCTCGCCGCCGCCGAGGCGGAGCGGGGCACCTCGGTGCCGGTCGCGCTCGCCAACTGGCCCACCACCGACCCGCTGGAGCACCCGACCGAGCCGCTGGCCTCCGAGGACCTCGCCTCGGTCGACGCGATGCACGTGCTGCCCACGAGGGCGTGGCCCGGCGGCACCTTCGCCAGCTTCCACGCCTACCCCTACTACCCCGACTTCCAGCGCTTCGAGAAGGGGCTGGACGGCGTGACCTGGGAGGGCGAGCCCGACCGGTACGCCGGCTACCTGGCCTCGCTCCAGGACCACTTCGCCGGCACCATGCCGCTGGTCGTCAGCGAGTTCGGCGTGCCCGCCTCGCTCGGCTCCGCCCACGACGGCACCCGAGGCCGCGACCAGGGCTCGCACTCCGAGCAGGACGCGATGGCGATGGACGCCTCGATGCTGCGGATGATGGAGGACCGGGGCATCGCCGGCGGGTTCGTCTTCTCCTGGGAGGACGAGTGGTTCAAGCGGACCTGGAACACCCTGGAGCACCAGGACCCCGAGCGGCGCCAGCTCTGGCACGACCCGCTGACCAACGAGCAGTGGTTCGGCCTGGTGGCCACCGACACCGAGCAGGTGCCCGACGCCGCCGCCGAGCTGGTCCCCGAGGGGGGTGACACCGAGTACGTCTACGTGTGGGCCGACTACTCCTACGTCCACGTCGAGGTCACCGGGCGCGAGCTGCCCCCGACCCGGCTCGCGCTCGACGCCGACGTCGTGCCCGGCCCCGAGGGCACCGACCACCGGCTCCGCGTCGACACCGAGGCGGGCACCGCGCAGGTGCAGGTGCGTCGCGAGCTCGACCCGGTCCGGCTCGACGTGACGCGGCCCGACGTACCGCCCCGACCAGGACGAGGCCTGGCACGACCTGCAGCTGATCACCAACCGTGCCCAGGGCGGCCGGCCCGCGGAGTACGACCCCGTCGGTCGCCTGGTCCAGGGCAGCTGGGACCCCGAGGACCCGGCGTACGACTCGATGGCGACCTGGCAGCTGGACCCCGACCACGACACGCTCCGGGTGCGGCTGCCCTGGTCGATGCTCGGCATGGCCGACCCGTCGTCGCGGACCGCGCTGGGCGAGGGCGTCCCCGCGCAGCTGGTGGAGGTGCCCGGCATCGGGTTCACCCTCGACGTCGACGGCGAGCGGCACGAGCTCGACCTCACCTGGCCCACCTGGAACCGCGTGGAGTACACCACGCGCGTCAAGGCCGGGGCCGACGTGCTGGCCGAGGCGTACGCCGACCTCGCCCCGTGAGGTCCTGAGCCGGTCAGCCCGCGGCGTGGAGGGTCACCGGCACCGACTCGACGCCGAACACGATCGACAGCGCGCGGTGCTCGAGGTCCTCCGGCGCCGCCGCGAGCGCCAGGTCGGGCAGCCGCCGTGCCATCGTGGTGAGCGTGGTGACCAGCTCCATGCGGGCCAGCTCGGCGCCGATGCAGCGGTGGAAGCCGTGGCCGAAGGCGAGGTGACCCGGACCGGCACGGCCGAGGTCGAGGTCGTCGCCGTGCCCGGTGCGGGGGTCGCGGTTGGCCGCCGGCAGCGAGCAGAGCAGCACCGAGCCCGCCGGGATCGTCCGCCCCGCCACCACGACGTCGTGCCGGGCGAAGCGCGGGAAGGCGACCTGCACGACCGAGAGCAGCCGCAGCAGCTCGTCGACCAGGGCCGGGGCGATGCTCGGGTCGGCCCGCAGCCGGTGCCACAGCTCGCGGTGCTCGAGCAGGTGGGCGGTGCCCAGCGCCAGCATCGAGGCGCTGGTCTCGAGCCCGCCGGTGAAGACGCCGTCGGCCAGGCCGCCGAGCTCGAAGTCGCTGACCTCGTCGCCGTGCTCACGGATCAGCTGACCGATCAGCCCGGGACCCGGGTCGTGGCGCTGCCGCGCGACCTCGGCGAGCAGGAACCCGCGCGAGCCGCCGATGGCCCCGAGGGTGCCCGGCCCTCCCCCGGTGACGTCGAAGCGCTGGGTGGCCAGGCTGCGGAAGGTCTCGCGGCGCTCGTCGGGCAGGCCGAGCAGGTCGCAGATGACCAGGAACGGGACCGGGAAGGCCACCGTCGGCACCAGGTCGACGACCCCGTCCCCGGTCCGGGCGGCCGCGGCCTCGAGCTCGTCGAGCTGGCGGTCGACCACCTGCTGGATCAGCGGGGCCAGCCGCTGCAGCCGGCGCATCGTGAACTCCGGCACGAGCAGCCGCCGCAGCCGGGTGTGGTCGGGCGGGTCGGTGAACCCGAGGCCGCCGATGTCGCCGTCGGTCGCCGAGCCGCTGCGGCCCATGTAGGGACGGATGTCGGTGCTGTACGACGCGCTGTCGGCCAGCACCTCGCGGCACTCCTCGTCCCCGGTGACCAGCCAGACCTCCATGCCGAACAGCCGCACCAGCCGCTGCACCGGGTCGGCGTTGCGGGTCGCCTGGAGCCGCGCGCTGGGGGCGGTGACGTCGCGCCGCAGCGGCCAGGCCAGCGACTCGGGGACCTTGTCGAGCCGGGACAGGTCGACGCCCCCGGTCCGAGCCAGCACCCGCTGACGGACCGCTCGGGTGAGCGTCGTGACCAGTCGCCCCACTGCGCACCACTCCTCTCGGACGCGGCCGAGTCTAGGTAGCCCGTGCCTGCCCCGTCGTCGTGGACACCCCGGATTCCCTCCCGCTGCTGTCCCTGGCCCCGTGGCGTCGCAGGCCCCCCGGGTGCCCGCGCGGGGCGGGGTGGCTGCCCCCCCGGTACGGTCAGCCATGCCCGATCACCTGCTCGGCGTGGACCGGACCCCCTCGTCCGAGGCGAATCGGGTCTCGGTCCTCGACCGCCCGGCGCGGGAGCGCGACGAGTGGGCCGCGTCGGTCCTCGACCGGCTCACCCCGGTGATGGCAGCCCTGGGGCTGATCTTCCTCCTGGTGGTCGTGGGCGAGCAGCTCGCGCGGACCGGGTCACCGGTCTCCCTCGCGCTCACGGTCCTGGGCTGGGCGCTGTGGGTGGTCTTCGTGGTCGAGTTCCTCGCGCGCATGGTCGTCGCCTCCAGCACGGTCGCGTTCCTGAAGCACAACTGGTGGCAGGTCCTGTTCCTCGCGCTGCCCTTCCTGCGCGTGCTCCGGCTGGTCCGCGCCCTGAGGTTCCTGCGCGCGGCGCGGGTGGTCTCCTCTGCCGTGCGTTCCTCACGTTCCGCCCACCGGGTGCTGGGCAGCAGGCTGGGCTGGCTGACCGCCTTCTGGGCCATCGTCGTGCTCACCACGAGCCAGGTGCTCTACGTCCTCGCCGACTTCGACGGCTACGGCGAGGCGCTGCACGCGACCGCACTGGCCACCATCACCGGTGAACCTCTGGGCCGGACCGACGGGCTCTCGCTGGTCCTCGACGTGGCGCTGGCGATCTTCTCCGTTGTGGTGTTCGCGACCGTGGCGGCGAGCCTGGGCGCCTATTTCCTGGACGACCGCCGCGAGGACGAGCCGGCGGGGCACCCGTAGCGTGGCGACATGTGGTTCGACACCTGGTCCGACGTCCTGCGCATCCTCCTCGTCGGCGCCTCGGCGTACGTCTTGCTGGTGGTGCTGCTACGCGTCAGCGGCAAGCGCACCCTGTCCAAGCTGAACGCGTTCGACTTCGTCGTCACCATCGCGCTCGGCTCCACCTTGGCCACGGTGCTGCTCGACAGCCGGACCAGCCTGGTCGACGGGGTCGTGGCCCTGGGCGTGCTGGTCACGCTGCAGCTGGTCACCGCGGCGGCCACGACCCGGCTGCCGTGGCTGCGCAGCCTCGTCACCGCCGAGCCCACGGTGCTGGTGCTCGACGGTGAGCCGCGCCGGGAGCAGATGGCCCGCTGCCGCGTCGGCCTGGACGAGGTGCTGCAGGCCGTCCGCACCACCGGCAGCGGTGACCTGTCCACGGTGGCCGCCGTCGTGCTCGAGGCCGACGGGTCGCTGAGCGTGATCAGCTCCTCGGCCGCTGGAGACCTGTCGGCCCTGCCGGGCCGCTAGTCCACGCACCGCGAGCGGCGCCACCGACGTGGACCGGGTCGCACCCGCCCCGGTGACGCGCTGACGCGTGCCATCATCGGGGCCATGGCTGTCGATCCTCGTGGTGCCGACCTCAAGCGCTTCCTCGCCGAGGATTCCGGCGGACCCGTGGTGATGCTCAACCTGTTGCGCTTCGTCGAGGGCGGGCGCGAGCTCTACGAGCAGTACGCCCATGCTCTGGAGTCCACCTTCCTTCCGCGCCACGGCGGCGAGGTGCTCTACGCCGGCACGGGCACGACCGCCCTGGTCGCGGAGTCCGGTCAGGACTGGGACGTCGTCCTGCTGGTGCGCTACCCCTCCCGGGCTGCCTTCAGCCAGATGGTCGCCGACCCGGAGTACCAGCAGGTGACCGAGCTCCGGACCCGCGCCCTGGCCGAGGCGGTGCTCCAGCCGACGCAGCCATGGGCGTGAGCCGGCGGGCGCGGTGACTCGTTCCAGGGTCGCATGACCTCGGGCGTCCTCACTCCCACTCGATCGTCCCCGGCGGCTTGCTGGTGATGTCGAGGGTCACCCGGTTGATCTCCGGCACCTCGTTGGTGATCCGGGTGCTGACGGTCTCGAGCACCTCGTACGGCACCCGCGCCCAGTCGGCGGTCATCGCGTCCTCGGAGGTGACCGGCCGCAGCACGACCGGGTGGCCGTAGGTGCGGCCGTCGCCCTGCACGCCGACGGAGCGTACGTCGGCCAGCAGCACCACCGGGAACTGCCAGATGTCGCGGTCCAGCCCCGCGCGGGAGAGCTCCTCGCGGGCGATCGCGTCGGCCTCGCGCAGGATGTCGAGCCGCTCGCGGGTGACCTCGCCGATGATCCGGATGCCGAGGCCGGGACCCGGGAACGGGTGCCGCCAGACCAGCTCGGCGGGCAGGCCGAGCTGCTCGCCGACGAGGCGGACCTCGTCCTTGAACAGCGTGCGCAGCGGCTCGACCAGCTCGAACTCGAGGTCGTCGGGCAGCCCGCCCACGTTGTGGTGCGACTTGATGTTGGAGGTGCCCGCTCCCCCGCCCGACTCGACGACGTCGGGGTAGAGCGTGCCCTGCACCAGGAACGCCATCGTGGCGCCCTCGGCGTGCGAGCCGGCGGCGATCTTCGGGGCCAGGATGTCGGCCTCGGCGGCCTCGAAGACCCGGATGAACTCCCGGCCGATGATCTTGCGCTTGGTCTCGGGGTCGGAGACGCCGGCGAGGGCGTCGAGGAACTGCTTCTCGGCGTCGACGACGACCAGGTCGGCGCCGGTCGCGGCCACGAAGTCGCGCTCGATCTGCTCCGACTCGCCCTTGCGCATCAGCCCGTGGTCGACGTACACGCAGGTCAGCCGGTCCCCGATCGCACGCTGTACGACGGCCGCCGCGACGGCGCTGTCGACGCCACCGGACAGCGCGCAGATCGCCAGGCCGTCGGGGCCGATCTGCTGCTGGATCCGCTCGACCTGCTCCTCGACGATGTTGACCATCGTCCAGGTGGGCCGGCACCCGGCGATGTCGAGCAGGAAGTGCTCCATGACCTTCTGGCCGTGCTCGGTGTGCAGCACCTCGGGGTGCCACTGCACGCCGGCGAGGCGCCGGTCGGTGTCCTCGAACGCGGCCACCGGGGTCTTGGTGGTCGAGGCCAGCACGTCGAAGCCGGCGGGCGCCGTCTGCACCGAGTCGCCGTGCGACATCCAGACGCGGTGGGCCGCGGGCAGGTCGGCCAGGAGCGTGCCCGGGGCGGTGACGGTGACGGGCGTGCGGCCGTACTCCGAGGAGCCGGTGCGGGCCACCTCGCCGCCGAGCGCCTGGGCCATCGCCTGGAAGCCGTAGCACATGCCGAAGACGGGTACGCCGGCCCCGAACATCTCGGCGTCGACGGCGGGCGCGCCGGGCGCGTACACCGACGACGGCCCCCCCGAGAGGATGATCGCCGCAGGCTCGCGGGCCAGCATCTCGGCGACCGGCATCGTGTGCGGGACGATCTCGGAGTAGACCCGGGCCTCCCGGACGCGACGGGCGATCAGCTGGGCGTACTGGGCCCCGAAGTCGACGACGAGGACGAGGTCGTGATCGGTCACGATCGACCCTTCCGTTGGGGGGTTCAGCGGACCCCTGAGTCTGCCAGAGGAACAGGTCGAAACTTTCTCCGGACCTCCCGTAACCGGCCCCCCACCCCCTCGTTGAGGTGGGTGGATCCGACACCCTCCCTCCCTCCCGTCGGATCCGCGTACAGCACCACAGCGGACGAGCCAGGGCTTGACCTCCCTCCCTCCCCGGTCGGGCCCTGGCTCGTCGTTGTCGTGACGCGGACGACCCCGGACACCTCTGGTGTCCGGGGTCGTTCGTCGCGGGCGGCGTGCTCGGGTGGCCGCGCGCCGTACGGCGCGCTCCATTCGCCCATTGCCACACCAGCGTCGTCAGGGGGCTCGACGCGCGACCCTGCTGTGGCACCCGCGGCAGTTTCACCGGCTAGCCGGTGAAACTGCCCGCCGACGAGCCCACAGCCGCACCCACAGCACGACCCCACCAGCCAGAGACCCGCCGACTCGTGAGGCGAGCAGCTACCTCAGCTGACCCCCACGATCGGCAGGTGCAGCGCACCGGGGGCCGAGGCGGGGACGACCGGGCGGTGCGGGGCGACCGGCGAGAGCTGCTCGTACGCCGCGTCGAGCGCCGGGCGGGGGTCGGCCTCGCCCTTGTTGGGCCAGAACGCCATCGCCCGCTCCGCCTGGGCGGTGATCGTCAGCGACGGGTTGACGCCCAGGTTGGCGGTGATGGCCGAGCCGTCGGCGATGTGGAGGTTGTCGTAGCCGTACACCCGCTGGTAGGGGTCGACCACGCCGGTCTCGATCGAGTCGCCGATGGTGCAGCCACCGATGAAGTGGGCGGTCATCGGCATGTTGAACGGCTCGCCGATCGAGCCGCCGGCGGTGCCGCCCATGATCTTCGCCATCTTGCGCACCACGGTGTTGGCGATCGGGATCCACGTCGGGTTCGGCTCGCCGTGACCCTGGCGCGAGGTCAGCCGGTACCTGTTCGTCCCGGGCACCTTCTTGGGGTAGACGGTGATCGAGTTGTCGAGCGTCTGCATCACCAGGGCGACCACGGTGCGCTCGGACCAGTGCCGCACGTCGTACAGCGAGCTGACGCTCTTGCGCTGGGTCCACAGCTCCTTGAGCCACTGCTGCCAGCGCCGGCCCGGCACGTCGCCGTCGGTCAGCACCGTCTGCAGCAGCGACATCGCGTTGCTGCCCTTGCCGTAGCGGCAGGGCTCGACGTGGGTGTCCTCGTCGGGGTGGAACGAGGAGGTGATCGCGACGCCGTAGCTGTAGTCGATCGAGGTGTCCGGCGCGATCGCGCCGAGGATCGACTCGGAGTTGGTGCGCGACAGCTCGCCGAGGCGGTCCGAGAGCCGGGGCAGGTGGCCCTCGGCCTTCATCCGGTGCAGCAGCTTCTGGGTGCCGATCGCGGCCGCGGCGAACACGACGTGCTCGGCGGTGAGCGTGCGCGTCGACCGCGCGGTGGCGCGCTTGGCCTTGGTGAACCGGATGCGTACGTCGTACCCGCCGCCCGATCGCTCGCTGACCCGCGTCACCGTCGACAGCGGCATCACCCGGGCGCCGGCCTGCTCGGCGAGGTAGAGGTAGTTCTTCACCAGCGTGTTCTTGGCGTTGTAGTTGCAGCCGGTCATGCAGTCGCCGCACGCCACGCAGGTACGCCGCTCCGGCCCGGCGCTCCGCCGAAGTAGGGGTCGGCGACGGTCTCGCCCATCTTCTGGTCGGGCTGGCCGAAGAAGACGCCGACCGGGGTGGGGTGGAAGGTGTCCCCCACGCCCATCTCGTTCGCCACCTGCTCCATCACGTCGTCGGCGGGCGTGCGCAGCGGGTTCTCGACCACGCCGAGCATCCGCTTGGCCTGGTCGTAGAAGGGGGCGAGCTCCTGCTTCCAGTCGGTGATGTGGGCCCACTGCCGGTCGCGGTAGAACGCACCGAGGGGCTCGTAGAGCGTGTTGGCGTACACCAGCGAGCCGCCGCCGACGCCGGCACCGGCGAGGATCAGGGAGTCGCGGACCGCGTCGATGCGCTGGATGCCGTAGCAGCCGATCTCGGGGCGGTAGAGGAACTTCTTGAGGTCGAAGGAGGTCTTCGCGAAGTCCTCGTCGGCGAACCGTGCGCCGGCCTCGACGACGCCGACCCGGTAGCCCTTCTCGGTGAGCCGCAGCGCGGTGACCGAGCCGCCGAAGCCGGAGCCGATGACCAGGACGTCGTAGTCGAGGTCGGGCTCGCCGCCGCCGGCGGAGCCGCCGCCCCCCGCTCCGCCGTCTCCTGGGCCCGTGCCGGTGTCCTTCATGCCCGTCCCACCTTCCGCAGCAGCCGCAGGTTGGCCGTCATCACCTGGGCGTAGGTCTTGTCGTCCATGCCGAACGCGGGCCCGAACCGCAGCAGCCGCTGCACCGCGACCGACTGGGTCTCGGTGTAGCGCAGCACGCCCTCGGCACCCTGGCGGCGGCCCGTCCCAGACTGCCGCATCCCGCCCATCGGCGCCTCGATACTGGCGAAGGTCGCGGCGAACGCCTCGTTGACGTTGACCGTGCCGCACCGCACCTGGCGGGCCAGCTCCCGGGCGCGCCGGGTGTCGCGGCTGTAGATCGAGGCGTTGAGGCCGTACTCGCCCTCGTTGGCACGCGAGACCGCGTCGGCCTCGTCGTGGAAGCGGTGCAGCGCCACGACCGGGC
This sequence comes from uncultured Actinomycetota bacterium, assembly GCA_963845215.1. Classification (GTDB taxonomy): domain Bacteria; phylum Actinomycetota; class Actinomycetes; order Propionibacteriales; family Nocardioidaceae; genus Nocardioides. The sequence goes on from CAWJRK010000014.1 coordinate 9,588, forward strand.
CGAAGGTCTCCTCGCCGAAGCAGGTCATCGACGGCGTGACGCCCTCGAGCACCGTGGGCTCGTAGAAGTAGGGACCGAGGTCCGGCCGCGCCCGGCCCCCGACCAGGACCCGCGCCCCCTTGGCGACGGCGTCGTCGACGTGGGCCACCACGGTGTCGAGCTGGTCCTGGGAGATCAGCGAGCCCATGTCGCTGCCCCACTCCAGGCCCGGGCGCAGCGTCATCGCGCGGGTCCGTGCGACGAGCTTGTCGCGGAACCGGTCGTAGACCTGGTCGGCGACGTAGAGCCGCTCGATCGCGACGCAGAGCTGGCCGGCGTTGGAGAAGACGGCGCGCACGGCGCCCTCGGCCGCGCGGTCGAGGTCGGCGTCGCGCAGCACCAGCATCGGGTTCTTGCCGCCGAGCTCGAGCGAGCAGCCGATCAGCCGCTCCGCGCACTGGCGGGCGATGATGCGGCCCGTCGGCGTGGAGCCGGTGAAGCAGACGTAGTCGGCGCGGTCGATGATCGGCGTGCCCAGCTCGCGGCCGGGGCCGGCGACGACGTTCCACAGCCCCTCGGGCAGGCCCGCCTCCTCGAGCAGCCGGGCGCCGAGCAGCGCCGAGAGCATCGTCTGGGCGTCGGGCTTGATGACCACGGCGTTGCCGGCGAGCAGGGCGGGGATGCCGTCGCACAGCGCCATCGTGAAGGGGTAGTTCCAGGGCGCGATGATGCCCGACGACGCCCTTGGGCGTGCGGTTGACCTCGGCCTGCGTCAGCCCGGGCACGACGCCGCGGACCCGCTTGGTGGCCAGGTGCTGGGCGGCGGTGCGGCCGTAGTACCGCGCCGTCAGCGCGATGTGCAACGGCTCGTCGAAGGCGTGCTTGCGGGCCTTGCCCGACTCCCAGCAGACCAGGTCGATGATCTCGTCCTGCCGGTCGAGCACCAGGTCGTGCAGGCGCAGCAGCATCGCGGCGCGCTCGGCGAGCGGCGTACGGGCCCACGCGCGCTGGGCACGGCGGGCCCGGGCGAACGCCTCCTCGACGTCGGCCTCCCCCGACTGCGGCACCATCGCGAGCGGCTGCCCGGTGATCGGGGTGTACGCCGGGACCTCGCGGCCGGTCGTCGACACCACCCGCCTGGTCAGCGCGCGGACCGAGGCCGGGTCGAGGGCGTACGACGCCGTGACGTCGTGCTCGGGATCGGCGAGGTCGCTGTCGCCGAACGAGGCGCCACCGGCACCGGCAGGCTGGGAGGAGGCGGACATGCCCCGCAGACTAGACTCGCCAGTAACTTGACACAACGGGATCGGATGTCAAGTGAGACGTGGCAACGGTCACGCCTGGCCCGTCGGTCGAGCCCGTCGAGACCCCGACCCCTACTCCTCCGGCTCGACGGGCGGTGCGGCGCCGGCCTCCTCGTCGCGCTCGGCCCACTCCAGCAGCGGCGCGATGTCGAAGACGTGCTGGTCGATCTCGGCGTGCAGGTCGCCGAGCTCGGCGTACCGCGCCGGCATCGTGGCGATGGTGAAGTCGTCGGGGTGGACGTCGTCCACCTCCTCCCAGTGGATCGGGGCGGAGACGGTGCCGATCGGGTTGCCGCGCACGGAGTACGCCGCGGCGATGGTGTGGTCGCGGGCGTTCTGGTTGTAGTCGACGAACAGGTCGGCCGGGTCGCGGTCCTTGCGCCACCAGGCGGTGGTGACCTCGTCGGAGCGGCGCTCGACCTCGCGGGCGAAGGCCAGCGCGGCGCGGCGTACGTCACCGAACCCGTGGTCGGGCGCGATCCGGACGTAGACGTGCATGCCGTTGCCCCCGCTGGTCTTGGGGAAACCGACAGCGCCGAGGTCGTCGAGCACCTCGTGGGCGACGTGGGCGACCCGCTGCACCGTCTCCCACGGGCAGTCGGGTCCGGGGTCGAGGTCGATGCGCCACTCGTCGGGCTTCTCGACGTCGGCGCGACGACTGTTCCAGGGGTGGAACTCCACGGTGCTCATCTGGACCGCCCAGATCACCTGCGCCAGCTCGGTCACGCACAGCTCGTCGGCGGTGCGGTTCCAGCGCGGGAAGTGCACCCGCACCGTCTCCATCCACGGCGGCGCCCCCTGGGGCAGCCGCTTCTGGTGCACCTTCTCCCCCGACACCCCGGTCGGGAACCGGTGCAGCATGCACGGCCGCTCCCGCAGCGCGTTGACGATGCCGTCGCCCACGGAGAGGTAGTAGTCGACCAGGTCCCTCTTGGTCTCGCCCCGCGCCGGGAAGTAGACCCGGTCGGGGTTGGACACCCGCACGACCTTGTCGTCGACCTCGATCTGCGTCGCCTTGGCTGCCACGGGGGCCAACCTAGTGGTCGGAGGCAGCCGACAGCGTCAACGGCATCAGGGCGTGCACCTGGCTCGACCAGACGTCGCCAGCGTCGCCGCCGAGTCGCCGGTGAGGTGGCCGAGCAGCGCCTGCTGGAACAGGCCGTCGAGGACGCCGTACGCCGCGGCCGGGGTCATCGCGACCTCGGCGCCGCTGAGCTCGGCGTAGCGCGACGACCACGCGCCAGATCATGTCCTGCGAGGGTCTGGTCGATCATCAGCACGGCCTCGCGCAGCGTCTCCTCGAACATGCTCTGCGTGCGCAGGTCGTACCAGAGGCGGTGCATCGGCGCCTCGTCGCTGGAGCGTCTCGACCAGCTTGGCGGCGAACGCGTCGAGCAGCTCCTCGGGCGTGGTCGGAGTCGGCGACCACGCCGTCGTAGCGGCGTACGCACCGGGCCTTGTAGTAGCGCACGCAGTAGACGATCAGCTCGGTCTTGTCGGCGAAGTAGTAGTGCACGACGCCGTGGCTGAACTCGGAGTTGTTGGCGATCTCGCGCAGGCTCGTGCGGGCGTAGCCGAGCTCGCCCAGGGTGCGCAGCGCCGACTCGGCGAGCTGGTTGCGGCGCTCGTCGTACTTGTCCGCGGGCGCGTCGCGGCGCCTGGCGGCCGTGGCGTGGCGGTGGTCGAGCTGGCCATGCGGCACACCCTAGTGGAGGGGAGCGGACCCGTCCCGGGCAGGTCCGGAGGCCGGCCGGGAGTTTCTGGACAAATGTCAAGCAAATTCCTTGACAACTGTCAAGAGACGCGCGAGACGTTGTGACCGCCACCACACCCGCCGACCGACAGGAGCTCACCATGACCGACCTCGACCTGACCGGCCGCACCGCGCTCGTCACCGGAGGAGCCCAGGGACTCGGGGAGGGGATGGCGCAGGCGCTGGCCGCGGCCGGCGCCCGCGTCGTCGTCGCCGACCTGCAGGACGACCTCGGCGACGAAGGTGGCCGACTCGCTCGAGGGCGAGGGGCACGGCTTCGTGCACCTCGACGTCACCGACGAGGCGAGCTGGGAGAACGCCACCACCGCGGCCGCGTCCGACTTCGGCGGCCTCGACATCCTGGTCAACAACGCCGGCGTCGAGATCAGCAGCCTGATCACCGAGATCGACCCCGCAGGACGTGCGGACGATGCTCGAGGTCAACGTCCTCGGCACCGCGCTCGGCCTCAAGCACGGGCTGCGGACGATGCGGCCCGACGGCCTCGCCGGCAAGGGCGGCAGCATCATCAACATCTCCTCGGTCGCCGCGACCATCGCCTTCCCGGGCATCCCGATCTACTCCGCCACCAAGTCCGCCGTCGACCGGCTGACCCGGGTCGCGGCGATGGAGGCCGGCAAGCTCGGCTACGGCGTACGCGTCAACTGCATCTACCCCGGCCTCGTCCCGACCGCGATGGGCCAGGGCCTGGCCGTCGACATGGCCGAGCTCGGCCTGTTCGGCTCGCCCGAGGAGGCCGTCGGCGCCGTCGTCGAGCTGACCCCGTCGGGCCGGCTCGGCGAGGTCGCCGACATGGCCGACGCGGTGGTCTTCCTGGCCTCCGACGCCTCCCGCTTCGTCAACGGCGTCGGCCTGCCGGTCGACGGCGGGATGGGGATGTGAGCGCCGTGAGCGACGAAGCCCGTCGTCGTCTACGGCGCCTCCGGCTACACCGGCCGCCTGATCTGCGAGTACCTCCGCGAGTACAACGTCCCCTTCGTCGCCGCCGGCCGCGACGCCGGCAAGCTGACGGCCTCGATGGAGAGCAACGTCGCCGGCATCGAGACCGCCGACTACGAGGTCGTCGAGGTGACCCACGACGTCGAGTCCCTGACCGAGCTGTTCACGCGGCGCCTCGGTGGTGCTCAACACCGTCGGGCCGTTCAGCAAGTGGGGCCCCGAGGTGGTCGAGGCGTGCCTGGCCGCCGGCGCGCACTACACCGACACCACCGGTGAGCAGGACTGGCTGATCACCTGCGACGAGCAGTACGGCGCCGACTTCGCCGCCGCCGGTCTGCTGCTCGCGCCCGGCATCGCGCAGATGTACACCACCGGCGAGATCGCGGCCGAGGTCGCGCTGGAGACGCCCGGCCTCGACACGCTCGACATCGCGGTGTTCTGGGGCGGCAGCCCGACGATCGCCTCGACGCAGACGATCCTGTTCAACGCCGCGCTGTCCGGGGCGCACTACCTCGAGCAGAACGCCTACGTGCCCTTCGACCCCGAGGCCGGGCACTACCAGCTCGCCATCCCCGGCCAGCACGAGCTCGCCCTCGCCCTGCCGTGGGGCGGCACCTCGCACCCGGTCTGGTACCGCAGGGACCCGCGGGTCGCGAACTGCAAGGCGCTCGGCGGGGTGTTCAACAAGGCGCTGATGCTCGGCGTACCCCAGATCGTCGCGGGCGCGCTCGAGGCGACCAAGGACATGGACGCCGACGAGAAGTACGCCGCCCTCGCCGCCACCGCGGCCCAGGTGATGAGCACGATGCCGCCGCGGGAGAACCCCCGGCTGAACAAGTCGCTGGACTCGGTGCACGCCTCGGGTCCGCTCGGGCCGCGCCCACGTGCGTCATCCACGGCAACCAGAACTACAAGCAGACCGGCCTGCTGCAGGCCTACGCGGCGTACTCCCTGCTGATGCAGCCGCCGAGGCGGGTCGGCTTCGCCTCGGGCTGCCAGGCGTTCGGGCACCGCGAGCTGCTCGGCGTGCTGCGCGTCGTTCGGGCTGGTCGCGGAGCCGGTCGTCACCGTCGCAGGCCTGAGCGCGTGCGGCTGGTCGACTACCTCGACAAGGGAGCCTCGATCGATCCCGGGGCCCCCTGCCTGACCACCGACGGCGCCAGCGCGTCGTACGCCGAGGTGCAGGAGCTCAGCTTCCGCATCGCGGCGGCGCTGGTCGCGCGTCGGGGTCGAGCCGGGCGACAAGGTCGCGATCCTGTCGGCCAACGACCCGGTCGCCTTCACGCTGCGTGTTCGGGATCAGCCGGGCCGGTGCGGTCTGGTGCCCGATCAACCCGCGCAACGAGGCGGCGGAGAACCGCGAGCTGCTCGAGCTGTTCGACTGCACGGTGCTGATCCACCAGCAGTCGTTCGCCCCGCTGGTCGACCAGATCCGCGGCGACCTGCCGCAGCTGCGCACCGTGGTCTGCCTCGACGGCGAGCCGGTCGAGGGGACGCTCGCCTGGGAGGAGTTCCTCGGCGGCGGCCACGCGGCCGCAGTCGTGGACGAGCCGGCGCGTCGACGACGTCGCCATGATCGTCGGCACCGGCGGCACCACCGGGCGGCCCAAGGGGGTGATGCTGACCGGCACCAACCTCGAGACGATGACGGCGATCACGTTGATGAGCTACCCGTTCGACGGGCCGGCCGGTCTACCTCGCGCTGGCGCCGCTGACCCACGCCGCCGGGGTGCTCTGCTTCCCGGTGATGGCCAGGGGCGGCGAGATCGTGGTGATGCGCGACGCCCGACGTCGGCCGGCTTCCTCGAGCTCGTCGAGGCCGCACCGGGTGACGCACACGTTCCTGCCGCCGACGCTGATCTACATGCTGCTCGACCACCCGCGGCTGCCGACGGCGGACCTCTCGTCGCTGCAGTGCTTCTGGTACGGCGCGGCGCCGATGTCCGACGACCCGGCTCGAGGAGGCGCTGGCGCGGATCGGCCCGGTGATGGCCCAGCTGTTCGGCCAGACCGAGGCGCCGATGATGGTCTCGGCCATGGCCCCGGCCGACCACTTCCGTGCCGACGGGTCGGTGGCGCACGAGCGGCTCGCGTCGGCCGGCCGCCCGACCCCGCTGGTGACCGTCGCGATCATGGACCGACGACGGTGCGCTGCTCGCTCGCGGGCGAGCGCGGCGAGATCGTGGTGCGCAGCTCGCTGGTGATGCGCGGCTACTACCGCGACCCGGAGGCGACCGCCGAGGCCTCGGCCGCACGGGTGGCACCACACCGGCGACATCGGCTACCTCGACGCCGGACGGCTTCCTCTTCATCGTCGACCGGGCCAAGGACATGGTGATCACGGGCGGGCTTCAACGTCTACTCCACCGAGGTCGAGCAGGCCCTGATGCAGCACCCCGCCGTCGCCGACTGCGCCGTGATCGGGCTGCCCGACGACAAGTGGGGCGAGCGGGTCACCGCCGTCGTCCAGCTCCGGCCGGGCACGCAGCGTCGACCGGCCCCGACCTCGCGCGCCTTCGTCAAGGAGCGGCTCGGGCAGCGTCAAGGCGCCCAAGCAGGTCGAGGTCTGGGCCGACCTCCCGCGCTCCAAGGTGGGCAAGGTCCTGAAGACGGAGATCAAGGCCACGCTGACCGGCGCCGGCTGACGGCGCCTCAGGTCCCGTCGTGCCAAGGGGCCCCGGCCAGTGGAGCCGCGCGCACGATCCATGCGAGCGCTACGCAGTTGATGACGACCGTGCACCAGAAGATGGTGCGGAACGGCTCCTTGGTCGTCTTGTGGCGGAAGACCCGCCGCGCAACGAGCGCTCCCGGCCAGCCACCCATGAGGGCGATCGCATGCAGGGTGAGCTCCGACGTGCGCCACCTGCCCGCTTCCGCTGCGGACTTGTCGACGCCGTACATCAAGAACGCTGCTGCGCTGATCAGTCCGTAAGCGACCACCAGCGTGGCGGACAGCCTGTCCACCACCAGAAGACCTACCAGGAGGGCGAAGACGAACGTCGCAGCGGCAAGGACCGCGAGCACCCCGTTGGTGCCTGAACGGCTGGACGACGCAGCGCCCAGGTACTGCACATCCGACGCTCGAGCCCTGTTGCGCTGGTCTCGACGCTCTGCGTAACTGACCTCGCACCCGGCGAGGGGCCGTCGACCCCGAGGGAACTCGGTCACGTGCACGAACACCCGTGAGCCTCCCGCGGCCGGCGTGATGAAACCAAAGCCCCGGTCGTCGTCCCACTCCGCCAGGACCCCCCGCTCGCGCCTGGCAACGCCGTACGACGTCACAGCGTTGGCTCCTTTTACTCAGAGATGCCGAACTGGGTTTGGGTCGAGGTACAGGTCCTGCCACTCAGACACCGAACTGTTGACCGGCACTATGCGCCGTTCGATCGCGCGACGAGTGGGAATCTTGAGAAGTGCGGTTCGACGCGGCAGATTGAGCGCCACCGAGACACTCGCGGCCGCCGCGGCGCACGTCGTCGACGGCGCGGGTGTGCGCCACACGTGGGGTGGTGGCGTCGCAAAGCAGACAGCTGGGACACCTCTGTCGTCTGGCGCCGATGATTCGGCTGGCGTGGGGCAGTCTCATGTGCATGACGCCAGCTGAGGAGTTTCGCGAGATCGGCGGCCGCTTCGGGGAGGTCGTGGATGCCGTCCGCTCGGACCAGTGGGATGACCCCACGCCTGTGGACGGGTGGAAGACGCGCGACGTCGTCGGCCACCTGATCGGGTGGTTCCCGGCCCTGGTGCACGATCTGGAGGTGAGGCTCCCGCCCGGCCCTGCGGCGCAGTCGGATCCGGCTGCGGCCTGGCGGGCTTTCGCGGCAGGTGTGATGTCGTTGCTCGAGGACCCCGCTGCCGCCGCCCTGGTGCCGACCAACCCGAACTTCGGCGGCGTGCCGCTCGACCAGGCGATTTCACGGTTCTTCACCCCCGACGTGTTCCACCACACCTGGGACCTGGCCACGGCTTCTGGCCACGTGCCGGCACTCGACCCAGAGCGATGCGAGTCCATGCTCGCCAGCATGGAACCCATCGATCAGCTGCTGAGAGACAGCGGGCACTACGGACCTCGCGTCGAGGTACCGGAGGACGCTGACGCCGAGACGCGGCTGGTCGCATTCTTGGGCCGCGACCCCTTCTGGTCACCGCCCCGGACCTAGCGGCAGCATCGACTCGGCAGATCCGGTGCCTCAGGGACGCCGCCCAGGCGGCGGTAGGACGCCCCAGGACCGGTCGCATGGGGTCCTGCTCCACTCGTTCGCCGCGCCGCGCCGCCCAAGTCCAGATGTCGGTGGCTGGGTGCGACGCGGTCGATACCCGGGTTTCTGGCCCGGGGGTTCAAACTCCGCGGGTGTCGTCGAGGTGGGTTGGGCCACCGAGGCGCGAGGGCACGTGCCGCCGCAGGAACTTGATCTGGTCTGCGATGACGCGCTCGAAGTTCTCGCCGATGTAGATGTCGAAGTGCCCGGCGTCGTAGCGGTGAACTTCTCCCTCGGGTGCTCTGGCGGCGTGCCGCAGTGTCGCGGCCGCTGGGGCGACGGTGTCGTGGTCGCACACGCAGAACAGTGCTGGCTTGGTGAGGTCCTTGGTTCGGCGGCCGGGCCTAGCGAGAGGTATGGCGAGCCCGATGCGGGCCGGGACCTGGGACCTGTACTCGGCCTCGGTGAGTCCGGACGCCTCGAGCAGCTCGAGCACTCCTTCGGAGACGTCGTCGGCACTCATCAGACCGACCTCGCCCGGGTGGGCGGCGACCGGCACCCGGACCGGGTCACGTCCGGTCGCGGCGGCGAGGAGGTCGCGCACCGCTGCTCGGGTCAGGCGAGCAGCCGCTCTCGGCGGGATCTTGGTCAGCGACGCGAGCCCGTCGGTGAACGGGCATTGCGCGATCGAGGCCGCGATCGACGGGTCGTCGGCGGCGGTCACGATGGCGTGCCCCCCTCCGAACGAGGTCCCCCAAGCGACCACCGAGGCCGGGTCTACCTGGGGCAGGTTGCGCGCGAAAGCCACTGCTGAACGCCAGTCCTCTCGCTGTTTCGGGATGCTGAGCAGCTCCCGCGGCTCGCCCCCGCTCTCGGCCGAAGTGGCGGTAGTCGAAGACCAGGCAGGCGTATCCCTCAGCTTGGAACCGTTCGGCGAACGCGGCCAGACGCATCTGCTTGATGGCGCCCAGGCCGTGACCCATCACCAGAACGGGCGCCGGCGTCGCCTCTGTTGCGCCCTCGGGCAGGTACAGCCAGGCATGGCACTGCTCCGCGCCTGAGGGGAAGAACAGCTCTCGACGGTCACTCATGGCGGCCTCCTCTTGATCGGTGTACAAGAAAGGTGGCAGGACTCTTGAATGGCTGTCAAGATGAGGTGTGCCACGCAACCGCCAGGACCAGACGAAGCAGGCCAAGCGCGACGAGATCGTCGCTGCGGCCAGTTCGTTGTTCCTCTCCGAGGGCTACGACGGGGCGTCGATGAGCAAGATCGCGACCGCTGCCGGCCTCACGCCGAACACCCTGTACTGGTACTTCAGCGACAAGGACGAGCTGTTCGTCGCAGTCGCTGACGCGTATCTAGACCTGCTGGTCCGGCAGCACGCAACGGTCGCAGAACGACCTCTCGACCGAGCAGCTCGTGTGGCTCGTCGACATTCTGAGACCCGTGCGGCACCTGATCGCCACCGTCCACGACCGCGTGGTGCGATCCCCACGGATCGCGGAATGGCACTCCGGTTTCCACGCGCGGGTGGAGGCCCTCTTCGAGGAGCAGCTGGCCCCCGCGGTCTCGGGTGTGCGACGCGACGCCGAGATAGCGGTCATCACCTTCGCCATCGAGGGGGCCGTCACGCACGACCTCGACGCCGACGCGACCGCGAACCTGTGCCACTCCCTCGCGCAGAGAATCACCGCGCTCTGACGACCGACTTTCCGTTCTCGTCATGTCAGGAGGTTGAGTGTCTGGGCAGGCCTTTGCCGACTCGCGGCTACTAGACGATTCCCGTAGGGCCGGTGTCTGGCCAGACTCGGTCCAGGTGATCGGCGGGGAGCTCTCCATGCGGCTGCCCACCGGCTGAACTGGTGTGGCTCACCATCGGTCTGCGTCCCGCCGGTCACCGTGACGAGGCGTGGCTCAAGAAGGGACTGCCCTGCTCGTAGTAGCAATGCCCACCTCGCCGTCCATACCGGATCACACAAAGGCGGGAGCAGCACATGGAGCAGGCCATCATCGGGGTCGATCCCCACAAGCTGTCGGCCACGATCGAGGTCGTCGACCAGCACGAGAAGCTGCTCGGCTCGGGGCGGTTCACCACCGACCGGGCCGGCTACGCAGCGATGCGCAAGTACTCCGGCACCTGGCCGGTGCGTCTCTGGGCTCGCGGGGGCGGGGAATGCGCCGTCACGGCGTACGACCTGGGCCTGGCATGGACCACCCGGCTACCGGCGCCTGCTTGGTCGGCGCCGTGGTGCACGCGGCCGGTGGGCCGACCAGCGTCCGGTCACAGCTCCTGCAGAGGACCCCGCTGCAACGGTGCCGCGACGAGCGCACGCTGCTTGCTGCTTCGCAACGCCGGCGTGGGCCCGGCCCACGAGTGCCGAGGCTCAGGCCCGGACGGCGAGTACGTCGAGGTCCAGATCGAGGTACCGGCCCACCATTCCCTTGCCACCGGTGACGCAGAAGGCGTCGCGGTCGAGGCGCTTGGCGAGTGCGTGCAGGCGTACTCCACCCGGTTCGGGCGTCGCCTGGTCCAGCAGGACGTCGACGGGCACGGTCGCACCGTGCGCGGTGACGGTGCCACTCAGCTTCCAGCCACCACTGATCTGCTCCAACGAGCTAGACCGGAAGGTGATCTCGGGATAGTCCGCGACGTTCAGCAGCGACGGGGACCTCACGTCAGTGTCGCGCTTGGCACTGTTCGAGGTGAAGCTGGCTGCGTCCACGCTGACCACGGCACGGGACTCGATGAAGGGGTCGGCTACCTGCACCTCGCCCGAGGTGATGGCGAAGGTGGCGTGGACCGTGCCCAGGCCGAACATGTGGCGCCCGGAGTACAACACCTGCGACCGCCGCGGATCGAGCTGGTAGCGCCCTGGTGAAAGGGCCTCCATAGAATCGGCGTTGTCGGTCGTCATGACCCCGCTCCTTCAGCGGTGGTGCGTCGCCGGGGGCTGGGCGAGGGTTCGCTGCCGACGCGCTCCTGTGAGGGCTTTCGCGCGATGCCCTGCACCGTGATGTGGACGCCCATGGACTCTGGCATAGGTGCCGCCTCTCGTCCTGGCCAGCGTGCGCCTTGCGACCGGCCTACGCAACAGTCGCGTCGGACAAGGTGAGGTGCATCATCGACGCCGGTCGGGCGCGTACGACGCAGTGAGCGCGGGCCGGGCCCGTCGTTGGAGGAGTCACCTGCTCCTTCCCACCGTTCTCGCCACGCCTGGCCCGCATACGAGGTGATCACCTCAGTAGTCCGATCACTGATCAGTCCGAGGTGCGTGCGTCATCGGCGGCCGTGATGAAGCCACCGAGAAGGCCGAGGAGCTCGACGCTGGGGGTGTTCTCGTAGGCACCCCCCAGCTCGGTGCCGAGCCGAAGGTGTGCCACTCACCACCTCCCAGCCGATGGCGAGGATGGCGCCCAGACCCGTTGCCACCGCGAGGATCGCCTCCTAGTACTCAGGCAGGCCCCCGTCGGGGCCCTCTCGAGCACGCGGATCACCACCGGCCGGTGTTCCTGATCAGGAGCATCGCCAGGTCGTCGACCAGCGTGCCGCCGTGGAAGGCCCGGACCGCGCCGAGAACGACGTGGGCGAGCTCGTCGGTCGGCAGCGCAGCGTGCCGCCGGAGAAGGTCTGCGACGCGCTCGGCGCCGAACAGTTCCCGCCCGCGGCGGGCCTCCACCAGGCCGTCGGTGAAGACGCAGAGCACCTCTCCCGCTGCCAGCTCCAAGGTGGTGTCGTACAGCTCGGGCTCGTCGAAGAGCGCCAGTGCCCCTCCGAGGCTGCCGACCTCCTCCACGGCTCCCGTTCCGCGCAGGACCAGGGGCGGCGGGTGGCCGGCCAGGGTGAGGGTGACCGACATAGACGGCGTCCGCTCGTCCGCCGGCACGAGGTGGCCGTGGACCAGGGTGCAGTGCCGGTCTGTGTCGTTCTGCACCAGGAGCCTGGCGTTCACCTCACGCAGCGTCGCGGCAGGTCCCGACCCGGTACCGGCCAGCGCGCGTACGGTGTAGCGGGCGGCCGCGCTGACGGCCGCGGCCTCCGCGCCCTTCCCGCTGACGTCCCCCAGGACGAAGGCCCAGCTGCCCGCGCCGAGGGGGAAGACGTCGAGAAAGTCGCCACCGATCTCGCCGCCGTCGCCCGCGGGTTGGTACCTGCTCGCCAACTCGGTCGCGGGCAGATCGGGCAGTCGCCGGGGCACCATGCTGGCCTGCAGTGCGGCGGCGACGCGTGACCTGTCGTGGAGCACCTGCTCGAGCCGCTCGCGGTCGCGGACCCGCTCGGTGACCTCGCGGAGGACCACCAGCTGGCCCGCACGCCTGCCAGAGCCGTCGGTGAGCTGTTGCTGGCTGATGTCGAAGGTCCTGGGGCCGGCGTCGTTCGGACCTGCCTCGAGAGTGAGCCCGCCCGGACCGACCTCGGCACCTAGCGCGCCCGACAGGAGGTCCTCCAGCCGGTAGCCGAGCAGGGCCGAGCGATTCGTCGAGGCCAGGGCGGCACCGGCGGGGTTCACGTCGACGACCCGGCCGAAGGCGTCGACGACGAAGACGGCGTCAGTCATGCTCTCGACGACGGCGCTGCGCGCGAGGGGGGCCAGGTCCACGAGCCTTTCGCGGAACAGGCCCCACACCAGCACGCCACCGGTGATGGTGAACGCGAACGGAGTCAGGTCGATGCGGGCGAACCAGCCGACCTCGAAGTTGTGGAGGAGGTTCGCCGCCCACGGCAACAGTGCGGCGGCGAGCAGCAGCAGGGCCATGCGGAGGTAGATGCGCGCCAGCCTGACCATGCTCGCCACGAAGAGCGCGGTGGCCCCGACGAGCAGCAGGTTGTTGTAGCCGAAGATCACCCAGAACGCCGGGCCCGTCTCGACGATCGGCAGGTCCTGCGTCGACGCTGCGGGCGGGTAGGACCGGACAAGGTCGTGAGTGGCTGGCACCGCCAGCAGCGTCATCGCCGCGACGGCCGGGATCGCCAGGAGCAGCAGCAGCCGCCTCGTCACGAGGCGTCCCCGGCCGGTGTACTGGAGCACGAAGACCAGCCACGCCGGCGCGAGGGTCAGCACCCCGATGTACTTGAGGTCACCCCACCGGCTCTTCGTTGCGACGTCATCGACCGACAGCTCGACGGAGTACGCCAGCCCCCACCACGCGACGGCCACCAGGAGCACCGCGAGGCTCCACCCCATGCGGTTCTGGCGGCGCCAAGCGACGTACGCCGCCAGCGCCGCCAGGACCAGGCCGGCGACGGCCATGAGGACGGCGAACAGAGTCAGCACCCCAGGCCCCTCCCGCACCTCGCACCTGTTCCACGCCCCGTGCGTGGCCCCGTGCGTGGCCCCGTGCGGGGCCCCGGCGCAACGTTAACCGCGGAGTGCAGCACGTCCCGCTATTTGCCGCGGTCGGCGTGGGCGGCTCGGCGTCCTGAGCCCCGTGACGGGCCACCGTGGGGGCGAGGTGGGCACGCACCGAGAGGCACGAAGCGGGCAACCCACCCGCTGCCCGCCCCTGGCGCAGCGGCTCCCGGTGACCCGTGCGCCCAGCCGTCCGACATGGGCCGACGTTTCTTCACCGCAGTCCAGCCTGCGTCATAGTGGGCGGTAGGACTCCCGCTCAGTCAG
>CAWJRK010000015.1:0-137521 GCA_963845215.1 uncultured Actinomycetota bacterium
GCCCGACCCCGAAGCCGCCGCCGCTCGCGAGCAGGCCGGGCTCTGCGCATGACCGAGAACCAGAAGAAGGACGGCAAGCCGGAGACCGAGGTCGAGCGCAAGCGCAGGCTGGCCGCCGTGTTCGGCGACGTGCTCCCCGACACGACGGCCGACGAGCGCGACCAGAAGGACGACTCCCGCGGCTCAGACGAGTGGTTGAGGTCGCAGGTGCCGCCGCACCACGGCTGAGCTAGGGCGTGTCTCCAAACCCATGACCTGCTCCGCGCCGCGCTGAACGCGCGCTGGCTTCGTTGTCGTCACTCGCAGGAGGACCGACTACAGCTTCGCTCCTCCGCCTCGCCATCACACGTCCATCGCGACGCTCGCGACGGCCCTGAGTATGGAGACACGCCCTACTCCCGCGGCGGCATGATCGGCGCCTGTCCGTTGCTGGCCAACAGGTCGCGGATCTCCTGCAGCAGCTTGATGTCCTCCGGCGTGCCCGGCTCGGGGCTCGGGAAGAACCTCTCCTTCGCCTTCGTGTAGGGCAGCACCACGAGGAAGTAGACGACCGCGGCCAGGAGCGTGAACGAGATCACGGCGTTGATGAAGAACCCGAGGTCGCCGAGCTCGGCCTCCCCGAAGAACTTGTTCTTGTCGCCCCCGATGGCAGCGGTCAGCCAGGCCGTGAACGCAGCGACCACGGCAGCGAACGCCGTACCGATGATCACCGCGACGGCGAGATCTACCAGGTTGCCCCGGAGGATGAAGTTCTTGAACCCACTCATGTGTCGCTCCTTGTGGATAGCCGAGAAAGTGCCGACCTCGGCAACCTAGTGGCCGGACCACGTGAACGTCACGAACGAACCCACGGCTGCCGCGGCCACGGTGTCGACCTCGTCGGAGCCAACTCCGAGTACGACCAGGCGCCCGGGCAGCCCGGCCGCGCCGGGCCCGCCCGCGTCCTCCGCCGGGATCGCCAGCACAGGAGCGGCGACGGCTACAGTCTCGGCGCCGGTGCCACGCGGGTCGGCCGCCACCAGGTCGATCCGGTCGCCGACGCGGAGCAGCTCGACCATGCCGGCATCCGGGAGCCGCACCGGCGTGGCGGTCAGGCCGGCGTGGCCGTCGGCGAGCTGGGGCCCGATCAGGCGTACGCCGGTGACCGGCTCGCCGCGGGTCAGCGGCGCCGCCAGGGTGTGACCGACGGGGTCGTCAACCAGACCGTCGGGCACCGAGCCTTCCGCGAACTCGGCCGTCGCCAGGTCAGCGGCCCGCAGCTCCGCACCGGCCGGCAGCTCACGGGCGGCCACCAGCACAGACACCCGGGAGGGCGGGGGCGCGGCCACGGCGTGCAGACCGGCGGCCACCGCGACCGCGGTCAGCAGGGCGGCGAGGAGTCGGCGCCGGCGCAGCACCGCGCGGCGTAGGGCCTCCGAGGCCAGGGAGATGCGCGAGAGCATCCATCGACGCTAGGCGAGAACCGGCGAGCGTGCGCCGGCTCTCCACAGGGTCAGGAAGCGGTGGCTGCCGGCGTCTTCGACTCGGTCTTGGTCTCGGACTTCTTCTCGGTCTTCGTGTCGGTCTTGGTGCCCGACGACGAGTCCGACTTGGTCTCGCTCGCGGCGGGCGCGTCGCTGGAGACCGTGCTCGACCGGCTGTCGTTGCGGTAGAAGCCGGAGCCCTTGAAGACCACGCCGACGGCGTTGAAGAGCTTGCGCAGCTTGCCGCTGCACTCCGGGCACACGGTCAGCGAGTCCTCCGAGAAGCTCTGGAACTGCTCGAAGCTGTGCCCGCACTCGGTGCAGGCGTACTGATAGGTCGGCATCTCTCTCCCTGATCGGACTCCGGCGGTGGGTGCTGGCGTTTTAGCACTCGTCCCCGACGACTGCCAATTCTAGGGCACGGCACAATGTGCCGCACCATGACCGGCGCCACAGCCCCTCTCGGGGAGACGACCGCAGAAGCGGCGAAAACCCCCCGGTGGTGGGCCAGGTTCCGCGTGCTGCCGCGGGCGCTGCGCGTGACGACGTACGTCGCGATCGGCCTGGTGCTGCTGCTGGTGATCGGGCTGATCGTGGGCGTCGTGCTCGTCCGTCGCCCCCTGCCGCAGACCAGCGGCACGCTCGAGCTGCCTGGCCTGACCGGTGCGGTCGACGTCATCCGCGACGAGCACGGCATCCCGCAGATCTACGCCGACACCACCGAGGACCTGATGCGCGCCCAGGGCTTCGTGCACGCGCAGGAGCGCTTCTTCGAGATGGACGTACGCCGCCACGCCACGGCCGGGCGGCTGGCCGAGCTGTTCGGCGCGGACGCCCTGGAGACCGACACCTACGTGCGGACGATGGGGTGGCGGCGGGTGGCCGCCGAGGAGCTCGCGCTGATCAAGCCCGAGACCCGCGCCGCCCTCGCGGCGTACGCCGACGGCGTCAACGCCTACCTGGAGGACAAGGACCCCTCCGACATCGCCCTGGAGTACACCGTGCTCAACCTCGGCGGCCTCGACTACCGGCCGGCGCCGTGGGACCC
This sequence comes from uncultured Actinomycetota bacterium, assembly GCA_963845215.1. Classification (GTDB taxonomy): domain Bacteria; phylum Actinomycetota; class Actinomycetes; order Propionibacteriales; family Nocardioidaceae; genus Nocardioides. The sequence goes on from CAWJRK010000015.1 coordinate 2,512, forward strand.
GGTGGACTCGCTGGCGTGGCTCAAGGCGATGGCGTGGGACCTGCGCGGCAACATGCAGGACGAGATCGATCGGGTGATCACGGCCGACAGCATGGGCGAGGACGCGCTCGACGAGCTGTGGCCGGCGTACCCCTTCGACGAGCACCGCGCGATCGTCGACCAGGGTGCGGTGATCGACGACGTCTTCGAGCCCGAGGCGACCATGACGGCGACCCGACTCCCTCGCCGCCCGGCCTGGAGCGCCGACCGGCAGCCCGAGATCGCCGACGCCCTGGGCGACGTGAGGGCCGGGCTCGACCGGATGCCCGCGTGGCTCGGTCGCGGCGACGGGATCGGCAGCAACTCCTGGGTCGTCGACGGCGAGCACTCCTCGACGGGGGCGCCGATCCTCGCCAACGACCCGCACCTCGGCGTCACGATGCCGGGGGTGTGGATGCAGGTCGGCCTGCACTGCCGCACCGTCGACGACGACTGCCCGTTCGACGTGGCGGGGTTCAGCTTCTCGGGTGTGCCCGGCGTGATCATCGGCCACAACGCCGACATCGCCTGGGGCTTCACCAACCTCGGGCCCGACGTCACCGACCTCTACATCGAGCGGATCGAGGGCGACGAGTGGCGCTACGACCGCCGCCTGCGCCCGATGGAGACCCGCGAGGAGAAGATCGTCGTCGCCGACGGTCCGGACGTGACGATCACCGTGCGCAGCACCGGCCACGGGCCGCTGATCTCCGACGTCAAGGACCAGCTCGCCGAGGTGGCCGAGGACGCACCCATGGACCGGCCGCCGCGGCGCCCCGACGAGGAGTACGCCGTCGCGCTCGCCTGGACGGCCCTCGAGCCGAGTGCGACCGCCGACGCGATCTTCGAGCTCAACCAGGCCAGCGACTGGGACGAGTTCCGGGACGCTGCCGCCGACTTCGCGGTGCCCGCCCAGAACCTCGTGTACGCCGACCGCGAGGGCCACATCGGCTACCAGGCGCCGGGGCTGATCCCGATCCGCAAGTCCGGCAACGACGGACGGATGCCGTCGGCGGGCTGGCGTCCGGAGAACGACTGGACGGGCGAGTTCGTGCCGTTCGACGCGCTGCCCAACGTGCTCGACCCCGACGAGGGATTCATCGCCACCGCCAACCAGGCCGTGATCGACCCCGCAACCGGCGACTACCCCTACTTCTTCACCGACGACTGGGACCGCGGCTACCGCGCGCAGCGGATCCGCGACCTGCTGAAGGAAGCTGACGAGCTGTCGGTGGACGACATGCTCGACCTCCAGCTCGACACCCGCAACCCGATGGCGCCGGTGCTGACGCCGTACCTCCTCGACATCGGCCTGTCCCGTGGCTACTACTCCGACGGCAAGCGGCTGCTGCGCGACTGGGACTACGACCAGGGCGCGGGCAGTGCCGCGGCGGCGTACTACAACGCGGTCTGGCGGAGCCTGCTGGAGCTGACCTTCCACGACGAGCTGCCCGAGGACGTGTGGCCCGACGGAGGACAACGGTGGTACGCCGTGGTCGAGCGGCTGCTGGAACAGCCCGGCAGCTCGTGGTGGGACGACGTGACGACCGACGACGTGCGCGAGCGCCGCGACGACGTCCTCTGGTCGGCGATGCGCGCCGCGCGCAACGAGCTGACCTCGAGGCAGTCGCCCAGCAGCGAGGAGTGGCGCTGGGGCGCCCTCCACGAGCTGGAGCTGACGTCGAACACCCTGGGGGAGTCGGGGATCGGGATGGTCGAGTGGCTGTTCAACCGCGACGGCTGGGAGGTCGGCGGCGGCGGCTCGGCGGTCGACGCGACCTCGTGGGACGCGGCCGAGGGCTACGAGGTCACGGCGGCCCCGTCGATGCGGATGGTGATCTCGCTCGCCGACTTCGACGACTCCCGCTGGATCAGCCTCACCGGCGTCTCCGGCCACCCCTTCAGCGACCACTACACCGACCAGACCGACCTCTGGGCCGAGGGCGAGTCCCTGGCCTGGCCGTTCTCCGCCGACGAGGTCGAGGCGGCCGGCGAGGACACGCTCACCCTGGTGCCTGCCGACGATTAGCCGCTGACCCGTCAGAAGATCTTCTGACGGGTCAGCGGAAATGCACGAGGCGGGTGGGAGTGGCGGCGGCGGTGACGGGGCGGTCGTGGGGCTCGGTGGGTACGTCGATGTCGAGCTCGGCGTCGTACAGCAGCGCGCAGGTGAAGGTGCCGACCGGCACCCGGCCGAGGGCGCGGTCGTAGGAGCCGCCGCCGCGGCCGAGGCGCAGGCCGGTCGACGAGACGGCGAGCGCGGGCACCAGCACCGCGTCGGCGGTGGCCACTGCGTCGACGCCGAGCGGTGGGCCGGACGGCTCGAGCAGGCCGAGGCGTGCGGACACCAGTTCGGCGTCACCGGAGTACACACCCCAGTCGAGGTCACCGTCGGGCAGCAGCACGGGCAGGAGCACCCGCTTGCCGGCGTCGGCCAGCGCCCGCAGCAGCGCGCCGGTGCCGGGCTCGCGCCCGATCGAGACGTACGCCGCCACGGTGGCCGCGCGGCGTACCTCCGGAGCTTCGAGCAGCACCGCGGCGAGGTCGCGGGCCGCCTCGCCGATCTCGGCGAGGGTCATCCGGTTGCGCGCGGTGACGAGCTGGTCCCGGGCCGCTGTCTTCCGGGCGGATGCCGAATTCGGACTCGGTTGGGTATCGCGCACCCCACGAGCCTACGATCGGAGGATGGGCAGTGGTGCTAGCAAGGGCTTGATCCAGGCTCGCGACAAGATGGTCGCCGCCGGAGTGGACGAGGTCGCGATCGAGACCTTCGCCCACTACTACCGACTCCTCGAGCACGGCGAGACCGGCATGATGCCCGAGTCGACCATCGACCCGGTCGACATGGAGTCGCTCGCCGACGTCGAGGTGGCCGACGACGTGGCGTCGGAGGCGATCCGGCACACGGTCGTGATCAAGCTCAACGGTGGGCTCGGCACCTCGATGGGCATGGACCGCGCCAAGTCGCTGCTCTGCGTGCGCCGCGGCCTCTCCTTCCTCGACATCATCGCCCGGCAGGTGCTCCACCTCCGCAAGGAGTACGACGCCCCGCTGCCGATGATCTTCATGAACAGCTTCCGCACCTCCACCGACACCCTCGACGCGCTGGCCCGCTACGACGAGCTGCCGGTCGAGGGCCTACCGCTGGAGTTCCTGCAGAACAAGGAGCCCAAGCTCCTGCTGAAGGACCTGACCCCCGCGGCCTTTCCCAAGGACCCCGACCTCGAGTGGTGTCCGCCCGGCCACGGTGACGTCTACACCGCGCTGCGCGGCACCGGGCTGCTCGACCGCCTGCTCGAGCTCGGCTACAAGTACGTGTTCATCAGCAACTCGGACAACCTCGGCGCGGTGCCCGATGCGCGGGTGGCCGGCTGGTTCGCCGGCTCGGGTGCGCCGTTCGCGATCGAGTGCGTGCGGCGTACTCCCTCGGACCGCAAGGGCGGCCACCTGGCTCGCCGCAAGACCGACGGCCGGCTGGTGCTGCGGGAGACCGCGCAGACGCCGCCGGAGGACGCCGCGTCGCTGGCCGACCTCGACCGGCACCGCTACTGCTCGACCAACAACGTGTGGTTCGACCTGGCCGCGATGAAGCAGGCGCTCGACGTGCGCCAGGGCATCCTCGGCCTGCCGCTGATCCGCAACGTCAAGCACCTCGACCCGGCCGACAGCTCGACGCCCGAGGTGATCCAGATCGAGACCGCGATGGGGTCCGCGATCGAGGTCTTCGAGGGCTCGCAGCTGATCGAGGTGGGCCGCGACCGGTTCGTGCCGGTGAAGACCACCAACGACCTGCTGGTGCTGCGCTCCGACGTCTACGACATCGGCACCGACTTCGTGCTCGACCAGGTCGCCGAGGACATCCCGTTCGTCGATCTCGACGGGCAGTTCTACAAGCTGGTGCGGGAGTTCGACAAGCGCTTCCCCGAGGGCGCGCCGTCGATGCGCAAGGCCAGCTCGCTGACGGTCGAGGGTGACTGGACGTTCGGCCACGGGGTCCAGGTGATCGGAGACGTCGAGCTCGACGCCACGTCGGCCCAACGGGTGCCGCCGGACGCCGTACTCACCGGCGATGCCTGACGATGTCTGACCATGCCTGACGACCTCCCCAGCGTCGAGGACCACCTGGCCCGGATCCTCGACGACGTGGCTCCGCTGCCTGCGCACGAGGTGCCGCTGATGGAGTCGCTGGGGCTGACGCTCGCCGCCGACGTCGCGGCCGGCCTGTCCCTGCCTCGCTTCGACAACTCGGCGATGGATGGCTACGCCGTCCGCGTCGCCGACCTGGCGAGCCTGCCGGTCACGCTGCCGGTGGCCGGCGAGATCGGGGCCGGCCAGTCGGGCGTCACGTCGCTGGAGCCCGGCACCGCCGCCAAGATCATGACCGGCGCCCCGGTGCCGGCCGGCGCCGACGCGATCGTGCCCTACGAGTGGACCGACCGCGGTGCCTCGTCGGTGGTGATCGAGCAGGCGCCCGCGCCCGGTCAGCACGTGCGCTACGTCGGCGAGGACGTGCACGAGGGCGACGTGGTGCTGCCCGCCGGCACCGTGCTCGAGCCGCGCCACCTCGGGCTGCTCGCGTCGATCGGGCACCCGTCGGTGGTGTGCGGGCGGCGCCCCCGGGTGGTGGTGGTGTCGACCGGCTCCGAGCTCCGGGAGCCCGGCGCCGAGCTGGCCGCTGACTCGATCTACGAGGGCAACTCCTTCCTCCTCGCCGGCGCCGCGCTGCGGGCCGGCGCCGAGGTGCACCGGCTCGGCATCGTGCCCGACGACCCCGACGCGTTCCTGGCCACGCTGCGCGGCGCGCTCGACGGAGCCGATGTCGTGGTGACCAGCGGTGGCGTGTCGCAGGGTGACTTCGATGTCGTGAAGGCGGCCCTGCGCCCGCTCGGCACGGTGTGGTTCGGCGGCGTCGCGATGCAGCCGGGCAAGCCGCAGGGCTACGGCCGGGTCGACGGCACGCCGATCTTCACGCTGCCTGGTAACCCGGTGTCGAGCTACATCTCGTTCCAGGTCTTCGTGCTGCCCGCCCTCCACAAGCTGCTGGGCCGCGAGCCCGAGCGGTCGGCCTGGCCGACGGCCAGGCTCGCCGAGCCGATCCGGTCATCGCCCGCCGGTCGCCGGCAGTTCTTGCGGGGGGTGCTCCGCGATGGTGAACTGCACCAGGTGGGCGGCCCGGGCTCGCACCTGATCGGTGCCCTGGCGGCGTCCGATGCGCTGATCATCGTGCCGGAGGAGGCGACGTCGTTGGCTGCCGGTGACGTGGTGCAGATGCTGAGTCTGGACGGTGCGTGATGGCCCCTGAACCCACCCAGCGGTTGACCCACGTCGACGAGTCCGGCGCGGCCCGGATGGTCGACGTCTCCGGCAAGGACGTGACCGCTCGCTCGGCCACCGCGACCGGGCGGGTGCTGGTCTCCGCCGACGTGATCGCGCTGCTGCGCGGCGCCGGGGTGCCGAAGGGCGACACCCTTGCGGTGGCCCGGCTGGCCGGCATCATGGGCGCCAAGCAGACCCCGGCGCTGATCCCGCTGTGCCACCCGCTGGCCATCTCGGCGGTGAACGTCGACCTGGTGGTCGCCGACGACGCCGTCGAGATCAGTGCGACCGTGCGCACCACCGACCGCACCGGCGTCGAGATGGAGGCCCTGACCGCGGTCTCCGTGGCCGCGCTGACCGTGATCGACATGGTCAAGGCGGTCGACAAGGCCGCGGTGATCACCGACGTGCGCGTCGAGTCGAAGAGCGGCGGTAAGTCCGGCGAGTGGACCCGACCGTGACCCAGTCGGAGCTACTGCGCGGTGACGTCGTGGTGGCCTCCAACCGAGCGGCCGCCGGGATCTACGAGGACACGACCGGCCCGTTGATCGTCGAGTTCCTGACCGAGCTCGGCTTCGAGGTCGGCCCGGCCGCCGTCGTACCCGATGGTGAGCCGGTGGGCGCCGCCATCGCGGCCGCGATCGCCGCGGGGTCGCGGGTGGTCATCACGACGGGCGGCACCGGGCTGACCCCGACCGACCGGACGCCGGAGGTGACCCGCGCGCTGCTCGACTTCGAGGTGCCGGGTATCTCTGAGGCGATCCGGGCGTACGGCATCAGTAAGAACGTGCCCAAGGCCGCGCTCACGCGCGGGGTCGCGGGCGTCGCCGGCACCTGCGTCGTGGTCAACCTGCCCGGCTCGCGGGGTGGCGTGAAGGACGGCATCGCGGTGCTCCGGCACATCCTGACCCACGCGGTCGAGCAGGCCGTCGGGAGCGACCATTGACCCGCTCCGGTGAGCGGCACGGGTGGCCGGTGCGGCTGACCTCCGGTGCCGACCCGCACGTCACCCTGCGCCCGCTCGCGGTCTCGGACGCGGCAGCGTGGCGCGCGGCCCGGCAGCGCAACGGGGCCTGGCTGGTGCGCTGGGACGCGACCGTGCCCCCTGGTGCCGACGCGCGCAGCACCACGTTCCGGGCCCTGGTCAAGCGGCTCCGCCGAGCGGCACGGGCCGGCACGACGTACCCCTTCGCTGTCGACGTCGACGGGGCCTTCGCCGGACAGCTGACCGTCAACAACATCGTGCGCGGCTCGGCCCAGTTCGCGTCGGTCGGCTACTGGCTCGACCAGACGTACGCCGGCCGCGGCGTGATGCCGCGCGCGGTCGCCATGGCGATCGACCACTGTTTCGTCACCGCGGGCCTGCACCGCATCGAGATCTGCATCCGCCCCGAGAACACCAACTCCCTGCGCGTGGTCGAGAAGCTCGGCATCCGCGAGATCGGCTACGCCCCGCTGTTCCTCCACATCGACGGCGCCTGGCGCGACCACCGCATCTACGCGATCACCAAGGAAGAGGTGCCCCAGGGCCTCCTCCGGAGGCTCGAGTCCGGCGAGTGAGCCGCCCGGCGCTACCTAGGTCGGGACGCCCCGTCAGTCACATCAGCAACACAGGCAATTTGCGACACACCAGTAGACATCCGAGGCGCGGTGAGGTAGCGAACCTAACCTCTGACACGTGGACCTCAGCGCTTTGATCTTCGTCGCCCTGGCGGTGGCCTGGGCCGTCTACCTCATCCCCAAGGCGCTCAGGCACCACGAGGACGACCTGCGGAGCAGGACCGTCGACACGTTCTCGACCTCGATGCGCGTGGTCGCTACCCGCGAGCCGGTCGACAGTCGCACCGCGCGCCTCACCGTGCCGGGTCAGCCCGCCGCCGAAGTCACGACAGTGCCCGCCGTCGCGAGCCGGGCCGCGCAGGCCCGCGCCACCAAGCGTCGCCGACGGGTGCTCGGCCTGATCCTGCTCAGCTGCATCGCGGTCGGCGGACTGGCCGGCTTCGCCGTGATCCCCATGCCGTACGTCGCCGCCCCGGCCGGACTCCTGGTCGCCTGGCTGGTCGCGTGCCGGCTGATGGTGAAGTCGGAGCGCGCGGCCCGCACGTGGCGACGCGGCCGGTCCGTCGCCGAGCAGGAACTCGTCGACGACGGTCCGGTCACCGAGGAGATCGCGGTGGTCGAGGCCACCGAGTCGCGAGCCCCGGCAGCTGGGACCCGGTGCCGGTCACGCTCCCGACGTACGTCTCGAAGGAGCCGGCCGGTCGGCGCAGCGTCCGCACCATCGACCTCGACTCGACGGGCGTCTGGACCTCCGGGCACGACGAGTCCGACAGCCGCCTGGCCCGCGAGGCCGACGAGGCGGAGAGGGTCGCCGGCTCGGTCACCGCTGCTGAAGAGGAACGCCGCGCCGCCGGTTCCTGAACGCGCCCCGGCGCGACGCACCGATTGGAGTGGCCGCAATCTCCGGTGCTACCGTTTCCCCTCGCTGGGGGCTGTGGCGCAGTTGGTAGCGCGTCTCGTTCGCAATGAGAAGGTCAGGGGTTCGAATCCCCTCAGCTCCACCAGGTGGCCCAGGTCTTTGACCTGGGCTTTCTTCATTTCTCAGCACTGACCTTTGCGGCGGAGTTGGTGCCGGGGCGCGGGCACGGACCCTGGATCAAACCGGAGCTCCTGCTCGTCCCGGGCCAGCCACAGACACGCAGTGGTGTGTCGCGGGTCGTGCGCGCCGATGCGGCCCCGATTGCTAGCGTCCTGGCAAACAAGTCGAGCCTGCGTGCGCCGTTCGTCCTGGTGCTGGCGCCGTGCTCGCGGAATGGTCACTTCGTCGGCGCCGACCAAGCCCTGATCTCATCGAGAGAACTCCGGATCAAGCCGGACCCTCGTTGTGCGGCGACCTGGCGGCGCCGCTGCCCGCAACTTCTCGTGTCGTGGCGAGCGTTGGGTGCCGGTCTGCTGCGCGTTGGGGGCCGGTTCAGCATCTTGCGATCTTGACCCTTTCCGAGAAAACTGCCGAAGAGGTGATCTCGGAAGGGAGTCGTGATGAACAAGTTGTGCAGACTCTTTGGCATCGAGGTGCCGATCGTCCTGGCACCGTTCGGACCTTGGGAACAGGTCGAACTCGCGGCCGCGGTCTGCAATGCCGGCGCTCTCGGCAGCCTCGGCACCGCGCTGCGCACGACCGCCGAGCTCCAGGAGCAGTGGCGCCACATGGCCGAGCTCACCGATCGCCCTTACGCCGTCAACCACACAGGACGGCCACTCGATGACGAGGCGTTCGAAGCGACCTTGGACTTGAAGCCCGCCGCCATCTCCTTCCACATGGGTGTGCCGTCCGACCTCATCGCCCGGGCGCACGATCACGGCATCGCGTGGATTCAGACGATCGGCGACGTGGACGCCGCCGAGATCGCACTCGAAGCAGGGGCCGACGTACTCATCGCCCAAGGGAGCGAGTCCGGCGGGAACGCAGGCTGGATCTCGACGATGGTGCTGGTGCCGACGATTGTCGACCAGGCCGGAGACACGCCGGTGGTGGCTGCGGGTGGCATTGCCGATGGGCGCGGGATAGCTGCCGCGCTCACCCTGGGCGCACAGGGAGCCCTGCTCGGCACTCGGTTCCTGGCGACCACCGAGATAGACGATCGATCCCGCGTGGAAGCAGCGCATTGTGGCGGCGCATGCCCGGGACGCGGTCAAGGTGACGCACAGCGAAAAGGTGCTGCCGCCGTTCAACATCCCGCAAGTCGGTGCACCGTTCGCGCCACGGGCGTTGCGCACTGACCTCACCGACGCCCTGGAGAACGATCCGGACAGCGTCGTCGCCGCAACGGTCGTCCCCCAGGTCGTGAGGTCGATCCTGGCTGGAGGCGGCCACGAGCACCTACCGTTCACTGGACAGTCGGCCGAGCTGGTCCACGAGATCTCGTCCGCCGCCGATCTGGTGGCTCGGCTGTGGGGGGAGTGCCGAGAGGCGCTCGGCTCGGCCGGAGCTCGGCTGCCCTGAGTCAACGCTGACGCGTCGAGTCCTCCGAGCACTGCCGCCATCGTGTCTCGCCAGGCGCCCTTCTCGGCGCCCTCGGGAAGCATTCGCATGATCACGCCACGCATCTCCAGGTTGGCCAGTCCTTCGCAACCCGCCTGGAACGCTATCGTCGCAGCCTCCACCGAGATGCCGCGCCGTAGCAGCCGGTACTCCTGAAGCCGCGCCACCTTCGCTGTCAGCGAGTCCACGGCTCGCTGGCGCTCGGCGAGGAGCTCGGGCCCGGGCTCGAAGTCCGGGACCACGCGCTGGAATGTGAACCGGTACAGCGCGGGGTGATCGGTCACGAACGCCCTGAATACGTCGACGCTCATGTTGACGAGGTCCGAGGCCGGGTCGTCGGTCTCAGGGTATGCGAGCACCGCGTTCGTCAACAGCGCATAGGCACGCTGGCCCAGGGCGTCGACCAGGAGGCCCTCCTGGGAGCCAAACAAGCTGTAGACCGCGCGAGTGCTGGTGCCGACCCTTTCGGCGACGGCGCGTACGGAGACTCCGGACGCGCCGCGCTCGCCGAACAGCTGCTCGGCCGCCGCTCGCAGCGCCTCGCGGGTCTGGTCATCGTGCTCGCGAGGTCGTCCCATGGCTTGACAAACTTACATCACATGTTACGTTACATGTTACGTAACATGTAACGAAAGGTAGGCCATGAACGAGAAGCGTTACCGCGCGGCAGAGAACCGACTCTTCCACGACGCCGGCCTCGAGCCGAACGAGACCTGGCTGGAGCTGTCCCGGGTCGGTGCCAGGACGCGCGTACTCGAGTGGGGCACAGGCGACCCAGTGGTCTTCCTGCACGGTGGCCCGATGGCGGCGGCGACCTGGGCCTACGTGGTTGCGCACCTCGACGGCGTGCGGGCGATCCTGGTCGACCGTCCGGGGTGCGGGCTCAGCGAAGCCCCGCAACGGATCCCGGACGCGACAAGCCTGCCGGCGTACGTCGAACAGCTCACCGAAGATGTCTTGGACGCTCTCGGCTTGAGCGTGGCGACCTTGGTCGGGTCCTCGCTGGGCGGCTACTCAGCGCTGAGGTCGGCGGCGGCGCTGCCGGAGCGGGTACGCGGGGTATTCCTGGCCGGATGCCCACCGTTTGTGCCCGGCTGGACAGAGATCTCGTTCTTCAGGATGTTGCGGATGCCGCTGCTCGGGCGCTTGCTGCCGCACCTGCCGGCGACGTCGGCGAGTGTATGCATGGGCCTGCGGCAGATGGGCCAAACCAGGGCCCTGGTCGCAGGGGATATCCCGACTGCGATGCTCGATTGGGAAAGGGCCTGGCAGCGCCACACTCACACGTTGCGTAACGACGCTCGGATGATCCGCCGATGCGGCAATTTCCGCGGCGGGTTCGACCGGCGCCTCGACCTGAGACCCGCTGATCTGGATCAACTCAACACGCCTTTGCACATCCTTGTCGGGTCGGCAGACCCGATCGGCGGAGCAGAGGTCGGCCGTGACCTAGAACGCCTGATCCCGAATACCACACTCGAGGTATGGGACGGAGCCGGTCATCTTCCATGGCTCGATGACCCCACCAAGTTGGCCAGCAGCGTCCGGTCCTTCGTCGAACGGAGCCTGCCCCGGTAGCCAGGACTCCAGGCCGTTGTGTCGCCGAGGCGTGCGTCTCGGCACTCGATCGGCTGGAAGCGCGACGGCAGCCACGCCTGTTGGAGCGCGACGTCTGTGGGTATCGGAGAAAATGTGGTTCGACAGGTGGACTGACGTCGTACGAGTGCTTGCGGTGGGACCGGCGGCGTATCTGTTCCTGGTGGTAGTTCTGCGTGTCTCGGGCAAGCGCACGTTGGCGAAGCTGAACGCTTTCGACCTGGTGGTGACGGTCGCGTTCGGCTCCACGTTGGCGACGACCTTCTTGAGCCAAGACGTCTCCTGGGTCGAGGGCGCTGTCGCTTTGGGCCTGCTCGCGGGGTTGCAGTTCGTCGTCGCGGCGCTGGCCACGCTATCCGGGGGCAGCCGAGCCGTGCTGACGGCGAGTCCCACCGTGGTGCTGCGCGACGGTCGGATGCTCGAGGGTCCGATTCGGAAGCAACGGTTGACTGAGGCCGACGTGCGGCAGGCGGTCCGAGCCAGTGGCCTCGGAGCCTTAGGTGCGGTCGCTGCCGTGGTTATCGAGAGCGATGGCAGCCTCAGCGTGATCTCTCAGGACAAGCTCGGCGACGGCTCAGCGCTGGACGGCGTCGCCAAGACCGAGTGAGCCGACAGTCGTGGAGACGCGCATTGTGGACCGGGCTCGGCAGTCGTCGGTACAGCGTGTGCGAGTCGGACGAGGGGGAACCGGTTGGGTCTGCCGGCGAAGGAGGAGAAAGTGGCATCATCGAGTCCGCGTCGTTTTCGGACCAGGTGGTCGGTGATCGCCTTCGTCGTCCTCGCGGTCGCCATCGGCATCATTGTGATGCTGGTTCAGCTGTCCGATGGTCCCCCCAGCCAACCTGACGTCGGCCTCGGACGGGCCCTGGGGTACTGACGTTCTGCACCCCTGCAGAATTCCGGGCCGCCCGGCGCTAGATCGGGTCAGGCTGCGGACCTCAGGGTGAAACGCACGCGCCCGTCCGGGTCGTTCACGGCGTCCAGCTCTCTACCTTCGAGCTGGCCGGATGCGACTCGGTCGAGGTACAGACGCGCTCCGCCTCGCTCCACCATGCTGTCGCCGGGGTGGGGAGCCGGCACGGCTCGGACTTCCAGCGAGGCTGAAGATCCGGGACCGGCTGCGATGCGTACACCCGGCGAGGGCTCCAGGGCAGCGCTCGCGGAGACCTGTCGAATGACACCCAGCGCTTGGGGAGTGATCGTGAGCATGGTGCTCGCCTCCGTCCGTTCAGGGCCGACGGCTCTCGCCGACGCTATATCTCCATCACACAACCTCGCTGCCTCAGGACAAGGTGTTCGCAGGCCCTGATCACATCTTGCTCGTCTTCTGTCATCAATCTGCAATGCATCGAGCCAGGAAATCGTCATACTCCGCTGCGACCGTGGGTCACATGGAGTCGCGAAGGAGACGCCACGAGTCGGCTGCCACGGAGCCGGGCGATGAAGCGGCGGCACCTGCGGGATCGATACGCAGTGGGTCTGTGGCACGACTTCTCATCCAGCTGCGCGACCTGCCGCTGGGGCGGGCGCTCGACGATCTGGACCTCCAGCTGGAGGACGCCTTCAACCAGTGTCCGCGCACCGTGGTCGTGGACATCTCCGCGGTCCCACCTGCTTCATCGACCACGATTTCGGCCCTGCTGTGGGTCAGACGCCGATGCTCGGCTCAAGGAATCGAGATGCTGCTGAAGCGCCCGTCGCGCCGCAGTGTCGAGACGCTGACACGCGTCGGGGTCCTCGAGGTGGTCCAGATGGAAGGCTAGCTCGTCCTCCCGGAACGCCGATGAGCCCGAGGGAGCCGAGATCAGCTGTCATCAGCCAATGGCCGTCCGGACGAATCGTCAGCTGTGACAGTGAAGCAGCCCCACTTGCCCAGCGCCTCATAGCCGCTGACGACGAGGCCGATGTAGTCATCGACGGTCACCGGCCCCTCGGTGAGAACACCACCGGGTAGCGGCGCCTCGATCGGACCGTCGTCGCTGACGAGCTCGACCGATCGAATCCCGGGGGCGGACAGGACGGTCAGCACCAGCTGTCCGACGGCCATGGGCAGGCGCTCGGCGCTCAGGGACACTTGGGACTCGACTTTGACCTCGACCCGTCCATCGAGGATGCCGATCAGCTCCAGGCCCGAGTCCGGGGGCAGTGCGGTTGATCTCCCGGAGGCGCGCGAGGCATCTCCGGGACCTGCTGACAGGGCGTCCAGAAGCCGTGCGACGAGCGCCTCAGGGCGTTCGGCAGCAGAAGCCGTCCGCAGTCGCCGGGACCAGCTTGTCGTCGACAACCCAGAAGACGACGGGGACGGGACCGGGCGTCGCCTGCGCGCGCCGGTGAGCTCCGGCAACTGTCACGTCGGGGTCCAGCAACCGATACGGCACATCGCCGTCGTCCACCCGATGTGCCGATCCCGTCCGGGCAGACCGCACGCCAGCCGATGTCAGGCGCAGCTGTCGCGGCGACGCACGATCCCGATGAGGCGCGAGCGATGCAGCCGGCAGACCCGGGTCTGGTTCGTGTCCACGTCACACCTGCTCGTCGCGAGTGGGGAGACGTACGACGAACTCCGCGCCCCCACCGGGTCGGCTGACGCACCAGACGTCCCCGCCGTGGTTGCGCACCGTCCGCTCGACGATGCTCAGCCCGAGCCCGCTGCCGGTGCCGGCCTTCTGGCCACCGGCTCGCGCAGAACCGCGCGAAGATGCGCTCGCGATCCTCTGCAGGAACGCCGGGACCTCTGTCCTCGACCCGGAGGTCGACAACGCCGCCGTGATGGGTGACGGTGACACCGGTCAGGCCTCCGCCGTGGAGCTCGGCATTGCGGAACAGGTTGTTCAGGACCCGCCGCAGCTGGATGCGATCCACCTCGAGCATCGGATCGGGCCCGCCGGCAGGTTCGGCGACTGCCAGCTCAGGAGCGCAGGCCAGCCTCCACCAGAGCTCGACGGACGAGCTCGAGGGCGCCAGTGGTGCTGGGTTGCGACTTCGTGGGCGCCTGCGTCCAGGCGACCCAAGGCGAGGAGGTCCTCGAGCGCGAATCGAAACCGCTCGAGCTCTGCGGCCATGAGCTGGACGGCCCGTTCGGAGGAGGGCGAAAGGTCGGATCGCGTGCTGGAGCATGCTCAGGCTCGTGGTCAGAGTCGTTACGGGGTCCGCAGCTCGTGGCTGACGTCGGCCGCGAAGCGCGCATCCTTCTCGATGCGTTCGTGCAGGGCGTCGACCATGTGGTTGAAAGAGCCGACCAGGACCGCCAGGTCCGGGTCTGCGGTGTCGTTCAGGCGGGTGGACAGGTCGCCAGCGGAGACCTTGACCGACGCGGTGGTACCTCGGCCAGGGGGCAAGCACACGCCGACTCGCGGCCCGCCCCAGGAAAGCGCCCGCGATCGTGGTCAGGGCGGCGCAGACCGCCAGCGCGATGCGCAAGGTCGTCAACGTCTCGATCGAGCTCCTCAGCGACCGAGACCTCGTAGTACTCCGCGTCAACTGCCGGCAGTGGAATACCGACCATCACCGCGGGCGGATCGGTCGCGTCGGTCCAGGCGAGACCGGCAGATCCGTCGGCGACGATCTGCTGACACCTCTGCGTCGTCTCAGGACTGGCGCTGTCCAGGGCAGACGAGTACCACGCGCCGTGTCGCCGAACGTAGATGATCGCTCCGGCGGGAGGGGAGATCGAGCCGAGGATGTCACTGACCTGCGCCCCAGTGGTCAGCAGGCTGTCCCGCACCAGCGCGCCATTCGTGAACGCCTGCCGGGTGGCGGTGCGCTCGCGCTGCTCGACCAGGAAGTGTCGAGCGGAGAAGTAGGTCCCCAAGGCAAGCAGAGTCGCGAGCGTCAGCGCGCCCAGACCGAAGCCCAGCGTCACCGCGGAGCGGAGGGTGAGTCCAGGTCGAGCTCCGGTCATCGCACGTCGAGTCGGTATCCGAGTCCTCGGACGGTGACCAGGACCTCAGGTGCACTCGGCTCCACCTCGAGCTTCTTCCGCAGCCGACGCACGTGGACGTCGACGATGCGTTGGTCTCCGAAGAATCCGCGGTCCCAGACATGCTCGAGCAGGGCTTCGCGGGTGAGCACTCGCCCGGCGTTCTCTGACAGGACGCTCAGAAGCCTGAACTCGGTGCTGGTCAGGTGAATCTGCTCGGAGCCCCTGGTGAGGAGGGCCGCCCCCCGGTCGAAGACGACCGGACCGTCCTGGCTGTCGAGGACGAAGATATCTCCAGCTCGCCCGCAGTCGTCTCCGATCATCGTCGGCCGGCGCAGTCAGCGCCTTCAACCTGGCCTTCACCTCATCGACCACGAACGGCTTGGTCACGTAGTCGTCCGCGCCTGCTTCGAGAGCGGCGACGATGTCCCGGCTGCCGTCGCGAGCGCTGATCACCACGATCGGCGCATCCGTGTGGGGCCGGGCCCGCTGGATGAACGAGAAGCCGTCCATGCCCCCGAGCATCAGGTCGACCAACATCAAGTCGACTTCCTGATCGGCGATTGCACGGAAGGGCGAGTTCGGCGGTGGCCGCTTCGACGACGTCGTAGCCATCGTCCTCCAAGACCATCTTCAAGGATGTGCGCAGGCCATCGTCGTCCTCCAGCACGAGGATCCGAGTGGTCACGCCTCATGATCGCACTGGCGAAGGTCGACCCTACGACCGCGGTGCTCGGACCGTGAATGTCATGGAACTGCAAAGGAGAAGTCGTCGGGGCGACCGTCATCTGGGCGGCAAGAGTCTCAGGGCCAGGCTACGACCGTACGAAGGGTTGGTCGACATGCCGTTGCATCCCGACAACGCCGACTCCCGCGATCAGAGCGCTCGTCATTCAACTGGTCACTGTCGCCCGCGGCGCGTTCGTCGCCCTTCTGGCGTTGGTGGTCTCCGTACACATCCTGGCCAGAGTCGGCCGACCCAACTGCGGAGCACAACTCGGTGGGGCCTAGCGAGCGGGTCGAGCACTCGCGCCTGGTGGTTTCCGCTGCCCAAATGTCCAGCAACTGTCGGAGGAACCGTGTCATTGTCCAGCAAGCTCCGCATCGGGAGCGCGTGCGGACTCATCACCCTCGCCGCTGGAGGAGCGGTCGCCACCGCTCCGTCAGCGCGGGCTGTGCGAAACCATCTCGTGCACCCTCGGGACGCAAGGCTGGCGAATCGTTCCAGCTGCGGGCGCCCTGACGTCGTGAAGGCGAGGGCGATACGCAAGCACCGCAGTGAGTGGCCTCTCCCGAGCGTCGTCGAAGCTGTCCGAAGGCTGACACCTCTGGACGCTGTCGATCGGACCGCGTACTCGGGGACGCCTTGCTACGGGCGCAGGGCGAGGGCAGGAGGACGGATTCGTGCTGCCTGTGGGGGGCGTTTCAGCCTCGCTTGCTGCGCTATCTCGCGCTACGAGGCGAGACGACACCTGAGGACATCGCTGCCGAAACATGGCTGCAGGTGATCCGCGACCTTGAGCGCTTCGAGGGCGGGCTGGTCGAGTTCCGTTCGTGGCTGTTCGCGATTGCCCGACATCGCGCGGTCGACCAGGGAAGAGCGCGGGCGGCACGCCCTGAGGAAGCACATGCGGAGCTGGAAAGCGGTGAGGTGGTGCGGAGCGCGGAGGAGGACGCGTTGGAGGGGCTGTCGACGCACTCCGCATGTCAGCTGGTCGCGACGCTTCCCGAGAGCAGGCCGAGATGGTCATGCTCCGGGTTGTCGTTGGGCTCGATGTCGGGAAGGTGGCCGACCTCGTCGGCAAGCGCCCTGGCACCGTCCGGGTGGCTGTACACCGAGCGCTGCGCACTCTCGCCGG
Organism: uncultured Actinomycetota bacterium; assembly: GCA_963845215.1. Lineage (GTDB taxonomy): Bacteria > Actinomycetota > Actinomycetes > Propionibacteriales > Nocardioidaceae > Nocardioides. Next base: position 19,262 of record CAWJRK010000015.1, read on the forward strand.
AAGGATCGGGCGTAGGTGGCGAAACGCCCGGCCAACGACGGTGCGCAACGAAGGTTCCACCACCCGGCTGTAACGCCTGGAGGACGGTCTCCGCTGTAAGGGCGAGGCTCCTCGATCGATGAGTCTCGATCGCACGACCAGTCGGTCCGCCGGTTCCGGGTGGCGAAGCCAAGGAACGCGGCACATTCGGGTGCCGCGTCCCTCGCAGGCCTTCGGCTCGCGCGCGGCGGGAATTCCCGCCCGTAGATCTCCCTTCTGGAGGGAACCATCTCTATGTTCGACAGCAGCGGCACGATCAAGCGAGGGGCTGGCAGCAACTGCCATCTCCGCGCTAGCAGTCACCGGTGTCCCGGCCCTCGCCGGCACCGCCCACGCAGCGGTAGGCAGCCGTCACCGTTACTGCACTGCCTGCCTACGACATCGACGAGCTGACGGGCGCCCCCGACGACATCACGGTCACGGTCAAGGAGACCAACGGCACCACGCCGACGGTGGGCCAGGCAGTCGAGTACCGCACCGTGTTCACCCCGCAGGGCGGCGGCCCGGTCGTCGACTCGGGATTCCAGCCCAATGCCGGCGTCGACCGACGCCGATGGCAAGGTGAGGCTCGACTTCCACCCCAGCATCTCCGGTTCGTACACGATCACCGTGCGCACCGCCGGCAGCCTCATCGCCGCGGCTCCGTTCACGGTCGTCGTCGGCGAGTCGGAGATCGTGTGGGCTGACGGCGCATCCGCCTCGTCGCCGGTCAGCGGCAATGACTCCTACACGGCCACGCTGGCGCTCACCAATCCTGCTAGGACGCCGCTGTCCGGCCGAGCCGTCAACGTCGAGCTCACAGGGGAGGACAACGCCAACTTCCCGGCCCAGACGCTCCCATCGGTACGGGTCGACGCCGACTCGGCCACGTCGACCACCGGCGCGGACGGCAAGTTCACCGTGACCCTGACCGACCCTGTGACCAACCCCGTTGTTCCCGAGGACGCGACGCTCACTGCCTCGGCGCCGGCTCTGAAGGGCGGCGGCGACGCCGCCAACGCGGACGCAACGGCCTCGCTCGCGGTGGACTTCGAAGGGGCAGCGGTGGTCAAGGCAGTCGAGGTCACTACCAGCAACGTCTTCGCCGGCGCCCCGGCTCCGGGCAAGCCGGTCGAGCTGAACATCAAGGTGACCAGCGAGGGGCCGACGAGCGCGCCGGGCGACGACGTCGTGCTGAAGGACTACCCGGTGGCGATCACGGTCGACAAGGGTTTCCTGACTCCCGACACCCAGGGGGCCGGTTTCAACGTCGACCCCACCCACCTGGCTGCTGACCGCGGACCAGGACGACGAGGGTGACCGCTTCGGCTTCTACCAGAATCTCGGAGCCAGACGAGACGGTCGACACCTCCGACGACGCGGGCAACAACAACGCTGCAGACATCGTGGCCACGATCGAGAAGGACGCTGGGTTCAACGACGACGGACGCGTTGCGCAGAGGGTGACGGTCACAGCGGGCGGCAAGACCGACACCACCACGGTCAACTACGACGTACGCAACTACCTGAACCTGACCTCTGCCGCGTTCGTCGCGTGACGGTGGATCCACCAAGGTGCCCGGCCCGATCGACCTCAAGCTGTACGTCGTCGACCAGTTCCAGAACCTCGTCGGCGACCAGCCCGCCTCCATCACCGACGACACCCCGGTCGCGAGGGTCGACGCCGAGGCCGGCGCCGACACCGACTTCGTCAACGACAACCCGACCGCGAGGGCATCGTCCTCCCGGGCGGTCACCCAGACCGTCGACGGCAGCGATCCGGCCGACAAGGCGCTGGTCGACACCAACGGTGACCCGGTGTCAGACTGCCAACTCCGAGACGGTCACCGCGACTCATGTCATCGAGTGGGCCGAGGACGGCACGAGTCCCGGACCAGCCCGTCCGGTCCGGTCACGGCCACGCTGTTCGCGAACAACAAGGGCGCGAACATCGACCGGTTGAAGATCAAGACCAACCCGAAGGTGCCGAACGCCCAGGTCCGGCTCTACAAGAAGGTCGGCAAGCGGACGATCCTGATCGGCGCCAAGCGTGCCAACGACAGGGGCGTCAAGATCTTCCTGAAGCCGGACCGCAACGGTGGCCGGTTCACGAAGTACTTCGCTGTCGTCGCCAAGACCCAGACGACCCAGCGAGACCGCACCAACAACGTCAATCTCCGCTGACCCCTCCAAGGGATGGGGCTCCGGCTCGGCGGCGCCGAGCCGGAGGCCCGTTGGCGTTGTCACCCTCGCGTCTCGGTCTCGATGCGCCGAGACCTCAAGCCTGCGGAGCTCCTCATGCACGTCCCCCGACCATGGCCACGCTTGATGATCCTGACGATGCTGCCGGGCTCTGGTGTGGCCATCGGCCAGCCGACTGCGTCCCCAGCCAGCAAGCCGGCCAAGTGGGCACCCCCGCAGGGGGTGGTGCTGAGCGACCCGCTTCAGCCCGGCGAGCAAGCGCGCGGTCCTGAAACGGGTCAACCGAGCGATCCGCAACACGGCGCGAGGCGAGCACATCCGGATCGCCGTGTGGAACTACGACGACAGGGCGACCGCGGACGCGCTGATCAAGGCCCACCGCCGAGGCGTCCACGTGCAGCTCGTGGTCGCGGCCTCGGTCAGCAATCGCAACTGGTCCCGCACCCGGACCGTGCTCAACCGCAACGGACGTGACCAGTCCTTCGCCGTGCGCTGCCGGGGTGCCTGCCGCAGCGGCGCGAAGATCATGCACTCCAAGCTGGTCCTGATCAGCCGGGTCCATCGGGCGCACCACATCAGCATGGTCGGCTCGTTCAACATCACCCGGGCCGCGGGGCAACGCCAGTGGAACGACATGGTGACCAGTCACAACCGTTGGCTCTACCGGTCGCTGCTCGAGACGTTCCGCGAGTACGCACGGGACAAGCGGGTCGCGCGTCCATTCGAGGTGACGAGGTCCGGTCGGCACCAGGTCACGCTGTGGCCGGCGTACCAGCGCAACACCGTCATGGCCGAGCTGCGCCGCGTGAGCTGCCGGGTCCCGGCCGGCGACGGCTGGCGGCGCACGCAGGTGCGCATCGCCATCGCCGGGTGGTTCGACGTGTTCGGCACGACATCGCTCGTCAGGTACGCCGCCTGTGGGACCGCGGCTGCAACGTGCGGATCATCACGACGCTGGCCGGCCGCGGGGTGAACCGGACGCTGCGCAGTCCGAAGGGCCGTGGGCCGGTGCCGATCCGGCAGGTCACCGTCGACCGGGATCAGGACGGCATCCCCGAGCGCTATCTCCACATGAAGGCGGTAGCGATCCGGGGAGGGTTCGCCGGCGATCGATCAGCCAAGCGTGGTGATCACCGGCTCACCCAACTGGAGTACCCGTGCCAGCCGCTCCGACGAGCTCAGCGTGCGTTACCTGAACGCCGGTCGCATGGCCGGGCAGTACATCCGGCACATCGACCGGCTGTACCGAGGTGCAGCTGCGCGACTCCCGGCTCGCCGCCGATCCACTGTTGGCGAGGCGGGCGCGGCGAGGCAAGCCCTGAGCTGCCGGAGTGGTTCGAGCTCGACTGACCTCTCCGACCAGCAGGAGTCGATCACGAAGACTTCTACGCCGCCCGCGAGATCGCGTACTGGTCACAGGAACACGTCCGCAAGCTGGCGCGCGTGAGCGAGGACTACGAGCTCGAGCTCGATACGGAAAGAACCTGGGGACGAGCAGGCTCTGTTCGTGAGGATCAAGCAGAAGGGTTCAGAGCTGGTCGGGCGCTTTCCCGAGCCGAGCCTGCTCCTGCTCGCCGACCTGCGCCACATCCACCGGACGGCCGCCGGGGTCTCCCTCGACTGGGAAGTGCCGGCCCAGATCGCCCAAGCCATGCAGAACAGTGAGCTGTTCACCATCTGCGAGGACTGCCACCCCCAGACCCCGCGCCAGATGCGGTGGGCGAATGCGAAGGTGGAGGAAACCGCCGCCCAGATCATGGTCACCGGCTGAATGACAGGCCCAGCCCCCTGAGCACGTTCGGACTGGCTCCGCCTGTACTAGTTGCCGTGGCCGTCGTCGGGGCCGTTGTCCTCCGAGGGGCCATTGCCCTCACCCTCGGAATCCTTCTCCTCCTCGTCCTTTTCCTCGTTGTCCTCGTCCTCTCGTGAACCATCGCGATCTGGGCCTGTCGAACGTGCAGGTCCGCGATGCCGTCACCGCTAATGTCGGAGGTATGCAGGCTGCCATCAGACACTGGGCTCAGGTCCTGCTGGTGGTCGTCGGTTACGGGCTCGTGGCGGCGGTGGTGACCGCACCGGTGGCTGCGGAGCGAGCGGTCGAGGGGGTCCGGTTCGAGGACCGGCTGGGCAGCCTTCCGGTGGAGGTGTCGTTGTCCCGCAACGGCTTCTCCACCCTCGATTCCGGGATCTTGGGCAAGCTCTACTGGGAGCGCACCGGCGCGGCGGGATTCGGCGCGACGATCCGGGCCACCGGGCCACCGGAGGCGGGCGGCACGCTGACGTCGTACGTCTCGCCTCGGTTCGTGGAGGCCAACGCTCAGTTCATCAGCGACCCGGGGTCGGTCGCCCAGGAGTACGGCGAGGAGCTGAAGTCGCAGCTATGGCAGGGCTTCTGGGGCTTTGAGCTGTGGGCCGCCCTCGCGGGTGGAGTGACGCTGGCGCTGGTCTTCCGTGGCCGTCGGCCGGCGCTACCTGAGAGCTGGTCGCAACGGCGCCGATGGAGCATCGTGCTGGCCTGCGTAGGGGTCGCGATGGGGCTCTCGGTGCTGACCGCCCAACGACTGCTCGCGCAGTGGCAGGGGAGCGCCCCGATCGCGGCCGCGTATCCGATGCCAGGATTCGATGATCTGAGCTTCAGCAGCCCACAGACGCTCGAGGTGGCTCGCCAGGTGCAGCCGTTCATCGAGAAGAACTCCAACCGGATCAGGGAGCGCAGGGCTCGCTACCAGGACGCCACCGAGGCCTCGCTGAAAACCGAGATCCCGGCCCACCTCCAGGGCCTGGAGCCTCGCGAGGGCGAGCGGATCGTCCTCGCGGAAGCCGACCCTCAGGGAAGCCTGGTCGGCACCGCGGTCCGTAGAGAGCTGTACTCGTTGCTCGGCGACCAGCTCGGCGACGACGCAATAGTCATGCGGACCATCTCCGGTGACGTCACTTCCAACGGAACCGTGGCCGAGGAGAGCTTCGTCGAGGGCGAGGCCGATGCCAGCCCCGACGTGCCGACGATCGCGGTGAAGGGCGACCACGACTCCGAGGCAACGGTCGAGCAGCTCGAGGACAACGGCGTCCTCGTGCCCGACTTCGACCCCGTCGAGATCGACGACCTTCGGGTGGTCGCGGCCAATGACCCAGCCTTCAAGACGCTCTTCGGGGGCCTGGTCATCAACGAGTCGGGGATCACCGAAGCCGACCTCGGCATGCGGTTGCGAGATGAGGTCGACCCGAACGAGCCGATCATCGTCCTGTTCCACCAGCCGAGGTCTGTTGCCGGTTATCTCGGGATCGGCTCCACCGGCGAGCTGCGAGCGCGCGAAGGTCGCGAGACCGTCCCGTGGGACGACGGCATTCCCGATGCCCCACCGGGGTCGATCAACGTCGGCCACCTCCACGACGCCGACGGTCCCTGGGTGGTGTGGAACACCGACGGGGACCTGGTGACCTGGACCGTCGTGAACCAGCTCGGCACCGCAGGGGGCGTGGAGGAGAACCCCACGATCAACCGCTTCTCCACGCCGTTCTCGACACCCCTGAAGGCCGTCAGCGTGCAACTCCAGTACGTGTCCACAGAATCCGGCTTACAGACCGGCCACGCGTCCATCGCGATCGCAACCGACGGCACCGTCACGGTCACCGACCGCGTCGATCTCGGCCTGCCCGGAGGTGTCCCGGTGCCCATCGACGAGGTGGACCTGGCTGCGGACCCGCTGACCGAATCACCTTGATCCTCGGAGCACGCGCTGCGGCTACCCGGGTGGTGCCGCGTCGCCGCCCGGCTGAACGACGTACCAGTTGCCGCCGTTGAGGAAGATGTCGTGGCACTTCACCTCGCGCTTGCCCTCGTGCGCGTAGAAGTAGAGCGGATGATCGTTGTAGGTGACCTGGACTGAGCCGTCAGCCCGCTCCACGGTCGCGAGCAGTGAACTCTTGACGCCCGGCCCGGCGACAGGGTCGCCCTTGCTGAGCACCGGTGGCCAAGCCTCGGCGCACGCGTCGTAGCACTGCGGTTTTGGTGACGTCTCGACGTCGAAGAGGTAGATCGCCTGCCCGGACGCGTCGAACAGCATCTGCCCGAACTCGCTGTCCGCGATCACGATGCGCGCGCCCTGCTTCTTAGGTTCTGGCGGCGTCGATGGGGCTGCGGTGGCTGCTGACGTAGGGGAGGCGTGGGGGAGGACGTGGGGGAGGACGTGGGGGAGGGAGTCGGCTCATCGGTGACACTGGCGGGCGCGCTGGAAGTCTCGGCTGGCGCGTCGGCATCCGGACCGGATCCGTCGCCGCACGCGGTCAGGAGGGCGAGGAGCAACAGCGCGGCGCAGCATCGATTCAGCATGCTGGGCAGTCTGCTGCACGTCCGGGCACGTGTGCCGGCGGCATTCTGACGATCCGGTGACGAAACGGGGCTTCACTCAGGGTGAAGGCAGGGATCCGGTGAGCCGACCGTGCCGTTGGGCGCTGGACTCGTTGAGTCCGATGATCCGGACCGTCTTGCCCTTGCGCCCGTACTTGGTGGTGATGGCGTCGAGCGAGGCAACCGTCGAGGCGTCCCAGATGTGGGACTGGGAGAGGTCGATGACGATCTCTTCGGGGTCATCGGCGTACTCGAACTGGGTGTACAGGTCGTTGCTGGAAGCAAAGAACAGCTCGCCGGTGACGGTGTAGACCGCCGAGACGTTGCCGTGTTCGTCCTCGACGACTTCGCGATGGGTCTCGGTCAGGTGGGCGACCCGGCGGGCGAAGAGGGTCATCGCGACCAGGACGCCGACTGCCGACTCCGATGGCCAGGTTGTGAGTGGTGCACGGTGACGGCGACGGTGGCCACCATCACGGTGGTCTCGGACTTGGGCATTCGGCGCAGGGTTGAGGGTTGGATGCTGTGCCAGTCGAAGGTGCCGACGGACACCATGATCATCACCGCGACCAGAGCGGCCATCGGGATGAGCGCGACGACGTCACCGAACCCGACCACGAGGATGAGCAGGAAGATCGCCGGCCAGGAAGGTGGAGATGCGGGTGCGGGCACCGGAGACCTTCACGTTGATCATGGTCTGGCCGATCATGGCGCAGCCGCCCATGCCGCCGAAGAACCCGGTGATGACGTTGGCGGTGCCCTGGCCCAAGGCCTCACGGGTCTTGTGCGAGTGGGTGTCGGTGATGTCGTCGACCAACTTGGCGGTCAGCAGGGACTCGAGGATCCCGACCAGCGCCATCGCCAACGCGTAGGGGGCGATGATCTTGAGGGTCTCCAGGGTGCACGGTACGTCGGGGAGGAACAACGACGGGAGGCTGTCGGGCAGCTCGCCTTCGTCGCCGACGTTCGGCACGTCGAACGCGCCGACGACGGTGAATGCGGTGAGCGCGACGATGGCGACCAGGGGTGCGGGGACGACCTTGCTGACGCGGGGGAACCCGACGATCACGGCCAGTCCGACCGCGGTCGTCGGGTAGACCAGCCACGGCACATCGATCAGATGGTCGATCTGGGCGTCGAAGATCAGGATGGCCAGGGCGTTGACGAAACCGACCATCACCGAGCGAGGGATGAACCGCATCAGCTTGGCGACGCCGGCCAGAGCGAGAGCAACCTGGATGAGGCCGCCGAGCAGCACGGTCGCGATGAGGTAGTCGTAGCCGTGGTCGCGCATCACGGGCGCGATGACCAGTGCGATGGCACCGGTCGCGGCCGAGATCATGGCCGGGCGACCGCCGAGGAACGCGATCGCGACCGCCATCGTGAACGACGCGAACAGGCCGACGCGCGGGTCGACGCCGGCGATGATCGAGAACGAGATGGCCTCGGGGATCAGCGCCAGCGCGACGACGAGACCGGCGAGGACCTCGGTGCGCAGCATCGTGGGGGATCTCAGAGAGGCAAGCACGGTCGGCTCAGGTGCGTGGGGCAGTGCGGCGGTCAACGAAGGGGTTCCATCCGTGGGGGGCAGCGGGGCGGGCAGCCTCACCCACTGCGCGAGGGCGAGCCCGAACGGGTGGGTGCTGCATCGAGCATCGACGCCCTTGCGAGGCGGCTGCCGGGGGTTGCAGGTCTGGATCAACTCTAACGTCACGTAACGTTAGGGTTGAATCCCGGACGACGTGAGGGGCCTGCTGGTGATCGGCGATCCGACCTCAGCAGTCACCGAGGAAGGCGGTCGGCGGCGATGCACATCGGTGAGGTCGCTGCCCGCACAGAGCTCTCGTTGCGGAGCCTCCGACACTGGGACGAAGTAGGGCTGCTGCGGCCATCCGGACGAACCGAAGGCGGGTTCCGGCTCTACACCGAGGCACGACGTCGAGCGGATCCTGGTCATCCGGCGGATGAAGCCCTTGGGCTTCACCCTGGCCGAGATGAGCGCCGTGCTGAGTGACCTCGAAATCCTCGACGGTACGGTCGCCGAAGGTCGGCTCCGCCGGCTCGCGAGCGATTGGACGACATCATGGTCGACGCCGCCGAGCGACGGCGAAGGCTGGTCACGCCAGCTGGCCATGGCTGACGAGTTCATCGCGCTGCTGGACCGCAGGCTGACCTGACGGGTTGGTGGGATGCTCGCCAGGGAGGGGCGACGCCGAGCCTCTCGAGGCCGCGTACGACGGGGAGCCGGAGCAGGATCCGGCGGACCAGGAACGCATCAAGCAGGGCGCGCGACGCCGAGCACGATGCCCATAGCCGTGGGTGGCAGTGGCCAGAGAGGGCGGAGGGTGAAGTTCGCCGCGACCACGACCGTGCCGGCCGCGAAAATCACCCGACCCGGAGCGGGCCAGGGATCCGACCACGCCCTCCTTCGGGTCAGCCGAGTGTTCGAACGTGCTCCCTGGCCGACGCCAGCAGGAACACCGTGTGGTCCATGGCGATGGTGCGGGGAGACCCGACGGGCCCGACGGGCGGCGAGGCATGGCTCTCCTTCGCGGAAGAGCTGACCGGCCGAGACGTGCCCGCCAAGCCCAGGTCGCCGGACCTGGGCTCTCGTCATGCTGAGGATCGACCACAACGCGCGCAGTTCCCGCCCCAACCGTCTGCCTATGCTGGACGGCATGGACGACCCCCGATGTCCCGACCGTTCACCCTCGATCGTCGGAGGGGGTGAACGGTGATCGACACCCAGACCTTCCTGAGCCTCGGCCTGGTTGTCGCATTCGTGCTGGTCGGTGGCGTCTTCGCGGCCACCGAGATCGCTCTGGTCTCGCTGCGCGACAGCCAGATCAGCCAGATCGAGCAGCGAGGCGCGCGCGGTGCCCGCGTCGCGGCGGTCGCGCGCGATCCCAATCGCTTCCTCGCGGCGGTGCAGATCGGAGTCACGGTCGCGGGCTTCTTCTCCGCGGCGTACGGCGGCTCCACGCTGGCGCCGGACATCGCCCCCTACCTCGTCGACCTCGGACTCGGCGACGACGCCGCGGACACGGCCGCGTTGGTCGTCCTGACGCTGCTCATCGCCTATCTGTCACTCGTGCTGGGCGAGCTGGTGCCCAAGCGACTGGCGCTGCAACGCTCCGCCGAGCTGTCGGTCGTCACGGCGCCTGTGCTCGACCGTTTCGCAACTGCGATGCGACCGGTCATCTGGCTGCTCTCAGTCTCCACCAATGCGCTGGTCAGGCTGCTCGGAGGAGATCCGCACGCCACCAGCGAGCAGGTCAGTCACGAGGAGCTGCGCGACATCGTGACCACCCACGAGGGGTTGGACGAAGACGAGCGCCGCATCCTCACCGACGTGTTCGCCGCCAACCGCAGCACGGTCAAGGAGGTGATGCGCCCGCGCGGCGAGGTCGAGTTCCTGAAGCAGGACGTCCCGCTGATCGAGGCTGCCCGTTGGGTGCGGGACCGCCCCTACTCCCGCTATCCGGTCATAGCCGGCAGCTTCGACGAGGTGACCGGCTTCCTGCATGTTCGGGACCTGCTCGATGTCAGCAACAACGACCAGCGCAAGGTCGCGGACGTCACGCGGGACATCCTGATGCTGCCCAGCACCAACCGGGTGTTGCCTGCGGTCGCGACGATGCGGCAGGCCGGCACGCACCTGGCGGTCGTCGTCGACGAGTACGGCGGCACCGACGGCATCGTCACCCTGGAGGACCTGGTGGAGGAGATCGTCGGCGACATCCGCGACGAGTACGACGAGGAGGTCAGCAGCCCGACCGACGATGGCGGCGTCACGACTCTGAGCGGGGGCCTGACCATCGAGGACTTCTCGCAGCTGACCGGGCTGGCGCTGGCCGACGGCGACTACGAGACGGTCGCCGGTTACGTGATCGCCCGGTTGGGCCGGATCCCTGACCTGGGGGACGCGGTGGTGGTCGAGGGGGCTCAGATCGAAGTGGCCGGCATGGACGGCAGACGCGTGACCCAGGTGTCCGTCGCCGCCTCGCCTGCTGGTGGTCAAGGCCCCATGCCCGGGTAGTCGCCGGCAGTCGCTTTTGACATTGAGAATCATTGTCATCTACGTTTCGGGGCCTCGACCTCCACCCCGAAAGGCATCACCCCGATGAGACTCACTGCGCTCTCCCGCGCCGCCCTTCCGCTCGCCGCGGTGCTACTCGTTGGCAGCGCGTGCGGCTCCAGCTCCGGTGACCGAGCCGGATCCGAGATGCTGCGGATCGCCGGGCCGTTCGAGGTGCACAGCCTCGACCCGACCGCCGACGGTGAGATCTTCACCCGGCTCCAGGTGACCGAGACCCTGGTCACGAGCGACATCGAGGGGGAGCTGACCCCCGGGCTGGCCACGTCCTGGTCGGCCTCTCCCGACAACACCGAGTGGGACTTCGAGCTGGTCGAGGACGTCACGTTCCACGACGGCACCCTGCTGACGCCCGAGGCGGTGGTGGCGTCCTTGGAGCGGGCGGCCGCGCAAACGGCGAGCCCGCTCGCGGCGGTGCCGATCGCCCAGATCACCGCCGGTGACTCGTCGGTGTCGTTCGAGCTCGAGCGACCGGACCTGACCCTGCCGGCAGTGCTGACCCACTACAGCGCGGCGGTGCTCGCACCCGCCTCCTACGACGACGATGGCCACGTCACCGAGGTGCTCGGCACCGGCCCCTACGAGATCGAGCACATCGAGCTGCCCGCCTCGATCGAGACGAGCGCGTTCGCGGACTGGCGCGGTGCGGCGCCAGACGTCGAGAAGGTCTCCTTCCAGGCGGTGGGGCGCGCCGAGTCCCGGGCGCTGATGGCGGCGAGTGACCAGGCCGACGTGGTGTTCGGCCTGGAGCCGGCGGGTCGCGAGCGGGTCGAGTCCGCCGACGGCGTACGCATGGAGTCGAGTCTTCAGCCGCGCACGATCCTGCTGAAGCTCAACGCCGACCACCCCGTGCTCAGCGATGTCCGCGTACGCCGTGCCCTCAGCCTGGCCCTCGACCGCGAGGCCATGGCCGACGCCGTCCTGCGCGAGAAGGAGCTCGCCGCGACGCAGCTGCTGCCGCCCTCGCTCACCGCCTGGCACCTCGATGTCGAGCCGCTGACCCAGGACCAGGACGAGGCGCGTGCGCTGCTCGGTGCGGCCGGCTGGTCCGAGGGTGCCGACGGCATCCTCGAGCGCGACGGCGAGCCGTTGCGGCTCAACCTGCTGACCTACCCCGACCGGCCGGAGCTCCCTGCGCTGGCGACCGCGATGCAGGCCGCACTCGCCGAGATCGGCGTCGACCTCGAGGTCGAGGTGACCAACTCGAGCGAGATCCCGGCCGGACAGGCCGACGGCAGCCTGGAGCTGGCGCTGATCGCCAAGCACTTCGCGCTCGTCTCCGACCCGCTCGTCGACATCGCGACCGTGTTCGCCCCCGAGGGCAACGACTGGGGGGTCATGAACTGGAACGACCCGGCTGTCGACGGTGCCGTCGAAGCGCTGCTGGCGGGAGCGCCCGACGACGAAGCCGCCGAGCTCCGGGAGACCATCGTCGAGACCGCACAGGAGCAGCTGCCGCTGATCCCGGTCGCGTGGTACCGGATGAACGCAGCAGTGAGCGATCGCGTGGAGGGGTTCGTGATGGACCCGCTCGAGACCACGTGGCGGATCACCGATCTCCGGTGGGCCTCGTGACCTCACGCCGGGCGGCCCTGGCCTCCGTGGCGGCGCGCCGCCTCGCTCAGGCAGTCGGCGTCGCCGTGCTCGTGTCGGTCCTCTGCTTCTTCGTCGTACGCCGGCTGCCGGGCGACGCGGCATACCGCATCGCCGCCGGTCGCTACGGCTACGACCTCGTCGACCAGGAGACCGCGGACTCGGTCCGGGCCGAGCTCGGCCTGGACCGGCCGGCCTGGCGACAGCTGGGCTCGTGGCTGGGCGATCTGTTCCAGCTCGACTTCGGCCGCTCGCTCGTCACCTCCCGGCCGGTGATCGAGGAGGTGGGCTACTACCTGCTCGGGACGTTGCAGCTGGCAGCGGCGGCTCTCGCCTTCGCCGCTGTGCTCGGCATCAGTGCCGGCGTGCTGGCCGCCCGTCGGCCCGGCGGGGTGGTCGACCGGCTGACGACGACCTGGGTGGCCGGCGTGCGCGCGGTGCCGCCGTTCCTGCTCGGTCTGCTCCTGGTCGTGGTCCTCTCCGCCCAGCTCGGCTGGCTGCCCGCGGTCGGCCACGGCAGCGCCTCGAGCATCGTGCTGCCCGCCCTCACCCTCGGCACGGGCCTCTCCGCCCTGGTCGCGCGCATCACCCGCGACGCCGTGGTGGAGGTCCGCCAGTCGGAGTACGTCCAGTTCGCGCGGACCAAGGGGCTGGCCGAGCGGTGGGTCCTGGTGCGACACGTCGTCCGCAACGCCGCGGTCGTGCTGGTGCCCTACCTCGGGATCCAGGCGGTCATCCTGATCGAGGGTGTCGTCGTGGTGGAGAGCCTGTTCTCGTGGCAGGGCCTCGGCCATGCGCTGGTGCACGCGGTCTTCTGGCGCGACATCCCGGTGCTCCAGGCCACCGCGCTGGTGCTCGCGTTGCTCATCGTCGCCGTGAACACGTTGGTTGATCTCGCGGTCGTGTGGCTCGACCCGCGCCCGCGCCGGTTGGAGGCCTCCCGATGACGACACCATTGCTCGAGGCCTCGGCCACCGTTGCCGGTGCTCCGCGCCGAGGGACCTTCGCGCGGCGGGCCGCGATGCTCGGGCTCGTCACGCTCGCCGGCTTCGCGGTGATCGGTCCGTGGGTGTTGGCGGACCCCTCGGCGCAGGACCTCGGCCGCTACCTCCAGCCGCCCAGCTTCGCTGAGCCGCTCGGACGCGACGACTACGGGCGCAGCGTCATCGCCCGGCTCGCTCACGCCACGCGGCTGTCGTTGGTGCTGGCCGCGCTCTGCGTGGCGACCGCCCTGATCCTGGGGACCGTCGCGGGCATCGCATCGGCGTGGTTCGGCGGCTGGATCGACGCGGTGCTGCGCGCCGTGTCGGAGGCGTTCTTGGCGATCCCTGCCCTGCTCGTGGTGCTGCTGGTCTCGGCCCTCGCCACCGGCGGCAGCCTGTGGGCGTTGTACTTCGGTCTCGCGCTCGCGCAGTGGGTGGAGTACTTCCGGGTCGTCCGCGCCAGGAGCGGGGTGGTCCTCGGGTCGCCGGCCGTCGAGGCGGCCGGTCTGCTCGAGCTCGGCCCCCTGCACGTCGTACGCCGTCATCTGTGGCCCGAGCTGCGCCCGCAGCTGGCCACCCTCGCCTCGCTGGGCATGGTCACGTCCATCCTGGCGATGTCGACGCTCGGCTTCGTGAAGGTCGGTCTCCAGCCCCCGCGGGCGGAGCTCGGGCTGATGATCACCGACGCGTTTCCGTTCTACGACGTGGCGCCGTGGATGGCACTCGCCCCCATCGCCGTGTTGTTCCTGCTCACCATCTGCTTCCTGAGCCTGCGAAGTTCCGAGGACGCCCCGTGAACCCCACCCAGCTTTCTGTCCCCCGAGCGATTGTCCGGCACGGCGCCACCGCGCTCGCCGACGTCGCCGACCTACGGATCGACGCGGGCCGACCGCTGACCATCGTCGGCGAGAGCGGCTCGGGGAAGTCGGTCCTCGCACACGCCCTGATGGGCACCCTGCCGCCCGAGCTCGCTGCGGAGGGATCGATGTCCATCGGAGACGCCCGCTTCGATCTCGCCGACCGGGGTGGCCGGCGGCACCTGTGGGGCCACGAGCTGGCTCTGCTGCCCCAGGAGCCCGCGCTCGCCCTGGACCCGACCATGCGGGTGAGGGGGCAGATCGCCGAAGGTTCCCGCGGGTGGCGGTCCCAGCGCTCGACGGCACTCCGACTCGCCGACGAGCGACTCGAGGGGCTCGGCCTTGCGCAGGCCGGCCTCGCATTCCCGCACACGCTCTCCGGCGGGATGGCCCAGCGCGTCGCGTATGCCGCGGCCACCATCGGCGGGGCGCGGATCCTGATCATCGACGAGCCGTCGAAGGGTCTCGACCGACGCTCCCTCGATCTGCTCGCCGGGCTGCTCGACGCGCACGTCGCCGACGGCGGGCTCCTGCTGACCATCACCCACGACCTGCAGCTGGCCCGGCGGCTCGGAGGCGACGTGCTCGTGATGCTCGAGAGCGAGATCGTCGAGGCCGGACCGGTGGAGCAGGTGCTCACGACGCCCAGCCATGCCTACACCCGCCGCCTGTTGGCCGCCGAGCCGTCCAGGTGGAGCTACCCGTGGATGCGGGAGACCGCGCCGGACTCGAGCGCTGAGCCGCTGGTGTCCGCCCGCGCCATCACCAAGGCGTACGCCGCGGAGCCGCTCTTCCGGGAACTCTCGTTGGAGATCCGACCCGGAGAGCGGTGGGCACTGACCGGTCCGAGCGGCGTCGGCAAGACCACTCTCGGAGACGCGCTGCTGCGACTGACCACTGTCGACCAGGGTTCGGTGGAGCTCAGTGATGCGACTCGGGGCGGACGGGTGCAGAAGCTGTACCAGGACCCCGGTCTCTCCTTCCCCAGGAAGGTCAGTCTGGAGCTGGCGATCCGCGACACGATGCGCAGGCACGAGGTCGCTGCCGACCGCGTGCGGGACTTGCTCGGCAAGGTCGGCCTGCCGCCCGAGATCCTGCAGCGCCGGCCCGGGCAGGTATCGGGTGGGGAGCTCCAGCGGGTCGCGATCGTGCGGGCCATGCTCCCGCGACCCGTGCTGATCTTCGCCGACGAAGCCACCTCCCGACTCGACCTGGCCACGCAGGCGACCACGATGGACATCCTGATGACCGAGGTCGACGAGTTCGGGTGTGCCCTGCTCATGGTGACCCACGACGAGGATCTCGCCCATGCCGTCACCGACCATCGGGTGCGGCTCGACGTCGCGGCGAGGCAGGCGGTGGACGCCTGACGCGGCGTGTTACCGCGCGGCGGACGAGCAGCTGGCACACAGGCCGAAGAGCTCGACGACGTGAGTGACGTCGGTGAACCCGTGCTCGTCGGCGGACTTTGCCGCCCACCGCTCGACCCCGGGTCCGTCGAGCTCCACGGTCAGGCCACAGGACCGGCAGACGAGGTGGTGATGGTGGCGCGGTCCGCACTTGCGGTAGCGGATCTCGCCGTCATCGGTGCGGACGGCATCCACCTCGCCGGCATCGGCCATCGCCTGCAGCGTGCGATAGATCGTGGACAGCCCGATCCTGTCGCCGCTCTCCCGCACCTCGTCGAAGAGCTGCTGGGCACTGAGGAACGACTCCGACTCGGCCAGGTGCTCGCGCAGAGCGCGTCGCTGGCGGGTGTCGCGCCGACCCTGCTCGAGAAAGGCGCGGGGTTCGGCTCGCGCTGGCATGGATCCATCGTAGCCAGGCCGGATTGCCGACCAGCGGTGGAAGTGTGTATAGAATGAGAACCGTTATCATTAATGGTGCAGGGAGCTACTCGTGAAGCAAGGCAACCACCCGCGCGTGAGCCGCAACCGCGTCCCCGTGATCCTGGTCAGTGGGGTCCAGGAAGAGGCGATGCTCTCCGCGAGCATCTCGGTGCAGTTCGGTCTGCCCAACGCCGTCGCGGTGCGGCACACCATCGACCCCGAGCGTCAGGTGCTCCACCGGATCGTGAGCGACGTCAGCGGACTCATCGAGCGCCAGGAGATCAACCTCGCCCACGCGTGTGTCTCGTGTGCGATCCGCGAGGACATCGTGCCCACCCTCGAGCGGTTGGCGGCGCAGCAGCGCTGGAGCAGCATCGTGGCCTGCCTACCCATCGCGGCCGAGCCCGACCAGGTCTGCCGGGTCCTGGCGCGGGCTCCGCGCCACGCCCCCCACGTCACTGTCGCGGCCGTGGTCACGGCACTCGACGGTGCGACCGTGGCCGAGGACCTGCTGGGCGGGGACCTGCTCGTCGAGCGCGGGCTCGCCACCTCCGAGGAGGATCGCCGGGGAGTCGCGGAGGTCGCCAGCGCGATGGTGGAGTACGCCGACGTGGTGAGCCTTTCTCAGGTGCCCGGTCCCGACGAACAGGCTCTGGTGGCCGCGCTCGCGCGACCGCGCATTGCCGTCGTCACCGACCCTTCACTGCTGGATGCGGCCGCGCTGGTGGCCGGCGTACACCGGCACCAGGCTGTCGAGGCCTGGGTGGCAGAGGTCCGCCGCGGACCCCTTCCGCCGCTGGCCGACAGCGGCGTCTGGCGACTCGACCTCTGCTCCGACCGCCCGCTGCACCCCCTGCGATTCCAGGACGAGCTGGCGATCCTCGGCGGCGGCGCGCGTCGTTCTCGCGGCTGCTTCTGGCTGCCCACCCGACCTGACGACATCTGCGTGTGGGAAGGGGCAGGCGGCCAGGCGAGCGTCGCCACGGCCCGCAAGTGGAGTCGTGAGCACCCTCCGCTGACTCGCATCACGGTGGTCGGCCTCGATGACGGGCACGGCGAGATCGGCCAAGCGTTCCGTCGCTGCTTGCTGACCGACGAGGAGCTCGCCTCTCGCGGGCCGGTCTGGGACGAGTCCTGGGACGGCCTCGAACCGTGGCTCGGCCCGATCGAACACCTGGCCTGACGTCGCCCTGCGCGAAGGAGAGTGTTATGAAGGTCCGCAACTCGATCCGTGCTCTGAAGAACCAGCCTGGCTCCCAGGTCGTACGCCGCCGCGGGCGCAGCTACGTGATCAACAAGTTGAACCCGCGGCTCAAGACACGTCAGGGTTGACTCCATCGGTAGTCCCACAATGGCACCGCCGCAGATTCACCACTACGAAGGAGAAGTACATGAACAAGCGCGAACTCGTGCAGGCCGTAGCCAACGAGACCGGTCTCAGCCAGGCCGCCGCCGAGGGCGCCCTCGACGCTGTCGTCAGCGGGATCAGCTCCGCACTCGCGGCGGGCGACAAGATTGCGCTCCCCGGATTCGGCACGTTCGAGGTCCGGGACAGGGCGGCCCGCAACGGCCGCAACCCGCAGACCGGTGAGTCGATCGCGATCGCGGCGAGCAAGGCACCGGCCTTCAAGCCCGCCTCGGCGCTCAAGCAGTCGGTCAACGGCTGACCCGTTTCAGTCCCTCGGTTTCACCACCTGGGTGAGCCGCGCCAACCATGCGCAGTCAGCCATGCGCAGAGCCGCGAAGCCCGTCGCGCCCCTTGGGGGCGGCGGGCTTCGCGCTGCGTAAGGACTTGCATCCTGTACGTGGGTACGGGTTTATCGTCGGGGTCATGGACAACCTGATGACCACGGATGCGTGCACGATGCCGACCTCGGAACGGCCGCTGCGGCTCGCGGAGTTCGACGAGCTGTTCGTCGAGGAGCTTCGACAGGTGGAGCGGGACGGGGACAGGGTCCGGATGCATTTCGAGGGCGGCCCGGGCCTGCGCGAGCGGGTCGCCGACCTGACCGAGCGCGAGTCGAGCTGCTGCTCGTTCTTCACCTTCACGATCGACGGCACGGACCGCGACCTGACGCTGGCCATCGCCGTCCCGCCAGCCCGCCGAGAGATCCTGGACTCCTTGGCGGCTCGGGCATCGGAGCTCTCCGCTTGACCTTGCGCGCCGGCGAGGTCGCGCACGCCGCCGGGGTCAACAAGGAGACGCTGCGCTACTACGAGCGCCGCGGACTGCTCGGCCAGCCGGAGCGCAGCCCGGGTGGACATCGGCTCTACGACGACGCGGCCGTGGTCACACTGCGGGTGATCAAGGCGGCCCAGCGGCTGGGTTTCACCCTCGAGGAGGTGGCGGACCTGCTGGAGGCCGGGAAGAGACGAGGTCGCGACGAAGGCCTACAGGTGCGCGCGCGGGAGAAGCTCGTCGAGGTTGAGCAGCGGTTGGCCGACCTGGCCACGATCCGCGACAACCTGATCGCTGCCCTGGATGCCGGCTGCGACGACCTCCACCAGTGCGTGGGCAGCGACTGCTGTCCGATCCCCTTCCTGGAGATCACCTCGAGGCCTGCGGCGCTCTCTCGGCGGCTGACATGAGAGCTGCGACCGCCGAGCAGCCGGCCAGGACCAGGAAGGCGGCCTGGTAGCTGCCGAGAGCCGCGGCGGTGGCCGCTCCGATCCATGGAGCGAAGGCGGCGGCTCCGGTGGTGCCGGCGGAGAGGATGCCGCTGCGTGCGCCGTAGCCGTCGACTCCCCAGCGGTCGCTGACGGCGGTTGCCTGGATGAGGGTGAAGATGCCGCGGGCACCCCCGGCGGCGAACGAGATCAGGCACACCGCGACGAGGGGATCGCGGACGAGCGCGAGTGCCGCGGTGGTGACGGTGGTGGCGGCGAGCGTGACGGCCGTCTTGTGGGCAGGGGTCAGTCGGGTCATCACCGGGCCGTACATGAGCCGACCGGCCACCTGGCCGGCGCCGCCGATGCCGAGGGCGACCGCCGCGGCGGTGGTGCTGATGCCGCTCTCGGCGAGGAGAGGCACGAAGTTGATCACGACGGCGTACACGCAGAAGCCCGAAAGGGTCATCGCGATGACGAGCAGGAGGAACGCCGGCTGTCGCAGCACCCGGTCGGCGCCGGCGCCGCGCCGTCCCTCGGTGGCGGTCGACGGCAGCTGGGTCGCGGCCCGCGGCTGCCACGGAGTGACCAACCCCCACCAGTGCAGGGGGATGGTCAGACAGAGCGGGATGAGCAGGAAGAGGTACGCCGTCCGCCAGCTGCCGAGACCGGCCAGCACGGCGGTGAGTGGCGCGAAGACCGTGGAGGCGAATCCCGCGACGAGGGTCACGATCGTCAGCGCCCGGACCCGGTGCTCGTCGCCGGCGAGGTGGGTGATGGCCGCGAACGCCGGTGGGTAGAGGGTCGCTGACATCGCGCAGCCGGCGAGCACCCACGAGGCCGCGAACCAGGCGAAGCTGGGAGCCGAGGCCAGGCACACGATGCTGACCACGCCGAGGGCCGACCCGGCCGTCATGATCCGCCGCGGACCGTGGCGGTCGAGGTGTCGCCCGACCCACACACCCGAGGCCGCCGCCACCAGCTGGGCCACGGTGAACGCCGCGACCAGCCGGGTGAGCGGCCATCCCTCGTCGGCAGCGATGTCGGTGGCGAGGACGGGGAAGGCGTAGAAGAGAACTCCCCACGACACGATCTCGCTGATGCAGAGCACGGTGACGACTCTGCGCAGGGATGCCCGGTCGATCACCCGGCTTTCTATCACCCCCGGTCGGAGACGCCACCGATCGTGATCAGCTCCTGCGCGGCAGGAGCGCAGCATCCACCGCCCCCGGTCTCAGCGGTCTCCGCCTCGAACTGTCCGGAGCCGCCGCAGACACCCGACTCCGGGAGCACGAGCTCGACGCGCGCGGCCGCCTCGTGGTCGCCGGCGACGGCCGCCACGATGCTGCGGGTCTGCTCGAACCCGGTCAGGGCGAGGAACGACGGCGCTCGGCCGTACGACTTCATGCCCGCCAGGTAGAAGCCGGGCTCGGGCTGCGCGAGCTCGGCCGCCCCGTGCGGGTAGACCGTGCCGCAGGAGTGGACGTTCGGGTCGATGAGGGGCGCGAGCTGCGTGGGTGCCGACAGGACCGGGTCGAGATCCAGGCGCACCTCGGACAGCCAGGACAGGTCGGGCCGGAAGCCGGTCACCACGATGACCTCGTCGACCCCGCTGACCTGCTGCCCGTCGAAGCTGGTCAGCGTCACCTGCCCGTCGTCGCTGCTGGGATCACTGGCGACCTCGGCCGTGCGGAACGAGGTGATGATGGTGACCGCCGACGACTCGGCCACGGCCTGGGCGCGCTTGCCGAGAGCCCCGCGGGCCTCGAGCTGGTCGTTGTCGCCACCCCCGAAGGCGTCGCCCGCCGCGGGCCGGCGCACCAACCACGAGACGCGGGTCGTGGGCGCGTCGGCGAGAAGACCGTTGAGGCCGACGAGCACGTTCTGGGCCGACGCCCCGGTGCCCGCGACGGCAACGTGGCGGCCGGCGTAGCGGGATCGGACGGCGGGGTCGGTGAAGTCGGGGATGCCGTAGGTGATGTGCGCGCGGTGCTCCGCCTCGCCGAGGGCGGGGAGCCCCTCCGCGCCGAGAGGGTTCGGCCCACCCCAGGTGCCCGATGCGTCGATCACCGCGGAGGCGGTGATGCGCTCGGGACCGGTCGCGGCCTGCACGTGCACCGAGAACGTCGCGTCCTCGCGTCCGTGGTCGACCAGGCGGTCGCGTCCGTGCTTGGCCACACCTACGACTCGGCTGTCGAACCGCACCTGCACCTCTTCGGTCGCATCCAGCGCGCTGGCCAGCGGGATGAGGTAGCGCTCGGCCCAGTCCTCGCCAGTGGGGTACGCCGCGGGGTTCGGGGGCGTCCAGCCGGTCGGGGCCAGCAGCTTCTCGGCGGCGGGGTCCACGAGCTCGCTCCAGGCGGAGAAGAGGCGCACGTGGCCCCACTCGCGGACCGCGGCGCCGGCCGAGCCCCCGGCTTCCAGGACCACGGTGCGCAGGCCGCGCGCCTGGGCGTTGGCCGCGGCCGCGAGCCCGATCGGTCCGGCTCCGATGATGACCAGGGGGTGCTTCACAACAGGCTCCTCATGCTCGGTTCATCGACAGTGTTCGATGAAGGGGTAGGGAGAAACCGTATCGACGAACGTCGATGAATGCAACCATCGATCAAGATCGATGTACTCTTCGGTGCATGAGTTCCGGTCTCGACACCGCCCCCGTCGATCTCCAGCTGACGTCCGGCCACGTGAACGATTGCGCCTGTGACCCGGCCGCGACGACCTCGAGCGGGACGGGTCTGAGTGACGACGCGGCGGCGACGTACGCCGAGTGGTTCGCGACCCTGGCAGACCCGACGCGGGTCCGGCTGCTGCACGCCGTCTCCTCGTCGTCCTCAGGGGCGATCCGCGTCGGCGACCTCGCGGCGCTGCTCGGCATCAGCCAGTCGACCTGCTCCCACCACGTGCGGCGGCTCGCCGACGTGGGCTTCGTGCACGTCGACAAGGTCGGCACGTCGTCGGTCGTCAGTGTCAACGCCGCCTGCTGCACCGGGCTGCCGCATGCGGCCGACGTCGTGATGGGCACGCTGGCCGAGCCGCCGTGCTGCCCCGCCGACCTGCCGACCGATGTCACCACCCGGGCGATGACCGACGCCGACCTCGGCGTCGTACGCGACATCTACGCGGAGGGGCTCGCCACCCGCAACGCCACCTTCGAGACCAAGGTGCCGAGCGAAGCGGCCCTCGCCAAGAAGTGGCTGCCCGGCCACCGCTGGGTCGCCGAACGCGACGGCAAGGTCGTCGGCTGGACCGCGATCTCTCCGGTCTCGACCCGCGACAGCTACTCCGGTGTCGGCGAGAGCAGCGTGTACGTCGCCGAGCACGCGCGCGGCCAGGGGGTCGGCAAGGCGCTGCTGTGGCGCCAGGTCAACGAGGCCGACGCCGGTGGCCTCTGGACGCTGCAGACCTCGATCTTCCCGGAGAACCGCACCTCCATCGCCCTGCACCACGCCGCCGGCTACCGCACGCTCGCGGTGCGCTCGCGGATCGCCCAGCTCGACGGCGTCTGGCGCGACACCGTGCTCCTCGAGCGCCGGCGGGCCGGAGACTGATGGACCTGCGTCGACGGCTGGTCGCCGAGTCACTCGGCACCGGCCTACTGGTCACGGTCGTGGTCGGCTCGGGCATCGCCGCGCAACGGCTCTCACCCGACGATGTGGGACTCCAGCTGCTCGAGAACTCCACCGCCACCTTCCTCGGCCTGACCGTGCTGATCCTGCTGTTCGGGCCGGTGTCCGGCGCGCACTTCAACCCGGTGGTCTCGGCCGCCGACTGGTTCCTGGGCCGCCGCGCCGGCACGGGGCTCACGCTGGGAGAGGTGGCGGCCTACTCGATCGCCCAGGTCGTCGGCGCAGTGGCTGGTGCCGCGCTCGCCAACGTCATGTTCGAGGTGTCGATCAGCGAGCTCGCGTCGAAGGACCGCACCGGAGGCCACCTGCTCGTCGCGGAGGTGGTCGCCACCGCGGGCCTGGTGTCCCTCATCTTCGCGCTGGCCCGCACCGGTCGCGGCGCGCTCGCCGCGCCGGCCGTCGGTGCCTACATCGGTGCGGCGTACTGGTTCACGTCCTCGACGTCGTTCGCCAACCCGGCCGTGACGATCGGCCGCGTCTTCTCCGACTCGTTCGCCGGCATCGCCCCGGGCTCGGTGCCGGGGTTCGTCGTCGCCCAGATCATCGGCGCGGGCGTCGGTGTCGCCGTCGTGGCCTACCTCTACCCGGGCGCCGGCGAGAGCGCCGACGACGTCGTCGTACCCCACGAAAGGACCGACCCATGACCCACGAACGCATCCCGCAGGTCGTCTTCGCCTGCGTCCGCAACGGCGGCCGCTCGGTGATCAGCCGAGTCCTGGCCGAGCACTACGCCGGCGGTCGGGTGCGCGCCCTGTCGGCAGGCACCCAGCCCGGCGACCACATCCACCCCGAGGTCGCCGAGGTGCTCGAGAAGCTGGGCCTCGACACGTCGCAGGAGCAACCCAAGATGCTCACCAGGGAGACGGTCGCCACGAGCGACCTCGCCATCACCCTCGGCTGCGGCGAGGAGTGCCCCTACGTGCCAGGGGTGAAGTACGTCGACTGGCCCGTCGATGACCCCGGCGGCCAGGACGAGGGCACCGTGCGAAGGATCATCGCCGACCTGGACGCGCGGGTGCGCGACCATGCTCGTGGAGCTCGTCCCCGACCTCGAGCTCCCGCCGTCGGTGGTGACCCAGCCCTAGTCAGCCAGGTCAGCCAGGTCAGCAGACGTTGCCGTCCGAGTCGCGAGGCGTCAGGTCGGCAAGGCCCCCTCCGGCATCGAGAGCGACCCGGCAGCAACTGGCGACCTCGTCGCGCAGGATCCTGCGTCCTCGTTGGACCCGCGACTTCATCCCCGATGTGCTGAGCCCCAGCTCGAGTGCGGCCCGGCCCTGGGTCATGCCGCGGACATCGGTGAGCTCCAGCGCCTGACGGTAGTGCTCCGGCACTCGAGAGAGCAGGCCGGCGACGCACCGAGCAAGACTCTCCGTCGAGTCCTGAGCGGCGTCGTCGACGACAGGAAGCAGGTCAGCGACGTTGGCGGGCGCGACCGGGGTGGCCCGCTGCGCAGGGGCCCGGAAGTGATCAGCGATCGCGTTGCGCGCGATCTGAAAGGCCCAGCCCTCGAGGGCTCCGGCGTCACGCAACGTGTGCACGTTGCGGTAGAGGCGAAGCAAGGTCTCTTGTGAGATGTCATCGACATCTGTGCGGTCTCGCACCCGGCCGGAGACGAAGGAGTGGACCGCTGCCGCCAGCTCGTCTGCATGGGTCTGGCAGCGGCACTGCTCCGTCGTCGCGAGGCCGCAGCACGTCTGTTCGCGCATCAGGGCCATGGCTCCTCACTCGAGAGGCAGCGGGCGTCGGGATGGCGTCCGCGCGCCGCCCGAGCTCAGCACCGTGCTTCACGGTACGCGCAAGATCTGGGCACGTCTTGCGTCCTTTTCTCTCGCCGCTCCGTCCTTCACTGCGCAAGGGGCCGATCAGGCCTCACCGAAGACAGGAGAAACCTCAGATGACCACATCGATGACCTTTCCATCGACGACGACCTTGGTAGCGACGAAGGACGTCGCTGCTTTGCGCACCTCCATCCGCGGCGCCGTTCTCGTGCCCGGCTCGCCCGGCTGGGATCACGCTCGAACAGCCTTCAACCTCGACTTCGACCAGAACCCCGCCATGGTCGCCCTGCCGGCTGACGCGGACGACGTGGTCACCATCGTTCGGTTCGCGGCCGAGCACCAGATCCAGGTCGTCCCGCAGCGCACCGGCCACAACGCCGTGCCTCTGGGATCGCTCGCGGGCACGCTTCTCCTGCGCACGGACCGTCTGACGACAGTGCACCTGGATGCCGAACGACAAGGGGCGGTGGTCGGGGCGGGCGCCAAGTGGGCCGACGTGGTGCCGCTGGCATCCGAGCACGGTTTGGCAGCTCTGCACGGCTCGACTCCCGACGTGAGCGTGGTCGGCTACTCGCTGGGGGGCGGACTCGGGTGGTACGCGCGTGCCCACGGCCTGGCCGCCAACAGTGTCGTCGCGATCGAGCTGGTCACCCCGGACGGGAACCGTCGTTGGGTCAGCCATTCGCACGAACCGGACCTCTTCTGGGCCCTGCGAGGTGGCGGTGGCAGCTTCGGTGTCGTCACCGCGATGGAGATCAAGCTGTACCCCATCGAGGAGGTGTACGCCGGCGCCCTCTTCTTCCCGATGGAACGTTCACCTGAGATCCTCAAGGCCTGGCTCGAGTGGACGCGCACCGCCCCGGAGACGGTGACCTCAGTGGGGCGCATGTTGAGGTTCCCGCCGACCGAGGATGTCCCGGCCTCATTGCGAGGCGGTGCCTACGCGGTCATCGAGGCCGTCTTCCTCGACGACGAGGTGACGAGCCGCCGGATGCTGGACTCCCTCCGCCGGCTCGGCCCCACGATGGACACCTTCGCCAGGCAACCGCCCGCCGGAATCGCCGAGCTGCACATGGATCCTCAGCAACCGCTGCCGTACGACACCGACCACCTGGTCCTGGGCGACGTCACCGACCAGGCGGTCGACGGACTCGTCGCTGCCGTGGGCCCTGACTCGGGCTCAGAGCTGGTCAGCGTCGAGATCCGTCATCTTGGCGGAGCCCTTTCACGTGACGGTGCGGACCACGGGGCGCTCGGGCGCATGCCCGGCGAGTACCTGCTGTTCGGCGTCGGTGCGACGCCCGGACCCGCAGCACGACGCACTGTTCATCGGAATCTGGACGAGATGGTCTCCTCGATGGCCCACCTGGAGGCGGGTCGCTACTACAACTTCTCCGAGCACCCGACGGACCCGGCCATCCACTTCCCTCCGGAGACCTACGATCGACTCCAGCGGATCAAGGCCGAGGTCGATCCCGGGAATCTCATTCGCGCCAACCACTCCGTGCCCGCCCCCGCCCCCAGTGTGGCGGTCGTAGTGAGGAGCCGGGAGCTCGGCGGCGGGGTCCCGGGCAGGATCGCGGTCGAGATCGAGGACGACGATCGCAAGCGCAAGCCGCGAGCCACGGCAGCGGCACCCGCGAGAGCCTCGGCTGGCCTTAACCATGGGGGTTTTCCGCGATTGAGGCAGGGTCGCCGGATCCCTAGCGTCATGAGCACGCCGGAACAAGACGGTCCCGGCCCAGACGCAAGGAGATCCATCATGATCCGCAACCTCACCGCGACGGCCGGCCGGCTGGTCCGCGCCCAGGGGCTGGCTCTGCTGGCCCTGGTCATCGTCATCACCGGAAGCACCGCTGCGTACGCCGCCACCGTCGGCAAGAACAGCGTGAACAGCCAGTCCATCAAGAACGGTCAGGTGAAGGTCGTCGACATCGGCAACGGTGCCGTCAAGGGCCCGAAGCTCGGCCTCGACGCGGTCACCAGCGACAAGGTCGTCGACGACACCCTGACCGGCGCCGACGTCGACGAGTCGTCGCTCGGCACCGTGCCCAACGCGAGCTCGCTCGGCGGGCAGCCCGCGGCGTCGTACCTCCGCGGCTCGGCGTACGTGCGGGAGTCGGCGCTCGGCGCCGGCACCGACAAGGGCGATGGCACCTTCGTCATGGGTCACACCTGCGACGCCGGCGACATCCTGATGTCGGGCGGACCGGCCAACGTGAACGCCACGTCCGACATGGTGGAGTCGTTCCCGAGCCCCGGCATCATCAACGGCTGGTCGGTGCGGCTCCACAAGAACGCCGTGGCCGACAACTTCTCGGTCGTCGTGCTGTGCCTCAACACCGCTTGAGCAGCTTGAGTCGGTGCGTGCAACGGAAGCCCAGGTCGTCAGACCTGGGCTTCCGTCACGCTCGCTCGATCCGGGTCCAGCCGGTCCAGCCGCGCTCGACCATCAGCTCCTGGAGGCGCTCGATCATCGGGTGGGCGTCGGAGGCGAACGCGTCGAGGAGCGCGACGAACGTGTCGTCGCTCCACTCCTCGCCCTGCTGCTCCAGCTCACCGCGCTCGGCCGCCTCCTGGGCCATCTCGGCCAGCGTGTCGGCGAGCGCGTTGAGCCGTGCGTCGTCGACCTCGGTCTCGAGCAGCTCGCCGATCACCCGGTAGACCTGCATGGTCCTGGGGTCGTCCAGCTGGGCGGTCTTCTCGACCATGAACTCCGGGATCCGGTCGGGCCAGCGGGCGGCGATCAGGATCCAGGCGTCGCGCTCACCGGCCACCAGCTCCTCCTTCGCGCCGCGGGCACGGAGCTGGTCGAGGTAGGCGACCACCTCGACGGGCAGCGCGAGCGAGTCACCGGCGGCGAGTCGGGCGATCCGCTTGCGGTGCTCCTGCAGCTCGCGGATCGAGGCGCGGAGCTCGGCGTCGATCCGGGTGACCGCCTCGCCGAACTCCGCGGGCGCCGGCGTCGAGCAGGTCCTGCACCCGGGCCAGCGGTACGCCGGCCTCGGCCAGGGTGCGGATCCGGATCAGGCGCACGACGTCGGTGGCGTCGTACCTCCGGTAGCCGGAGGCGTCCCGGGCGGGCTCCGGCAGCAGCCCGACCTGGTGGTAGTGCCGCACCGCGCGCACCGTCACCCCGGCGTACGCCGCCAGCTGGCTGATCGTGAGCATGCGGTCAGCCTGCCCGAACCCGCCCGAACAGCCGAACCGCCCACCAGAAGCTGAGGCAGGTGATCAGGACGCACCAACCGATCGCCCACCAGACGTCCGAGCCCGGGTCCCGCCCCTCGATGCAGGCGCGCAGCGTGTCGATGATCGGCGTGAACGGCTGGTGCTCCGCGATCCAGGCCAGCCCGCTCGGCATGGTGTCGGTGGGCACGAAGCCGCTGGACAGGAACGGCAGCAGGATGAGCGGCATCGGCGCGTTGCTGGCGGCCTCGACGCTCCCGCTGGCCAGCCCGAGCGCGACGCTCAGCCAGGTCATCGCCCAGCCCATGAGCAGGAGGATGCCGGCGGCACCGGCCCAGCCGGCGACCGAACCGCCGCGGAAGCCGAGGGCGACCGCGATGGCCAGCACCACGAACACGCCGAGGACCGTCTGTGCCATCGCCGCCAGCACGTGTCCGTTCAACGGCGCGGAGCGGGCGATGGGCATCGTCCGGAAGCGGTCGATGATCCCCTCGGTGGAGTCCATCGCGATCAGGATCGCGGTGCTGTTGGCCACCGCCGCCACGGTCATCACCAGGATCGTGGGCGTGATGTAGGACAGGTAGTCGGCCCGGCCGTCGCCGCCGGGCAGCCCGGCGCCCATGGTGCCGCCGAAGACGTAGACGAACAGCAGCAGGAAGACCACGGGCATCCCGATGATCATCAGCGTGAGCGACGGGTAGCGGACGAGATGCTTGAGGTTGCGCCGCAGCATGGTGACCGAGTCGGCCACGGCATAGGTCATGGTGCTCATCTCTTCTTCTCCTTCTGGTTCTGGTGGTCCTCATCGGTGGGTACGCCGTGGCCGGTGAGTGCCAGGAACACGTCATCCAAGGTCTCGCCGCCGGCCTGCGCCTTGAGCTCTGCCGGTGTGCCCGTCGCGACCAAGCGGCCGCCGTCGAGCAGGCCGACGGTGTCGGCGAGCTGGTCGGCCTCCTCGAGGTACTGGGTGGTGAGGAAGATGGTCACGCCGTCGGCGAGCAGCTCCCGGACGATCTGCCACAGGTCGCGCCGGCTGCGCGGGTCGAGCCCGCTGGTCGGTTCATCGAGGAAGATCACCCGGGGGCGGCCCATCAATGTCATGCCGAGGTCGAGCCGGCGTTTCATGCCGCCGGAGTACGTCGCAGCGCGCCGATCGCCGGCGTCGGCCAGGTCGAACCGATTGAGCAGCTCGTCCACCCGGGCAGCCGCCTCCGGCTTGGGCAGGTGGGCGAGGTCGGCCATCAGCCGGAGGTTCTCCCGGCCGGTGAGCAGCTCGTCGATCGCGGAGAACTGCCCGGTGACGCCGATGGAGCGGCGTACTGGTCGGGCTGCGTCCGTACGTCGTGCCCGGCGATCCGGGCGTCGCCGCCGTCGGCGCTGATGAGCGTGGACAGGATGCGGACCATGGTGGTCTTGCCGGCTCCGTTGGGCCCGAGCAGGGCGTAGACGGTGCCGGTGGGCACGGTGAGGTCGATGCCGCGGAGCACGGGCTGGTCGGCGTAGGACTTCGTGACTCCGCTGACCTCGATCGCGGTGGGTTTTCCGGTGGGTACTGGGTTCATGCACACACCCTGTGGGGTTGACGCTACGTCAAGGTCAAGCCCGGACCGGTGAACGGGCCGACGACAGGTTGTGGTTCCATGCGACTCCATCGACTTCAGGAGCCGAAGTGACAGACCTGGACCGGGCAATGCAGGAAGCCGGACTCACCAACCCCCACGTGCGGAAGTACGTCGAGCACTGGGCCGGCATCACCGGCGCGGCTCGGGTGGAGGTCGTCTCCGCATCCGACGACGCGCGCCTGATCGAGGTGGCGCTCGCCGAGGGCGTGCTGCTGCCGGCCGGCGAGGGCCTCTACTACTCGCGCTCCTACTTCAAGGACACCGCGCGCGCCGAGGAGCGCACCATCGTCGCCACCAGCAGTCCGGCCGACGGGGGCACCTACAACAACTGGAAGCCGGCCTCGGAGATGAAGCCGAAGCTGATCGACCTGATGACCGGTGCGTCGGCCGGCAAGACGATGTACGTCATCCCCTACCTGATGGCGCCGAAGGGCTCCCCGCTGGAGCGGTTTGCCGCCGGTGTCGAGCTCACCGACAACGTCGGTGTGGTGCTCCAGATGATCCGGATGGCGCGGGTCGGCGTCGAGTACCTCAACGACCTCGGCGACTCCTTCGTCAAGGCCGTGCACGTCACGGGTGACCTCGAGAACCTCGGCCAGGGCACGCCCGACGACAAGCGCTACTTCGTGACGGTGGCCGACGAGCGCACGATCCTGCACTTCGGGTCGTCGTACGGCGGCAACGCGCTGCTCGGCAAGATCGCCCACGGCCTGCGCCAGGGGTCCTACGACGGCTGGAAGAACGGCTTCCTGGTGGAGCAGTTCATGCTGCTCGGCATCACCGACAAGGAGACCGGCCGGAAGTACAACATCTGCGGTGGCTTCCCGAGCGCGTCGGGCAAGACCAACCTGGCGATGACGCTGGCGCCCGATGCCCTGGGCGACCGCTACTACGTCGAGTTCTACGGCGACGACATCGCGTGGCTGTGGGTCGGCGACGACGGCAAGCTCTACGGGATGAACCCGGAGAACGGCGTCTTCGGGGTCGCGAAGGACACCAACGAGCGGACCAACCCGACCGCGATCGACTCGATCGTGCCCGGCACCGGCGCGATCTTCACCAACGTCGCCTACAACGAGAAGACGCAGCAGGTCTGGTGGGAAGGCCGCGGCGACAAGCCGACGGACCTCGACGGCTGGCTGGACTGGAAGGGCGACTCGATCGCCGCCCGTGCCCCCGAGGAGGCCGACGCTCCGTGGGCCCACCCCAACAGCCGGTTCACCACGACGCTCGCCAACGTGCCCAACGTCGCGGCGGACTTCGAGGACCCGGCCGGGGTCGAGATCCACGGCATCATCTTCGGCGGTCGCACCCGTGACCGGGAGCCGCTGATCCGCGCGATCGACGACATCGCCGAGGGCGTGTACGACGGGCTCACCCTGGGCGCCGAGGCGACCGCCGCGGCCGACGGCCTGGAGGGCGTGCTGCGCTACGACCCGATGTCGATGCGTCCGTTCATGTCCTACCCCGAGGCCGACTACGCCGCGCACTGGCTCGACGGTCATCGGGGCCGCGACCGAGAAGCCGATCTTCGCGCACGTCAACTGGTTCCAGCGCGGCGACGACGGTCGCTTCCTGTGGCCCGGCTACCGCGAGAACCTCCGTCCGCTGCTCTGGCTGATGCAGCTGAAGAACGGCGAGGTCACCGGCGTACAGACCCCCGTCGGCATCATCCCGGCTCGCGAGGAGCTCAACCTGGAGGGCCTCGACGAGCAGGCGCTCGCCGACCTCGACACGATCCTCACGATCGACACCGAGCGCTGGCAGCAGGAGATGGGCTTCCGCGAGACACACCTCGAGCAGTTCGACGGACTCCCTCAGGAGATCTGGGAGGCGCACCGCCGCGTCGCCCAGGCACTCGACGCGAGCGAGTAGTCCGGCTATGCCGTGATGGCGGCTTCGTCGGACGACGCGTCGCGGCCGACCAGCTGGTCGCGGAGTGCTCACCAGCTCGGAGACGGCTGCGAGGAACCGGACGGTGCTGTCGCCGACCTGCAGGTCGTCGAAGTAGTGGTGCCGCATCGCCGCCCGGGCCAGGTGGTGCTCGTCGTGCTCGAGCCGCGCTGAGACGAGGGCCGCGAGCGCGGTCACGTCGACCTCGGTGATCACGTCGGCGCAGCGACTCACCGGCACGTCACGCCGGAGCCGCTCGGCGTCGTGGTGACGATCGGTGATGAAGATCGGCCGGTCGGTGCGCAGGTAGAGCCAGTCGAGGCCTACCGCGGAGACGTCGGTGATCATGGCGTCGCAGTCGGGCATGATCGCGAGGATGTCGCCCTCGGTGACGGTCACATGGCCGGCTCCGGGCTCGCGCCGCGCGGCGTCGTCGACCAGCGCCAGGATCTGCCGGTGTGCCGCGCGGACGTCCGGCGTCTGGCTGGTGACCGCCTTGGGGTGCGGCTTGTAGACGAGCCGGACGTCGGGCACGGCGAGGACCGCGCGGACGATCTCCACCCCGACGGTGTCGAGCGAGGTGTAGTCGTTGTACTCCGCGTCGCCCTCCCACGTCGGTGCGTAGAGCACCGTCCGCCGGCTGCTCGGCGCCAGCAACGGCGCGCGGCTCAGGTCGAGCTGCGGGCGGCCCGTGCGCACCAGGCGGCTCGCGTCGAACTCGAGGAGGCTGGTCGTGTGGCGCTGCACCGCGGCCTCACCGGCGACGAAGACGCGGTCATAGGCCTTGGCGTTGTTGCTTGCCATGCTCTGCTTGTCGCTCTCGCCGTGGTTGACGTGCACGTGCAGCATCCGGCTGTCGAGGAGCGACTGGAAGTTGAGCATCGAGTTGTTGCAGTAGAGGACGACCTTGGCCTCGAGCTCCGCGTAGAGATCGGTGAGCTCCGGGAACGTCGGGGCCTCCAGCACGGGCAGGGCGGTGGCCGCTCGCAGCAGGCGCGCGGACTCGGGATCGCGGGCGACGATCGCGACCGGGTGCTGCTCGTGCAGCAGCTCGAGGACGGGCAGCCACTGGCGGAGCTGGTAGAGCCGGGTGCGGTCGTCCGCGTAGTAGGCGATGGCGGAGACCTGGTTCACTCCACAATTCTAGGGCCCACCCCGCAGTCGGGTAAGACGCAGGCGCCGCCCGGGCTCGGCTGGCGCTGAGCCAACCGAGCCCCGGCCCCCGCGTTATGGCCTGTTGATCACCTCTGCGCCGGATGCGTACAGGTAGAACGCGTACGCGACCGCGTCGGAGTTGATGTCGAGCGCCTCGTGGCTGAGGTTGTCGATCGTGTCGCAGGCCGAGTGGTAGCAGGGGTCGTAGGCGAGGCCGGCGGTGCCGCCCCACTTGGCCGCCTGCTCGGCCGTCTTGACACCCTCGGCCCCGGTGAACAGACCACCGGACGGGATTCCGTTGTTGATGAACGCCTGGTAGTCGGAGCGGCCGCTGAACGCCGTCGGCTCCGACGGGATGTCACGCTCGGCGTAGTAGCGCTCGAAGAGCGCCTCGATCTCGTCGGACCCGTCCGGGCCGACCAGGCCGAAGCCCGAACCGTCGCCGTCGTAGATGAACAGGCCGTAGTTGGGTGAACCGACCATGTCGAAGTTGAGGTACATCTCGAGGTCGGCGAGCTGGTCGTCGGAGAGGCTGTTGACGTAGTAGGTCGACCCGACGAGACCGGCTTCCTCGGCGCCCCACCAGGCGAAGCGCATCTTGTTGGGCGTCCTCGTCTTGGCCAGCTGCTCGGCCAGCTCGATCAGCGCGCTCGAGCCCGACCCGTTGTCGTTGATGCCCGGGCCCTCCGGGACGGAGTCGAGGTGGGCACCCGCCATCACGACGTTGTCGGGGTCGCCGCGCCGTGACTCGGCGATCACGTTCTCCGTGGTCGTCGGGGTGCGGGATGACGTTGGCGAAGAGCCTCATCTCGAGACCCGGCGTGTTGGCGAGCTCGGCGCCCAGCGCGTACGTCGCGCTCAGCGCGGGAAGGCCGCCCGTGTAGTCGTTGCCGAGCGTGACGGCTGGGATCCCCTGGCGTCCGGCGTCGGCGGTGTTGCCCTGATTGAAGAAGAGCACGCCGACCGCACCGGCGGCCGCGGCGTTCTCGGCCTTGATCTCGAACGTGCACACCCCTCGTTGGAGCAGCGCGATGTCGCCAGCAGGGAAGCTCGCGAAGTCGTCGGCCTCACATCCGCTGGTCGAGGTGTTGCCGAGTCCGAGCTGTACGTCGACCGGGGTGACCGACGCGGTGACGTCGCCGGGCTCTGAGTGCGGCGTGGCCGCGAAGTCGGTGCCCTCCACATAGGTGACGGCGTCGGGGCTGGTCTGCTCCAGCTCGGAGGGTCCGACCTCCTCGAAGCTGAAGACGTCGAAGGCCTGCCGCGTGACGGTGTAGCCCGCTCGAGTGAGCCGGTCCTCGACGTAGTCGGCCGACGCGTCGTAGCCGGGCGTCCCCGCTGAGCGCGTGCCGCCGTTGGCGTCGGCGATCGCCTGGAAGGCCTCCTCGTGCTCGAGGACTCCCTCGAGCGTGACGCACTCGAGCAGCTTGCGCACCGAGTCGTTGGTCCTGCCGCACTTGCTCGCGCCGGCCTCGGCCGACGGGATGAAGGCCAGCGCGGCCACGCACGTTCCGAGCGCCGCCGTCATCGCGATGATTCCCCGAGTGAATCTCATTGCACGTTCCCCTCTTCGAGGCGTCCCCGATGACGCCTGCTCCCGTGAATGTAGAGCCGAAGAGGCCGCTTGGAAATGGCTGGCGGGGTCGAAGAGTCAGATCTTGACTCATTCCAGAAAACGCGAGCAGACTGCGATCATGGTCGCCACCTCGGATGTCGAGCAGATGCTGCGTGCGGCAGCGCTGCGGGTGACCAGGCCTCGCGTGGCGGTGCTGGCCGCCGTTCACACGCACCCGCACGCCGACACGGACTCGATCATCCGGGCCGTGCGCGACGACCTCCCCGACGTGTCGCACCAGGCCGTCTACGACGTGCTGCGCGCCCTGACGGCCACCTCGCTGGTGCGTCGCATCCAGCCCGCCGGCTCGGTGGCCCGCTACGAGGCGCGCGTCGGCGACAACCACCACCACGTCGTGTGCCGCTCGTGCGGCGCCATCGCCGACGTCGAGTGCGCCGTCGGCCATGCGCCCTGCCTGACCGCGTCCGACGACAGCGGCTTCGCGATCGACGAGGCCGAGGTCGTCTACTGGGGCCTGTGCCCCGACTGCTCCACCCCGTCCTGACCAGTTCTGACCATCCTCACCATCCTGACCATCCTCACCATCCTCACCATTTGAAAGGTTGCACATGAGCGAGAGCGAGAACCCGGCTATCAAGTCCCCGACGCCCAAGGGAGACCGGCCGCGGACGAACAAGGACTGGTGGCCGGACCAGCTGGACCTCTCCGTCCTGCACAAGCACGGATCGCAGACCAACCCGATGGGGCCGGACTTCGACTACAAGTCGGAGGTCCAGTCGCTCGACTTCGCCGCGGTCAAGGCCGACATCGTCGAGGTGCTCCGCACCTCCCAGGACTGGTGGCCCGCGGACTTCGGCCACTACGGCGGCCTGATGATCCGGCTCAGCTGGCACGCCGCCGGCACCTACCGCATCGAGGACGGGCGAGGTGGCGCCGGTGAGGGACACCAGCGCTTCGCTCCGCTGAACAGCTGGCCCGACAACGCCAACCTCGACAAGGCCCGACGCCTGCTCTGGCCGGTCAAGCAGAAGTACGGCCGAAAGATCTCGTGGGCCGACCTGCTGGTGCTCGCCGGCAATGTCGCGCTCGAGGACATGGGCTTCGAGACGTTCGGCTTCGGCTTCGGTCGCGAGGACGTCTACGAGCCCGAGGAGATCTTCTGGGGTCCGGAGGACTCTTGGCTCGGTGACGAGCGCTACAGCGGCGACCGTGAGCTGTCCGGCGAGCTGGGCGCTGTGCAGATGGGCCTCATCTATGTGAACCCCGAGGGACCCAACGGCAACCCGGACCCGATCGCCTCCGCCCGCGACATCCGCGAGACCTTCCGCCGGATGGCGATGAACGACGAGGAGACGTTCGCGCTGATCGCGGGCGGTCACTCGTTCGGCAAGACCCACGGTGCCGGCGATGCCGACCTGGTCGGTGCCGAGCCCGAGGGCTGCCCGGTCATCTCGCAGGGTCTCGGTTGGAAGAGCGAGTACGGCACCGGCAAGGGCGCCGACGCGATCACCAGTGGCCTCGAGGTCACCTGGACGACGACGCCCACCCAGTGGGGCCACAGCTTCCTGGAGATCCTGTTCGGCCACGAGTGGGAGCTCACGGAGAGCCCGGCCGGCGCGAAGCAGTGGGTGGCCAAGGATGCCGAGGCGATCATCCCCGACGCGCACGGTGGCCCCAACAAGCTGCCGACCATGCTGACCACGGATCTCGCGCTCCGCTTCGACCCCGAGTACGAGAAGATCGGCCGTCGCTTCCTCGAGAACCCCGACGAGTTCCGGCTCGCGTTCGCCAAGGCTTGGTACAAGCTGCTGCACCGCGACATGGGTCCGATCGACCGCTACCTGGGCCCGTGGGTCGCCGAGCCGCAGCTGTGGCAGGACCCCGTGCCGGCCGTCGACCACGAGCTGGTCGGCGACGCCGACGTAGCCGCTCTCAAGCAGCAGCTGCTGGGGTCCGGTCTCTCGGTCGCCCAGCTGGCCGGCGCTGCCTGGGCCTCGGCCGCCAGCTTCCGCGGCACCGACCTGCGCGGTGGCGCCAACGGCGCCCGCCTCCGGCTCGAGCCGCAGCGCAGCTGGGCCGTCAACGCGGACGCCGTTGCCGCACTGGACGTGCTCGAGCGGGTGCAGCAGGACTTCAACGCTCAGGGCGGCGCGAAGATCTCGTTGGCCGACCTGATCGTGCTCGGCGGCTGCGCTGCCGTGGAGCAGGCTGCCAAGAACGCCGGCGTCGAGGTCACCGTGCCGTTCCGACCCGGCCGCACCGACGCCTCGCAGGAGCAGACCGACGTCGAGTCGTTCGCGGCGCTCGAGCCGCGGGCCGACGGCTTCCGCAACTACCTGCGCGACGGCGAGAAGCTCCAGCCGGAGACGCTGCTGCTCGACCGGGCGTACCTGCTCAACCTGACCGGGCCCGAGATGACCGTGCTGGTCGGCGGCATGCGGGCGCTCGGCACCAACGTCGGTGGTGCGCAGCACGGCGTGCTCACCGACCGGCCGGAGGCACTGACGAACGACTTCTTCGTCAACCTGCTGGCTCCCGGCACGGAGTGGAAGAACTCCGAGTCGACCGAGAACGTCTACGAGATCCGCGACGTCGCGAGCGGTGACCTGAAGTGGACGGCCACCGCCGTCGACCTGGTCTTCGGCTCCAACTCGGTGCTCCGCTCGCTCGCCGAGGTGTACGCCGCCGACGACGCGCAGGAGAAGTTCGCGCACGACTTCGTCGCCGCCTGGGTCAAGGTGATGGAGCTCGACCGCTTCGACCTTCGCTGATCGCTGGATCTGATTCTCGCGTCCGGGTCGGCCTCGACGCGGATCTCGCGTCCGGGTCGGCCTCGTCGGCCGGCCCGGACGGTTGCCGGCGTCATCGACAGCGCGACGAGAGCGCATAGCGGAGGAGCACGACGTCCTCCACCGGACGCGTCTCGATCAGCCTGGCGCGACGCTCCGGGTGCCACGGGAACCGGCCGTCGCGGACGAACCGCGGTGCCTGGCAGTCGCCGACGAAGAACGGCGCCACGACCAGGTGCAGCTCGTCGGCCAGGTCCTCGACGAGGAACTGCGTCAGCACGGTCTCGCCGCCCTCGACGAGGAGCCGGCGTACACCGCGGGTGTGGAGGTCCTCGCTCAGGTGGCGCATCGTCACCGGGCGCCCGCCGTCGACGACTGTCGCCGTCGGGCCGAGTGCGAGGCGCGCCTCGTCGGTGATGTCGCTCGTGCAGTAGACGAGCTTGTCGGTGTCGCCGACCTCGAAGAAGGCAGCGCCGGGATCCAGCTTCGCCCGCTCGGTCACGGTCACCTTGACGGGAGTCCGGGTGAGGCCGCGGCGCTGGCGCTCGGCGACGCGCGACTCGCTCCGGATCACCAGGCGGGGGTTGTCGTTGCGGACGGTTGCTGCTCCGACCAGGATCGCGTCGCAGCCGGCGCGCACCTCGTCGACGCGATCGAAGTCGGCCTCGTTGGAGAGGATCAGTCGCTGGTCGGTGGCGTCGTCGAGGTAGCCGTCGAGCGACATGGCGCAGCTGAGCAGCGTGTAGGGACGGTCAGCCATGGAGCGGCCTCCAGCTCGCCGCCGTCGGCCGGCGATCAGCACCGGCGCACCGGGGAGCGTGGCGACCAGCGCCATCACGCCGTACACGACGGCGGTCGTGACGCCCTGAGCTGCGGTCAGGCCGACGGCGCCGAACGCCCAGGCGGCCGCTCCCTCGCGCGGGCCCCAACCGGCGATGCTGGTGGGCAGCGCCGAGGCGAGGAGTACGCCGAGCGCCACCGGCAGGAGCACCGTCACGGAGGCGTCGACCCCGGCCGTCCTCGCGGCGATCAGGAAGACGAGCGTGTGACCGGCGGCCGCGGCAGCCGAGGCGAGGGCGATGGACATCCCGGCGCGGGGCGTGCTCAGGATCCGGCGCAGGTCGCGCGGCAGGCGCCGCACCAGCGCGAGGGTCAGTCCCGCGACGACGGCGACTGCCGCGACCACGACCGCAGTCGGGCGCAGGGGCGACGGCAGAGCGAGCAGCACAACGACCGTCAGCGCGATCTGCACGGCTTGTCCGAGCCCGCGCTCCCAGACGACCGAGCGCAAGCCGAGGCCGAGGCTGCCGATGTCGCGGCCGTGGCTGACCCCGCGGTGCACGTCGCCGAGCACGCCGCCCGGCAGCGTCGCGTTGAGGAGCTGGGACCGGTAGTAGGCAGCGACCGCAGCACCCACGGGCACATCGCCACCAAGGGCGCGGCCGACCACGCTCCATCGCCAGGCGCAGCAGAGCGTGGTCAGCGCCGTGATCGCGATCGCCGCCGAGAGCGCCCAGGGGTCGGTCAGCCGCAGCCCCTCCAGGAACGGCTCGGCGCCGAGCCGCCACGCGAGCACCACGAGGATGCCCGCTCCGAGACCCAGGCGCAGCCAGGCCCAGTTCATCGGGCGACCTCCCGGAGCGCGCGGGAGAGGGCGGTCGAGGTCTCCGCCCAGTCCGTCAGCTCCAGCCGGCGGGCCTGAGCCGCCTTGCGCAGCCGCTCGCGCAGGGTGGCGTCGGAGAGCCAGAGCCGCAGGCCCGAGGCAAGTGCCGACGGTTCATCCGGTGCGACGAGCAGGCCGGGCAGCTCTCCCTCCTCGGAGCGGCCGAGCGCCTCGGACACGCCGCCGACGTCGGTGGCGATGACGGGCAGTCCGCGGGCCAGCGCCTCGGTGATCGCCATCCCGTAGCTCTCGGCGCGGGAGGCCGAGCACGAGCACGTCTGCGCCGGCGTACGCGGCGCCGAGGTCCGAGCCCGTGAGCGGGCCGGTGAAGGAGAGGTGCTCCCGGCTGAGGTCGGCGACGAAGGCGGGTTCGATGTCGAGTGAGCCGACGCACGTGCAGCGCCACTCGAGGTCCGCGATCTCGGCCAACGCGTCGGCGAGCACGTCGTGCCCCTTGGTCGGCGTCACCGCGCCGACGCACAGCAGCTCGCCGCCGGCCGGCGTGCCCGGCGACAGGTCACCGATCTCGACGCCGGGCTCGACGACCTGGATCCGGTCAGGGCTCAGCCCGTACGTGTCGAGCAGCCACTGCCGGGTCCACCGGCTCGTGGTGATGATCCCGGTCGCGGCCGCTGAGCACCGGACTCTCGATCGGCATGTGCAGGAGCGCGACGAGCCGCAGTCGGCCGGCCTGATGCGCGACCGCGTCGGACATCACGCAGGCCGTCGAGCAGCACCAGCGCGCCGTCGGGGATCGCGGGCAGCTCGTCGACGCGACGCTCGTGGACGGTCCAGCCCAGCCCGCGCAGCCCGTCGATCGACCCGGCGGTCGTAGACGTTGCCGCCGCTCGGCCGGCGGGGTCGTCGATGCCGTCGGGGACGACGAAGTGGACGCTCTCGGGCGTCACAGCGCCCGCTCATAGCTGGCCGAGGCGACGTGGGACTCGTGCAGCGTGACCACGATCTTGGCCAGCTGCCGGGCACCTTCGCCGAGCGCACCGGCGTGCACCCGCTCGGCGAGCCGGTCGGCGATCACCTTGGCCATCACCTCGGTGGTGGTGTTGCGTGCCGGCGAACTCCGGCTCGTCGTCGAGGTTGCGGTAGTTGAGGTCGGCGAGCACTGCGTGCAGCTCGGCTGCCGCCCGGCCGATGTCGACGACGATGCCGTCGGCGTCGAGCTCGGCACCGCAGAAGCGCCGCGTCGACGACGTACGTCGCACCGTGCAGGGCCTGGGCAGGGCCGA
The DNA here is from genome assembly GCA_963845215.1 of uncultured Actinomycetota bacterium. Lineage (GTDB taxonomy): Bacteria > Actinomycetota > Actinomycetes > Propionibacteriales > Nocardioidaceae > Nocardioides. Next base: position 58,331 of record CAWJRK010000015.1, read on the forward strand.
ACACCTCGCCCCGGAAGCTGTGGGCGATCATCACGTGGTCGCGGACGGTCACGGTGTACATGCTTGCTACCTCTGGCTGTCGGAGTCGTAGGTCAGGGTGTGGCAGAGCGCGGGCATGGTGCCGTTGCTCAGGGCCGCCATGACGTCGGGCAGCTGATCGAACCGCGAGCTGCCGGTCAGCAGGGCGTCGAACGCCGGGTCGCGCAGCAGATCCAGGGCGAGGGCCATCCGATCGGCGGGTGTCCGGCGGCTGCGTCGCGACGGCGAGACCATGCCGACCTGGCTGGCGCGCACCGAGAGCCGCTTGGAGTGGAAGGCGCCGCCGAGCGACAGCTCGACCGGCTGGTCGCCGTACCAGCTGAGATCGAGCACCGTGCCCTCGTCGGTGAGCAGGTCGAGCGAGTGCTGGAGTCCGGCGGAGGTCGCGCTGGTGTGTACGACGAGGTCGCGGCCCTCGGCTGCGTCGGCAGGTTGTGCGAAGTCGACCCCGAGCGTGTCGGCGACCACGGCCCGCGACGAGTCGACGTCGACCAGCTCGACCTCGACCGCCGGCAGTCGCGCGAGCAGCCGGGCGACGCAGCAGCCGACCATCCCGGCGCCGACCACCGTGACCCGGTCGCCGATCATCGGCGCGGCGTCCCAGAGCGCGTTGAGGGCGGTCTCGACGGTGCCGGCGAGCACCGCCCGCTCCGGAGGTACGTCGTCGGGCACCACTGTCACCGCGGAGGCCGGCACGACGTAGTCGGTCTGGTGCGGGTGCAGGCAGAAGACGGTGCGGCCGAGCAGGTCGTCGCGGCCCTGCTCGACGACGCCGACGTTGAGGTAGCCGTACTTCACCGGGCCCGGGAAGTCGCCCTCCTGGAACGGCGCCCGCATCACGGCGTACTGATCGGGCGGCACGCGCCCACGGAAGACCAGCGTCTCGGTGCCGCGGCTCACGCCCGAGTGCATGGTGCGCACCCGCACGTCATCGGCGCCGCGCTCGGTCACCCGACGCCGGCCGGATCTCGCCGCGGCCGGGTTCGACGGTCCAGAACGCGAGGGCGCCCTCGGTCATGCCCGTCATCAGCCTCACCTCGTCTCCGATGAACCGCAGCCTCGTCGCGTCCGTACGACGTTCGTACCCTAGACACGGAGGCGGTGTGGAGCAGGTTCACAAGGTGCCGAGTCAACTGGGACGAGTGGGTGCCGCGAACGCGGTCACCGCCCTCCGCGGCGTGCTCGCCGTCGCCGTCGCGCTGCTCGCCATCGCTGACCGAGCGCCGGCCATGGTCGCGCTGGCGGCGGTCGCGTTGGTGCTCGACGGCGTCGACGGCCAGGTGGCTCGGCGTACGGGCACGGTCACGGCGTTCGGGGCGCGCTTCGACCTGGAGGTCGACGCGTTCCTGATCCTGGTGCTGAGCGCGTACGTCGCCTGGACGACGGCGTGGTGGGTGCTCGCCATCGGGCTGGCCCGCTATGCGTTCGTCGCGGCGAAGGCGGTGCTGCCGCGGCTGCGTGGCTCGGCGCCGCCGCGCTACTGGTGCAAGGTGGTCGCCGCCGTACAGGGGGTCGTGCTGACCGTGGTGGTGGCCGACCTGCTGCCGCGGTCCGTCGAGCTGGGTGCCCTCGCACTCGCGCTGGCGCTGCTGGCCGAGTCGTTCGGCCGGGAGGCGTGGCAGCTGTGGACAGCCGGGGAGGCGCCGGCAGCCGGGACCCGTCGCGGGATCACGATCGCGGCCGTGCTGCTTGTGTGGGTGGCGCTCGTTGCGCCGGACGACCTCAGCGAGCTCACCCCTGCCAGGTTCGCGCGGATCCCCCTCGAGGCGCTGGTCCTGGTCGCGCTGGCTCTGGTGCTCCCGCCGCGGGGACGTCGTACGGCGGCGGTGGTGTTCGGCGTCGCGCTCGGGCTGGTGGTCGTCGTGAAGGCGCTCGACCTGGGCTTCCACGCCGTGCTGGACCGGCCGTTCGAACCGTTGAGCGACTGGACAGCTACTTCGGCCCAGGCCTCGGCGTGCTCGGCGACTCGATCGGCGGAGCAGGGGCGGCGGCCGTGGCCATCGGCGCCGCCCTCCTTGTCGTCGGCGGTGCTCATCGCTGATGCCGCTTGCCACGGTCAGGGTCGCCGACCTCGTCGCCCGGCACCGGCCGGCCTCGGTGCGCCCGGTGCTCGCCGTCGGCGTGGTCTGGGTGCTCTGTGCTGTGGCCGGCCTGCAGGTCGCGTCCACGAGCGCGGCGGCCCGGGTCGACGACCTGGTCGGCCAGGTCAGCGAGGACCTCGAGGACCGCGACGTGTTCGCCCGGGAGATCAAGGACGACGACTTCGCGGACACCCCGCGACGACCAGCTCCTGACCGGACTGCGCGGCAAGGACGTGCTCCTGGTCTTCGTCGAGAGCTACGGGCGGATCGCGGTGCAGGACTCGGCCTTCTCCGCCACGGATCAACGCCCTGCTCGACGACGGCACCGGCCGGTTGCGTGCGGCCGGCTACGCCTCGCAGAGCGCGTTCCTCACCTCGCCGACGTTCGGCGCAGCGAGCTGGCTGGCCCATGCCAGCCTGCAGTCCGGGCTGTGGGTCGACAGCGAGCGGCGCTACGGCCAGCTGCTCGACGCGGACCGGCTGACCCTGACCAGCGCCTTCGGGAGCGCGGGCTGGCGCACCGTCTTCACCGTGCCGGCCAACACCCGGGACTGGCCGGAGGGCGAGGCGTTCTACGGCTACGACCAGATGTACGACTCTCGCAACGTCGGTTACGACGGCCCGGGTTCGGGTACGCCTCGATGCCAGACCAGTACACCCTCGCCGAGCTTCCGGCGCCGGGAGCTCACCGACGACCCCGACCGAGCGCGGGTGATGGCGGAGGTCGACCTGGTGTCGAGCCACCACCCCTGGACCCCGCTGCCCCAGGTCGTGGACTGGGACGACGTCGGCGACGGCTCGATCTTCGACGGCATGCCCGAGCAGGGCGAGTCCAAGGACGCGCTGTTCGCCGACCCCGACGACGTGCGCACGGCGTACGGCCGGTCGATCGAGTACTCCATCGACACCCTGGTCTCCTACCTCGAGACCTACCCCGACCCCGACCTGGTCGTCGTCATGGTCGGCGACCACCAGCCGCACACCTACGTCACCGGCGACGACCCGGGGCACGACGTACCGATCAGTGTCATCGCGCAGGATCCGGCCGTGCTGCAGCGGATCGCGGACTGGGGCTGGCAGGACGGCCTGCGCCCCGGCCCCGATGCCTCCGTCTGGCGGATGGACGAGTTCCGCGACCGGTTCCTCTCGGCCTTCGGGCCTAGCGCTTGAAGAACCGCCCGAGCTTGCCGACGACGTCCGCGACAGGCGATGCCGGCGCCTCCGCGGTAGGGGCGGGAGCCGGCGCGGACGTAGCGGGGGCGCCGGTGCTTGCCTCGCCGGTCACGCGAATGCGCTCCTGCTCGAGCAGCGCCTGGTACTCCTGGCTGCGGGCGGCGTCGTACTTGGGGTTCGGCTCACCGAGGATCGTGGGGGCGCCGACGATGGGCGTCCAGTAGCCCTCGCACTCGAGCCAGCGGTGGTGCTCGATGTTGTTGTCGGCCAGCACCAGGTGGTGGTCGACCTTGGTGCCCGCGGCGTCCAGACGGAAGGACATCTCGGCATGCACCTTGGCGAAGAACTCCAGGGTGCAGGGCTCCGCGCCGCCACGGGCGCGTGCCTGGGCCTCTTGGTAGAGCGGCATGAATCCCAACGCGGTCTTGCCACCATCGGCCGGGTCACTCATCCGTGCCGTCCACGCCGTCTTCGACTCGAGCCACTCCGCCTCGCTCACGTCGTGGGCGGCTGCGATGGCGAACTCGCGCTGCTCATCACCGGCGGTGTCCGCCATCAAGGCACACAGTTCGGCGTACGTCTCGATAGCGATCATGTCGGGACGGTAGCGGTGTCGATGGCCGACTCACACCTCAGCCTCGATCAGTTCCTCCACGACCCCGGCAAGCCGTGTCAGCTCCGAGCTGCGCTGGTGCTCGCCGACCGCGGCGAACACCTCCGCCGACGACCGGAGCTCGGCAATCTCCCGCTCCACGATCACCCGCTCGTCATCCACTGTCAGCACGCGACGCTCTGCCTCCCCGGCGCCCACGCCGTCCGCAGCCCCGGCGTAGTGCTCGGACGCGGCAGCCGGCGCCGCGTGGGCCGTGGGCACCGCCTCCGCGTTCTCCAGCGCCGCGAGGACGCTCCGCATCGCACCCGCGGTCTGCCGGTCGCGGGCGCGCATCGCCTCCGTGAGGTGGTTTCGAAGTGTGACGCGCAGAGGGGAGGACATGCAGGGAGCGTACGAGTCACGATGGGCATGCCACCGTCCCCGGCCAGGTCGTTCGTGGCCGGGGTGTGGGGCGTGGTGGTCAGGGCTCGCCCGGGACTGAGCTGGTGCCGCGGTGGTCGCGGATCAGCCGGAGGCCGTTGGGAGTGGTCCAGAGGTAGGTGCCGCGGTCGAGGACCTCGTAGTCGAAGGGGCTGTGGGTCTTGGCGCGGTGGTGGCGGCGACACAAGGGCGCGGTATTGGTCGAGGACGTCTGGCCGCGTGGGTAGGCGACGACGTGGTCGGTGTCGCATCGCATGGCTGGGTTTGGTGCAGTGCGGGACACACGCAGTGTCACGTCGAGCTCAGAGCGTTCTGCTTCCTTGAGCCGGTCGGGGGTTTCGTAGGCCTCGACGTGGATGTGCGCCGGCCAGATCGATGACTCGGCTTGACGGTGACGCGGGGTTGATCCGGGTTGCCGCACCACTCGCGGACCTGTTCGGCGCTGATCGGGGATCTGGTGTTGTCGCACCTGGCGACGGTCTCGGCTGCCGGTCAGCGCGTCCTCGCTGATGGTGGACGACCAGGTGCGTTCACGCACCGACCTGGGTCGGTGCCCTCGAACGCGGTAGGTCGCGAGTCTACGCCGGCGCCAGATCGCCCAATGCTTTGGCGCGGCGGACGTCGAGGGACTCGGTGCTGCCGGACGGTCAGCCTGCTGCTTGGCGCCGGCCCGCGAGCGCGGCTTCGAAGCATCCAACGCGTGCGGGCGAGATCGAACCTCCGCGTGGCCGATCCGTACGGTGCCGTCGAATCCGGAGACCTGGTCGGTGTGGACATCGACGTGCCGCCTCTCGGCTGCCATACCCGCCTCTTGGCTTCGGCGGCCTCCGGGTCGATACCGCGAGGCCCTCGCTTTACCCAGACCGTGCGGTCCAGTCTTGGCCCACGAACACGAGTGCGCGACCGGCTGCCAGGTGCCGGTCCACCTGCGGCTGCACGGCTCGGCTGCGGGGAGGGGTTGGCTGGTGTGGGCGGTCGATCCGGCCGACCGACAGGTCCCCGGGCCGCAAGTGCCCGGCAACCGCCCCTCGAGCACCCGGCCCCAGAGCCTGGGGAGTGACGTCGCGGTAGCGGAGCTCGAGGATCCCGCCGACCGTGGACGAACCCGTTCGCACTCGTGGTGACACCGAGGGTCGGCGGCGTACTCCATCAACGCGAACTCCGAGACCAACGGCGCACCAGGACCGGCGACGTCGAGGGCCTTGTCGGCGAAGATCCCGACACAGCCGGCTGGGTCGGCCTGGTTCAAAGCCGCCCACTCGATTGTCGTCTGTGCCATCGCGAGGTCCACCGCTTCGCGGTCGGCCTTGTGGCCGCGCAGCACCGCAAGCACCTCGGCCGTGGCGGCCGATCCGGTGTCGTGTGCGGTGCTGGTCATAGAAGAATTTAAGCACTGGCCACCGACAGTGATGGCCCCGAAACCGGGGTTGTCCACAGGGGTTCGGGTCACGGACTGGTAACGACTTTCCCGCTCAACCACAGGGGTTTCGAGGCTCGTCGCTGGCGGCCTCGCACCTCAACCACCGTACGGTTGCGTGGCCGTGTCGGCTCCGGGGGTCTCGATACGCGGTCGCTCGTCCCTCGCTCCCACTACTCGACCAACGAAACCTCTCGCTGGTCGAGTAGGCCGAGCCCCTGGGCGAGGCCGTATCGAGACCCCGCAAGCCGGCACGCGAACGGAACCCATCAAGTTGGGCAGCTCGGCTCTGGGGTCTCGACACGGGCTCGGCTGGTGCCTCGCCCGGCTCGACCACCGAACCCCAGCCGACCACAGGTCGGCGTCGTCCCGATAGGCGCCATCTCCGGCCGGAGATGGGCTGGTCAAGGGCGCGAAGCGGCGAAGCGAACCCTTGACGAGCCCGGCGGAGGCCGACACCATCGCGCCTTCGGGAGGACGACGACGCCACAGTCAACGGGTCAGTCACAGAGGTCTCGACGACGCGGTCGCTCGTTCCTCGCTCCCGCTGCTCGACCAACGAACCCCGTCACGCGGTCAGGGTCAGCAGCGGTTCGCCGCTTCCGGTGCGGATCTCCACGGAGGCGATGTCGGCGCGGTTCGCCGCGGTGGAGGCGGTGAGCCGCATCGACTTGCCGGGTAGGGCCTTCCAGGTCGCGACCTGCTCGACCTGTCCGTCCTTGGTCAGCACGAACATCGCGTAGGTCCACTCCGAGGTGTCGGTCCCCGGATCGGGTGGTGGCGGGTAGCTGCAGGTGAGGTCGAGGCGGGTGCCCCACGAGACGCTGGTCAGCGCCAGGTCGGCGGTCATCAGCTCGGGGCCGACCACCTCCATGGCCTGACCGACAGGGGGCGCGGTCGAGGGTGGAGCTTCGTCGCCCAGCGAAAGCCCGACCACCAGCGACCCGGCGCCCACGAGGACGGCGGCGGCAGCCGCAGTGCCGACGACTGCCCACGTACGCCGGCGCTGGACCCGCTGCACGTCCCGCACGAGCGCACGCAGCACGGTCTCCGGTAAGGGCGAGACCTCGCCGGCCTCCAACACGTCGGCAGGCACCCGCGCCAGCAGGCCGGGCAGACCGGCCAGCTCCTGCACGGATCGCGTGCAGTCAGCACACGCCGCCAGGTGCGCCTGGAACGCGGACCGCTCAACAGGCGACAGCGCGCCGAGCACGTAGGCGCCGGCGTCGTGGGCGAGCTCGCAGCTCATGCGTTCACCCCCATCTCCTCCAGCGCCAGCTTCAGGGCCTTCAGCGCGTAGAAGGTTCGCGACTTCACGGTGCCTTCCGGCACGCCCAGCCGGCGCGCGGCTTCGGCCACGGAGCCTCCTCGGTAGTAGCACTCGAGCAGCACCGCTCGGTGGTCGTTCGACAGCGTGCTCAGCGCCTCGGCGACCAGCCACGACAGGATCAGCCCGTCGGTGCGGTCGGCCTCATCAGCGACATCCGGTACGTCGGCAACGGAGAGCTCCCGGCGCGACCGCTTCGTCCTCCACTCGTCGATCACGATGTTGCGCGCGACCGTGAACAGCCAGGCCCGCACCGACCCCTGCGACTGGTCGAGCACGTCGGCCTTCCGCCAGGCGCGGAGCAGCGTCTCCTGCACGACGTCCTCAGAGCGCGCGGCGTCCTGACCGGTCAGGCGCATGCAGAAACCCCACAGCGTGGCCGCATGCTCGTCATGCAGCTGCCGCATCATCGCTGCAGCACTCTCAGCCATCGGACCTCCTGCCCTACACCACGAACAATGGCCCGTTGCGGTTCAGGCTGGCCAGCCTCAGGTAGCATGGAGCGCAGCACCGACTGTTCTGCGGTCGGTGACGCGACCATCACCAGGTGGTCGGAGGTCCCACACCGTGGGCGGGCCCGTCGGGCTCGTGGCCAGCATCTTCCACGGTGGACCGGGCCGCGTCACGGAGTAGCACTCAGCAGTCAATTGGGTTGCCGAGTGGCACCTCCGCCGTGGCTCATCGTTCCTCAGAAGGAGAGTCTGTGGCTCGTCGAGGCCAGCGTCAGGGCGCCACCCGCACCCAGCCGCGCAATCAGCGACGGGGTCGTGATCTCGACAACGACGGCATCATCCCCGTGCTGGCCCGCGCCGTGCGCGAGGTCGAGGCGGCAGCCGAGCGCGGTCGCGTGCAGCCGTCCAACCGCACCAAGTTCCAGGTGATCGCCCTTCTCGTGCGTGAGGAGCGGACCCGGGTCAAGGCCGACGACACCCTCACCGAGGCCCAGCGCGCGGCGCAGCTCAAGCGCCTCGACGGCGTAGCCACGATCCTGGCGAAGACCACCGCCCGCGACACCTCGCTCCTCCAGCTCCTCGACGAGGAGGCACAGGTCTCCGACGGCGCCAAGGCGCTCAAGCGCGAGATGCTGCTCGCCGGTGGCCTCGAACCGCCCGTCGAGGAGGAGCCCGAGGTCGACGACGACGCCGCACCGGCGCCGGTCAACGAACGCCGCGTGGTGCCGCAGTCGGTCCGAGCGAGACAGCTGGCCAACCCCTTCCTCACCCCGGATTTCTCCAACGCCACCAGCAACAGCTCCAACGCCCGCCTGCTGGCCAGTTGGGAGCTGCTCGGTCCGCTGTTCCGGGCCTTCGAGGAGGCCTCGGGCGGTGTCTCCTCGTGCATGGAGCTGCCGGAGCCGACCTCGCTCAAGGCCCCGCACGGCCTCGAGCTGATGAAGCACCAGGCGCAGGTGGTCGCCGCCGCGGCCGCCGGCCATCGCACGTTCCTCCTGGCCGATGAGCCCGGCCTCGGCAAGACGGCCCAGGCCCTGCTGGCTGCGCAGGCTGCCCACGCCTTCCCGCTGCTCGCTGTCGTGCCCAACGTGGTCAAGACCAACTGGGCCCGGGAGGCCGACCTGTGGACGCCCCACCACCCGGCCACCGTGATCCACGGTGACGGCGACACGATCGACGCCTTCGCCGACATCGTGGTCGTCAACTACGAGGTGCTCGACCGACACGTCGGCTGGCTCGGCGACATCGGGTTCCGCAGCATGGTGGTCGACGAGGCCCACTTCATCAAGAACAAGTCGTCGCAGCGCTCGCAGCACGTGCTCGAGCTGGCCGACCGGATCCGGGCCCGCACCGCGCGCCCGCTGATGATGGCGCTCACCGGCACGCCGTTGATCAACGACATCGAGGACTTCCGCGCGATCTGGCAGTTCCTCGGCTGGATCGACGACAAGAAGCCGCGCGCCGAGCTGATGTCGAAGCTCGAGGAGATCGGCCTGGAGCCGATCGACCGTGGTTTCTACCCAGCAGCCCGGGCCCGTGTGATCGACATGGGCATCGTCCGGCGGCGCAAGGTCGACGTGGCCGCCGACATCCCGGCCCGCCGCATCGCCGACCTGCCGGTCGAGCTCGACGACGAGGCCGGCCGCTCGATCCGCCAGGCCGAGCGCGAGCTCGCCCACCGTCTGGTGTCGCGCTACGACAGCGCCATGGCCACCCGCACGTCCGGCCCCACCGTCGACGGCATCGACCACGAGCTCGTACGCCGGGTCGCCACCTGGGAGCGCGAGGACACGACCACGGCCACGGGTGGCGAGAACGTGTTCAGCATGATGCGCCGGATCGGCCAGGCGAAGGCCGGCCTCGCCGCCGACTACGCCGCCCAGCTGGCGCGCAGCGTCGGCAAGGTCGTCTTCTTCGCCAAGCACGTCGACGTCATGGACGCCGCCGAGGAGGTCTTTGCGAAGCGGGGGATCCGCTACTCCTCGATCCGCGGCAACCAGACCTCGAAGGTCCGCCAGAAGAACATCGACGCGTTCGTCGAGGATCCCGACGTCGCCATCGCGGTGTGCTCGCTGACCGCTGCCGGCGTCGGCCTCAACCTGCAGGTCGCCTCCAACGTCGTGCTCGCCGAGCTCTCGTGGACCGACGCGGAGCAGACCCAGGCGATCGACCGCATCCACCGGATCGGTCAGGACCAGCCGGTCACCGCCTGGCGGATCATCGCGGCCCAGACCATCGACACCAAGATCGCCGAGCTGATCGACAGCAAGGCCGGTCTCGCGGCCAGGGCGCTGGACGGCTCGGACGAAGAGGTCTCGTCGTCGGCCGACGTACAGCTCGAGGCGCTCGTCGCCATGCTGACCGACGAGCTCGAGGCCCGGGGCGACGGCGAAGACGGCGAGGACGGCTAAGCCTGCTCTGACCTGCGGTTTTGGGTTAGTCCGGCAAACGCCCGGGTACCAGTGCGGATGCAGCTGGATCCGATGCCCTCGTCCTGTCCCGCCTGTGGCACGCGGATGGTCCCGGTGCTCAGCCAGGAACCCCGCGACCCGGGCTCAGGGCCGATGCCGGCGGACACACCGGTGACGATGGTGTGCCCGAGCTGCACGCCTCTCGACTGAGCGCGCCGCGATGTCGAGGTCACGTGTCCTGGCCCTGATCCAGGCCGGCGGCGCCGGTGGTCGGATGGAGGTGCTGACCCGCGAGCGCGCCAAGCCGGCGCTTCCTTTCGCGGGCGTCTTCCAGCTGGTCGACTTCCCGCTGTCGAACCTCACCCACAGCGGCATCACCGAGGTGTGGCTCTCGGTGCAGTTCCAGGGCTCGACGCTCGAGGAGGAGGTCGCCAACGGGCGGCCGTGGGATCTCGACCGCAACCGTGGTGGGTTGCGCCTGCTGATGCCGCAGGAGGGCACGGGCAGCCTCGACGAGGACGGCTTCGCGCGCGGCAACGCCGACGAGCTCTACCGCATCCGCGACCAGATCGCGCGAGTCGACCCCGAGGTGCTCCTGGTCATGAGCGCTGACCACGTCTACCGCCTGGACTTCAACGAGGTGCTGGAGGCCCACCGGCGCCAGCAGGCCGAGTGCACGGTGGTGACCACCGAGGTGCCCCTGTCCGAAGCCGGCGACCACGCAACGGTCGAGGTGGAGGACGGCCGGGTCGTGGGCTTCGACTACAAGCCCGACGAGCCGACCACCGGCGTGATCGCCACGGAGGTCTTCGCCTACGACCCGGCCGTGCTGGCCGAGGTGCTCGACGAGCTCCACCGCGAGCTCGGGGAGGAGGCCGAAGCCGGCGACACCGGGCTCGAGGACTTCGGCGACCATCTGCTGCCGAGGCTGGTCGAGCGGGGACGGACCTACGCCCATCCGCTCGACGGCTACTGGCGCGACCTGGGGCAGCCGCATCACTACCTCGGGGCGCACCGTGACGTGCTGCGGGACGACGTGGGCGTGCTGGACGTGCCCGGCTGGCCGATCCTGACCCATCAGCCGCAACGCGCGCCGGCTCGCGTGCTCGAGGGCGCCGAGGTCACCGACAGCCTGGTCAGTCCCGGCAGCACGGTCGCCGGGCAGGTCCGGCGCAGCGTGCTGGGGCCAGGCGTGGTGGTCGAGGCGGGCGCCTGCGTCGAGGACAGCGTGGTCTTCGCCGACTGCGTGATCAGGACCGGCGCCCGGGTCAGCGCCAGCATCGTCGACACCCGGTGCCTGATCGAGGCCGGGAGCAGCGTCGGGTCCGCTGAGGCCGACCTCGACAACAGTGACGAGCTCACCCTCGTGGGGTGCGATTCCGTCGTCGGCGAGGGCGTCACGGTGCCCGGAGGCGCCCGGCTCGAGCCGGGTACGACGGCCTGAGGCGGTCTAGCCGACCTCGGTGCCGCGGCGTGCTGCGGAGCGACGGCGCTGACGCTGGAAGCGCAGCCGTCGCAGGCGGCGGACGAGCAGCGAGTCGTGCTGGTGGGCGCCCGGGTGGTCGATCAGGCGGTTGAGCACCTGGTAGTAGTCGTCGACGCTCATGTCGAAGGCCGCGCGGACGGCGTCGTCCTTGGTGCCGGCGTACTTCCACCACTCGCGCTCGAAGCTGAGCACCGCGCGTTCGCGGTCGGTGAGCTCCGGTGGGGTGTCGCTGGACATGCGCCCAAGGCTAGGTGGCGAGACAAGGCTGGCCGAATCGAGGTCTCAGAACGAGGGCCGGTGGCCGGTGCCGAACAACAGCGTCGGACGGTTCGGCAGGTCGAACTCCGGTGAGACCCGGGTGCACTCCGGCTGCTCGGCCACGTCGCACGACGCGATGACGGTGGTGCCGGAGGGTCCCTCGTAGGAGCTGCGGTTGCTGAACGCGCCGTAGAACGTGTCGTCGTCGACCCAGCCTCCGAGCGTGAACGGCGTCTCGCTGAACACCGTCGGCTCGCCGGTCTCGCGGTCGTAGTAGCGACCGCCGCCCTCGGTGTAGGTGAAGAACACCCGGTCGTCGGGTGAGAGCAAAGCAGTGCTCATGCCCTGGCCCTCGTCGGCGAAGGTCGGCGACCACTCGAAACGCCCCTTCGGCAGCGGGTTCGCGAAGCCGGCGATGCCCTGCTCGCCGGGCAGCATGGGATTGCCCTCGATGGGCTCGGGCGGGCTGCCGTCGAGCGGGAAGCGGGTCTCGTCGACCTCTTGCAAGGGGTCGCTGGCGTAGACCGCTTCGGCGTCGAGACCGATCAGGGTCGGCGGGAGCTCGGAGTAGAGGTCCAGCAGGTCGTCGTCCTCGACGTCCCGCCCGGGCTTGCCACGGAAGACCTGCTCGCCGGTCTCGAGGTCGAAGACCACGGGCACGGCCACGTGGGTGTCGTACGGGTCGACCGGGCCATGGGCCGCGTCGATGAGCGCCAGCCGTCGTTGGTCGGCGGAGACGGCCAGCCAGCTGGCGCCGAGATCGGCGACCTTCTCGGCAGGGGCGCCGTCGGTGAAGTAGAGCGCGCTGTCCCTGGCGACGTAGTAGATGCCGCTGCGGGTGACGACGTAGGCCTCGGGCGCGGGGTCGGCGACGATCTCCACGTCGCCGACGTGGATGGACTTCTTGACCGCCCAGCTGGGCGCATCGACGTCGTAGCGCCGGGTCGCCGACGGGGATCTCGAACTCGGAGGGTGCGGATCCCGCCTCGTCTCCGGTGCCGTCACCGCAGGCGGCGAACAACGACAGGGCGACGAGCATCCCGAGCAGGCGGCGCATCCGGTGACCCTAGTCGCTTAACATTTCGCCGTGATCACTTGGAGCCTGCGGCTGGTGAAGGCCGTCGCTGTGCTCGCGTTCGTCTTCCTCGCTGTCGGCTACACGACCGCGCCGATCGGCGAGCAGTCCGGCTCCGTGGTGCGCAGCAACCTCGACGGCCAGGCGGTGCGGCTCTCGCTGCCCTCCGGCGACGGCGAGCCCAAGGGCATCGCGCTGTGGTTCCACGGCCAGGGCGGCGGGGCCAACCACCGCGTCGAGAGTCCGTGGTTGGACGCCTTGCGCCGGGACGGCTGGGTGATCGCCTCCTCCGACTTCCACGAGACGTCGTGGGGCAACGAGGCCTCCACCGAGGACACCCGCCGGCTGATCGACTGGGCGGAGCAGAAGACGGGTCTCGAGGTCGAGCTGTGGGTCTCCGGCTCCATGGGCGGCGCGGTCAGCCTCAACGCCCTGCTGTTCGGGGTCGAGGCGCCGCCGTGCTGGTACGGCGTGAAGCCCGCCATCAGCCTGACCGAGATGGACAACGTGCCGGGAGGGCAGAAGTTCATCGCCAGCGCCTACGACGGCTCCGTCCCCGCCGAGCGCGACCCCGTGCGCAACCTCGACTCGCTGCCGCTCGACACCGCCTACCGCGTGGTGGCCTCCAAGGACGACCACTGGGTGCTCTACGACGAGAACACCGAGCCGCTCATCGACACGCTCGTGCAGCGCGGTGGCGACGTCTCGCTGCTGCCGGCCCGGGGTCTGCACGAGGACGAGTCCCACTGGGACGCGCCCGACCTGATCGAGTTCGCCGACACTTGTCTCGAGGGCGAGACGGAGCTGGCTTCGGAGTAGTGGCTCCCCGTCAACGGAAGTCGGACGACACCAGGAAGCGGTCGACCTCGATCCGCACGGCCACGCGCTCCGGGTTCTCGCGGGGCACGCGGTAGCGGGCGGCGTAGCGGTCGCAGGCCCGGGCCACGGAGTCCGGGTCGCTCAGCACCGTGCCGGTGCCCTCGAGGGTCGACCAGCGGCGACCGTCGACCTGGCAGGCGGCCAGGCGGCCGTCCGCCTGCAGCTGGCGGACCTTGACGGAGGTGCCGGCGGCGATCACCCACGCACAACGCTCCTCGAGGTCCAGGGCCACGCCCACCGGCACGACGTGGGGCCGGCCGTCGGCGCGCAGAGTGGTCAGGGTGCAGAGGTGTCGCTCGGTCCAGAAGTCCAGCAGGGCGCCGGGGAAGTCGTCCCAGCCGGGTCGCCACGAGGTCACCAGCACACTCCTATATCCATCGGTGGAACCAGATCCGGTCCAACCACTCCGACTTGGTGAGCAGCTCGTTGGTCCAGATCGGCCAGAACCAGGCGAAGTTGACCACGACCAGCACCACGAACGAGCCGGCCACGATCACCCCCGCGGTACGCCGCGTCGAGGGCAGGCGGGAGCTGCCGACCAGCTTCCCGATGGCCAGGGTCAGCGCGATGATCATGAACGGCAGCGTCGCGATGGCGTAGAAGAAGAAGATCGGCCGGTCGTCGTACATCAGCCAGGGCAGCCAGGTCGATCCTGCGCCCACCGTCACCAGCCCGAACCGCCAGTCGCGACCGCCGACCCACATCGCCACGGCGTACAGCAGGGCCAGGACTCCGGCCCACCAGATCATCGGCGTGCCGATCAGCAGCACCTGCCGCAGGCAGTCGCTGCCCGCGGGGGCGTCGCAGCCACGGGTGCCGGGCTGGATGTTGGTGTCGGCGGCGACGCCTACCGGACGGTTGATGAACAGCCAGCCGGACGGTTTCGAGGCGTAGGTGTGCTCGCTGCAGTTGAGGAAGTGGGCGTGGAAGTTGTAGACGTCCTGGTGGTAGTACCAGAGCGATCGCAGCGACTGGAGCAGCTCCGCAGGCCCGCTCGCGTCCTTCTCGCCGGCCGTCGGCCAGCGGTCGTCGTTGAGGGTGTTGTCGGTCTCGCCGTCCTTGCACGCGTTCTCGGACTGGAACCGCGTGTACTGCGTGGAGGAGAGGTGCTCCTCGTACTCGTCGGCGTGCACCAGCCAGCCGCTCCAGCTGGCGACGTAGACCACGAACGCCACCAGCACCAGGTGGGCGAAGGCCGGCATCCCGTCGGCGAATGCCGATCGCACCAGCGACCACCGGACGCCGAAGGACCGCCGGGCGCCGGCGCTCCACAGCCAGGCCAGCAGGCCGAACGCCGCCATCGGGAAGATCGCGGTCCACTTGGTGCCGACCGCCGAGCCCGAAGCAGATCCCGCCGAGCAGCAGCCACGGACGGAACCGCACGCCCCGCACGGGGCCCCAGTCGCGTTCGCGGCGCACCTGCTCCTCGCCGCGCTCGTCGAGCAGGCGCGCCAGCTTCTCGCGGAACCAGTAGCGGTCGTTGACCACGCAGGTGACCGCGCAGAGCAGGAAGAAGGCCAGGAAGATGTCGAGCAGGGCGAGTCGCGACAGCACGAAGTGGAGGCCGTCGAGGGTGAGCAGCAGCCCCGCGACGCAGCCGAGCATCGTGGACCCGGTCAGCCGCCGGACCAGCCGGCACAGCACCAGCACCATCAGCGCGCCCACGACCGCCGAGGCGATCCGCCAGCCGAAGGGGTCCATGCCGAAGGCCTTCTCGCCGAGGGCGATCAGCCACTTGCCGACGTCCGGGTGGACGACCATCGACGGCTTGTCCTCCCACAGGCCCGTGGTCGTGCCGTCGAGGATCGCGTCGTTGACGTCGACCTTGCCGACCTTGTCGACGTAGTCGCGCACGTAGCCGTTGTGCAGCATCGACCAGGCGTCTTTGGCGTAGTAGGTCTCGTCGAACTCGAAGACCTTCGGCCGGCCGAGGTGCCACAGCCGCAGGCCCAGCGCCAGCAACATGACGCCGATCGGTGCCAGCCAGCCGAACGCCAGACTGCCGGACGATGTGCCCTCGAGGTCGATCCGCGGTCGCGCCCGCTCCGCCGCCAGTGGTACGCCGTCGCCGGACGCCGTGCGAGACAGACCGGCGCGCGGCGGTCGCTCCACGGTCGTCACGGGTCGGAAGCCTACGTGCCTGACATCATCGGGACCGTGATCACCGAAGGTGCCGGGACCCTCGTCCTGGCCGCGACCCCGATCGGGCAGGTGGGGGACGCGCCGCCGCGGTTGGCCGAGGAGCTCACGGGCGCCGACGTGGTCGCGGCCGAGGACACCCGCCGGCTCCGGCGGCTGACCGGTGACCTCGGCATCACCCTCGAGTGGCCGGGTGGTGTCCTACTTCGAGGGCAACGAGTCGGCGCGCACGCCGGTGTTGCTGGAGGCGCTGCTCTCCGGGCAACGGGTGGTGCTGGTGACCGATGCCGGCATGCCGAGCGTGTCCGACCCGGGCTACCGGCTGGTGGCGGCGGCGGTCGAGGCCGGGGTGCGGGTGACCGCCGTGCCGGGCCCGTCGGCCGTGCTCACCGCCCTGGCGGTCTCGGGGCTGCCGGTGGACCGCTTCTGCTTCGAGGGCTTCCTGCCGCGCAAGGCCGGCGAGCGAGCCCGGCGTCTCGGCGCGCTGGCGCGCGAGGAGCGGACGATGGTGTTCTTCGAGGCACCGCACCGCACCGCCGCGGCGCTGACGGCGATGGCCGAGGCCTGGGGCGCCGATCGCGAGGCAGCGGTCTGCCGGGAGCTGACCAAGACCCACGAGGAGATCCGCCGGGGTCCGCTCGGCGAGCTCGTCGACTGGGCAGCCGACGGCGTACGCGGCGAGGTCACGATCGTGGTGACCGGGGTACCTGGTGGGCCGAGCATCGAGAATGACGAGGAGAGCCTCCGCGCCGCGGTGGCTCGACGAGAGGAAGCCGGGATGACCCGCAAGGACGCGATCGTCGAGGTGGCCAAGGAGGCCGGCGTGCCGAAACGAGACGTCTACAACCTGGTGCACGGGGCGTGACCGCCACTCGTGGGGTCAACCGAGGGCGGCTCTCGACCCTCGAGCGCGACGGGCTGACCTTCGACGTCTTCGACGAGGGTCCGGCCGACGGCGACGTGGTGGTGCTGCTGCACGGCTTCCCCGAGCGCAGCTCGTGCTGGCGGGACGTGGCGCCGCTCCTGCATCAGCGCGGCTACCGCACCGTGGCGATGGACCAGCGCGGCTACTCGCCGGGTGCGCGCCCGCCCACGTCGGCGCGACTACGACATGTCCACGCTGGCGGGCGACGTCGTCGCCCTCATCGACCAGGTGGGCGGTCCGGTGCACCTCGTCGGTCACGACCTGGGCGCGGCGAACTCCTGGGTCGTGGCGATGCAGCGACCCGACCTCGTCCGCACCCTGACGGCGATCTCGGTGCCGCACCCGGCGGCGTACCTCCGGTCGGCGCTGACCACCCCGCAGGTCCTGAAGGCCTGGTACATCTTCTTCTTCCAGCTCCCCCGGCTGCCCGAGCTCGGCGCGCGCCGGCCCGGCGCCTTCGACCGGGCGCTACGCAAGTCGGGCATGACGCCCGCGGACGTCGCGAGGTTCCGCAAGGAGATCATCGATGGTGGCGCGTTCGGGCCGGCGCTGCGGTGGTACCGCGCGTTCCCGTTCTCGATCGGGCGCGATCCGCGGCGGCAGGGTCTCCGTGCCGACGACGCTGCTGTGGAGCGACCAGGACACGGCGCTGTCGCGGTGGAGCGTGCGGAAGAACGACGAGTACGTCGACGGGCCCTACGAGTTCGTGACCCTGGAAGGCGTCAGCCACTGGATCCCGACCGAGGCACCCGCGGCCTGCGCCGAGGCGATCCTGGAGCGGATCGAGGGACCTGCGTGAGCCACGAGCGACCACCGGCACCGGAGCGGCTGCCGCACCCGGTCGTCGACAACCACTGCCACCTCGACATCTCCCGGGGCGGTGACCCGGTCGACGTGGCTGCCACCATCGAGGCGGCCGCCGCGGTCGGCGTCCCTCGGATCGTGCAGATCGGCTGCGACCTGCCGGGCGCACGGTGGGCGGTCGACGCCGCCACGGAGTACGACGCCCTGGTGGCGGGCGTCGCCCTGCACCCCAACGAGGTGCCGAGACTGGCCGACGAGGGTCGGCTCGAGGACGCCCTCGCCGAGATCGAGCTGTTGGCCCAGGCCCACGACAAGGTGCGGGCCGTAGGGGAGACCGGTCTCGACCGATTCCGGACCGGCGAAGAAGGCCGGGCCGCGCAGGTCGAGTCCTTCCGGTGGCACATCGACCTCGCCAAGCGCTTGGACAAGACACTGGTGATCCATGACCGCGAGGCCCACGACGAGGTGCTCGAGATCCTCGACGAGGAAGGTGCGCCGGACCGCTGGGTGATGCACTGCTTCTCGGGCGACATCGACTTCGCCCGGCGCTGCCTGGACCGCGGCGCCTACCTCTCCTTCGCCGGCACCGTCACCTTCAAGAACGCCCAGCCGCTGCGCAACGCGCTGGTGGTCGTGCCGCAGGACCGGCTGCTCGTCGAGACCGACGCGCCGTACCTCGCGCCCCACCCGTACCGCGGACGCACCAACGCGTCGTACCTCATCCCGTTGACGATGCAGCTGATGGCCGAGGTGCGCGGCGACGACCTGGGTGAGCTGTGCGTGGCCGTCGACGGCAACACCGAACGCGCCTTCGGTGGCGCCTGGTAGTGCCACGTGAGCGTCACGGCTACGTCCCCGAGACCCTGCCGCGAGGCGATCCCCGACAGCGCTACACCCCGGCAAGGCCTGCGACCTGGCTCACAATTCGCCGCCTGAGGGGTGGACGCGGGTTTGCAATCCGGCCGGTGTCCCTGCTTGCGTAGACGCAACGGCCGGGATCGGGAACGACCCTGACCAGTGCAACGAACTGCTTCCGCGGTCCCACTCGGGGGACGCTGTGGTGGCGGCTTCCCCACTTCCCCACGTGCGTGCGACTGTTGCGCGCGCGGAACGCACTGGCACCCGAGGCCCGGAGAGTACGACGTTCGGAGAATCGTGCCCTTCAACGGACACACGCAGCTCGCAACAGCCCTCAAGACAGTCTTCAGCAGCAAGGCAGCCCTGGCCGCTCTGGTCGGGGTCGTCGCCCTCGCCGTCGCCGGCACCACGGTCGGCTATGCGTCGCTGACCACCTCGGTGACGCTGTCGGTCGACGGTCAGCCCGAGAAGGTGCGCGCCATGGGCGACACCGTCGGCGAGGTGCTCGAGTCCCAGGACATCGAGGTCACCGACCGCGACATCGTCGCGCCCTCGCTCGACGAGCCGGTGCAGGACGGTGACGAGATCAGCATCCGCTTCGCGCGGCCGCTGGAGCTCACGGTCGACGGCGTGACCACGACCAAGTGGGTCACCTCGACCGAGGTCGAGTCCGCGCTCGGCGAGCTCGGCACGCTGTACCCGACGGCCCGCCTGTCGACCAGCCGTGGCGCCGAGATCGACCGCGGTGGCATGAGCCTCGAGGTGGTCACTCCCAAGAAGCTGACGCTGGTGATCGCCGGCAAGAAGCCCGTCACCCGCAAGATCGCGGCGCTCACGGTCGAGGACGCACTCGCCGAGCTGGGCGTCGAGGTCGACGCCAACGACGAGACCAAGCCCGCCGTCGAGCACGAGCTCACCGATGGCGACCGCGTCGTCTACACCGACGTGCGCTCGAGCAAGAAGTGGGTCCGGGGCGAGAAGGTCGACTTCGGGACGATCGAGCACGAGGACGACTCGATGTACGACGGGCGAGACCAGCGTCGTCCGGTCCGGCACCGACGGTGTCCGCAACGTGACCTACCGGCTGATCTACCGCAACGGCGAGCTCGACGTCCGCAAGGTGCTCCACCAGAAGGTGCTGCGCACGCCGGTCGACGCGATCGTCAACGTCGGCACCGCTTCCGCCTACGAGACCGGCAACACCGTGTGGGACGCGCTCGCCCAGTGCGAGTCCGGCGGCAACTGGGCCATCAACACCGGCAACGGCTACTACGGCGGCCTGCAGTTCAACCTCGGCACCTGGCAGTCCTACGGCGGCACGGGGCTCCCGAGCCAGGCCTCGCGCGAGACCCAGATCGCGGTGGCCACCCGGCTGCGCGACGCGACCGGAGGCTACGGCTCGTGGCCCGGTTGTGCCTCGTCGCTCGGCCTTCCCATGTGACCGACCCCCTGCCGCATAGTCTCTCTCCGCATGACACCTACCGCCGGTCCGAGGCTTCTCGGGCCGGCGGAGGTGCGTCAGCTGGCCGATCGGCTCGACCTGCGCCCCACCAAGCAGCGCGGGCAGAACTTCGTGATCGACGCCAACACGGTGCGCCGGATCGTCCGTGAGTCGGGCATCACCGACGACGACGTGGTGCTCGAGGTCGGCCCGGGCCTCGGCTCCCTGACCCTGGCCCTGCTCGACGTGGCCGACAGGGTGATCGCGGTCGAGCTCGACGAGAAGCTGGCCGACACTGCTTCCCGAGACCATCGCCGCGTACGCACCGGACCAGGCCGACCGGTTCGAGGTCGTGCACGCCGACGCGCTGCGGGTCACCGAGCTGCCCGGGCCGCCGCCGACCGCGCTGGTCGCCAACCTGCCCTACAACGTCTCCGTGCCGGTGCTCCTCCATCTGCTGGAGCTGCTGCCGTCGCTCGAGCGCGGCCTGGTGATGGTGCAGTCCGAGGTGGCCGACCGTCTCGCGGCCGGCCCGGGCTCCAAGGTCTATGGCATCCCGTCGGTGAAGGCCGCCTGGTTCGCCGACGTACGCCGCGCGGGGACGGTGGGCCGCAACGTCTTCTGGCCGGCCCCCAACGTCGACTCCGGCCTCGTGGCCTGGACCCGCCGCGAACCACCCGCCACCGACGCGACCCGCGAGCAGGTGTTCGCGGTCGTCGACGCTGCCTTCGCCCAGCGCCGCAAGGCGCTGCGGGGTGCGTTGCGTGACCTGGCCGGATCGGCCGAACGTGCCACGGCTGCCCTGGACGGGGCCGGTGTCGAGCCGCTCGCGCGCGGCGAGTCGCTGGGGGTCGCGGAGTTCGTCAAGATCGCCGAGTCGTTGGCGGCGCTGCCATGATCGGTCTCAGCATCACCGTGCGCGCGGCCGCCAAGATCAACCTCCATCTCGGGCGTGGGTGCGCCTCGTGACGACGGCTTCCATCCGCTGAGCACCGTCTACCAAGCGGTCGGGCTGTGCGACGACCTCACTGCGAGCGAGACGATCGAGCCCGGCGGCTGGGAGCTCGAGCTGAGTGCCTCCGACTGGGTCGACGCAGGAGCAGTGCCTGCCGACGGTCACAACATCGTCTACCGCGCCGCAGTGGCGCTGGCCTTGCACCACGACCGTGACGTCAGCGGCCGCGTGGCCATCGACAAGGCGATCCCCGTCGCGGGCGGCCTGGCAGGTGGCTCGGCGGATGCCGCCGCGGCGCTGGTGGCGCTGGACCGCCTCTGGGACGTGCACACCAGCGACGACGACCTGCTGCGGATCGCGGGCGAGCTGGGCAGCGACGTGCCGTTCGCGCTGCTCGGCGGCACGGCGCTCGGCAGCGGCCGCGGCGAGATCGTCGAGCCGCTCGTGGACAACGGCACCTGGTGGTGGGTGCTGGTGCCGAGCCTGGAGGGTCTCTCCACCCCTGAGGTCTACCGGCACTTCGACAAGCTGCGCCCCGATGCCTCGTCCGTCCCGACGCCCGCCGACGAGGTGATCGCCGCGATCGCGGGCGGCGACCCTCTCCGGCTGGCCCGGGCCATGCACAACGATCTGCAGGATGCGGCCATCGACCTGCGACCGGACCTCGGTGAGCTGATCGTCCGCGGTGAGGCCGAGGGCGCCCTCCGCGGCATCGTCTCCGGCTCGGGCCCGACGTGCGCCTTCCTGTGCGGCTCGCCCGACGAGGCGCGGGCCGTCGCCGGCGGCCTGCAGGGCCCCGACCTCATGACCGTCCTCGTCGTCAACGGCGCCGTCGCCGGCGCCCACGTGGTGCGCTGATGGCCAACCTCCTCAACCTCGAGCGCGTCTCCAAGGCCTACGGCGTGCGCCCGCTGCTCAGCGACGTCTCGCTCGGCATCTCGGTCGGCGAGCGGATCGGCATCGTCGGGCGCAACGGTGACGGCAAGACCACGCTGCTGAAGGTGATGACCGGGCAGGAGGAGCCTGACACCGGGCGGGTCTCCCAGCAGCGGGGGCTGCTCATCGGCTATCTCCACCAGGGCGACGAGCTGGTCGACAGCCACACCGTGCGCGAGGTCGTCCTCGGCGGCCGCTCCGACCACGAGTGGGCCGCCGACCAGCAGCTCCGGGAGATCGTGGAAGTCCTGCTGGCCGGCGTACAGCTCGATCGTG
Source organism: uncultured Actinomycetota bacterium (assembly GCA_963845215.1). Lineage (GTDB taxonomy): Bacteria > Actinomycetota > Actinomycetes > Propionibacteriales > Nocardioidaceae > Nocardioides. The sequence continues at coordinate 80,296 of CAWJRK010000015.1, forward strand.
CGGTGCTCGGCCTGTCCGGTGGTGAGCGCCGCCGGTGTGCGCTGGCCGCGCTGCTGCTCGGCGACCACGACCTGATCGTGCTCGACGAGCCCACCAACCATCTCGATGTCGAGGCGGTGGCGTGGCTTGCCGGCCACCTCGCCGGACGCGCGTCAGCGCTGGTGGTGGTCACGCACGACCGGTGGTTCCTGGATGCTGTCTGCCAGTGGACGTGGGAGGTGCACGACGGCGGGGTCGACGCCTACGAGGGCGGGTACGCCGCGTTCGTGCTGTCCAAGGCCGAGCGGTCGCGTCAGGCGGCCGCTTCGGAGGAACGCCGCCAGAACCTCGTGCGCAAGGAGCTGGCCTGGCTGCGCCGCGGCCCGCCGGCGCGCACCTCGAAGCCGAAGTTCCGGATCGACGCTGCCACCCAGCTGATCGAGGACGAGCCGCCTGCGCGCGACCGCCTCGAGCTGCAGCGCTTCGCGTCGCAACGCCTCGGCAAGGACGTGATCGACGTCGAGGACGTCGACCTGGTCCGCGGGGAGCGCACTCTGCTGTCCCACGCGACCTGGCGGCTCGGACCGGGTGATCGGGTCGGCATCGTCGGCGTCAACGGGGCCGGCAAGACGTCGGTGCTGGCTCTCATCTCCGGGATGCTGGCGCCGACGGTCGGCCGGGTGAAGCTCGGCAAGACCGTCGCGATGCAGCACCTCACCCAGGCGCTCGACGACCTCGACCCCGAGTCGCGGGTGCTCGAGTCGGTCGAGGCGATCCGCCGCGTCACCACGACCGCGACCGGGGAGATCACCGCGTCGTCGATGCTGGAGCGCTTCGGCTTCACCGGCGACCGGCTGACCGCCCGGCTCGGCGACCTGTCGGGAGGTGAGCGCCGGCGCTTCCAGCTGCTGCGGCTGCTGCTGACCGAGCCCAACGTGCTGCTGCTCGACGAGCCCACCAACGACCTCGACATCGAGACTCTCAACGTGCTGGAGGACTATCTCGACGGCTGGCCCGGCACCCTGATCGTGGTCTCCCACGACCGCTACTTCCTCGAGCGCGTCACCGACTCCACCTGGGCGCTGCTCGGCGACGGCCAGATCTCGATGCTGCCGCGCGGCGTGGACGAGTACCTCGAGCGCCGTTCCCGCGCGATCGCGCTGGATGCGCAGGTTGTGGCCGCGGAAAACCGTCCAAACAGCGCGATCGCGCCGGATGCGCAACCGAAAGTGAAGGCCGGGGGAGCCGAGGAGCGCGCCGCCCGCAAGACCATGGCCCGCGTCGACAAGCAGCTCCAGCGCCTCGCTGCCCGCGAGGCGGAGCTCAACGCCGAGCTCCTCGAGCACGCCCAGGACTACGAGAAGCTGGCCGACCTCGGCGCCGAGCTCGACGACCTCCTCGCCGAGCGCGACGCGCTCGAGCTCGAGTGGCTGGAGGCCGCCGAGCTCGTCGAGTGACGCTCCGCCGGCTGGCGTAGTCCCTGTCGAAATCGGGGTGAATCTGGCCATCCGGCTCCCGATTTCGTCAGCGTGACGTGACCGCGGACGATCGGAGGTCAGGCGGGTCAGGAGAAGGGCGCGAGCAGCGTGCGCAGAAGAGAGGCGAGCTTCTTCTGGTCGCGGGCCGGGAGGTCGGCGAGCAGCTCCGCCTCGGCCGCCAGCAGCGCCTCGAAGGCCCCGTCCACGGCGGTCTTGCCCTCGCGGGTGAGCCGCACGATCACGCCGCGCCGGTCCTCGGGGTCGGGGTAGCGCTCGACGTAGCCGCGGCCGGCGAGGCGGTCGACCCGGTTGGTCATGGTGCCGCTGGTCACCAGGGTCTCGCGGAGCAGGCGTCCGGGGGAGAGCTCGTAGGGCTCCCCCGCGCGGCGCAGCGCCGCCAGCACGTCGAACTCCCACGACTCGATGTCGTGCGCGGCGAAGGCCTCGCGCCGCGCCAGGTCGAGGTGACGGGCCAGGCGGTGGATCCGGCTGAAGACCGCGACCGGCTCGAGGTCCAGGTCGGGCAGCTCGCGCGCCCACGCCTCGACCAGCTCGTCGACCTCGTCCCGCATGGCAGGAGTCTAGACGGTGCGGTCGAGATTCTTGACATCAAGGTATCTTGACATCAAGATAGATCGCATGACCCTGGGATCCCCGACCGCTACCTCACCTACGCCGACGAGCGCGGCCGCCCGTTCGTCGACCTGCTCGCGCGGATCGACGCCGACGGCCCGCGGACCGTGGTCGACCTCGGCTGCGGCCCCGGCAACCTCACCCGGCTGCTCGCCGAGCGCTGGCCCGCCGCGCGAGGTCGCCGGCCTCGACAGCAGTCCCGAGATGATCGCCAAGGCTCGCGAAGGCGCCACCGGCATCGACTTCGAGGTGGCCGACCTCCGCGACTGGCGCCGGACCGAGCCGGTCGACGTGCTCGTCTCGAACGCCACGCTGCAGTGGGTGCCCGACCACCTCGACCTGCTGCCGAGATTCGTCGCGGCCGTCGCGCCGGGCGGCTGGCTCGCTTTCCAGGTGCCGGGCAACTTCGACGCAGCCCAGCCACACGATCCTGCGCGAGCTCGCGTCGGAGCCGGCGTACGCCGACCACACCCGTGGCGTCGAGCGGCCCGAGCAGCCACGGCCCCGAGGTCTACCTCCGCGCCCTCGCCGACGTTGGACTGCACGGTCGATGCCTGGGAGACCACTTACCTCCACGTCCTCCAGGGCGACGATCCCGTCTTCACCTGGATCTCCTCCACCGGCGCGCGCCCGGTGCTGCAGGCGCTGCCGCCCGACTTGCTCGAGCGTTTCACCGAGGAGTTCAAGATTCGGCTGCGGGCGGCTTACCCGCACCACGAGCATGGGGTCGTGCTCCCCTTCCGACGGATCTTCGCGGTTGCCCGGACTGCGGCGTGAGGCTCCACCACGTGCAGGTGGCCTGCCCGCCCGGTGGCGAGGACGAGGCCCGGCGGTTCTACGCCGAGGGCCTGGGTCTGTCCGAGGTGGAGAAGCCGGCGGAGCTGCGGGCGCGTGGCGGCGTGTGGTTCCGGTCCTTCGACGAGGCCGGCGTCAGTGCCGAGATCCACGTCGGCGTCGAGGACCCGTTCGCTCCCGCCCGCAAGGCGCACCCGGCTCTGCTCGTCGACTCCGTGGACCGGCTCGAGGCGCTCGGCGCCTGGCTGGAGTTCCTGGGCTTCGAGGTCGACTGGAGCCAGCGCCACACCTTCCCGGGTCACCAGCGGCTGCACACCTGCGACGCCCACGGCAACCGGGTGGAGCTACTGAGCTGAAGTTACTCACTGGTAATCGTGACGAGCATGAGTCAAGTCCTGAGCCTGTGGAAGAAGGCCGGCAGCATCCCGGTCGTCGGCACCCGGCTGTTCTCGTTCGCGTTCGCCCAGAAGGCGCCGTACTTCGCCACCATCCACCCGCGCTTCACCGAGATCCGGCCCAACTACGCCGAGCTGGTGATCCCGAAGCGCCGCGGCGTGCACAACCACCTCAAGACCGTGCACGCCATCGCGCTGTGCAACGGGCTCGAGGCCGCGATGGGCGCGCTGGCCGAGGTGACCATCCCCTCCGACAAGCGCTGGATCCCCAAGGGCATGGACATCTCCTACACCGCCAAGGCCACCAGCGACATCGTCTGCAGCGCCGAGACCGACCCGGCGCAGTGGACCTCCGACAACCCCGATCTGCCCGTGCGGGTCAAGGGCGTCCGCGACGACGGCACCGTCGTCATCGAAGGCGTGATCAAGCTCTGGGTGACCCCGAAGACGCGCTAGCGGCTAGACGCCGACATTCCGCGGCCGCCGTCCAGGTTGCCGACGCGGGTCAGCTCGAGCGGCTTCTTCTCGCCGACGAACTTCTTCTGCACCCAGGTTGCCAGGAGCGTCAGCAGCAGGTTGACGACGATGTAGATCCCGGCGATCACGATCATCGTCGGCACCCGGTTGTTGAACTCCAGGTAGATCTGCTTGTAGACGAACGTCAGGCCCGGGCGCGAGGACGTACTGGCCGAGGGCCGTGTCCTTCAGAGCCACGATGCACTGGCTGATGATCGCCGGCAGCATGATCTTCACGGCCTGCGGCAGCAGCACGATGTTCATCACCTGGGTCTTGCGCATGCCGATCGCGTAGCCGCCTCGCGCTGACCCTTCGGCACGGCGTTGACTCCGGCGCGCAGCACCTCGGCGAGCACGGCCCCGTTGTAGAGCGTGAGCGCCAGGACCACGGCCCAGAACGACGAGCCGTCGTTGGCGATGCCGAGGAGGTACCAGGTGAAGACCATCAGCAGCAGCACGGGGAGCGCCCGGAAGAACTCGACGAACGAGCCAGCTGGGCCAACGCACCCAGACGTGCTCCGACATCTTGCCGACGCCGAGGGCGAACCCGACGACGACCGCGCCGAGGATCGCCAGGCCCGCCATCTTGAGCGTGTTGAGCAGGCCGTCGACCAGGATGACCTCGACGTACTTCGGGGTGGTGAAGACCTCCCACTTCTCGGCCTCGAACTGACCGGCGTCGTGGAGCCGGTACAGCATCCACGCGAGCACGCCGAGCACCGCAACCAGGCCGACCAGGCTGTAGATCCGGTGCCGCAGCACGGTGCGTGGGCCAGGCGCGTCGAAGAGCACGCTGTTGCTCATGTGGCCACCCTCCATCGACGCTCGAGCCGGTAGGAGAGGAACGAGAAGACCTCGACGATCAGCACGTAGCCGACGGCGAAGCAGATGAAGATCCCGGTGCGCTGTGACGCGAAGTCGTTGGTCAGGCTGCGCATCTGCGAGACGGCCTCTGCCACGCCGAACACCGCAGCGACGGAGGTGTTCTTGATCAGCGCGATCTGCACGCTGGCCAGTGGAGGCAAGCGACGCCCGGAACGCCAGCGGCAGCACCACGTGGCGCATCACCCCGCCGAACGGCAGCCCGATCGCGCGGGCGGCCTCGGCCTGGCCCGAGCGGCACCGCGTTGATGCCTGAGCGCAGCCCCTCGCACACGAAGGTCGAGGTGTAGAGAGTCAGGGACACGACGGCCGCACCGAAGAACGAGGTGAAGTCGAACTGTCCGATGTGAACGTCGAGCCAGTTGAACTTGATGTCGTAGATCGGTGCAGCGAACGAGAAGAACGCGAAGACGATCACGAGCGGGGTGTTGCGCACCACCGTCACGTAGGTGCCGGCGGCCGCCCGCAACACGGCTACCGGACCGACGCGCATGGCCGCGAGGAAGGTGCCCAGGATCATCGAGAGGATCCCGGCGACCAGGAACAGCGCGAACGTGTAGCCGAACGCCCTCAGGTAGAGGTCGAAGTTGTCGAAGACGGCTTCCACCGGTGGCTGCTCCTTTCAGGACGAGGCTGAGAGGGGGCGGCGCACGAGGTGCGCCGCCCCGGTCTCAGGTATCGATCTCAGCGCCGGGTCAGGCTGCCGGGCACTCGTCGAGGGTCGGCGGGTCGGGCGTCTCGACACCCGAGGGTCCGAGCGTGCGCTCGAAGGCCTCGGCCCACGAGCCGTCCTCGAAGGACTCCTCGAGCACGCCGTTGATCCATTCGCACATCTCGGGGTGGTCCAGGCTGTAGCCGACGCCGATCCGCTCCTCGGAGAACTCATCGCCGACGACCTTGAGCAGGCCTTCGTTCTGAGCGGCGAAGCCGGCGAGGATCGAGCCGTCGGTGGACATGGCCGAGACCGTGCCGTCGAGCACCTTCTGCACGCACTCGGAGTAGCTGTCGAAGCCGATGCCCTTGGCGCCGCCCTCGTTGATCCGGTCGATCGAGGTCGACCCGGTGACCGAGCAGACCTCCTGGCCAGCGAGGTCGTCGATCCCGGTCACGTCACTGTCCTCGGGCACCAGCACCTGCTGGCCGGTGAGGAAGTAGGGCCCGGTCTGGCCGACGACCGCGCGACGCTCGTCGGTGATCGAGTACGACGCCAGCACCAGGTCGACCTTGCCCTGCTGCAGGAACGGCTCGCGGTTGTCGGAGATCGTCTCCTCCCACGTGGTCACCGAGGTGTCCGCGGGGTCGATGCCGAGGTCGGCCACCAGCAGCTTGGCGATCTCGACGTCGAAGCCGGTGGGCAGGTCGTCTGCCGCACCCTTGAAGCCGAGCCCGGGCTGGTCGTACTTGACGCCGACCGTGATCTTGCCGGCCTCCGCGAGCTCTCGCATGTAGGTGCCCTCGTCGAAGTTGTCGGCGGCGTTCTCCTCCACCTCGACGTCGGTGCCCTCGTCGTCGTCGCCGGCGTCGCCGCAGGCGGACAACGAGGCGGCGAGAAGGATCGCGGCGAATGCCGCGCTGAGTTTCGTCCTGCGCATTGCAACTCCCTTGTTGGTGGATATTCAGTGCTGGTCGAACGTTCGATGGGTCAGTGCTTGAGGATCTTGCCGAGGAAGTCCTTGGCCCGATCGCTCGTGGGGTTGGTGAAGAACTCCTCGGGGGTGTTCTCCTCGGCGATCGCGCCGTCGGACATGAAGATCACGCGGTCGGCGGCGGTGCGGGCGAAGCCCATCTCGTGGGTGACCACGATCATCGTCATGCCGCGCTCGGCGAGGTCGACCATGACGTCGAGGACCTCCTTGATCATCTCCGGGTCGAGCGCGGAGGTGGGCTCGTCGAAGAGCATCACCTTCGGCTCCATCGCGAGCGCGCGGGCGATGGCCACGCGCTGCTGCTGACCGCCGGAGAGCTGGGCGGGGTACTTCTCCGCCTGGTGGCCGACGCCGACCCGGTCGAGCAGCTCCTTGGCCCGCTTGTCGGCCGCGGCCTTGTCCTGCTTGCGCACCTTGATCGGGCCGAGGGTGACGTTCTCGAGGATCGTCTTGTGGGCGAAGAGGTTGAAGCTCTGGAAGACCATGCCGACCTCGGCGCGCAGGTTGGCGAGCGCCTTGCCCTCCTGCGGCAGCGGCTGGCCGTCGAGGGTGATCGAGCCCTTGTCGATGGTCTCGAGCCGGTTGATCGCGCGGCACAGCGTCGACTTGCCCGAGCCGGACGGGCCGATCACGACCACGACCTCGCCGCGCTTCACGGTGAGGTTGATGTCCTGCAGCACGTGCAGCTCGCCGAACCACTTGTCCACGTGGTCGAGCACGACCAGGGGCTCCCCCTTGGCAGCCTGGGCCGGACCCTCCTCGAGCAGCGTCATGCGGGGGACCCTAGTCGCAGATAGTCCGATGGGGCTATGCGCGTTCATCCGAGCGACACCGGACCGTGACCATCTCGCCCGCGGATGCGAGTCGTCTCGTAACCTCTCGCTATGGACTGGAGATTGATATCGAGGCGGAGGTGGAGTCGGTTCGCCGTGTTCGCCGCCGCGGTGGCGCTGGTCCTGGCAACGATCGCGGCTGGCGCGCTCAGTGTGCTGGCCTATCAACGCACGGAGGACGCCAAGACCGACCAGGGAGCAGATCCCTCGGCCACGCCTTCGAAGAAGCCGTCCGGTCAGGGCAACGCGTCGCCCGACTCGCCGGGCGCCACGTCGCTCGCCCTGCCTGCCGAGGGAAAGCTTTCGGTCCTGCTGCTCGGCGACGAGATCATGTCCGGCGTCGGCGCGTCGGCCATCGAGGCTCGCCCCTACAACCTCCTGGTCGAGGCCATCGGGTTCGACAGGGTCGAGGCGCTGGGTGGAGGGCCGGAGCTGTCCGTGAAGGACACCGGTGACATCGAGGACCTGACCGCAGACTCGGCACCTCACGACCTCATCGTGATCGAGATCGGCACCGAGGACATGCCGACGCTCGAACCATCCGAGTTCGCGGACCCCTACGAAGACGCCATCGCGGTCGCGCGAGAGAGCTCTCCTGACGGCGCGTTGGTGTGCGTCGGGGTGTGGGCCTCCTCGAAGTCCGCCAAGCCCTACGACGCGATCATCAGAAGCGCCTGCAACGAGGAGGACGGGATCTTCGTCAAGGTCTCCGACATCTACGACCGCGACTCGTCACGTGGTCCGAAGGGCCGAGACGGGCTGGTCGATCGCCAGGCGACGGAGGGCACCATCGGCGACGGCACCCTTCCGAACGACACGGGGTACGCGTCGCTCGCGAAGCGCGTGGGGTCCGCCGTCGAGGTCGAGATCGACGCAACGCCCTGAGTCCGTGGCGGAAGTGACTTAGGCTCGCTGCCATGCGGATCCTGATGGTGTGCCGCGGAAACCTCTGTCGCTCTCCCCTCGCCGAGCGCTTGCTCCAGCACCGGCTCCGGTTGTTGGGCATCGATGACCTGATCGCCGTCGGCAGCGCTGGCACGGCCGCGGGCGCCGGCCTGTCGATGGACCCGCGCGCGGCCGCTCAGCTCGAAGCGCCTGGGCGGGATCCCAGACGGCTTCGAGTCGCGGCGGGTGTCCGCGCCCATGGTCGCCGATGCGGATCTGGTGGTCACGATGTCGGATCAACTCAGGGCCGAGACGTTGCAGGTGCTGCCGCGGGCACTCCGTCGCACCTTCACTCTCGGCGAGCTCGCCGCGATCACGGCATCGCCGGACTTCGTGGCCCAGTCGGGGTTTCCGGCCTTCCACGAGGAGGTCCTCCGTCACCGTGGGCGCGCGAGCAGCCTCGGCGACGTGCCCGACCCCATCGGGCAATCGGACTCGATCCACCGGCAGGCTGCTGACCGGATCAGCGACGATCTGGACCCTCTCGTGCAGGCGTTGGCGAGCACGGTCGATGACCGTGAGGCTTCCGGCTAGTCCTTGCTTCGTCGGCGTCCGCCGCTGGGAGCCGGCTCGAGATTGAGGTTGGAGACGTCCAGGAACTCGTCGTCGTCCGGGCCACGTTTGCGGTTCGAATTCGACTTCGACTTGACGACTTCGACTTCTCTTTCGCCGTCGCCCGGTAGTAGTAGTCGTTGTAGTAGCCGGAGTACGACGAGCTGCGCTTCGGCACCCAGTTGAAGACGACACCGAGCACGGTGCCGTTGACGGCTTCCAGCGAGCTCAAGGAGTCGCGCAGCTCGCGTCCAAGCGTGAACCGTACGAGATCACCACGATGGCGCCGTCGCTGTGCCGGGTGAGCACGGCGCCGTCGGTGACCGGCAGAAGCGGTGGGGCGTCGATGATGACGATCGGCATCGGCTCTTGAGCTCCGAGAGGATGCTCTGCATCGCCATCGAGCCCAGCATCTCGCTCGGGTTCGGAGCGGCGGGCTGCCGGCCGCGAGCACCCGCAGCTCCGGGAAGTCAGGTGTCGCTGCAGCACATCACCGAGGGTCGCGTTGCGAATCAGCACGTCGGTGAGCCCGGCGCCCTCGACCAGACCCAGCTTCTCGGCCGATCGTCGGCCGACGAAGGTCGCCGTCGATGAGAACGACCGACTGACCGGACAGGGCGATCGCGACGGCCAGGTTGGCGGCGACGGTGGACTTGCCGTCCTCGGGCCGAGGACTGGTCACGACGATCACCCGAGGCGGGTCGTCGACGCTCATGTAGGCCAGGTTGGTACGCAGCTTGCGGAACGCCTCACCTGCTCCCCAGTGCTGCTGGTCGCCGGACGCCGAGAGTAGCGCAGCAGGAAGTCGCGGCTTGCCCTTCTTCTGCTTGGCCAGAGGGATGCGCCCGACGATCGGCACCGCGAACGTCTTCTCGACGACCTCGGGTGCGCGCAGGCGTCGGTCGAGGCGGGACCGGATCGCGGCGAAGCGCGAAGCCCAGGAGCAGGCCCGGCCAGGGCGCCGGCCCCGATGTTGAGGACCGGCCGCGGTGAGATCGGTGACGTCGGGAGCGCGGCGCTCCTCGACGGGCTCGACACCGAGGACCGCACTGCCCGGCGCTCCTCCGGGTTCTCGATCTCCTGACACGCGGTGGCCAGGGCCCGACCCAGGCGTCGGCCAGCCGCTGCGCGGACTCAGGCGACGAGGACCGGGCCGTGATCTTGATCAGCACGGTGCTCGGCGGGCTGGGCGACGTCGATGTTGCCGATCAAGCGGATCCGGCTCGGTGTCCAGCTCCAGGTCCTCGATGACCAGGTTGGCGACGGATCGACTTGTCGCCAGGTCGACGTACGACGCAGCGCGCGACTTGGCGAGGTCGTCGTTGATCGAGGCGAGGGCGGGATCGGTCGAGGCGCCACTGGTGACGAACCCGCTCGAGTTGGCGGCGTAGACGTACGGCTGCTGAAGGGTGAAGGCGGCCGCCGCGGCGGCGCCGGCCATCGTGAGGACGAGGATGCCCATCCAGTGGTTTCGCAGCAGAGCGCAGGTAGTCACGCAGTTCCATGATTCGGGTCCCTCGTGCTAGGCATGCGAATACGATCCGGAGGTGCCCGCTATCAACAGCCACGGCTGGGTCGACGTTCATCTTAGAGCGATGGACACTCCGCTCGTGCTGCGAATCGGCGGATCCGACCAGGCGACATCCTCGTTTCGGCGCTCCGCGCCGGCTGGTCGCGCTGTCTTCAGGAGGGCGACGATTCGAGCACGGCGCGGTCGTGAGTGTGGTGCTCGACCGCGACCCCGAGATGGCGCGCGCAGGCCGCGGCCGATGGCGGCTCTGGCGCACTGCGAGCCGGGGCCGCTGCTGGACGCGATCTCCTCGCTCGTGACGGTCAGCGGCGATCGAAGCGCAGTCCCAGTCGTTGCTGATGTTCCACGCGGGGGCGGTGGCCGACCCGGCGACTGGCCGGACCGTGGCCTTCGTCGGTCGGTCCGGGGCGGGCAAGACGACCGCGGCAACCGTCAGCCTGGGCCGGCGGTTCGGCTACGTCACCGACGAGACGGTGGCCGTCCGGACCGATGGGACCGTCGTGAGCATATCCGAAGCCGTTGTCGGTGAAGGAGGCCGACAAGCCCTTCAAGGAGCAGATCTCGCCCGACGAGGAAGGGCTGCTGGAGGCGCCGGACCAGTTGACAGCTCCACCGCGTCGTGTTGCTGGTCCGCGGAAGCACCGGCTCGCCACGCCTCGAACCGGTCCCGTCGACGTTGGCGATGGTCGCCCTGGCCCCGGAGACGTCGTATCTGTCGCGGCACTCGCGACCGCTTGCACCGGATCGCGGAGCTGCTCGAAACGACGGACGGCCTCTACGAGCTTCACTACGCCGACGCAGCCGCCCTGCCCGACCTCGTCGACGAGCTGTGGCGGCAGCGGCATGAGGCTCTCCCGCACGTCGTGGCACGACTGGTACGTGCGACGGCGGCGGCAGCGCGGTGTTCGTCGGCGATCGGGTGATCGCACTCTCGGAGCTGCCCACCGCGGTGCTCGACGCCGTCGGAGCCGAGACGTCGTTCGACAGCGGTGCTCGAGCACGTGCAGGCGGCCTTCGGGCCATCGACCGCGAGGAAGCGGATGCGGCCCTGTTGCGTGCTGCGATCGATCAGCTGGTCGAGGCCGGGATCCTGGCTGAGGCCGGATCGTGAGCGCATTCGACCCGGTCCGGGCCCCGAATGGTCTAGCCAGAATCGGCGCCCAAAGTAAAACCCGGGCGCGAAAGCGCAAGCCACGCTCAATATCGTCTAGTGTCACCATCGGTGATCGCCTCGTAACCGTGGGGAGTGGTGTCACTCAAGTGCTCCCAACCTGAATCGAGACCGCCATGACGGACTTTCTTCTCCGCAGCCGGAGAACAGCCTCGCGACCAAGGGCGTCAGCCGTCGGACCATCGGCAAGGCCGTCTGGGTCGCACCGGCGATCGTTGCGGCGTCCCAGGCGCCGGCGCTTGCGGCGTCCGGCCCGGCGGCGCTCGACTTCGGCGGTGAGCTTCGCCGCGCGCAGCTCGCTGCTCGACCTGGAGGTGCTCAACCTCCTGGACCTCGAGCTCGCCGTGCACCAGCAGGCTCGATGGTCAACTCGTCGGTCGACAACCTCAACAACCAGGCGACCGTGGGTCTCCAGGTGACGGTCACCGGTGACCACCAGGCGTGGCAACCTCGACTCTACGCGCAGGACCTCCAAGGCACGCAAGCGGCTGGGTGCCGTGGCATCAGCCGGTTCGGCACGGCACCGGCAACACCAGGACGTGGCGCTACATCGCCGATCGACCAGCTCGGCCGCGAACGGGACAAGGAGTTCAACCCCGCGATCTTCATGGGGAGCACGCTCTACCTGCAACGTCGTCGAAGGAAGGCGATGCTCCAGGCACGGTCACGCTCACGGCGACCACCGGTACCGGCCGGGCGACACCACCGTCGCCAGTACGACTAGACCGAAGACAGCCAGTCCTGGAGGCGTGGCGGCGCTCGATGACGGCGCTGACGGGCGTTGAGGCTGTCCCGCTTGCCTACGGGCTCGTCAGCCGGATTGCCGAGGCGACCGGTGTCCGGGCCTTGGCGATCAAGGGTGTCGTCGCGACGGCACAGGGTCTACGCGCCGAGCGGTGGAAGCATCGACGTCGACGTCCTGACCATCCCCGGACGACCTGCGACGCCTCCAGGCGGCACTGGAGGCCGCGGGGTGGCGCGACCAGGGCCCCTACGACACCCCGACGATCATGCTCCGCCATTCGGTGACCCACCGGCACCCGGTCTGGCCGTGCGAGGTCGACCTGCACCACTGGTTTCCGGGTTTCCTCGCGCCGCGCGAGGACGTCTTCGACGTGCTGTGGGCCAGACGGACGACCAGTCCGGGTGGCCGAGGCCGAGGTGACGGCGCCGGACGTCGTCAGTCACACCGCCATCTGTGCCCTGCACTACCTCAGGGACCACCACGGCGGGGACAAGCTGCCCGGTCTGATCGATCGGACGAAGAGCTCGTTGACCGCTCGCAGAGCTCGACGAGCTCTCGGAGTCTCGCAGGACGAGCCGGAGCCGCCGACACGCTCGCGCCGTTCCTGGAGGCCGTCGGTGCACCCGCTGCCGTCGGTAGACTCGGCGCTCGCGTTCTCCTACGACGACTGGCGGTTCAACGCCGGCCTGGAGACGACCGAGGTGACTCCGTGGCTGGTCCAGCTCCGGCGTACTCCCTGGCGGGCGCGGCCGGCGTACCTGTGGCGCGCGATCTGGCTCGACGAGGCCGAGCTGCGTCGCTGGCAGCCCAAGCTCGGCACGAGCAGGAGCGCGCTCGCTCGAGCTCGCCTCTCCCGGCTGCGCAGAGGGCTCCGTGCGCTTCCGTCGGCGCTGGCAGCGATGCGCAGGCGCTCCGAAGGCTGAGCCCGGTCTCTCGAGGTCGCCTGCGCTCGGGCACCGACGTCACTAGGCTCAGCACAGAAGGTCGAATGACGATCTGTGAGTCGCAGCGGAGGCGGATGCGTGGCAGGTCACGGTCAGCGCGGTGAGCGGCCGGTCTCTGTGGCCATCGTCGGCACCCGTGGCTACCCGAGCTACTACGGGGGGTTCGAGACCGCGGTGCGATCCTTGGCGCCGCACCTCGCGGAGCGCGGCTTCGACGTGCGGGTGTACTGCCGTCGGGGGCAGACGCGGCTCGACGATCCCGCGCTGAGCCCGCGGGTGCGACGTGTGGTCACGCCAGGTCTGCACAGTGGGTACGCCAGCACCCTGACCCACGGGCTGACCTCCACCATTCACTGCCTGTTGCGCAAGCCGGACGTCGCCGTGGTCATGAACGTCGCCAACGGCTTCTGGCTGCCGTTCCTGCGGATGCGCGGGATCAAGACTCTCGTCAATGTGGACGGCATCGAGTGGGAGCGCGCGAAGTGGAACCCGCTGGGCAAGGCGCTCTTCAGGCTGGGCGCTCGACTGACCGCGTGGATGGCCGATCAGCTCGTCTGCGACTCGGTGGCGATCCAGGACTACTGGGAGCACACGTACGGCCGCCGCGGAGTCTTCATCCCCTACGGCGGTGGTCCGGCGCGGGGTCACGCCCTGCCGCCAGGCATCGAGCCGCAGTCGTACGTGCTCGTCGTAGCCAGGTTCGTGCCGGAGAACTCCCTCAACGAGTTCTTCGATGCGGTGCCTGAGCTGGCGCAGAAGCATTCCGTGGTCATGGTCGGCTCCGACGAGGGGCGCTTGCTCGATGCGCGCGCACGCGAGCTCAGCGAGAGCCATCCAGGGGTCCACTGGCTCGGCCAGGTCAGCGACGACGACATTCTGTTCGCCCTGTGGGAGAACTGTCTGGTCTACTTCCACGGACACACCGTCGGCGGCACCAATCCGGCGCTGGTGCAGGCCATGTTCTGCGGCGCTCGCGTCGTGGCGAGCGACACGGTCTTCAACCGCGAGGTGCTCGGTGAGCTCGGCACCTTCTGGGACCCGTCGTCGCAGCAAGGACGTCTCACAGACGAGCTGCTCGCTGCCGCGTCCGAACCGTGGGAGCCCAGCGCCGAGCTGATCCGGAGGGCCGAGGCCGAGTACTCGTGGCCGGCAGTCAACGACCGGTACGTCCAAGCGGTGGAGGAGCTGCTGGTTGGACAGACCGCCAACCCCGCGGCCGCGCCTCCGCGATGATCGCCTGGTGACCCGACAGCGGAGCGGAGTGGTGGTCGTCCACTCATCGGCCGACCTCTACGGCTCCGACCGGATGCTCCTGCTCGTCGCGCGGACCTTGTCCCCCTCGACGGATCTCACCTTCCTGCTGCCGACCTCCGCCGACGAGTCGCAGAACGAGTTCGCGCGTCGACTCACCGACCATGGAGCCGTTGAGCATCGGGCGTTGCCGATCCTGAGGCGTCAGGAGATCTCGGTGTCGAGCCTCCTGCGGCTGGTGCGACAGGCCGCCGGGCTCTACCGCGCGCTGCGGGTGCTGCGCCCCCGCGTGGTCTACTGCGCCACGTCTGCGTGCCTCGTCGCCGCCGTCGTCGCGCGACTCTCCGGCGTCCGAACCGTGGCTCTGCACAACCAGGAGATCTGGAGGCCAGGCTGGGAGCGCACCATGCTGTCCTGGCTGGCTTCGGCGTGCACCGCGGTCGTGAGCGTGTCGCAGGCTGCGCACGACTCCCTGGGTGGACGGATCCAGCCGATCTCGACCGTCGTTGCCAACGGCGTTGACGCTCTCGAGGACGTGTCGGCACGTCATGGCGAGGGCCCGCTGACGTTTCTGGTCGCGAGCAGGTGGCACAGCTGGAAGGGACACGGCACGCTCTTCCGCGCCTGGGACCTGGCCGGCGCTCCTGGTCGGTTGGTGGTGCTCGGCGGCCCTTCCCCGGCAGCAGATCGGGTCGACGTCCACGCGCTGCGGGCAAGCGTCTCGGCACCCGAGACCGTCGACATCGTCGGTGAGGTGGAGGACATCGCGGCATACGTGGAGAGGGCCGACGTCGTGCTCGTGCCCTCTGACCGGCCCGAGCCGTTCGGCCTGGTCGCGCTGGAAGCATTCCGGGCAGGCCGGCCGGTCGTGGCTTCCAGGGCCGGTGGGCTCGCGGAGGTGGTGGACGACGGGCAGAACGGGTGGCTCTTCGAGCCTGGGAGTGTGGAAGAACTCGCTGAGGTGCTCCGGCGATTGTCGCCGGCGAGCGTGGCTGCTGCCGGAGAGGTTGCTCTTCGCACCTTCGGGCAGGGCTACACCAGCGATCAGTTCATGGACCGGTTCAGAGCCTTCTGGGCAGCCTCGGTGGACGTGCCCGGTCGGTCCCGCCGGCGCTGGCGCCGATGACTACGCTCGGCACCATGCCTTCAGGTTCCGCGCAGCGCTGTCGGTCGGACCCCTAGGTGGAGGGCGAGGTCCCGTGTCGGGAGCCACACCTGGCCTGGGTCGATGACCAGGACGACCGGGTCGCCGTGGTGCGACTCGGCAGGCCGGCCGCGCCACCAGTCGTGTTGACCGGCACCGGGGCGGCAATCTTCCGACTCATCGACGGGCGGCGCACAACGTCCGAGATCGTGGCCCTGGTCGCAGCCGCGTACGACACCGCCGACGGAGCTGTCAGCGATCACGTGACCGACTTCCTTGCGGAGCTGCACGACGAGGGCATCCTGGCCTGACCGTGCCGAGCATCTGATTCGGGCGCGGCCACGTTTCGCCGTACCCTTTTCGGGTCATGCGCACCTACGAGGTCCGCACCTACGGGTGCCAGATGAACGTCCACGACTCCGAGCGCCTCACCGGGCTGCTCGAGGATGCCGGGTACGCCGCAGTGCCGGCCGGCGAGCAGGCCGACGTGGTCGTCTTCAACACCTGCGCGGTGCGTGAGAACGCGGACAACAAGCTCTACGGCAACCTCTCCCACCTGGCGCCGATCAAGGCCGCCAACCCCGGCATGCAGATCGCCGTCGGCGGCTGCCTCGCGCAGAAGGACCGATCGACGATCACGGCCAAGGCGCCGTACGTCGACGTCGTGTTCGGCACCCACAACATCGGCTCGCTGCCGGTGCTGCTCGAGCGGGCCCGGGTGCAGGAGGAGGCGCAGGTCGAGATCCTCGAGTCGCTCGAGGTCTTCCCCTCGACGCTGCCGACCAAGCGGCAGTCGGCGTACGCCGCGTGGGTGTCGATCTCCGTGGGGTGCAACAACACCTGCACGTTCTGCATCGTGCCGGCGCTGCGCGGCAAGGAGAAGGACCGCCGCCCTGGCGAGATCCTCGCCGAGATCGAGGCGCTCGTGGCCGACGGCGTATCCGAAGTGACCCTGCTGGGCCAGAACGTCAACGCGTACGGCGTGGAGTTCGGCGACCGGCAGGCGTTCTCCAAGCTGCTCCGGTCGTGCGGCTCGATCGCGGGGCTCGAGCGGGTCCGCTTCACCTCGCCCCACCCGGCGGAGTTCACCGACGACGTGATCGAGGCGATGGCCGAGACGCCCAACGTGATGCCGTCACTGCACATGCCGCTGCAGTCGGGGTCCGACCGGGTGCTGAAGGCGATGCGCCGGTCGTACCGCGCCTCGAAGTACCTCGGCATCATCGACCGCGTGCGCGCGGCCATGCCGGAGGCGGCGATCACCACCGACATCATCGTCGGCTTCCCCGGCGAGACCGAGCAGGACTTCGTCGAGACCCTCGAGGTCGTGCGGGCCGCGAGGTTCGCCGGCGCCTACACGTTCCAGTACTCCAAGCGGCCGGGCACTCCCGCGGCGACGCTGGACGACCAGATCCCGCCGGACGTCGTCAGGGATCGCTACGAGCGCCTGGTCGAGCTGGTCAACGACCTCGCGTGGTCGGAGAACAAGGCGCTGGTCGGTCGCCGGGTCGAGCTGATGGTCTCGGAGGGTGAGGGCCGCAAGGACGCCGCCACCCGGCGCCTCTCCGGCCGCGGCCCCGACAACCGGCTGGTCCACTTCGCCCCGCCGGCGCATGCCGAGGTCCGGCCGGGGGACCTGGTCACCGTGGAGATCACCAAGGCGGCCCCGCACCACCTCGTGGCAGACGGCCCCGTGCTCGACGTACGCCGCACCCGCTCCGGCGATGCGTGGGAGCTGCGCCAAGGCGTGCCGGCCGAGCCGGCCGGTGTGGTGCTGGGCATGCCCGCCGTCGGCGTACCCGCTCCGCTCGCCGACGCCCCGGCCTGCCGCTGATGGCTGCCGACGCTCCGACGATCCTGGCCACGTCGGGCGGCATCGTCTACGGGTCGCGCACCCGGTGGTCGGTCGGCCCGCTCACCGACTACGCCGTCGAGCTGGCGGGCGTGACCGGTCGCGCGCCCAAGGTCTGCTTCGTCGGCAGCGCGAGCGGCGACAACCCGCAGGGCATCCGCGACTTCTACGACATGGCGCACGAGGCGGGCTTCGACGGCTCGCACCTGCAGCTGTTCATGATGCCCAACGTCGAGGACATCCGGGAGCACCTGCTGGCGCAGGACGTGATCTGGGTCTTCGGCGGCAGCGTCGCCGGGCTGCTCGCGATGTGGGAGCTGCACGGCGTCGGTGACGCCATGCGGGAGGCCTGGCAGGCGGGGGTCGTGCTGACCGGCGTATCGGCCGGCTCGATCTGCTGGCACATCGGCGGCACCACCGACTCCTTCGGACCCGACCTGCGGCCGATCACCAACGGGCTGGCCCTGGTGCCCTTCTCCAACGGCGTCCACTACGACTCCGAGGAGCAGCGCCGCCCGCTCTTCCAGTCGCTGATCGCCGACGGCACCCTGCCCGCGGGCTACGCCACCGACGACGGGGCCGGCGTGCTCTACCGCGGCACGGAGTTCGTCGAGGCGCTCAGCGAGAAGGACGGCGCCGGCGCCTACTACGTCGAGCGCGCCGCCGACGGCACCGCGGTCGAGACCGAGCTGGACATCCGGCGGCTGTAGCCGAGGCCGCGCCGCATGTTACTGACCGTCGTGCCCTCTACCTGACCGTTGTAACTGTCAGGTAGACGTGACGACGGTGAGTAACATGCCGGCCGGCCAGAGTCAGTCGGAGCGAGGGTCGAGGGAGGGGTAGTCCGCCTTGGGTTCGAGGCCGTCGGGCTGGACCTCCTCGCCGCCGGCGGACTGCTCGGGAGGCAGGTCGGCGTCGGGGTCGGGCTCGATCTCGTGGGTGTCGCGTACGCCGGTGGGGCCTGCTGACCGGGACCGACGTGGCCCACGCGACCGCTGCTGACGCCGATGTCGCCCTCGACGTTCTGGTCGGAGTCGGTGACGTCGTAGTCGTCGCTGCTGGTCATGCCGGGGATTCCTCTTCCGGGTCGACGTCCTGTCGCCGTCGCCCTTGGTGGCCTCGGTTTCGGTGTCCTCGGTCTCGGTCATCTCGTCGGGGAGGGCGTCCTCCACCGCCGGATTCTTCTCGGGGTCGAGGTCGCGCGAGGCCGGGTTCGGCTCGGCGAACTCACCGTCCACGCCGTCGCCGCCGTCGACGGCGTCGGCGCCACCGGGGTGGGGCTCGCCGGGCTCGATCTCGGGCTCGGGCTGCGGGCCGAGGTCCTGGTCGGTCATGAGTCCTCCTCAGAAGCCGAAAGTGGAGTACGCCGTGACGGTGCCCGATCGGAGCGATTCCAACACGGAGCGCTCGTGCGGCACGACCGGATCGGGGAGGGCGTCGAGCCGGCACCAGCGCAGCTCGGCGCACTTCTCGGGCTCGACGATGCGGGGTTCGCCCGACCAGGACCGGGCGACGAAGAAGAAGTCGACCCGCTCATCGATCGGCAGGTCGTGCTGGGTGCGCTGCATCGTGGTGACGAACTCCAGCGCAAGGTCACCGACGGCGATCTCCTCCGCAGCCTCGCGGTGCGCGGCGTCGATCGCTGTTTCGCCCCGCTCGACATGACCGGCCGCGGCCGCGGCCCAGTGGTCGTCCATGTAGCCGGTGTGCTGCCGCAGCTGCAGCAGCACCTCGGACCTCGGCACCCGAGCCACGCATCAGGAAGACGTACGCCGCCGGCACGACCACGAAGCGGCCGTCATGCTCAGAGCTCACTGGCACATCACTGGGAGGGCTGGTCCAGCGAGGTCTCGGCGTTCTCCTCCTGGGTGGCCGGGTCGGGGTTGTCCGACTCGTCGGGCAGCTCGCTCTCGTGCTCGCCCGGGGGCGTGCCCTGCGGCTCGCCGGTCAGGTCGTCGTCGGTCGCCGGAGACTCACTCACTTGATGTCGTCGTTCTTGCCGTCGAGCTTGTCGAGGCCTTCCTTGGCCTTCGCTGCGCCGCCGGCGATCTTGTCGCTGTGCTTGCCACCGGTCTTCTTGTCGGCGGCGTCCGCAGCCTTGTCGATGCCGTCGGCGATCTTGTCGCCGTGCTTGTCGACGGCGCCGCTCAGCTTGTCCTTGGCCTTGTCGAGGAATCCCACGAGTTCACCCCTGTCGGCAGGTCGGCACCCTGGCGGTGCCGAACGTATTGCCAGACTAGCCACATGCCGGACGCCCGTGACACGCCGCCGATCGTCGCGGTCGTGGGCTGCACGGCATCCGGGAAGACGGGGTTGTCGCTCGATCTCGCCCAGGCTCTCGGCGGCGAGATCGTCAACACCGACGCGATGCAGGTCTACCGCGGCATGGACATCGGCACGGCGAAGCTGCCCGGACCCGAACGACGAGGCATCACGCATCACCTGCTCGACCTGCTGGGCGTGACCGAGCCGCTCACGGTCGCCGACTTCCAGGTCCGGGCCCGCGGCGTGATCGCGCAATTGCGCGGCAACGGCACCACGCCCGTCCTGGTCGGCGGCTCGGCGCTCTACACGCGGGCGATCCTGGACCGGTTCGAGTTCCCTGGCACCGACGAGGCCGTCCGTGCAGGCTGGGAAGCCGAGCTCGCCGCAGTCGGCGCGAGCGAGCTGCACCGGCGTCTCGCCGAGCTCGACCCCCAGGCAGCCGCCCGGATCGAGCCGGACAACGGCCGCCGGATCGTCCGGGCCCTCGAGGTCATCGAGCTGACCGGCGCTCCCTACTCCGCCACCCTCCCGCAGCTCGAGTACGCCGACCCCCGCACCGTGCAGGTCGGGCTGGCGATCGACCGGCCGACCCTCGATCGCCGGATCGAGCAGCGGGTGGAGCAGATGTTCGCGGCCGGGTTCGCCGACGAGGTGCAGCGGCTGCTGGAGCTGGGCCTGGCGGAGGGACGGACGGCGTCGCGCGCGATCGGCTACCGAGAAGTGGTGGCGGCGCTCGAGGGCGAGCTGAGCCTCGACGAGGCGCGCGAGCGCACCGTGATCGCCACCCGCCAGTTCGCCCGGCGGCAGGATGCCTGGTGGCGCAAGGACGCCAGGATCAGCTGGGTGCCCTTCGATGCGCCCGACCGGGTCGAGCGAGCGATGGAGGCGATGGAGGCGGTGCGGGGATGAGCTGGCACGACCTGGAGAAGACGCTCGACGGAGCGCGCACCGGCGACCGGGGGCTCGTCGTCGGCGCACGGTTCGAGGGGGAGACGCGCTTCTGGCACCGCGGCGAGCTGCCCGACGGACCGCTGTCGCTCTTCGAGATCGGCTCGGTCACCAAGGTCGTCACCGCGACCCTGCTGGCCGACCTGGTGCAGGACGGCGTGGTGGCCTTCGACGACCCGGTGGCGGCGTACCTGCCCGCGGCACCGCCCGTGAAGGAGCGGCCGATCACGCTGGAGGACCTGGCGACCCATCGTTCCGGGCTGCCCCGGCTGCCGACCAACATGATGGTCAAGGGCCTGACCGTCGACCGCGCCGACCCCTACGCGGGCCTCGATGACGAGAGGATGCTCCAGGCGATCCGCGAGACGACGCCCAAGCGCGCGCCCGGGCTCAAGTTCGGCTACTCCAACTACGGCGCGGGGCTGCTCGGATACGCGCTCGCCCGTGCCACCGACACGACGTACGACCGAGCTGGTCGCCGACCGCATCACCGGCCCGCTGGGGCTCGCGGACACCGGCATCGCCGTGCCACCGGGTGCTGAGCACCGGTTGGCGCCCGGCCACCGCCGGTGGGGGCGGCCGACCGGGCGGTGGGACCTGGCCGGCCTGGCCGGCGCCGGCGGACTCGTGTCGACCGCGGCCGACCTGTTGGGTTTCCTGGAGCTGCACGCGCCCGGTGCCGACTCCCGGTTGGCGCTGGCGGCGGCCGAGACCGCCCGCAAGAGGTACGACGTCAACCGGATGATGAGCGCCGGGCTCGGCTGGATGATCCTCCCGGCTGTCCAGGATGGGCCGCGCCGGGCGCGGCTCGCCCATGACGTGCTGATGCACGACGGCGGCACGGGTGGCTATCGCGCCTTCGCGGCGGTGGCGCCCGCGACCGGCACCGCCGTCGTCGTCCTCACCGGGCACGCCCGCAGCGTCACCGGCCTCGGACTGAAGCTGATGCGGTCGGTGCTCTCGGCCGAGAGCTGAACCCGGACCGAGAACCAGAGCAAGAACGGTCGGGTGCCTCACCGCGCATCCGGGCCAGACTGGTCCCATGACCGACCCCGGACGTGACCGGCTGCGCGAGCTGCTCGACGCCGTGCTCGACGAGGACCATCGCACGCTCGAGGACATGGCGGGAGGGGCGTTCGCCTCGCCGTACCACTTCAACCGCACGCTCTCGCGGACCGCCGGCGAGCCGCCCGTGTCGATGCGCCGGCGGGTGATGCTGGAGCGGGCCGCCTGGCAGCTCCGCACGGGGACGTCGGTGACGGACGCGGCGTGGGCGGCCGGCTACGAGTCGGTCGAGGGTTTCAGCCGGGCCTTCGCGAGGGCGTTCGGCCACCCGCCGAGCGCGCCTGCCGAGTCGCACTGGCTTCCGGCGCCCAATGGCATCCACTTCCACCCACCCATGTCGCTGTGGGTGCACACGACGGAGCAACCGATGAACCCACTCACCGAGCAGCTCGTCGCCCACGACCTCGATGACACCAGGGCCCTGCTCGACCTCGCGAAGGGCCTGCCCGACGCCACCTTCCGCGACCAGCGCCTGCCCGGCGCGACGGTGCTCAGCTGGGACGGCCCCGAGGAGTCGGTCGCGACGGTGCTGGAGCACCAGGTCTGGAGCAAGGAGGTCTGGCTGGCCGCGATCGAGGGCAGCGACCTCCCGGACAGGAAGGCCGACGACGATGCCGCGGGCCTGCTCGCCCGTCACGAGGCGGTCGCGCCGCGCTGGCTCGCGACCGTGCGCGACCTCGACCGTCGCGGCGCCTGGGACGACCGGCTCATCGACGCGTTGTGCGACCCACCGGAGAGCTTCGTGATGAGCGGTGTGATCGCGCACGTGTTGACCTACGGCGCCCACCGGCGGCAGCTGGCACGGCTGATGCTGCGCACTGCTGGCGTCGACGTCGACCAGGGCGACCCGATCATGTGGCTGCGCCGGCTCAGGGGAGAGGACACCGAATGACCCGCACCGTCTACTACACCGCCACCACCCTCGACGGCTTCCTGGCCGACGAGCACGACTCGCTCGACTGGCTCTTCGTGCAGGACATCGACGAGAAGGGGCCGATGAACTACGACGAGTTCATTGCCGGCATGGGTGCGCTGGTGATGGGCTCGACGACGTACGAGTGGATCGCCGCGCACAACGAGCGCACGGGCGAGAAGTGGTCGTACACGATCCCGGCGTACGTCTTCACGCACCGCGACCTCGAGCCACTCGGCGACGACATCCACTTCGTCTCCGGCGAGCCGAAGGAGGTGTACGCCGAGATCAGAGGCCGCCGCCGGCGACCGCGACATCTGGATGGTCGGCGGCGGAGACCTGGCCGCGCAGTGGGCCGAGGCGGGGCTGCTCGACGAGCTGATGGCCTCCATCGCTCCCGTGACCCTCGGTGCCGGTCGCCCGATCTTCCCGCGGCGCTACTCCTTCAAACTGGAGGAGCTCGCCCAGAACGGCGCCTTCCTGTGCGCTCGCTACGCCGTCGTCGGCCCGGGCGAGTGGGGTGGAGAGTCCTAGTCTCGGAGGTATGACGCTCCCTCCTCCCGGCCCGGACCGCGCGGCCGTCGTGACCGGTGCCTCCTCCGGGCATCGGCGCCGAGATCGCTCGTGACCTGGCCGCCCGCGGCCACCAGGTCGTGCTCGTGGCACGCACCGAGTCCAAGCTCCAGTCCCTCGCCGACGAGATCGCCGGTGGCCTCGGCACCGGGGGCGGTCAGGCCCACGTGCTGGCCGCCGACCTGTCCGACCGGTCGGTGCGGGCGGCGCTGCTCGGGCGCGTCGAGGCGCTCGGGCTGGTGCCCGACGTGCTGGTCAACAATGCCGGTCTGTCCACGCTCGGGCCGGTGAGCAAGGCCGACCCCGAGGCGGAGCTCAACCTGATCGAGGTCGACGTGGCCTCGGTGGCCGATCTCTGCACGCGCTTCCTGCCCGGCATGGTCGAGCGCGGGCGCGGTGCCGTGCTCAACGTGGCGTCCACGGCGGCGTTCCAGCCCCTGCCGGGCCAGGCGGCGTACGGCGCCGGCAAGGCGTTCGTGCTGTCCTACACGCAGAGCCTCGCCGGTGAGCTCCGCGGCAGCGGAGTGACGGCGACCGCGCTGTGCCCGGGGCCGGTGGAGACCGGGTTCGGGGAGCGGGCCGGCTTCACCGCCGAGGAGGCGCACGACGCGCTGCCCGGCATCATGTGGGTCGACGCCGCCGACGTGGCGCGACAGGCGGTCGCCGGCATGGACAAGGGCAGGCTGGTCGTCATCCCCGGCGTCGCCAACAAGGTCGGTGCGATGGTCTCGCAGGTGACGCCGCGGTCGCTGCTGCTGCCCCTGCTGGTGAGGAGCCATCCCGGCCTGAAGTAGGCACCCCGGTTTCGGCTGTGTCGGTGGCGGGGTACAGGGTGGTCGGACAGCGACTCACCTCTCGGGAGGACCCATGCTTCGCCGGATCATCGTGTGCATCCCACTGGCCCTCGTGGTCACCTACGCGCCGGTGCTGCCTGCGCCGGCCAACACCCTCGGCACGGCCGCGGCGACCGCGACTGCCGCCGACAAGACGCCGCCGAAGCAGGCGACCGCGCGCGGTCGGGGCGGTGCGGTGTCGTCAGTCGACCCCTACGCCTCGGCCATCGGCATCAAGGTGCTCGAGCGCGGGGGCAACGCGGTCGACGCGGCCATCGCCACGGCAGCGGCGCTCGGGGTCACCGAGCCCTACAGCGCGGGCGTCGGCGGCGGCGGGTTCTTCGTCTACTACGACGCCGACAGCGGCAAGGTGCGCACGCTCGACGGCCGCGAGACCGCGCCTGCGTCGATGCCCAACGACGCCTTCATCGATCCGAAGACCGGAAAGCCCTACCCGTTCACCCCTGACCTGGTGACCAGCGGCGTCGCGGTCGGCGTGCCCGGCACGCCCCTGACCTGGACCACCGCGCTGCGCAAGTGGGGCACCCGCTCCCTGGCCAAGACGCTGGCGCCGGCGGCTCGGCTCGCGCGCCGCGGGTTCGTGGTCGACGCGACCTTCCGGACGCAGACCGAGGACAACGCCGAGCGGTTCGCGCAGTTCCGGTCGACCAAGGCGCTCTTCCTCGAGGGCGGCAAGGCTCCCGCGGTCGGCAGCACGCTGAAGAACCCCGACCTGGCCAGGACCTACGAGCGCTTCGGCGAGCAGGGTGCGCGCTTCTTCTACCGAGGCAAGATGCCGGCCGACATCGTGAAGGCGGTGCGCACGCCGCCGACGGTCGCCAATCCCACGCTCCCGATCCCGCCGGGGTTCCTGACCCGCCGGGACCTGAGTCGCTACGAGGTGCTCGCGAAGGCCCCGACCGTGACGCGCTACCGCGGCTACGACATCCACGGCATGGCCGGATCGTCGAGCGGCGGCACTGCCGTCGGCGAGGCGCTCAACATCCTGGAGGGATCGGACCTCTCGTCGATGCCAGTGGTCGAGGCGCTGCACCGCTACCTCGAGGCGAGCGCGCTCGCGTTCGCCGACCGGGCCGACTACGTCGGCGACGACGAGTTCGTCGACGTGCCGCGCGCCGACCTGCTCTCGCAGAAGTACGCCGACGAGCGGGCCTGCGAGATCGACCCGGCCGCGGCCCTCACCAAGCCGACCACGGCCGGCGACGTGACGGCGTACGACGGCGTGTGCGCGGCGCCGGCCCCGCGCGGCGAGGTCGCCGAGGACACCGAGAACGAGTCGACGACCCACCTCACCGTCGCCGACAGGTGGGGCAACGTGGTCGCCTACACGCTGACCATCGAGCAGACCGGCGGCTCGGGCATCGTGGTGCCGGGCCGTGGGTTCCTGCTCAACAACGAGCTGACCGACTTCACGACCGAGTACGACGCCAGCGACCCCAACCGGATCCAGGGCGGCAAGCGGCCGCGCAGCTCGATGTCGCCGACGATCGTGCTCGAGAAGGGCAAGCCGGTGCTGGCCCTCGGCTCGCCCGGCGGGTCGACGATCATCACCACCGTGCTGCAGCTGCTGGTCAACCGGCTCGACCTCGGCATGTCCCTGCCGCAGGCGATGGCGGCGCCGCGCGCCTCCCAGCGCAACACGCCCACGGTGACGGCCGAGCAGGCCTTCATCACCGCCTACGGCGGCGACCTGACCGCCCTCGGCCACCGGCTGGTGCCCGCCGGCGACGGCCTGACCACCGACCCGTTCATCGGGGCAGCGGCAGCCATCGAGCTCGGCCCGCGCGGCCTGATGACGGCCGCGGCCGAGCCCACCCGTCGGGGAGGTGGTGCGGCACGAGTGGTGAGGCCTCAGTAGGCGTACCGTTGTCGGGTGACGATGACCGAGATCAGCACCCCCGAACAGCTGGTCGAGCTGTTGGGCGAGCCCAACGCGCGAGCGCGCGACAAGGGCCGGCCCGAGCTGCTCGACGTGGACCGCGACTGGCTGGCGGCGTCGCCGTTCTGCGTGATGGCGACCTCGGCGGCGGACGGCAGCTGCGACGCCTCGCCGAAGGGCGACCCGGCCGGACAGCTGGTGCACGTGATCGACAGCCGCACGATCGCCCTGGCCGAGCGCCCGGGCAACAAGCGGGCCGACGGCTACCGCAACATCCTCGACAACCCCCACGTCGGGCTGAACTTCTTCATCCCCGGCCGCAACGACACCCTGCGGATCAACGGGCGGGCCCGGCTGGTCAGCGACGCGCCGTTCTTCGACGAGATGGTGGTCAAGGGCCACCGGCCGCTGCTCGCGGTCTACGTGGAGATCGACGACATCTTCTTCCACTGCGGCAAGGCGTTCTTGCGCTCGGCGCTCTGGAAGCCGGAGACCTGGGACCCCGACGGCATCGTGCCGCGCCGGTCGATCATCGCAGCCGAGGTCGAGCCCAACGGCATGACCGTCGAGCAGCTCGACGAGTACTACAAGCCCGAGAACTACAACAAGGGCCTGTATGCCTGACTACCCCTTCCTCAAGGGCCACGGCACCGAGAACGACTTCGTCCTGCTGCCCGACCACGACGGCTCGGTGCACGGCGACCTGACCGCCGACCGGGTGCGCGCCCTCTGCGACCGCCATGCCGGCATCGGCGGCGACGGCGTGCTCCGGGTGATCCGCACGACCGCCCTCGAGGCCGGCCGCGGAGCTCCGTCGAATTCTGGGGCTGAGTGGTTCATGGACTACCGCAACTCCGACGGCTCGGTCTCGGAGATGTGCGGCAACGGCATCCGGGTGTTCGCCCGCCACCTGGTCACCGAGGGACTCGCGGACGCGGGGGCACCGATCCCGATCGGCACCCGCGACGGCGTCAAGCTGCTGACCATCGACGGCGAGCTGATCACCGCCGACATGGGCACCCCCAAGGTGCTCGGCGAGACGACCGTGACCGCGGGCGAGCGCACCTGGCCGGCGAAGCACGTCGACATGGGCAACCCCCACGCGGTCGCGTTCGTGGACGACCTCGCCGATGCCGGGCACCTGCTCGACGAGCCCACCTTCGACCACACGCTCTACCCGAACGGCGTCAACGTGGAGTTCGTCGTACGCCGGGGGGAGCGCCACGTCGCCATGCGCGTCCACGAGCGGGGCTCCGGCGAGACCCGCTCGTGCGGCACCGGCGCCTGCGCGGTGATGGTGGCCGCTGCCGTGGCCGACGGCGCCGAGCGCGACCAGCCCTACCGCGTCGACCTGCCCGGCGGCACCCTCACCGTCACCTGGACCGCGGACGACCGGATCCTGATGACCGGCCCGGCGCTCATCGTGGCCCGCGGCACCACTTCGCTCTGACGGGTCGTGTGCCTGAGCACGCCCTGTAGGTCGGTGTGGGCCACACGACCCTTCCCCGCCGGCCGGGCCCCACCCACTACGCTCCCGGCCATGGAACTCTCCGGATCATCTGCCATCGTCACCGGCGGCGCCTCGGGCATCGGCGCCGCGGCCGCCCGCCAGCTCGCCGCGAAGGGCGTCACCGTCGTGGTGGCCGACCTGCAGGCCGACAAGGGTGAGGCCCTGGCCGAGGAGATCAAGGGTGTCTTCGCGCAGGTCGACGTCACCAACACCGACCAGATCGCCGGCGCGGTCAAGGCCGCGGCCGACATCGCGCCGCTGCGCGCGGTGGTCAACTCGGCCGGCATCGGCTGGGCCCAGCGCACCATCGGCCGCGACGGCCTGGTCGAGTCGGCCCACGACCTCGGTGCCTTCACCAAGGTCATCCAGATCAACCTCATCGGCACCTTCGACATGGTCCGCCAGGCTGCCACCGCGATGAGCCTCAACGAGCCGGACGCCGACGGCTGCCGGGGCGCGATCGTCAACATGGCGAGCGTCGCGGCGTTCGACGGCCAGATCGGCCAGGCGTCGTACTCCGCGTCGAAGGGTGGTGTGGTCGGGATGACCCTGCCCGTCGCGCGCGACCTGTCCGCTGCCGGCATCCGCCTCAACACCGTCGCCCCCGGGCTGATCGACACCCCGATCTACGGCGAGGGCCCGGAGTCGGAGGCGTTCAAGGCCAACCTCGGCGCGAACGTGCTCTTCCCGAAGCGACTCGGCACGCCCGACGAGCTGGCCAGCATGGTGATGGAGTGCCTGACCAACTCCTACATGAACGGCGAGGTCGTCCGGCTCGACGGCGGCATCCGGATGCCTCCCAAGTAGGCGGAAGTCGCCCGAGCAGTCCTGTCGGAGCCGAGACGTAGCCTCCGCACCATGGAGCCGCGGCCGATCGACCACGTCGAGCGCGCCCACCTGCGCGACGAGCGCGGCTTCAGCCCGCCGGTGCACCGGCTGGTGCCGTCGCCCGACCTGGCCGACCACGTGCGCCGCTACTGGCTGCCCGTCTGGTCGCTGCCGCCGGGCGAGGTGACGGTGCAGCGGGTGCTGGCCTACCCCGTCTGCCAGCTCGTCGTCACCGACAGCTACGCCACGCTGGTCGGGCCGACGTCCGGACTGTCGACCCAGGAGCTCACCGGCTCCGGCTGGGCGGTCGGCGCGATGCTCCAGCCCGCCGCCGGCACGCTGGTGGCGGGCCGCGTCGGTCGACCAGCTCGTCGACCAGAGGCTGCCGCTCACCGAGGTGACGGGCATCGCCGGCCAACGCCTCACCGACGACGTACGCCGGGTGGTGGGCGACGCCGCCGCCGACCCCGACGTCCGGATGCAGGCCGTGCTCGTGCTGGAGGAGGCGCTGCGGGCGCTGCCGGCCGTCGACGAGGAGGGCCGGCTGGTCAACGCGATCGTCGAGTACGTCGAGGGCGACACCAGCGTGCAGCGGGTGAGCCAGGTGTGCGAGAAGTTCGCGATCACCGAGCGCTCTCTGCAGCGCCTCACCGCGCGCCGCATCGGCCTGGGGCCGAAGTGGCTGATCCAGCGCCGGCGCCTGCACGAGGTCGCCGAGCGGCTGCGCGGCCCCGAACCGCCCGACCTGGCCCGGGTCGCCGCCGACCTCGGCTACAGCGATCAGGCCCACCTGACCCGCGACTTCCGGCAGGTCACCGGCCTCACTCCAGGTGAATTCGCGGGCGAACCGCGGACCTGATCATCAGCCGTTGTTGGGCAACGTGACACGTCGCTGCCCCTGAACCGTTCACCGGCCCCGATTGCCTGGACGCATGGTCCAGCTCGGGCAACCCGAAGGACAGGCGCGCATCGGCCGGCGCACCACCCTCGTGGCGGGAGTCGGCATCGGGGCGGTGCCGGGGCTGATGGTCGCCCGCATCGGCGGATCGCCGGCCCAGCTGCGCGACCGCGACGTGCTGCCGTCCGGCGTACGCACCGGCGAGGTGACCACCAGCTCGGCAGTGGTCTGGTCGCGCGCGCTGCGCCAGAGCCAGCTGATGATCCGGTTGTCGAGCAACGGGCGGCGGCTGCGCTCGATCCGCGGCCCGTGGACCGACAGCCGGAGCGACTACACCGCTCGCGTCGAGCTCACCGGCCTCGCGCCGGGTCGTGACTACGAGGCGACGGTGTGGTTCGCCGCTCCCGACGGCACCGAGTCGACGCGGGAGCGGGTCAGCTTCCGGACCGCCCCGATCCATGCTGCCGCTCAGTCGTTCGTCTGGTCCGGGGACACCTGTGGCCAGGGCTGGGGGATCAACGAGGAGCTCGGCGGCCTGACGGCGTACCGCGCCATGCTCGGCACCCGGCCCGACTTCTTCGTCCACTGCGGCGACACCATCTACGGCGACGAGCCGATGGACGAGACCGTGCTGGAGCCCGACGGGCACCTGTGGCGCAACCTGCTCACCGACGAGGTGACCCACGTCGCGGAGTCGCTGGAGGACTTCCGCGGCCGGCACCGCTACCCGCTGCTCGACGCCAACGTGCGAGCGCTGTACGCCGACGTGCCGACCATCTCGATGTGGGACGACCACGAGACGGCGAACAACTGGTATCCGGGGGAGCTGATCGACGACGACCGGTTCGGCGAGCGGCGCTGCGACGTGCTGGCCGCACGGGGGCGTCGGGCCTGGCAGGAGTACCAGCCCGTGCCGGTGCGCAGCCTCACCGACCGCTCGGGCAACGGCTTCGCGCCGAGCCGGATCTACCGCCGGGTGCCGCGCGGGCAGCACCTCGACGTGTTCTGCCTCGACATGCGCACCTACCGCGGCGCCAACCCACCCTCCGCCGGCGCCGCCCAGCCCGGAATTCTCGGGCCGACCCAGGAGGCGTGGCTGATCGACGAGCTCACCCGCTCGCGCGCCACCTGGAAGGTGATCGCGGCAGATCTCCCGCTCTCCATCCCTTCGAACCGCGACACCGACCTCGACGGGCCCTCGAACGGCCACGACGGCCGGCCGCTGGGGCGTGAGCCGGAGATCGCGCGGGTGCTGTCGGCCCTCCAGCGCAACGGCGTGCGCAACGTCGTCTGGATCACCGCCGATGTGCACTACACCGCGGCCCACCACTACGACCCCGAGCGCGCGGCGTACACCGACTTCGACCCGTTCTGGGAGTTCGTCTCCGGCCCGATCGCCGCCGGCACCTTCGACCGCAAGGACGACCTCCTCGACCGTACGTTCGGCCCCGAGGTGCAGTTCTCCAAGGGCAAGGACACCGACGACTTCTCGTTGTCGCCCCGCGCCGGCCTCCAGTTCTTCGGCCACATGGAGATCAACCCGGCCGGCATGCTCACCGTCACCCTCTACGACGGCTCCGGCACGCCGCTCTACCTGAAGGTGCTCGAGCCTGATTCCCGCTGACCCGTCAGAAGATCTTCTGACGGGTCAGCGGGAGATCAGGGGAGGAGGAGCATGGAGTCGCCGAACTCGTGCCAGAGGTACGCCGGGCTGTCCGGACCCGTGACGGCGGCGTACGCCTCGGCCACCAGCTCGCGACCGGCGACGGCCTCGAGCAGGTCGAGGTGGCTGGCCTCGGGAGCGTGCAGGCCGGTCAGCAGGCCGCCGACGACGCGGGCCGGTCGGTCCGGACCCAGGATGAGCGAGGTCCAGCCGGCACTCGGCACCACCCGACCGGCCGGCGCGGCAGACTCCAGTGCGCGCACCACGGTGGTGCCGACCGCGACCACCCGGCGCCCGGCGTCGAGCGTGCTGGCCACCAGCCGCGCGGTCGCGGCGGGCACGACGTACCGCTCCGGTTGCGGCGGCTCGTGCGGCTCCTGGCTGGAGACCCCGGTGTGCAGCTCGATCGGCGCGACGGCGACGCCGCGCGACATCAGCCGCACCAGGGTCCGCTCGGTGAGCGGCCGCCCGGCGCTGGCCATCTCGGCGCTGCCGGGCCGGTCGGCGTACACGTTCTGGAGGTCCGACAGCGGCCAGCTGCCCTCGACGTAGGAGTAGCGGATCGGCCGGCCGTGGTCGGCGAGGTAGGCGACCAGGTCGACGTTCGGCAGTGGCCGGGCCCGCCACAGCCGGCGCTGGCCGGCCGGGTGCGGCTCCGCCACCCGCAGGCGTACGCCGCCGGGCAGCCGCAGCACCTCGCCGGCGTCGGGCGCTGCCGGGCCGGAGCGGTCGGGCAGCCGGAGCTCGATCACCCAGCTGCCGTCGTCGAGCTCGGTCGAGACGTGCACGGTCCAGGTGCTGCCGAGCCGCGGGAAGTCGACCGCCGCGGGCACCGTCGCACTGGTGTTGACGACCAGGAGGTCGCCCGGGTGGAGGTGCTCGGGCAGCGAGCGAGCCCGGGTGTGCGAGACGCCGGCCGGCGTGGCCACGGCCAGCCGGACCCCGTCCCGGGCCAGACCTCGGGCCTCGGGCGGGCTGGTGGCGTCGCTGTCGGCGGGCAGCCGGAAGCGTGCCTCGTCGGTGACGGCGCTCATGCCGCACTCACCGCCGTCAGCTCCGCGGCCCGGTGCCGTCCGCCGGCCACGTCGCCGACGAGCAGCCGCAGCACAGCCGGCACCACGGTCGCCGGCAGCGGCCGGTCGGAGATGTCCTCGCCGGGGAAGGCGTCCTGGTGCATCTCGGTGCGCATGTCGCCGGGGTCGAGGCTGTGCACCCGCACCAGCGGCTCCTCGGCAGCGAGGATCCGGGTCGGCGTGGTCGAGCGCGGCCTTCGACGAGCCGTAGCCGCCCCAGGTCTCGTAGGGCTCGACCGCGGCGTCGGACGAGATGTTCACGATCCGCCCGCCCCGGCTGCGCAGCTGGGGCAGCAGCTCCCGGACCAGCGCCATCGGCGCGATCAGGTTGGTCGTTGAGGATGGCGGCGTACGTCTCGGGGTCGAGGTCGGCGAACGCCGGCAGCGGGCTGGCGCCCAGCGTGCTGGCGTTGTTGACCAGCGCGTCGGCGCCGCCGAGGTCGTGGGCCGCTTCGGCCAGCGCGACCCGGTGCCACTCGTCGGTCACGTCGCCGGGGATGACCCTGTGGGGCCCGTCCCGAGAACGTTTCGACGGCGCACTGCAGGCGGTCCGCCCGGCGAGCGTCGAGCACGAGGTTCCACCCCTGGCGGTCCAGCTCCTGAGCGACCGCGAGGCCGAGGCCTTGCGAAGCGCCGGTGATGACTGCGACAGGCATGCTCTTCTCCTTGGTTCGATCCTTGGTTTCGTTGTCGTCGGACCGAGCATGCAAGTTCAAGTTAAGTTGAGGTCAAGTGAATGCCGGCGATGGAAGAGAAACCGGTTCGCCAACGTTGAAGTGGGCACCTACTCTGGAGGCATATGACGAACGCAGAACAGGCTCCTCAGGACTTCGACCTCGAGGCAGAGCTCGAAGAGACCGAGGGCTGGGACGACGAAGAGACCTTCGAGTCCGGCTATCTCGACGAGCCCGACCCCGAGGCTGACCCCACCACCGGCGCGATGGAGCTCGCGGAGCGCCACGCCCTACGCCGGGTGGCCGGCCTGTCCACCGAGCTCGAGGACATCTCCGAGGTCGAGTACCGCAAGCTCCGGCTCGAGCGCGTCGTGCTCGTCGGTGTCTGGACCGAGGGCTCGATCGAGGACGCCGACAACTCCATGGCCGAGCTGGCCCTGCTCGCCGAGACCGCCGGTTCGACGGTGCTCGAGGCGATCTACCAGCGCCGTCAGAACCCCGACCCCGCGACGTACATCGGCCGCGGCAAGGTCGACGGGCTCCGCGAGATCGTGCAGGCGACCGGCGCCGACACGGTGATCTGCGACGGCGAGCTCGCGCCCAGCCAGCTGCGCAACCTGGAGGACCGGCTCAAGGTCAAGGTCGTCGACCGCACCGCGCTGATCCTCGACATCTTCGCCCAGCACGCCAAGTCCAAGGAGGGCCAGGCGCAGGTCGAGCTGGCCCAGCTCAACTACATGAAGCAGCGCCTGCGTGGATGGGGTGGCCAGCTCTCCCGCCAGGCCGGTGGCCGGGTCGGCGCCGACGGCGGCGGCATCGGTGGCCGTGGTCCGGGTGAGACGAAGATCGAGACCGACCGGCGTCGCATCAACGACAAGATCGCCAAGCTCCGCCGCGAGCTGAAGGCGATGGTGGGCACCCGCGAGACCAAGCGGGCCGACCGCCGCCGCCACCGGATCCCCTCGGTCGCGATCGCGGGCTACACCAACGCCGGCAAGTCCTCCCTGCTCAACCGGCTCACCGGTGCGGGCGTGCTCGTCGAGGACTCGCTGTTCGCGACCCTCGACCCCACCACGCGGCGCACCACCACCAGCGACGGGCGCGTCTACACCATGAGCGACACCGTCGGCTTCGTGCGGCACCTGCCGCACGGGCTGGTCGACGCGTTCCGCTCGACCCTGGAGGAGATCGCCGACTCCGACCTGATCCTCCACGTCGTCGACGGCTCGCACCCCGACCCCGAGGGCCAGATCGTCGCCGTACGCGAGGTGCTGGCCGAGATCGGCGCCGACAAGGTGCCGGAGCTGATCGTGATCAACAAGGCCGACGCGGCCGACCCGATGGTGCTGGCCCGCCTGCGCCAGCGCGAGCCGCACTCCGTGGTGGTCAGCGCCAAGACCGGCGAGGGCATCAAGGAGGCGCTGGGTCTCGTCGAGAGCGAGCTGCCCCGGCCCGACGTCGACTTCCACGTGCTGCTGCCCTACGAGCGCGGCGACCTCATCAACCGGCTGCACCAGCAGGGTGAGATCGACTCGATGGAGCACACCGGCGAGGGCACCGTGGTCCACGGCCGCGCCAACGAGGACCTTGCGGCCGAGCTGGCGGCGTACGCCGTCGCCGCGACCTGATCGACTGCCTGACAGTTCGGCAATTCCCAGGACAGGGCGCGAACGCGACCGCAGACTTTGCGGGTGGTTCTCGGAATCGGTGCGACGCGCCTGCGGATGCCGGTGTTGGCGAGCCTGTTCGCGCTCGCCCTGGTGACGGCGCTGGTGCTGCACCTCTCCGACCGGGCCAGCGGCGACGCCGACCAGAGCTGCGCGACGCTCGCCGAGCTGTCGGCCGAGCGGGCCTCGGTGGTCGTCGGCTCCGGCTCGGGCCGCAAGATCGCGGTGATCGGCGACTCCTACGCCTTCGGCACCGGTCTCGACCGACCCGCTGA
The DNA here is from genome assembly GCA_963845215.1 of uncultured Actinomycetota bacterium. GTDB lineage: Bacteria > Actinomycetota > Actinomycetes > Propionibacteriales > Nocardioidaceae > Nocardioides. The sequence continues at coordinate 114,673 of CAWJRK010000015.1, forward strand.
CGCGTGGCCGTCGCGGCTGTCCGGCCGGGTCACCGTCGACGGCTTCCCGGGCTCCGGGTTCAGCTCGACGGCCAGCAAGTGCCCCGGAGTGTCGTACGCCGACCGCGCGCGAGCCGCCGCGAAGGGCGCCGACCTGGTCGTGGTCGAGGGCGGACTCAACGACGTCGATCGGCGGGGCCTCAAGATCCGCGCCGGCTTCAAGCGGCTCGTCGAGGCCCTCGAGGGTCACCGGGTCGTCGTGGTCGGGCCGGCGAAAGCGCCCGCCCGCGCGAAGGGCGTGCCCCGGATCAACGCGCTGCTGGCCGAGCTGGCCGCCGACGCTGGCGTGCGCTACCTGCGGATGAGCTACGTCGACCTGACCTACCTCGACGACCGCCTGCACCTGACCCCGGAGGGGCACCGGCTGTTCGGCGAGTCCGTGGCCGGGCGGATCTAGCGCTCAGACCCCGATCCGTCGCCAGGGCCCCCAGATCGCGAAGCTCATGCCGGCCGAGGCCTGGATGTTCACGAAGAGGGTCTGGCCGTTCGGGCTGAACGTCGTGCCCGCGAACTCGTCGTTCGAACGGTTGGCGCCGGTGCTGCTGGTCAGCCGGTTGAGCGCGATGTCGAACAGCTGGCCGCGCCGCGAGAGGCCGCGGATGTAGTTGTCGCTGACGTTGTCCTCGCACACCACGAGGGTGCCGCGCTTCGAGGTCGTGACGTTGTCGGGCAGGTCGAGCACGAGCGGGCCAGGGGACTGGAAGACACAGGTCAGCGTGCGGCGGTGGATGTCGTAGGCCCACACCTGGCCCGAGCCGCTGCCGTAGCCGGTCACGGTGTCCGGTCCGGTCTCCGCCGGCCCGCCGCCCTGGGTCGAGGTGAAGTAGACCTTGCCGTTGTCGTAGGCCTGTCCCTCGAGCCGCGAGAAGCCGGCGGCGCCCCTGGTCCGGCCCTGGTCGCCGACGTGCACGAGCGCGGCGTCGTTCGGCGTGGGCGCGGTCTGGCCGGGGGTGTAGTCGTACTCGATGTCGGGTTCGGGGATGTCCACCCACTCGACGTCGTACGTCGTGCCGGTGACCTGCTGTGCCTCCAGGTGGGCGTTGTCGACGCCCTTCACCTTCAGCATCTGCAGGGTGCCGCCGTCGAGGATGCGACCGACGGACATCGGGTGGCGCGGCGCCCGGTAGCGGTAGAACCCGGACGGGTAGCCGAAGTTGTCCTCGGTCAGGTAAAGATGCCCGTGGCGCGGGTCGAATGAGACGGCCTCGTGGGCGAACCGGCCCGCGTGCGTGATCGGCTGGCGGCTCGACTGGCCCCTGCCGGGCAGGTGGCTCACCGGCACCTCGAAGACGTAGCCGTGTGGCTTGGTGAGCGGGATGTTCGACGTCCCGGTGAAGTCCGGCCCCACGTCCGGCCCGTTGACGGTCTCCTCGCAGGTCACCCAGGCGCCCCACGGCATCTGGCCGCCGCTGCAGTTCATCATCGTGCCGTTGAGGCTGGTGAACGCGCGGATGACCTCGCCGGTCGGCGTGACCTGCACCGTGGTGGTGCCACCACGGGCCTGCGGGTCGTACGCCGGGCCCGTGCCGAACGCCGGGCCCGGACTGTTGACCTCGTGGTTGCGCACGAGCAGCACGCTCTTGCGCGGTCCGCCGAAGGCGCCCATGCCGTCGTGGCGGCCCGGGAGCGTGGTGCCGTCGGTGAGCACGACGGGCGTCTCGGTGTCGTGGAAGGACCGGTAGCGGAAGCCCTCCGGCAGGTGCAGGCGCACCTTGCCGTCACGTTCGTCGGCGATCGGCACCAGTGCGCCCGGGTCGGGCGGCGTGTGGGCGCCGGCGGACATCGCCACCAGCCCGGCGAACGGACCACCGACGGCGGCCCCGGCGGTGGTCTTCAGGAGCGTACGGCGTTCGAGCGACATGGCAGCCTCCGAGAAAAGTCTGGGTCACCCTCAACCTAATCCGGATCCGGCATCCCGCAACCTCTCGCTTCCTAGCCGGTGGCGTCGCGGATCTCGTCGAGGGTGCGCGGCTGGGTCAGCCGCCAGTGGTTGCCGGACGGGTCGCGGAAGGCCGCGTCGACGCCGTAGAACCGGTCCTCGGGCTCCTCGATGAACTCGACGCCCTTGCCCTTCAGCTCCTGGTACGTCGCGTGGCAGTCGTCGGTCGACAGCGCGCCGACGCTGAGGTAGCCGCGGGCGAGCAGGCTGCGCAGCTCGGTCGCGATCGGCTCCTCGACCATCGGCGCCTCGGGCACGGTGAGCATCAGCGGCGTCTCGGGTCGCCCGGGTGCGTGCACGGTGAGCCAGCGATGCCCGTCGAGCACCTGGTCCATGCCGAGCTCGAAGCCCAGCGTCTCGACGTAGAACTCCTTCGCCACGTCGAGGTCGTGCACGTTGATGCACACCAGTGCGAAGCCCGTGATCACGCCCGCCACCCTAGTGTCGCTGAACGCGCGAACAGCGGTGGCGAGCACATCGGCTGCGACGTCGTGGGTCTGGCCAGGCAGCATCTCGTACGCCGCCCCCGGGATCGCCGCCGCCGCGGCCCGGGCCGACTCGCGGAACCACTCGGGGCTGCCGCCGCCGGCGAGCACCAGCGTGGGACAGCCGATCTGGGCGAGGTGCTCGGGCAGGGCGCCCTCGCCCATCACCGCCGCGTCGTAGGCCAGCGTGGGCGCCATCCGCTCGCCGATCGCCCAGTACGGCGACTGCCGCATGCCGTCGATCATCTCGGCCGGCAGCCCCACCATGCCCATGAAGAGCGCGAGGGCGTCGCCGCGCCGGTCCTCGGCCAGCAGGTCGGTCAACCGCGCCGTGTACTCCTTCGCCGCGAGCTGCCCCTCGGGGTCGAGCCGGAACGGCGTCTCCCACATCACCAGTCGGCTGACCGGCAACCCGTCGGCCGCGGCGCGGGCGGCGAGGGCGCCGCCGGACGAGAGCCCGACCAGGGTGGCCGTGCCGCCGGCCGCCGCGATCAACACCTCGAGGTCCTCGAGCTCGCGCTCCACGGCGTACGGCAAGGTGTCGGTGCTGTCGCCGCGGCCGCGCCGGTCGTAGTTGAGCACGGTGAAGTCGGCTGCGAGGGCGGCGGCGATGGCGGCGTCGACCGCCCGGTCGCAGGAGGCTCCGGCCACGAGCACGAGCGGGGTGCCCGCGCCGAGCTGGTCGAAGGCGATGGTCGTACCGTCCGCTGAGGTCACTGTTTCCATGCCGGCGACGCTAGGTCCGCGCCCACCGCGCGGCGCTTCTCCAAAACTGCCCTATGTGGTCTTCGGGGTCGTCGGACGGGTGTGCCTCTTCACCAGGCAGCCCGGGATCCGCGCCAGCTCGCGGTGGTCGAGCTCGCGGTACGCCGTCGGGCTGACGCCGACGAAGCGGCGGAACTGCGTGCTGAACGACCCCAGGCTCGTGCAGCCGACTGCCAGGCAGACGTCGGTGACCGACAGCTCGCCAGCGCGCAGCAGCGCCTTGGCGCGCTCCATCCGACGACTCAGCAGGTACTGGTGCGGCGTCTCCCCGAACGCCGCCCGGAACGACCGGCTGAAGTACGCCTCCGACACGTGCGCACTCCGCGCCAGCGCCGGGATGTCGAGCGGGCCGGCGTACGCCCGATCGATCAGGTCCCTGACCCGCAACAGGTGCCGCGACAGCGGGATCGCGGGGGCGCTGGTGGTCACTCGGCGAGGATAGGCCTCCGGCCATGCCGCCCCGGCCGTTCGAGCCCGCCGCACCGACCCTCGCCACCCCCGCCACCCCCGCCGCGCCGATCCCTCAGTACTCCAGGTGGTCGAGGTAGAGGTGCCCGACGGCCGCGGAGGTGAGCGGGGAGACGTCGGGGGTGTCGTTCTCGACGATGTACTCCTCGACCGTGTGGCTGCGGAAGATCCGCGGGAAGTCGACGACTCCGGTGCCGAGGTCGCACATGTCGCCGGTGGCCTCGTCGCGGTCCTTCACGTGGAACTGGCGCACCTGCTGCGGTGCCCGACGGATCACGTCGATCGCGAACTGGTCCGGGTCGGCGGCACCGGAGTTCACGCCGCCGGTGTAGGCCCAGTAGAGGTCGACCTCGAGGTGTACGTAGCGCGGGTCGAGCCGGTCGGTCAGCACCTCCCAAGGCGTGACGCCGCCGCCGAGGTCGGTCGTGAACTCGTGCGCGTGGTTGTGGTAGCCGTAGCGCAGCCCCCACCGCTTGGCCGCCCGCGCCTCCTCGTTCATCTGGTCGGCCCACAGCTCCCAGTCGCTGCGGTTGGCGGACGCGAGATAGGGGACCACGACGTACTTCTGACCCAGCGTCGCGGCGTTCTCGAGCTTGGTCTGCAACGCCGCCGGCGACGCGCTGATGCCGTCGTGGCTCGACGTCGCCCGGATGTCGAGCCCGTCGAGGAACGACCTCAGCTCGGCGGCCGTGCGGCCGTAGTAGCCGGCGAGCTCGACCTTCTCGTAGCCGTACTGCGCCAGCCGCTGGAGCACGGTGTCGAAGCCCGGCTGGCCACCGAGCGCCGCGCGCAGCGTGTAGAGCTGGATGCTGATCCGGCTGTGCGGCACCGAGCGCTCGCGCTCGACCGCCTCCGTGCGGTGGCGCAGCCACGGCCGGCGTCGTCCCCAGCCCGGTCAGTCCGACCGCAGCCGCCCCTGCGACGACTCCGGTCAGCACCTGGCGCCGCCGGGCGCCCTTCTCCGTCAGCGAGCGCCGCAGCGCCGCTTCACCGTCAAACCCGAAACACATGACGATTCCTCTATCTCTCGAGTCCCGACCCGTTCGGGACCGAAGTCTTTGTTGGCCTCAGGCCATGGTGGTTTCGAGGCTCGTCGCTGGCGCTCCCGAGCGGCGAGCCTCGAAACCACTCATTCCGAGCTGAACGCCGCGTCGAAGGAGGCAGTGGGCGCCTCGAAGTCGAAGCGGCGCAGGAACTCCAGGGCCTCGGGGGCGCCGTGGAGGCGGTCCATGCCGGCGTCCTCCCACTCGACCGAGATCGGGCCGGCGTAGCCGATCGCGGCCAGGGCGCGGAAGCAGTCGCTCCACGGCACGTCGCCGCGGCCGGTGGAGACGAAGTCCCAGCCGCGGTGCTGGTCGCCCCAGGGCAGGTGCGAGGAGAGGATGCCGTTGCGGCCGCCGCCCATCCGCATCCGGGTGTCCTTGCAGTCGACGTGGTAGATCCGGTCGGCGAAGTCGGTGATGAAGGCGACCGGGTCGAGGCCCTGCCACATCATGTGGCTGGGGTCCCAGTTGAGGCCGAACGCCGGCCGGTTGCCGACGGCCTCGAGCGTGCGCACGGTCGACCAGTAGTCGTAGGCGATCTCGGACGGGTGCACCTCGTGGGCGAAGCGGACGCCGCACTCGTCGAAGACGTCGAGGATGGGGTTCCAGCGGTCGGCGAAGTCCTGGTAGCCGGCCTCGATCCGCTCGGCCGGCACGGGCGGGAACATCGCGACGTACTGCCAGATCGACGAGCCGGTGAAACCGATGACCGTGTCGACGCCGAGCTTCTGGGCCAGCCGCGCGGTCAGCTTCATCTCCTCGGCCGCCCGCTGCCGGACGCCTTCGGGGGAGCCGTCACCCCACACGCGTTCCCGCACAATTGCGCGGTGACGATCGTCGATCGGGTCGTCGCACACCGACTGGCCGGTGAGGTGGTTGCTGATCGCCCACACCTTCAGCCCGTGCCGCTCCAGCAGCGCCAGCCGCTCCTCGACGTAGCCCGGCTCGTCGACCCGCCAGGCGTCGAGGTGCTCGCCGGAGACGGCGATCTCGAGGCCGTCGTAGCCCCAGCCGGCCGCGAGGCCGGCGACCTCGTCCAGGGTGAGGTCGGCCCACTGGCCGGTGAAGAGTGTGAATCGCTTGCCCATCAGTTGCCTCCCTGAGAAACAGCGCCGGCTACGTCGACCCAGACCCCAGAGCCTGCCGCACTGCTCTCGATCGCCGCGAGCACCCGCTGCACGGCCAGCCCGTCGGCGAACGACGGCGACGGAGTGCGGCCGTCCGCGATCGCAGTCAGGAAGTCGGCGGCCTGCGACGTGAAGGTGCTGTCCCAGCCCAGCGTGTGACCCGGCGGCCACCACGCCTCGAGGTAGGGGTGGCCGGGCTCGGTGACCAGCACCGTGCGCGGGCCGGACGTGCCGTTGTCGACGCCGTCGAGCACCTGCAGCTCGTTGAGCCGGTGCAGGTCGAACGAGATCGAGCCGCGGTCGCCGTACACCTCGATGGTCAGGCCGTTCTTGCGTCCGGTCGCCATCCGGCTGACCTCGACGCTGGCCACGGCGCCCGACTCCGTCTCGAGCGTCGCCCACGCGGCGTCGTCGACGGTGACCGGCTCGGGCCCGGCCGGCCCGGTGCGCTCCGGCACGAACGTCTGGAGGTGCCCGGTGGCGGCGAAGACCCGCTCGCCGAGCAGGTAGTGCAGCTGGTCGATGACGTGCGAGCCGAGGTCGCCGAGCGCGCCGGAGCCGGCGGTCTCCTGGCGTAGCCGCCAGGTCATCGGCGCGCTCTCGTCGGCCAGCCAGTCCTGGAGGTACGCCGCGCGCACCTGCCGCACGGCGCCGATCCGGCCGCGCTCGATCAGCTCGCGCGCAAGGGCCAGCGCCGGCACCCTGCGGTAGTTGAAGCCGATCATCGCCCGCACGCCGCGCTCGGCGGCTGCCGCCGCGGCGGCCACCATCTGCTCGGACTCGGCGACCGAGTTGGCCAGCGGCTTCTCGACCAGCACGTGCTTGCCGGCTGCGAGGGCGGCCAGCGCGATCTCGGCGTGGCTCGCGCCAGGGGTGCAGATGTCGACGATGTCGATGTCGTCGCGGGTGACGACCGTGGCCCAGTCGGTCGCGGACTCCGCCCAGCCGTAGCGGGCGGCGGCCTCCTTGACCGCGCCGTCGTCGCGCCCGACCAGCACCTGCTGACGGACCGCCGGCGTGTCGGGGTAGAACGCGTTGACGTTGCGCCAGGCGTTGGAGTGGGCCTTGCCCATGAAGGAGTAGCCGATCACGGCGACTCCCAAGGGACGCTCAGGCATGGGACGCTCCTTCCGTCAGCAGCGAACGCAGGAATGCCAGGCCGTCGCGCGCGAGGTCGTCGGGCGAGGCCGCCAGCGGCCGCCAGATCGAGGCAGCAACGGCGATCGATGCGTTGTCGGGCGTGAAGCTCTCGATCGTCAGGGCCCCGTCGTAGCCGACCTCGTCGAGCGCCGCCGACGATCGCCGGCCAGTCGGTCTGGTCGCCGCCAGGAGCGCCGCGGTCACTGCCGCAGACCTGCAGGTGCACGAGGTGGTCGCCCGCGGCGCGGATCGCGTCGGCGCTGCTGCGCTCCTCGATGTTGAGGTGGTAGGTGTCGAGCGCCAGCCCGACCGTCGGGCCGAGGAGGTTGCCGAGACCGGTCAGCGCCTGGTCGACGGTGTTGATCAGGGACGTCTCGTAGCGGTTGAGCGGCTCGATGCCGAGGCTGATGCCGCGCTCGCCGGCGTACGCCGCGACGGGGGCGAGGTGCTCACGCCACTCGGCGTACGCCGCCTCCCGCTCGCCGGGCGTCATCCGCCAGACGCGGCCGGTCTGGGCGTAGAACGGGCCACAGACGCTCGGGGCGCCGACGGCGGCGGCCAGGTCGATGCAGCCGCGGAGGTAGTCCTGGGTGCTGCTGACCGTCTCGGGGGTGGTCGCGACCAGGTCGCGGCCCGGCGCCATGGCGCCGACCACCCAGGCGGCGAGGTCGTGCTCCGTCAGCAGGGCGGCGGTGGCCTGGGGGTCGAGGTCGCCGACGTTCTCCAGCGGCAGCTCGACGCCGTCGAAGCCCGCCGTAGCGATGGTCTGGAGCAGGTCGGGGAGCGCCGCGTCGGTCAGCGGCGACGTCCACACCCACGTGTTGATCCCGATGGGTCGCACAGGACTCAGCTTTCGGAGTGGTGGGGCTTGAGGTGAGTGGAGGAGGGATAGTCCGGCACGCATGGCACGTCTGGCGACGGTCATCCAGGTGCCATACGTAGCCGGACTATCGATCAGGGGATCAGGGGATGATCCGGTCCTGCCACACGTCGGGGTAGCCGGGCAGGTCCTCGCCGCCGAACTTGGCGTAGTGACCGTCGGGCATGCCGTCGTTGGCCTCGAGGTAGTCGGCGCGCTCGTCCTCGGTGATCGGGGTCTGCGGGAGCACCCACTCCTTGGGGATCTCCTCGCCGGCGACGATCTTCTCGATCGCCAGGAGCGGGGTGCGCCACTGGAAGTTCGAGTAGACGGGGGCCAGACCGGTCAGCCCGGTCTCCTCCCACTTGCGCAGGAAGCTCATCTCGTCCTCGCCGGTCATGACGGGGTAGTCGAGACCCTGGTCCTCGAACGCCTCGATGGCAGCGACGGCGCCGTCACCGGCGTCCATCCACACACCGGCGACGTCACCCTTGGTGAGCTCGTCGGTGATGATGCCCTTGATCTTGGTCGGGTCGGCGCCGGTGAAGTAGTCGACCGCCTCGATGCCGGCCTCGTCGAAGAGCTGCTCGGCCGCGGCCCAGCGGGTCTCGAGCACGTCGACGCCCGGCAGGATCCGCAGGGCGACGACCTTGTCGCCCTCCTCGAGGTTGTCGATCAGGAACTCGGCGGTGTCGATGCCCCACGCGTAGCCACCGATCGGGTGGATGAACGTGGTCGGGCAGTCGGTCTGCACGCCACGGTCGAAGACGATGACCGGCTTGCCGGTCTCGCAGGCGCGCTCGACGGCGGGCGTCAGCGCTGCCGTGGAGTTGGGCGAGATGATGAAGACGTCGCAGTTGCCGTCGGAGATGAAGTAGTCGATGTCGGCGATCTGCTTGTTGTCGTCGTCACCGGCGTCGCGGGTCTCCATCTCGGAGATGACCTTGCTCTCCTGGAGGGCCTCGAGCTGCTGGTTCATCGTGATCCAGCCGGTCTGGCGCCACGGGTTGCTGATGGAGGCGTTGGCGAAGCAGACCTTCTGCGACTCCTGGGTGGCGAACGCCGAGGTGTCGGTCATCTCGCCGTCGATGTACTGCAGCCACGGGGTGGCCGGGTCACCCTCGAAGGTGGCGCTGCGCTGGGAGTCCTGCTCGTCCATGTCCTCCTGGCTGAAGAACTCGCTGACCTCCTCGTCGTCGCCACCGGTGTCTTCGCTCTGGCTGTCGCCGGTGCCGGTGGTCGGGTCGTCGTCGGCCGAGCCGTCGTCGCTGCAGGCCGCGAGGGCGACCACCATGGCGGCGGCCCCGAGCACGCCTGTGAGCTTGGTTCTACGCATCAACTGTCTCCTGTTGTCGTGCCCGGGGTGGGCGGTTGGGGGTGGGGTGTTGCGTTGGAACGGTCGGTACGCCGTGCGCCACCCTGGGTGGCCCGGCTCGAGCGGCGCGGGCGCCGGCCGGCAGCCCAGGCGCGGCCCGCGATGGCGACGGCGACGATGATGATCACGCCCTGCACGGTCGGCCTCCAGGTCGACTCGATGCCGCGGGCGGTGAGGAACGTGAAGAGCAGCTCGAGGGCGAAGGCGCCCGCTGCGGCGGAGAGCACCCAGCCGCGGCCGCCGCCGAGCAGCACGCCGCCCAGCACCACCGCGGTGATCGCCTGGAACTCGTAGCCGTTGCCCACCGACGGGTGCACGCCGGCGTACCCGACGAGCAGGATGCCGGCCACGGTGGCCGAGAGCGACGAGAGCACGAACGCCCGGGTCTTCAGCCAGACCAGCGAGTTGCCGGCCAGGTGGGCGGCCTCGGGGTTGTCGCCGGCGGCGATCAGGTTGCGGCCGAACGGACGGCGCATCAGCCACGCGGCCAGCGCCGAGATGACGAGCAGGATGATCAGGGGGTAGGGGATGACCTCGACGACGGGCACGTTGTCGACGAACCCGCGCCCGATCTCGCGGAAGTCGTCGGCGGGGTTGCCGTCGGCCGCGCCGCCGGTGCGCCAGTCGACGATGCCGGCCAGGGCGAGCATCATGCCGAGCGTGACGATGAAGCTCGGCACCTTCAGCACCGTCGTCGCCAGCCCGTTGATCACGCCGATGCCCGCGCCGAGCACGAACATCAGGATCAGGCCGGGCACGATCCGGCCGGTGTCCTCGCCGATGTAGTTGCCGGCGAGCACCACCTGCATCGAGATGACCGCGGCCATGGAGAGGTCGAACTCGCCGGAGACGATCACGTAGTACTGGCCGATCGCGGCGATCGCGATCGGGGCGGTGCGGCCGAGGAAGCGGATGATCACGCCGGGGTCGCCGAAGTTGGGGTTGGACATGATCGTCGCCACCAGCAGCAGCCCGGCCAGCACGAACACCGCGCCGCCGGGCGTGGAGATGGCTGCCCCGAGGCGGCCGACCAGGCGGTGCTGGTGAGCGGCCATCGGCGGCCGAGCGTCGCGGCCGGGGGTCTCGTCGAGCACGGTCAGGTCGGTCATCGGGCCTCCTGGAGTGCGGCGTCCAGACCGGTCGGGCGTTCGAACGGAGCGGGCCTTCGGTCGAGGTCGCGGCGGGCGTAGACGGCGACCGCGAGCACGATCACGAGACCGCGCACGACGTCCTGGAGGAAGGACTCGACCTCGATCACGCTCATCACCTGGTCCATCACGGCGAAGATCGCGACGCCGCCGAGGGTGCCGAGGATGTTGCCCTTGCCGCCGGCCAGCAGGGTGCCGCCGAGCACGACGGCCGCGATCGACATCAGGTCGTAGTCGCCCTGCGAGCCGATGGTCGGGCTGCCGACGCTGAGCCGGGCCAGGAGCAGGAGACCGGCGAGCGCCGGCGAGCACGGAGCACAGCACGTGGGCCACGACGACCGGCACCGACGTGCGGATGCCGGACAGGCGGGCGACCTCGCGGTTGCCGCCGACGGCGTAGATCTGGTGGCCGGTGCGGGTCTTGCGCAGCAGCACGATGGCGGCGACCGCACAGCCGAGCATGATCAGCGTCGAGACCGGCACCGGGCCGATCTGGTTGGCGCCGATCATCCGGAACGACGTCGGCGCGGACCCGTGGCTGCCCTGGTAGTGGGTGGCGAGGTAGCCGCTGACGATCAGGCCCATGCCCAGCGTCGCGACGAACCCGTGTACGCCGAGCAGGCTGACCACCAGCCCGTTGGCCAGGCCGATGCCGGCGGCGACCAGGATCGTGACCGCCACGGCCCGCGGCACGTTGCTGCTCTCCCCGGCCATGATGCCGGCGGCGACCACGCTGCTGAGGCTGGTCACGAACGGCACCGACAGGTCGAGGCTGCCGACCAGGATCACCAGCGTCTGCCCGATCGCGATGAAGCCGAGCACGCTGGTGAAGGTGAGGATCGCCCGGATGTTGCCGGTGCTGAAGAAGTTGCGGTCGTGCAGGCCGGTGAGGATCGCGCCGATCACGATCGCCGCGGCCAGCACGATGTAGACGATGCCCGTCGAGGTGAGCTTGCGGTTCATCACGCGACCTCCCTCGGGGTGACGCCGGTGGCCAGCTGCAGCACGGTCTCCTCGGTCGAGCCGGCCGGCAGCTCACCGGCCAGGCGTCCGTCGCGCATGACCAGGATCCGGTCGGACATGCCGATCACCTCCGGCAGCTCGCTGGAGACCATCAGTACGGCGACCCCCTGGGCCGCGAGGGCCCGCATCAGCTCGTAGATCGAGTGCTTCGCGCCGACGTCGATGCCGCGGGTCGGCTCGTCCATCAGCATCACGCGCGGGTTGGTGGCCAGCCAGCGGGCCAGCACCACCTTCTGCTGGTTGCCGCCGGAGAGGAACTGCACCTCCTGGTCCATCGCCCGGGCCGAGACCTCGAGCGAGGAGAGCAGGCCGGGCACCTCCCGCCGGGCCGCGCCCGTACGCCGCGGGAAGGCGCTGCGTACCACCCCGAGTGCGTTGTCGAAGATCGTCTGGTTCAGGGCCAGGCCGGTGGCCTTGCGGTCCTCGGTGATCATGGCGAGGCCGGCTCGGATGGCCGCGCGGGGTGACTTGGGACGGATGGCCTTGCCGTCGAGAAGCATCTCGCCGCGGGTCAGCGCGGTGACGCCGAAGACCGCCTCGAGCAGCTCGGTGCGCCCGGAGCCCTGGAGCCCGGAGACGCCCACGATCTCGCCGGCGCGCAGGGTGAGGTCGATGCCGTCGACGTAGCCGTTGCCGGCTCCGCGCAGCTCCAGCCGCGGCTCGCCCACCTCGGTGCCGGGCAGCGGGTCGGGGAAGAAGGAGGAGATGGAGCGGCCGACCATCAGCCGGACCAGCTCGGCGTCGTCGAGCTCGTCGGAGGCCTTGGTCGCGACCTGGGCGCCGTCCTTCAGCACGATGATCGTGTCGCAGAGCTGGAAGATCTCCTTGAGCCGGTGGGAGACGTAGAGGATCGCGACGCCGCGGCCGGTGAGCCGCTCGATGATCCCGTAGAGCAGCTCGACCTCGTGCTCGGCGAGAGCAGCGGTCGGCTCGTCCATCTGGATGATCCGGGCGTCGTAGCTCATCGCCTTGGCGATCTCGACGATCTGCTGCTCGGCCACGCTCAGCGAGCGGACCCGCTGGCCGGGCCGGAGGCCGGTCACGCCGAGGTCGTCGAGGAGCCGCTCGGTGTCGCGGTGCATCTGGCCGGTGTCGACCAGGCCGCGGCGGCGCGGCTCGCGGCCGAGGTAGATGTTCTCGGCGACGGTGCGCTCGGGCAGCAGGTTGAACTCCTGGAAGACGGTGGACAGCCCGGCCTGCTGGGCCTGCACCGGGTGGCTGAACGACACCTGCTTGCCGTCGAGCTCGATCGAGCCCTCGTCGGCCTGGTGCACGCCGGCCAGGATCTTCATCAGCGTCGACTTGCCGGCGCCGTTCTCGCCCACCAGTCCGACGACCTGGCCGGGGTTCAGCTCGAGGCTGACGTCATGGAGCACGCGGTGGCCGACGAAGCTCTTGGCGACACCGGTGACGCGGAGGAGGGGCTCGGGCACCGGGCCACTGTGGCACCGGTCACGCACTTTTGTCGAGGGATCGGCAGAAGTTCTTTGCTGGACGTACAGAACTTTTGCTGATTCACTTCGGCTCGTGCGGACCAGCGATGTCTTCGAGCTGCTGCGTGACGGGACGCCCCGCACGCGGGCCCAGCTCGCCGACGCTTCCGGCCTGGCCCGCTCCACGATCGCCGCGCGGATCGACGTGCTGATGCGGCTCGGCCTGGTGGCGCCGTACGGCGGCGGCGTCTCGACCGGCGGCCGCCCACCCTCACTTCTTGCGATGAACCCCCGCGCTCGGGTCGTGGCCGGGGTCGACATCGGCGCCAGCCACGCCACCGCCGGGCTGGCCGATCTCGCCGGCACGGTCCTCGCCGAGCGCCGCGCCGATCTCGACATCGCGACCGGACCCGAGCACGTGCTGGGCTGGGCCGAGCAGGTCATCGGCGAGCTGCTCGAGGACCAGAAGCGCAACGTCGCCGAGCTCTCCGCGATCGGCATCGGCCTGCCCGGCCCGGTCGAGCACTCCAGCGGCCGAGCGATCAACCCGCCGATCATGCCCGGCTGGGACCGCTACGACGTGCCCGCCCACGTGCAGCGCGCCTTCGACGTGCCGGTGCTGATCGACAACGACGTCAACATCATGGCCCTGGGCGAGCAGCACGCCCACCTGCCCGACGTGCAGGACCTGGTCTTCATCAAGGTCTCGACCGGCATCGGCGCCGGCCTGATCTCCGGCGGCGAGCTGCAGCGCGGTGCCCAGGGCACCGCCGGCGACCTCGGCCACGTGCGCGTGGTGCGCGCCGACGGCGTGATCTGCCGCTGCGGCAACGAGGGCTGCCTCGAGGCGATCGCAGCAGGCCCCGCTCTGGCCCGGGCGCTGCAGGAGGCCGGCGTCGCGGCAGCGACCGGACAGGACGTGGTCGATCTGGTACGCCGCGGCGACCCCGTCGCCGCCCAGGTCGTGCGCCAGGCCGGCCGCGACCTCGGCGAGGTCGTCGCCACCCTGGTCAACGTGATCAATCCGTCGGCGATCGTGATCGGCGGCGCCCTGGCCGACGCGGGCGAGAGCCTGATCGCCGGCATCCGCGAGGTCGTCTACCAGCGCTCGCTACCCCTCGCCACCGAGCACCTCCGCATCATCACCTCCCAGGCCGGCGAACGGGCCGGAGTCATCGGCGCCGCCGCCCTGGCCATCGGCCACGTCCTCGCCCCCGACTCGATCGACCGGGCGAGCGTTGCGCTGATGGGAAGTTGATCTCGCGTATCGAGACCTACCAGCTGACCAGCTTCCAGATCTCGGGCAGCCGGGCGGCGTCGTCGGCGCCGACCTCGCGGAAGATCGTCACCGCCCGCTTGAGGTGGGCCATCGACTCGTCCTCGTGCCCGGCCGCGTGGTGCAGGTCGGCCAGGTTGTTCTCGAGCGCTGCCTCGCGGTGGCGGTCGCCATGGCGCGAGCACAGCGCGAGGGCGCTCTCGGTGAGCTCGAGCGCGGCCGGCAGGTCGTCGGCGTCCCGCCGGAGCAGCGCCAGGTTGTTGAGCGCCGCGGCCTCCGCAGGAGAGTCGCCCAGCCCACGAGCGAGCTCGAGGCTGCGCTCGAGGTGGTCCGCAGCAGCTTCGGCCGCGCCGTCGCTGCGGGCGAGCACGCCGAGCATGTTGTGCGCCTGCGCCTCTGCGCGCCGGTCGTCAGCGGCCTCCGCCAGCCCGAGCGCATCGCGAGCGAGCTCGGTGGCCCCGGCCGGATCGCCGGCGTGGAGCAGGGTCAGGCCCAGGTCGGCCTGCACCCGAGCCCGCAGCCCGTCCGTCGTGGCGGCCGCGAGCGCAGCGCGCAGGTGCGACTCGGCGCGGTCCCACTCGCCGCGCCGGTGGTGCACGTTGCCGAGCTTGTGCTCGATCGGTGCGAGCGCCTCCGGCTCCTCGCTGTACGCCGCCGCGGCCTCGTAGGCAGCAAGCGCGCCGCCGTAGTCACCGAGCATCGTGCGCAGGTCGCCGATCCGCTCGTGGATGGCGGCGACGTCGGGGTGGCCCAGCGCGAGCGCCGACTGCAGGTGCTCGAGGGCGTCGGCGTGGGCGTAGAGCGACGAGGCGTGGTCGGCGGCGAGTAGGTAGTGCTCGGCGGCGCCGACCTGGTCGCCGGCGAGCCGCAGGTGCTGGGCCACCAGCGCGGCGCGCTCGCCGCCGGCGCGCGGGCCGGACAGCGCCGCCGCGACCCGGCCATGAAGCAGTTGCCGACGCGCGAGCGCGGTCTGCTCGTAGACGACCTCCCGCAGCTTCTGGTGTGAGAAGTCGTAGTCCGCCGCGTCGCCGGCGCCCTCGCGCACCACGCCGTGCGCGACCATCTCCTCCAGGGCGGCCACGGTCTCCTCGTGGCTGCGCCCGCTCGTGCGACGCAACGTCTCGGCGTCGAAGGACCGCCCGATCGCCGCGGCGGCGCCGAGCACCTGGCGCGCGGTCTCGCCGAGCCCCGCGATGCGGCCATCGAGCAGGCCCCGGGCCTGCGACGACAGCGTGCCGGCGTACCCCTCGGTGCCGGAGGCCAGCCCGGCGAGGTACTCGGCCACGAACAACGGCAGGCCCTCGCTCTCCAGGAACACCCTCCGCTCGAGCTCCGGCGACGTGGCCTCGGGCACCACCGACCGCACCAGCTCACTGACGTCGTCCTCGGCCAGCCGGTCAGGCACCACGATCGTGGTCAGGCCGTCCCGAGCAAGGTCGACGGCGAGCCGGCGCAGGCGGTGCCCCGGCGGCACCCGCTCGGTCCGCCAGCCCAGCACGAGCAGCAGCGACCGGCCGGTGAGCCGTCGCCCGAGGTAGGCGATCGCGTCGAGGGTCGCGTCGTCGGCAGCGTGTACGTCGTCCAGGAAGACCACGCCGGGCTCCGGTCCGGCGCAGGCTGCGCCGACCACGGCGGCGACGCCCTCGAGCAGCCGCACCTGTGCACCCGGGCCGCCGAGCGGCACCAGTTCGCCGCCCGACCCCGGACCGGCGAGCTCGGGCAGCAGCAGTGCGGCATCAGCGAGGCGCTGGGCCGGCACCGACTCCTGCCATCGGGCGCCGTCCCTCGCCGCCTCGCGCAGGAGCTCGACCATGGGTCCGTAGGGGAGACCGGCTTCGTCGTCGTGGCAGCGGGCCTCGAGCACGACGGATCCATCGGCGCGGGCGCGCCGGATCAACTCGCTGGCCAGGCGCGTCTTGCCGATGCCGGCCTCACCCTCGATGACTGCCAGCCGTCCGTCGGGTCGCGCGCCTGCGTGTGCCTCGAGCAGGGCCGCGAGCTGTTCCTCGCGCCCGGCCAGCCGCAGCTCGTTGGGTGGCTCGACTGGCTGCGCCCGAGGGGGAGCGGGCAAGGAGGCCGACACCTGGGGCGGCGCGAGCGTCCCGTCGTTGACCTGCGCGTAGAGCGTCGCCGTCTCCTCGAGCGGGGCCACGCCGAGCTCCTGGCTCAGCGTGCGGACACAGGTCCGGTACTGCTCGAGCGCGGCCGCCCGGTCGCCGTGCCAGGCGTAGAGGCGGATCAGGTCGCGATGCGCCGGCTCGTGCAGCGGGTCGATCGAGAGCCAGCGGCGCGCGCAAGTCAGGGCCTCCTCCAGCTCGCCCCGGCTCGCGAGCTGGCCGACGAGCCGGCGTAGGACCGAGGCGAGCTGGGCCCGGAGCGCCTCAGCGGTCTCGAACTGCCAGTCGTCGAAGTCCGGGCTGTCGCGCAGCGAGAAGCCCTCGAGGAAGTCGCCCGGGAAGAGGGCGACGGCCTCGCGCAGCTGAGCCTCCGAGGCCGGCTCGGCGGCCAGCTCCTGGAACCGCTCGATGTCCACCACGAGGCCCGGCCCCCTGCGCAGCGCGATGCCGTCGCCCGCCGTATCGATCCATTCCTCGCCGATGCCCTTGCGCAGAGTCGAGAGCGTGCGGCGCAGGGCCCCGCGCGTGCGCTCGGGGTCGTGACCCGGATACAGCAGTTCGCAGAGCGCCGCGCGCGAGCGCGGGCGGTCGCTCTGCGCCAGGTGAGCCAGCAGCGCCATCGCCTTGCGCGTCTCGAACACCACCGGCTCACCCTCCCGGGACACCCGGGGAGGGCCGAGCAAGGTGATCTCGACGACCATTCCGTGACGGTAGCGCTCTGTGGGATCGTTTCGTAACGGGTGATTTCGTAACGGTCTCAGGACGGTCGACGGGTTGGCTGGGGTGCGAACCACAGCCAACCTGCAAAAGAGGGCCGCATGATCACCGTCGGACACCCACGGACAGCGCTTCTCGTCGCGTCCGCTGTGATCGCCACCGGGGCGTTCGCCGGCTGCGGATCCGGCGACGACGAGGACCCGAAGTCGAGGCCGTCCACGTCGTCCACCCCGTCGACCTCAGACTCGCCGCTCGCACCGAACCCGGACGAGATCGATGGCGTCGTGCAGGTCGACGGTGACCGCGGCCTCTACGTGCGGTGCACCGGCACCGGGTCGCCCACCGTCATCCTCGAGGGCGGCGACGAGGACACCAGCGACTCCTACGGCTTCGCGGAGTCCACGCTCGCCGAGAGCACGCGGACGTGTGTGTACGACCGGGCAAACCTCGGCAAGAGCGATCCGGATCCAGGGCCTCGGGGGCTGCCGGAACTCGTCGCCGACTTCGAGGGGCTGCTGGAGGCCGCGGAGATACCCGGCCCCTACGTCCTGGTCGGCACGTCCGGAGGCGGCTACATCTCCGCGGGCTATGCGTACGCGCACCCGGAGGAGGTGGCCGGCATGGTGTTCGTGGAGGTGCCCCCGCCGTTCCGGAACCCACCCCAGTTCTTGGTGGACGTCACCACCTGGGACCACCCCGAGAACATCGAGAACCGCAACTACCTCGAGGTGGAGAAGGACGCCTGGGCAGCGCGTCGGCCGGATCGGCGAGATACCGGTGACGGTGATCAGCAACGAGTACTCGGCGGACGAGGTCGCCGCGGCGGAGTTCCCCGAGGAACGGACCGGGATGCGGAAGAACGTGCAGGGCCAACGCGGCTGGCTCGTGCTCAGCCCGCTCGCCGAGCAGCTCGTCGTGCACACGGGCCACGCGGTCGAGGAGGAGGACCCGGACCTCGTCCTCGACGCGATCCGCGATGTGGTGGAGGCGGCGCGATGACTGCCTGGAACAACGGACGTTTCCTCGCCGCCGTGCTGGTGGCGACCATGGCGCTTGGCTGCGGGACCGACCGCGATTCGCCGGACCCAAGGCGGCCCCGACCCAGCTTCGACCCGCTATCTCCGAACGGCTGTGCACCCGTCCCAGCGTCCGCGAGGATGCGCGACATGACCGCGACGGCTGCGGGGACCTCGGTCGCGCCGTTGCGCCCGCGGCTGCCGTGGGTCCTGCTGTCAATCACGGTCGTCCTCGTCCTCTGCATGCTCGTCCTCTCGGTCGGGCAGGAGGAGGAGTTCGACACCGTCTTCTTCGGTGCACTGGCTCTCGCCCTGGGCACCACGGGTGCGTTCGTCGCCTCCCAGCACCCCAGCAACCCCATCGGCTGGATCCTGGCCGGCCAGGGTGTGTGGGGCGGGATCGTCGAGACCTGGGAGGCGTTCAGCTACCACTCGTTGCCCACTGCCGACGCCGGCACCTGGGTGATCGGTTGGAGCTGGATCGTCGACCTCGCCTTGTACGCCGTGGTCTTCCTGCTGTTCCCGACCGGCCACCTCCTCACCCGGCGTTGGCGGTGGGTGCTCTGGGTGGTCGTGGCTGCGTGCGTCGTGGCGATACCCGGGCAGGCGCTGAACCCGGAGAACGCCGAGAACCCGCTGACGATCGACAGCCCGGTGCTGGAGACGGCGTTCATCACCGGGATGATGCTGCTGCTCGTCGCCATCGTCGGCGCGATCGCATCGCTCGTGGTCCGCTACCGGCGGGCAGTGGGCATCGAACGCCTCCAGCTGAGGCAGCTCGTCTTCGCGGCCGCCGCGTTCGTGCCGATCATGGTCGTGGCAGTGCCGTTCTACTACGACTCGGTCCTCGTGCAGGCGGCAGTGGGGATCGGTCTGCTGGCACTGCCCGTGGCCGCCGGCCTCGCCATCCTTCGCTACCGGCTCTACGACATCGACGTCGTGATCAACCGGACGCTGGTCTACGGCTCGCTCACCGCCACGCTCGCCGGCGTGTACGTCGGCAGCGTGCTGCTCCTCCAGCTCGCGCTCAGCGGCCTCACCGAGGGCTCGGGCTCGCGGTCGCCGCGTCCACCCTGGCGGTCGCGGCCCTGTTCCGGCCCGCCCGGGCTCGCATCCAGAAGGTGGTCGACCGTCGCTTCTTCCGCAGCCGCTACGACGCGACGCGAACGATCGAGGCCTTCGGCGCCCGGCTGCGCGACGAGGTCGACCTCAGCGCGTTGAGCAATGACCTGCAAGCCGTCGTCGTCGAGACGATGCGGCCCGACCACGTGTCGCTGTGGCTGCGCGAAGTACCGGCGAAGGTGTCGCTGATGGAAGACCGGCGAAGACTCACGATCGCGGCCGGGTCGGTCGCCGCTGTCACCACGTTGCTGGGGCTGGGGTGCATCGTGCTCGAGATCTTCGGGCCGGGGCCGGCAGCGACGAGTGCGGATCCGCGAGGCCGGCGCAGGCGGGCGTCCGGTCTGCGTCACCATCCAGTCGGTCATGGCAGCGGCGTTTGCTCTGCTGGGCGCCGTTGTCGTCGTCACGCCAGCCCCGCAACCCGGTCGGGTGGCTGCAGGTGCTCATCGGGTTCGCCTTCGTCGTACATTGCCGCCAGCAACGAGCTGTACGTCCAGGTCATGCTCACAACCGGACGAGGCCTCCGGGCATCGGCCCCTACGTGATGTGGGTGGCCAACTGGGCCTATGTCTTCGCCATCCTCCCGGCTGTCACCTTGCTGCCGCTCCTCTTTCCAACCGGCCGCCCACCGACTTCGCGCTGGCGGGTGGTGGTCTGGCTCGCGGCACTCACCATGGCGCTGTCGTTTGTCGGTTCGGCCTTCGCGTCTGGACATCTCGACGGAGCCGAGGCAGTGACGAATCCGCTGGGCATCGACCACCGAGCGATCGGCCTCGCGAGGCGCTGAGTGTTGTCTGTTTCGTTCCGACACTGGTCTTGTCGATTGCTTCCCTCGTCGTGAGGTTCCGTCGCGCTCGTCGGTGAGGAGCGTCAGCAGATGAAGTGGGTCGCCTCGGCCGCGTTGTTGCTTCCCATCGCAGCAACGGGCCTGGGCCTGGGCGAGGACTACAGCTGGCCGCTCATCCTGCTCGCGCTGCTGGTCGTCGCCGTCGCGGTCACCGTCGCGATGCTGCGCTACCGGCTCTACGACATCGACGTCGTCATCAACCGGGCGCTGGTCTACGGCTCGCTGACCGCCTCGCTCGCCGTCGTGTACGCCGGCAGCGTGCTGCTGCTCCAGCTCGCCCTCAGCGGGCTGACCGAGGGTTCGGGCCTGGCTGTTGCCGCCTCCACCCTGGCGGTGGCGGCGCTTGTTCCGCCCCGCCCGGGCCCGCTTCCAGAGGGTCGTGGACCGCCGCTTCTTCCGTAGCCGCTACGACGCGGCCCAGACCGTGGCCGCCTTCGGCGCCAGGCTGCGCGACGAAGTGGACCTCACCACGCTGAGCGCCGACCTTCAGGAAGTGGTCGTCGGAACGATGCGCCCCAACCACGTGTCGCTGTGGCTGCGCGACGCGAAGGGGGGCGTCTCCTGATGATCGAGCAACGGACCCGAACTCACCGCGTCGCGACGTCCACGGCGCTGGGCCTCACGCTCGTGTTCGCTGTCGCCCGATTGGGCTTCGGCATTGCCGATCCCGATGCCGGCTCCACCACGGAACCGTTCGGTGGTGGGTGGCGCCTGGCCGCGATCGACGCCCTGGTCATGGTCATGTTCGCCGCGCTCGGGGCCGTCGTCACCCGCAAGCGGCCAACGAACCCCGTCGGTTGGATCCTCTGCGTGATCCCGGTGTCCCTCGGGGCGCTGCTGCTGAGCAGCCATCTCTACGAGAGCCTCTCCGTCGACCACCCCGATGCGTTCGCGACAGCGCTGGCCGCATGGTTCGCGAGCTGGGTCTGGATCCCGTTCGCTTTCCCGGCTCTGACGCTGTTTCCGCTCCTCTTCCCGACCGGACGGCCGGTCACTCCGCGTTGGGGCTGGGTGACGAAGCTGGTCGTGGTGGCGCTCCCCGTCTCGTTCGTCGGCGTCGCCTTCGTGCCCGGCCCGCTCGACGACTACCCCACGGTCGTGAATCCCCTCGGCGCCCCGGGCGCGCTCGAGGCCCCGGTCGCGGTGCTGGGTGTCCTCGGCTTCGCGATGATGCTCGTCGCGACGGTGGCAGCCGCAGCGAGCCTGGTCGTTCGCTTCCGCAGGTCGCGGGGAGAAGAACGGCAGCAGCTGAAGTGGGTGGCCACTGCCGCGGCGCTGTTCGCCGCCAACTTCCTCCTCCCTGAGCCGACTGGTGGGCGAGGAGTGGGGCTTCGCCCTCCTGCTCCTGGGCCTGCTCATCGTCGAGGTCGCCGTGGCGATCGCGATGCTGCGCTACCGGCTCTACGACATCGACGTCGTGATCAACCGGGCGCTGGTCTACGGCTCGCTGACCGCGACCCTGGCGGGTGTGTACGTCGGCAGCGTGCTGCTGCTCCAGCTGGCTCTGTCCGACGTCACCGAGGGATCGGGGTTGGCCGTGGCCGCGTCCACGCTGGCCGTTGCGGCACTGTTCGGTCCGGTCCGGTCTCCGCATCCAGCGCATCGTCGACCGCCGCTTCTTCCGCAGCCGTTACGACGCCCGGCGGACGATCGAGCGCGTTCGGCACCCGGCTGCGCGACGAGGTCGATCTCGGCGCCCTGAGCGCGGACCTCCAGGCCGTCGTCGTGGACGACGATGCGGCCCGCCCACGTCTCGTTGTGGCTCCGGACTCCGGGAGGCGAGCGCATGAACGCGAAGCGCCTCGCCTGGGGGATCGCGGCATCACGGTCGCCCTGACGGTGGCCGCCCCCGTCATCGCGACGATCGACGGCTATCGCCTGCTCCTCGCCTCGGACGTCTTCATCTGGGGCATCACGCTGGCGTTCGCGGTCACCGGACACCTGATCGCCACCCGTCGACCGGGCAACGCGATCGGCTGGCTGTTCCTCGGAGTCGGCGGCGTCCGCGGCCCTGGGCGGCGTGGCGGGTGCCTACGCCGATTACTGGGTCGCGACCGGGACCGGCCGAAGGCGCTCGGCCAGACCGCCGCCTGGTACGGCGAGCTCTCGTGGATGCCGTTCATCCTCGGTGCCGGCGACGTTTCTGCTCCTGCTGTTCCCTGACGGTCACCTGCTGACGCCGCGCTGGCGCGTCGTCGCCTGGGCCGCGGGGGCGGGCATCGTCGGCAACTTCGTGGCCGAAGTGACTCATCCCGGGGCGATCCCCGACCAGCCACACGCTCCAGAATCCGCTACGGCGGTCGACAGCGTCGCCCGCGAGGTGCTGGAGGGTGCTCGCCGTTCTCGCGCTCGTCGTCGGCCTGATCGGCTCCGCCGCCTCGGTCGTGCTCCGGTTCCGCCGCGCCCGCGGCGAGCAACGCCAGCAGATGAAGTGGATCGCGTACGCCGGGGCGGTCGCTGCCGTGTCGATCGTGGTGATGGTGCCGCTCTACGAGGTCGTCGGGGAGCGCGTGGCGAACGCGACCATGATGGTGAGCATCATCGGCCTACCGGTGGCGACGGCGGTCGCGATCCTGCGCTACCGCCTCTACGACATCGACGTCGTGATCAACCGGACCCTGGTCTACGGCTCGCTGACCGCGACCCTCGCCGGTGTGTACGTCGGCAGCGTGCTGCTCCTGCAGCTCGCGCTCAGCGGCCTGACCGAGGGTTCCGGGCCTCGCGGTCGCAGCATCCACCCTGGCGGTCGCGGCCCTGTTCCGCCCGGTGCGGGGTCGGATCCAGACGGCTGGTCGATCGCCGCTTCTTCCGCAGCCGTTACGACGCGTCGCAGACGGTCCAGCCTTCGGCGCGCGGCTGCGTGACGAGGTCGACCTCGTCGCACTCAGCGCCGACCTCCAGGCGGTCGTC
>CAWJRK010000016.1:0-148384 GCA_963845215.1 uncultured Actinomycetota bacterium
GTAGCGCAGTCGGCACCGACCGCACCTGTCGTGAAGGCCGAGGCGGTGCTGTCGGTGACGCCGCAGAACTCCACCTTGAGGGTGGGGAAGCAGGCCAGGTTCGCGATCGCCGTGTCGGCCAGGCCGGCGTCGGTCGCGGTCACGGGTGAAGTGCAGCTCGTGGTCGACGGGGTTCCGGTTGCGCCAGTGACCCTGGTGAACGGCAGGGTGGTCGCAGAGGTGGTCTTCACGACCTCCGGCCAGCATCAGGTGCTGGTGCGCTACCTCGGATCGGCCAGCGTGGCCCAGGTCGAGCGCGCGCGCACGGTGACCATCCGCAAGTAGCAGCGGTCAGCCGCGTCGGCCTACTGGCCGGCGCGGCCGGAGATCCGGGCGTTGACAGCGGCCGGGCTGAGCACCTGGTCGAGCGCCATCGAGGCGCAGCCGACCATGCCGGCCCGGTCGCCGAAGGTCGCGGGCAGGAACTGCAGCTCGCGGGTGGCCAGCGCCGAGGCGCGGGCGTAGACGCTCTCGCGGACGCCGGCGGCGTACACGTCGAAGGCGGCGGCCATGTCACCGCCGATCACCACGGCGTGCGGGTTGAGCAGGTTGATCGCGATGGCGAGCAGCTCGCCGAGGCGCCGGCCGCTCTCACGGAGCAGCTGCTTGGCCTCGGGGTCGCCGGCGACGGCCAGCGCGGTGAGGTCGCGGATGTGCTCGACCGGGCGACCGCGCTCGGCGAGCTGGGGCAGGAGGGCCCAGCCGGCGGCGATGGTCTCGAGGCAGCCGGTGTCGCCGCAGCGGCAGGGCCGGCCAGCTGCGGCGTCGACCTTGGTGTGCCCGATCTCGCCGGCGCCGCCCAGGTGGCCGGACACCACCCGACCCTCGGCGATGATGCCGAGGCCGAGCCCGGTGGAGGCCTTGACCACGATCAGGTCGTCGTACGTCGCGGCATGGCCCAGCCGCTCCGACCGGGCCAGCACGTCACCGTCGTTGCCGACGAAGATCGGAGCGCCGCCGAGCGACGTGAGGTAGGGCGCCAGGTCGACGCCGTCCCAGCCGGCGATCACTGGTGAGTCGACGCTGACGCCGCGCTCGGGGTCGATGGTGCCGGGCAGGCTGATGCCGATGCCGAGCACCCTCCGGTCGATCCCGGACAGCAGGGTCGCGAGGTTCTCGGCGACGACCGGCATCACGGCATCGGGGCCGGCGGCGATCTCGTGGTCGACCGAGGAGGTGCCGAGCTCGTTGCCGAGCAGGTCGAAGACGGCCACCTGCGAGCGGGACCGGCCGATGGCCGCGGCGAGCACCACGCCGGCCTCGTTGTTGAACATCAGGCTGCCGGGCGGGCGGCCACCGGTGGAGACGAGCTCCTCGCCGAGGAGCAGGAGCCCGGCCTCGTCGAGGGCGGTCACCCGGTTGACGACGGCGGTCCGGGAGAGCCCGGTCAGGCGACGGAGGTCGCTCCGAGTGTGGGCGCGACCGGACCGAACGAGCTCCAGCAGGTCTCCGGCGGTGTCGGGCATGGGTCAGATCCTAGGTTCATTCGTGACTTAGGATCTCAGAATACCTAAGTCATGCTTGTCACAGACGCACTTGGGCCTTAGCGTTGCGGGGTGACCCTGCCCGCCGCCGAACTCATCCCCGACCTGCCGACCTGTGACATCACGGTCTTCGGCGGCACCGGCGACCTCGCCCTGCGCAAGTTGCTGCCGGCGCTCTACCAGCGCGAGCTCGAGCACCAGCTGCCCGCCGACACCCGGGTGATCGGGGTGTCCCGCTCCGGCTACGACGACGCCGGCTACCGCGGGCTGGTGGCCGAGTCGCTGGCGACGTACGTCGGCGAGCTCGACGCCGGGGCGGCCGACCGCCTCCTCGCCCGGGTGCACCACCTCACCCTCGACGCGGCTGAGTCCGACGACTGGCACCTGTTGCACGGCCTGCTCAAGGACCGACCCTCGGAGGCCGTGCGCGTCTTCTACCTCGCGGTCTCGCCCGCGCTGTTCGGTCCGATCTGCTCGCGCCTCGGTGAGGTCGGCGTCGTCGACGACTCGTCGCGGGTCGTGATGGAGAAACCGATCGGCACCGACCTCGCATCGGCGCAGGCCATCAACGATGCCGTGGGCCAGGTGTTCGCCGAGCACCAGATCTTCCGGATCGACCACTACCTCGGCAAGGAGAGCGTCCAGAACCTCCTCGTCACCCGCTTCGCGAACACCTTCCTCGAGCCGCTCTGGAACTCCCGCTGGGTCGACCACGTGCAGATCACCGTGGCCGAGACCCTCGGCGTCGGCGACCGCGGCGGCTACTACGACACCGCGGGCGCGCTGCGCGACATGGTGCAGAACCACCTGCTGCAGCTGCTCTGCCTGGTGGCCATGGAGCCGCCGACCTACGTCGGCCGCGAGACGGTGCGCGACGAGAAGCTCAAGGTGCTGCAGGCGCTGCGGCCGATGGGCCCCGAGGACGTCGACCGCGACACGGTGCGCGGCCGCTACGGGCAGGGGCTCGTCGACGGGCAGCCGGTGTCGTCGTACACCGAGGACCTCGGCCGCCCTGGCAGCCCGACCGAGACGTTCGTGGCGATCCGCACCGAGGTGCGCAACTGGCGCTGGGCCGGCGTGCCGTTCTACCTGCGCACCGGCAAGCGGATGAACCGCAAGTACTCCGAGATCGTGGTGGTCTTCAAGGACCCGCCGCACGCGATGTTCCCCCACAGCGAGGGCTCGACCGAGCCCAACCGGCTGCACATCCACGTGCACCCCGACGAGGGCATGCAGCTGCACCTGACCGCGAAGGAGCCGGGCCCGGGCGGCATCCGGCTGCGGCCGGTGTCGCTCGACCTGAGCTACGCGACCACCTTCAGCGAGCGCTCGCCCGACGCCTACGAGCGGCTGTTGATGGACGTGATGCGCGGCAACCCGACGCTCTTCATGCGTCGCGACGAGGTCGAGGCCGCGTGGACCTGGGTCGAGCCGATCCTCCAGCGGTGGGCGACCTCGCCCGACCGCCCCAAGCGCTACCCGGCCGGCACCAGCGGGCCGACCGCCGCCGCCATGCTCCTCGAGCGTGACGGCCGAACCTGGCAGGAGTCCGACCAGTGAGTTCTCTCCATCCCCCCGTCAACAGGGTCGTCCGCGACGTGACCGAGCGCCTCGTCGAGCGCAGCGCGGCGAGTCGTGCGGCGTACCTGCGGCGCATCCGGGCCGCCGCCGATCGCGGCCCCGCGCGCGGCCGCCTGGCCTGTGCCAACCTCGCGCACGGCTTCGCCGCGTCGGACGACAGCGACAAGCAGGCCCTGCGCGGCAACATCAAGCCCAACCTGGCGATCGTCACCAGCTACAACGACATGCTCTCCGCGCACCAGCCGTACGCCGACTACCCCGCGGTGCTCAAGCAGGCCGTGATCCGGGCCGGCGGCATCGCCCAGGTCGCCGGCGGCGTGCCGGCGATGTGCGACGGCATCACCCAGGGTCGCGACGGCATGCAGCTCTCGCTCTACAGCCGCGACGTGATCGCCATGTCGACCGCGATCGCGCTCAGCCACGACATGTTCGACGGCGCGCTGATGCTCGGCGTGTGCGACAAGATCGTGCCCGGGCTGCTGATCGGGGCCCTGTCGTTCGGGCACCTGCCGACGGTCTTCGTGCCGGCCGGGCCGATGGCCTCGGGCCTGCCCAACGGTGAGAAGGCGCGGGTCCGCCAGCTGTACGCCGAGGGCAAGGTCGGGCGCGAGGAGCTGCTCGAGGCCGAGGCTGCGTCGTACCACTCGAAGGGCACGTGCACGTTCTACGGCACCGCCAACTCCAACCAGCTGCTGATGGAGGTGCTCGGGCTGCACCTGCCCGGGTCGTCGTTCGTCAACCCCGGCACGCCGCTGCGCGAGGCGCTCACGAAGGCGGCGGGCGAGCGCGCGGTCGCCATCACCCGACAGGGCGGCGAGCCCACGCCGATCGGCGAGCTCGTCGACGAGAAGGCGATCATCAACGCCTGCGTCGCGCTGCTCGCCAGCGGTGGCTCGACCAACCACACGCTGCACCTGGTCGCGATCGCGCGGGCGGCCGGCATCGTCCTCACCTGGGACGACCTGTCCGACCTCTCGGCCGCGGTGCCGCTGCTGGCGCGGGTCTACCCCAACGGCTCGGCCGACGTGAACCACTTCCACGCGGCCGGCGGCGTCGGCTTCCTGATCCACACCCTGCTGCGCGCCGGCCTGATGCACGACGACGTGCTGACCGTCTCGGGCCGCGGCCTGTCGCGCACGCTCGGCGAGCCGATGCTGCGCGGCAGCGACCTGACCTGGGAGGAAGGCACCAAGGTCAGCCACGACCTCGACGTGCTCCGGCCTGCCCATGATCCTGCACAGGAGCCGTTCGCGGCTGACGGGGGAATGAAGGTGCTGCACGGCCCGCTCGGCACCGGCGTGATCAAGGTGTCGGCGGTGGCGCCGGAGCACCGCGTCGTCTCCGCTCCGGCGATCATCTTCGACGACCAGGGCGAGTTCCTGCAGGCGTTCTCGGACGGCCGGCTCGACGGCGTCGACTTCGTGGCGGTGATCCGCTACCAGGGGCCCGCAGCCAACGGCATGCCGGAGCTGCACAAGCTCACGCCCGCGCTCGGCGTACTCCAGGACCGTGGGCAGAAGGTCGCGATCGTCACCGACGGCCGGATGTCCGGCGCGTCCGGCAAGGTGCCCGCCGCCATCCACGTGACCCCCGAGGCCGCGCTCGGCGGACCGCTGTCGCGGGTGCGCGACGGCGACGTGATCACGGTCGACTCCGAGCGGGGCCGGCTCGACATCGACGACGCCTTCGCGCTCCAGCACCGCGCACCGACCGGCCGCGCGCCCGAGGGCGAGGAGTGGTCGGGCACCGGCCGCGAGCTGTTCTCGGCCTTCCGGGCCACCGTCGGACCGGCCGACGAGGGCGCCAGCATCTTCCCGGCGTACTCCGCCCCGCGATCGAGGTGCCCAGGAGGTGTACAGTGTCCAGGCCGTCTGAGCTCTCCGTCCGTGTTGGACGTCGTGCCGGTGCTGCCGGTCGTCGTCCTCGAGCGGCTCGCCGACGCGGTGCCGGTGGCCCGGGCACTGGTGGCCGGCGGCCTGCCGGCCATCGAGCTGACCCTGCGCACCGACGTGGCGCTCGACGCGATCCGCGCGATCGCCGACGAGGTGCCCGAGATCCTGGTGGGCGCCGGCACGATCGTCACGCCCGGTCCAGGCGAAGCAGGCCCTGGACGCGGGCGCGCAGTTCCTGGTCTCGCCCGGCTCGACGCCGACGCTGCTCGGCGCGATGGCCGACACCGGCCTGCCGTTCCTGCCCGGCACCGCCACGGTCTCCGAGGTGCTGGCCGTGCTCGAGGCCGGCTTCACCGAGATGAAGTTCTTCCCGGCCGAGGCCTCCGGCGGCGCGCCCTACCTGAAGTCGATCGCCTCCCCCGTTCCCGGCCGCCCGCTTCTGCCCGACCGGCGGGATCACGGCGGCCTCGGCGCCGGCGTACCTCTCCCTCCCGAACGTCGGCTGCGTCGGCGGCTCCTGGCTCACCCCCGCCGACGCGCTGTCCACCGGCGACTGGTCCCGCATCGAGCAGCTGGCCCGCGAGGCGGCCGCTCTGGGGTAGCCGCCGGCTGAGGAGGCCTCGGCAGGCCGATCGATCGATCGATCGCTGGGTGAGGCCCGATCGATCGATCGAGCCGATTTCCTGGTCGATCGATCGATCAGGGACGGAGGTACCAGCCAAGGGCTGTGGAGGACCACCCCGCCAGCGGCCGAGTTCCTGTTCACTGGCGGCCGTGATCCTGTACGAGCCCGACGACTCGTGGTTCCTGAAGCCATGGTCGCTCGACGACGCCGACCTGCTGGGCGACGCTGCGTTCGACCTCGTGGCGGAGGCGGGTCACGCGGCCCTGACCCTCCGAGCTGTCGCCCGGCGCATGGGCATCAGCCAGTCCTGGCTGTCCGATCGCTTCGAGAATCGCGTCCCGGATGCTGGCGATCGCCACTGGAGTCATCGGCGACCGCTGGTCCACCTGGGTCATGGCTCGCTCGCGCTACCTCGGCATCGGCGCCTTCCTGCCGGACACGGACGAAGGCGTCGTGGCCACGCGAGTCTGGATGTCGCTGACGGAGCTCGGTCGCGTGGAGGAGCCGACCGCGTTTCAGGTCGAGCACGTGCGCCGAGAGGAGAGGTCGTTGCTGCTAGGCCTCCTCGGTCCCGCTACACCGGAGCCGCAGCTCGACGAGCTAGTGGCGCTCACCAACGGTCTCCGAGCCGCCATCGCGGACCCGATCGCTCCACTCCGCCCACGCCGGGCGCGCGCTCTCCTCGAGAGGCGTGCCCGCCTCAGTGGTGGGACCCGCGGAGCGGCCACCCCGAGACGCTGATTTCGCGCGCACGGCCGAAGTTGTCGAAGGAGCCGAACCCCACGCGTCCACCACTGAACGTCGTGTCGGTGGCCGTCATCAACGGCTCCTCGGCGCCGTCGACGTGGACGGCGATGGCTCCGGTCCGCGCGTCGTAGCGGAGCCCGACGTCGTGCCAGTCCAGGTCGTCGACGGCTGGCGGAGCGCCCACCGAGCCGGTCCACTGGTCGTCGATCCGGCGCCGGTCGGCGTTGTCGACGACGAAGATTCCGTTGTGCGGGTAGATCGTGTTGTCCTGCGAGAGGTGGGCGTAGTAGAAGCGCGTCGGTGACTGGTAGTTCCAGATGAGCACGACGTCGCGGTTGCTCACCGAGGTCGACTCGTCGAGGCGGACCTCGGCGTCGTAGCAGAGCGAGGTCAGCTGGGGACCGCTGCGCAGCACGGCGTACTCGAACGGGCGCCGGGGACCCGTCGGCGCGGTGCCCGGCTCGGTCAGGATGATCTGGTCGCCCGGGAACTCCCACTTCGAGGGCGTCAGCGGAGCCCAGTGGGCACCTCGGTCGACGTGGCGCAGACTCACCGGTCCGCACCGGTCGGCTCCCGGAGGGAGGCGGTCGTGGCAGGTGCGGTCAGGCTGACCAGCGCGGCCGCCGAGGCGACCGCGACGGCAAGGAGGGGACGGAGCGACATCGTGGATTTCCTTTCCGAGAGCACCGAGGTGCGGGGTTACAGGTGCGGCTGCACCAGCTCGAGATAGCGCTGCGAGAGCGTTGCCACCACCGAGTCGCCGGGGGCGGCCCAGAGGTCGGCGTTGAAGATCTCCACCTCGACGTCGCCGTCGTAGCCGCTGGCCGCGACCGCGCGCGTGAACGCGGCGAAGTCGATGTGCCCGTCGCCGACCATGCCTCGCGAGAGCAGGGCGTCGGGCGGCAACGGCGTGATCCAGTCGGCCAGCTGGTAGCTCACGATCCGTCCCCGCGCGCGGGCGATCTGCTCGGTGACGCACGGCTCCCACCAGAGGTGGAAGGTGTCGACGACGACCCCCACCACGTCGGCATCGTGCTGCTCGGCGATATCGAGCGCCTGGGCGAGCGTCGAGATGACGCCACGGTCGGCGGCGAAGAGGGGGTGCA
Source organism: uncultured Actinomycetota bacterium (assembly GCA_963845215.1). Lineage (GTDB taxonomy): Bacteria > Actinomycetota > Actinomycetes > Propionibacteriales > Nocardioidaceae > Nocardioides. The sequence continues at coordinate 7,475 of CAWJRK010000016.1, forward strand.
TCGGCTCGATGCCGAGCCGGATGCCGGCATCGCGCGCGGCCGGCACCAGCCGGGCCACCGCGTCGGCCACCCGTTGACGGGCCGCCGGCAGGTCCCGATCGCCTGCCGGCAGCCCACCAGGCACGAGCACCAGGGTGGGTGCGCCCAAGGTGGCGGTCTCGTCGATGGCGCGCAGGTTGTCGTCGTACGCCGCCTCGAGGTTCGCCGGGTCGGTGAAGAATCCGCCGCGGCAGATCGACGAGACCCGCAGCCCGGACTCCTCGATCCAGCGCCGGGCGGTCTCGAGTCCGACCTCGGCGATCGGCTCCCGCCACAGTCCGATGGCAGGCAGGCCTCCTCGCACCGCGCCGTCGATCGCCTCGCGCAGGCTCCACTCGGCGGTGGTCCGCTGGTTGAGCGAGAGCCGATCCAGCCCCGAATCGACCAGCGTCATCCGCGGGCCCCGGCCGCGTCGAGCAGCAGGCGCAGCCGCGCGGCCGCGAGGTCGGGGTCGGGCAGCAGCCGGGCCTCGTTGGCCAGGGCGAACACGCGCGCGAAGTGGGTGACCGGCCGTGCCGACTGGAGCCCGCCGACCATCGTGAAGCCCGACTGGAGACCGCGGATCCAGGCCAGGAAGGCGATGCCCGTCTTGTAGTAGAAGGTCGGCGCCTCGAAGAGCGTGCGCGACAGCTCGAGCGTCGGCGCCATCTCCGCGTCGTAGCGCTCGAGGTCGCCGTCGTCGAGAGCGGAGAGCGCGGCGGACGCGGCGGGGGCGATGGCCGCGAACGCACCGAGCAGGGCGTCGGAGTGCCGCTCGCCGTCGCCGCGGATCAGCTCGGGGTAGTTGAAGTCGTCGCCGGTGTAGAGGCGTACGCCGGCCGGCAGCGCCGCCCGCACCCGAAGCTCGTGCTGCGCCGAGAGCAGCGAGACCTTGACGCCGTCGACCACGTGACGGTGCGCGCTCACGAGGGCGAGGAACGAAGCCGTCGACTCGTCCACGTGCGAGGAGCCCCAGTAGCCGGCGAGCTGCGGGTCGAACGCCTCGCCGAGCCAGTGCAGGATCACCGGCTCGGAGACCTGCGCGAGCACCCGGTCGTAGACCGACTGGTAGTCGTCGGGAGTCTGCGCCAGAGCGGCGAGGTGGCGCGAGGCCATCAGGATCACCTGGGAGCCGGCGGCCTCGATCATCTCGACCTGCTCGAGGTAGGCCTCGACGACGTGGTCGAGGTCGCGGGCCGGGCCGACGATCTGGTCGGTGCCGGCGCCGGAGGCGATCCGGGCGCCGAGCTCGTTGGCCTGGGCGGCACTGCGGCGTACCAGCTCGGTGACGGCGGCGTAGTCGAGACCCATGTTGCGCTGGGCGGTGTCCATCGCCTCGGCGACCCCGAAGCCGTAGGAGAAGAGGTGCCGGCGGAAGGCCAGTGTCTCGTCCCAGTCGACGACGGCGGGCGCACCCGGCCGGTTGTCACCCAGCGGGTCGGCCACCACGTGCGCGGCGGCGAAGGCGATCCTGCTCTCGAAAGCCTGCGGTCGCTCCACCCACTCCCGCGGTTCGTGCAGCGCGACATCGCGCCACCCGTCGGCCGTGGGGATCCGGAGCGCCGTACCCAACAGCTCGGTCACCCCAGCTCCTGCAGCTGGATGGTCCGCCCCTCCGCGGACGAGCGCAGCCCTGCCTCGACCAGCTGGAGGCCGCGGACGCCCGCGGCGAAGTCGTAGAGGTGCGGCCGACCCGCGTGTACGTCGAGCAGGTAGCGCTCCCACTGGGCCCGGAAGCCGTTGCGGAAGACCTCGTTGTCGGGCACGTCGTCCCACTGGCTCCGGAAGTCCTGGTCGGTCGGGAGATCGGGGTTCCAGACCGGCTTCGGCGTCTGCACCCGGTGCTGCACGCGGCAGCCGAAGAGCCCCGCGACGGCCGACCCGTGGGTGCCGTCGACCTGGAACTCCACCAGCTCGCCGCGGTCGACCCGCACCGCCCACGAGGAGTTGATCTGGGCGATGATCCCGCCCTCCAGCTCGAAGATGCCGTACGCCGCGTCGTCGGCGGTCGCCTGGTAGGGCCGGCCCTGCTCGTCCCACCGCCTCGGGATGTGGGTGACCGCCTTGGCGGTGACCGACCGGACCTTGCCGAAGAGGTTCTCCAGCACGTAGTTCCAGTGGCAGAACATGTCGAGCACCATGCCGCCGCCGTCCTCGGCGCGGTAGTTCCAGCTGGGGCGCTGGGCGGGCACGATGTCGCCCTCGAAGACCCAGTAGCCGAACTCGCCGCGCACCGACAGGATCTCGCCGAAGAAGCCAGCGTCGACGAGTCGCTTCAGCTTGAGCAACCCCGGCAGGTAGAGCTTGTCGTGCACGACGCCGTCGATGATCCCGGCCTCGCGGGCCGCGTCGACGAGCTCTCGGCCCTCCTCGACGGACTCCGCGATCGGCTTCTCGGTGAAGACGTGCTTGCCTGCCGCGACCGCTTTCAGGATCGCCTTCTTGCGCTCGCCGGTGATCTGCGAGTCGAAGTAGACGGTGGCCGTGTCGTCGGCCAGCGCGGCGTCGAGGTCGGTGGTGTAGTCGGCGACCCCGTGGCGCTCGGCCAGCTCCGCGAGCTTGTCCATCCGACGGCCGATCAGCACCGGCTCGACCTGGAGCCGCGAGCCGTCGGGCAGCTCGATGCCTCCCTCGTCGCGGATCGCCAGGACGGACCGCACCAGGTGCTGGCGGTAGCCCATGCGGCCGGTGACGCCGTTCATCAGGATGCGGACGGTGGACTGAGACATCAGCTGGTCCTCTTCGTCAGTTGGGGACGGGCGCCCAGGTAGAGCTCGCTCAGCTGCGGGTCGGCCAGCAGCTCGTTGGCCGGCCCGGAGATGTGGACCTTGCCGAGGTCGAGCACGCAGCCGAGGTCGGCGGTCTCCAGCGCGCGGCGGGCGTTCTGCTCGACGAGGAGTACGGCGACCCCGGCGTCGCGCATCCGGACCACCTGTTGGAAGACGGTGCTGGTGGTCTTCGGGTCCAGGCCCATCGACGGCTCGTCGAGGAGCACCACCTTCGGGCTGACCATCAGCGAACGCGCGAACTCGACCTGCTTCTGCTGGCCGCCGGAGAGCAGGCCGGCCAGCTGGTCCCACCGCTCGCCCACGATCGGGAAGAGGTTCTTGACGTAGTCGGCGCGCTCGGCGATCTGGGCCTTGTCCTTCAGGGTGAAGGCACCGAGCATCACGTTCTCGCCGACGCTCATCTCGCGGAAGACACTGTGGCCCTGCAGCACGTGGGCCAGGCCGGAGCGCAGCATCTGCTGCGGCCCATGACCGGTGACGTCGACGCCGTCGACGACGACCTTGCCGGAGCGCGGCTTCAGCAGCCCGCTGGCGACCTTGAGCACGGTGGACTTGCCGGCGCCGTTGGGGCCGACCAGGCAGACCACGCTGCCGGCGGGCACCTGGACGGTGAGCCCGCGTAGCACCATCGCGGCCCGGCCGTAGCCGGCCTCGATGTCGTTGAGCTCGAGGAGATTCCCGGTGGTGGGTTCAGACGCCAAGGTAGGCCTCCAGGACTCGGGGGTCGCTCTGCACGACCTCGGGCGGGCCCTCGGCGATCGGGCGACCGCGGTCGAAGACGATGACGTGGTCGGACAGGCTCATCACCATGTCCATGTTGTGCTCGACGACGATGAAGGTCTTGCCCTCGCCGTTGAGCTCGCGCACCAGCGAGCCGATCCGCCCGATCAACGCGGGGTTCACGCCTCCGGCGGGCTCGTCGAGCATGATCGTGTCGGGATCGGCCATCAGCACGCCGCCCAGCTCGAGCAGCTTCTGCTGGCCGTAGGAGATGTCGGCGGCCAGCGCGTTCTCCAGGTGGTCGATGCCGACCCGGCGGAGCAGGCCCCGGGCCCGCTCGATCTGCACCGCGTTCTGCGCGCTGCGCAGCTGGGTGCGGATGCTGGTCTCCCGCACGGCGACGAGCATGTTCTCCAGCACGGTCATCCGCGGGAAGATCCGGCACAGCTGGAAGCTCCGACCGATGCCGGCCCGGCTGATCCGGTGCGGCGCCTTCCCGGTGATGTCCCGGCCGGCGTACGTCACCGTGCCGGCGTCGGGCTTGATCATGCCGGTGACGCAGTTGAAGAACGTCGTCTTGCCGGAGCCGTTGGGGCCGATCAGCGCGTTGATCTTGCCGTGCTGGAACGTGACGGTGGCGTCGTCGACGGCGGTCACGCCGCCGAACCGCTTGGTGAGGCCGACCGTCTCGAGGCTGCGGGCCGTCATGCCTTCACCTCTTCGAGGTCGCGGTTGTGCGCCAAGAGGTCCTCGGCGGTCATCTCCCGGATCGAGGTCTCGCCCCCACCGCGGAGGCGCTTCACCAGCGCGGTGGCCGCGGGGATCACGCCGTCGGGCATGAACAGCACCACGAGCCCGAGCAGCAGCCCGGTGGCGACGAGGTGGAACTGGGAGTCGCCGAAGTTGAGCTTGAAGTACTCCAGCGCGAAGCCGACGACGAGCGCGCCGAGCAGCGGGCCGAAGAGGCTGCGGACGCCGCCGAGCAGCGACATCAGCACCATGTAGGCGCCGATCAGGATCGAGAACTGGAAGACGGGGTCGAGGTCACCGAACCACAGGGCGTACATGCCGCCGCCGAGGGCGGTGAAGAACGCCGAGACCACGAAGGCGATCAGCTTGTAGGCGAACGTCGGCACGCCGAGCGCCTGCGCCTTGTCCTCGTCCTCGCGGATGGCCTTGAGGCCCATGCCGAACCGCGAGCGGTCGATCACCCACCACACCAGGAGGGCGGCGGCGAGCAGGGCCAGGAAGAAGTAGTAGAAGCGGTAGTGGTGCTCGGGCCGGAGCAGGTCGGGGAACGGCCGCGGGACCACCAGCCCGTTGGAGCCGCCGGTCAACGACGACCAGCTCTGGAAGACCAGGAGCGTGATCAGCACGAGCGCGATCGAGGCGATCACGAACGACGCACCGCGCACCCGCAGCGAGGCGAACCCGATCGGCACCGCGAGCACCGCGACCAGCACGCCGGACAGCGCCCAGGCCACGAAGCTCGGCACGTCGGCCCGGGTGACCAGGAGGGCGGTGCCGTAGGCGCCGAGACCGAAGTACGCCGCATGGCCGAGCGAGATGTAGCCCGTGAAGCCGCCCATGAAGTTCCACGAGGTCGCCAGCACGGCGTAGTTGAGGATCACGATCGCGGCCGACAGCACGTAGGCGTTGGGCATCATCGACGGCGCGTTGACCGCCAGCACGACGCCGGCCGTCAGCAGCACGAGCGTGACGACCAGCTTGCGGTCGATCACTACGCCTGCGACGGTTCGCGGCTCAGAAACGCTCTCAGAATCGCTGGGCAAGACGACCTCCGAAGAATCCCTGGGGGCGGACCATGAGCGTGGCGAAGAGCGCGATGTAGAAGACGGTCTGCGCCCAGGTGGTGCCCATCGGCAGCTGCAGCAGGCTCTGGCTGACGCCGAGCACCATCGCCGCGATGGCCGCGCCCGGGATCGAGCCGAGGCCACCGACCACGATGATCGCCATCAGCGGGCCGATCCAGTGCCAGTGCAGCGACGGGTAGATGGTGAAGTCGAGCGACAGCGCGGCGCCGCCGATGGCCGCCGTGGCCAGGCCGAGCCCGAAGCCGTAGCCGGCCACCCGCTCGGTGTCGATGCCGACCAGCTGCGCTGCTTCCTTGTGCTGGATCGTGGCGCGCAGCGACTGCCCGAACTTGGTCTTCTTCAGCACCAGGAACAGACCGGTCAGCGCCACCGCCGCGAGACCGAAGGCGATCAGCTTCACCACCGGGATCTGGGCGCCGAAGAGCTCGATGCGCGATCCGCTGTAGCCGAGCTGCACCCGGCGCTGGGTGCCGGTGAACGCCCAGCCCAGCGCACCCTCGATGGTCAGCGCGACCGCGAAGGTGAGCAGCACCGACATCATCGTCAGCGTCGCGGGCTTCAGCCGGGCGATCAGCACCCGCTGCATCAGCACGCCGACCCCGAAGAACAGCGGCACGGTGATCACGAGGCTGAGCAGGGGGTCCAGCCCGGTCTGGTCGTGCCACCACCAGGACAGGTAGGCGGCCAGGACCAGGAAGGCGGCGTGGGCGATCATCACCACCCGCATCACGCCGAAGTAGAGCGTCAGCCCCGCTGCCAGGAGGGCGTAGAGCCCTCCCAGCAGCAGTCCGAGGACGATGCTCTGGAAGATGAGCGCGGAGTTCATGGTGTCGTGATCACCAAGCCGGCTTGACGGGGATGAAGTCGGCCTCGGCGAGCTCCTCCGGCAGGACGATCTGGATCTTGCCGTCGACGTACTGCTGGATCATGTGGGCGGACTCCGGCCGGCCGGCCTCGTCCCACGACAGCGGGCCGACCACGGTCTCCACCTCGTTGTCGCGCAGCCAGTCGATCAGCTCCTGCTGGCAGTCTCCCTGCTCGGCGCAACCGACGGCCTCGACGGCCGCGGCCACGACCTGGCCGGTCGTGTAGGCGTTGGCCTCGTCCTCGCCGGGCGGGATGCCGTTGAGCTCGGTGTACTTCTCGACGAAGTCGACGTTGGACGGCCACTCGGCCTGCGTCGTGTAGCCCGTGGGCGACAGGATGCCCTCGACCTTCTTGCCGATCGCGGCCGGGAACTCCGCGTTGGTCGGTGCGGTCGAGAACGCCGCCATCTTCGGCTGGTAGTTGAGCTGCTGCAGTGCGACGATCAGGTTGACGGCGTCCTGGTACTGCGTGCCGCCCACCACCAGGTCCGCCTTGGAGTCGGCGATCTTCGCGGCGATGCTGCTGAAGTCGGTGGTGTTGGGCGGGTAGACCTCGTCGACGACGGTCTCGACGCCCGCCTGCCTCGAGCTTCTCCTTGAGGCCGTACGCCGTGCCCATCGCGAACGGGTCGTCCATGGCGGCGTACGCGACGGTCTTGGGGCGCTCGCCCTCGGGCATCGACAGGATCTGGTCGGCGAGCAGGTTGTAGTGGTCGTTGGCCACCGCCGGGGCGGCGTAGAAGAGGTTGTCGAAGCCCTGCTCGAAGACCTCGGGTGCCGCGCCGGCCGGCTCGACGAAGAGCATGCCGTACTCGCTGGCGACCCGGGCCGAGGGCACGACCAGGCGGGTGGAGAACGGGCCGAACACCAGGTCGACGCCGTCGTTGGCGATCAGCGCCTCGTAGTCGGCGACCACGGTGTCGGCGCTCGACTTGTCGTCGAGGATCTTGAGCTCGACCTGCTTGCCGAGCAGGCCGCCGTCCTCGTTGATGATGTCGGCCCAGGCCTGGTAGCCGCGCTCGACGCCCTTGCCGGGCTCGGAGTAGTCGCCGGTCAGCGGCAGCGAGATGCCGATCGTGATGACGTCGTCGTCACCGCCGCCCGAATCGCCGACACCCGGGCCACCGCACGCGGTGACGGCGAGGACGGCGGCGGTCGAGAGGCCCGCCCAGCGGATCTTCTTGGTGATCTTCATGTCCGGTCTGTCTCCTTGGCAGGTGCGGGTGCGGTGCTGGGGTGGAGCATTGCGTAAGCGCTTACGTAAGCGTTTTCGCTAAGATGCCACAATGACGATCCAGTGGCAAGGGTCACAGCCGAATTGACGAGGAGCACGCAGTGGAGGCACCGCGCAGGGCACCCCGCCTGATCGACGTCGCGGAGACCGCGGGCGTCTCGATCGCGACGGCGTCGCGGGCCCTGGCCGGCACCAACGGCGTCAGCGCGGCGATGGCCGAGCGGGTGCTGCAGATCGCCGCCGAGCTGGGCTACGTGGCCAACGCGCACGCCCGGAGCCTCGCCAGTGGTGCGAGCTCCAGCGTGGGGCTGATCGTGCACGAGATCGGCGACCCCTACTTCACCGAGATCGCCAGCGGCGTCCTCGGCCTGGCCGGCGAGCGCGCGCTCGCGGTGCAGATCTGCCACTCCGGCCGCGACCCCCGCGTCGAGCTCGCGCAGATCCGCTCCCTGGTCGCCAACCGCACCGGCTCGATCATCGTGGCCGGCTCTGGCCACATCGACCCTGCGGTCGAGGCCGATGCCCGCGCCGAGCTGGCCCGCTACCAGGCCGACGGCGGCCGGGTCGCCATGATCGGCCGGCACAACGTGGCCGCCGACGCGGTGCTGCCCGACAACCAGGCCGGCGGACGCACCATCGCCGAGCACCTGGTGTCGCTCGGCCACAAGAAGATCGCCATCGCGAGCGGGTCCCAGGGGCTGACCACGGTGGCGGACCGGCTCGAGGGGATTCACGAGGCGCTTCCCGGACGTCGCAGCGGCCGGCCGCTGCTGGTCGAGGCCGAGTTCACCCGCGAGGGAGGCATGGCCGCGGCCCGCGAGATCCTCGACACGGCACCCGAGACCACGGCCATCCTGGCCCTCAACGACGCGATGGCGATCGGCGTACTCGCTGTGCTGCGGGAGCGCGGCCTGTCGTGCCCGGGCGACGTCTCGGTGTGCGGCTTCGACGACGTCGCGGTCGCCGCCCACCTCGGCCCTTCGCTGACCACGATCCGGCTGCCGATGGAGGAGTTCGGCCGCCTGGCCCTGGGCATGACCCTCCAGCCGGTCGCTTCCCGCCCTCGCAAGAAGCACACCGAGCACGAGCTCGTGGTCCGAGATTCCACAGCCCCGCCACGGTAGTCCCTGACGAAATCGGGGTGGATGAACGCGATTTCGACCCCGAATTCGTCAGGGACTACCCCGCCAGGTGGTCGCGGGCGAGGGTGGCGCCGAGCTGCTCGAGCAGGGCGGCGGCGTTGGTCATGCTGCGGACGGGATCGGGTTCCAGGTCGGCGCAGGCGTACGCCGCGGAGATGCCCGCGCCTCGCAGGGTTGCGTCGTCGATGAGCCGACGGCCGCAGACCGCCACCACCTCGGCGCCATGGGTCCGGGCCGCGGCGGCTACCCCGACCGGCGCCTTGCCGCGCAGCGACTGCTGGTCGAGGGAGCCCTCCCCCACGATGACCAGGTCGGCGCCGGCCACCTGGCTGTCGAAGTCGAGGAGCTCCAGCACCAGGGCGACGCCCTGCTCGAGCCGAGCACCGAGCACGGCCATCGCCGCGAAGCCCACGCCACCGGCCGCACCCGCGCCGGGCGCCTCCCGCACGTCGGCTCCGGTCGCTCCGGCCACCAGGTCCGCCCAGCGGCTCAGGGCGGCGTCGAGCTCTCGCACCTGGTCGGGTGAGGCACCCTTCTGCGGACCGAAGACAGCCGCCGCGCCCTCGGGTCCGGTCAGGGGGCTGTCGACGTCGCAGGCCACGACGATCTCGGCGTCGGCCACGCCGGGGTGCAGCCCGGAGAGGTCCACCGTCGCGACGTCGGCCAGCGCGCCTCCGCCGTCGCCGACCGGCCGGCCGGCCGCGTCGAGCAGCCTCGCGCCGAGCCCGGCCAGCAACCCCGCGCCACCGTCGGTGCCGGCGCTGCCGCCGATCCCGAGCACGATTCGCCGGCAGCCGGCGTCGAGGGCAGCGGCGATCACCTCGCCCGTGCCGCGACTGGTCGCGCCCATCGGGTCGAGCGTGCCGCCCGGCAGCCGCGAGAGCCCGCTGACGTCGGCCATCTCGACCACGGCCGTGTCGCCGTCTCGGGCCCAGCGGGTTTCAACGGGCTCTCCGGTCGGGCCCGCAGCCGTGATCGGCATCGCCTCGAACGAACCGCCGAGGGCCGCGTCGAGGGTGCCATCGCCACCGTCGGCCACCGGCACCAGCCGCAGCTCGGCGCCGGGCACGACCGCCGCGATCCCTCGCGCCACCGCCGCCGCGACCTCCGGCGCCGTCAGCGAGCCTTTGAACTTGTCGGGCGCGATCACGACCAGCGGTCGGGGCTCAGTCACGAGGTCGAAGCCTACGCAGCATCGCCACGTGGCCCGGCTCGAGCTCGTCGAGCGTGGTGACGCCCAGGAGCCGCATGGTGCGTTCGATCTGCCCGCGCAGGATCTCGATGGTCCGGTCGACGCCCTCGCGACCGCCCGCCATCAGTCCGTAGAGGTAGGCGCGGCCGACCAGGGTGAAGTGCGCGCCGTGCGCGATCGCGGCGACGATGTCCTGGCCCGACATGATGCCGGTGTCGAGGTGCACCTCGACGTCGGGATGATGAGCAGCGACCGCCGCCACCACGTCGGGCAGCAGGTGGAACGGCACCGGCGCGCGGTCGAGCTGACGGCCGCCGTGGTTGGAGAGCAGCACCGCATCGACCCCGACCTCGGCACACCGCCGCGCGTCGTCGACGGTCTGCACGCCCTTGACCACGACCTTGCCGGGCCACTGGTCCCGGATCCAGGCCAGGTCGTCGTAGGTCACCGTCGGGTCGAACATCGTGTCCAGCAGTTCGGCGACGGTGCCCGACCACGAGTCGAGCGAGGCGAACGCCAGCGGCTCGGTGGTCAGGAAGTTGAACCACCAGGCCGGCCGCGGGATCGCGTTCGCGACCGTGCGGGCGCTCAGGGTGGGCGGGATGGTCATGCCGTTGCGTACGTCGCGCAGCCGCGCGCCCGCCACCGGCACGTCGACGGTCACCAGCAGCGTGTCGAACCCGGCCTGTGCGGCGCGGTCGACCAGCGCCATCGACCGGTCGCGGTCCTTCCACATGTAGAGCTGGAACCAGTTGCGGCCGTGCGGAGTTGGCCGCGGCGACGTCCTCGATCGAGGTCGTGCCCATCGTCGACAGGGCGAACGGGATCCCCGCGGCGGCAGCCGCGGTCGCTCCCGCGATCTCGCCCTCCGCATGCATCATCCGCGTGAAGCCGGTCGGCGCAATGCCGAACGGCAGCTCCACCCGCTGGCCCAGCACGATGCGCGAGGTGTCCACCTTCGACACGTCGCGCAGGATCGCCGGCCGGAACTCCACGTCGCCGAACGCCTCGCGGGCCCGCGCCAGCGAGACCTCGCCGTCGGCCGCGCCGTCGGTGTAGTCGAAGGCAGCCTTCGGCGTACGCCGCTTGGCGATCCGGCGCAGGTCCTCGATCGTCAGCGCCTTGGTCAGCCGGCGCTCCTTGGCCGACCAGATCGGCTGCTTGAACTTCAGCAGGGGCGCGAGGTCGTGGCGCTTCGGCAGCTGCCGCTTCATGGGTTTCTCTGCGACCGGAAGAACTCCTCCAGGAGCGCGGTCGACTCCGCGGCCAGCACGTCGGTGACCACCTCGGGGCGGTGGTTGAGCCGGCGGTCGCGGACCACGTCCCAGAGGCTGCCGACGGCGCCGGCCTTCGGGTCCCAGGCGCCGAACACGATGCGGTCGACGCGGCTGAGCACTGCTGCCCCCGCACACATCGTGCAGGGCTCCAGGGTGACCACCAGCGTGCAGCCGGCGAGCCGCCACTCGCCGCGCGCCTTCGCGGCCTCGCGCAGGGCCACCACCTCGGCGTGCCCGGTCGGGTCGGCCTCGGCCTCGCGGAGGTTGCGGCCACGCCCGATCACGGCGTACGCCGGATCCAGCACCACCGCTCCGATCGGCACGTCACCGGTGGCCAGCGCCGCGCGGGCCTCGTCGAGCGCGGCCAGCATCGGCGCGCTCCAGGGGTCGGGAGCGGTCACGCGGAGGTGAGGCCGACGGCGTCGTCGAAAAGCTTGCCGAACCCGAGCCGGCGGGTGATGTCGGAGAGCATCTCGTCGGGGTAGAGGTCGAAGTCGTCGAGCAGCACGCCCATGTCCATCGCGGCCATGCCGAGGTCGTCGAGGAGGCCGAGGTCGCCGGCGGGCAGCTGCTCGTCCTCGTCCTCCGGCGGCGGGAGCCCCAGGAAGCCGATTGCCGAGCTGGCCAGCTCCCACTCGTCGGCGGCGGTGAAGTCGGAGAGCAGGACGCGCGTCGAGGCGCCGGCCACCCGCACGATCAGGAAGAACTCCTCGTCGACCGCGACCAGCCCGACCGCCCCGCCGTCGCCGGGGAACCGGCGTAGGGCGTGCGAGAGCGTCTCGATGTCGAGGAGGGTGTCGTGCACCAGCTCCTGCACCTGCCAGACGCCTTCCTCGCGGTAGGCAGCGAGGGCGAAGTCGACTCCGCCGGTCTGCTCGGACATGTCACTCCTCCTCGCTCGGGCCATTCAGCAGGACTGCCGTCGTGTCCAGAGTGGCACGGGGAACCCGGGCGGGCCAAGAGCTTTCGCGCGGCACGGTCGGTGACGACTAGGGTTTCGGCCATGCGCACCCACGTCGTGGACCACCCACTGGTCGCCCACAAGCTGACCGCCCTGCGTGACGAGCGCACCGACTCACCGACCTTCCGCAGCCTGACCGACGAGCTCGTGACGCTGCTGGCCTACGAGGCGACGCGCGACGTACGCATCGCCCCGCACGACATCGTCACCCCGGTGGCACCGACCACCGGCGTGAAGCTGGCCTCGCCGAAGCCCCTGGTCGTGCCGATCCTGCGCGCGGGTCTCGGCATGCTCGACGGCATGATGCGGCTGCTCCCGACCGCTGAGGTCGGGTTCCTCGGCATGATGCGCAACGAGGAGACGCTCGAGGCCTCGACGTACGCCGAGCGCCTGCCCGACGACCTGTCCGGCCGGCAGTGTTACGTGCTCGACCCGATGCTGGCCACCGGCGGCACCCTCGCCGCCGCGGTCCGGTTCCTGGTCGACCGCGGTGCCGACGACATCACCGCGATCTGCCTGCTCGCCGCCCCCGAGGGCTGCCGCCGCCTCGAGGACGAGCTCGACGGCCTCGGCGTCCCGTTCACGGTGGTCACCGCCGCCATGGACGAGAAGCTCAACGAGAAGGGCTACATCGTCCCCGGTCTCGGCGACGCCGGCGACCGGCTCTACGGGCTGGCCGAGTAGCTCGCGTGGTCCGGCATGTTACTGACCGTCGGACCCACTAGGTGACAGTTGTAACGGTCAGGTAGACGGCACAACGATCAGTAACATGCGGGCGGCGGGCCGACCGCGTCGAGATCAGCGCGCGTAGAGCTGCGCGTGCCCCTGCACCATCAGGGAGTTGACGGTCGAGAAGCGCAGGGAGCAGAGGTCGAGGTACGGCGCCATCAGGTCGAGCAGGTTGGGGTCGGCGGCCAGCAGCCCTTCGATGCTCGTGTAGTGGTGATGGGCGCCGAGCACGTGCCCGATCTCGTGGGCCATGGTCTTGCCCGTGCCCTCGCGCAGACCGCTGCCGGCCGCGAAGTCCTCACCCACCGCGAACGCCCGGCTCGGGAACCGGACACCTCCGATGCAGTCGGCCAGACCGGCCACGTTGTCGCCGACGCCGGCGGTGATGTCCTTGCTGGTCATCGTGTAGACGATGTCGGTGCCGCGCGGCCGCTTGCCGCCGTACAAGCGCTTGGCCTGTCGGGTGAGTCCGTCGGCGTCGCGACCGGTGAAGGTCACCTTGCGGTACGTCGGCGCCACGGTGATCCGCAGCGGCGAGAACGCCTTCCGCATCGAGACCACGGCCCGCTTGGCCTCGGCGCGCTTCACGCCGTCGAGCAGGATCCGGAGGTCGAGCCGCACGGGAGCGCGGTCGACCGAGATCGCGTGCGGGGTCAGCTCGGTGCAGGTGAGCGTGTCGCCGAGGAGGCCATCGATCGGCAGGGAGCCCAGCACGTCGGGGAGCACGATGGGATCCGCCGTGGCCGGCTGCGGCGCCAGCGCCAGCGCGCCCACCGTCGACACAGCGGCGAGAGCGGAGGCGAGACGTCGGTTCACACCGGAACAACGCGCACACAGGGCCCAGGGTTACGAGGCCGCAGCCCCTACCAGCCCGACTAGAGAGCCTTGACCGCGTTGAGCAGCTTGCCCATCGTGTCCTTCGCGTCACCGAAGAGCAGCGTGGTCTTCTCCTCGAAGAGCAGCTCGTTCTCGATGCCGGCGAACCCGGGGCGCATCGAGCGCTTCATGAAGATGACGGCCCGGGCCTCGTCGACGTCCAGGATCGGCATCCCGTAGATCGGCGCACCGGGGGTCGTCTTGGCGGCGGGGTTGACCACGTCGTTGGCGCCGACCACGAGCACCACGTCGGTGTCCTTGAAGTCGCCGTTGATGTCGTCCATCTCCTTGAGCTGCTCGTAGGGCACCTGGGCCTCGGCGAGCAGGACGTTCATGTGACCGGGCATCCGGCCGGCCACCGGGTGGATGGCGTAGTCGGTGACGATGCCGCGCTCGTTGAGCAGGTCGACCAGCTCGCGCAGGGTGTGCTGGGCCTGGGCGACCGCGAGGCCGTAGCCGGGCACGATGATCACGCGCTCGGCGTAGTTGAGCATGATCGCGGCGTCCTCGGGGCCGGCGGACTTCACCGGCCGGTCGGAGGCTTCACCGCCACCGAGCGTCGAGCCGCCCTTCAGCGCACCGAACAGGATGTTGGCCACCGAGCGGCCCATGGCGCTGGCCATCAACAGGGTCAGCAGCGTGCCGGACGCACCGACCAGGGTGCCGGCGACCAGCAGCAGGGTGTTCTGGAGCACGTAGCCGCCGGCTGCGACGGTCAGACCGGTGATGCGCGTTGAGCAGCGAGATCACGATCGGTACGTCGGCGCCGCCGACCGGCAGCACCAGCAGCACGCCGATCAGCAGGCCGAGCAGGGCCAGCACGATGCCGAGGGTCATGGTCGCGTCGGTGACGATCAAGCACCGACAGCACGACCGCAGCGATCAGCGAGCCGCCGAAGAGGACGGGCAGCCCCGGGAAGGTGACCGGTCGTGAGGTCATCAGGTCCTGCAGCTTGGCGAAGGTGATCACCGAGCCGGAGAACGAGACCGAGCCCACCACGATCGTGAACGCCGTCGCGACGAGGTAGAAGCCCGGCACCTCGCTGTCGATGAAGTGCTCGAGCTCCAGCAGCGCGACCAGCGCGGCCGCGCCGCCGCCGACGCCGTTGAACAGCGCCACCATCTGCGGCATCTGCGTCATCTGCACCCGCTGCGCACCGAACGCGCCGCCGATGCTGCCGATCGCGATGGCGGGCAGGATCAGGCCGATGTTCTGCATGTCGTCGACGTAGAAGAACGGCAGCGCGCACGCCACGACGGCCGCCGCGGCGCCGATCAGGTTGCCGGTGCGAGCGGTCTTGGGGCCGGAGAGGCCCTTCAGCGCGAGGATGAAGCAGATCGCGCAGATCAGGTAGATCAGCTGGGCCCAGGTAGGCATCAGGCGTCGCCGCCCTTCTCGGCCCCACTGGTAGACACAGCGGCAGGCTTCTTCTTGCGGGTGAACATCTGCAGCATCCGGTCGGTCACCAGGAAGCCGCCGACCATGTTGACCGCGGCGAGCACGATCGCGATCAGGCCGACGATCGTGGCGACGTCGCCCTCTGCCGTGCCGGTCACCAGGATCGCGCCGAGCAGGATCACGCCGTGGATGGCGTTGGCGCCCGACATCAGCGGCGTGTGCAGCGTCGAGGAGACCTTGGAGATCACCTCGATGCCGACGAAGACGCTGAGGATGAAGATCGTCAGCCAGACGATCCCGTTGTCGAGGACGAGGTCGTTCACTCCCCGGCTCCTTCCGCTGGTGTCTCGGCAGGTACGTCGTCGGGCTCCTCCGCGGGCGGCGCGGCGGCCGACTCGGCCGCACCCTCGATCGCCTCGCGGGTCGGCTCGTGCCGGATCGCGCCGTCGTGGGTGACGCACGCACCGGCGACGATCTCGTCGTCGAAGTCGGGCGCGAACTTCGCCTCCGCGTTGGTCTCCTTGTCCGCGGCCGCCGTCATGAGGGTCAGGATGTTGACGATGTTCTGGGCGTACAGCCGCGAGGCCGGCCCGGGCATCTGCGAGGGGATGTTCTTGCCGCCCCAGACCTGGGCGTTGCCGATCCGGATGACCTCACCGGCCACCGAGCCCTCGACGTTGCCGCCGGTCTCCGAGGCCAGGTCGACCACGACCGAGCCGGGCTTCATCTGCTCCACCATCTCGGCGGTCACCAGCATCGGCGCCTGCCGACCGGGCACGGCCGCGGTGGTGATCAGCGCGTCGGCGTTGGCGATGTACGGCGTCAGCAGCTCGCGCTGGCGGGCCGCGCGGTCTTCAGTCATCTCGCGTGCGTAGCCGCCCGCGCCCTCGAGCGTCTCGAGCTCGAGCTCGATCGCCTTGGCGCCCATCGAGCGGATCTCCTCGGCCGCGGCCGCGCGCACGTCGTAGGCGCGGACCACGGCGCCCAGTCGCTTGGCCGTGGCGATCGCCTGCAGGCCGGCGACACCGGCTCCGAGCACGACGACCTCGGCGGGCTGCACGGTGCCGGCGGCGGTCATGTTGAGGGGGAAGAAGCGGCGCAGCATGCCGGCGGCCACGATCGCGCAGCGGTAGCCGGAGACCAGCGCCTGCGAGCTGAGCGCGTCCATCGACTGGGCCCGCGAGATCCGCGGCACCAGCTCCATGGAGAAGCTGGTGATGCCGCTGTCGCGCAGGTCGGCGATCAGGTGCTGCTCCTGGTTGACCGGCAGGAACGAGAACGTCGCCGTTCCCTTCCGCAGCCGGCGCACGGACTCGGTGGGGAGTGGCTGCACCGAGACCACCACGTCGGCCGCCTCGAGCGCGCCCGCGTCGATGCCGGCCCCCGCGTCGGCGTACTCCTGGTCGGCGATCAGTGCACCGCGGCCGGCGTCGGGTTCGACGAGGACCTCGGCTCCGAGACCGGTCAGCTTGCCGACCAGCTCGGGCACCATCGCGACACGGGTCTCACCCTCGCGGGTCTCCCTGACAACTGCGATCTTCACCGGGGCAACGTAGGACACCTGGGCCGCGAGCGACAGGCCGGACCACTCCCCGGGCGTGTGAGCCAGGTCCTAGCCAGCCCGCGCCCGCCGGGGTAGTCCCTGACGATCGGCCTGTGGATTACTCGTTTCAACCGGCCAAACGACGGGACTACCGCGACAGGGGCAGCTCGGCGACGGTCTCGTAGCGGGGGCGGTTGCCGGGGCCCTCGCCGAGGTACGACGCCACGAGGGTGAGCCGGTCCGCCTCCCAGGCGGGGCCTTCGTAGGTGTCGAGGAGGCGCACCCAGTTGCTGACCTCGGTCGGCCGTCCCAGGCGGGCCACCGTGAGGTGCGGTCGGAACCGCTGACCGTCGACCACGACGCCGGCCTTGGCCGCCGCCGCCCGAGCCCCGGCGGCCAGCCGCCCGAGCTCGTCGGTGGAGTCGGGGGTCAGGTCCAGGCCGGCGTAGAGGACCTTGGCCCGGGCCGGGTCGGGGAAGGCGCCACCGCCGGCGATCCGCGTCATGAACGCCGTACGCCGCCCCGCGGCCACCTCCAGCCGTTCGACCAGGTCGTCGTAGCTGCGGTCGGGCACGTCTTCGAGGAAGGCCAGCGTGAGGTGGAACTGCGTGGCGAGCGACCACCGGAAGGCTGCCACCTCGCGGCGTACGGAGAGGAACTCGTCGAGGTGGTCGATCGCCTCCTCGGAGGGCAGCACGCCCGCGAACATCCGGGTCATACGACGCCGGAGGTCTGAAGCAGGCTTCCGACGCCGAAGGTCACCGCCATCGCGACGGCCCCGCCCAGCACGTTGCGCACCACGGCCCGGCGCACCGGGGCCTCGCCGAGCCGCGCGCTCAGGTAGCCGGTGCCGGCCAGCGCGAGCGTCACCGCGGCGAAGGTCACCCCGACCCGCAGCTGCGAGGACATCACCAGGATCGTCACCAGCGGCAGCAGCGCTCCGAGGCTGAACGACACCAGCGACGCGAGCGCGGCGTCCCAGGGGTTGGTGAGGTCGTCGGGATCGATGCCGAGCTCGGCCTCGGCGTGCGCGCCGAGCGCGTCGTGCGCGGTGAGCTGCACGGCGACCTCCATCGCCAGGTCGTCGTCCAGACCCTTCTCGGCGTAGATGCCGGCCAGCTCGGCGAGCTCGTCCTCCGGGTCGTCGCGCAGCTCGGCCGCCTCCTTGCGCAGCAGCGCCTTCTCCGAGTCGCGCTGGCCCGAGACCGAGACGTACTCCGCCGTGGCCATGCTGAGCGCTCCGGCGACCAGGCCGGCGACGCCCGCGACCAGGATCGTCGTGCGGTCCGACGACGCACCGGCCACGCCGACCACGATGCCGGCGGTCGAGACGATGCCGTCGTTCGCACCCAGCACGCCGGCCCGCAGCCAGTTCAACCGGTTGTGGAGGCCGCCCTCGTCATGGGGCTCGTCCTCGTGCGGCCCGAGGCGGGGCGTCGCCTCGAACTGTTCGGACGTCATGCCCGAATGGTCCCGACCGCGGGGCTGCACCGCAACCAAGTTGAGGCTTGGCTGAGCGGGTCGGGCGCGGCGACCGGGCGTGCGTACGCTGGCTGGGTGACCGCGACCTCGGACGCGCAGCCGGCGTACCCGGAGGAGGACTTCCGCCGCTTCATGCTCGAGCACAAGTTCGGCATGGAGGAAGTCGTCACGAAGCTCAACATCCTGCGCGACGAGTTCGCGAACCTCCACGACTACAACCCCATCGAGCACGTCTCGTCGCGCCTGAAGAGCCCCGAGAGCCTGGTGCAGAAGATGCGCCACAAGGGGCTTTCGCCGGAGGACCGGCCGTCGTTCGCGGAGATCCGCAGCCGGGTCACCGACATCGCCGGCGTGCGGGTCACCTGCAGCTTCGTCTCCGACGTCTACCGGGTCTTCGACCTGCTGATCCAGCAGGAGGACATCCACCGGGTCGAGGTCCGCGACTACATCACCGAGCCGAAGGCCAACGGCTACCGCAGCCTGCATGCGCTGGTCGAGGTGCCGGTCTTCCTCTCCGGCGGACAGGTGCCGGTGCTGGTCGAGGTGCAGTTCCGCACCGTGGCCATGGACTTCTGGGCCAGCCTGGAGCACAAGATCTACTACAAGTACCGCCGCGAGGTGCCCCAGGAGCTGCTCGACGGTCTGCTCGCAGCAGCCGGCACGGCGTACACGCTGGACACGACGATGGAACGCCTGCACCAGGAGGTACGCGGCCTCGACGACCTCCCGGAGGTCGTGGTCGAGCGACTGCGGGACGACGCCGACACGCGCGCGCCCGAGGACCTGGTCGAGGTGCTGCGGAAGATGGACGACACCGCCCGCTAGCCATCGCTGGGTGATTGGTCACGTCACGACGGGGTACCGCCGGGCCATGCCAAGGACTGTGCTTTGATCGATCCAAAGAGCCCGACGCTGGACCGACCGGAGGCCGACATGGCGGAGATCTGGCCCGGACGGCCGTACCCCCTCGGTGCGACGTTTGATGGCAGCGGCACCAATTTCGCGCTGTTCAGCGAGGTCGCCGAGAAGGTCGAGCTCTGTCTGTTCGACGAGAGCCTGGTCGAGACCCGGGTCGAGCTGATCGAGGTCGATGCGTACGTCTGGCACGCCTACCTCCCGCTGGTGCAGCCCGGCCAGCGCTACGGCTTCCGGGTGCATGGCCCGTGGGACCCCGCCCAGGGACTGCGTTGCAACGCCAACAAGCTGCTGCTCGATCCCTATGCGAAGGCCACCAGCGGCGAGATCGACTGGGACGAGAGCCTCTTCGGCTACCGGTTCGGTGACGAGGCCTCCCGCAATGACGACGACTCCGCGGCCCACATGACCCTGGGCGTGGTGATCAACCCGTTCTTCGACTGGGAGGGCGACCGGCGGCTGGACCGGCCCTACAGCGACTCGGTCGTCTACGAGGCGCACGTCAAGGGGCTCACCCAGCTGCACCCCGATGTCCCCGAGGAGCTCCGCGGCACCTACGCCGGGCTGGCCCACCCGGCCGTGACCGACCACCTCACCCGGCTCGGGGTCACCGCCATCGAGCTGATGCCGGTGCACCAGTTCATCCAGGACAGCACCCTGCTCGAGAAGGGGCTGCGCAACTACTGGGGCTACAACACCCTGGGCTTCTTCGCTCCGCATGCCGAGTACGCCGCCGCCGGCCGCGCACCCGGCCAGCAGGTGCAGGAGTTCAAGTCGATGGTCAAGGCCCTGCACGCGGCCGGCATCGAGGTGATCCTGGACGTCGTCTACAACCACACCGCGGAGGGCAACCACCTCGGACCGACGCTGAGCATGAGGGGCATCGACAACCCGGCGTACTACCGGCTGGTCGAGGACGACAAGCAGTACTACATGGACTACACGGGCACCGGGAACTCGCTCAACGTCCGCAATCCCCACTCCCTGCAGCTGATCATGGACTCCCTGCGCTACTGGGTGACCGAGATGCACGTCGACGGGTTCCGTTTCGACCTCGCCTCCGCGCTGGCGCGCGAGTTCTACGACGTCGACCGGCTCGCGACGTTCTTCGAGCTCGTGCAGCAGGACCCGGTCGTCAGCCAGGTCAAGCTGATCGCCGAGCCGTGGGACGTCGGCCCGGGCGGCTACCAGGTGGGCGGCTTCCCGCCGCAGTGGACCGAGTGGAACGGCGCCTACCGCGACACCGTGCGCGACTTCTGGCGCGGCGAGCCGTCGCTCGGGGAGTTCGCGTCGCGGGTGGCCGGCTCGTCGGACCTCTACGAGGACACCGGTCGCAAGCCCTTCGCCAGCATCAACTTCGTGACCGCCCACGACGGCTTCACGCTGCACGACCTGGTTTCCTACAACGACAAGCACAACGAGGCCAACGGCGAGCAGAGCAAGGACGGCGAAAGCCACAACCGATCCTGGAACCACGGCGTCGAGGGTCCGACCGACGACCCGCAAGTGCTCGCGCAGCGCGCTCGGGCCCAGCGCAACTTCCTCGCCACCCTGCTGCTCAGCCAGGGGGTGCCGATGCTGCTGCACGGCGACGAGCTCGGCCGCACGCAACAGGGCAACAACAACACCTACGCCCAGGACTCCGAGCTCAGCTGGGTGCACTGGGACCAGGCAGACCAGCCGTTGGTGGAGTTCACGGCTGCGTGCATCGAGCTGCGACGCGCCCACCCGACGTTCCGGCGCCGGCGGTTCTTCACCGGCACCACGGTGCGCGCCGGAGATGGTGGTGAAGGCGACCGGCTCAACGACATCGTGTGGCTCCACCTCGACGGCCGGCCGATGGAGGACCAGGACTGGGACGATGGATCCCAGGCCCTCGGCATGTACCTCAACGGCCACGGCATCTCGGGCACCGACCTGCGCGGCGAGCCGATCGACGACGACCACTTCCTGCTCTACTTCAACGCCGACGGCCCGGCGGAGGTCACCCTCCCGCCCGATGAGTACGCCGCCGCGTGGGACGTGGTGATCGACACCGGCGGAGCGGTGGACGACGGCCGGCCGCTGGCGGCGTCCGCGGTTTTCGCGATGCAGGACCAGAGCCTCGTGGTGCTCCGGGAGCACACCCCGCCCGAGGCGGAGCCCGACCACTCCGTGGCTGCTTCCCTGGCGGCCCAGGTGGGCAGGGGCTGAGTCATGGCGACGACCGACTACTCACCTGGGCGGGTGCCGGTCAGCACCTACCGCTTCCAGGTCACCGCTGACTTCGACCTGTACGCCGTCGCCGACCGCCTCGAGTACGTCCACGACCTCGGCGCCGACTGGGTGTACCTGTCCCCGATTCTGGCCGCCGAGCCCGGCAGCAGCCATGGCTACGACGTCGTCGCCCACGATCGGATCGACGCGTCGCGCGGTGGCGCCGACGGGCTGGCTGCCGTGTCGGCCGAGGCCCGCCGGCTCGGGTTGGGCGTGCTCGTCGACATCGTGCCCAACCACGTGGGTGTCGCGACGCCGAGTGAGAACGCCTGGTGGTGGGACCTGCTGCAGCGCGGGCGCGACTCCGAGCATGCCGTCGCCTTCGACATCGACTTCGATGCGGCTGGCGGCAAGGTCCGGATCCCGGTGCTGGGCGACGACGGGTTGGACGGCGTACACGTGGATCCGACGCAGGGGGTGGTGCGCTACCACGACCACACGTTCCCCCTGGCGCCCGGCACGTCGTCACCGACGACCCAGCACTACGACCTGGTGCACTGGACCAGGGCCGACCACGACCTGAACTACCGCCGGTTCTTCGCCGTCAACACGCTCGCCGGGGTGCGCGTGGAGGTGCCCGAGGTGTTGGCGGACACGCACGTGGAGATCCAGCGGTGGTTCGCCGAAGGCCTCGTCGACGGGCTGCGGGTCGACCACCCCGACGGCCTGCGCTACCCGCAGGCCTACCTCGACGACCTGACCCAGATCACCGACGGCGCCTACGTGCTCGTGGAGAAGATCCTCGAGCCGGGAGAGTCGCTGCCGCGGACCTGGGCGACCTCCGGCACCACGGGCTATGACGCGTTGGGCGCCGTCGACCGGGTGCTGACAGACCCGGCCGGACAGGGAGCTCTCGACGACCTGGAGACCAAGCTGCGCGGGGCACCTGTGGATTGGGCCGAGCTGATCCACGACACCAAGCGCGCCGTGGCCGACGGCATCCTCGGCTCGGAAGTGCGGCGGATCGTCCGCGAGATCGCGAGGGCGACGGAGGCCCGGGGGCTTGCGACCACGACCCTCGAGACCACCCGGATGGTCGACGCGGTCGCCGAGCTGCTGGCCTGCTTCCCGGTCTATCGGTCCTACCTGCCGGAGGGGCGCGACCACCTCGACCACGCATTCGCCGAGGCCCGGGACCGGCGGCCCGACCTGGCGCAGGCACTCGCCACCCTCGAGCCGCTGCTGGGTGACCCCGACGCCGATCCGGCAAAGCGCTTCCAGCAGACCAGCGGCATGGTGATGGCCAAGGGTGTCGAGGACTGCGCGTTCTACCGCTACTCGCGGCTCACCTCGCTCAACGAGGTCGGCGGCGACCCCAGCGAGTTCGCGCTGCCTGTCGACGACTTCCACGAGGCGATGGCGGTCCGGCAGGCCGACATGGCCGCACGCCATGACCACGCTCTCCACCCACGACACCAAGCGCGGCGAGGACGTCCGCGCCCGGATCACCGCCCTCGCCGAGATCCCGCTCGTCTGGCAGACCCATCTCGACCTGCTGCTCACCCGCGCGCCGGTGCCCGACCCCGGCTTCGGCTCCCTGCTGTGGCAGGCGATCCTCGGCGCCTGGCCCGCCTCTCGCGAACGGCTGCACGCCTACGCGGAGAAGGCGATGCGCGAGGCAGGCGACCACACCACCTGGACCCAGCCGGAGCCCACCTACGAGACGGCGGTGCACGCCGCCGTCGATGCGGCCTTCGACGACGAGGACGTACGCCGCGTGCTCGCCGAGCTGCTCGGCCACGTGGTGGCACCCGGCTGGAGCAACTCCCTCGCGGCCAAGCTGGTCGCCCTGACCATGCCGGGGGTGCCCGACGTCTACCAGGGCAGCGAGCTGTGGGAGCAGAGCCTGGTCGATCCCGACAACCGTCGCCCCTACGACCTCGACCTGCGCGCCGAGCTGCTCGTGGCCGCGCGCGACGGCGCCCGCTTCCCGCTCACGTCCGGCGAGGACGACCCCGGCGGCGCCAAGCTGTTGGTCACCCACCGGGCGTTGACGCTGCGCCGGGACCGGACCGAGCTGTTCACGGCGTACACGCCGGTGCGCGCCAGCGGCGCGGCCACCGACCACGTGCTGGCCTTCGACCGTGGTGGCGCGGTGACCGTGGCGACCCGGCTGCCGATCGGGCTCGAGCGAGGCGGTGGCTGGGGTGACACGGAGCTCGACCTGCCGGGTGGTGGGGCTTGGCGCGACGTGCTCACCGACCGTCCGACCAGCGCCCGCCTGGCCGACGTGCTCGAGGTCTATCCGGTGGCCTTGCTGGTGAGGGAGCCGTGACAGCGCGCCGGCCCTTCGACGTCTGGGCTCCCCTGCCGTCCCGCGTCCGGCTGTCGGTGGCGGATGCGATTGTCGAGATGCAGCAGGCCGACGGAGGTTGGTGGACCCCGTCGGAGCCCACACCGGATCCGACGAAGGGAGACGTCGACTACGGATACCTGATCGACGACGCGGACTCGCCGGTGCCCGACCCCCGGTCCCGGCGACAGCCGGCGGGCGTCCACCAACGCTCGCGAACCCACGACCCGAGCTCGTTCGAGTGGACCGACGCCGGCTGGACCGGCCGCCAGCTGGCGGGGTCCCTCATCTACGAGCTCCACGTCGGCACCTTCACCCCCGAAGGCACCCTGGACGCCGCGCTCGGACGGCTCGGCCACCTGCGCAGCATCGGTGTCGACTTCATCGAGCTGATGCCGGTCAACGCCGTCAACGGCGTGCACAACTGGGGCTACGACGGGGTGCTGTGGCACGCGGTGCACGAACCGTACGGCGGTCCGGCGGCGTACCAGCGGTTCGTGGACGGCTGTCACGCCGAGGGCCTGGCCGTGATCCAGGACGTGGTCTACAACCACCTCGGGCCGAGCGGCAACTACCTGCCGATGTTCGGGCCCTACCTCAAGCAGGGCACCAACACCTGGGGCGACCTGGTCAACCTCGATGGTGAGGGGTCGGCCGAGGTGCGGCGCTTCATCCTCGACAACGTGCGGATGTGGCTCGAGGACTACCACGTCGACGGGTTGCGGCTCGACGCCGTGCACGCCCTCGCCGACGACTCGGAGCTGCACCTGCTGGAGGAGATGGCGATCGAGGTGGCCGCGCTGTCGGCGCACCAGCGCCGGCCGCTCACACTGATCGCCGAGTCCGACCTCAACGACCCGCGCCTGGTCACGCCGCGCGAGGCCGGTGGCTATGGGCTCGACGCCCAGTGGAGCGACGACTTCCACCACGCGGTGCACGTGGCGCTCACTCGCGAGACCTCGGGCTACTACGCCGACTTCGAGCCGCTGGGCGCCCTGGCGAAGGTGTGCGAGAAGGGGTTCTTCCACGACGGCACCTACTCGTCGTTCCGGCACCGCGAGCACGGCCACGAGATCGACACGGAGTCGATGCCGACCTGGCGGCTGGTGGTGTGCAGCCAGAACCACGACCAGATCGGCAACCGCGCCGTCGGCGACCGGATCACCGACCACCTCGACGACGACCAGTTGGCGTGCGCGGCGCTGCTCACGCTGTGCGGGCCGTTCACGCCGATGCTCTTCCAGGGCGAGGAGTGGGCAGCGTCCACGCCCTTCCGCTTCTTCACCTCGCACCCCGAGCCCGAGCTGGCCAAGGCCACCGCCGAGGGCCGGATCAAGGAGTTCGAGCGGATGGGCTGGGACCCAGCCGTCGTGCCCGACCCGCAGGACGAGGAGACGTTCGCCAGCTCCCGACTGGACTGGTCGGAGACCACCTCCGACCGCGGCGCACGGATGCTGAAGGTCTACCGCGAGTTGGCCCAGCTGCGGCGGGCGAACCCCGACCTGACCGACCCGTCGTTCCGGCGGACGGCATGCGAGGTCGACGAGCAGCGGCGGGTCTTCCGGATGACGCGCGGCCGCCTGCTCGTGGTGGTGAACTTCGGCGACGAGCCGGCCACCGTCGAGGTCGGGCACCACGACCTGGTCTTCGAGACCGAGTCGGGCGTCGACCTCGACGGCGGCGAGCTCATGCTGCCGCCCCACGCCGGGGCACTGCTGGCCCCGGCGTAGGACGAGGAGCTACTGGAGCGAGATCGTGTCTTCCTCGGCGGGCGCCTCGACCTCGACGTCCTCGTCGAACTCGGTGAAGGTGGCCTCGCCGGCGTCGTCACCGGTCACCTCGACCTTGAGGATGTAGTGCGGCTCGTCGACCGCCACGAACATGGTGGTCTCGCTGCCCTCATCGGTGCCGACGACCTTGACCGCCTCCTCGCCGTCGACGTCCTCGGTGCCGTCGGTCGTGATGTCCTCGAGGTCGTCGGGGTCGCCGACGTCCTCGAGCAGGCTGTCGAGGTCGCAGAAGCTGCCGAACTGGTTGGACTCGTCAACGACCCACTTGTCGCCCACCAGCGTGAGGACCTGGTCGGCCTGGGCACCGGCCTGCTCGCGCCAGAAGGCCTCGTCGGCCTTGAACCACGACGAGCCGTCGACGCTGAGCACCTCCGCCGAGCCTCCACCGACGCTGATGGTGCCGGCACAGTTGCCGTCGGTGTTGAGGGACAGATCCATGCCGACAGTGCTGCCCTCCGACGTGATGTCGGCGTTCAGGTGGACCGACTTCAGCTTCCCCATGTCGGTCGAGGCCGCGTCGATGATGTCGGCGGCCTTCTCGCCGGCGAAGTCGTTTCCGCCGTCACCGCCGCCGTCGTCGTCACTGCCACATCCGGTCAATGCCGCCGCGAGGGCGATACCCATGGCGTACGTCGCCAGGTTGCTGCGCTTCATGTGTCCTCCTGGGATTCGGATGGAAGGCAATCACACAAGTGCGTCGCGGAGGGAATCCTGTCCAGACCCCAGACCCCAGACGCCCGGAAGAGCGAGCGAGCCCCGCCCTCGGGTCAGCCCACGTCCGCCAGGTCGACGATCTCGTCGGCACTCGGCGCGGTGACCACGAACTCCTCGTCGAAGCCGGAGAACGTGATCGTGCCGCCGTTGTCACCCTCCCGGTCGATCCTCACCATGTGGTGCGGCTCGTCGACGCGGATGAAGCCGATCGAGACGCCGTCCTCGGCATCGTCCTGCTCCACGAGGACGACGTCCTCGCCGTCGACCGACTCGGTGCCCGTGACCACGTAGGTCTCGTCGGCGTCGTCCTCGAACATCTCCTCGACGAAGTCGTCGATCGCGCAGAACGTCGCGAAGTCGCCCTGCCCGTCGATGATCCACTTGTCGAGCAGCTGCGACGTGTCCGGAAGGCCCGTGGTGCTCCAGAACGCAGCGTCGCCCTTGAACCAGCGGTCCCCTCCGACTCCGAGGATCTCGATCGTGCCGGTGCCGTCGAAGGCCAGGGTGCCGGTGCAGTCGCCGGAGTCGGAGAGCTGGAGGTCGAGGCTGGCGGGCTGCCCGTCGGTGCGCATGTCTCCCGTGATGCTGAGCGACTCCAGGTCGGCCATGGCGTCCCTGGCGGCAGCGACGATGTCGGCGGGCTTCTCGTCCGCGAAATCGCTCGACCCACCACCGTCATCACCACCGTCATCACCGCTGTCGCCGTCGCTGTCACCGCAGCCCGTCAGCGCGGCTGCGACAGCGATCCCCATGGCGTACGCCGCCAGCCTGCTGCGCCTCATGTGAACCTCCTAGGCCCTTGCGAAGGCAACCACAACGCAGGCGTCGCGGCGCGCCTGTCCAGACCAGCGGAGCGGGGCGTGAGGTTCAGCTGGCCCAGACCGGGGCGACGTCGCGGGTGTAGCCACGGCCGAAGAGGCGGGGCAGCAGGAAGGTCACCGGCGCCGGGATCAGCGTCTTCAGGAAGGCTCGATCAGCCGACGGCATGCCGTCGGTGAGCCAGGCGAAGAACAGGCCGGCGTCGCCGACGGAGCCGCCGCGGAGCTTCTTCTCGACGGCCTTCCACTCGGGGGTCTCCAGGTCTGCAGGACGACCGGCTCGAGATCGGTCTCCTCGTGCAGCAGGTGCCGGTCCACGACCTCGGTCAAGGTGGCGACCTGGGCCGCGGCGGCCTGGGCGGCAGGCGCAGTCAGCAGCCAGGCCCCGGCCGGCATCCAGAGGGAGGAGAGGACGCCGGCCGGGCCCGGCCTTAGACGTCGGCCGTCGCCTCGGTCCGTTCCTGGGGGGCCGCAGGAGTGATGGTCTCGTCGCCTTCACGGAAGCCGAACCGCTCCCACCACCGGTGCAGCGGACCGGGGGCGTACCAGTTCCACTTGCCGAGCAGCTTCATCGTGGCCGGCACGAGCAGCGCCCGGACGATGGTCGCGTCGATGAGCAGCGCGACCAGCATGCCGATGCCGAGCATCTTCATGAAGACGATGCCGCTGGTGCTGAAGGCACCGATGACCACTGCCAGCAGCAGCGCGGCGCTGGTGATGATCCGTCCGGTCTTCTGGACGCCGGTGACCACGGAGAGGTCGTTGTCGTGCGTGGCGTCCCACTGCTCCCGGACCCGCGAGAGCAGGAACACCTCGTAGTCCATCGACAGCCCGAACAGGATCGCCAACATCAGGATCGGGTTGGTGGCATCGAGGAAGCCCTGGGAGGTGAAGCCGAGCAGGTCCGACAGATGGCCGTCGTTGAAGATCCAGGTCACCACGCCGAACGACGCGGTCACCGAGATCGCGTTCATCACCACTGCCTTGATCGGCAGCACGATCGAGCCGAACGCGATGAAGAGCAGCACGAGCATCACCCCGACCACGATCAGTCCCATGTAGGGAAGGTGGTCGCCGACCGACTCGATCAGGTCGACGGTGTCGGCGGTGAGACCACCGACCAGCGCCTCGGCGTCGCCAGGCGGAGCGACCTCCCGGAGGTCGCGCACGATGTCCTGCGACGCCTCGGTCTGCGAGTTCCCGTCCCA
Source organism: uncultured Actinomycetota bacterium (assembly GCA_963845215.1). Classification (GTDB taxonomy): domain Bacteria; phylum Actinomycetota; class Actinomycetes; order Propionibacteriales; family Nocardioidaceae; genus Nocardioides. The sequence goes on from CAWJRK010000016.1 coordinate 35,532, forward strand.
CACCGCGCGCAGGAGGGTGACGTCGCCCTCGGCGGCCACGGGCTGCACCGCGGTGATCCCCTCGACCTGTGACACCGCCTGCGTGTACGCCGCCACCTCGGACTCCGAGGCACCCTCGAGCAGCAGGTTGGCCGACGACTGTTCGGGGCCGAACTCGGTGGTGAGCTGCTCGAACGCCTGGTGCGCGGGGGCGTCGTCGGGCAGCACGCGGTAGTCGACGCTGCCCCAGCGGACGCCCAGGAACGGCGACGCGACGGCTGCCAGCACCACCACGGTCAGCACGATCACGGCGATCGGCCGGCGCATCACCGCGCGGGCCAGCGCGGCCCAGCGACCCTGCCCCGGCTCCAGCGCCTCGGCGCTCGCCTTGCCCTTGCGCCACGGCAGCCGGCCGGCGTCGACCCGGTGGCCGAGCAGGCGGAGCACTGCGGGCAGCACGGTCAGCGCCGCCAGCATGGCGATGACGACGGCCGCGATGCCGCCGTAGCCCATGCTCCGCAGGAACGCCTGCGGGAAGATCAGCAGGCTCGACATCGCGGCCGCGACGGTCAGGCCGGAGAACAGCACCGTGCGCCCGGCCGTCGCCATCGTCTTCTGGATCGCGATGGCCGACGCGTCGGGCTGGTCCTTCGGCAGGTGGGCGAGCTCCTCGCGGAACCTGCTGATCACGAACAGCGCGTAGTCGATCGCCAGACCGATGCCGAGCAGCGAGATCACGTTGACCGAGAAGATCGACACCTCGGTGAACAGCGTCAGCACGCGCACCACCGCGAGCGCGCCGACCATGGCGAGCAGGCCGACCAGTGCGGGCATCGAGGCCGCCACCACGCTGCCGAAGATCAGCAGCGCCAGCAGGATCACGATCGGCATCGACAGCAGCTCGGCCCGCTCGAGGTCCTCGGAGGTGATCTCGTTGACGTCGTTGTAGACCGCGAACGGTCCGGCCAGCCCGACCTCGAGGCCGTCGGCGTGCAGCGTCGGCTCCAGGTCGTCGTAGTTGTCGAGGAACTCGTCCTGGGAGTCACCGGCCAGCGAGATCAGGATCTGCGCGGAGTGGCCGTCGTCGCTGACCAGGCCCAGGTCGGGCTCGGCGAAGTAGGGGAGCACCGACGAGGTGGTGCCCTCGGGGATGCCGGCGACGACGTCCTCGACCGCGGCCCGGAACTCCGGCGGAGTCGGCGGTGAGCTGGTCGTCGGAGTAGATGGCGATGACGTCGACCGAGCGGTTGCCGAACGAGTCGCGCTCGGCCTGCAGCTCGGCGTAGGACTCCGAGCCGGCGTCGTCGAAACCACCGCTCGACAGCGACCCGAAGACCCCGAATCCGTAGACCGCGGCGGCGACGGCGGCGACCACGCCGACGAGGACGACGGCGCGGGCTCGGCGGGCGACGAAGGCGCCCCAGCGTTCGATCATCGTGTCCCACCTGATTCTTGGCTAGTGAACGTGCGTCAGCATAGTGAACGGTGTTCACCGTAAACGGTGTAAACTCCGTCCGTCAACCAGAAGGGAACGATGTGACGCAGGTCAAAGACTCGGGTCCGACCCGCCGCGAACGCCAGCGCGAGGCGACGTACGACGAGATCGTGCGCGTGTCCCGCGAGCTGCTGAACGCCGGCGCGGAGCTCTCCCTGCGGGCGGTCGCGAGCGGCATGGGACTGACCGCGCCGGCCCTGTACCGCTACGTCTCCAGCTATCAGGAGCTGGTCGACGTCGTGGCCTACGAGGTCGACCGAGCCGCCACCGAGCGCTTCGTGGCCGCCGCGGAGACCCTTCCCGTGGACGACGTCGGCGGCCGGCTGCTGCTGGCCGTCGCGGAGTTCCGCACCTGGGCGCTGGCCAACCCGCACGAGTTCTCGCTCGTCTTCGCCAACCCGATCGCCGACACCGACGGCGTCCGCAGCGAGATGCACACGACGTCGTGCTCGGGTCACCTCTTCACCGACCAGATCTTCGAGCTGTGGAAGGCCACCGGCTTCCCGATCCCCGACCTCGACGCGCTCCCCGCGGCAGTCCAGGCGTCGATCCGCGAGCCCGCTGATCCCGGCCAAGGTCGAGCAGATCCCGGACGACCAGCGCGGCCTGGTCTGGGTCTACATGCAGGGCTGGACCCAGCTCTACGGCGTGGTCGCGCTCGAGGTGATGGGCCACATGGACCCGCGCGTGATCGAGAGCGGCGAGATGTTCATCGACGTGGTGCACAACTTCGCACCCCGGCTCGGGCTCGACCAGGACTGGCCGCGCCTCGAGGCCCTGCTGCGGGAGTGGCTCACCAAGTAGGACCCATACCCGGCACGGCCGCTGGCGATGTTACTGATCGTCGTACCGTCTGGGTGACAGTTACAACGGTCGGCTAGTGGGTCCGACGGTCAGTAACAACCGCGCCTAGCCGCCGAGCAGCTGGTCGACCCACGCCGGCACCAGGACGCTCGCCGGCCCGTGCTCGGCCTCGTGGAACCAGTGCGTGCCCTCGCTCGGCTCGAGGTTGAGCTCGAGGGTGCGGGCGCCGCGGGCGGCGGCGTACTGCACGAAGCCGGCGGCCGGGTAGACCGCCCCCGACGTGCCGATCGAGACGAAGAGGTCGGCGACGTCGAGGGCAGCGAAGATCCGGTCCATCTCGTAGGGGATCTCCTCGAACCAGACCACGTCGGGCCTCAGCTCATGCGCGCCGCAGGTCGGGCAGGCGGGGCCTTCGGCAAGCGGGCCGGTCCAGGGGGTCCTGGTGTCGCAGCCGATGCAGAGCGCCGAGCGGAGCTCGCCGTGCATGTGCAGCACGCGCGTCGAGCCGGCCCGCTCGTGGAGGTCGTCGATGTTCTGGGTGACGATCAGCAGCTCGTCACCGAGCCGCTGCTCGAGGCGGGCCAGCGCCGTGTGAGCCGGGTTGGGCTCGACCGTCTCGAGCGAGGCACGGCGGGCGTCGTAGAAGGCGTGCACGATGTCGGGCCGGGCATAGAAGGCGCGCGGGGTCGCCACCTCGTCGACCTCGTAGCCCTCCCACAGCCCGTTCGCGTCGCGGAACGTCGGCACCCCGCTCTCCGCGGAGATGCCCGCGCCGGTGAGGACGACGATCTTGGTCATCGACCGGTCTGGAGCTGGTGCACGGTCACGACGTAGCCAGGGGAGGCGGACTCGTCGAACGGCTCGCGGTCCCAGGTCGACCACAGCTCGACCTCGCGCAGTCCGGCCTTGGACATCGCCCGGTTCACGTCGGCGAGCGGCGTCACCGGGCAGGCCTTCGGCAGGTGTGCCTCGTCGAGGCCGAACCCGCAGACCAGCCATCCGGCGGGCTCCAGGTGGGCGGCGAGCCGCCGACAGGTCGCCTCGAGGGTCTCCGGCTCGAGCAGCGGGATGGTGTTGCCTGCGACCACCACCGCGTCGAAGGTGCTGCCGAGGTCGAGGGTGGACAGGTCACCCAGCCGCCAGTCCAGGCCCGGCCAGTCCGCCTGGGCCTGGGCCAGCATGGCGGCGTCGACGTCGACACCCACCACGTCGTAGCCGAGCTCCGAGAGCCGCGCAGCCACTCGGCCGGTGCCGCACCCCGCGTCGAGCACGGTCTCCGGCGGCTCCACCAGCCCGGTCACGAACGTGGCCTCACCGTGGGTGTCCTGGCCGCTGGCGGCCATCGCCCGGAACCGCGCGGCGTACGTCTCGGCGTAGTCGTCGCCGGCCATGGCCTTGGCGGACTGCTCCCAGCGGGTCATCAGTAGTACCAGCCCTCAGTAGTACCAGGGGAACGGCGACCAGTCGGGGTCGCGCTTCTCGAGGAACTGGTCGCGGCCCTCGGCGGCCTCGTCGGTCATGTAGGCCAGGCGGGTGGTCTCGCCGGCGAACAGCTGCTGGCCGACCAGTCCGTCGTCGATCAGGTTGAAGGAGTACTTCAGCATCCGCTGGGCGGTCGGCGACTTGCCGTTGATCAGCCGGCCCCACTCCAGCGCGGTGGCCTCGAGCTCCGCGTGCGGCACCGCGCGGTTGACCGCGCCCATGCGCACGCCGTCGTCGGCGGAGTACTCCTGGCCGAGGAAGAAGATCTCGCGGGCGAACTTCTGGCCGACCTGGCGGGCGAGGTACGCCGACCCGAAGCCGCCGTCGAACGAGCCCACGTCGGCGTCGGTCTGCTTGAACCTCGCCTCCTCGGCACTGGCCAGGGTGAGGTCGCAGACCACGTGCAGGCTGTGGCCGCCGCCGGCCGTCCAGCCCGGCACCACGCAGAGCACGATCTTGGGCATGAAGCGGATCAGCCGCTGGCACTCCAGGATGTGGAGCCGCCCGAGCTTGGCCTTGTCGACGGTCTCCTCCGTCTCCCCCTCGGCGTACTGGTAACCGGTGCGGCCGCGGATCCGCTGGTCGCCGCCGGTGCAGAAGGCCCACTTGCCGTTCTTGGCGCTCGGGCCGTTGCCGGTCAGGATCACGCAGCCGACGTCGGAGCTGATCCGCGCGTGCTCGAGGGTGCGCAGCAGCTCGTCGACGGTGTGCGGGCGGAACGCGTTGAGCACGTCGGGCCGGTCGAAGGCGATGCGGACGGTGCCGTGGGCCTTCGCCCGGTGGTAGGTGAGGTCGGTCAGGTCGTCGAAGCCGGGCACCACGTCCCAGGCCTCGGCGTCGAACGTCTCGGACACCCCATCGATCGCGCTCATGCTCGCGAGGCTATCGCCGCGGAATACCCGCGGGCCGCGTGGGCTTCTCCAGTCATGACTCTTCAAGGTGTGTACGAGCCCAGCCAGTGGGAATGGGTGCGCAACCAGGTCGACCTCTACGAGCGCACCGGCGGCCAGGAAGGCAACGTCCTCCAGGGGAAGGCCGACTGGCCGATCGTGGTGATCACCTCACGCGGCACCAAGTCCGGCAAGCTGCGCAAGAACCCCGTGATGCGGGTCGAGCACGACGGCGCCTACCTGGCCGTCGGCTCGAAGGGCGGCACGCCGAAGAACCCGGCCTGGGTCGCGAACTTCCGCGAGGACCCCAACGTCGACCTGCAGGACGGCCCGGAGCCGGCGGCGTACGTCGCCCGCGAGCTCGAGGGCGAGGAACGTGCGGTCTGGTGGGAGCGGGCGGTCGCGCAGTACTCGCCGTACGCCGACTACCAGGAGAAGACCGACCGCCTCATCCCGCTCTTCCTGCTCGAGCGGGCCTGAGTCCGGTTCAGCTGTCGCTGCCCGACTCAGCCAGCAGCGCGGAACAGGGCGACCAGCAGGGTCACCCAGAGCACCAGCGCGACCACGTTGAGGACGCGGTAGCGGCCGTAGGCCTCGTCGGCCAGCTCGCCGACGGCTTCCCGGCCACCGCGGCGGCGGGCCTCGATCGTCTCCCATTGGCCGGCCGGGTCGGAGATGCCCCAGCCGAGGAACGGCACGACCACGAACGACGCCGCGCACATCGCGAACACGAGGACGAACGTCTCCTCCATCGCCGTCGTGCCTGCTACCTGCCCGCGATCGACATCGCCAGGCTGCTGAGGTGGCCGAGGCGGGCGATCTCGGAGTCGACGAACTCCGGCCCGCCGCGGCGACCGATCACCACGATCTCGTTGCCGTCGAGGCGGCAGGCCGCGAAGAGAGTCACCTCTCCGTCCTCGCTGTCGAGCCGCGTCGGCGACTCGATCTCCACGAACTCGAACTCGTCAGGCGCGGCGTTGGTGCCGTGGACGATGCCGGTGGCGCGGTGCACGCGGAGGCCCCAGTCGACCTTGAAGGTGTCGGGCAGCAGGTCGACCAGCCGGTCCAGGGCGTGCTCGGGGGCGGCGGTCAGCTCCTCGACGGCCTCCAGGTCGAGCACCAGGTTGCCGCCGGCGGCGTAGCGGCTGATCCAGACGACCTTGACGTCGCTGAGAGCGTTGCAGGCCGAGACGATCGAGTCGGGCATCGTGCCAGGCTCGACCTCCAGCAGCACGTCGTCGAGCGCGGTGCCGTCGAGACGCTTCTCGATGATCTCGATCGACTCGATGTCACCGCCCGCCTCACCGATGGCCGTCGCCAGCCGCCCCAGCGAACCGGGGACGTCGGGCAGCTCGACTCGCAGCAGGAAGGGCACGGTTCGACCCTAGCCGGAGCACGTTGCCAGCCTGTTTCGCGTCCGTCAGCGGTGGCGGGCCGCCTGGAGGCGCTGGCGCAACCCCGTCGCCCGGGTCGCCTGGGTCGCTACGGCGGCGCGGACGGCGGCCTCGGACCCCACGACTCGCACCTTCTGTCGGGCGCGGGTCACGGCCGTGTAGAACAGCTCGCGGGTGAGCAGCCGCGAGTCGGCGTCGGGCAGCAGCACCGTGACCCGCTGCGCCTCGCTGCCCTGGCTCTTGTGGATGGTCATCGCGTGCATCGTCTCGACGGCGTCGAGCCGGCCCGGCGCGAACTCCTTGAGCCGCTCCGACCCGGCCACGAAGGCCCGCTGCCGCAGGCCCTGCCTGACCACCACCCCGATCTCGCCGTTGTAGACGTCGAGCGCGTAGTCGTTGGTGGTCACCAGGAGCGGGCGGCCGACGTACCACTGGCCGAAGATCTCCACGTCCGGGGTCTCGGCGAGCCAGCGCTCGACCTGCGCGTTCCAGCGGCGTACGCCGTGGGGTCCTTCGCGGTGCGCACACAGCAGGCGGTGCGTGTCGAGGGCCGCGATCGCGCCCTCAGCGTCCTCGGCGAGCGCGGCGGCGCGGATCGCCAGGGCGGCGTCGAGACAGTCGGGCCGGAGCGCCTCCTCGACCTCGGCGGGGTCGGTGGCCTCGACGAACTCGACCTGATCGGACGGCGCGCGCAGCACCGCGAGCACCTCGTCGGCGTCACCTCCGCGCAGCGACTCGGCCAGCGCCTTGATGTCCTCCTGGGCGCGGAAGTTGTGGGTGAGCGCGGCCACGGGCGAGGCGGGGTCGCCGTCGTAGCCGGCCACCAGGTCGCTCAGCACCGCGCCCGCGCCGACCGAGGTGAGCTGCTTCGGGTCGCCGACCAGGATCAGGCGGGCCTGGGGCCGCACCGCCTCGAGCAGCCGGCCCATCATCGTGAGCTCGACCATCGAGCACTCGTCGACCACGACCACGTCGTACTTGAGCCGGTTGGTGCGGTCGTGACGGAAGCGGGTGCTGTTGTCGTGCCGCCAGCCCAGCAGCCGGTGCAGGGTCAGCCCGTCGGGACGGCCCACCCGCTCGGCCGCCTCCTTCGCCGCCGGCGAGGACTCGGCGACGGCGGCCAGCTCGGTGACCACGGCCTCCTGCAGCCGCGTCGCGGCCTTGCCGGTCGGAGCCGCGAGCGCGATCGAGAGCCGCTCGCCGCGGGCGGCGGCCTGGTCGGCCAGCAGCACCAGGACCCGGGCGACGGTCGTGGTCTTGCCGGTGCCGGGCCCGCCGGTCAGCACGCTGGTCCAGCGCCGCGCGGCTCCTTCGGCGGCCTCCTGCTGCTCGGGACTGAAGTGCTCGCCCTGGATCAGCTCGACCACTCTGGCCAGCGCCGTCTCGTCGAGCGGCGGGGCCGGCTGCGCGGCCCTGGTCAGCAGGTCGTCGCAGACCTGGGTCTCGAGGCGGTGGTAGCGGTCGAGGTAGAGGAGCTCGTGGTCGAAGCGGATCACCCCGGCCTCGAGGAGCGGAGAGGCGCGGACGGCGGCGGCCCACGCGTCGGCGTCGGGCCAGGCCAGCTCGGGGGCCACGTCGGGGATGGTGGCCAGGTCGAGGGCGACCGAGCCCCGGCGTACGGCCCGGACCGTCAGCGCCACCGCCAGCAGCACGGTCTCGTCCGACTCGTTGCCGAGGGCACCGACCCGTGAGGCGACGTGGACGTCCGACGATGTCAGCACCCCGGCGGCGTTGAACTCGCCGAGCAGTCCGACGACGCCGCCGGCCAGCCGCCAGTCGCGCTCGCTGGTGGGTTCGAAGAGCTCGGTCACCCGGTCACCAGCCCGTCGAGCAGGTCCGACAGGGCGTCGACCAGGGCCACCGGCGGCCGCCATGCGAAGACGCCGCACGGCGCGCCGTCGACCAGCGGAGTCCCGGGGCCGCACATGCCCCGCAGGTAGAGATAGAGCACGCCGCCGAGGTGCAGCGCGGGATCGTAGCCCGGCTGCCGCCAGCGGAGGAACCGGTGCAGCACGGCGGCGTAGAGCAGCGCCTGGAGCGGATAGTCGGAGTGGCCCATCGCGGCGTCGAGCGCCTCAGGGCGGTAGCTGAGCGCGGTCAGCGGCTCGTCGCGCGGGCCGAGCCAGTTGGTCTTGTAGTCGACGATCACGTAGCGCGGCCCGTCGGGTGAGGCCACTCGGAGCACCACGTCGACCGAGCCGGTCAGGTATCCCCGGAGCGGCTGGTCGCCGAGGTCGCCGCGCAGGGGTTCGGCGTAGGCCCGGACGGGGTCGCCCTCGGGCAGGTGCCGCTCGAGCAGCGGGGCCAGGTCGCCGAGGCGGACCTCCGGCTGCTCGCTGCGCACGTCGCCGCCCGACAGTGGCAGCTCGAACTCCATCTCCCGCAGCCGGTCGGTCAGCGGGATCTCGCGCAGCGTCGCGCCCACCAGCGGGCCGAGCGGTGAGTCGCAGACGGCGACCAGGCTGTCGGCCAGGACGCCGCGGTCGACGTCGACCGGCCACCAGCCCAGCTGCTCGTCGATGTGGCCGAGCAGCTCGGCCCGGAGGTCGGGCGCGTCCGGGTCGGTGTGCTCGAGCACGGCGTGCACCAGCGACCCGAACGTGGCGCCTACCGGCAGGTCGGCCATGGGCGAGGGCACGTCGGCACCGCCCCCGGCGCGGCCCGCACCCAGCTCGGCCACCGCGTCGAGCGTCTCGTCGTCCTTGCCGGTCACCTCGGGCTCGCTGGCCACCGCCTGGTCCTGGCCGGCCGGGCCGGCGACCACCTCGGTCTTGCTGAGCGAGGAGTAGGAGCTGCGCTTCCAGGTGGTGTCGACCTCCCGGGTGAACGCGCGGGCCCGCAGGTCGGGCGTCTCGGGTCGCGGCGGCTCGGCCCCGGGGTCGGCATGGATCGCGGGCTCCGGCCACGGGCCGCCCCGGTCGCGCCAGTCGGCGAAGAGGGTGACCAGCTCGTCGTCGGACGGCACCGGCGGTGCCGGAGGTACGACGGACTCGTCGGCCGCGCGCATGAGCATCCGGTGCAGCGGCGAGGCCACTGCGTTCTTGGTCGGCGCCCACCAGCAGACGACCTGCGACTGGGCGCGGGTGATGGCGACGTAGAGCAACCTCAGCCACTCGCCCGCCTCCTCGTCCGCCCAGCGGCGGCAGTGGTCGGCCCAGTCGGCGCCGCCGCCCCCGACGTTGACGCACCGCTGGTCGTCGTCGTCATGGAACAGCGGGCGGTTGGGCTTCGGGACGAAGCGGTCGGCGACGGCAGGGAGGTAGACGACGGGGTACTCGAGGCCCTTGCTGGCATGGATGGTGACCAGCTGCACCGCGGCCGCGTCGGAGTCGAGCCGGCGGGTGCGCTCGGTGCCGCGCCCGGCCCTGCCCTCGGCGACCTGCTCGCGCAGCCAGGTGAGCAACGAGACCAGGCCGTGCCGCTCCTTGAGGGTCACCTCGTGGAGGGCCTCGCCGATGTGGCGCAGGTCGGTGAGGCGTCGCTCGCCGTTGACCTCGGCCAGCACCCGCGCCGGGAGACCGCCCACGGTCGAGGCCTCCAGCACCGCCGCGACGCCCCGGGTGGCGAACAGCTCGACCCACCCCCGCAAGGTCTCGGCCACGTCGTCGGTCAGGTCGTCGCCCCCCGCGTCGATCTCGGCGGCGGTGTGGCCGAAGAAGCAGGTGAGGGCGGCCGAGCGCACCCGCGTGCTGCGGTGGGGTTGCTCGAGCGCCTCGAGCAGGCTGAGCCACTCGACGGCGGCCGGCGTCGCGAAGACACTGCCTCCTCCGGCGATCACGGCCGGCACCCCGACCTCTTGCAGCGCGGCCCGTGCATCGGCGAGGTCGGCGTGGCGGTAGCTGATCACCGCGACATCGCGCGGCTTGATCTCCTCGCCCTCGAACGTGGCGCCGGACGCCAGGAGACGGCGTACGTCGAGGGCCAGGTCGCGCGCGATGTGCGGGCGCACCTGGGCCACCGCGAGGGTGCCCGAGCCGCGCCGGCCGAACTGCTCGCGGCGCACCACCCGCACCCGGAACGGCGGCTCGGCGGGAGCGCCGGCAAGTCGGCTGCCGCCGTGGTGGGCCTGCACGTCGTGGACCACGATCCGCTCGTCGCCGAGCGCGGCCCCGGCCAGCAGTCGCTGGAACGAGTCGAGCAGCGGGGCGTCGCTGCGCCAGTTGACGGCCAGAGTCTGCTTGGTCTGCGCGGTCTCGGCGGCCTGGAGGTACGTCGTCACGTCGCCGCCGCGGAAGGCGTAGATCGCCTGCTTGGGGTCGCCGATGAGCACCATCGTCGCGTGGCCGGTGAAGGCCCGGTCGAGCACCTGCCACTGCACCGGGTCGGTGTCCTGGAACTCGTCGACGAGCACGATCTGCCAGCGCTGGCGCATCCGCTGCCGGGCGGCGGACTCGGGATCCTCGAGCGCCTCGGCGAGCTGGCTGAGCAGGTCGTCGTAGGACAGGATGCCGAGCCGGCGTTTGCGCCGCTCGATCTCCTCGCGCACCTTGACCGCGAAGCTCACCCGGCGCCCGACGGGGGTGGAGCGGTCCTCCTCGGCCGGCTCGAGCCGGGCCTGCGGGTCGCCGATGGCCGTGCGGGCGATGGCCAGGGCCTCGTCGTGGGTGAACACCGGGCCGTCGGCGGCGAACGCGAACGCCCGCAGGTAGAGGTCGTCGACGGTCTCCTTGATCAGGTCGTCGAGGTCCTCCACCAGGCGCGCGCGTGAGTCGGTGTCGCCGGCCACGCCGAGCGAGCCCAGCACCATCGAGCAGAACTGGTGGGTGGTCGCGATCGTGGCCGCGTCGAAGCCGGCCAGCGCCTCCGACACGCGGTGGTGGCGCAGCCGTCGCTCGGCGGCATCGCAGTCGAGGAGCAGGTCCAGGAGGTCCGACTGGACCGCAGCCTCCGGCGTCGCGAGCGCTGCGGGATCGTCGCTCAGCACCCGCTCGGCCTCCACCAGCTGGGCGCGCACCCGCTCCCTGAGCTCCTGGCTCGCAGCTCTGCCGAAGGTGACCACCAGCATCTGTTCGAGCTTGGCGTGCCCCTCGGCCACGAACCTGGTGACCAGCGCGCCGATCGTCCAGGTCTTGCCGGTGCCCGCACTCGCCTCGAGCAGGGTCGTGCCGGTGGGCAGCGGGTCGCGGATGTCGAAGGGAGTCACAGGGGGCCCACCCGTTCGTTGCCGGTGAGCAGCGGCTCCCAGACCCGCCAGGCCAGATCGGGCAGCCCGGCTTCGACCAGCGTCTCGACCGGAATCGCCCCGAAGACCCGCTGGTGGGAGGCGTCGGCGTCCTCGTTGGTGATGCCGAAGGCGTTGTGGGGGTCGGTCTGCCAGTCGCGGCGGGCGGCGTCGGCCGGCGGCTGGTCGTGGCCGAGCAGCTCCTTGGCGTGCGCCTCGGCCCAGGCCCCGGAGGTGGCGACCGGCAGGGGCAGCGGCTGGGTCAGCCCGAGGTCGCGGACCTCGACCAGCGTGCGGAGCCACTCGGTGGCGCGGTGGTCGAGCGGACCGGAGAGCGCCCGCTGCGGCCCGGCCCGTCCCTTGCCCACGGCGTGTCCGGTCCAGCTCTCGTCGGGACGCGCGGCGCTGAGGGCCAGCAGGTCGATCCAGGTGAGCAGCCGCTGCCGGGGCTTGAGCCGGGAGTAGCCCAGCGACACGATCTTGTTGCCGTAGACGTTGGAGACGGTGCCGGTCAGCCGGCGCCCACCGCCCAGGTCGACATCGACGTCGACCGACCGGCGCGCTCCTTCGCGCAGCTCGGCGGTGCGCGCCCACAGCTTCTGGCACTCCTCGGTGACCTTGCGGAATGCCTGTTCGCCCAGGACGCCGGGGGGCAGCGTGCCGCGCAGCTGCTCTGCGAGCATCACGGCCTGCGGGTCCTGCCCGGCGAGGATCTCGGACAGCAGCCGGTCGCCGACCTGCCACAGCTCGAGCGCGTTGAGGTCGACCGGGATCGCGTCGGCCAGCTCGTCGGGCTCGAACGGCGTCGCCACGTCGAGCCGGCCGCGGAGGAACGAACGCACCGGGTGGGCGAAGAACGCCTTCAGGTCGGCGAGCGACACGTCCGTCAGCGGCCGCGCCGGCAGCGGCCCGGGCACCAGCGGCGGCGGCACGTGGCGCTTGCCCCAGGCGGCTTTCGCTCCGGCCAGCGCGGCCGTGTCGAAGCTGAACGGTCGCGGTCCCACGAGACCACTGGCGGTGAGGTTGCGGGCGTCGTAGGGCTGGAGCGGGTGCCGCGTGCGGATGAGCTCGCGCACCGGCTCGGCCGTGGTGCGGTCGGCCGCGTCGAGGATCTCGCCGAGGGGTACGGCGGGCGGGCGCTGCGCGCCCGAGTGCTCGTTGGCTCCGGTGTAGGTGATCACCACATGCTCGGTCGCGGCCAGCAGGGCGTCGAGCAGCAGCTGGCGGTCCTCGCTCCGGACGTCGCGCTCGCCGGTCTGCGGCCGCCGGGCCAGCACGTCGTCGCCGTCGACCGAGGTGGTGCGCGGGTAGACCCCGTCGTCGAGCCCGACCAGGCAGACCACGCGGTGGGGCACCGAGCGCATCGGCACCATGGTGCAGACGGTGAGCGTGCCGGTGCGGAAGTTGGCGCGGGTCGGTCGCCCGGCCAGCCGTGACTGCAGCATCGCGCGTACGTCGGAGAGCCGAAGCTCCACGCCGAGCTGGTCGGACGACGCGGACGCACGGGCCAGCTCGCGCTCGAACTGCGGCAGCTGCCACGCGTCGTCGTCGGTCACGTCGGTCAGGTCGCGGACGCCGGCGCGCAGGTGGTCCATCCACTCCCCGACCGTGGTGGCCGCGGCCAACCCGGCCAGGCAGGCGCCGAGCCGGTCGAGCAGCTCGGCCAGGCGGCCGGCGAGGTCGATCTCGTTGCTGCCGACGTCGTCGAGCGGGAGCCCGCGCCCGAGGTGGCGGTGGTCGTCGCCGCTCATCGCGACGCCGAGGAGGATCCGGTCGATGCCGGCCCGCCAGGTGTTGTGCTCGAAGCGCTCCATCTCGAACGCACTGCGGCTGCCGGCGTCGAGACCCCACCGGATGCCGGCCTGGCCCACCCACCGGGTGACCCGGTCGAGCTCGTCGTCGCTGAAGCCGAACCGCCGCCGGCACGCCTCGGTCGACGCCAGGTCGAGCACGTCGGACGCGGTGACCCGGCCCCCGCTGAGCTCGAGCAGGGCGCCGGCGACGGCGAGAAGCGGGTTGGTGCTGGTCAGGGCGCGGTCGGCGAGCTTGACCCGGAGCTGGTGGGCGGGGTGGCCGACCAGCGGCCCCTGGCTCGTCGTGGTCGGCGCCAACCCGAAGCCGGCCGAGATCAACGGCGCGAAGGTCTCGATGTCGGGGCACATCACGAGGATGTCGCGCGGCTCGAGGGTCGGGTCGTCCTGGAGCAGCCCGACCAGCACCTCACGCAGCACGTCGATCTGCCGCGCCGCGCCGTGGCAGGCGTGCACCTGGAGGCTGCGGTCGTCGTGGGCACGGTGACGGGCCGCGCGCTCGTCGGCCGTCGGCGCGTGGTTGGTGCGGAGGTCGTGCTGGAGCCAGCCCAGCAGCGTCGTGGGCTCCACCACCGGCACGCCGCCGGACTCCACCGCGCTCGCCCCGTGCAGCGTGCGCCGCAGCTCGCGGGAGTCGCGGCCGAGCGACGCGAGCAGCGGGTGTCCGACGAGCTCCGCCGAGGTGTCGTCGTCGCGGGCGACGACGCCGCCGAGGTCGGCCAGCGCGTCCCAGAGCTCCGGTGAGGGCTGCGGCAGCCACAGGTGTACGTCGCGGACCTCGCCGAGCGCCGCCAGCAGCTCGACCTCGGTGACCGGGATCCGGGTGTGGCCGAAGAGCGACAGCCGGGCGGGCAGATCGATCTCGACAGGCTCGATCACCGAAGACCCGCGGTCGCCGTTGCGCAGCGCGGCCACGGTGGCGGCGTGGCGGACGTCCGGCGGGTCGGCCTCGACGCGAGGAAGCAGCCGACGCCACAGCTCCGCCTGCCAGGCGAGGTCGTCGTCGAGCGGCGACCCGGCGCCGTCGGTGTCGCGCCCCTCGCGCCAGTCGGTGACCAGCTGCGGCCGCTGCACGGCGTACGACGCATAGAGGTGGGCCAGCCGGATCGCCACGGAGTAGCGGCGGTTGCGCCGCAGGTCGCCGTCGTCGACGTCGTAGCCGTGGCCGAGGTGGCGGGCCAAGGTGTGGCACCACGCCTCGTCCATGCTGGCGTCGATGGTGGCCAGCAGCGGCCAGACCAGCCGTTCAGGATCCCACGGGTCGTCGCGCTCACGCCCGAGGAGCAGCGAGACCAGCGACCGCGGGTTGAGGAACCGGACGCCCGCGCACACGCCGTCGCCACCGCGCGGCCCGACTCCCAGCCGGTGCGAGAGGCGCTGGGTCAGCCACCGCTCCACCCCCTTGGCCGGCACCACCACGACCTCCTGCGCGAAGGGGTCCGCGAGCGGGGACGACAACAGCTCGCCGAGGGTGTCGGCGAGCTGGTCGGTGCGCGGAGCGCGGTGGAGGTGGAGGGTCATCGGGGTCGAGGCTAGTCACCGCCGCCGACGTAGGCCGCCCGCGCGGATGTTACTGACCGTCCTACCCACTAGCAGGGCGTTACAACGCCCGGTCAGTAGTCGCGACGGTCAGTAACATGCCCGCCAATGGTGAAGCTCACGTGACGGGCGGCGGGCTGACCTCTCCCCTGGACTCCTGGCTGGCGGCTGAGCCCGACGCATTCACGCAGCCGGCGCCGAGCCACGCGGCGGCGAGCTGTCTCGTCGTCGCTCACATGCTGATGGATCCAGCCTTCGGCGAGTGGATGATGACCGGTGTCCATCCGCACAGCGGGTGGACGGAGCAGGGCCCGGTCGCCGTGCGGTCCTCGCGCATGGCGCAGAGCCTGCAACAAGCAATCCGTGGATCGCGAAGCCGCGAGAGGGGCCTCGCCGAACACGTCGGCATCGCCCCGTGGTCCGCGGCCAGTCAGCTGTCTCAGACCGGCCGCGCCGGACGACACCCCGTTCGCTACCTCTGGTACCCGGTCCTGGGCAGGCGCGGCCCGGTGTTCGATCGGCTTGGCCGCGCGACTGGTGAAGCTCGTCCGACTCTGTTGTATCTCGGCTCGCTCCTGCAGCCCGGCCAGGTGCGGCTCGTCATCGCGGGAGATGCGGACGTCTTGAGGTGCTACGTCCCCGAAGCGGGAGCCGTCCAGCCGTGGGAGCGCAGGGTGTTCGTCAAAGGGCTCCTGAACTTGGCGACCCTGGGGCGGCCGTCCTACATCGTGATGCCGACCGGTCGGCGGGCAACTCACTAGGCCGCTGCCCGGGTCGTGTGCCTGATGGCGACCGATGGGGCGGTCTCAGGCACACGACCCGGGCCCTGCGGGGTCTCGAGGGTCTAGGCGTCCCGGCGGCGTACGACGACGAAGGCGATCGCCAGGACCACGGCGACCTCGGCGGCGAAGACGCCGAAGCCGGTCCAGGGTTCCAGCAGGTCGGGGTTGAAGGAGACCGGGGTGGCCAGGGCACCACCGGCGTTGCCGGGCATCAGCTTCTCGAGCCAGTCGCCGAGGTCGCCGGGCACCAGCATCACCATGTTGCCGAGCACCAGCATCAGCGCGAGCACCACCGAGACCGTGCCGGCGGTGTGGCGCAGGATGAAGCCGACGGCGACGGTGAAGAGACCGATGCCGGCGAGGTAGAGCCCGCTGCCGTACATCGACCGCAGCACGTCGCCCTCCAGCGCCATGCCGATGCCCTCGCGGTCCAGGAAGTAGTTGCCGCCGACGTAGCCGACCAGCGCGGTGACGGTGCCGACCACGAACAGCACGCCGGCGACCAGGATCGCCTTCGCCGCCACGACCTTGCTGCGCGACGGCACCGCGGCGAACGAGCTGCGGATCATGCCGGTGCCGTACTCCGTGGTCACGGCCAGTGCACCGAGGATCACCGCGCATGATCGGGGCGATCATCATGCCCCAGGTGATGAACGAGCCGGGCGACTCGTCGGCGCCCGCGCTGGCCAGCCAGTCGGCGTTGCCCCAGCAGAGCAGGACGGTCAGGCCCGCGCCGAGCACGAACGTCGCGACGACGGTCCACCAGGTGGAGCGGACGGTGCGGAGCTTGACGACCTCCGCCTTGAGCACGTGCCCGAAGCCGGGCCGTTGCTCGTCGCGGTCGGTCGACGGCAACGGTCGCCGCGGGCTCGGTCATGGTCGCTCATCGGGTCGCTCCCTCGAGCTGGGCGTGGTACTCGACGCTGTCGGCGGTCAGGGTCATGAACGCGTCCTCCAGCGAGGACCGCACGAGGGTCAGCTCGTGCAGGGCGAGGCCGCGGGTGGCACACGGCCTCACCGATGGTCGCGGCGTCGAGTCCGGTGACCCGGAGCTCGCCGTCGACCTTGTCGACGTCGCCGCCGCGGGCCTCGACCACGTTGGCCACGTCGCCGAGCGCGGGCGCCTTGACCCGCACGTACGACGCGGCGTGGTCGGTCATGAAGTCGGCCATCGAGCAGTCGGCGAGGATCGAGCCGCGCCCGATCACCAGCAGGTGGTCGGCCATCAGCGCCATCTCCGACATCAGGTGGCTGGAGATGAAGACGGTGCGGCCCTCGTCGGCGAGCTGGCGCGCGAACGTGCGCACCCAGCGGATGCCCTCGGGGTCGAGACCGTTGACCGGCTCGTCGAGTACGACGACCGGCGGGTCGCCGAGCATCGCGCCGGCGATGCCGAGGCGCTGACCCATGCCGAGCGAGAAGCGGCCCGCCCGCTGGTCGGCGACCGAGGTCAGCCCGACCAGGTCGAGCACCTCGTCGATCCGGCGGGCCGGGATGCCGTTGCTCGCGGCCATCCAGCGCA
The DNA here is from genome assembly GCA_963845215.1 of uncultured Actinomycetota bacterium. Classification (GTDB taxonomy): domain Bacteria; phylum Actinomycetota; class Actinomycetes; order Propionibacteriales; family Nocardioidaceae; genus Nocardioides. Next base: position 52,391 of record CAWJRK010000016.1, read on the forward strand.
GGTGGTTGCGCGCGGACCGGCCGGGGTGGATCGCGTGGGCGTCGAGCAGCGCGCCGATCTCTCGCAGCGGCGCCCAGGAGTCGGCGTACCGGTGGCCGTTGACGCTGACCGTGCCGGACGTGGGGGCGTCGAGGCCGAGGATCATCCGCATGGTCGTGGACTTGCCGGCGCCGTTGGGGCCGAGGAAGCCGGTCACCCGGCCGGGCTCGACGACGAAGTCGATGCCGTCGACGGCGACCCGGGTCTCGCCCTTCTCGCCGGCGAACTTCTTGGTGAGTGCGTTGGCGCGGATCATCGGAGCCCTCCGAGCCTCTGGGCAGTCGTTGTGGTCATGCCAGAAGCCTGACTCCGACGGCACCCTCCCCACATCGGGGAGCAGCCCTGAGCCGTCCCGGGGTTCGACCCTGAGGGGTTCCCGGGTCAGTGGTGGTGCGGACGGTCGGCGTCGGCCTCGATGATGTCCTGCTCGAGCTCGGCCACGGCGTCGGGGTTGTTGTGGAAGCGGCGGTAGGAGTAGACGATCAGGGCGAGGGCGATCAGGCCGGAGGCGATCTGGGTGATCGCGGTCGCGACGCCGCCGGGCAGCCACCAGCGCGTCCGCGATCGGCCACCAGTCGGGAGCGGGCGGGCTCCAGATCCAGAGGAAGCCGCAGGCGATCAGCACCAGCGCGCCCAGCACCGACAGCGTGATCCGCAACCACGTCTCGACGCCCTCGGCGGCGCCCTTCATGGCGCGGTACTTGATCGGGTCGAGCCGACGCTCGGCCCACTCGTACTGCTGGGAGAGGATCGCGAGACCGCCGAAGAGCATCAGCAGGCCCGGGCCCGGCAGCACCAGGGCGGCGATGCCGGCGAGCACCAGCGTCCAGCCGGCGATCTCCAGCGCTATCCGCTTGGCCGCACCCTTCATGCCCCGACTCTCCCAGACGCGGGCAAACGCCGCGGCCGGCAGGGACGACCCGACTCAGAAACCACCGAACTGCTCGACGTAGGCCCGGCCCTCGTCGCTGAGGTTGCCGTGGGCCTCGGCGACCTTCGCCCAGCGCAGCGACATCTTCATGAACCGCAGCGGGTTGTAGATGTCCTCCTCGCGGCTGAACAGCCCGTCGCCGGCGTAGGTCATGATCGTCAGGTTCGACTCCTCGTGCACCGAGCCGTCGCCGGGGTCGGGCATCAGGTTGCGCACCTCGCAGATCAACCGGGACGTCGGCGCGTCGACGACCTGCCAGGCCAGCGGGAAGCCGGTCATCACCCCGCCCGGGAACGACGTCATCGTCTTCACCGACCACTCGCGGATCTCGTCGCGGCCGCGGAAGGTGCCGAACGCGTGCTCGACGTACTCGGCGTCCTCGGTGAAGTTCAGCGCGAAGTCGTCCCAGTTGCCGGTGCGGGCGTGCTCCTGCACGCGGCCATGCATGGCGGCGTACGCCTCGGTGATCTCTTCGGCGCTGAAGCTCGGCTCGCTCGTCACGCCCACATCCAACCAGCGAACTGCAACACGTTCTAGTCCCGGCTCGTACGTTCGGCCAGACCTGTCGCAAAAGTCGTCCCGCGACGTCCGCCCCGGGCTACATTTCCTCACGTCGGGCGCGTTGCGCCTGACTGGGGAGGGAGACCCATCGTGATTCGTCATGCCATCACGGAGCCGCTGGTCGCGGCCGCCCTCGGCGCGCCCCCACCCCTCTGCAACCTCGTCGTCCCTTAGGGCGGCGACGGCACGCCACGCCGTCACCCCGTCCCTGGGTGGCGGCGTGGTGGTGTGCCCGCAACGCCGGTGGATTTGACCTACCGAAGCGCCTCACTCCATAATCTTTAGTTATTCAGTAGATTACTGAATTCACATCGACTATGTCGGGGCGTGGTGCGCGTTCCGAACTGCCGAAAGGTGCTTGGCCATGCGCAAGCTGCTCGTGCTCGGATTCGTGGGCCTTCTCGCCCAGCTCATCGACGGCTCGCTCGGGATGGCGTACGGCGTCACGTCGTCGACCATGCTGCTCGCCGCCGGGGTCGCCCCGGCCGCTGCTTCAGCCGCCGTCCACTTCTCCGAGATCGGCACGTCGCTGGTTTCCGGCTTCTCCCACCACAAGCTCGGCAACGTCGACTGGCGGACCGTGTCGATCCTGGCCGCGCCGGGCTTCGTCGGCGCTTTCGCGGGTGCGACCTTCCTGTCCAGCCTTCCGGCCGACACCGCCAAGCCGTGGGTCGCTGGCATCCTGCTGACGCTCGGCATCTACGTCGTCTACCGCTTCCTGGTGCTCGGCGGTCGGCGGCCCAGCTTCCAGGCCCGTCCGTCGGCGAAGTTCCTGATGCCCATGGGCCTGGTCGGCGGCACCCTCGACTCCATCGGTGGCGGCGGCTGGGGACCGGTCGGCACCACCACGCTGCTCTCGTCGGGCCGCCTCGAGCCGCGCAAGGTGGTCGGCTCGATCGACACCTCCGAGTTCGTGGTCGCCGTCGGCGGTTCGCTCGGCTTCATCCTGGCCCTCGGCTCCCAGGGCATCGAGTGGTCCTACGCGATCGCGCTGCTGGCCGGCGGCGTCATCGCTGCTCCCATCGCCGCCTGGCTGGTCAGGAAGCTCGCGGCCCGGGTGCTCGGCGTCGCGGCTGGCGGCCTGATCATCCTGACCAATTCCAAGACCATCTCCGAGGCCCTCGGCGCCTCCGGCAACGCGGTCGGTGCGATCGCCGCTGTCGTCGGCGCGCTCTGGATCAGCGGCATCGTCTGGGCGGTCAAGCAGGAGCGCAAGGCCGCTGCCCTCGAGGCGGCCGGCGCGGCCGCCGAGCCGGTGCCCGCCACCGCCTGACCACGATGTGCGGGTCGCTGGGCCGGGTTGTGCGGCTCAGCTAGCCCGGCCGACGCCGGACGTTCAGCAGAAGATCGGCACGCTGCAGGGTGGCGGCGGCTGTGCAGGGTCCTCGCCGCCGGCGCCGTTGCCACCACCCGGCGGGTTCGCGACCATGCCCGGCACCACGTCGGCCACCGCGGGCGCGTAGTAGCGCCAGAGCACTCGCGCCATCGAGGCGGTGATGTGGGAGTTGTCGTGGTAGGTCCAGGTGCCGTCGATCTTGGCGTAGCAGGTGTTGCTGCCGCACAGGAGGTCGTTGACGTCGACCATCCGGTTCGGGTGGGCCGGACGGGCCAGGTTGCTCAGCCACCGCTTGGTCGCGGCCTCGTTGCGGAATGCCTGGTGTCGAGGGAAGTTGCAGGCGTAGGGCTCCATGCGCTTGCACGGGGCGGGCTTGGCGGGCGCCCGGGCGACCTGGTGCACGAAGTCGACGTCGACGTTCCACTGGCCGAGCTTCTTGAACAGGCGGGGTCCGCCCTGCTTGAAGATCTTCGCCTGGGCGTAGGGGTACTCCTTGCCCGGGCCGGGCTTCTTGCCCTTCTTGACCAGCACCAGGAGCCGCTCGTACATCTCCCAGTTGCCGGCCAGCACCAGCTTGAAGTCCTGGTTGCCGTGCGCCAGCTCCTCCACCGTGCGCAGGGCCAGCACGTTCGACGCGGCACAGCGACCGATCTGGTAGCGGTTCTCCCACGTCAGGTTCGGGTCCATCGGGGGGCAGCTGCCCATCAGGGAGGTGATCACGTTCACGTTGCGACCCTTGGCCGCCCGCAGGAAGCCGGGGATCTGCATCCAGATGTGCGAGTCGCCCCACAGCATCAGGGTGGGCCGGTTGTCCCGATAGGGCGTCAGCTTGCAGATCAGCGCGTCGGCCGGCACCTCCTCCGCGGGCGTCGCGCACGAGCGCGGAAGCCGGGTGTGGTCCTTGTTGGGGTCGGTCGCGGAGGCCGGCAGTGCCGACAGCAACGAGAGCCCCAGGAAGGCGACGAGCAGGAGACCGAGAAGACGTGTGGCGCGCATGATGCGAGCAATGCTGCCATGCGTGCCCGAGTCGCGTGACGGGGTTCCCAAAACCCGTGACAGTGGTCTGTCTCGGAAGTTGTTGACCGGTCGGCGTGCTCAGGGTGCGTGCCATCTGTGGGCAGAGCGCACCAGCACTTCCGAGACGCGCCCCTACCGCCGCGTGCGCCCCGCGTAGACCGTGGCGGCGGAGTGGACCGCGGCGACGTACTCAGAGGAGTGGTTGTAGGAGAAGATGCTGCCGGACCAGCCGCTGGACGACGCCAGGTCGTTGCCGTCCGCGCACAGATACCGGGCGGCGGCGTACGCCGCGTCGTCGATGTCGTTGGGGTCGGCCGTCCCGTCGCCGTCGCCGTCGGCGCCCCATTGCTCCCACGTGGACGGGATGAACTGCATCTGGCCGACCGCGTGGTCCCACGACGGGTCGCCGTGCCAGACCGTGCTTTCGGGGGTGGCCGCGATGGCAGCGAAGTCTCCGCTGCCGTCGAGCGCCGGGCCGAGGATCGGGGAGGACGAGTGGCCGTCGGCGTCCAGCGTGCGCCCGCCGATGGTGCCGTGCTGCGACTCGACCCACCCGATCCCGGCCAGGGTGGTCCAGCCGACGTTGCAGCTGTCGGGCGCCCGGAGCATCGCCCGGGAGTAGGCGCGCAACGCCACCCCCGGCAGACCAGATCGCCGCGCCGTCCGGTCCAGCCAATCCCGGTCGATCTGCGGTACGCCGCCGGTCGCGCGGGCGGGTGCCGGTGCCTGAGCCGAGGGTGGCTGCTGGGCCGCCGGCGCGGGCAGGCCGCTGGGCGTCAGGTCGGCGACCGGTGGCCGCTCGTAGAGCTGGAAGAGGAAATGGACGCCCATGGACAGCGCGACCATCGCGACGAGCCACAGAAAGACTCGTCGCATCAGTCGCGCGACAACTCCTCCGCGTCGTCAGCAGCCGCCTGGAGCGTCGGGACGAAGTAGTCGCCCAACGTGCTGGAGAAGCTCGCGCTCAGGTGGTTGTTGTCGAAGTACGTGAGCTGGTCGCCAACGCGCGCACGGCAGACCCCGTCGTCGCAGAAGGCGTCGTTGACGTCGATGAACTCGGGTTTGCCGGCGAGCTTCTTCATCTGCTCCTGCAGCCAGACCCGGGCGACCTTGTCGACGGCTTCCGACTCCGCAGCGGCGATGTCGCAGGAGTAGAAGTGGGCCAGCTGCGCCTCGCAGAGCGGTGCGCTGCGCGGCACCTCGGCGACCGGTGCGATCACGTCGACACCGACTCCGAGCTCTCCGAGCTTGTCGAACAGTGCCGCGTCGCCGTCGCGGAACAGCTCCGAGATCGCATTCACGTACTTCTCGTGCTCGGGGTTGCCGCCGCGCTCGATCATCAGGTTGATCCGAGGGCCGCCGAAGTAGATCTCCCAGCTCGCTCCGAGGAGCACGCGCAGAGGCCGTTCCCGCTCGGCCTGGTCCTCGATGAAGTCGAGGGCCAGCTGGTTGCCCTTCACGCAGTTGTTCAGGGGCATGCCAGTGGCGTCGAAAGGCGGACAGCTGCCTTGGGTGAACAGCACCAGGTTGACGTCGACCTCTTCCGCGGCCGCCTCGACTGCCGGCACGTACATCCAGGCATGGGAGTCGCCCCAGAGCATGACGGTGCCGCGACTGTTCTCCTGGCCGTTGAGGCGACACAGCATCGGCCGCTGCGGGATCTTCTCCTCCTCGGTCGCGCACTCGTCGGGCAGGTCGGGGAAGTCGTTGAGCTGCTGGTTGACCGCCTCCCAGCGGGGCGAGTCGGCCTGGTCGTCGGCCACGACCAGCGTGCCCGCGGCGAGCACGGCTACCGTCGTCATGGAGAAGACGCCGGCCATCACGACCCGCCGCGGCCCCCACGTGTAACCGCTCGGGCGGCCACCGGAGCGGTTGTAGAAGATGCCTTCGATGTAGCGCCAGCTGAGGTATGAGATCCCGAGCGCGACCATCACCAGGGTCACCCGCATCCACAGCGGCGGCGGAGCCAGGTTGACGGCCTGCCCCATGACCAGCAGCGGCCAGTGCCAGAGGTACCAGCCGTAGGACAGGAGACCGAGACCGACGAAGAGCCGGAACGACAGGAACTTCGTGATCAGGGTGGAGCTGCCGCAACCCGCCCAGGTCATGAAGAAGGCGCCCATGCAGGGGATCAGCGCCCAGTACGTCGGGTAGCCCTCAGTCGGGAGCGGGTCGACGAGCGCGTAGACCACGAGACCTCCACCGACCAGCCCCATCACCTGGCGCGCGACGAACGGCGCCGTGACCCTGGAGACGATCAGCGACAGCGCGACACCCAGCAGGAACTCGAAGGCCCGGGAGAACGGCAGGTAGTAGGCCGACTTGGGGTCCGACGTGGCCCAGGTGATGGCGAGCCACAGGCTGGCCAGGAAGAGCGCGAGACAGACGACGAACAGTGTCGCCCGCACGTTGCTCCTGATCAGCTTGGACAGCAGCCAGGCCAGCAGGATCAGGAACGGCATCGCGATGTAGAACTGCTCCTCCACCGACAGCGACCAGGTGTGGAGCAGGACGCCGGTGCCGGGCGCGTGGCCGAAGTAGCTGACCTCGTCGTTCTGCCAGAAGAAGATGTTGGACACGAAGCCCGCGGCGGCGGCCGCAGACTTGGCGGTCTCCTGCTGCGAGCCCGTCGGCGTCAGCAGGAACAGGCTGACGATGAGTACGCCGAGCAGCATCGTTGCCTTGGCGGGGATCAGCCGCCGGGCGCGGCGCGCGTAGAACGCCGACCACTTGATGCGGCCGGTCTTGTTGAACTCACCGAGGAGCAGGTTGGAGATCACGAACCCGGAGACCACGAAGAACAGGTCGAGGCCGATGTAGGAGCCCTCGAAACCGGGTACGCCCGCGTGGAACCCCATCACCATGATCGCCGCGGTGCCGCGGATGCCGTCGATGTCCGGGCGGTAGTTCAGTCGGGTGGGCTTCGCCGGTGACTCGTCGGGGCGGGTCAGGGGAGCGTCGGGCGCCGTTAGCAGACTCACGCTCGATCCCTCCCCATGTCGATCTCCCTGTCGATCTGTGGCTGTGTCGATCTGCTGTCGATGTGCTGTCGGTCTGTGCCAGGCGTGCAGTGATGCCGAACGTCCCCGTCAAGTATGCGACCCGCGACCCGCCTCAGTGGCTCATTGGTGGCAAACCGGGACGCCTCTATTGCTTCTTGCTGTACCGCTCGGCCCGCCTCCGCAGGCGGTTCCACGACCCGGCCAGGCCCATCGCCTTGCGCACCTCGCGCAGGGTCAGCTCCGCCTCGTAGCGGGTGCGTTCGGTGCCGTCGACGATCAGCTTCTCGACATAGCCGGGGCGCGCTTCGTACTCGGTCCGCCGGGCGCGGATCGGGCTGAGGAACCTTTCGAGCGCCTCGAAGAGGGCATCCTTGACCTCTACGTCGCCCACCGTCCCGGCCTGGTAGCGAGCGGTCAGCTCGGCCACCTCGTCGGGACGGTCGTTGAAGATTCGGTGGTAGACGAAGACCGGATTGGCCTCGGTCTCGCCGGGGATGTCCGCGCTGAGCCGCTTGGGGTCGGTGAACATCCCCTTGACCTTGCGCCGCACCGTGGCGGTGTCGTCGGTGAGCAGGATCGCGTTGCCAACGCTCTTGCTCGCCTTCCCCTGGCCGTCGGTGCCGACCAGGGTCGGCACCTCGCCGACCAGCGCCTCGGGCACGGGCAGGGTCTCGCCGTACTCGTGGTTGAACCGGCGGGCGATCTCGCGGGTGATCTCCACGTGGGCGAGGTTGTCCTTGCCGACCGGCACCATCTGGGCGCGCACGCACAAGATGTCGGCGGCCTGGAGGATCGGGTAGCCGAGCAGCGCGAAGGGCATCTCGTTCTTGCCGGAGTCGCGGACCATGTCCTTCAGGCTCGGCAGGCGCTGCAGGTGCGGCACGGTGATCAGGCTCTGGAAGAGCGTGTACAGCTCGTGGATGCTGCCGCCGAGACCCGACTGGAGGTAGAACGTCGCCTTCTCGGGGTCGATGCCGGCGCTGATCATGTCGAGCACGGCGTCGCGGGCGTTGTCGCCGATGGTGTCGATCGCCTCCCGCGAGGACCGGGTGGTCAGCATGTGCAGGTCGGCGATGATGAAGAAGCACTCGTACTCGTGCTGCAGGCGCACGCGGTTCTCGATGGAACCGACGTAGTGGCCGAGGTGGAGCTTGCCGGTGGGGCGGTCACCGGTCAGCATCCGCTTCGCTGGCGCCTCAGCAGTCATCGAACACCCTTGAGGAGCTTGTCGACCGTCGGCTGGAAGTACGACGCCAGTCGCGCTGACATCCTGGCGCCGATGTGGCCGTGGTCGTAGAAGGTGTCGATGCCGTTCACGACGCCCTGGCACACCTTCGGCGTGCACATGTAGTCGCTCTGCTCCGTGAGCTTGGGGTTGCCGGGAAGCACCCGCATCCACGACTTCAGCTGGCTGCGGTTGTAGGCCTCGCCCCGGATCAGGACCCTGCGGGGGAGGGCGCACCGGTAGGGCTCCATGCCCGCAGCGCACGGCTTGGGGTGGGCCGGGACGAACGGCGACTGGCCGACCACGTCGGCCGGGATCCCGAGCTTGGACAGGGTGCGGAACAGACGCGGGATGCCCCTGCGAGCCTGCTCCGCGACCCCGGCGTAGCCGGTGATCGTGTGGCCCTCGAACGGCACCCGGTCACCTCGCGTCTGCACGTGGTGGTAGATCTCCCAGGCGCCGCCGATCACGACCCGCACGGGCAGCTTGCGCTTTGCTGCATTCGCGTAGAAGCGGATGGCCTTGGTGCCGGTCTTCTGGCAGTTGCTCGACGCACGGATCTCCGCGGTGGTGCGCAGCGCGGGATCCATCGGCGGGCAGGCGCCGAAGATGAACCCGACGAAGTTGACCCGCTTGTTGCCGATGGCCTTGCGGATCGCCGGGATCATCTGCCACGCGTGCGAGTCGCCCTGCAGGACGATCGTCGGGACCCGTCCACGGATGCGGGGATTGAGCCAGCACTTCATCGGCGTACGCGGGATCAGCTCCTCCACCGTGGCGCACTGCGGCGGCAGCACGGGGGTGTCCGGGTGCTGGGTCGTCGCGACGCGCGGGGCGAGCGGATCGGTGTCCGCGGGCGCAGCGGACGCGACAGCACTGGGCGCGACGGACAGCGTCAGCGCAAGGGCAAGGACGGCGAGGAGCGGGCGTGCTCCGGACAGGGAACGAGCCATGATGCCGTCATGCTCTCATCCGAGGACAGCTCCGCCGAAAACGCGGGCGTGTCGCGTCGTCAGACGGCTCATGACAGGAGCCGCCGGACCGTGCCGGAGAAGTAGCTCCCCAGCAGCCCGGACAGGGCGATGCTGATGTGGGTGTCGTCGTACCAGGCAGACGCGCTGCGTACCCGCCCTCGGCAGCCGGAGCTGTCGCAGAAGAACTTGCTCGGCTCGATCAGCTGAGCAGGCCGGCGCAGCTGGGAGACCAGGGACTTCAGGGCCGCGCGGTTGGCGGCTGCCTCGGGCAGGGCCGCGTCGCGCGGCAGGTCGCACTCGTAGGGGTCCTCGGAGCGGAGGCACTCGGGGGCGTTCTCGGGCACGGTCGGCATCTGGCCCACGACATCCGCGCGCACGCGCGCGGCGCCGAGCACCCGGAACAGCCGGGGTAGGCCGACGGCGGCCAGCTCAGCCGCTCCGGCGATGCTCGGGCTGGTGTGCTCGCGCCAGCCGGCCTCCTCGGGCCCGAGCGGGTCGAGGGCGTAGCGGTACAGCTCCCAGCCCCCGGCCAGCACGACCCGGATGTCCTTCTTCTTCTCGGTCGCGTTGAGCACGTAGGTCAGGGCCTTGTGAGCGGTCTGCCGACAGGGACCGGCGGCGCGCACCTCGGCCGGCGTCTCGAGATCCGGGTCCATCGGCGGGCACCCGCCGAACAGGTACGCGACGAAGTTGATCTTGCGGTGGCCGATCGCCGCCTTGATGGCCGGGATCAGCTGCCAGGCGTGCGAGTCACCCCAGAGCACCAGCGTCGGCGCGCCGGCGATGTTGGGGCTGAGGCGGCACTTCATCGGCCGGTCGAGGCACTCGTCCGGCACGCCCGGCACCTCGTCGGTGCGGGCGGACCCTGCTGCGGATACGGGGGGTCCGCTCGAGTCGGGCCGTGCCTGGGCCGACGGGGTGGACACGAACAGGGTCGCCAGAAGCGCGCCCGCCAACGAAAGTGCCAGCGCCGCGATCAAGCCACGAAGGGAACCGAGAGGGAGAGACATGGTGCCGGGATTTTCTCATCTCCCGCCCGGCAGCGTGGGCGTAATAGGTTTCCTCGGGTGCATCTCATCGATTTCGAGGGCAGACGCCCCACGGTCCACCCCGAGGCCTTCGTGGCCCCGACCGCGACCCTGATCGGGGATGTGACCGTCGAGAAGGGCGCCAGCGTCTGGTACGGCGCAGTGCTGCGGGCCGACATCTGCGCGATCGTGATCCGCGAGGGCGCCAACGTGCAGGACAACTCGGTGATCCACGCGGGCCCGGACAACGTGGTCGAGATCGGGCCGGGCGCCACCGTGGCCCACGGTTGCGTGGTGCACGGCGCCGTCCTCGAGCGGCACGCTCTCCTCGGCAACAGCAGCACGATGCTGGACGGGTCCCGGCTCGGCGAGGGATCGATGGTCGCCGCGGGGTCGCTGGTCAGCCCCGAGACGCAGATCCCGGCCGGGGTGCTCGCTGCCGGCACACCCGCCGTGGTCAAGAAGGGGATCGCCGGCACCGGCGCGGAGTTCTGGGTGCAGGCCAACCCGTCGTACTACGCCGACCTCGCGCAGCGGCACCGGCTGGGTGCTGGGCGGGTCGAGTCCACGTGACCACGTCGCGAAGACGGAGCCGGCTGGCACCCTTCGGTGCCCGGATCCTGGGCCCGAGCGACCAGACCGCCCGGGCACTGCGGATCCGAGTGCAGCTCCTGCTGACCGCCATGCTGGTGTCGACCAACGTGATCGGAGCGGGCCTGGTCTTCCTCATCTCCTACTTCGCGATCCCCGCTCCGAAGCCGACGACCGAGACCGTGGTCTCGTTGGCGATCGCAGTGCCGACGTACGTCGCCATCGCGGTGATCGTCGGCGCCCTGTTCGGCACTCAGCAGACCCTGCGGGCGCTGCGCTGGGCCACGAGCGGCCGCGAGCCCGACGAGAAGGAGCGGCAGCAGGCCCTCCGCGTGCCCTTCCGGCTGACCCAGATGCAGGTCCTGTTGTGGATGGGCGGCACCGTCGTTTTCACCCTGCTCTCCGTCCTGATCCAGCCCGAGCGAGCGGTGACCACGGGGCTGACGGTCGGCATCGCTGGGATGGTTGTGTCCGGGATCGCGTTCATGCTGACCGAGTTCGTGCTGCGACCGATCTCGGCCAGGGCGCTGGCCGGGGCGCCGGTCACCGAGCGGCCGCGGGGCGCGGGTGTGGCCGACCGCATGGTGATCTTCTGGTGCCTCGGCACGGCAGCACCGATCGTCGGGCTGGTGATCGCGGCGATCCTCTCCCTCACCACGGGCGACACCTCCCGCACCCGGCTGGCCGTGATCTGCCTGGTGATCGGCGGCGTCGTCCTCGTGTTCGGGCTCTTCACCTCGGTGCTCAACGCGCGCGCCGTGGTTGCTCCGGTCCTGTCCGTGCATGACGCCCTTCTCGACGTCGAGCGTGGTGAGCTGGATCGTGAGGTCGTCGTCTACGACGGCACCGAGCTCGGCCTGCTCCAGTCGGGGTTCAACCGGATGGTGGCGGGGCTCCGTGAGCGCGAGCACCTCCGCGACCTGTTCGGCCGACACGTCGGCAAGGACGTCGCGGAGGCGGCGTCCGCCGGGGCGATCGAGCTCGGCGGCGAGGCACGGGTTGTCTCGGTGCTCTTCGTCGACCTGGTCGGCTCGACCACGTTCGCATCCGAGCGGTCACCGACCGAGGTCGTGGAGATGCTCAACCGGTTCTTCGCGATCGTGGTCGACGAGGTCGACCGTCGGCACGGGCTGGTCAACAAGTTCATCGGCGACGCGGTGCTGGCGATCTTCGGTGCTCCGGTCGAGCTGCCCGAGCACGCCGAGGCAGCTCTCTCCGCCGCCCGGGTGATGGCGCGACGGCTCGCCGAGGAGGTGCCCGACATCGGCGCCGGCATCGGCGTCGCCACCGGTGAGGTGGTCGCCGGCAACGTCGGCCATGCCAGCCGGTTCGAGTACACGGTCATCGGCGACGCCGTGAACGCCGCCGCCCGGCTGACCGAGCTCGCCAAGGACGTGCCCGGCCGGGTGCTCGTCGCCTGGGCCTCCGTCGAGGCGGCGGCTGATGACGAGGCGCAGCACTGGGACCGACACGAGACCATCACCCTGCGCGGCCGAAGCGACGAGACCGCGACCGCGGTGCCGGCCGGCTGAGGCGGGTCGTGCATCCCTGAGTGCGTCCCGGCGCACCATGGGTGCACGACTCAACTCGATGGCGCCAGTTAATTGCCTGCGTCAGTCAAGTAAATTACGCTGGTCGGATGGCGCGACTCGAGAACCTGCTGGGAGCCTGGTCGCTGACGGTGACCGACCGAATGGCCGCCGTCGGGACGGCGGCCGGGCTCTCGGGCACCGACCAGGCCGCCCTGGTCACGCTGCACGCGCACCCTGACCGTCAGGTGTCCTGGCTGGGCGAGGTGCTCGGGCTGACCAGCTCCGGCGCGACCCGGCTCGTCGACAGACTGGTGTCGTCGGGCTGGGTCGCCCGTTCGGCCGGCACCGACACTCGCCAGCGGCGGCTCCGGCTCACGCGTTCGGGCTCGGCCCTGGCGAGGAAGCTGGTGGAGGCGCGCGGCTCGGTGCTCACCGATAGTCTCGCCGGTCTCGAGGCCGGCGACCGCCGCCGGCTGGAGCAGCTCCTGGAACGCCTGGTCGGCGCATCGACCCCCGAGTACCTCCCCGCCATGCGCACCTGTCGCCTCTGCGACCGGACCGCCTGCCGCAGCAGCGGCCCCTGCCCTCTCGACCACACCGTCCCGGAGGCCGAGCGCCATGCCTGAGGTCAGCCAGCGTCCCTCGACCGCTGGCGTGCTGGTGCCCGGCACGGCGATGATCGCGCTGACCTTCGGCCTGGCCCGTTACGGCTACGGGCTGCTGCTGCCGGAGATGCGGGCCGATCTCGGCATGAGCGCCAGCGCCGCCGGCCTGGTCTCCTCGGCCACCTACGCCTCCTACATGGTCGCCAACGTGCTCGTCGTGCAGGTCGTCTCGCGATGGGGGTCGCGGGTCGCGGTCGGCGGTGCTGCCGGCTTTGCGACGGTCGGCATGGCGGCGATCGCCGTCGCCGACAGCGTGGTCGTGCTCGCAGGCGGCGTGCTCGTGGCCGGGGCTGCCGCCGGACTCGCCTTCCCGGCGTACGCCGACATCGTCGACCGGCAGGTGGAGGCGTCGCGGCGCGACGTGGTGTGGTCGACGATCAGCTCCGGCACCGGGTGGGGAGTCGCGATCGCCGGACCGATCGCGATCGTGGCGGGCGACCAATGGCGGCTCGCGTGGGCGGGATTCGTCGTCATCGCGGTGGTGACCGGCATCGTCGCAACCCGGCTCGCGCCGGCACGCAGCGACGACTCGTTGCGTCGGCCGCAGCTGAGCCTGAGCTGGTTCTTCTGCCCGAAGTCGCGGCCGCTGCTGATCTCGGCCGTGCTGGTCGGTGCGGGGAGTGCGGTCTGGTGGGCGTTCAGCGTCGACGCGATGCAGACTGCCGGACTCGGCACCACAGAGGCTCGCGTGGTCTACGCGGTCTGCGGCGCGGCGATGCTCCTCGGGTCGGCCAGCGGATACGCCGTCGCGCGCCTCGGGCTGCGGCGCGGCTACCTCGGCACGATCGTGCTCCTGGCCGCATCGCTCGGCCTGCTGGCCGTCGCCACTGCCGAGCTCGCGTGGGCGCTGGTGGCCGCGGTGCTGTTCGGGGCGTTCTACGCCTCGGTCATCGCCGCTCACGGCATCTGGTCCGCCCGCGTCTTCGCCGGCCATCCCGCGGCCGGCCTCGCGGCGGTCAGCGCCGCACTGACGATCGGCACCCTGGTCGGTCCGCCGCTCGCCGGGCTGGCGATCCAGCTGGACGGCCACGGCCTCGCCCTGGTGGGCGCGGCGATCGCGACCGTCGCGGCGCTGCCGTTCTGCCCGCCATCGGAACGCCGCCGCGAGATGCTGGCCGAGCACGATGGACACTGCGACGCGGCGCCGGTGCGGGCGTAAGGCAACGGTCATCAGCCGTCCTTGTGGAAGCACCCGAACAGGAGGATTCTCGATCCGGGACCCGTTCGAGTCCGTCTCGGCTGAGACAGAGGAATGCCATGTCCGACAAGCAGAACATCGCCACTCCGCACGAAACCCGCCCGTTCCAGGACCACGGCCACATGGACGTGGTCACGCTCGGTGACTTCACTCTCGGCCGCGGCGTCTTCGAGCCGGGCTGGCGCTGGTCCAACGACGTCAAGCCGATCGCCGGCACCGACTCCTGCCAGGTGCACCACACCGGCTTCTGCGTCTCCGGGCAGATGGTGGTGGTATCCGACGCCGGCGAGGAGCTGCGGATCGGCCCCGGCGACGTCGTCGACATCTCCCCCGGCCACGACGCCTGGATCGAGGGCGACGAAGCCTGCGTGCTGCTCGACACCGGCGTGGCGGCGTACGCGAAGCCGAGCTGACCGTCAGGTCTCAGCCCCGGCGCCGCCGCAGCTCGGCGTTGATCGCCGGCACGATCTCGTGCAGGTCGCCGATCACGGCGTAGTGGGCCTTGGTCACCATGGGTGCGTCGGCGTCGGTGTTGATGGCCAGGATGGTCTTCGCGCTCGAGCAGCCCGCCCAGTGCTGGATCGCTCCGGAGATGCCGCAGGGGATGTAGAGCTCGGGTGAGATCCGGCTGCCGGTCTGGCCGACCTGCTCGTGGTGGGGTCGCCAGCCGAGGCTGGTGACCACGCGGCTGACGCCGAGCGATCCGTCGAGCAGCTCGGTGAGCTCCAGCAGGTCGGAGAAGCCGGCGGAGCTGCCTGCGCCGCGGCCTGCGCCGACTACGACGCGGGCCGACTTGAGGCTTCCGGAGAGGTCGGGCTCGGGCGGCTCGGCGGACACGACCCGGGCGACCAGATCGGACTCGGCGACCTCGGGCTGGGTCTCGACCAGCGTGGCCGGGCCGGGCGACTCGGCCGGCACGGCCTCGACGGCGTGACCCGCGACGGTGAAGACAGCGGGACGCTCGTCGAGCACCATCTCCTCCAGCACCGACCCGCCCACGACCTGGCGGGTGACCGCGAACGGCGACAGCCCGTCGAACGACACGACGTTGGCCGCCATCGCGACACCGGCGCGTGCGGCCAGGTGGGCCAGCACCTCCATGCCGCGCGGGGTGCCGGCCGCGGTCACCACGACCGAGCCCTTGGCTGCGCGCACCGACTCGACGGCACTCGCCCACGCCGCGCCGCCGTAGGCGTCGAACGCCGTGCCGGTGGCGTGGTGCACCTCCCGCACGCCGTACGCCGCCAGCTGCGCGACCAGGGAGTCGACCCCGCCGGCCACCTCACCGATCACGACGGCGTCGATGGGCACGCCGCCACCGGCGGCCGACAGGTTGCGGGCGAACGTGATCGTCTCGCGGGAGACCTCGACCGCGCCGGACGCGTCGGTCTCCACCAGCACCAGGATCATCGGGCCAGCACCCCCAGCCGCTCGAAGAGGTCGACGACCGCGGGCGCGGCTTCGGCACCCTTGCCCAGGATCTGTACGTCGCTCGGTTGCGGCGGCGGCAGGGAGAGCCGGACCCGCTTGGGTCCGGTCGGCTCAGCGGCCGGCGAGCGCTGCTCGATCTCGACCTTCTTCGCCTTCATCCGGCCGGGCACGGTGGGGTAGCGCGGCTCGACCCCACCCTCGAGCACGGTGACGACCGCGGGCAGCGGCACGCGGTAGGTCTCGTGGCCGTCGGGGCCGGCCACACTGGCGACCACTGTGCTCTCCTCGACAATGACCTTGGCGGCGCCGTTGACGACCGGCCAGCCGAGCTCGTAGGCCAGGCGGATGCCGACCTGGAAGTCACCGCTGTCGGCGGCGTCGTTGCCGAGCAGCACCAGGTCCGGGGAGCGGTCGCGGACGACCGCCGCGATCTCGCGCGCGACGTCGGCCGGGCCGAAGAGCGACGCGTCGGCCTCGACGTGGGTCGCCGCGGTGCAGCCGACGGCCAGCGCCGAGCGCAGCTGCTCGACGGCGTCGGCGTCACCCAGGGTCATCACGCTCGCGGTGCCTTCGGTCGCCGCGGCGACCTGCACCGCCAGCTCGACCGCGCACTCCTCGTGGGCGCTGACGGTGAAGCCGGCGAAGCGCCCGTCGACGGACTGACCGTCGTCGGTCAGCACCACCTCGCCGGACGAGTCGACGACCCGCTTCACACAGACCAGGACGTTGGTCATCGGATGCGCTCGTTTGCCGGGTCGAGGAGCGCGGTTGCATCGACGGAGCCGACGGTGACGGGGTAGAGCTCCTCCATGTAGGAGACGGCGAGCTCGGTGCCGATCACGGCCTGCTCGGGCGGCAGGTAGGCCAGCAGCACGTGCTTGCCGAGCGACGGCGCCGAGCCGGCGGACGTGACGTAGGGGTGGTGGCCGTGCCCGTCGGTGAGGGTGCCGCCGTCGCGGGTCAGGATCGGCTCGCCTCCGAGCATGTAGCGCTTGGTGCCGGACGCCGACGTGTGGTCGTCGACGGTGAGCGTGCAGAGCACGGCCTTGGGGGCCACCTCCCGCTGAGCGAGGTAGGCCTCCTTCCCGACGAAGTCGGCGGCCTTCACCTTGGGCCGCTGCATGCCGGCCTCGATGATCGTGCGCTCCGCGTCGAGTTCGGCACCGTAGGCCCGGTAGCCCTTCTCGATCCGGCCGGTCGTGCCGTAGACGCCGATGCCGACCGGCACCGCGCCGTGCGGCGCTCCTGCGTCGAGCAGCGCGTCCCAGACACCGGCGGCGTCGGCGTACGGCACGTAGAGCTCCCAGCCGAGCTCGCCGACGTACGAGATGCGCGAGGCGAGCACCGTGGTGTCGCCGACGGAGATCTCGCGGCAGGTGAGGAAGCCGAAGCCCTCGTCGGAGACGTCGTCGGCGGTGAGCGAGGCCAGGATGTCGCGAGCCCGCGGACCCCAGAGACCGATCGTCGACACGGCGTCGGTGACGTCGGTCAGCGTGGTGGCGCTGTCCGGCAGCTGGTCGGTGAACGTCTTGCGGTCGGCCATGCCGTGGGCGCCGCCGGTGACCACGCGGAAGTGGTCGTCGCCGAGGCGCATCACGGTGAGGTCGGAGAGGAAGCCGCCGGCCTTGTTGAGCACCGGCGTGTAGATGACCTTGCCGACGGCGACGTCGCACTGCGCGACGCAGGTGCGCTGCACGGTGTCGAGGGCGCCGGGTCCGACGATGTCGAAGATCGAGAAGGCGCTGAGGTCGATCACGCCGGCGGCCTCGCGCATGCGGAGGTGCTCGGCGTTGATGATCGGGCTCCACCAGCGCGCGTCCCACTCGTGCTCGCGCGGCATCACGGCGTCGCCGTACTGCTCGAGCAGGCCGGCGTTGGACTCGTACCAGAACGGCCGCTCCCAGCCGGCGGTCTCGAAGAACACCGCGCCGAGCTTCTTCTGCGAGTCGTGCATGGCCGCCAGTCGCTGGTCGCGGTCGGACTCGTACTGCTCGGCCGGGTGGATGATCCCGTAGGTCTTGATGAACGACTCGGTGGTGCGCAGCCGGGTGTGCTCGCGGCGCTGCTGGTGGGGGTGGAAGCGCGCGATGTCGCTGTGATGGATGTCGATCTCGGAGTAGCCGTGCGTCATCCACTCGGCGACCGCGCGGCCGACGCCCGGGCCCTCCTTGATCCAGACCGCCGACGCGGTCCAGAGGCCCTTGACGTGGCTCTCGCCCAGGATCGGGTTGCCGTCGCAGGTCAGCGACAGCAGGCCGTTGATGGCGTAGCGCATCTCCGCGCCCTCGGCGCCGAGCAGCTCGGGCATCAGCTCGTAGGCCTGCTCGAGCTGGGGGTCGAAGTCGTCGGAGGTGAACGGCATCTCGGTCGGCGACAGCTTCGACTGCTCGATCGAGGGGATGTCCTCGGGCTCGTGCAGGATCGCGCGGTGGGCGTAGGAGCCGACCTCCATGTCGGCACCGTGCTGGCGCTCGTAGCAGAACGTGTCCATGTCGCGCACGATCGGGATCGAGATCTCGCCGGGCAGGTCGACCAGCTGCGGGCACGGCCCGACGCTGATCATCTGGTGCACGGCGGGCGTCAGCGGGATCGGCACTCCGGCCATGTCGCCGAGCTTGGGGCTCCACACGCCGGCCGCGATCACGACGTACTCGGTCTCGATGACGCCACCCGTGGTGTGCACTCGACGGATCCGGCCATCCTCGACATCCATGTCGGTGACCTCGACGGTCGGCACGACGGTGAGCTCGCCGGTCGCCATCGCCCGCTCGCGCATGATCGTGCCCGCCCGGAGCGAGTCGACGACGCCGACGCCCGGGGTCCAGAACGCACCGATGAACTGGTCGGTCTCGATGAACGGGACCTTCTCCTTCACGAACTCCGGGCTGACCAGCTCGGCCTCGATGCCCCACGCCTTCGCGCTGGACATCCGCCGCCGCAGCTCCTCCATCCGCTCCTCGGTGCGCGCGATCTCGAAGCCACCGGACTCGGTGAAGACACCCATCTCCTTGTACTGCTCGACGGAGTCGAGCGTCAGGTCCGTGATCTCGCGCGAGTGGTCGACGGTGAAGATGAAGTTGGAGGCGTGACCGGTCGAGCCGCCCGGGTTGGGCAGGGCTCCCTTGTCGATCTGCACGATGTCGCGCCAGCCCAGTCGGGCCAGGTGGTCGACGAGGCTGTTGCCGACGATGCCGGCGCCGATGACGACGACACCTGCGGTGGCGGGAACGGTGGCCATGGGGTGCTCCTACGAAGAATTGTGATGTTGCGTGATACGCAACGGATCGCGCGATACGAGACAACCCTAGAATCGCCCGCGCCCGGCCGGGTGTCAATCCCCGACCGGGCGCGAGCTGATGGTGCTATCGGCTAGCCCAGCCAGGCCTCGACCTTGTCCGGGTTGTCCGCGATCCACTTGGCGGCGGCTTCCTCGCGGGACATGCCGTCGGCAGCGATGTAGCCCGCGACCACGTTCTGGTCCTCGTTGGTCCACTCGAAGTTCTGCACGAGGTCGACCGAGGCGTCACCGGACTCCGACCATTCGGTGCCGACGATCTTCTTCAGAACCGTCTCCGGGTAGTCACAGGCGACCGTCTGCGGGTCCGCTTGGCAGCCATCCTCGTACGGCGGCAGGGAGACCCGCTGCATCGCGACCTCGGCGTTGAAGTACTGCGGCTCGTACCAGTAGCCGATGACCCACTCCTTGTTCTCCTCGGCCTTGCGGAACGCCTCGATCGAGGCGGCCTCGCCGCCGGAGAAGACGACCTTGAAGTCGAGGCCGAGGTTGGCCACGATCGCCTCGTCGAACTGGACGAAGGACGGGTCGGCACCGAGGAACTGGCCCTTGCCGCCGGACTCGGAGGTCTCGAACTCGGAGGCGAAGTCGTTGAGGTTGTTGTAGTCGAGGATCTCCGGGTGCTCCTCGGCGAGCCACGGCGGGACGAACCACCCGATGATGCCGACGTTGCCCTGCGGGCCGAAGTCGGTGGCGCTGCCGTCACCCTTCTCGGCGAAGAACTTGTCCTCCAGGTCGGGGTGGCCCCAGTCCTCGATGATCACATCGACCTCGCCGGTGCCGAATCCCTGCCAGGCGACGTCCTCCTTGAGCTCCGGATAGCTGACGTTGCAGCCGAGCTCCTGCTTGGCGACCTCGCCGACGACGTAGGCGCTCGCCTCGTAGCCGACCCATGGGTTGATGGCAATCTTCAGGTCGCCGCAGTCCCCACTGCCCTCGCCGGCGTCCTCGTTGGCCTTGGTCTCGTCGTCGATCGACCCCCCGCCACAGGCGGTGAGCACAAGCGCGACGACGGCGGCCACGGCCCCCAGTCGAGCAGCGTTGCCTCGGGTTGTCTTCATGGTGCGGTTCTCCTCATCTCGGGTGGTGCACTGGTGTGCCGTTAATTGGTCAGCGGCTCGGCGGCCCGATGGGCAGCCGGACGTTGAAGGCGCGGCGAGTGCCGGGCCCGTCGTCGCGGCGGCGGTCGGCCGCGGCCCGGGTGATCCGGTCGAGCATCACGCCGAGCAGCACGATGGTGATGCCCGCGGCCAGGCCCTTGCCCCAGGCCTCGCTGCGGGAGAACCCGTAGACGACGTCGTAGCCGAGAGCTTGCGCACCGACCAGGCCGCCGATGACGGTCATCGCCAGGACGTAGAGCAGGCCCTGGTTGGTGGCCAGCACGATCGATCCCTTGGCCATCGGCAGCTGGACCTTCGTGATCTCCTGCCACGCGGTCTGGCCGGTGGACCGACCGGCCTCGAGTGTCGTGGGCGAGACCGCCTTGATCCCGTCCGTGACCAGCTTGATAGCGGCGGGCGCGGCGTAGACGATCGCGGCAACGATGGCGCTGAAGCGCGTTGACCCGAAGAGCGCGAGCACAGGGATCAGGAAGACGAACGGCGGGATGGTCTGGCCGGCGTCGAGCAGGGGTCGGACCAGGAAGTCGACGCGGCGGTCGCGGGCCATCCAGACACCGAAGACGAGGGCGAGGATCATCACCAGCAACGTGGCGACCAGCGTCATGGTCAGCGTGAGCATCGCGTCGTGCCAGAGGTCGAAGTAGTAGATGCCCGCCAGGCAGATCACGCTCGTGACCAGGGCCCGCAGGCCACCGAACACGAAGGCCAGCGCGCAGATGCCGACGAAGGCGACGTACCACGGCGATTCGGCGATCAGCGACTGGAGCGGGTTGAGGAAGCCGTAGCTGACCGCGTCCTTGAACGCCTCCGTCACGCCGCCGAAGGTGTCCGTGACCCAATCGGTGACGTCGTTGACGCGCTGGGCGAGCCGGCCGCCGTGCTCGTAGACCGGAAACTCGGCCAGACCCTTGTAGGTGCGGGAGAGGTAGACCGCGACGAGGCTGCCGATACCGCCGGCAGCGAGCAGGATCCTTCGCAGCCGCGGGTCGCCGCCCTGGCCGCGGGCGACCTTCTCGGCCCGCTCACTCGCCGCGGTCGTGGTGCGGTCGAGCATCACCGCCATCACCACGATCAGGATGCCAGGGACGAACGCCTGGCCGACGTTGTTGACGCGCAGTGCCGCCAGCACCGGGATGCCGAGACCGGGACCGTTGATGAAGCCCGCCAGGGTGGCCATCGAGAGCGCGGCGAGCGTGGTCTGGTTGAGCCCGACGATGATGGTCCGCCGAGCCATCGGGAGCTGCACCTTCACTAGCCGCTGCCAGAACGTCTGGCCCGCCGAGTCGGTCGCCTCGATCGTCGTCGGCGACACCTCGCGGATGCCGAAGCCGGCGATCCGCACAAGTGGCGGGAGCGCGTAGATCAGCGTCGCCACCACGGCGCCGCTCGGTCCTAGGCCGAAGAAGAGCACGACTGGGGCGAGGTAGACGAAGGTCGGCATCGTCTGCAGCAGATCGAGGACCAGCGTGACGGCCTGGTTGGCTCGCTGGTTGGAGGCGATCAGGACCGCGAGCGGGATCCCGATGATGATCGAGAAGCCGACGGCGATGCCCGTGACGATCAGCAGGTCCATGGCCTGGCTCCAGAAACCAAGGAGCCCGAAGGCGAGGAACGATCCCAGGACCAGCAGCGCGTAGCGGATCCCGGCGATGGCGAGGCCGACGTACGTCGCCAGCGCCATGACCCCGAGCCAGCCGACCTCCGGCACCGGGCGGGGCAGGTTGGGCCTGACCAACATCCGCTGCAGCCAGTCGACGAGATTGCGCAGCGCCTCGGCGATGTCGTTCGTGAAGGCCATGAACGGATTGGTGTCCCGGCTGGCGAGCAGCCCGTTCTGCCAGTCGGTGAACGAGTCGTGGAGCTCAGTGCGTGAGGTGCCCGGAAGCACCAGGGTGTCCGTGCCGTCGGTGAAGAACCAGACCACGGCCCAGACCGCGACGACGCCTGCGGCGGGGATCCAGCGGCTCAGGGCCCTGCGCTCCGGCACCGGTGGCACCGCTCCGGGCTCCACCGGCTTCGGCGACCTGGGCGGTGCGAGTGAGCTCACGCCTCTTCCTCGGCAACCACGACCCGCATGATGTCCTCCTCGTCGACGACGCCGAGCAGGGTGTCGCCGTCCATCACCCGGATCGGGTGCTCCGAGGCGATCGCGGCACGGGCGGCCTGACGCACGATGGTGGTCACGGGAAGGGCCGGGCCTTCCAGCGACTCGCCCGGCCTGGGCTCGCGCATCACCCACTTGAGCGTCAGCACGTGCGACTTGGGCACCTCGGAGACGAAGTCCTTGACGTAGTCGTCGGCCGGGCGGGCCACCACTTCGTCCGGCGTGCCGATCTGGACGATCTCGCCGTCGCGGAGGATCAGGATCCGGTCGCCGAGCTTCAGCGCCTCGGAGAGGTCGTGGGTGATGAAGACCATCGTCTTGCCCAGCTCGCGGTGCAGCCGGATGACCTCGTTCTGCATGTCCCGGCGGATCAGCGGGTCGAGCGCCGAGAACGGCTCGTCGAACAACAGCATCTCTGGGTCGTTCGCGAGAGCCCGGGCGAGCCCGACCCGCTGCTGCATACCGCCGGAGAGCTGATCGGGGTAGGACATCTCGTAGCCCTGGAGGCCGACCAGCTCGATGATCTCGCCGGCCTTGGCCCGGCGCTCCTTCTTGGAGATGCCGCGGACCTCGAGGCCGTAGGCGACGTTGTCGATCACCTGCCGGTGCGGCAGCAGCCCGAAGTGCTGGAACACCATGGAGGTGTGGGTACGCCGTAGCTCGCGGAGCTCCGCGTCGCTGGCCTTGACGACGTCCTGGCCGCCCATCATGATCTGGCCGGCAGTCGGGTCGATCAGTCGCGTGAGCAGCCGGATCAGGGTGGACTTCCCGGAGCCCGAGAGACCCATCACCACGAAGACCTCACCGGGCGCCACGTCGAAGGAGACGTCCTTGACGCCCACCACGCAGCCGGTCTTCTCCTTCAGGTCGGCCCGGGACAGATCGGCGTTTGGAGTGCCGATGAGGTTGTCGGAGCCCTTGCCGAAGATCTTCCAGAGGTTGCGCACCGAGAGTGCGCTGTCAGTGGTCGTGGCCTCGGCGGCGTTGTCGATTGCGACGCTCATGCGGTGTCCTCACGGTTGCGGCTGTCGCCGGGTGGATGCAGCGGGGACCCGTCCCGATAGCGGTAGTAGGGCACATCGGCGGCCGGAAGTGGCGTGTTTCCGGCAATCAGGTCGGCGGCCTTCTCGGCGACCATCATCACGGGGGCGTAGATGTTGCCGTTGGTGACGAACGGGAACACCGAGGCGTCGACGACGCGCAGTCCCTCGGTGCCGTGGACTTTCATCGTGGTGGGGTCGACCACCGACATCTCGTCGATGCCCATCTTCGCGGTGCACGACGGGTGGAGGGCGGTCTCGGCGTCGGCGCGCACCCAGTCGAGGATCTCCTCGTCGGTCTCCACCGAGGGGCCGGGCGAGAGCTCCCCGTCGTTGTACGCCGCGAACGCAGGCTGGTTGAGGATGTCGCGCGCGACCCGGATCGCCTCCACCCACTCCTTGCGGTCGTTGGCGGTCGACAGGTAGTTGAACAGGATCGACGGGTGCTCGCGCGGGTCGCGCGACTTGATGCGCACGTGGCCGCGGGTGTCGGCGTACATCGGTCCGATGTGCACCTGGTAGCCGTGGCCCTTGGTCGGTGCCGAGCCGTCGTAACGGATCGCGACGGGGAGGAAGTGGAACATCAGGTTGGGGTAGTCGACCTCGTCGTTGCTGCGCGCGAAGCCGCCGCCCTCGAAGTGGTTGGTGGCGCCGAGGCCGCGGCGGAAGAACAGCCAGTCGACGGCGATCTTCGGCCGCATCCGCCAGCGCAGGCCGGGCGCGATCGAGACCGGCTGCTTGGAGGCGTACTGGATGTAGACCTCGAGGTGGTCCTGGAGGTTCTCGCCGACTCCCGGCGAGTGGTGCACGACGTCGATGCCGTGCTGGGCGAGCAGTGCCTGGTCGCCGACGCCGCTGAGCTGGAGCAGCTGCGGGGTGTTGATCGCGCCGCCGCAGAGGATCACCTCGCCGGCCTCGACGCTGCGCTTGCCCGCGACCGGTGCGCTCGTAGTCGACGCCGACCGCGCGCTTGCCCTGGAACCGGACGCCAGTGACGAACGCCGACGTCTCGACGCGCAGGTTCTTCCGGTTGCGCACGGGGTGCAGGTAGGCCCGCGCCGCGGAGAGGCGGCGGCCGCGGTAGACGTTGCGGTCGAACTTCGCGAAGCCCTCCTGGCGGTAGCCGTTGACGTCGTCGGTCAGCGGGTAGCCCGCCTCGGTCGCGGCCCGGAAGAACGCGTCGAACAACGGGTTGGTGGCCGGGCCGCGCTCGAGCTTCAGCGGGCCGTCGCCGCCGCGCCACTCGTCGGCGCCGGCCAGGCAGTTCTCCATCCTCTTGAAGTAGGGCAGGCAGTGGAGGTAGTCCCACTCCTTCATCCCCGGCTCACCGGCCCAGCGCTCGTAGTCGAGCGGGTTGCCGCGCTGGAAGATCATCCCGTTGATGCTGCTGGACCCGCCGAGCACCTTGCCGCGGGCGTGGAAGACGCGGCGGCCGTTGAGGTCCGGCTCGGGGTCGGTCTCGTACTTCCAGTCGTAGAGGCGGTTGCCGATCGGGAACGGCAGCGCCGCCGGCATGTGCACCAGCGGGTCGAGCTTCCAGTCGGAGTGGCCGGCCTCGAGCACGAGCACGCTGGTGCTCGGGTCGGCCGAGAGCCGGTTGGCGATGGCGCAGCCGGCCGAGCCGCCGCCGACGATCACGTAGTCGTAGCGCTTGGCGGTCAGGAGAACCACCTCTGCTCGGCCGGCCGGACGTTGTGCCAGACGTGCTTGGTCTCGCGGTACTCGTCGAGACCTGCCTGCCCGAGCTCGCGGCCGACGCCCGACTGCTTGTAGCCGCCCCACTCGGCCTGCGGCACGTAGGGGTGGTAGTCGTTGATCCAGACCGTGCCCATCCGCAACCGGGCCGCGACGCGCTGCCCCTTGCCGGCGTCCTGGGTCCAGACCGCGCCGGCCAGCCCGTAGATGCTGTCGTTGGCGATCGCGACGGCTTCGTCCTCGCTGGTGAACGTCTCGACGGTGAGCACCGGACCGAACGACTCGTCCTGGGTCACCGACATCGCGCTGGTGCACCGGTCGAGCACGGTGGGCAGGTAGTAGAAGCCCTCGGCCAGGGCCGGGTCGTCGGGGCGCTTGCCACCGCACCGGAGTACGGCGCCCTCGGCGAGTCCGGCGGCGACGTACGACTCCACCTTGTCGCGGTGGGCGGCGCTGGTCAGCGGGCCGGTCTCGGCCTTCTCGTCGAACGGGCCGCCCAGCCGGATCCGTTCGGCCCGCTCCACGAGGGCGTCGACGAACTGGTCGTGGATCGACTCCTCGACCACCAGCCGCGCGCCGGCGGAGCAGACCTGGCCGGAGTGCAGGAAGACGGCGGTGAGTGCGTAGTCGAGGGCGACCTCGAGGTCGGCGTCGGCGAACACGATGTTGGGGTTCTTGCCGCCGAGCTCGAGGGCGACCTTCTTGACGGTGCCCGCAGCCGCGGCCATCAGCGCCTTGCCGGTGGCGAGCCCGCCGGTGAACGACACCAGGTCGACCCGCGGGTCCGTCGACAGGGGCGGGCCGGCGGCCGCGCCGGCCCCGAGCACCAGGTTGCCGACGCCAGCGGGCAGCCCGGCCTCCTCGAGGAGCCGCATCAGGTGGATGGCCGTGTGCGGGGTGAGCTCGCTCGGCTTGAGCACGAACGTGTTGCCCGCGGCCAGGCACGGCGCGACCTTCCAGGAGACCTGGAGGAGGGGGTAGTTCCACGGGGTGACCAGCGCGCAGACCCCGATCGGCTCGTGCACGATCCGGCTGACCACGTCGGCGTTGCCGGTGTCGACCATCCGGCCGGCGTCCTCGGCCGCGACCCGGCCGTAGTGGCGGAACACCGAGACGATGTCGTCGATGTCGTACTCCGACTCGACCAGGCGCTTGCCGGTGTCGAGCGACTCCATCCGCGCCAGGTCGGCCTTGTCGCGCTCGAGCAGGTCGGCGACCCTGGTCAGCAGGTCGCCGCGCTCGCGGGCCGACGTGTGCGGCCAGGGGCCGTCGTGGAACGCGCGATGCGCGGCGGCGATGGCGGCCTCGGTGTCCTCGACCCCGGCCTCGTCCACCTCGGCGACGAGGCTCCCGTCGGCCGGGCAACGGATCTCGCGACGACCTCCGGCACGGGCGCCAACCCACTCGCCATCGACGTACAGATCCGGCACGGTCCGCTCACCCTCTGCTCGAGATGTTGCGCATGACGCAACCAAGCGCTCCCACCGCAACCCGGTTGTGCCCTTGAGAATGCTGCGGACCGGCCCCCGCGTCAAGGACCGTGAGTCGTCTGTGACCCAACGTTGACCCGGCTGCTGCGCCTGTCAGGGCCCGTCCGGGAACTTCTGCGCGTGCTCCACCGCACGACGCACGCGCGGCGGCAGGGTCGAGT
This sequence comes from uncultured Actinomycetota bacterium, assembly GCA_963845215.1. Classification (GTDB taxonomy): domain Bacteria; phylum Actinomycetota; class Actinomycetes; order Propionibacteriales; family Nocardioidaceae; genus Nocardioides. The sequence continues at coordinate 78,827 of CAWJRK010000016.1, forward strand.
CGAAGGTCTCCTTGCGCAGCTCCATCACCAGCGCGACGCACATGCCGATGAGCACCAGCATGAACGGCCCCGCGACCAGGATCACCAACGTCTGCAGCGCGGAGAGACCACCAGCCCACAGCAGCACCGCGGCGACCGCGCCAGTGGCCACACCCCAGAAGATGATCAGGTGGCGTCGCGGCTCCTCCTCGCCACCCTGGCTGAGCATGCCCATCACGATCGAGGCCGCATCCGCCCCAGTCACGAAGAAGATCGCCACCAGGAAGACCGCCAGCGCCACGGTGATCGTGGCGAGCGGGAACTCGCGCAACGTGTCGAAGAGCGACGCCTCGAGAGCAATGCCGCCCGTCTCGGTCAGGGGTGGGTCCCAACCCTGGTTGAGCTGCAGGTCGATCGCCGTGCCGCCCAGGATCGCGAACCACACGAACGACACCAGGCTCGGCACGACGATCACGTAGATCACGAACTGCCTGATCGTCCGTCCCTTGGAGATGCGCGCGATGAACATGCCCACGAACGGCGTCCAGGAGATCCACCACGCCCAGTAGAAGACCGTCCATCCGCTGATCCAGGAACTCGCTTCGGCGTCGTAGACACCGGTGTTGAACGACATCGAGGGCAGCTGCGTCAGGTAGTCGCCCATCGTCGTGGTGAACGTGCTCAGGATGAACACCGTGGGCCCGACCACGAACAGGAAGAACACCAGCAGTCCGGCGGCAATGGCATTCGCGTTGGAGAGGTACTTGATGCCGCGCTGCACGCCGGAGATCGCCGACAGCACGAAGCAGCCGGTCAGAACGGCGATCACCACCACGGCCAGCGTCTTGTTTCCGCCACCCTCTCCGAACACGTCGTCGATGCCGCCGGTGATCTGCAGGGCGCCGAGGCCGAGTGACGTGGCCGAGCCGAACAGAGTGGCGAAGATCGCCAGCACGTCGATGGCCTTGCCCGGGCCCTCGGACGCTCGTCGGCCGAGGAGCGGCCGGAACGTCGCCGAGATCGTGTTGCCGTAACCCTTGCGATAGGCGAAGTAGCCGATGGCCAGGCCGATCACGGCGTACATCGCCCAGGGGTGGAAGCCCCAGTGGAAGAAGGCGTACTGCATCGACTCCGCTGCGGCCTCCGGCGACCCGGGCTCTGCCTCCCCCAGCGGAGGGGCGTTGAGGTGGGTGAGTGGTTCGGCGACGCCCCAGAACATCAGGCCGATGCCCATTCCGGTCGCGAACATCATCGACACCCAGGAGAAGGTCGAGAACTCCGGCTCGCTGTCATCGGGACCGAGCTTGAGGTTGCCGTAACGGCTGATCGCGAGGTAGGCCGAGAACAGCACGAACGCGGCACTGGTCAGGACGAAGAGCCAGCCGAAGTTGCCGGTCACCCAGCCCAGAGCCTCAGTGGTCTCGCGTGCCGTTTCGTCGGGCCAGACCGCGCCGATCGTGACGAACCCGATCGCGAGCACCGCTGCTACCCCGAAGACGACCTTGTCGATGGGCAGCTCGCCCGGGTGACCGTCCAGATCGGTCGGCGCCGGCTCCTTGATGTCGGTCATCGCATCCTCCACGATCGAGAGTGTTGCGTATCGCGCGATCCTGTCGCGTCATCCACAACACTTGGGACCATGAGGATCTGTGATGCGGGTCACCGCGTCAAGGGGGTGGACGGGATCCCGCGCGTCAGCGGTGACCCCAACCGAGCCGGTGCGACACCTCCAAGGCCGCCTCCACGAGCTGGGCGACGACCTCGTCGACGCGTTCGGGGGTGAGCCGGAACGTCGGCCCCGAGACGCTCATCGAGGCGACCACGTCGCCGTGGGCATTCCGGATCGGGGCCGCCGCCGCGGTGAGCCCGACCTCGAGCTCGTCGACGGCAAGGGCGTAGCCCTGCTCGCCGACCTGGGCGAGCTCCTCACGAAGCTTCGACTTCTTGGTGATGGTCAGGGGCGTGTACGGCGACAGCTTGCCCAGCAGGTCGTCGAGCGCCTTCTTGTCCAGCCCGCTGAGCAGCACCTTGCCGTTGCTGGTCGCGTGCAGCGGGATGTGCTGTCCGACCCAGTTGTGCGGCTGGAGGGCGGAGGAGCCCGCAACCTGGTCGAGGTAGAGCGCCGAGGTCTCCGAGAGCACCGCGATGTTGACGGTCTCGCCGGTGTCGGCGGCGAGCTGCCGGCACAGCGACCTGGCCTCCTGCACCACGTCGAGCCGGGCACTGGTCGCGCCGGCGAGCCGCAGCACCCCGACGCCGAGGCGGTACTTGCCGCGGTCCTCGGTCTGCTCCACCAGGCGGTGCGCCTCGAGGGTCGCGACCAGCCGGAACGCGGTGCTCTTGTGCACGCCGAGCTCGGCGGCGACCTCGGTGACCCCGGCCTCGCCGCCGCGGGCCAGCAGCTCCAGGATGGTCAGCGCCCGGTCGACCGACTGCACTCCGGTCGCCGCGCCAGCGTCCCCGTTCGGTGCCTGCGGGCTGTTGCGCATGGAGCGACACTAGCGCAGGACGTGTTGCGTATCGCAGACTGAGTTTCGTTCACCGCAACACGCTTCCACCACTGCTACCAGATCGCCGGGGTCCTCATGGTGCTGCCCACCTCCGTCCAGTCGAACAGCGCGACGGCACCCGCAGGGGACTTCGTGCTCATCCTCTCGTGTGCGGACCGTCCCGGCATCGTGCACGCGGTGAGCGGGTTCCTGGTCCGGCACGGCGGCAACATCCTCGAGAGCCAGCAGTTCAACGACCAGCTGGTCGACCGCTTCTTCATGCGCATCGACTTCGTCGTCGATGGCACGGGTGGCGCCGGCGACGCCGCCTCGCTACGGACGGCGTTCGAGCCGGTGGCCCGGGAGTTCGGGATGGAGTACGAGCTGTGGGACGCGGCGGCGCCGTACCGCACGTTGATCATGGTCTCCAAGCACCTGCACTGCCTCAACGACCTGCTCTTCCGGGCGAGCACGCGCTCGCTGCAGATCGACATCCCGGTCGTCGTGTCGAACCACCTGGACGCCGAGCCGCTGGTGCGCTCGTACGGCCTCGAGTTCCGCCACCTCCCGGTGACGCCGGCGACCAAGCCGGAGGCCGAGCAGCAGCTGATGGAGCTGGTCGACGACCTCGGCATCCACCTCGTGGTGCTGGCCCGCTACATGCAGGTGCTCTCCGACGACCTGTGCCGCCGGCTGTCCGGCCGGGCGATCAACATCCACCACTCGTTCCTGCCGAGCTTCAAGGGCGCCAAGCCGTACCACCAGGCCTTCGACCGCGGGGTGAAGCTGGTCGGCGCCACCGCCCACTACGTCACCGGCGAGCTCGACGAGGGCCCGATCATCGAGCAGGACGTGATGCGGGTGGACCACTCCTACGACCAGGACCAGCTGGTCTCCGCCGGCCGCGACGTCGAGGCGCAGGTGCTGTCCCGCGCCGTGCGGTGGCACTCGCAGTCACGCGTGCTGCTCAACGGGCACCGCACCGTCGTGTTCCGCTGATCAAGCGAGCAGCGGTGAGGCCAGCAAAGGCCCTCAGACTTTCAGCATGTCCCGTCGCCGTCTGATCACTCGCTGGAGCTTGTTGAGTCTGCCCGCGTCGTAAGGCAAGTCGTCCACACCCGGCAGCCATAGGTCCACGCTGTCAGCGATCGCCGTGACGACCCGGCGCGCGGCTCTCTCCGGGAGGCCAAGACCGACGCCGAGATCCACGAACTTGGCACCCGAGATGTTCCCGTCCCGCTTACCTGCGACCGATAGAGCGAGGGCGTTGTCTCCGTACGGCTGCGAGCTCGGGAGGTCGTATGCAGGCGAAGGCGCCCAGCGACCGTGCTCGTCTTGAAGGATCGACAGGTTCTTGGCGTGCATGTCTCCGTTGCCGGTGACATACGCAAATGCAACGTGCGCCACGAAGGCACGCGCCGCCGGAAGGGGCGCGTCGCAGAGGGCGCACAAGCGGGCCAGGAGGTCCTCCGTTCGAACGCGGTACTTCGCCTCGGGATGAAGACCCAGCACCTGACATCCGTCCTCGACGGCCAACGCTCGCACTGGCTGGCTCCCGGTCCGGTCGAAACGCCGCACCACCAGTCCGGGCGTGCCGGTGGCATCCCGCACCAGGTCAGCGTGGACCGCGTTCAAACCCGCTGTTGCCGCAGCACCGAGGAAGAAGCGCTCGTTCTCTACCAGGTAAGGAAACTCCGGGGGATTGAGCTTCAGCAGGAATTTTTCCCCTGCTGCCGTCACGGGGAGGTTCAACATGGTCAGGCTGACCTTGTCCTGCACACCTGGAAGGCCAACCCGATCGACGTGGATGTTGAGGTCTGCCAGAAGCTCCTGGAAGTCGACACTGTTGAAGTTCGAGACAGTCAGCAGAGTCTGCACGCTCTGTGGCTCGGTCCCGTGTGGAACCACCGAGACATCGCCTATTGCGTCTGCTCCGACCGCGAGCACCATGCTCAGCTCGTCGTCGGGCGATGTCTTGATGCTTCGACGCAGCGCGGTCAGGCGACGACCCTCGGGGAGAAGCCCAGCAAAGAACGCTGGGACAGCTCCCCCTGTCGTTCTGAGCGGCTCGGAGGTCACCGGGAGACTCGTCGCCACCGGAGGTCGCCCCTCCGATATCCACCCTGGTGTGTACGTGAAGTCGATTCCCGCCGCCGTTCGCTCCAGATGCGCTGCAAGTTCTCCCTTCTTGTACACATCTGCGCGATCGATGGTCGTGTAGCTCGACAGCTCCACGAGGCCAGTGCCGATCGGCTCTTGAGTCACGCGGTCTTCTCCTGTTCGGAGCCGGCCGACAGCTCGTAGATGGTGGAGAGTCGCGGCCCAGCTACGACATCTCCCCCCGCCTGCCCGTGCTCGACCTCGAGACGTAGACCGAGGACGTCCAGCACAGCCAGGACCTTGTCCAGGCGCACGCTCTCTTTGCCCGCCTCCAGCTCATTGAGGAAGCGTGGCCCGACGCCAGCGAGCTCTGCGAGCTCCGTTTGGCGAAGCGAGAGTTCTTCCCGCCGGGCTGTTACGACCGCCGCGAGGACCCCCCGTTGAGCAACCCGAACGGGAAGTGGAGTTCTCGATTTCCTGCGTCCAGCCATGTCTTTCTCCCTAAATTTCCCAATAGGGAAGTTTAGCGCATTTGCAGGGTCCGATTCTCCCGTGGCGGGGGTTATACTTCCCTAAAGGGTTGTGAAGCTCTCGCCGCGAGCGACGACGGAGGCGGGCACGCTCGCCAACGGGTGCCGAGAAGATTGCACTGTCGTGTTCCGCTGACAGCTACGGCGCCAGCGCCCGGAGGAAGTCGGGTGCGTCGAACATGACCCCGGCCGAGGCCAGGCCCGTCGACTACCGCGCCAAGTCAGTCGCCGAGCTCGGCCCGGCGGCGGATGACGTACTCCTGCAGCTCCTGCTTGATGGCGTCGTCGAGGGTCGGGCTCGACGTACTCCTCGAGCTTCTTGCGGTAGATGTCCTCGGCCCGGTCGTTGGCGTCCTTGCCGCCGTTGCGCATCCAGCGCTCGTAGTTCTCCGACGACGAGAGCAGCGGGCGGTAGAAGCAGGTGCGGAAGCGCTCCATGGTGTGGGCCGCGCCCAGGAAGTGGCCGCCGTGGCCGACCTCCTCGTGGGCGCCGAACGCCATCGACTCCTCGTCGATCTCCAGCGGCGTGAACTCGGCCTGCATCATCTGCAGCAGCTCGATGTCGACGATGAACTTCTCGTAGCCGGCGACCAGGCCGCCCTCGAGCCAGCCGGCCGAGTGCATCACCCAGTTGGCGCCGGCCAGGAACGTCGGCATCATCGTCATCAGCGCCTCGTAGCCGGCCTGGGCGTCGGCGGTCTGCGACGACGTCAGCCCGCCGCCGGTGCGGAACGGCAGCCCGAAGTGGCGGGCGATCTGACCGGTGCAGAGCAGGCCGATGCCGGACTCCGGCGTGCCGAACGTCGGCGAGCCGGACTGCATGTCGATGTTGGACAGGAACGACCCGAAGATCACCGGCGTGCCCGGCCGGATCAGCTGCGAGAGCGCGATGCCGGAAAGTGCCTCGACGATCTGCTGCACGAGCGCGGCCGGGATGGTCACCGGCGACATCGCGCCCATCAGGATGAACGGAGTGAGTACGACGGGCTGGCCGGCCGCGGAGTACTCGAACTGCGCCTCGAGCATCCGGTCGTCCCAGCGCAGCGGCGAGTTGCAGTTGATCAGCGAGATCGTCGCCGGCGTCTCCTCGATCGCCTCGCGGGACCCGAAGAGGATCGAGGTCATGGCCAGCGTGTCCGCGGCGTTGACGCCCGAGACGACGTTGCCCATGTAGATCTTGTCGGTCAGCGTCTGCAGCGCGTAGGTCATGTCGAGGTGGCGGCTGTCGAGCGGGGTGTCGTTGGGCTCGCAGATGATGCCGCCGGCCGAGTCGAGCACCGGGAAGGTCTGGGCGAGCTTCGTGAAGTTGGTGAAGTCGTCCATGGTGGCGTCGCGGCGTACCTCACCCTGGCGCACGAACGGCGGGCCGTAGACGGCACCGAACGCCATCGCGTCGCCGCCGATGTGGATGTTGTGCTCGGGGTTGCGCGCCTGTACGTCGAACTCGCGCGGCGCCTTCGCGACCTGCTCGAGCACGAAGTCGGGGTCGAGGAAGACGGTGTTGTCCTCGACGCGCTGGCCGGCCTTGCGGAACAGCTCCAGCGCGCGCTCGTCCATGAACTCGACGCCGATCTCGGTCATCAGCTTGCGCCAGCCCCGGTCGAGGGTCGCCATCGCCTCGGCGGAGAGCACCTCGTAGCGCGGCATCGTGTTGCGGAACATCGAACCTCCTGGAATGAGCCCTGCGAGAGCACTGTGCTTGACCAGGCCCTCGCGGCATCCTAGCCTCATCATGTGGGACCACCGTTCCACATCATGGAACCTAGCGCCAGGGTCTGAGGAGATGGGTAGCGAAGTGCCGAACGCGACCAGCACCGCCGCCAGCGGGACGCAGGCGGTCGACCGCGCCGCGCTGCTGGTGTCGACGGTCGTGCACGCCGACGAGCCGCTGACCTTCGCGGACCTCCAGGAGACCTCGGGCCTGGCCAAGTCGACGACCTCGCGGATGCTGACCGCCCTGGAGCGCACCGAGCTGCTCGAGCGCAACGAGGCCGGGTCCTACGTCGCGGGCCCGCTCTTCTGGCTCTACGCCACGCGGCACGACCCGTGGGACGAGCTGGTCCGCCTCGCGCACCCGACGCTCGAGGACGTCGGCGCCGCCACCGGGCGAGACCGTGAACCTCTCGGTGGCCCGGGGCGACCGCGTCGTCCAGGTCGCCCAGGTCGACTCGACGTACCTGCTCGGCACCCGCGACTGGACCGAGGTCGACGTGCCGGCGCACACCTCGGCGCTCGGCAAGGTGCTGCTCGCCTACGGCGTGATCGGCCTGCCCGGCCGGTGAGCTCGAGCGGCTGACCCCCCACACCGTCACCGACCGCGAGCTGCTGACCCAGCAGTTCGCCCAGGTCGCGCGCCGCGGCTACGCCAGCACCGTCGACGAGCTCGAGATCGGGCTCACCGGTCTCGGGGTGGCCGTCCGCGGAAGCCAGGGCGAGGTGATCGCGGCACTGGGCGTCTCGGGTCCCAGCCCGCGGCTGGAGGACCGGCACGACGAGCTCGGCCGGCTGTTGAACGAACGTGCGGAGCAGCTGTCCCGGCTGCTTCGTCGCCGAACCCGCAAGGAGGGCGTGGCATGACACCCGAGGAAATCCTGCAAGGCCTCTACGACGAGACCCTGGTGGGCAACGCCCCCCGCGTGCTCGAGCTGACCAACGAGGGGCTCGGCAACGGCATGGAGCCGCAGACCATGCTCTTCGACGCCCTCATCCCCTCGCTGGAGGAGGTCGGCGCCCGCTTCGAGCGCGGCGACTTCTTCGTGCCCGAGATGCTGATCGCCGGCCGCGCCATGGCCGGGGCGATGGAGGTGCTGCGGCCGCTGCTCGCGGAGACCGGCGTCGAGACCATCGGCAAGTTCCTGATGGGCACGGTCAAGGGCGACGTGCACGACATCGGCAAGAACCTCGTCAACATCATGCTCGAGGGAGCCGGCTTCGAGGTGATCGACCTCGGCGTGCAGGTGGCGCCGGAGAAGTTCGTCTCGGCCATCGAGGAGCACCAGCCCGACATCGTCGGCTTCTCGGCGTTCCTCACCACCACGATGCCGATGTTCAAGGCCAACATGAACGCCCTCGAGAAGGCCGGCATCCGCAACAGCGTGATCGTGATGGTCGGCGGCGCCCCCGTCACCCAGGAGTACGCCGACGCGGTCGGCGCCGACGGCTACGCGGCCGACGCCTCGCAGACGGTCAAGCGGGCCAAGGCCCTGCTCCACGAGAAGCGTGCGAAGGTCCCCGCCTGATGGCTGCCCAGGAAAAGGCACAGCGACTCGAGACGATCCTCCGCTCCGCCACCCAGCAGGTCGTGATCGGCCACGACACCCGCTTCTGCCTGATCGGCGAGCGGATCAACCCGACCGGCCGCCGCATCTTCCAGGAGCAGCTGCGAGCCGGTGACCTCTCCGCGATCGAGCGCGACGTGAAGGCGCAGGTCGAGGGCGGCGCCGACGTGCTCGACATCAACATGGGCGTGCCGCTCACCGACGAGGCCGAGCTGCTCGCCAAGGCGATCATCATGGTCCAGCAGCTCAGCGACAAGCCGATCTGCATCGACTCCTCCGTCGTCGAGGCACTCGAGGCCGGGCTGTCGGTCTACCAGGGCCGGGCCCTGGTCAACTCGATCACCGCCGAGGACGAGCGGATGGAGCAGATCCTCCCGCTCGTGAAGAAGTACGACGCCGCGATCATCGCGCTGCCCAACGACTCCGACGAGATCCCGATGGAGGTCGAGAAGCGGATCGTGCTGACCCGCAAGATCATCGAGGTCGCCACGACGGAGTACGGCATCGCCGCCGCCGACATCGTGATCGACCCGCTGGCCATGCCGATCGGCGCCGACCAGGAGGTCGTCAACACCACGCTGGAGACGATGCGTCGGATCCGCGACGAGTTCGGCGTCAACATGACCTGCGGCGCCTCCAACGTCTCCTTCGGCATGCCGTCGCGCCACGCGCTCGGCGCCGCGTTCCTGCCGATGGCGATGACCGCCGGGCTCACCTCGGCGATCATGGACACCCGCACCCCCGAGATCGTCGAGGCAGTCAAGGCCGCCGACCTGCTGCTCGGCCACGACGAGTGGGGCGGCTCCTGGATCGCCGCCCACCGGGCGCGACTGGCCCGCGAAGCCGCGTCCGCGTGACGGGAGCCGCATGACTGACGGCGAGACCGACGGCCCGGAGATCACCCTCGCCGACCTGCCCGACATGGGCCGCGAGGGTCTGCTCGCGCCGTCCGGCACCGAGCAGGCCGCACACGACGGCACCGGCCGAGTCGACCTCGCGTTCACCGTGCACTCGACGCCCGACGCGACGTCCGGAGCCGCCGTGCCGCCGACCGAGCGCGGCGTCCGCGTGCCGCCGGGCGTGACCGTCTTCGACTCCGCGTCGTGGAACGGCATCGCGATCGACTCCACCTGCGGCGGCCACGGCACCTGCCACAAGTGCAAGGTGCGCGTCGAGGGCGGCGACATACCTGTCACCCGGCACGACGCGCGCACCTTCAGCCCCGACCAGCTCGACGACGGCTGGCGACTCGCGTGCCTGGTGCAGGCGACCCGCGACCTCAAGGTCGAGGTGCCACCGCTGACCACCCGGCCCAAGGCGGCCACCGTCGGCGTCGGGCGCCAGGTGATCCTGCGACCTGCCCTCCAGAAGCGCTACGTCGAGCTCGCGGAGGCGACCCTCGCCGACCAGCGCACCGACCTGGTGCGGCTCACGGAGGCCATCGACGACCTCGAGCTGACCGCCGACCTGCATGTCCTACGCCGGCTCGCGGTCGTGCTGCGCGAGGCCGACTTCAAGGTCACCGCGGTCATCGTCGACGAGGCATTGATCGACGTCGAGCCCGGCGACACCACCGAGGCACGCTTCGCGATCGCCTTCGACCTCGGCACCACCACGGTCGTCGCCACGCTGCTCGACGTCGGCACCGGCACGCCACTCGCGGTCACCTCGATGCTCAACAAGCAGCAGCCCTTCGGCGGCGACGTGATCACCCGCATCAGCGCCACCATGATGGACAAGGACACGCTCGGTCGGCTGCAGGACGCTGCCGGCGCGACCCTGGCCGAGCTCGCCGGCCAGGTGTGCCGGGAGGCCGGGGTCGACCCGGCCACCGTCTACGAGGTCGCGATCGCCGGCAACGCGACGATGACCGCCCTGGCCCTCGGCATCGACCCCGAACCTCTGGGGGTCGCGCCCTTCGTGATGTCGTCGGCGCAGCCGCCGTCCGTGCTCGCGAGCGAGGTCGGGCTGTCGCTGCACCCGCGCGCGCGGGCCTTCTTCTTCCCTGCCCTCGGTGCGTACGTCGGCGGCGACATCGTCGCTGGCATGCTCGCCAGCGGCATGGACCGCGACAAGCGCACCCGGCTCTTCATCGACGTCGGCACCAACTGCGAGATCGTGCTCAGCGACGGCGACACCATCCTGTCCACCGCGGCGCCGGCCGGACCGGCGTTCGAGGGCGGCGCGATCCGCTGCGGCATGCGCGCCGCCGACGGCGCGATCGAGGTGATCCAGCTCGACGCCAACGCGACCGGCGACGAGCCCGCGGTCACCCTCGGCGTGATCGGCGACGTCGAGCCGCGCGGCCTGTGCGGCTCCGGCCTGGTCGATGCCGTCGCCGAGCTGGTCAAGGTCGGGCTGCTCGACTCCACCGGCCGGCTGATCCCCGACGAGGACGCCAAGACGACCGCACCAGCGCTGGCCGACCGGATGGCGAAGATCGGCGAGGAGCGCGTCTTCATCCTGCACCGGCCCGCGCCCGACACGGAGCCGGCCGAGTGCGTCTACCTCTCGCAGCGCGACGTCCGCGAGCTGCAGTTCGCCAAGGCCGCGATCTCGACCGGCTGGACGTTGCTGCTCGAGCAGCTGAACCTCGAGCACCGCGACGTGCAGCAGGTGCTGCTCGCCGGTTCCTTCGGCAGCTACCTCTCCCCCGCCTCCGCCATCCGGATCGGCCTGGTGCCGCAGATCCCGGTGATGCGGATCGTGGCTGCCGGCAACGTGGCCGGCGAGGGCGCCAAGATGGCCCTGCTGTCGGTGCGGGAGCGCGCCGGCGCCACCGCGCTGCTGGAGGAGGTGGCCTATGTCGAGCTCTCCGACCGCCCCGACTTCAACGACAAGTTCGTCGAGCAGCTCAGCTTCTGACCGGCCCTCGACCCGCACAGCTCTCATCGCCTGCGGCGCCTGGTCGCAGCCCGCTGCGGAGATCGCGGACCGACGCGGCTGGCCCGTCGACGTACACCCGCTGCCGCCGCTGCTGCACAACCAACCGCAGCTGATCGCCGGCGAGGTCCGCGAGCTGGCCGAGCGGCTGCTCGCCGCGGGCCACCGGGTGGCCGTCGGCTACGCCGACTGCGGCACCTACGGTGCGCTCGACGACGTCTGCCGCGACCTCGGCATCGAGCGGTTGCCCGGCCTCCACTGCTACGACGTGTACGCCGGCCCCGACCGACTCGCGTCCTTCTTCGAGGAGCAGCCCGGCACCTACGTGCTCACGGACTTCCTGGCCCGGTCGTTCGCGCGCACGGTGATCCGCGAGCTCGGCCTGGATCGTTTCCCCGAGCTCCGCGACGACTACTTCCGCACCTACACGCGGGTGGTGTGGCTGGCCCAGCGTCCCGACGACGAGCTGCGCGCGCTAGCCCAACAGGCTGCCGACGCCATCGGCCTTCCGCTCACCGTGGTCGACACCGGCAACGCCGGGCTGGAGCGAGCGCTGGAGGCCTTGGTCGGGTAGCCGTTTCGCGACAGAGGTCTCGATACGCCCTCGCCTAGCGGCTCGGGCTACTCGACCAACGAACCTGATCGCTGGTCGAGTAGCGGGAGCGAGGAACGAGCGACCGCGTATCGAGACCCTCAACCCTCGAGCCGGCGCAACCAGTCCTGGCGCCAGGCCTCGGTCTCGGCGACCTGGTTGAACGTGTAGACGTGCAGGCCGGGCACGTTGGCCTCGGGGTCACCCAGGGTCGGCGCGCACTTGGTCAGGAACGACTCGCCCGTGAAGCCGCCGGGAGCGACCAGCCGCGTCATCAGGCCCTTCTGCTTCGACAGGAAGCGGGTGGAGTCGCCGACGCCGATCTTGGTGGCCATGCCGAGCAGCTTGGCCCGGTCGACCGGGCCGGGCAGGCCCACCAGCAGCGGCAGGTCGATGCCACGCAGCCGCATCCGGTGCAGCCAGTCCTTGACCACGGCGGGGTCGAAGGTGAGGTTGCTGACGACGTACGTCGCGTGCTTGCGCTTGTCCCACATCGACTGGACCGTCAGGTCGTCGTGGATCGTCGGGTGACTCTCGGGATAGCCGGCGACGCCGACGTCGGCGAACGGACTGCCGAGCGAGGTCAGGTCCTCGAGCATCGTCAGTGCGTCCTTGTAGTCGCCGACCGGGTCGGCGTCGCCGCCTGGCACGAACACGTTGGTGATGCCGGCAGCCTGCAGCCGGTCGACGAGCTCGGCCAGCTCGGAGCGGCCGCTGACCATGCGCGCCGCCAGATGCGGCACCACGCTGTAGCCCTGGGTCGTGAGCCGCTCGGCCATCTCGATGGTGCGGTCCAGGCCCATCGACGGTGACGCGGTGACCGTGAGCCGAACCGTGGTCGGCACCGCGTCGAGCACCTTGGCCTCGACGCTCGCCGTGGGCAGCACCTCGTAGCGGGCATGGGTGAGCAGGCGACTGATGGTGTCCCGGTCTTTGTTGCGCATAGTGCAACCCAATTCGTGATACGCGACGAGTGACCTCACTCTACTGCGACATGTCGCCCCGCGACAGATCTCCGGCCAAGGTGAAAGACTCGTCGGATGACGACAGACGAAGAGACCCCGCCGGCCGCCGTGCTCCGCATGGTGGAGGCGACCAACGCAGGTGACAGCGCGGCATTCGTGGCGGCGTTCGCCGACGACGCCTACCTCGAGGACTGGGGCCGCGGTTTCCAGGGGCACGAGGGCATCGCCAGCTGGGACCAGTCGGACAACATCGGCCAGCAGTCGCACTTCGAGGTCAGGTCAGTGCGCAGCGAGGGCGACGGCTACGTCGTGACCCTCGCGGTCAGCGGCGGCGGCTTCAACGGCGTCAGCGACTTCTACTTCGAGGTCGACGGCGACGTGATCCGCTCGATGATCATCCGGGCCGACTGAGGCAGTCCGTGCCCACGCAGATCGCCGACTTCCTCGAGCTGGTCTCCCAGCTGCCCGACGTGACCCGCACCGACCACTCCCGCTACTCCAAGTTCGAGGTCGGCTCACGCACGTTCGGCTACCTCTGGGAGCCCACCTGCACCGTCGGCCTGAAGCAGACCATCGCCGAGCAGCTGGCCCTGGTCGCCGAACGGCCGGAGGTCTTCGAGGTGCAGTTCACGGCGTACGGCTTCGGCTGGGTGGTCGTCTACCTCGACGGCCTCGAGCGCGACGAGCTGGCCGAGCTGACCTTCGAGGCCTGGCGGCTCTCGGCGCCCGCTGCCCTCGTCGACGAGCGCGCCGACCGCCTGCCGAGGTAGTCCTACAGCGCACGACCATCCACACCCTGGCCCCCACGACCTCGACCCGCTCCCGGGCCGGGGACAGTCGGTGCGACGCGTTGGACTCAGTCCTGGGCAGCCAGTCTCGGCGCCATCGCGTCCAGCTGCCAGGTGGTCCACCGCTCGAGGCGCGTCGCGTCCTCGTCGGTGAGCCGGTCGCAGGCGAAGCCCCAGTGCACGGCCACGGTGTCACCCGGTGCGATCTCGTCGACGAAGCTCCCGCCGTCGACGCGGTAGTCGATCCACTCCTCGCGGTCCGCACCCAGGGAAAGCATCCGATCGTCGTACTCCAGGTGCCGCATGCTCACCAGGAGCCGCTCCGGCTCCACCTGGACCACCCCGGCCCAACCGATGCGGCAGGAGTCGAGCACCTGCAGCGGCTCCGGCAGGCCGGTGCCGAGCAGCCGCGACCAGGGGTAGACGCCGAGGACGTGGAATCCGTGGGTCGGTGCGGCCTCCGCGAGCAGGTCGTCGGTGAGGTGGTCCCAGTACTGCCCGGCCTGCGGCCTGATCCGGTCGAGCAACGCCGCGCCGAACGCCGCGTTGCCCACCTGCTCGGTGAGCTCGTTGCCGGTCCAGTAGCCGCGCACGACCCGCTCGTCGAGCGGGTCCTCGATGCGGGCGAGCTCGGCCAGCACCTGCTGGTAGGGCCAGGCGCCGGAGAACCCACGGGCGAGCGCCAGTACGTCGACGTCCGCGGCAGCACCGGACGCGACCGCGCGCAGACCTGCCGCAGCCGCCGGCCCGCAGTAGCCCAGTGCGTTGGGGGCGTGCGCGTACTTCGCAAACAGCCGGTGCCCGGCCGGCACCATCACGCCCCCGCGGTCTGGCCCACCATCTCGGCGGCCTCGCGGTGCATCCGCCCGAAGTTGTAGTACGCCGCACAGGCGCCCTCGGGCGACACCATGCAGGTGCCGATCGGTGTCTCGGGCGTGCAGGCGGTGCCGAAGACCTTGCACTCCCAGGGCTTGATCACGCCCTTGAGCACCTCGCCGCACTGGCAGGCCTTCGGGTCGGCGACGCGGATGCCCGGCATCGAGAATCTTTCCTCGGCGTCGTACGCGGCATAGCCGTCGTTGATCTTCAGCGCGCTCTGGGAGATGAAGCCCAGCCCGCGCCACTCGAAGTGGGGGCGCAGCTCCATGGTCTCGCCGAGCAGCTTCAGGGCGGCCACGTTGCCCTCCTCACGGACCACCCGGCCGTACTGGTTCTCGACCTCACACCGGCCGTCCCGGATCTGCTGCAGCAGCATGTGCACCGTGGCCAGGATGTCCAGCGGCTCGAACCCGGCCACCACCAGCGGCTTGCCGTAGACCTCAGGCACGAACCGGTAGGGGCGGGTGCCGACCACCGTGGACACGTGACCCGGGCCGAGGAAGCCGTTGAGTCGCAGGTCCGGAGACTCCAGGATCGCCTTGATGGGCGGCACGATCGTGACGTGGTTGCAGAACACCGAGAAGTTCTCGACGCCCAGCTGCTTGGCCCGCACGAGAGTGACCGCGGTCGACGGTGCGGTCGTCTCGAACCCGACGGCGAAGAACACGACGTGCTTCTCCGGGTTGTCGACCGCGACCTTGAGTGCGTCGAGGGGTGAGTAGACGAAACGTACGTCGGCACCGCGAGCCTTCGCGTCGAGCAGGCTGCCCTTCGAGCCGGGCACCCGCATCATGTCGCCGAAGGTGGTGAAGATGACTCCGGGCTGTTCGGCGAGCCACATGGCGTCGTCGACGCGACCCATCGGGATCACGCAGACCGGACAGCCGGGGCCGTGCACCAGCTCTATCCCTGGCGGCAGGATGTGCTCCAGCCCGTGCCGGTAGATCGTGTGCGTGTGCCCCCCGCAGACCTCCATGAACTTGAACTCGTCGTCCCCGGTGAGCTTGGTGATCGACTTGACCAGGGCGCGGGCGGCAGCCGGGTCGCGGAACTCGTCAACGAACTTCATCGTGGTACCTCGTCATCGGTGTCGGCATGGTGGTCAGGCGATCTGTGAGGAGTTGAAGGCGTCGATCTCGTTGATGTAGTCCTCACCCATCTTCTGGACCTGGTCGAGCGTCAGCTGGGCCTCGAGCTCGTCGATCTTGGCCATCGCGAAGCCCACGTGCACGAGCACCCAGTCACCGACCAGGAGTCCTTGCTCGGCGAGCAGCCGCACGCTGATCACGCGTTGTACGCCGTTGACGGCGACCCTCGCGAGGTGTTGTTCGGGGTCGGTGATCTCGACGACCTGACCCGGTATTCCTAGGCACATGGGCGTTCCCTTCCTTCAGCAGATCCTGGGCAGCGGGTCGCCCACGAGCATGTCGACGATCCGGCTGCCGCCGAAAGGAGTGCGCAGCGCGACCATCCCGGCCGGCGTCTCGACCACCTGGCCGATGGTGGTGGCCCGGCTGCCGAGCGGATGTGAGTGCAGCGCCTCGACTGCCGCGTCGGCTTCGTCCGCGGGGACCACGGCGACGAACTTCCCTTCGTTCGCTACGTAGATCGGGTCGATGCCGAGCATGTCGCAGGCGCCGAGAACCTGCGGCTGCACCGGCAGCGACTCCTCGTCGAGGATGACCCCGATCCCGGCGGTCTGGGCCAGCTCGTTGCACACGGTGCCGAGGCCACCTCTGGTTGCGTCGCGCATCCACCGGGTGCCGGGGGCCGCGGCCAGCAGCGCCTCCACCATCTCGGAGATCGGTGCGGTGTCGGAGACGATGTCGTCGGCCTCGATGGCCAGGTCACCGCGAGCGAGCATGACCGCCATGCCGTGGTCGCCCAGCGTCCCGGACAGCACCAGGCGGTCGCCCGGTCGGACCAGGTGGGCGCCCAGCTCACGGCCGGACGGGATCACCCCGACCCCGGAGGTGGAGATGTACAGCCCGTCTGCGGCCCCCTGGGAGACCACCTTGGTGTCACCGGTGACGATCTGCACTCCGGCGGCGTCGGCGGCCTCCTTCATGTCGGCCACGATCGACCTCAGGCGCGAGATGGCGAAGCCCTCCTCGATCACGAACGCGGCGGAGAGCCACTGCGGCACGGCACCGCTCACCGCGAGGTCGTTCACCGTGCCGTGCACCGCGAGATGACCGATGGTCCCGCCCGGAAACTCGATGGGTTGCACCACGAACGAGTCGGTGGAGAACGCGAGCCGCTCCTGCGAGGGCAGGGTGAGCACCGCTCCGTCACCGAGCTGCTCGAGCTCTGTGTTGCGGAAGGCCTCGAGGAACACGTTGTCGGTCAAGGCCGCCGAGGACTTACCACCAGCCCCGTGCGCCAGCGTGATCACCTCGTCGATCAGCCTGGGCCGGCGCTTTCGGAACTCCTCGATCTTGAGCAGCATCCGGTTCTCGCGGTCCACGTGGGTCGTGGTCTCGGTCGTCATGAGGTACCTCCCGGGTTGGACGGGCCGGCGGCCATCAGGTCGGCGACGCGCCGTTGGGTCTGCTCCTGGACGATCGACCAGAGCCGGTAGCCCACGCGCGCATGGCTCTCCTGGATCCGGTGGATGCTGTCGGAGTGGATGGTGAAGCAGTAGTCGACATCGGTGCTCGTCGACATCGAGCCACCTGAGTGGCCCGCGAACCCGATGGTGAGGAGCCCACGCTTCTTGGCCTCGGTCAGCGCCATGATCAGGTCGTCGGAGTTGCCCGACGTGGACAGGGCGATCGCGATGTCGACCGGTTTCGAGTGGGCGATCACCTGGCGGGAGAAGATCAGCTCGAACCCGACGTCGTTGCCGAGCGCGGTGACCACCGCCTGGTCGGCAGCCAGTGACCAGGCCGGCACGGCGCGCCCGCGCGCAGGCCGGCAGAACAGCGACGCCAGCGTGGCGGCGTCCGTTGAGCTTCCGCCGTTGCCGAACGTGTAGAGCCGGCCACCCCTCCCGAACCGGTCGGCCATCTCGGCGCCCGCCAGCTGCAGCATCTGCTCGTACTCGTCCAGGGAGTCCGCTTGCAGGCGTGCACTGACCTCGGCCTTGCCACGCGCCGAGGCGGCGAGATCGACGAGCAGGCTGCCAGGGTCGTCCTCGGACCCCTCGATGAACGGGTACAGGAAGTCGGTGTTGTCGTTCAGCTCGCTCATCGCGGCGCCTCCGTGTGCTCGTCGACCCGGGTGATGGCCGCCCCGGCGTGCACGAGCACCAGGTCTCCGGGCGCGACGTCGCCGACCAGCGTGACGTCCACCGCCTCCTCGCCGGTCGCGGTGCGAACCAGTGCGGGAGAGAACTCGGCTTCGGGCGACAGCACGACCTCGCCGAGACGACCCTCGTCGCTGCAGGTGACGCACACGTCGTCGGTGCAGTCATCGGCCGCCTCGGCCAGCAGCCCGGGATGTTCGAAGCAGACGTGGGTCAGCTCCCAGAGCAGGTGGTACATCAGCACGAAGCGACCTGTGGCCGGGAACCATCGGGTCCTCGGACTCCACCCACAGGACGTGGTCGGCACTGCCGGGGTCGGGCCGGGGCCCGAAGCCGATCCAGATCGTGTGCGCGCCCCAGGCCGGGGCTCGTCTCATCGTGTCGCGGACCTGCGGGTCGTCGGCGGAGGCGACTGCAATGATCACGTCGCCGGGTCGGGTGGCCACCCGGGCCTGCGCGACCGGGTCCGGGTCGACCAGCGCAACCGACGGAAGCGCCCGCTTGCCCACGATCACCGGGTGCACGAACTCGACCGCGACGTGGTGGGCATGGGGCTCCCACTGGGGCGAGATCACCCACAGCGTCGCTCCGGCGTGGAACTTGCGGGCCAGCGAGAGCGACGCGGAGGCGAGGTCGTCACTGAGGTCCTCGCCGATCAAGCTGGCCGGCTCATGAATGGTGGTCACGTCTCTCCTCGATTCGTTGTCACGAGACCGCTGCCGGCCCGGGCCCGGGCCACAACCGCTTGGCCGAGCGAGAGGCCGCCGTCGTTGGGCGGCACCCGTCGATGGGTCAGGACCCTCAGGCCCGTGGAGCGCAGCTCTGCGGTCAGCTGGTCGAGCAGCAGCCGGTTCTGGAAGACGCCGCCCGTGAGTCCGACCGTGTCCACGCCCTGTTCGTTGGCCGCACCGACGACGAGCCGCGTGGTGGCCGAGGCGAGCGCCCGGTGGAAACCGAGCGCGAGCGCCTCGCTCGGCCGCCCTGCCCTGACGCCGTCGACCAGGGCTCGCACCAGCCCGCCCAGCCGGAGCTGACCGTCCTCGACGTCCATGGTCAGCGCCTCAGCGTGCCGACTCGTGCGGGCCAGCGCCTCCAGCTCGATCGCCGCCTGGGCCTCGTAGGTGATGGTGTGGCGAACCCCGAGCAGGGAGGCCACCCCGTCGAAGAGCCGGCCCATGCTGGTCGTCCGGACACAGCCGACCCCGCCGACCAGCTGCGACCGGACGACGGCCTGTTCCTCGCCCGCGCAGGCGCTGGCCAGGTCGAGTCCGTCGGCGTCGGTAATGTCCGCGGCATCGAGCAGCGCGATCGCGACCCGGAACGGGTTGCGCACCGCCCGGTCGCCGCCCGCCAGCGTGAACGGCTCGAGATGGCCGACCCGGGTCGCTGCACCGACGTCGGTGCCCATCAGCAGGAGCTCACCGCCCCACACCGAGCGGTCGCAGCCGTAGCCGGTGCCGTCGAACGCGACTCCGATCATCGGCGTGCCGAGCAAGCCGTGCTCGGCAAGGAGCGAGGCCACATGGGCGTGGTGGTGCTGCACGGTGACCAGCGGTACGCCGTGGTCGGCTGCGTAGCGCTTCGCCCACTCGTGCGTGGCGTAGCCGGGATGATCGTCGGCGACCAGGAGCTCGGGGTCGACCGCATGCAGGGCCGCCAGCTGCTCGACCGCGACACCGAAGGCCTGGAGGCTCTCCAGGCTGCCCATGTCACCGAGGTGTCCGGAGCAGAACGCCATGTCGTCGCGGACCAGGCAGAACGTGTTCTTCAGCTCGCCGCCCACAGCCAGGGTCACCGGGCCGCCGCTGTGGAGCCGGACGGGAAGCGGGGCGTAGCCGCGCGACCGGCGCACCGGCAGCTCCCCGCCGTCCCAGTGCGCCACCACGGAGTCGTCGCAAGGCACCGCGATGCCGCGGTCGTGCATCAAGAAGGCGTCGGCGATGCCCTGCAGCCGCGTGCGGGCGTCGCGGTTGCGGTAGCACAGCGGCTCGTCGGCGAGGTTGCCCGACGTCATCACGAGCACCTGTGGAGCGCCGTCGACCGGGTCCAGCAGCAGATGGTGCAGCGGGGTGTAGGGCAGCATCACCCCTATCTCGTCGAGGCCGGGTGCCACCGCGCCGGCGAGGGCCGCGGAGGGCGCCTTGCGGAGCAGGACGATCGGCCGGGCCGGCTGGGCCAGCGCAGCCTCCTCTGCCGGCGAGACGACCGCAAAGGAGCGCACGGTGGCCAGGTCGCGGGCCATGACCGCGAGCGGCTTCCCCGGTCGGTGCTTGCGCTCACGCAGTCGCTCGACGGCCTCCGCGTTCGTGGCGTCGCAGGCGAGGTGGAAGCCGCCGATCCCTTTGACCGCGAGGATCGCCCCGTCCCGGAGAAGTCGCTGGGCCCGCGCGAACACCTCGTCATCGGTGCCGGGTCCCGGGTCGTCCCCGTCCTCGAGCCAGAGGCGCGGGCCGCAGTCATGGCAGGCGATCGGCTGCGCGTGGTAGCGACGGTCGGCCGGGTCGGCGTACTCGTGCCGGCACTGCGCGCACATCTCGAACCCGGCCATGGTCGTGGCCGGCCGGTCATAGGGCAGGTCACGGATGATCGTGAACCTCGGACCGCAGTTCGTGCAAGTGATGAAGGGGTGCCGGAAGCGACGGTCCGCAGGGTCGGACATCTCGTCGAGGCAGTCTGCGCACGTGCCGACGTCCGGAGAGACCAGGGTGCGCGCACCGACCCTCGTCCGGCTGGGCACGATCGCGAACGACGTGTCACCGGCGGTGGGAAGGGACTCGTCGAACACTTGGTCGACCACCGCCATCGGAGGCGCGTCGGCACGGAGTCTCCGGATCAGCTCCTCGAGCGCGCCCGGTGACCCCTCAGCCTCGATGAAGACGCTCACCAGGTCGTTGCCGCAGTGCCCGGTCAGCCCCAGCTCCGCCGCCACCTTCGCCACGAAGGGGCGGAAGCCGACGCCTTGGACCACTCCGCGCACCACGATCCGACGGCGTTGCACCGGGTCGGTGGCGAGCATCACCGCGTCAGGCACGGCTGCTCTCCGAGAGGTCGTCTGGTTCCCGCGCCTGGCCCATCATCTCGAGCCCGGTCATCGCCTTCTCGGCACCGACCGCGTCGATCCGCTCCAGTGCGAACCCCATGTGGATCAGCACCCACTCGCCAGGCTCGACCGCGATGTCCTCCAGCATGCCGAGGTTGATCGGGCGCTGGGCGCCCAGCACGTCGACGAGCGCGAGCATGCCCTCGTTGCCGTCGAGCACCCGCACGACCTGTCCCGGAATTCCGAGGCACATGTCAGCTCCCTCCGTTGGTGGTGCGGGCCGGGATCTGCTGGGCGAGCACCGCGTGGACCTGGGCGATCGCCTCCGGGATCGCCGCCTCCACCGGCTCGGAGAGCCCGATCCGCTCATCCACGTCGAGCGGCGTGCACCCCACGACGTACGTCGGCGGCAGTTCCCCGCCCAGACTGGCCAGGTTGGCCAGCACGGCGACCGGCGCCATGCCGTGCGGGTCGAAGTCCCCCTCCCCGAGGTCGGCCTCGCCCACGTGCATCGCGCTCACGGTGCCCGGCCGGCCGCTGCCCGGGAGGGCGTCGACGATGACCAGTGCGTCGTAGCCGTCGAGCAGGTCGTAGGCGAGATGCATGCCGCGGATGCCGTAGTCGACCGCGCGCACCTCCTCGGGCAGGACTCCGGACGCAGCGATCCGCCGGACGACCTCGGGACCGAACCCGTCGTCGCCGCAGAAGAGGTTGCCGATGCCGGCCAGCAGCACCCGGGTCAGGGCTTGTCCTCCGCCCGTCCGGTCCCGGGTTCGTGTGCCGGACCTGTCGTCCCCGGCTCGGGGTCCGGTTCGGTCTCGGGAGCGTCTTCGGCGGGCTGCTCGTCGGCCGGTGAGCCACCCCCGCCGGAGCCCGGGTCGGCGGGGCCGGCGCCCTCGACCGGATTGCCGGCACCCCCGGTCCGGGCACCGTCCTTGACGGCCTCGTCAGCGTCATCGACGTCAGCCGACTCCTTGCGGCCCTCGTAGGGCGGGACCGTCGTCCCCTCGGTGTCGGGGTTGTCCGCGTCTGGGCTCGTGGTCATTGCGTCTCCTCTTCTGTCGTGATCACCCGCCGGACTGCAGGTCCGGCGCGTCGGGGTCCTCTGCCTCGTCCTCGGCGATCCCGGTGTCGGGCCGGTCCTCGTCGTCCGCCTTTCCTTCGGGCCGGTCTACCGGTCCACCGGACGGCTCGTCGGATCCGGTGTCGCGCGAGCCCTCGGCGCCGCGCTCCTCCTGCGGCTCTTCTTCGACCTGCTCACCTGGCGTTTCACTCATGCTGTCCTCCTCAGCTGTTCTCGGGTCGGGTCACATCGAGCGGATCTTGAGGTACCTCCTGATGTCCGGGATGGACATGATCAGGACGACGAGCAGACCGACGACGACAACGGCGACGGTGGCCGTGGTCACGATTCCGACGACTCTCATGGGCGACTCTCCTCTCGTGCTTGGTCCAGCGGTTCGAGCTCTTCGGGGGCGAAGTAGAAGTAGCGGCCGTACCACTCGTGCAGGTCCGCCGCGGGATCCTCGACGAGCACCAGCGGCGACGTGGGTGCCGCCGTCGACGTCGGAGAGGACCGCGGTCACCCGGGCCACCTGGTCGGCGAAGAAGAGATCCTGCGCGTCGGCCCGGCGCGACGGGTGGACCCGCACCAGGCTGCCCTTCGCGACTGCCACGCCGTCGATCAGGACGCTGTCGGTCTCGGGCCGCACGCTCTCGTCGGCCGCCGGGTCCCACCACGGGTCCTCGTCCGTGGTGAACAGGTCGGCCGGCGGCATCGCGGTCGGAGCGTGCGGGTCGCGCAGCACGCCGTGCAGGTCGCGCAGGGTCTCCGGCGACATCTGGTCGCACCGGTCGATGATCTCCGCCGCCCGTGGGTCGGTGGCCCGGGCCTCGGCCTTCTCGGCGTCGGTCATGGTCATCACCCGCAGGGTCAGGATCTCGTCGATCTCGGTCGAGTCGAACAGCGCGCCTGCACTCTGCTCCGCGATCTCCGGGTAGTCGTAGAGGATGATCGGAGAGCCCAGCACCACATCGCTGGAACCCTCGGCTCCGACCAGCACCGGGTAGCACCGGTCCTGCACACAGCGCCCGGCGGGCTCCGCGGCCTCGTCGGGTGGCTCGAGCAGGGACACGAACCCGGCCCCCGCAGCGACCGCGAGGACGTGGGTGCCGATGAGCGAGACGCGGATCGCCTCGTCCTTGCCGTGTACGTCGTCAGGATGGGCGTTGTCCACCGTCACGCCGAGCCGGACGAACCCGTCGTCGGGAGCGGCCACGATGCCGACTTCGACCCGCAGTGCCAGACGGCGACGGACGATCCGGCCACGGGTCGTGCCGGTCGCGTCGACGACCGGCTCGATCTCCTCCGCGGCCGGGATCTCGAGCGGGATCCGTAGCCAGTCCTGTTCGGAGCGGGTCAGCGCTTCCATGACGTCGTACGCCGGCAGCGCATGCTCGCACTCGACCGCTTCGTCCCAGCTGAGCAGCAACTGCCCGTCGACGGCCAGCGAGTCGACGCCGACGAACTGGTCGCCGACGAGCCTCTCGACCGACCGGGTCTGGAGCTGGAGGAACCGCAGGTGCAGGGTCACCGAGGCGACCGCATGTCTGCCCTTGGGTGCGAGCAGGCACTGGAAGGACATCCCCGGCGCCTCGGCGAAGCTCGCTGCGGATGCCTGTCGGCGGGCCGAGGACGCCGAACTGCCAGCGGGACTGGTTCTTCGACGAGCTCGCACGGTAGGGGTAGAGCAGGTAGCCCTCGTAGAGGACGGCGTCGGCGATCGCGCGGACCCGGTCGAGCGGCTCCTCGGTGGGTGTCATTGCGTCGCACCGTCCCGGGCCCCGAGCAGGGACTGCACGGTCTCTTCCCAGCTGGTCAGCCCGTGCCGGGACTTGAAGTCGGCCAGCTCGGCCAGCACCTCGTGGTCGAGGCGGATCCAGCCGCTGTTGGGAAAGTAGGAGGCGATCATCCTTCTTCCAGACCTCCACGGGGAGGAGGTAGGACGCCTCGCAGTCCCAGGGGACCTGCTGAACCCCGAAACCGTGCACGCCCTTTGTGAACACGGTCCCCGAGAACAGCAGGGTCAGCGGAATGGTGCCCCCGCCGACCCCGTGCAGGAAGCGGGAGCCGGTGACGTCGAAGTCGTAGGTGCAGGGCAGGGCGAGGTCCACCTCGGTGGCCCCGGTGAAGCCCTGGACCATCGCGCTGCACTGCATCCACAGGAATGGCTTGAGGGTCTCGGCCCACCGTTCCCGTTCTCCGAACAGCGCACGCAGGCCCGACTCGTCGGCCTCCTCGTACCGCCTCCGCTGCGGTTCGATGCGGACCTGGCAGCGCAACGCGATGGCGTGGATGGTCTCGCCGGAGGACTCCTCGATGCGCAGCCGTGCCGTGAGCTGGGGATCGGCGGCGTACGGCTCGGCGAAGATGTCGAGGATCGAGAACGTGTAGGTGCCCATCAGCGGCCGCCGCCCTGGTCGGGCGCGGGAGGCGCCGGGCGGCTGCGCTCCTCCACCGTCGCGAAGAACTCCGCGATCGCGAGGTGCGCGTCCTGGCCACCGTCGAACCCGCGCCACATCGAGCGCAGCCGGCCCACCAGCTCATAGCAGGCGTCGATCGGCACGAGGTGGGCGCTGAAGCCCGGGTGATCGTCGCGGTCGGGACCGCGCACCAGCAGGGCCTCGACGTCGGCTCTGAGCAGGCCGAGCTGCGGGTTGGCGGCCACGATCCGGGTCCAGGCCTCGAGCGGGAGCTCGGACTCGGTGGCGCCCGCGGGGCCCGGGTAGAAGGCGATCGTCCGGTTCTGCACCGAGTTGTGGAACAGGAACGCCAGCCCGACCGGGATCTGCAGGTCGTCCCACTCGCTGGCACCGAAGACGAAGCCGGGAAGGACAGGTAGCGGTCCGGGACCGCGCGGTAGCGGAGCTCGGCCTGCTCGGCGGTGAACAGCAGGTAGCAGCCCCGGCAGGTGCACATCAGCGCCCGGCTCTCGAGGTTCACCACGTGCTGGTGCTCGCCGGCGATCGGCTGGGCGCACATCTCGCACCGCTCGCCCTCCACCGGCGTGGGGCGGGTCGAGGTGATCTGCCGCAGCGAGGCCAGCGGGTTCGCGCCGCGGATGGTGCTCACGACTCGTCCCCGTGCACGGCGCACCCTGGGTCGACGGCGCCGAGCTCGAGGTGCCGGGGGTCGCAGGTGCAGCTACCGCCGGTCACGGCGTCCGGCCGCTCGTCGTCAACCCCGCCGAGCGCGTCGGGACCCGAGGTGCTCACGCCGAGACCGGTTGGGCGAGGGCCACCGAGGGCACGCCACCCTCGACGAGCAGGGGCAGCGGAGTCAGGTGCAGCGCCTCGTCGTCGAGGCAGGCGCCAGCACGTCGTACGTCGAAGTGCGCACCGCAGCCAGGGCACCTCAACACAGCCTCACCAACAGCGGCACCCAACCTGCGAGACAGTGCGGCTCCGCGCATCGAGGCCTCGCACCTGGCGCAGCGATCGTGGTAGGCGAAGAGGTCCGAGCCGATGCGGCTCACGAGCACGTCGGTGGAGCCGACCACGACCACCGTGGTGGCGCCCGCGGCCAGGTCCGCCAGCGCGGGCACGGGCTCCCACGAGGGGGTTGACTCGCCGTCCGCCGGACCCAGGCGCGAACGCAGCGACGAGACCGGGATCAGCGTCTCCGCAGCAGCTGTCGCAGGGGCGTCCTCGACCACGATGCCGGTGATGTCCGGTGCGGCCGCCTCGATCGCCCCCTCGACCGCGAGCTTCAGCGTGACCGACGACGACGGGCAGCCGTCGCAGCTGCCGAGCAACCGCAGCCGGACCGTGCCCTCCTCGGTCACCTCGATCAGCTCTACGTCGCCGCCGTGCGACCCGAGGTAGGGGCGCACGCTCTCGAGCGCCTGCTCGACCCGTTGTCCGACGTCGTACGGATGCAGTCCGTGCACCAGCAGCAGGCTCGAGACCAGGTCGTCGGCGGCGAGCGACGCCAGGACCTCCTCGTCGAGACGGCCCGCGTCGTAGACGATGTCGAGCACGCGCTCCAAGCCCCGCGCCGTACAGGTCGGCCACCAGGCGGACCAGCTCCTCGGCGCGTTCGCGCGCCACGACTCCGCCCGCACCACTCGCGTCGAGCAGGGTGTCGATCCGCTCACCGGTGGCCCTGAGGTCGATCGGCTGCGGGGCGGTCGGCTGCACCGGGATCATCCATGGCTACCCCGAGACGGACTGCGTCGGTGAATGCATCAGCTCGAGCTTCTGGCCGTCGCCGAGGTACATGTGCACGCCGCAGGGCAGACAGGGGTCGAAGCTGCGCACCGTGCGCATGATGTCGATGCCCTTGAAGTGCTCGCGGTCGTTCTCCTCGAAGATCGGCTGGCCCTGCACCGCGTCCTCGTAGGGTCCGGGGGTGCCGTAGGAGTCACGCGGGTTGGCGTTCCAGGGGGTCGGCGGGTACGGGTGGTAGTTGGCGATCTTCCCGTCCCGGATCACCATGTGGTGGCTCAGCACCCCACGCACCGCTTCGGTGAACCCGCAGCCGATGCCCTCGTCGGGCACCGTGAACTTCTCCCACGTCTTCGTGCGACCCGCTCGGATCTCGACCAGGGCCTTCTCGGCGAAGTGCAGCGCGCAGGCCGCGGCGTAGGCCTGGAAGTAGGTGCGGGCCCGGTTGCGCTCGATCGTGTTGCTCCACTGGGGCACCTTCCACTCGAGCTCGACCGGACCCTTGAGGGCGGTCTTGGGAAGGTTGATCTTCACCGAGCTGCCGGTGGACTGGACGTAGCCGATGTCGACCAGGCCGGCCAGAGCGGTCGACCACAGCCGGGCCAGCGGGCCACCGCCGGTGTCGAGGGCCAGGTAGTCCTTGCCGTCGAACCAGCGCGGCGACATCACCCAGCTGTACTTGTCGTCGAGGTCGCGCTTCTGGGGGCGCGGGTTGGTGTGCTGGTTCCAGGGATGCCGGCGATCGACGGGATTGCCCAGTGGGTCCTTCTCGACGAACATCTCCTGCCCTTCCCAGTCGTCGTAGTACGACGAGCCGAGCAGGATCCGGATGCCGAGGTTGATCTCCACCAGGTCGGTGGTGACCAGCTTGCCGTCCACGACGACGCCGGGGGTGACGTACATCTTGCGTCCCCAGTTGGTCATGTCCTTGTACTCGAAGTTGCAGTGCTCCGGGTCCTGGAAGGAGCCCCAGCACGCCAGCAGGATGCGCCGGTTGCCGACCTGCTCGTAGCCGGGCAGGGCCTGGTAGAAGAAGTCGAAGAGGTCGTCGTGCATCGGCACGACCTTCTTCATGAACTCCACGTAGCGCATCAGCCGGGTGATGTAGTCGGTCATCAGCTGGATCGTGGCCACGGTGCCGACACCGCCCGGGTAGAGCGTGGAGGGGTGCACGTGGCGGCCCTCCATCAGGCAGAACATCTCGCGGGTCCAGCGGCTGACCTGCAGCGCCTCGCGGTAGAACTCGCCGGTGAACGGGTTCAACGACCGCATGATGTCGCCGATCGTCCGGTAGCCGTGGGCGTCCGCGTGCGGCGCCTCCGTGCGGTTCGCCATCTCCAGGACGCGCGGGGTTGGTCTCGGCGACCATCTTCTCGCAGTAGTCCACCCCGACCAGGTTCTCCTGGAAGATGTTGTGGTCGAACATGTACTCGGCGGCCTCGCCGAGGTTGACGATCCACTCACCGAGGTGCGGTGGCTTCACGCCGTACGCCATGTTCTGGGCGTAGCACGAGCAGGTCGCGTGGTTGTCACCGCAGATGCCGCAGATCCGGCTGGTGATGAAGTGCGCGTCGCGCGGGTCCTTGCCCTTCATGAAGATCGAGTAGCCGCGGAAGATCGAGCTGGTGCTCTTGCACTCGGCGACGACCCTCTGCTTGAAGTCGATCTTGGTGTAGATCCCGAGGCTCCCGACGATGCGGGTGATCGGGTCCCACGCCATGTCGACGAGGCCTTCGGAGCTGCTGTCCTGGAACGTGCTGGGCGATGGGATGGTCGACGTCATGCGTCGCCCCTTCCTGGGTCGGTGGAGCCAGTGGTCAGTGGGAGGGACTCACCAGGTGCGGGTGGCGCCGGTGGTCAGCTTCTTGCCAGGGGTGCGCCACTTGGGTTCCTTGTCCAAGGTGCCCGTGGTCATGCTGCGCAGCCGCTTCATCGTGTGGCCGTAGAGCCCGACAGCGGTTGTCGACAGCTTTCCGCCGGGTGGCTCGTCCATGAACGGCATGAACTTGTCCGGGAATCCCGGCATCGTGCATCCGATGCAGATGCCGCCCACGTTGGGGCATCCGCCCACGCCGTTGACCCAGCCGCGCTTGGGCACGTTGCACTTGACCACGGGACCCCAGCACCCGAGCTTCACGATGCACTTGGGCGAGCCGTACTCGGTCGCGAAGTCGCCCTGCTCGTAGTAGCCGGCCCGGTCGCAGCCCTCGTGCACCGTCTGCCCGAACAGCCAGGTCGGCCGCAGCGCGTCGTCGAGCGGGATCATCGGCGCCTGTCCCGTCGCCATGTAGAGCAGGTAGGTCAGGGTCTCGGACATGTTGTCGGGCTGCACAGGACACCCGGGCACACAGACGATCGGGATGTCCGCCTTGGACTTCCAACCCCAGCCCAGGTAGTCGGGCACGCCCATGGCGCCGGTGGGGTTGCCCTCCATCGCGTGGATCCCGCCGTACGTCGCGCAGGTGCCGACCGCAACGATCGCTGTCGCCTTGGGCGCGAGCCGGTCGAGCCACTCACTGGTCGTGATCGGTTGGTTCGTCAGCGGGTCGTTGCCGAAGCCGCACCAGTAGCCTTCGTCGTGCAGCTGTTCGTTGGGGATCGAGCCCTCGACCACCAGCACGAAGGGCTCCAGCTCGCCCCGGTCGGCCTTGAAGAACCATTCGAGGAAGTCGTCGGCCCCACCGGCTGGGCCCGCACTCGAAGTCGATCAGCGGCCAGTGCACCGCGATCTGTGGCAGCCCAGGGAGCGCGCCCAGCGCGATCTCCTCGATGCTGGGCTGGGTGGCCGCGGTCAGCGAGACGGAGTCACCGTCACAGCTGAGCCCGGCGTTGATCCACAGCACGTGGATGAGGGTTTCCTCGGCCTTGATGGCTTCGGCTGTCGGCATGCCAGACCCCATTTCCCGGGGCGGGGTCTGGGCCTCGATCGTTGCGGGAGCCGACCGTTCGGCTCGCCTGCGCAAACTCGGATTTCATTACGCACACAGGCAGGTGCGTGTGTCAAGGGCCAGGGGCGCTGCTCTCGGATTTCTAGGTGTGAAGCCAGGACAACCAGGCGTCCAGGTTGTCTCCGGTGGCGGCCGAGAGCGGCAGCACCTCGACGTCGGGGTTGATGCGGCGGGCGTCACCGATCAGCCGGTCGGTGTCGAAGTCGACGTACGGCAGGAGGTCGGTCTTGTTCACCACGACGAGGTCAGCGGCCGCGAACATGTGGGGGTACTTCAGCGGCTTGTCGTCGCCCTCGGTCACCGAGATGACGACGACCTTGCGCGCCTCGCCCAGGTCGAACAGGGCAGGACAGACCAGGTTGCCGACGTTCTCGATGAACAGCACGCTCCCGGGGTCCGGCCGGAGCTGGTCGAGGGCGCGCTCCACCATCGCGGCGTCGAGGTGGCAGCCGGCTCCCGTGTTGACCTGTACGACGCGCGCGCCGGCGCCGCGGATCCGCTCCGCGTCGAACACCGTCTCCTGGTCGCCCTCGATCACGGTCACGGGCCGGTCGAGCGCGGCGATGGTCCGTTCGAGCAGGGTGGTCTTGCCCGACCCGGGCGAGCTCATCAGGTTCAGGGCGGTGATGTCGCGCTCGGCCAGCCAGGCCCGGTTGCGGGCCGCCAGGTCGTCGTTCTTGGCGAGCACGGCGACCTCGAGATCGAGAGTGTGCGTCCGCAGCTCGGGGGCCGGCTCGAGGTGCACATGATCGTGGCCGTGATCGTGATCGTGATCGTGCGTGACCGTGACCGTGACCGTGCGGTGCCGCGGCACCATCCAGCGTGACCAGCCGGACATCGCTCTCTCCACACCCACAGGTGCTACACATTCAGGCCACCTCCACGGACTCGACCATCAGCTCGCGACCGGAGAGCAGCTCCACGTCGGCACTGCCACAACCGCACAGCAGGAAGGCGTCCGGCAGGGAGAAGTCCAGGTCACAGGTTCGGCAGTGCGCCTGGCCAGGCTGCACCTCGATCTCGAGCAACGCGCCCTCGAGCGGCGTGCCCGCCGTGGCCAGCTCGAAACAGAACGTCAGGGCGTCGGGTACGACGCCGGCCAGGAGTCCGACCCTCAGGCGGACGACGCTGACCGGGTGGCCGTCGGCGCACTCGCGCACCATCGCCACCACGCTCTCCGCGATCGCGAGCTCGTGCATCGACTACCTCCGGACGTCACCTTCTGCGCGGCCAGGGTCCGGGGCTGCCTACACAGCACGCTACATGCGCGCGAGGTCGTGGATCAATCGGTCAGTTCGAGTTCTCGTCCAGTACGGCGATCGCCACCTCGACGATCCGCTGGCGCGCCGAGCGGGCCCGCACGCGAATCATCTCGAAGGCGAAGTCGATGCTGACCCCTTCTCGCTGGGCCAGTGCCCCCTTGGCCTGCTCGATGATGATCCGGCTGTTGAGCGCACCCTGCAGCTGCTCGGTCAGCGCCTCGGCGCGCGAGATGCTGCGCTCCTGGAGGATCGCGATGGTGGCCACGTCGGTCAGGGCCTGGACGATCCGCACCTCCTCCGGCGCGAACTGGTGGTCGCTGGAGCCGAACAGGTTCAGCGCGCCGATGATGGTGTCCCGCAGCCGCATCGGGAAGGCGTGCACCGACTGGAAGCCCAGCTCGGTCGCGAGCGGGGCGAAGTGGGGCCAGCGATCACTGGCGTGGCGGAGATCGGCGTTGACCACCGCCTCATGGGTCCGGAAGCAGTCGAGGCACGGCCCCTCGGCGTGCTGGAGCTCGAAGAGCTCGAGCGCCTTTCCCGACTCGTTGGAGGAAGCCATGAAGCGGAGGGACCCGCGGTGGTCGGCAAGGAGCAGTCCCACGGCGCCGGCGCCGCTGATCTCGGCCGCGCGGTCGGTGAGCTGCTGGAGGAACTCGATCAGGTCGAAGTCGGCGACCAGTGAGTCGGCAACCTCGACAAAGAGGTCGGAGAGCTGCTCGGTGGAGATCATGGTGCCTCGATTCTCATGGGTCACTCGTCGCCGCGGGTCAGGTGGGCGGTGCCGTCCAGGATGGAGAGGGCCAGGTCGGTCAGGTCAAGCCCATTGGAGAAGGCATGGGCGCGCATCAGGGCCAGCGCCTCGATCAGGGTGACGCCCAGCGCCACCATCACCATGCCCTGGGCCTGGTAGATCTCGGAGCGGAAGTGCAGGGCGTTCTGCAGCCCCGGGTCGGCTTCCTCGGTGGGGGTCCCAGCCGGGCTCTCGAGCAACATCTCGGTCGCGAGCTCGGCGAAGATCAGGCAGTGCGTCAGCTCGGGAGCGCCCAACGTGCGTGCCCGGTCCGCGTAGAAGGTGAGCACGCCGAAGCGCATCGCACCGAGCTGGAGCGGGAACGTGTAGGCCGCGCAGATGCCGGCGCGCAGCACGGCCGGCACGTAGCCCGGCCAGCGGACGAAGGCCGACTCGAGGTCGGGCACCAGGACCGGGCGTCCGGTGGCGAAGGCGTCGCGGCCGGGCCCTTCGCCGAGACTGAACTGGATCTCTTCGAGACTCCTGCTGTGCTCGTCGGAGGCGCCTGCCACCGCCTGGAACCCGCCTTTGGTCATTAAGGTAACCGCTACCCCGGACAGGCGTAGCTCATTCCCGGCAGAACTGCAGAGCCGGTCGAGCTCGACGCGGAGGTCGGGAGGTTCGCTCTCGGAGTCGGCGATGTGGACTCCTTCCGCACCGGTGGTCAGCGGGCGCCACAGGGGCCCACACTGCCGATCAATCTAGCGTCACGAACACAGACCGGCCCGCCGTCGCCGACGTCGACCTACGCTGCAGACGAGTAGGCGAGGGGAGCACGACGGTGCCGGACCCCGTCCCGGTCGATGAGCTTGAATCGACGGTCGTGGACGCGCTCGGCTCGCTCCCGGAGTTCTTCGCACCGATGATGCGGAGATCGCGG
This sequence comes from uncultured Actinomycetota bacterium, assembly GCA_963845215.1. Taxonomy (GTDB): domain Bacteria; phylum Actinomycetota; class Actinomycetes; order Propionibacteriales; family Nocardioidaceae; genus Nocardioides. The sequence goes on from CAWJRK010000016.1 coordinate 110,703, forward strand.
TGCTGGTCGAGGACGAGCAACCACCGGCCGACCACCAGGACGGCCAGCTGTTGCTGGGCCTTCGCCTTCTTGGGGCAACCCGTGGACCAAACCCAAAGACAGAAGCCCGAGTTAGGGGTCCGGCCCGTCCGATATCTCTTGAGAGATCACAGTGCGCGCCCGTAGGGATTCGAACCCCAAACCTTCTGATCCGTAGTCAGATGCTCTATCCGTTGAGCTACGGGCGCCTGTCGCTCCGGAGAGCAACCCGACGAGGATAGCCGACCTGAGGAGGGTCCCTGAAATCGGCCGAAAGCCGCCCGCGACGATGGGGTCGTGTGCCCCTGACCGGCCCATGGAACGGCTCGAGCACACGACCCGACCGCCGTCGCGACCCACGCTCTGTGACTCGGCCCACGGCGCCTTGATCGATCCAATAGGAGACTCCGGGGTCCCTTAGTACGCTCAGCGCACCGCGCGACCGCCGCTCCTTGCTGGCGTCCGCGTCTCGAAAGAAGTCGCCGACAACGACGCCGTGCGATCCATCAGCAACTCCACGACTAAACCGCCGATACGCTCGGCGGCCGGAGGCGCCGGACCGGCTGGGCGACCAGCGACGGCGACCTTCGCGAATGCGCGAGAGGGAACATCAGGCATGACGGCCGATACGCAGGCACCGACCACTCAGCAGGCCCCGCCCACCACTCACCAGGGCATCCTCGACTTCGTCAACGAGGTCGCGGCGATGACCCAGCCGGACCGCATCTACTGGTGCACCGGTTCCGACGAGGAGTGGACCGAGCTCACCGAGGCTCTCGTATCCACCGGCACGTTCACCCGCCTGAACCCGGCCATCAAGCCGAACTCCTTCTACGCCGCCTCCGACCCGATCGATGTCGCGCGCGTCGAGGACCGCACCTACATCTGCTCGGTCGACGAGAAGGACTGCGGGCCCACCAACAACTGGATGGACCCGAACGAGATGAAGGCGCTCATGCGCAACCTCTACGAGGGGTGCATGAAGGGCCGCACGATGTACGTCATCCCGTTCGTGATGGGCCACCTCGAGGCCGAGAAGCCGATGTTCGGCATCGAGCTCACCGACTCGGCGTACGTCACCGCCTCGATGCGCGTGATGTCCCGCATGGGCACCAACGTGCTCGACAAGATGACCGAGCTCGGTGCTGACTTCGTCCAGGCCGTCCACTCGGTGGGCCACCCGCTGGCCGCGGGCGAGGCCGACGTCACGTGGCCGTGCAACGACACGAAGTACATCGTGCAGTTCCCCGAGGAGCGCACGATCTGGTCCTACGGCTCCGGCTACGGCGGCAACGCGCTGCTCGGCAAGAAGTGCTACGCGCTGCGGATCGCCTCGGTCATGGCCCGCGACGAGGGCTGGCTCGCCGAGCACATGCTGATCCTCAAGCTGACCAGCCCGCAGGGCGTGAAGAAGTACATCGCCGCTGCGTTCCCGAGCGCCTGCGGCAAGACCAACCTGGCCATGCTCGAGCCGACCATCCCGGGCTGGACCGTCGAGACCCTCGGCGACGACATCGCCTGGATGCGGATCGGCGAGGACGGCAAGCTGTGGGCGGTCAACCCCGAGTTCGGTCTGTTCGGCGTCGCGCCCGGCACCAACGAGCACACCAACCCCAACGCGATGAAGACCATCAACAAGGGCAACTCGGTCTTCACCAACGTCGCGCTCACCGAGGACGGCGACATCTGGTGGGAGGGCCTCGAGAACCCGCCCGCCAAGGCGACCTCCTGGAAGGGCGAGCCGTGGACTCCGGACAGCAAAGAGCTGTCCAGCCACCCCAACAGCCGCTACTGCACCCCGATCAAGCAGTGCGACATCCTCGCTGACGAGTACGACGACCCGCGCGGCGTGCCGATCGACGCGATCCTCTTCGGAGGTCGCCGCAAGACGACGGTCCCGCTGGTGTTCGAGGCCCGCGACTGGACCCACGGCACGTTCCTCGGTGCCACGCTCTCCTCCGAGACGACCGCCGCCGCGGTCGGCGCGGTCGGCGTGGTCCGCCGCGACCCGATGGCGATGCTGCCCTTCATCGGCTACAACGCCGGCGACTACTTCAACCACTGGATCACCATCGGCAAGGACAACGACGCGTCCAAGCTGCCGAAGATCTTCTACGTCAACTGGTTCCGTCGCGACGACGAGGGCGGCTTCCTGTGGCCCGGCTTCGGCGAGAACAGCCGGGTCCTGAAGTGGGTCGTCGAGCGCATCGAGGGCCAGGCCGCCGCGGTCGAGACGCCGATCGGGCACGTGCCCGCCCCGGGTGCGCTCGACGTCGACGGCCTCGACATGACGCCGGAGGCCCTCGAGGCCGCACTGAAGGTCGACCCGGAGGAGTGGAAGGCCGAGATCCCGCAGATCCAGGAGTGGTTCGAGAAGTTCGGTGACGACCTGCCTGCCGTGCTCTGGACCGAGCTCGACGGCCTCAAGGCCCGCCTCGGCGTCTGAGCCATCCGCAACAGTCATCCGCGCAGCGCACACGGGCACCGACCTCCGGGTCGGTGCCCGTGCCGCATTTCAGCTCGTCGGCAGACGCCAGGCGTCGGCGTACTCCTGCACGAAGCTGGCGACCGAGATCGGCGTGCGGCCGGTGACCCGCTCGACGTCGCCGGTGACGGCCGCGAAGACTCCTTCATTCACCCGTTTCATGACCAGGCGCCACTGGTCGGCGAGCCAGGGCGGCAGCCCCGAGTCCGAATCGTCCTCCGGCGGGTCGGTCGCCGCCACCGGGCGCCCGAGCACACCAGCGACGACCGCGGCCACCTCGCCGGTGGTCAGGGCCTCAGGCCCGGTGATCTCGTACGCCGCACCGGAGTGCGCTGCGGGGTCGAGCAGCGACGCCACCGCAACCGCTGCGATGTCGCGCGCATCGACGAAGGCGATCGTCGCCTCGCTGCTCGACAAGGGCAGCACGCCGTCGCTGTGGATGGACTCGAGGTAGTAGCGAGGATCGATCAGCACCTGGTGGAACCACGAGGGTCGGAGCAGGGTCCAGGCGCGCGCCTGTTCCGTGACCGCGCGCTCGGTGCGGCGCTCCCACGAGGTGTCGGTGTAGTCACCGGCTCCCTGCTCCGACAGCAGGACGACGTGGGCCTGCGGCCGCATCGCCACGAGATCCGCCACCAGGTCGGGCGCGGCCTCGAGATCGGGACGCATCAGGTACACCGCGTCGACCCCGCCCACCGCGTCCCGCCAGGTCGCCGGCTCGTCCCAGTCGAAGAGCACCGGCCGCACTGTGCCCGCACCCTGGCCAGGTGCGCTCGAACCGGCCCGCACCGGCACCCCGCGCTCGGCGAGCTGGGCCACCACCTCGCGTCCGGTCTTGCCGCGCGCCCCGGTCACCAGTACCTCGCGCTCCTCGACATTCGGCTGGGTCATCGTTCCTCCATTTATTTGAGTGCCTCAAGTAGTTGCCCACAGAACCACAACTCCTTGAGGGAATCAAGCAATCGCTATACTTGCCTCATGGCAGTGCCCTCAGGACCCGTGGCTCCGACGACGGAGACCGAGGCCGTGTTCTTCGACTTCGTCGACGCCTACGACCGCGCCTACGAGTCCGCCGCCGCCAGCCGATCGCTGACCGGCGCCCAGGCCTGCGTGCTGGGTCGTCTCTCCGAGCCGCGTGGCATGGGCTCGCTCGCCGAAGAGCTCGGCTGCGACGCCTCGAACATCACCCAGATCGTGGCCCGCCTCGAGACCCGAGGCCTGCTCAGCCGGGCGCCCGACCCGGCCGACGGACGTGGCCGGGTGATCACCAGGACCGCGGCCGGCGACGAGCTCAACGCGGACTTCGAGGAGGCCTTCGAGTTCGCCCGGCAGGCGACCCACCGTCTGTCGCGCACCGAGCAGGACCAGCTGGCGACCCTCCTGCGCAAGGCGCTCGGCTCTTGATCGTTGGAGCAGGACAGCGCACGTGTGCTCTCCGGCGAGTGTTCCGCGGATCGTTGCTGGAACTGACCGGATCTCGACACGCTCGTCGCGACCTCGTCCCTCGGTCGCGGGGCTTGCTCGATCTCGTCTCGCGACGCAGTGCGCTCGTTCCTCGCGCTCTGCTGCTCGCTTGATGTGGAATCATGCGATCTCTCGGGGTGGATGGAGGCCAAGGGATCCGCGAGGAGGGACGACGCATGTCCAGTTACGGTCCGGGCGAGCGTGAGCTCTTCGAGACGGGCTCGGCCGTGCTCTTCGACGAGATCGTCGCCGCCGGTGGACTGAGCGTCGACGATGCGCGGATCGCCGCCGAGGCGCCGCTGCGACCGGCCTTCGACCTCCTGGTCGAGCTCGGCCTGGTGCAGCTCGACAAGGCTACCGACACGTGGATGCCCGAGGACCCCAACAGCATCCAGTCCCGGGTGGTCGCCCCGCTGAGCCACGAGGGCGCCAAGCTGCTCGAGGAGTCATCGCACTGGGCCAGGGCCTTCGGCACGCTCGCCCAGTCGTGGCGGCGATCGCCCGCCTCGCAGTCGCGGGGACCGTTCACCTACCTCCACGGGGAGGCGATCGGGCCGTTCCTCAATGGCCTCGTCTCGGAGGTCGAGGAGGAGCTGCTCACCGCCCAGCCGCAGACCGGCCGTGACGCGCAGAGCCTGGCCGCCGCGGCCCTGCGCGACACGGCCGCCCTCGAGCGGGGCATTACGATGCGCACCCTCTACCAGCACAGCGCCCGCCGCAGCTCGGTCACTCACAAGTACGTCGCCGCCGTCACCGCGCGGGGTGCGGAGGTGCGTACCCTCGACGAGTTCTTCAATCGAATGATCGTGATCGACCGGCGGGTCGTGGTGATCCCGGGCGAGGACCTCAGCGTCGCCATCGCGGTGCGAGAGCCGGCCGTGGTCGCCTACCTGGTCGACGTCTTCGAGCGGGCCTGGGAGCGCGGTCGTCCGTTCACCAACAAGGACAGCTCGATGATGCGCGAGATCGCGGTCGAGCAGCGCTCGATGACGATCCGGATGCTGATCGAGGGTCACGCCGACCCGGTCAGCGCGAAGCGGCTCGGCGTCAGCCCGCGCACGTACGCCGGCTACATCGCGGACCTGAAGGCGGAGTACGAAGCGGACACCCGCTTCCAGCTGGGCTACCTGATGGGCCAGCAAGGCGTCTCCGGCCACGAGCCCGGACGCGATGACGACGCGACGGACTAGTGTGGCCTCGTCGGCGACAATGAGCCGAGGGCGGTGACTCGAGTTGGTTTCGAGTCACCGCCCTCTTTCGTTGAGACCGGCCAGGGGGGTGGCACTGGGGCCGAACAAGTGGGGGGAAAGTTGGGCCCCGGTCTCAAGTCTCTGGGTGGCCTAGCCTCCGGACCCGGGTACGGCGAAGCACAGGCCGCCGCAACCCCAGCTGGTGTCCTTGGTCGCCTCGGCCGGTGCGGCGATGCCGACCAGGCCGATGCTCATCGCCAGCGTGGCGATCGAGATGCACAGCTTGCGTCCCATACGTCTCTGCTCCCACCTTCTGCGCCCCGGCCTGCAGTCGGCCCTGAGTGGAGTGTCAGGGCTGGCAGCGACCGGGCGTGAGCGAATGATTGGCTCATTTATCTGCAATGCAGTTTTCTGCAGTGCACGCATCACGTCTAGGGGTCGCCACCAGCCGATCACTGCGCGGAGGCGGCGGGATTTGAACCCGCGAGAGGGATTAACCTCAACCCGCTTAGCAGGCGGGCGCCATAAACCGGACTAGGCGACGCCTCCTCCGCGACCCAGGAGCCAGGCTCCTCGGACAGCCCGCACAGGTTACTAGCAGGCCCCGCGGGTGGACGAATCGGATCGGGTCCCGGGCACGCGCTAGAGGGGACGCAGGCCGTGGCCGCGCTGGAGGCGGCTCCGCAGCTCGCGCACGAACTCGTCGCGGTCGACCTCCAGCGCCGCCACCGGCAGCACGGTCGACCCGCCCTCGCGCAGCCGCAGCTCCAGGCAGGGAGCCCCACGGACAGAGGTAGCGCCGGCGTCGGTCACCTCGGCCCACTTCGCCTCCCGTACGCCGGCACCTCGCACCAGGCCGACCCGATAGCCGTCGGCCTCGAACCGGATGACGTAGGCCCGGGTGCGCAGCCACCAGGCCAGCACGAACATGCCGATCACACCCAGCCCCAGCAGTGCGGTCAGCAGGTCGCCCGGCAAGTCGGCGACCGCCACCAGCGCGGTGACCGCGAACAGCAGTAGGGCGAGCGCCACGAGATAGGACCCGACCATCCGGGCCACCAGCAACGGCGCGAGCCGATAGTCGGACACAGCTGACTCGCTCATGGAGTGATTGAACAAGACACCTGATTTGCCCCGGCATCCGGCCTTGTTAGGAGACGAGATCAGAGTCATGCTCGAACCCCGGGCGCGAGGAGCTGGTGGCATTGGCGATCGTCACGACAGGAATGACTGCGGCACTGCAGGGTCTGGATCAGTCCCTCGACGCTCCGCGGCGCGACGGCATCGCCCTCGGCAACTGGCGCTGGACCGTCCGCCAACGGATGGCCGCGGTGCGCGACGCGCTCGTCGGCGAGGTCGGCGACCCGGACGACGGATGGCTGGCAGCCCGTGGCGGCACGGCGTTCCGGGAGCGCAACGTGCTGCTCGGCCGGATGGTCGAGATCGGCCCCCTGGTGCTGGAGAGCCCCGACGTCGAGGCGATCCGGCTCGAGGTGAAGCGGTTGCTCGCCGACATCGGGCGCCACATGCAGCGGCTCAACGATCTCGCCTACGACGAGGTAGAGCTGGAGCTCGGCGGCTCGGAGTGAGCCGGAGCAGAGCTCGACCGATCCGCCCAGCGGGATCCGCGCGTACGCCGCACCGCCCTCACCCTCGAGTCAGGCGTCGATGCTGCGCGCCAGCTGGGCCACGTCGAGGTGGTCGCCGTCGCCTGGTTTGGCCTTCACCTCCCGTGGTCTCGACACGCCCGCTACGGCTTCGTTCCTCAGCCGTGGGGCTTGCTCGACCTGCGCTCCGTCGCGGCCTCGTTCCTCGGCCGCGGGAGCTTGAGCAGAGGGGGCGGGATTCGAACCCGCGGCTGACATCTCTGCCAGCGATCGCTTTCAAGGCGATTCCGATCGGCCACTCCGGCACCCCTCCGTGCTGGTGCGCGAGCGCACCGGCCCACCGAGTTTAGGGGAGGCGTCAGGGACTCCTACAGCAAGGCGTGCGTGCGTGGGGGCTCGGGCCGGACCGCTGCGGCGCCCTCGGCGACCCGCGCGCGGCGGCCGCGGCGACCGCCCGGGGGACCGGTGAGGGCGAGGTCCAGCCGGATGACCAGCCAGCCGATGAGCCAGGCCCACCCGATGCCGTAGACGACGGACAGGCCGCTCTCGCGGATCGTGATGGCCGGGTTGACGAGGGAGTTGGCCGCGGCCGAGGTCCCGGCGACGCCGAAGGCACAGACCCACCAGCCCTGCCGGCGCCGGGCGCGCATGTGGCAGCCCCAGGCCAGCGCCGGGATGCCGAGCACGGTCTCGATCGGGCGCGGGAAGGCGCCGAGGGTGGAGCGCGACCAGCGGACGGCGTCGAGCAGGGTCTCGACCAGGCCGGGCGTGCCGTAGCGGCGGAGCAGCTCGGCGTACAGCAGCGTGCCGGCGAGCACCACGCTGCCGATGGTGACGACGACCGCACCTCTGCGGCCCAGGCCGTGGAGTCCGGCGCCGAGCCGGTAGACCAGGAAGAACGCACCGGCGAGGGCGAGCACGAACGTGACGTACTCGAACCTGGCGACCGCGATCGACGGCTCGAAACCGACGGTGGCCAATGCGCCGATGCCGCCGATCACCATCGCGATCAGACACTCACGGATGACGTGCAGGAAGCGCACGGCAGGCACGGTCGCCATCACGCCGAGCACGGAGGCGATCACGCAGGTCATCACCGCGGACCCTGTGCGCAGGTAGCCCTCGTCGGTGACCAGGGTGACCACGCCGACGAGCAGCGCGAGCCCGCTGAAGACGATCGGCCGACCGCCGGTGCGCGCGGCCAGGGTGGCGGTGAACGTGACCGCGATCAAGACCGCGCCGACGCCGTCCAGCCAGTCGGGACCCACCGGCACGATCGCCGCGACCAGGGCTGCCAGCCCGAGCAGGGTCAGCGCGCAGAAAAGAGCCGCGGCGGGAAGCCGCCGGCGCTGCTGATCGGCGGGTCCGGACACAGTGGACGAGGTTACAGACGGCGGTTCGCGAGCGAGGGATTGGTGGCCCGAGCCGAGACCAGGACCTCGTGGTCCAGCCGCGCGCGCAGGACCGCCGGACCGTCGCCGGCCTCGGCCAGCACGTCGCCGAGCGGGTCCACCACCAGCGAGTGACCGCTGTAGCGCGGGCCCGGTTGGGCGGCCGCGGCGACGTACACGGTGTTCTCGATGGCGCGGGCTCGCACCAAGGTGGTCCAGTGGTCCACCTTGCGGGGACCGGCGACCCAGGCCGCCGGGAGCACCAGCAGCTCGGCGCCGCGCTCGACGAGCAGCCGGGCCAGCTCCGGGAACCTCAGGTCGTAGCAGGTCATCAGCCCCACCTGCCAGCCGCCGACGCTGACCACGGTCGGCGCGACCGGGCCGGCGACCAGCCGGTCGGACTCCCGGTAGCCGAACGAGTCGTAGAGGTGGATCTTCCGGTACGCCGCCTCCGCGGTGCCCCTCATCACCAGCGTGTTGTGGGGGCGGGCCGGGTCCGCGCTGGACTCGAACATGCCGGCCACGACGGTCGTCGATCTGGCGGTGGCGGCGGCAGCCACCTGCTGCACGAACGGGCCGTCCAGCGCCTCGGCGTACTCGCTCACGTCGGAGCCGGCCTCGCCGAAGTCGCGGGCGAAGGCCTCGGGGAACACCACCAGGTCGGCACCCTCCGGCGTGAGCTCGACCAGCCGGTCGCGGTTGGCCTCCGGGTCGAGCCCGGCCGCCTCCTGCACCAGGGCAATCTCGAGAGCGGTCACGTGCCCAGCCTGCCACCCCACGGCGGTGGGACACTTTCGCCATGGGGGATCTGACCAGCTTCAGCGCGGTGATCCTCGCCGGCGGGCAGGCGGCGCGGCTCGGCGGCGTCGACAAGGCCTCGGTCGAGGTGGACGGCCGGACCCTGCTCGCGCACTGCCTCGAGGCGGTGATCGACGCGGCCGAGGTGGTCGTCGTGGGTGATCCGGTCCTCACCGACCGACCGGTGACGTTCACGGTGGAGAGCCCCAGGTACGGCGGCCCGGTTGCGGCCCTGCTGACCGGCTGCGACGCACTGCTGCGGACGTCGCCGACGATCGCCGTGCTCGCCGTCGACATGCCCCGGCTCGACTCCCGCACGCTGCGGCGCCTGCACGACGCCGCGGCCGACAGTGACGGCGCCGTGCTGGTCGACCCCACCGGCCGGCGGCAGCTCGCGTTCGTGGTGGACCGGGAGCGGCTCGAGGCGGTGCGGCCGGATCACGAGGCGCAGCACGGGATGGCGCTGCGCGAGCTGCTGGGCCGGCTCGACCTCACCGAGGTCGGCGCCATCGGCGACGAGCACCGCGACGTCGACACCTGGCGCGACCTGCGGGACATCCAGCAGAGTTGAGAAGTCGCAGATCGGGATTCGGGGTTGCGAGAGGTCAGGACTCAGAGCAGTCTGGTGAACGTGAACCTCCACGACTGGATCGACGAGCTCTGTGACGTCCTGGACATCGAGGCCGAGGTCGACGAAGGCCTGATCGCGGACCTGGTCAAGCTGACCAAGGAGAACGTGGAACCGGCCGCCGCCCCCGTCACGGCGTTCCTGCTCGGGGTCGCCGCCGGCGAGAACGCCGACCCGGAGGCGGTCGAGAAGCTGGCCGCTCGCGCCCAGGTGCTGGCCGAGGGCTGGGACAAACCGGCCGACGCACCGGACCCGATCGACATCGACGACGAGATCCCCGACGACACCGGGGTCGACCACAGCGCTGACGAGCTCGACGAGCTCGAGGTATGAGAGCTGTTGTCGCAGATGGTGCTGGTGGTCCCGAGGTCCTGAGTGTCGCCGACGTAGCCGACGTCGAGCCGGGTGTCGGCGAGGTCGCGATCGCCGTGGCGGCGACGGCCATCAACCGCGCCGATCTCCTGCAGCGGCAGAGCTTCTACCCGCCCCCTCCCGGCGCGTCGGAGGTGCTGGGCCTGGAGTGCAGTGGCGAGATCGCCGCCGTCGGCGAGGGCGTGACCGACTGGCAGGTCGGCGACCGGGTGTGCGCGTTGCTGGCCGGCGGTGGCTACGCGTCGCGGGTCGTGTGCGCGGCCGGACAGGTCATGCCGGTGCCGAACGGCGTCGACCTGGTGAGTGCGGCGGCCCTGCCCGAGGTGGCGTGCACGGTGTGGTCCAACGTGTTCATGGTGGCCGGCATCAAGCCACACGAGTCGTTCCTCGTGCACGGCGGCGCCGGCGGCATCGGCAGCTTCGCCATCCAGCTGGTGCACCAGCTCGGCGCCCGCGTCTTCACGACCGGCGGCACTCGCGAGAAGCTGGCGTTCTGCGCCGAGCTCGGCGCCGACGTCACGATCAGCTACCGAGACCAGGACTTCGTCGAGGTGGTCCGCGAGCAGACCGACGGCGCCGGCGTCGACGTCATCCTGGACAACATGGGCGCAAAGTACCTCGGTCGCAACGTCGACGCGCTGGCCACCGAGGGCCGCCTGGTCGTGATCGGCATGCAGGGCGGCACCAAGGGTCGAGCTCGACCTCAGCGTCCTGCTGCGCAAGCGCGGCGCCGTGATCGCTACGGCGTTGCGCAGCCGGCCGGTCGCCGAGAAGTCCGCGATCTGCGCCTCGGTCGTCGAACACGTGTGGCCGCTGGTGGCCGAGGGGCTGGTGCGGCCGATCGTGCACACGACGATGCCGCTCGACGACGTCGCCGCCGCGCACGCGCTGATGGAGTCCGGCGACCACACCGGGAAGATCGTGCTGACGGTCTGAGGCGTGCCGTTGCTGCTTCATCACGGTATGCAGCCGGACCTCCGCTTCCCATGGTGAGCACCCCGTGGGAAGCGGCGGCTCCCTGCATCCCTTGGTGAAGCGTCACACGCGCCACCTAGGCTGGAGCCATGAGCGAGCCGCAGGCAGACCAGCCCGACGAGCAGGAGCAGCACGTCGTGATCATCGGTCCCGACGGACAGCCGGTGGGCTCGGTGCCCGCCTCGGCCCTGGCTGTCGGCGACGACGACGGGGGAGAGCGACGGCGAGGGCGAGCGGTCGATCACCGACCTGGTCGAGCAGCCGGCCAAGGTGATGCGGATCGGCAGCATGATCCGCCAGCTTCTCGAAGAGGTGAAGTCGGCGCCGCTCGACGAGGCCAGCCGCAACCGGCTCAAGGAGATCCACCAGGCCTCGATCGACGAGCTCGAGGAGGGCCTGGCCCCCGAGCTGGTCGAGGAGCTCAACCGGCTGGCGCTGCCGTTCTCCGACGACGTCACCCCATCGGACGGCGAGCTGCGAATCGCCCAGGCCCAGCTGGTGGGCTGGCTCGAGGGCCTCTTCCACGGCATCCAGACGGCGATCTACGCCCAGCAGATGGCCGCGAAGGCCCAGTTCGAGCAGATCCGGCGGGCCTTGCCGCCCGGCATGATGCCGCAGCAGGGTCAGCCAGGGGATGACGGTCAGCCCGGCCAGCCCGGTCAGGCGTCGGAGGAGAAGCCGCCGAGCAGCGGCATGTACCTCTAGGAGCGCGGCCGCGCCAGGCGGCGTACGACGGCGAGGCCGAGCAGGCCGATGAGCACCAGGGCGAGACCGGGCGCGGCGACGCGGGTCAGCGACGCGGGTTCGTCGGTGTCGACCGGGGTGAACGTCACCTCGACCGGGACGGGTTCCTCCGTGGCACCGGGGTGCGACCCTGCCGAGCCGGTCTGCTCGACCTGATTCACGAGAGCCGGGATCGCGATCCGTCGTGCCGCCGCAGCCGGTCGCGGTGAAGCCCTCGTCGGACTCCACGAAGAAGATGTACTGCTCGCCCAGCTCGAGGTCGCGGGTGCAGTTGCCGAACGCCGCGGGGGTGACCACCTCGACGGTCTCGGTGCGTGATCATGTCGCCCGTGTAGACGCGGTCCACCAGGACGGTGCTGGTGCGGGAGGTCGGCGGCACCGTGGTGCTGGCGCCCGCGATCGCCTCGACGGTGCCGGTGAAGACCGCATTCGCCTCCTTGAGGTGGTCCGCCATGTCGGTGGCTGCCCTGGGCAGCACGTGCACGGCGCCGCGGGGGCTCCACTGCGCGGCCGGACCGACCAGCACGGAGGCGCCCGCGAAGAACACGACGACGAGCAGGCGGCGATAGGTCCCCACGAGCCCCATCAGAACAGATCGGACCAAGACCCAGCCAGTCGGTCCAGGCGACCGAGCGTCAGTCGCCCACTCCGAACGGGTCCATCAGCACGCGCGCCACCCCGTCGTCGTGGTTCGAAGCGCACACGTGGGTCGGCGACCTCGATCACGGTCGGATCGGCGTTGGCCACGGCGTACGCCGTGCCCGCCCACTCGAGCATGGCGATGTCGTTGGGCATGTCGCCGAAGGCCAGCACCTCGGCGGCGGAGACGCCGAGCTCTCGGCAGCCGGGCCAGCGTCGCCGCCTTGGTGATGCCCGCGCACTGATCTCCATCAGCCGGTCTCCCGACCAGGTCGGCGTGCGACGTCGCCGACCGCGGCCATGACCCGCCCCGGAACTCCGCCGGATCGACCTCGTGCTGCACCAGCACTTGACGGCGGCTCGGTCCAGACGTCGGCGAGCGGCCGACCGGACTGCCCGCGGCGACCCGTGGTGGTCGACGTAGCGGCGGTCCATCGCGATGCCCGAGAGCGTCTCGACGGCGAAGCCGGCGTCGGGCACCGCTCGCTCGATCGCCGCGACCAGCGCAGCCCGGCCTCCACCTCGATGCCGCGCAGGTCGCGCACCCGGTCGCCGCGACGTCGTACCAGATCGCGCCGTTGCTACGATCGCGAAGCCGTGGCGCCGACCATCGGCCACAGGTCGTCCATCCAGCGCAGGGGCGGCGGTCACCAGCACGACCGGCACGTCGCGCTCGTCGAGCTCGGCGAGCACCCGCTGGGTCAGCTCGGAGACGCTCCCGTCGCTGCGCACCAGGGTGCCGTCGAGGTCGGTGGCGACCAGCCTGGGGGCCATCAGGTGAGCGCGGGGCGCGCCATCACCAGCTCGCCGTCCTCCGTGCTGCCGCGCAGCTCGGTGAAGCCACACTTGGCCAGCACCCGGAGGCTGGCGGTGTTGTGGGGCAGCACGCTCGCCCGCAGTCGTACGCCGATCCGCTGCGTCTCGGTGATCAGGGCCTGCACCGCTTCGGTGGCGATCCCCTGGCCGCGCACGCCCTCGACCAGGCCGTAGCCGATCTCGGTCTCGCCGTCGGTCGGCGGCCCGAAGCAGCCGATCGACCCCACTGCAAGGCGGTCGAGCACCACGTGTCGCGGGCCGAACGGATCGGCGCCGTCGCGCACCATCGACGCGGCGTCGACGTCGTCCTGGCGCGGATAGTCCGGGTGCCAGCGGTCCTGGTGGCGACCGGCGAGCATGTCGGCGGCATCGTCGGGACTGATCAGCACCAACCTCAGCCGGGGGGTGCTGATCAGGGCGGGCAGGCTCATCAGAAGTACTGCTCCAGCACCACGGCCGCGCCGTCCTCGTAGACCGACACCGTGACGTCGTCGGCGGCGTCGATCACCTCCTGGATGGCCTGCCCCATGGCCACCCCGCGGCCGGCCCACTGGAGCATCTCGATGTCGTTGCGGCCGTCGCCGATCGCCAGCACGTCGGCCGCCTCGAGGCCGAGCTCGCGACACACGTGCTCGAGGCCGGACGCCTTGTCCACGCCCACAGGGGACAGGTCGAGCCAGGCCGTCCAGCCGACCACGTAGTTGGTGCCGTGCAGGCCCAGCTCGTCGGCGAGCGCCACGAAGTCGTCGGCGCTGGCCTCGGGGTCGCGGATGATCACCCGGCTCACCGGACCGCCCACGAGGTCGTCGAGGTCGGTCTGGATCATCTCCCCCGACAGCTCGCCCTCGGGGAACGGGCCGCTGACGCGATAGCCGACGCCGCGCTCCTCCACCGCGACCAGGGCGGTGGGCTGGCGTTCGAGGATCGCCTGCACAGCCGGGCTCGCGTCGAAGGTCTCCTCGTGCACCACCTCGAGCGGCGGGTAGCGGAAGATCACGGCGCCGTTGCTGGCCACGACCCAGACCCTCTCCTCACCCTGGCCCCTCAGATCGAGGAGGTCGGCGATCGGGGTCATGCCGTGCGGCGAGCGACCCGAGGCCAGCACGACGTGGGCGCCGGCCTCGAGGGCACGGTGGACGGCGTCGTAGACCCTCTGCTCGATCTGCTCATAGGTCATCCCGGCACCCTCGACCCACTTGAGCAGGGTGCCGTCGATGTCGAGCGCGACCAGGCGCGGGGTCCAGTCGCTCACTTCGCGAGGGGCTCCAGCACGTCGCGGCCCATCCACGTGCGCAGCGCCTGCGGCACCACCACCGAGCCGTCGGCCTGCTGATGGGTCTCGAGGATGGCCACGATCGCGCGGGGCACCGCACACAGCGTGCCGTTGAGGGTGGCGACCGGCCCGACCGCCTCCCCGAACCGGCCCCGGGTGTCGAGCCGGCGGGTCTGGAAGTCGGTGCAGTTGGAGGTCGAGGTGAGCTCGCGGTACTTGCCCTGGGTCGGGATCCACGCCTCGCAGTCGAACTTGCGCTGCGCCGACAGCCCCAGGTCACCGGCCGCGGTGTCGATCACCTGGTAGGCCAGCTCGAGCTTGTCGAGGAAGCCCTTCTCGATATCCAGGAGCCGCTGGTGCTCGGCGTAGGAGTCCTCGACGGTCGAGTAGACGAACATCTCGACCTTGTCGAACCAGTGCACCCGGATGATGCCCTTGGTGTCCTTGCCGTGCGAGCCGGCCTCCTTGCGGAAGCACGGGCTGAACGCCGCGTAGCGCAGCGGCAGGGCGTCGCCGTCGAGGATCTCGTCGGAGTGGTACGCCGCCATCGGCACCTCGCTGGTGCCGACGAGGTACATGTCCTGACCCTCGATGCGGTAGACGTCGTCAGCGGCCTGGCCGAGGAAGCCGGTGCCGTCCATCGCCCGCGGCTTCACCATCGACGGCGCGATCACCTGGCTGAATCCGTGCTCGCGGGCGTGCTCGTTGGCGAGGTTGATCAGGGCGAACTCGAGCTCGGCCCCGACCCCGGTGAGGAAGTAGAAGCGCCCGCCCGAGACCTTGGCGCCGCGCTCGAGGTCGATCGCGCCGAGCATCCGGCCGAGCTCCACGTGGTCACGCGGCTCGAAGTCGAACTCCCGCGGGGTGCCGATGGTCTCCAGCACGACGAAGTCGTCCTCACCGCCGGCCGGTGCCTCGTCGGCCGCCAGGTTGGGGATCGACCAGATCGCGTCGTGCCATTCCTGCTCGGCAACCCCCTGCGCGGCCTCGGCGTCCTTCACCTCGGCCGAGAGCGTCTTGGTCTGCGCGAGCAGCGCCTGCTTCTCCTCACCCTGCGCCTGCGGGATCAGCTTGCCGAGCTGCTTCTGCTCGGCCCGCTTGGCCTCGAAGTCGGCGATGGCCCGGCGGCGCTCGGTGTCAGCGGAAAGAGCACGGTCGACCACCTCGTCGGACAGCCCGCGCTTGGCCTGGGCGGCACGCACGCGGTCTGGGTCGTCACGGAGGATGCGAGGGTCGATCATGGTAGGAGGTTACCGAGCAGCCGACTGCGAGGTACGAGCAGTCGGCGTGGGCTCGGGAAGGTCGAGCAAGCGGCACGCCTGAGCTGGCGAAGGCGTAGCCGCGTGTCGAGACCTCGTCCCCCGGACGGCCCTTCACCCGAGTTACCTGCGGTAGCCCATACTTGTCCGCTGTCCACCTGCGCACGAGAGGAACCGCATGCTCGACCGCTCCAAGCGAGTGCAGCTCGGCATAGCCGCGCTGTGCTTCGTGCTGTTCGGGCTGTTGACCCTCGGCGTCACCCAGGGATGGTCGTGGCTGCTCGACCTCGACGACCGCGGCCAGTCGGCGCGGGACTGGGCCATCGACGACGCCGGGCTGCGACGCTTCCTCCGCGGCGTCGAGATCGCCTTCTCGGCGGTCTGGCTCGGCGCGTACTCGCTGGTGCTCGCCATCCTGCTCTGGTCGCGCAAGCACCGTCGGGCGGCGGCGTACGTCGTCCTGGTGATGGCTGTCTCCTACGGCGCCTTCCGGGTGCTCAAGCTGCTCATCGAGCGCGACCGGCCCGACTGGCAGGTGATCGTCGGCCGGCACGGCACGCACGCCTTCCCGTCCGGCCACGCCACGATGACCTCGGCGTTCGCGGTGGTGCTGATCGTGCTGGCAGTGATGCTGCTGCGCCGCGCCAACATCCGGCGCCTGGTCGGCCTGGGCGCTGTCCTGATGGCGGTCGCGGTGTGCCTCGACCGGGTGCTGCTCGGTCGCCACTACCCGAGCAGACGTCGTCGGCGGAGCGCTCCTCGGTGTCGGCCTGGCGCTGCTCGGGCTCGCGCTCTACAGCCCGCTCCCGCGCAGCCACGCCGAGAAGGTCGATCCGCTGCCCGAGACGTTCCCCTCCGGCCGGAAGGTCGCGGTGGTGCTCAACCCGATCAAGGTGGAGGACGTCGGCCAGTTCCAGGCGATCGTCGACTCGATGGCCGCCGAGGCCGGGTGGTCGGCGCCCACCTGGCACCTCACCACGGTCGAGGACTCCGGCACCGGGCAGGCCGCCCGCGCGTCCGTCGAGGGTGCCGACCTGGTGATCGTCTGCGGTGGCGACGGCACCGTGCGCGAGGTGTGCGCGGAGCTGGCCGGCACCGGCATCCCGGTCGGGATCGTGCCTGCCGGCACCGGCAACCTGCTGGCCCGCAACCTCGACATCCCGCTCTACATCCGGGCCGCGATCGACATCGCCCTCACCGGCCAGGACCGCGCCATCGACATGGTCTCGGTGACCGGCGACGGCATCGACGACAGCCACTTCATGGTGATGGCCGGTATGGGCTTCGACGCCGCGATCATGGAGGGCGTCAACGAGCAGATCAAGGAGAAGGTCGGCTGGCTGGCCTACGTGCTCTCCGCCCTGAAGTCCCTGATGTTCCCGGTGACCAGGGTCGAGATCTCGGTCGACGGCGGTGAGCCGACCACTCATCGCGCCCGCACGATCGTGGTCGGCAACGTCGGCTACCTCCAGGCCGGCATGCCCCTGCTGCCGGACGCCGCCATCGACGACGGCCAGCTCGACGTGGTGCTCCTCTACCCACGCCGGTTCCTGTCCTGGGTGCCGCTGGCCTTCCGGGTGCTGACCAAGCGCACCCGCACCGACGAGACCATCAACCGGATGACCGGTCGCACGGTGTCGATCAAGGCATCGGCCGACGTGCCCCGTCAGCTCGACGGAGACTCCATCGGACCCGGCAAGGAGCTGCACATGGAATGCATCCACGGCCGCCTGCTCGTGCGGGTGCCTCGATGACCGGCGCACCCGAGATGCCCGAGCCGCTCGCGGCCTGGCACCGGGTCGTCGAGAGCCGCGACCCGGCCGCTCTCGATGCGATCCTCGCCGACGACTGCGTGTTCCGGTCCCCGGCCCTGCACAAGCCGCAGGAGGGCAAGGCCCTGACCACGATGTACCTCGCTGCGGCGATGGTGGTGCTCGGCCCGACCCTGCGCTACGTCGACGAGTGGTGGTCCGACGCGAGTGCGGTGCTCGAGTTCGAGGCCGAGGTCGGCGGGCTGACCGTCAACGGCGTCGACATGTTCCGCTGGGGCGCCGACGGCCGGCTGACGTCGTTCACGGTGATGGTCCGGCCGTTCAAGGGGCTGACCGCGCTGATGGAGGCGATGGCGGCCGAGCTCACGGCTGGCACCGGCTGACCTTCCGCGACGGCACTTGTCAGTCGCAGCGCAGGGCCTCGCCGAAGACGGTGTCGAAGCAGTAGCCACCGAGGGCGATCGCGACCAGCTCGGGGCCGGCCTCCAGAGTCCAGACGTACACCTGCGTCGGCTTCAGCCGGTCCGGCTCGTCCTGCACCGGCTCGACGCCGGTGTACATCCGGTCGTCGGCACCCACCCAGGTGCGGTACGACGACCCGTCCTCGAGGAAGCCGTTGCCGAACGGTGCTCCCGACGTCGCCACGTTCAGCAGGTCGCCGCTGAATCCGTCGGAACCGGTCGCGACGTACGTGAACCGCGACGAGTCACCGCTCTCCTGCCGGAAGGCCAGCGAGAGCCCGTCGAGCATGCCGATCTGGATCGTGGTCGCGTAGAGCTGGGGTGCGCCACCAGCAGGGATCGGCAGCCGCTTCACGCCCGCGGTCGACGTGCGCACCACCAGCTCGACGTCACCGTCGCCGACCTGGTCGTCAACGCCGGGAGCTGCCCCCTCGAGGCTGACCGTGTCGTCGACCTGGTCGAAGTCGACGTCGGTGGTGAAGGACTCCCCGACGCCGATCAGGTTGGTCTCCTCGGGGAGGAACGCCGGCAGGTCCTCACCCTCGTCGCCGGCGCAGGGCTCGCGCGTTTCCTCCACCTGGCTGATGCAGAGCTGGTCCTGAGCCACGGGCACCAGCCGGAGGCCGTCGATCTCCCACGACCACACCTGCGCGGCGTAGGGGTCGGGCACCTCGAAGCTCATGCCGTACCTGGCGAAGCTCCGCAGCGACCGCGACGAGAAGAGCGAGGACTCGTCGGGGGAGATCCACCGGTCCGTCGCAAAGGCCAGGTCGGGGTCGTCGGGGTCGGGCACGTCGCCCCAGGACAAGGGGGCCGACCCGTCCTGCTCGAGCTCGACGAGCTGACCGTCGACCAGGTCGACGACGATCCAGTCGCTGGAGAGCCCGTCAGCCTGGTCGCGGTTGAGCATCAGCTCCTGCGAGCCGTCACCGTCGAGGTCGACGGGGTCCATGAAGTTGACCCCCACACCTCCGCTGTCCGTGACCCCGAAGACGGAACCGCCGCCGCTCAGGTCGGACTCGATCCGGATCCGCGGGCCGATCAACGGCTCGCCAGGTTCACTGCGCAGCCGCACGCGCTCCGGAGTGCCGTCGCCGTCGAGGTCGAACGCCTGTCGGTAGGTCACCGGCCAGTCGCCGCCGACATCGGTCTGCGGCGCGAGCGTAGGTGACGGACCTTCCGTGGCCGGAGGCATCGGGGAATCGTCGGACCCCAGGCCCCCGATCACGAAGGGCGCCGCGATCGCGGCGGCCGCGGCGGCGATGCCCACGGCGTACGCCGCGGGCCGGCGGAGAAAGGTGACGGTCGCGGGGACCTCGGGCACCTCCGGGGCCCGCAGGTCTTCCGCGTGCACCTGGTCGGCCCGAGCGGCCAGGGCGGCGATCAGTCGGTCCTCGGTGGTGCTCATCGCTCCCCCTCCGTGATGTCAGTGTTCGTCGTGGTGCTGAGGGCGGCCTCGAGGGCGACCAGCGCCCGGCTCGCCGTGGACTTGACCGTGCCGCGCGCGATGCCCAGCGAGGTGGCGATGTCGGCCTCGGAGAGGTCGGACCAGTAGCGCAGCACCAGCACCTCGCGCTGGCGACGGGGAAGCGTGCCCAACGCGGCGAGCACCTCACGGTGCTCCTCGGCCAGGACCGCCTGATGTTCCGGTGCCTCGAGGTCGGGTTCGTGAGGTGGCGAGTACGCGCGGGCCGTACGCCGGCGCCGCAGCGCCGAGCGGGAGCCGTTGACCACCGACGTGCGGAGGTAGCCCAGCGCCGCGGCGGGCTCCCGCAGCGCACCGCGGCGCGACGCCAGCGCGGCGAACGCGTCGTGCACGACGTCCTCGGCGGATGCCAGGTCGTCGACCAGCAGGATCGCCAGCCGCACCAGCGAGACCCGGTGCGCGGCGTACAGCTCGGCCAGCTCATCGGTCCCGAGTCCGGTGCGTGGCTTCACGTCTGTGGTCATACCCCTAAGACGCCCGGAGTGCACCAAGGTTGCCCGGCTCGTCGGAATATCACTCCGCGGGCAGGGTCAGCGTCCGACCCGGAACACCTTCTTCGCGGTGTCCTGCTGACCCGCCGCGTCGGTCACGACCAGCGTCACGGTGTGCTTGCCGCGGTTGCGGAAGACGTGCTCGATGCTCAGGGCCGGACGCGCGGCGCTTGCCGATCTTCCACCGGTACGCCGTGCCGCGGACACCGGCCGAGGAGCCGACGGCCCGGAAGGTGCAGCGCAAGCCGTCGCAGTCGACCGCGATCCGCGCCGTCGGTGGCGACTCGGCGTACACGCGGAGCAGGAGGTTGGGCGAGCCCTGACCGCGACTGCCGACGACCCCTCGGGTGCCGTTCCGGAGAAGCAGGTCCTGTGCCTGACGCGGACCGAGTCCCGGCTTCTGGGCCCGGATCAGGGCCAGCGCTCCGGCGACGTGGGGCGACGACATGGACGTGCCGCTGTAGGCGACCCCACCGGTGTTCGAGTCCGCCTGCGCGCCGATGACGTCCACTCCGGGAGCGAAGATGTCGACGCAGCCGCCGTAGTTGGAGAAGCCTGGGCGCATGTCGGACCGGTTGGTGGCGCCCACCGTCACCACCTGCGGCTCGCCCGCCGGCGACTCCACGCAGGCGCTGCGGCCCGAGTTGCCGGCGGCGACCACCACCGCGACGCCGTGGTTGAGCAGGCCGCGCGCGGCGCGGTCGAGGGCGCCGACGCGCGCGTCGCTCGACAGCGACATGTTCACGATCGCGGGCGACTCGTGGTGGGCGGCGACCCAGTCGAGGCCGGCCAGGAACTGCGAGGTCGAGCCGGACCCGCCGCAGCCCAGCACCCGGACGGCGTGCACCGTGGCCTGCTTGGCGATGCCCCACCGGGTGCCGGCGACGGTGCTGGCCACGTGGGTGCCGTGACCGTTGCAGTCACCCCAGCGGGCGGGGTCCGGCGCGGAGAGCAGGCCGCCGACGAAGTTGCGGCCGGCGCCCACCCGGCCGACGAGCTCGCGGTGCCCGGCCAGCCCGGTGTCGACGATGTAGACGTGCGCGCCGCGCCCGGCGCCGTCCGGGTAGGAGTAGCGCCCGTCGAGCTGGCGGCGCGCCTGGTCCGAGCGGTCGAGGTTCCAGCTCGGTCGGCGTTGGGTCGCGGCCGCCGTGACCGGCACGTCGAGCGAGACCGACTCCACGAGCGGACTGCGACGCAGGGCAGCGACGGCCACCGCCGGCAGTCGGGCCGCGAAACCGCGGAGCGCGGTGTCGTAGGTCAAGGTGAGGACGCCGCCGAGCCCACCGACCAGCGACCGGGCGAGCGTGGCCACCGGCCGGGCGACCGTGCCGGGCTCCGGATCACGCAGGACGACGACGTACGCCGCGAGGGGATCCGCCGAGGAGCTCTGGGCGTGGGACGTCGCGGTGGTCGTGAGGCCAGCGGACGTCAGGCCCGAAACAACCAGGCAGAGCGCCGCCAGGACGCCTCGTCGTTTTCCCAACACCTCGTGACAACCCGTCCGGACGTCCGGGGTTACGCGCGGGCGGTGACTACTGCTTCTTCTTCCTCGGGCGAGAGCTGCTGGTCGCTCTTCCAGCCGGCGAGGTTCTTGGCGTAAGTGCGGGCCTCGCTGCGTCCGTGAATGGAGGTCAGCACGACGCCGTTGCCGCCGTCGTCGACCAGGGCCAGCGACCACGAGAGATGCCCGCCCATGTCGCCGAACGCGTCGTAGCGGACCACCGCGAGATGCCGCAGCGCCTCGCTCGCCTCCGCGCTGAGCGCCGCCACCTCCTGGCGCAGCCCGAGCACGTCCTCGGGCAGCGCGTCGACATCCCCGCGCGGTGCGCGCTGCCGGCGTAGGGCGACTGCCAGCGCCGCGACCGATATCAGCAGAGCAAGGACGGCGACGACGATCACCTTGCCGACACTAAAGTGCGGGGGTGACCGATCAGCGACGCATCGCCTACCAGGGCGAGCCCGGCGCCAACTCCCATGCGGTGTGCACCCAGCACTACCCCGACTGGGAGGCGGTGCCCTGCGCGTCGTTCGAGGACGTCTTCGCTGCGGTGGTGAGCGGCGAGGCCGACCTCGCGATGATCCCGATCGACAACTCGATCGCGGGTCGGGTGGCCGACATCCACCACTTCCTCCCCGACTCCGACCTGCACATCATCGCCGAGCACTTCCTGCGGATCCGCTTCCACCTGATGGGCGTGCCCGGCTCGTCGCTGGACACGATCACGACCGCTCACAGCCACGTGCACGCGCTCGGCCAGTGCCGCAAGATCATCCGCGAGCACAACCTCCGCACGGTGATCTCCGGCGACACCGCCGGCGCGGCGCGGGAGGTGGCCGAGGCCGCCGACCCGACCCAGGCCGCGATCTCCCCGCCGATGGCCGCGGAGATCTACGGCCTGGACATCCTCGCGGAGGACGTCGAGGACGAGGACCACAACACGACGCGCTTCGTGGTGCTGTCGCGCGACTACGTGATGGCCCCCGCCGACAACGGGCCCGTGGTCACGTCGTTCATCTTCAACGTGCGCAACCTCCCGGCCGCTCTCTACAAGGCGCTCGGCGGGTTCGCGACCAACGGTGTCAACATGACCAAGCTGGAGAGCTACATGGTCGACGGCGCCTTCACCGGCGCCACACAGTTCCTGGCGGAGGTCGACGGGCACCCCGACGACCTCGGGCTCAAGCGCGCGCTCGAGGAGCTGGCGTTCTTCTCGACCGACGTGAAAATGCTCGGCGTCTACCCCGCCGACCCCTTCCGGGGCGACTAGCGAGGTGCACAGCAAGGTGCAGGTGCTCCGGGTGCTGCGCGTCGATGGGCGCTCGACAGCCGAGGTGATGGCGGCCATCGCTGACCTCGAGGCCCAGGTCGCGTCGCTCGAGGCCCGGTTGGGACACTGAGACCGTGGATCTCGCGGCCGTCGTCCTGACCTTCGGGGCGATCTTCGTCGTCGAGCTGCCGGACAAGACGTTCCTGGCGACGCTGGTGCTGTCGACCCGCTACCGGCCGCTGCTCGTCTGGATCGGGGTCGGCCTCGCCTTCTCCGTGCAGACCGGGGTAGCCGTCGCACTCGGGCACGCGGCGTCGTTCCTGCCGTCCGAGATCGTGCAGGGAGCGTCGGTCGTGCTGTTCCTCGTCGGCGCCGTGGTGCTCATCCGCGAGGGCCGCGGGCACCAGCAGGCCGACGAGGACGAGTACGCCGAGCGCGCCCGGCCCGCCACCGGTCTCCGGGCGGTCGGGGCGTCGTTCCTGATCCTCTTCGCCGCGGAATGGGGCGACCTGTCGCAGCTGCTGACCATCTCGCTGGTGGCGAGGTACGAAGCTCCGCTCAGCGTCTTCATCGGCGCCCTGGCCGCGCTGCTCACCGTCAGCGCCCTGGCCGTGATCGTCGGCCGCAACCTGATGCGCTGGATCCCCCTCCACGTGCTCCACTACGTCGGCGCCACCGTCTGTCTCGTCCTGGCTGCCCTCACGGCGTACGAGTTGGCCCGATAGTCCGCCACGTACGGCACCTCCTGGGACAGCCAGCGGGTGCCATACGTAGCGGACTATCGATCTAGAGTGCCGACATGAGCGCGACCCACGGTGCCGACAGCGAGGTCGGGCGGCTGCAGACGGTGATGCTGCACCGGCCCGGCAACGAGCTCAAGCGGCTCACCCCCCGCAACAACGACAAGCTGCTGTTCGACGCGATCCCGTGGGTGGGGCGGGCCCAGGAGGAGCACGACGCGTTCGCGGAGACGCTCCGGGCGCGCGACGTCGAGGTGCTCTACCTGACCGACCTCCTCACCGAGACCCTCGAGCAGCCGGAGGCGCGAGCGCACGCGGTCAAGGAGGCGCTGGCCGACCTCGACCTCGGCGACACCATGCGCGGCTACCTCGAGGGCCTGCTGGGCGACGTCCTCCCCCGCCGAACTCACCGGCTACCTCACCGCCGGCATCCGCAACGACGAGGTGCGCGGCGGGTTCGGGCTGGTGACCTCCCTCCTGGCGTACGACGACTTCCTCATCGACCCGTTGCCCAACCTGCTCTTCACCCGCGACTCCTCGGTCTGGATCCGCGACCGGGTCGCGATCACCTCGCTGGCGATGCCCGCCCGCAAGCGCGAGACCGAGCTGACCGAGCTGATCTACACGCGGCACCCGAGGTTCGCCGGCACGCCCCGGATCCACGGCTCGCACCGCGAGCACATGGAGGGCGGCGACGTGCTGCTGCTCTCTCCCGGAGTGGTGGCCGTCGGCGTGGGTGAGCGGACGACCCCTGCCGGCGCCGAGCGCCTGGCGCGACAGATGTTCCAGGCCGAGCTCGCGCACACGGTCCTCGCGGTGCCGATCGCGCAGGAGCGGGCGACCATGCACCTCGACACGATCTGCACGCTCGTCGACGTCGACAAGATGATCGTCTACCCCAACGTCGCGGACTCGCTGGTCGCCTACACGGTGACCAGCCACGGCACCGAGCCGGACGGGGACCTGCTGCTCGACGTCGCGGACGCCGAGCCGTTCCTGGTCGCAGCGGCCAAGGCGATGGGCATCGACACGCTCAGCCAGATCGACACCGGCCTCGACCCGGTGACAGCCGAGCGCGAGCAGTGGGACGACGGCAACAACACCCTCGCCCTCGCCCCGCGCGTGGCCGTCGCCTACGAGCGCAACGACGAGACCAACGCCCGCTTGGAGGACGCCGGCATCGAGGTGGTCCGGATCGCCGGCTCCGAGCTCGGCTCCGGCCGCGGCGGACCCCGGTGCATGAGCTGCCCGATCGCGCGGGAGCCGCTGGCGGCGCGGTAGTCACCTGCTGGCATTCACGTCGCTGGTGCTGGACAGCCTCCGGGCACTCGGGGATCATCACGCCCGGAGGGTTGTCCATCCGAGTGGCACCGAAAGGCTGACCATGGCTTCGTTCTTCGAGAATTTCACCCCGCAAGAGGTGGCACGGATCAGCGCGGCCGGCCGACGGCTGAAGCTGCCCGAGGGCTGGTCGCCCATCTGGGAGAACACCCCGGCAGACAAGGCCTACATCCTGCTCGACGGCACCGTCTCGGTGCGGCAGCACGGCCAGGAGATCGCCCAGATCGGCTCGGGCGAGATCTTCGGCGAGGCCGGCATCGTCGGCCATCACCTGCGCAACGCGAGCATCGTGGCCCTGACGCCGCTCGACGTCATCCACTTCACCAACGACGACGTGCGCGGGCTGATGGAGGAGATGCCGTCGTTCAAGGCAGCGCTCGACGAGGTCACCCAGTCCCGGCAGGGGTGAACGAAGCCGACGACCCGCTCGACCTCCCCGACCTCTCCGAGGCGCTGGAGGTCCTCGGGTCCTTCCTCCTGGGCGAGGCTCCGAGCCTCACGCGCGTCCAGGTGGCGGAGCAGGCGGGGGTGCCCCTGGAGGTCGCCCACGAGCTGTGGCGGCTGCTGGGGTTCCCGACCCAGACCGATGAGGCCATTGCGTTCACGCCCGCTGACGTGCAGGCGCTGACCTACACCCACGACCTGATGGAGCTGGGCATCCTCAGCGCCGATCGGCAGGCCGCGCTGGTGCGCACCTGGGGCCGCTCGTTCGCGCGCCTGGCCGACTGGCAGACCAACCTGCTCACCACGGTCGCGCTCGAGAGCGGGGCCGACCCCGTCGAGACGCTCGCCCAGATGACCCAGGAGGTCCTGCCGCGGGTCGACGCGCTGCAGAGCTACGTGTGGCGGCGCCACCTGGTCAGCGCGGCCAACCGCGCGCTGGCTGTCGAGACGCCCGGCTCGGCCGTCGCCGACCTGGCCGTCGTCTTCGTCGACATCGTCGGCTACACCTCCCGCAGCCGGACCCTCTCGGAGCGAGAGCTGGTGGAGTGGCTCGAGCACTTCGAGGGCGAGACCCTCGGCCTGGCGGTCGACCGGGAGGTGCGGATCATCAAGAACATCGGCGACGAGGTGCTGCTCGTGGCCGACAACGCTGCGGCGGCGGCCGACATCGCCCTGGAGATGACCCGCCGAGGCCAGGACGAGGACGACCGGTTCCCGAGCGTCCGGGCGGGCATCGCCTACGGTCCGGTGGTCAGCCGGCTCGGAGACGTGTTCGGTCCCACCGTCAACATCGCCGCCCGACTCACCTCGGTCGCCCGGCCCGGCACGGTCGTGATCGACCGCGGCGCCTACGAAGAGCTCTCGGGTCGAACAGACGAGGGCGAGGACGCCCCCGACCACAGCGACGACGCGTCGGCGTACACCCTGCGGCGCATCCGCAGGGTCTCGGTCAAGGGCTACTCACGCCTGGAGGCGTGGTCGCTGCGGTCTAGCGGATCGTGACCTGACGGTTCGCCAACCCGGAGCGGGCGGCGCGTTGCTCGGTGGTCAGGTCGGAGGAGTCGGCCAGCGCCTCGTCGAGCGCGGCGCGGAACTTCGCCGCCGGCTCCTCCAGCACCTCCGCGCCGGTGCCGAGCGGCAGGTCCCAGACCGGGGCCAGCAGTCCGTGGGCCCGGAACATGCCGACCAGCCGGGCATCGGGCACGATCACGTCCTGGCCGGCGGCGTGCAGGCGCGAGAGCGCGTCGAGCAGCTGGTTCTCCGGCTCCGGCATCACCCAGCGCAGGTGCTCCTTGGGCCCGACGTCGGTCCAGTACGCCGCCTCGACCGACGCCAGCCGGGCGGTGGGGGTCGCGGACTCGTTGGCCTGCTCGAGCGCACCGGCCATGGCGTCGTTGCCGTCGACGTCGGCCACCCAGTAGTCGAAGCCCTCGTGCACGGTGACGTCGAGCGAGGTGTTGGTCAGCAGGTCCTGGAGCCGCGGGCCCTCGCCCGGAGGGTCGGTGAGACCGACGATGCCGGGCTCGGCGTCGAGCGCCTTGAGCAGCACCGCCGCGAGGTCGCGTGACGGGTCGCCGAAGCTGTGCTGCACCTGCAGCCCGAGCCAGATCTCGCCGCTGTCGCGCGACATGGCGGGCGCAGCCATCGGCAGCAGAGTGCACAGCTGGACCGTGCGGTCGGTGTCGCGCACGCTCAACGGCGCGGTGGCGGCCGGCACCAGCTCGCGCAGCGCCACGAGGTCGCACTCGCCCGCGAGTCCCTCGAAGGGGCGGCCGACGTACACGTCGGTAGCTCCGCCGGGCCCACCGTGGCAGGCCTTGTAGCGCTTGCCGGAGCCGCACGGGCAGGGCTGGCGTGGTCCGACGGCACCTTCGGTGACGGCAGGGGACTTCGTGCGGGAACGCTTGGCCATGGCGCAGACGCTACTTGTCCAGCAGTTCCATCACGTACGCCGGGCGGTCGGTGATCACTGCCTTGACCCCGTTGTCCTGGCAGAGCTGCAGGTCCTCCTCGGTGTTGACCGTCCACACGTGGATGTCGTGGCCGGCCTTGGTGATCCGACGGCCGAGCTTGGGGTGCTCGCGCAGCTCGGCGATGCCCGGGCCGACGATCCAGTCCTGGCCGATCACGCGGCGCAGCATGGGCCAGTACTGCGCCCGGTCGATCAGCTGCACGAGCTGTACGTCCGGCGCCATCCGCTCGACGCGTTGCAGCGCGGTGAAGGAGAAGCTCATCACCCGCACCGGCGAGCCAGGCCGGTCCCAGCCGAAGTCGCGCAGCATCTCCACGACCCGCTTCTCGACCAGACCGCTGTAGCGCGTGGGGTGCTTGGTCTCCACGGCCACCTCGACCCGGCGCTCGTAGTCGGCGACCATCTCCAGCAGCTTGCGCAGGGTCAGCAGCCCGTCGAGGGTCTCGTCGCGGTCGGGTGCCTCGTCGTCGAGGTCGGACCACGGGTTCTTCCACGACGCGAAGTCCAGCTCGGAGAGCTCGGAGAGCTCCATCGTCGACACGGTGCCCTTGTGGCTCGCCGTCCGCCGCAGGTCGCGGTCGTGCACGCAGACCAGGTGTCCGTCGGCGGTCAGCCGGACGTCGCACTCGAGCCCGTCGGCGCCGGCGTCGAGCGCGGCGATGTACGCGCCGAGGGTGTGCTCGGCGTTCTCGTGGCTCGCACCCCGGTGGGCGACCACTTGAGGGCGCGGCCGCTCGCTCATGTCTCCATTGTGGACCCCCACCGGGGCTCCGGCGGGAAGCTAGGCCGAGCGGTGGTACACCTTGTTGGCGATCCGCCAGGCACCGTCGACCCGAGCTCCGCCTCCCTCGGCGCGACGCTCAGCCTGCTTGCCGAGGCGATGGCCTCACCAGCATGAGCGCGATCCTCCGCAGTGCGAGAGCACAGACCGCGAGGTAGCCCGGCGCCCACCACGGCGTCTCGAAGGTGACGCGGCATCCGCGGGCGGTCGGGGTGACCCGGTGCCCGGTCGCGGGCACCCCCGCCACCGTCCACGCCCAGTAGGCGCCGGGCTCGAAGGCGGTGATCTCGAAGGGCAGCCACAGGCCGGGCGGCACCCTGACCCTGCCCGTCGCACCGGCCTCGAGCCGCTCGCCGTCGATCTCCCCCGCGAGCACCGTCGGGCCCCAGTCCGACCAGCTCTCGGGATCGGTGAGCAGCTCCCAGGCCGTCTCCGCGGACGCTTCGATCGTCATCGACACCGACCAGGGGGACCAGAGGATGCCGGGGAGCCGAGTGCGAGCCATGGCTCCTGTCTACCGGGCACCGCCTGAGGTCAGCGGCCGCGCAGGAACTTCCCGAAGTGCGGCACCGTGAACGCAACGCTGCCCCGCTCGGCGGAGAAGACCAGGCCCTTCTTGATCAGTCCGTCGCGGGCCGGCGAGAGCGACTGCGGCTTGCGCTCGAGGTGGCGGGCGATGTCGGCCGTCGCGATCGGGCCGTCGGCCTGGTCTCGCCCGAGGTCGGCCATCGCGGTCATGTAGTCGCGCTCGGCCGGGGTGGCGCGGTCGTAGCGGGCGCCGAAGAAGCCGATGGCCAGCTCGGCCTCGGCCTCGGGTGCGGCCTCGTGTACGTCGTCCGCGGTGATCGGGTCGCCGACGGCGGCGTCCCAGGTGACCTTGCCGTAGGCCTGCACGAAGTAGGGGTAGCCGTCGGTGAGGCGGTAGAGCTCGTCGATGGCGGCGTCCTCGAACGTGACGCCCTCACTGTCGGCCGGCAGCCGCCAGGCGCGCTCGGCCATCTCGCGCGGCAGGCGGTCGACGTTGACGTAGCGGAACAGCCGCTCGGCGTACGACTTCGAGGCGGCGAGAGCCACCGGCAGGTGCGGCAGTCCGGCACCGACCACGACCAGGGGCGAGCCCTGTTGGCTGATCTCGTGGCAGGCCCCGCAGACCGCGGCGAGCTCCTCGGTGGAGATGTCCTGCATCTCGTCGACGTACAACGCGATGCCGACGCCGAGGTCGCCGGCGAGCAAGGCGACGTCGCCGAAGAGCTCCACCAGGTCGAGCTCGAGGTCGCCCGAGTCGGCTCGGCCCTTGACCGCGACGGCGTCGACCGGCGGGGTCCAGCGCATGCCCTTGCGGTCGGCCAGCTGGGTACGCAGCGCAAACGACTTGAGCACCCCGGCGACCGCCTCGACGCGGTCGGGGTCGCGGTGGCGGTGGGAGACTTCGCGGACCGCCGCGTGCACGGCCTGCGCCACCGGGATCCGGATGCTCTGGTCGGGGCGCGCCTCGATCTTGCCGGTGCCCCAGGCCCGCTTCACCGCCTGGCCACGCAACGCGTTGAGCAGCACCGTCTTGCCGACACCGCGCAGGCCCGAGAGCACCATGCTCCGCTCCGGCCGGCCGGCCGCCACCCGCTCCAGGGTGATCTCGAACTGCTCCAGCTCCCGGTCGCGACCGGCCAGCTCCGGCGGCCGCTGACCTGCTCCTGGGGCGTACGGATTGCGGATCGGGTCCATGTCAGCACCGTATCCGCGTATCTACCCTTTTCCTTAGATTGACGCGCCGATCAGGCGCCGTGGGCCAGCCGTTCGACGTGTTCGGAGAGGGCGGTGGCGTAGGTCTGGGCGAGGCCGGCGCGGAGCATCTCGATCAGGGCAGGCACCTCGTCGACGGCCAGGCGGAACGAGCCGGCGCAGACGTTCTCGCGCCACAGGGACAGGACGACGAGGCCGGACTCGTGGTGCCAGCTGACGCGCAGCGCACGGTCGCCACCACGGGCGTCGATGAACACCGACCCCGTCCGTGGGAGCGGACGCGCGGGAGGCACCCCGCCATCATGCTCCTCGCGCCCAACGATCGTCCATGGTCGCAACTAAACTGACCGGGTGCCCGAGCTGCCCGAGGTGGAAGCGCTGGCCCTCGACCTGCGAGGGCGACTCGACGGTCGCGCCATCGTCAAGATCCACATCGCCGCATTCAGCGCGCTCAAGACCTACGACCCACCGCTGTCGGCGCTCGAGGGCACCCTGGTCGACGACGTCACCCGACACGGCAAGTTCCTCGACATCCACACCTCGGGCATCCACCTGATCTTCCACCTGGCCCGCGCCGGCTGGATCCGCTGGCGCGACGAGGTGCCGACCATCCCGCCAAAGCCCAGCAACAAGTCGCCCCTGGCGGTCCGCGTGGTGCTCGACGACCAGAGCGGTCTCGACGTCACGGAGGCCGGCACCAAGAAGTCACTGGCGGCGTACGTCGTCCGCGACCCGGGCGACGTGCCCGGCATCGCCCGGCTCGGGCCCGACCCGCTCGCCGACGACTTCACCATCGAGCGGCTGCGCGGGATCCTCGAGGCGGAGGGCCGCAAGCAGATCAAGGGCGTGCTGCGCCACCAGGGCACGATCGCCGGCATCGGCAACGCCTACTCCGACGAGCTGCTGCATGCCGCGAAGATGTCGCCGTTCAAGCCGGCCAACAGCCTCGACGACACGGAGCTCGACACGCTCTACACGGCCATCCGCGGGGTGCTCGGTGACGCGGTCGAGAGGTCGCGCGGGCTGGCGGCCAGTGAGCTGAAGGGCGAGAAGAAGTCCAACCTCGCCGTCCACGGCCGCACCGGCCAGACCTGCCCGGTGTGCGGCGACGTGGTGCGCGAGGTCTCCTTCGCCGACTCCAGCCTGCAGTACTGCGCGACCTGCCAGACGGGGGGCAAGCCGCTGGCGGATCGGCGCATGAGTAAGTTGCTGAAATGAGTCAGATCCCCACCGCCGCCGTCGACAACGTGCCCGACCCGCTTCCCGACGAGCTGTCCGTCCTCGATGTGCGCGAACCCTTCGAATGGGAGCACGGTCACATCGACGGAGCGCTGCACATCCCGCTGATGGACCTGCCGGAACGCCTCGACGAGGTGTCCGGGGGCCAGACGCTCGTGGTGTGCAAGGTCGGGGCCCGGTCGGCCCAGGCCACGGCGTACCTCCACGAGCAGGGCTACAACGTGGTCAACCTCGATGGTGGCCTGCTCGACTGGTCGGCGGCCGGCCGCGCCCTGGTGAGCGAGACCGGCCGACCGCCGCAGGTCGTCTAGGTGGGCTGGAGCGTCACTCCGTCGGGAACATCGTGAGGAACTCCGACGGGATCATCGTGAGGTACTCACTCGGGATGTCCGACAGGAAGTCGGACGGCAGCATGGTCAGGTAGTCACTCGGGATGTTGGACAGGAAGTCCGACGGCAGCTCGGTCGGGAAGTCCGACGGGAACTCCGTCAGCAGGTCCGTGGGCAGGTCGGTCGGCAGATCCGACGGGAGGTCGGTCGGCAGGTCGGTCGGGGCCCCGCTGCAGGTCTTCTCGGCGTAGGCGAAGAAGGCCTCCCCAGCAGCGTTCTCGTCGTCGGAGAACTCGTCCTCGAAGTTCTCGAAGTCCTCGATGCTCGTGAAGTGGTCGAGGTCGAGATCCTCGGCCCAGTCGACGAGCACCTCCTTGCCTTCGCGGGCGTCGTCGGGCATGCCCTCCGGCGTGCCGAGGTCGTCCAACGCGGCGGCGTAGTCCTTGATCGCGCCGACCAAGCTCTGCACCTGCTCCTCCTCGGGTGCGGTGATGTCGACGTCGAGGAAGGAGTCCATGTAGGTCTGGAACGGTTCGCAGAACTCGTCGACCGAGATCTCGCCCCCGGTGTCGCTCGAGTCGTTGTCGTCGTTCGCCTTGTCGTCGTCATCGTCGCCCGTCGTCAGCGCCACGGCCGCGCCGACGACGCCGGCGACCACGAGCACGATGGCCGCGATGATCACGGCCAGGGCCTTGCCGTTCACCCCGCCGCCGCCACCGGGCGGCATCGAGGGGTACGTCGGACCGCCCGGCGGTGCCGGAGGTGGCGGCGGACCACCGGCGGGAGGCCCCGTCGGCGGCTCGTAGGCCGGGTACGCCGGGCTGCCCGGGGGCGGTCCTTGAGGGGGCGGTCCTTGCGGAGGCGGGCCTTGCGGAGGCGGGCCCTGCGGCGGGGGGCCTGAGGGGGGCGGGCCCTGCGGGGGTGGCGGCGGACCTTGCGGGGGTTGCGACATCACGGTCTCCTCTTCACAGTGGGGGGTCTCCGAACGGTGACTCACAGTGCTGGGTGGCGAAGTCCTCGAAGGCCTCGGTGGCCGCCATCTCGTCCTCCGGAGAAATCCTCGCCGAGGAGAGCCAGGTTGTCGACGTCGCCGGGTTCCAGGTCGGCGGCAGCGCGCACGATCAGCCGGAAGCCCTCGCGGGCCGGCTCGGACATGTCGGCCGGCGTGCCGACGGCGTCCAGCTGCTTGGCCCAGGCGCGCAGCGCCTCGACCATCGCCGCGTCCTGCTCGTCGGCCGGGGCGCCCGGGTCGACGTCGTCCATGCCTCCTGCGAACAGGCTGAAGTAGGCGTCGCAGAAGTCAGCGAGGGAGGCATCCTCCGGCGAGCCGGCCTCGTCGCCGCGGCACGCGGCCAGCGAGACGACCAGCAGCAGCGCTGCCGCGCCGCTCAGGGCGCGGATGCCGGCCATGCGCGTCCTCTCGGTCCGATGACGGACTGGTGGGTCCGGTGGAGCAGGGAAGGGGTCGGCACGCCTGGCCCGACAAGCGGGCCGACCCCGTCGTTCATGGGCTCGTCGAGCCGGGGGTCAGGACGGGGTGCCCGTCGGGAGGTCCTCCATGTTCGGCACGCACTCCGTGGCGGCGTAGGTGAAGAACGCCTCCACATCAGCGACCTCGTCCTCGCCCACACCGAGCGCGTCGGCCAGGCCGTCCGGGTCCGACTCCTCGAACGCGGCGATGTCATCGGAGTCGACCTCGGTCAGGAAGTCGACGAAGACCTCGAACCCGTTGCGGGCATCGTCCGGGATGCCCTCCGGCGTGCCGATGTCGGCGAAGCTGTCGGCCACCGCGTGCGCTGCGTCGGCCTGCTCGTCGGCCGAGCCGCTTCCGCTCAGGTCTGCGGTCACGTCGGTGAACACCCCGCAGAAGTCCTCGGTGCTGGCGTCGGCTGGGCGCGTCGCCGGCGTCACCTGCTTCGCTGCCGCCGTCCCCACCGCCGTTGCCACCGCCACCGTCGTCATCGCTACCGCAGGCGACGAGCGACAGCCCGGCGATCACGACCGTGGCTCCGGTCGCCAGTGAACGCTTGAGCTTCATCTTGGTTCCTTCCAGTCGTCTCTCTCACCTGCCGCGGTCACTCTCGCAGCATTCGGCCCGCAGGGGCGACCCTCGTCGAGGGGTGAATCAGGGGGTTGGCGTGTCCGTCGAAGGCGCGTAGCACTGCTGCGATGCGTAGGTGATGAACGCGATCACGTCGTCGGCGTCCTCCGCGTTGATGCCGAGCGCGTCGGCGAAGGCGTCGGGTTCGCTCGGGTTCGCCTCGGCGAACGAGGCGATGTCGTCGGCGTCGACGTTGGCAAGGAAGTCCAGGAACACCTCGAACCCGTGGCGAGCGGCGTCGTCCAGCTCTTCCGGGCTGCCGACCTCCGCCAGCGCGGCTGCCGCCTCGTGGGCCGAGTCAGCCTGCTCTTCGGGGGTGTCGTCCGCGGCCCCGCCGATGCTGTCGTCGTTCCAGGTCTCGCAGAACTCCTCGACGGTCGCGTCGGCGGGCGAGTCGCCCACGTCGATGGAGGCTCCGGCGTCGCCGGCCCCATTGCCTTCTCCGCCGCCATCACTGTCCCCATCGCCGTCACTGCCGCAGGCGGCCAGGGAGACCCCGGTGATCACGATCGCGGCTCCGGCCGCGACGGCGCGCTTGAGCTTCATCTTGGAACCTTTCCGGTCGTCCGGACGGGAGGTCCTGACGCGGTTGTCGAGCGGGCCCGGACCAGCGAGACCCTTCCCATCGGCACGTCATTCATTCATGCCGGGTCGGTCGGCCGCAACGAGGGTGGCGTCGGCACGCTGAGCACGGCAGGCAGCCGGGACAGGTACTCCGAGCGAGACATCTCGACCACGCCGAGGCTGTCGAGGTGCTCGGTGACCCACTGCACGTCGATCAGGCGGTGCTCGCGGTGCTCGTCGGACAGCAGCTCGACGAGCCCGACCAGGGCGACCTTGGAGGCGTCGCGGGCGCGGTGGAACATCGACTCACCGGCGAACAGGCCGCCGATCGCGACGCCGTACAGCCCGCCCTCGAGCCGCCCGCCGCGCCACGCCTCCACGGAGTGCACCCAGCCGAGCTCGTGGAGACGCAGGTACGCCGCGCGGATCCGGGCGTCGATCCAACCCCCCGGGCGGCCCGGGTCGGCGCTGGCGGCCAGCACCTCCTCGAACGCCGTGTCGACGCGGATCTCGAAGTCGCGCACCGACCGACGCAACGACCGGGAGACAACCAGCCGGTCCAGGGGCAGCACCCCGCGGACGGCCGGGCTCCACCACGCCATGGGATCGCGCGGCCGGCCGACCGGCATCGGGAAGAGCCCGTTGCGGTACGCCGCCAGCACGGTGCCCGGCTCGAGGTCGGCGCCGATGCCGACCAGGTCGTCGTCGGGGTCCCACGCGGCCGGGTCGCCGAAGCTCCACCGGGTCACAGGGGGCTCGACGGGCTGGGACACGTGACCGACGCTATGCCCGCGTCACTACTCTGGTGCCATGGGCGTCACCCAACGGGTCGGCAAGCAGCTGGCCCCGAAGATCACCGAGCTCGCACCGGGACTCACCTCCTCGTTCGTGCGGCAGGCGCTGGACCGCGCGATCCGGGGCGTGGGCCCGCTGCCGCCCGCCGCCGACGCGGCCGAGAAGCAGCTTTCGGAGCAGGGCGGCAACGTCGACCGCGCGATCCACGAGGTGATCGAGAACCACGTCCGCTACGCCGGCGCCCAGGGCTTCGTCACCAACCTCGGCGGCCTGGTCACCGCGGCGTTCCTGATCCCGACCAACGTCACCGGGCTCACGCTGATCCAGTGCCGGATGGTCGCCGGCATCGCCCACCTGCGCGGCTACGGCCTCGAGGACCCGCGGGTGCGCAACGCGATCCTGGTCACGGTGCTGGGCGAGGACTCCGTCAACCGTCTGGTCAAGAAGCGCAAGATCCCGGCGCCGCCGATGGCGCTGGCGACCGCGCCGATCCACGACGCCAAGCTCGACACCACGATCTCCACCGAGGTGGCCCAGGAGCTGATCAGCCGCGTGGCCGGCAAGCGGCTGGCGACCACCATCGGTCGTCGGGTGCCGGTGGTCGGCGGCCTGGTCGGGCTCGGCGCCGACGGCTTCGGCACCTGGCGGATCGGCCGCTACGCCGACCGCGAGCTCCTGCCGCGCCCCATCCGGTAGGCCTTCAGCAGCCCGCGGCCGAGCCGGCCCGACTGCAGCCGGCGCACCAGCTTCTCGCGCATCCGGTAC
Source organism: uncultured Actinomycetota bacterium (assembly GCA_963845215.1). Lineage (GTDB taxonomy): Bacteria > Actinomycetota > Actinomycetes > Propionibacteriales > Nocardioidaceae > Nocardioides. The sequence goes on from CAWJRK010000016.1 coordinate 146,151, forward strand.
GTCGGTCGCAGGTAGGAGCGCTCGAGCGCGCGGTGCGCCTCGTCGAGCTCACCGGCCAGCCGTGCCTCTTCCTGCCGCAGTCGTGCGGTCTCGAGCAGCAGCGCCCGGATCGCCTCCACGCCGGCCCGCGCCACCTGGGCCTCGACCGGCTTGTCGGGATCGGTCCAGGTGTCCGGCGGCGTGCCGACCAGGTCATGGAGATCGCCCACGACGTCGTAGCCGCGCTGCTCGATCTCGGTCGCCCAGGCAGCGGTGAGGTCGGCGACCCACGGGTAGAGCTCGGGCGGCAGCCCCAGTCGCGGCGACCGGGTGCGCTGCGACAAGGTCTGGTGGGCGAGCAGCTCGCGCACCAGCGGCCGATACTCGGCCGGCGGCAGCACCCGGTGGGCGGCGACGTTGATCCGGCGTACGAGCGCGGTCTCGGGCACCCCGAGGGACGGGTTGTGGCGCTCGACCTCCAGGTCGAGATCGATCCCGTCGAGGCCGAAGGCCTGGCTGAACCGCTTCCACAGCAGCTCGGGCGCCCCGCCCGGAGGCGGCACCGTGATCAGGTGGATGCGCTCGGGCGGCAGGTCGTGGCCCCAGCGGTTGAGGATGTCGGGGATCTCCTGCACCCCCCAGAACCAGCTGCCGATCCGCGTGGACCGCGTCGGGTCCTGGATCTGCTCCAGGAACTTGGCGTAGGTGAGCTGGCTGCGGTGCTTGACGTTCTCCTGCCACTCGGCCGGGATCTGCCGGGCCAGGTCGCGCACCGAGAGGAGCACGTGGATCTCGGCGCCGTCGTCGTGCCCGAGCGAGGTCAGGGCCCGGCCCACCTGCGTGCGCGAGGCGGTGGCCAGGATCTCGTGGCTGACGATCGAGGTGCCGTCGTGCGCGCGGACCTGGGCGGCCAGCCGGTCCCAGGCACCGATCGCCTCGGCCTCGAGCCCGCCCCACGGCATCCGCATCAGGTCCAGCGCGGCGAGGAAGTGGCTGTCGAAGCGGTCGGCGGGGTAGCGGATCCCCGCGGAGGCGAGCGGTCCGACGTTGCGGAACAGCACGTCCTGCACGTACGACGTGCCGGTCTTGGGGGTGCCGACGTGCAGCAGCACGCGCCGCGTCATCGCACTCCTTCCTCGAGCAACAGCCGCAGGGCCAGGGCCAGCACCCTGGCATCGTCCGGCTCGGAGCCGGTCGCCCGTGCCGATGTGGATGCTGCCGGGGGCACCAGGGCGTCCGGGTCGCCGTGGACAGCGTAACCAGCAGAGAGCAGCGCATCGCGCATCCGGACGGCTCGCTGCCGCACCCACTGGGCCTGCTCGTCCGGCACACCCAGAGGGAGGCCCGGTGCGTCGGCGAGGCGCGGGCCGAGGCCCTCCAGGAGCAGCTGGGTGCGCTGGTCGGGCAGCACCAGCAGACCCAGGGCGGCGCCGACCCGGCGGGCCAGGTCGACGGCGTCGGCGGAGTACGCCGGACGCGTGGGCAGCCGGCGTACTCCGAGGAGCCGGGGCAGCAGGGCGGGTTCCAGCACGATCTCGACCCGGTCCCGGCCGACCCGCTGCTCCCAGGTCCGGGCCGCCGCGAGCAGGTCGATCCGGGGTGGCACGCGCGGGCGGCCGGCGAAGCGGCCGAGCCACTCGGTCCACGGCGGGCCGCCGTCCGAGAACGCCCGGATCGTCCAGGTGTGGCTGAACATCGTGGCCAGGTCGGTGCCGAGCACGAAGACGGTCGTGCCGCGACCGCCGGGAGGTCGGCCGCGGCGGATCAGCTCGGCGCGCACCGGATCGGCGAGCCACGGGTCACCGACCAGTCGGTAGCGACGGCGCCACGGGCGCAGGGTGCCGGGGGCGAGGTCGGCCGGCAGGCCGGCGGCCGCCAGGTCCTCGGCGACGAGGCCGGAGGCGACGCGGATCAGCTCGGAGTCGGGAAGGTCGATCGGCTCGATCGGCCGCGGCCCGAACGCCGACTCCTCGACCGCACCGACCAGCTCGAGGTCGGGCATGCCGCGCCCGGGTGCGCTCGCCTCGAGCACCCGCTCGGCGAGGGCTGCGGTGGGCCGGCCGGCGAGGTTGAGCCTGCGGAGCAGCTCGAGCTGCTGGGCGCCCGGCAGGTAGCGGCCATGGCTGTCCAGACCCACGGAGCTCTCGTCGCCCGAGGTGCCCGGCTGGGTCCGCCAGTCGCGCCAGGTCGTCGTGCCGCCGTGGCGGAGGTGGGCCACCCAGCCCCACGCCAGTCGCTGCCCGCTGTCGGCCTCC
>CAWJRK010000017.1:0-23070 GCA_963845215.1 uncultured Actinomycetota bacterium
GGTCACTGATCCACCGCTCCACCCCTGTTTCACCGCTGACCCGTCAGAAGATCTTCTGACGGGTCAGCGTCTATTTCAGCGCAGCCACTCCCCGAGCCACTGGGTGGCGCCCTGGCTCCCGTTGACCGGCGTGTGCCAGAGGAAGTACGGCGAGCCTGCGGGCACCGGGCCGCCGACGTAGTAGCTCGAGATCTGGTCGGAGATCCGCACCAGGTCGCCCGCGTCCGGGTCGTAGACGTAAGCCCCGCCCAGGCGCCGGTGATAACTGTCGATGACCACCTGCGAGCCGCCGGTCCGGCCCAGCTCCACACCGTCGTCCTGGATGGTCACCACCGGGTCGCCGTCCATGGTGATGATCTGGGCGCGGTCGTCCCGGACGCCTCCCTTGGTCCCGCAGTACTGCTGCAACACGATGAGGTCATCGAGCCGTTGCAGGCCGAGCTGGTTGCACCGGTCGCCTGACTGGGGGTCGAAGTCGCGCTCGTCGCCGGTGATCAGGTCGCGGACATGGATCCCGTTGTTGGGTTCGTTGTGGGTGTTCGTCCAGGTCAGCTCGTCGCCGGTGATGTCGAACTCGCCCACCACCGTCTGCTCGTTGCGTACGTCGGCCGGATCGGTCAGAGAGACCGACCACAGGTCGAAGCGCTGGATGTCCGAGTCGGGATCGAGGGCGAGGTACAGCCGGCCGCCGTGCTCCACCGGCGCCTGGAAAAGGTCTGCCCCGGGCAGGGTCGGCCACTCCATGCTCGACCAGGAGCGGCTGGCCCGGTCGAACACACGCACCGAGAAGTCGTGGTGGTCCGCACGTACGCCCCCGAAGACCAAGGCGTCGGCGCCGAGCGCGATCGGGTGCTCGATCTGCTGCGGGCCTCCCGGTAGCCAGTCCGTCTCGCCACTTGCCGGGTCGACCAGGGCGACCCGGGTCGAGTTCTTCAAGGTGTGCGGGCCGTCGGTGAACACGAGCAGCCCGTCGTCGGTGACACCCGAGTAGTACTGGCCGTTGGCTTGCTCCAGGTTGTCGTTGGTGTGGGAGGCCAGCACCCTGTAGTCGGTGCCCTCCACGGCCGGACGGGCGTCCTCCAGCGAGAGCACCGGCCCGACAGGTTGGACTCGGTCGGCGGTGGCCTCGTTTCCGGAGCCGAGGTCGGAAGAGGTCAGAGCCAGCCCGCCGACGACGGCTGCAACCGCGGCGGCGGCACCGACGCCTGCCGCGCTGCGGCGTCGCCGCGTACGCCGCTGGCGACCGACGCGCACCACTTCGGCGACGTCGACGTCGCCCGACGGCTCCGTCTCGGCGTTGTCTCGGAGCAGGCGCTTCAGATCGTTCACCATCACTGCCTCCCGTTGCTGCTGATCACGAGCTCGTCACGCGACGCGCTCTCGAAAACGGACCGGAGGGAGGCGAGGGCCCGCGAGGTCTGGCTCTTGACGGTGCCTTCAGTGCAGCCGAGGACGGCCGCGGTCTCGCGCACGTCGAGCTCCTCGAAGTAGCGCAGGACCAGGCAGGCGCGCTGCCGAGGCGGCAGGCCGGCCAGCGCCGCCATCAGTGCGGCCCGGTCGGTCACCGCCTCGGCGATGTCCTCGGGCGACGGCAGCGACGGATCCGGCACGACGGGCAGCTCGCGACTCGACCGTCGCCGGCTGGCGTCGATGAAGGCGCTGACGACCGCGCTGCGGGCGTAGGCCAGCTCCCCGCCCTGGCGCTTGATCCGCGGCCAGTTCACGTAGACCCGGATGAGGCCTTCCTGGGCGAAGTCGCTCGCCCGGTCCCAGTCACCGCAGAGCAGGTACGCCGTCCGCCGCAGCCGGCCGCGCACCGACACCGCGAACTCCGAGAACTCCGCGTCGGTCCTCTCGTCCCGGCGCGTCACCCGGCGCGCTCGCTTCTCTCCATGACCTTCTGAACGGGGTCACCGAGGCATCGGTTGCACGCGATCATGAGACAAGTACACGTCAGTCGCAGTCCGGGGTGAGCTCCGGGCGTTCCACGCCCTTGAGCAGGTAGACCGGCCGGTCGTCGCAGCCGAGGCCGTGCTCGACGTAGCGCAGCTCGACGTCGGCTCGCAGCCGGGCGCCGGCCTCCTCGTTCCAGGCCTCGAAGTCGACCCATTCGACGATCCAGGTCGGGGGGTGGTCGCCGTCGACCAGCGCCCTCAGCTCCGTGAGCTCGGGGTCGATTGTGCGCATCGGGAGGCTCCACAGGTGCTCGTACGGCGCGGGGAGCCCGGCGGCGTACTGGATGTCGGCGCGACCGCCGAAGACGGTCATGGTGTCGCCGTCGTGAGCCGCCTCCGCGAGCGCCTCTCCGGTGCGCGCCTCGGTGTAGGGCACCAGCCCAGCGGCGGTGATCGCACACCACACGACCAGCGACACCACGCACGAGGCCACTGCCCCGACGACCAGCAGGCGGGTGGGCCGGTGCTGCGGATGTCGCCTTGCCAGCTGGGCCACGCACAGGGCCGCCGCGGGCACCAGAGCGTGCAGGTAGTCGCGCCAGAAGCTGCCGCCGGCCACCAGCGCGCCGACCTCGACGAGCACTACGGCGAGGGTGCCGGCGGTCAGCACCCGATCGGCGGCCCACTCCTCGCGCAGGTGGGCCAGGAAGAGCCCGATGATCAGGGCGATGCCGGCGGCCAGGGCGACCGCGAGCAGGATCAGTGCCCGTTCGGTGCGCGCGCCGCCTCCCTCGGCCAGCACCAGGGAGGCGTCGGTGCGGAACCCGAAGGTCGCGTACCACAGCGTGTGCAGGCGTACGCCGGCCAGCTCCGCCCAGCCGATGGTCAGCGCGACCGGCACGAGCGCGCCCGCGAGGCCCACCGCACCGAGGCGCAGAGAGGCCCTGGTGGAGAGACGACCGGCCAACCGAGCGGCGACGAGCATGACCGCGGCGAAGACCAGACCGCTCACCAGGTTCTGCTTGAAGCCCGGCGCGATCGCCGCCGTCATCCCCGCGAGCAGCGCCAGCCATGCGGACTCGCGGCGCAGGGCGGCCACCGTGCAGAGCACGCTGATCAGCACGAACGGCATGCCGAGCTGCTCGCCCTTGATCGCGACCACGTCGATGACGGGGTTCACCAGCAGCGCTGCCACCACCACCGCGGTCCACGCCGCCGCGCGCCGGCCGCCGACCTCGAGACCGACCCTGGCCGCCACCAACACCAGCGCGCCGAACCACACCGCGCCGACGACGCGCAGCAGCTCAGGCGATCCCAGCCAGTCGACACCCCTGACCACCGCGATCAGCAGGGGCGGCCGGTCGACGAAGAAGTGGCCGTAGAGGCTGTCCGGCTGCGGGTCCCACGAGCGGGCCACCAGCAGGAACCCGGCCTCGTCGGCCCGCAGCGGCAGCCCGAGCCCGAGCAGCCGGGCCAGCACCACGCATCCCGCGGCGACCCAGGCCACGCGCCGGTGCTGATCCATGGGGGTGTTTGTACACCGGACCCGGGCCTCGAGAAGTGTTGCCTCCGCGAAACAGGGCGGACCCCGTCGCGCAATGCGGCCGGGAGATTGTCAGACACATGTTGTGGAGAGTGCGAGCGACCCTGCCCGATCGACCGGGGGCATTGGCCGCCCTGGCCCAGGAATGTGGCAAGGCGTCGGTCAACATCCTCGGGCTGCAGGTCTTCCCCGGCGTCGACCGGGTGACCGACGAACTGGTGCTCAGCGCACCGGAGGACTGGACGCAGGCCGACCTGCGCGAGCTGGTCGAGCGCGCCGGCGGCGAGTCGGTGGTGGCGTCGACCTGCACCGAGGCCGCGCTGGTCGACCAGCCGACCCGGTTCGTGCAGGCGGCGCGGACGATCCTGGCCGAGCCGGCGTCGTTCCCGGACGTCGTCGCACACCTCTTCGACGCCGACGTGGACGCCGGCGACGACGTGATGGAGCTGACCGTGGGTGAGGTCCAGGTGCAGGTCCGGCGGACCGCGCCGTTCACCGCCACCGAGCACGCCCGCGGTGCCGCGATGGCTTTGCTGGTCAGCGACGTGCTCGGCCGCGACGTACCCCAGCTGGCCTCCTCGTCGGGACGCATCGGTGAGGGCCGGGAGCTGGGCTACGTCGTGCGAGGCCGGTCGGTCACGGCCGTGGTCGACGACCAGGTGGTAGGCGTCGTGACGGTGCGCCCGGCAGCGATCGACGAGCCGGACACCCGCACCGCCGATCTCGAGGTCGATCCGTCGTGGCGGCGTCGGGGCATCGGCACCCGACTGCTCTCGGAGGCAACCCGGCTCGCCCAGCACGACGGCGCGGCCGAGATCGTGCTGACCGCCCGAGCCGACAACCAGGCGGTGCTGCCGATGGTGCTGGCGGCCGGGATGCGCGGCCGGATCCGGATGGCCGGCGACACCCTCACGGTGCGGATCGGACTGCGCGACATCGGGCGCTGACCCGCCCCTTACGATGGGGTGGTGGAGCTACCCGAGAAGTTCGCCAGCCTGGGTCTCACGTACGACGACGTGCTGCTGCTGCCCGGCCACTCGGACCTGGCGCCCGACGAGATCGACACCACCGCGCGGCTGACCCGCGAGATCAGCCTCAAGGTGCCGCTGGTCAGCGCCGCCATGGACACCGTCACCGAGTCGCGGATGGCCATCGCGATGGCCCGCCAGGGCGGCCTCGGGGTGCTGCACCGCAACCTCTCGATCGAGGACCAGGCCTATCAGGTCGACCTGGTGAAGCGGACCCAGACCGGCATCATCTCCAACCCCGTCACGATCGGTCCCGACGCGACGCTCGAGGACCTCGACCGCATCTGCGGTGAGTACCGCGTCTCGGGCCTGCCCGTCGTCGACACCCAGATGCGCCTGCTCGGCATCATCACCAACCGCGACCTGAGGTTCACTCCGGTCGCGGAGTGGGCGACCACCAAGGTCGACGAGGTGATGACGCCGATGCCGCTGATCACCGGGCCGATCGGCATCTCCCGCGACGACGCGACGATGCTGCTGCGCAAGCACAAACGCGAGCGGCTGCCGCTGATCGACGAGCAGGGACACCTGGGCGGCCTGATCACGGTCAAGGACTTCGTCAAGAACGAGCAGTTCCCCCACACCTCCCAGGACGCCGACGGCCGCCTGCTCGTGGGCGCGGCCATCGGCTACTTCGGCGACGCCTGGCAGCGGGCGACCACCCTGGTCGAGGCCGGTGTCGACGTGCTGGTGGCCGACACCGCTCACGGCTACGTGACGCTCCTGCTCGACATGGTCCGTCGGCTCAAGAGCGACCCCGCGACCAAGCACGTGCAGGTGATCGGCGGCAACGTCGCCACCCGCGAGGGTGCGCAGGCCTTCGTCGACGCCGGTGCCGACGCGGTGAAGGTCGGCGTCGGGCCGGGCTCCATCTGCACCACGCGTGTGGTCACCGGGGTCGGTGCACCCCAGGTGACCGCTGTGTACGAGGCCGCGCTGGCCTGCAAAGCGGCCGGCGTGCCGGTGATCGCGGACGGTGGGCTGAAGTACTCCGGCGAGATCGCGAAGGCGATCGTGGCCGGGGCTGACACGGTGATGATCGGCTCGCTGCTCGCGGGCTGCGAGGAGTCGCCGGGCGAGCTGGTGTTCGTCAACGGCAAGCAGTTCAAGTCCTACCGCGGCATGGGCTCGCTCGCCGCGATGTCGAGCCGGGGCAAGAAGTCCTACTCCAAGGACCGCTACTTCCAGGCCGAGGTCACCAGCGACGACAAGCTCGTGCCCGAGGGGATCGAGGGACAGGTCGCCTACCGCGGCCCGCTCTCCGCCGTCGCCCACCAGCTCATCGGCGGCCTCAACCAGTCGATGTTCTACGTCGGCGCCCGGTCGATCCCGGAGCTGCAGGAGAAGGGCCGCTTCGTGCGGATCACCTCCGCTTCGCTCAAGGAGAGCCACCCCCACGACGTACAGATGACCGTCGAGGCGCCCAACTACTCGGGCTGATCAAGCGAGCAGCGGGGCGCGAGGGACGAGCGCGCTGCGTCGGGGAGGGAGGCGTATCGAGACCACGTGAGGAACGCGGTCACGTTTCCGAGGTCGGCTTGCGAGGTCTCGATGCGGCCTCGCCCAGGGGCTCGGCCTACTCGACCAACGAGCGTTTCGCCGTGGACGTCAGAGGTACAGCCCGGTGCCAGGGGCCGGCTTGTCCGGAGGCGGCTGGTCGGGCAGGTCGATGCGCAGCAGTGTGCGGATCTGCTCGGGCGTCGGCTCACCGGTCTCGACGAGGCGCATGGCCTGGCGGGAGACCGCCTCCTCGAAGACGTTGCGCACGAAGCGGCCGTTGCCGAAGCCGACCGGCCGCTGCGCCGGCACCAGCGACCTCAGGCCGTGGGCGAGGTCCGGCTCGATCGTGAACCCGGCCTGGTGCGCGATCAGCCAGAAGATGTGCACCAGCTCCTCGACGTCGTAGTCCTCGAAGACCAGCGTCTTCGGGAACCGCGAGGCGAGACCGGTGTTGGACTCCAGGAACCGCTGCATCTCGCGCGGGTAGCCGGCCACGATCACCACCACCTCGTCGCGGTGGTCCTCCATCAGCTTGAGCAGCGTGGAGACGGCTTCGTGGCCGAAGTCCTTGCCCGAGTCGGGCGGGATCAAGGAGTACGCCTCGTCGATGAACAGCACTCCACCGGTGGCCTGGTTGAACTTGGCTGTCGTCCGGGGCGCGGTCTGCCCGATGTACTCGCCGATCAGGTCGGTGCGGGTCACCTCGACCAGGTGGCCGTTGGAGAGCACCTCCAGCTGGGCGTAGATGCGGGCCAGCAGCCGCGCGACGGTGGTCTTGGCCGTGCCAGGGTTGCCGACGAAGACCATGTGGCGCGAGCGGTCGGAGACGGGCATGCCGGCCGCGATCCGCATCTTCTCGGCCTTGAGCTCGGCGACCAGCCGGTGCACCTGCTCCTTGATGGGTTCGAGCCCGATCAGCTCGTCGAGCTCGGCCATCGGGTCGCCGATCTCGACCTCGGGGATCAGCAGGTCGAGCTCGGCGTCGTCGCCGTCACCGCGGAGGGCAACCGGCTGGCCGTACTGCACGCCGTTGCTGGCACCCGAGAGGCTCGCCTCCTCCTCGGCTGCCCGGCGCCGGGCAGCCCTCTCGGCGAGCCGCTCCGCCAGTGGGTTGGAGACCTTCAAGGGCGGCTTGAAGATGCTCTGTACGTCGTTGTAGTAGCCGAGCCGGTCGGGACAGCGCGTGCTGACGGTGAAGTCGGGAAGGGCGGCCGTGAGCTGGGCGACCTGGGTGGCCATCGCCAGCCACAATCGGACGGCGTCGATCTCGCCGGCCACCATGGCCCGGGCCAGCCAGGCGCGGTTGTCGCCCAGCCAGTCGTCGGGGTCGAAGCCGGGCCGCAGGCGTTCGAGGATCTCGCCGAGCTCGACGTAGCGCTCCCCACCGACCGCAGCAGCGTACGCCGCGGGCAGGCCATCGACCGCGTCGTAGAGCGCCATCGACACGATCACCTCGTCGGCGGTCTGGCTCCGGCTCACGAGCGCGTCCAGATGGTCGTGCGCGGCGTCGAAGCCGGCCATCGACCAGGCGAGCTGGTTGGTCCAGCCGCGCACCTCCGGGACGATCTCCGCCTCCGCATCGGTGGCCAGCCCCAGCCAGAGGGCGAGCAGGTCGTCCCAGGTGCCGGTCTCGTGCACCTGCCGGGCAGCGGGATCGTCCAGGGCGCGCCGGAACAACGTGGTCAGGGTGTGGGCCCGCTGAGTGAAGTGGGGCACCGTGTCGAAGACCTCGATGGCCTTGATCGTGAGGTCGAGCGAGGCGAGCCGCTTGGCGGGCTCCTGCTCCAGCATCCGCCACGCGAAGTAGAGGTACCACTTGTAGTCGGTGTTGGAGTAGTAGGTGATCTGCCGGGGGGTCGACTGGTACGAGTCGGCCAACCAGGGCCGGAGCAGGGTGTCGCCGAGGTGCACCTCGGTGCCGGCCCACAGCGGGATGGGGCTCGGCAGGTAGGTGGCGAGGTTCCAGATGAGAGGGACCACGCACGAGGTGCCGGGCCGGTAGTCGGTGAGCGTGACGCCGATCTGGCCCAGCGGGTCGTCGGTGATCTCCCGGATGCGCTGCTGGGTCTCCTGCAGCCAGCCGTCGGGGATCGGCCACGGGTCCTCACTACCGAGCACGTCGAGGTGGGGGTTCCCCGACAGGATGGGCGCGAGGTGCTCGGGCAGGTCGATCATGGCGATCGTGAGTGTAGGACGGGGCACCGGTCGTGAAACACTCCTGCCGTGACCGAGATCCAGATCGGACAGGCCAAGCGGGCCCGTCGCGCGTTCGCCTTCGACGACATCGCGATCGTGCCCTCGCGGCGTACGCGTGACCCCGAAGAGGTCAGCATCGACTGGCAGATCGACGCCTACCGGTTCGAGCTGCCAGTGCTGGCGGCGCCGATGGACTCCGTGATGTCGCCCGAGACCGCGATCGCCCTCGGTGGCTACGGCGGCCTCGGTGTGCTCAACCTCGAGGGTCTGTGGACGCGCTACGAGGACCCGATGCCGCTGCTGGCCGAGGTCTCCGAGCTGCGCGGCACCCAGGCGACCCGCCGGATGCAGGAGATCTACACCGAGCCGATCAAGCCGGAGCTGATCACCGAGCGGGTGCGGGAGATCCGGGACGCCGGCGTCACCGTGGCCGGGTCGCTCTCGCCGCAGCGCACCAAGGAGTTCGCGAAGGTCGTCGTCGACGCCGGCGTGGACATGTTCGTGATCCGCGGCACGACCGTCTCGGCCGAGCACGTCTCGTCGCAGGCCGAGCCGCTGAACCTCAAGGAGTTCATCTACGAGCTCGACGTGCCGGTGATCGTCGGCGGCTGCGCCACCCACCAGGCCGCCCTGCACCTGATGCGCACGGGAGCGGCCGGTGTGCTGGTCGGCTTCGGCGGCGGTGCGGCGCACACCACGCGCACGGTGCTCGGGGTCGCGGTGCCGATGGCCTCGGCGGTCGCCGACGTGGCCGCGGCCCGGCGCGACTACCTCGACGAGTCCGGCGGCCGCTACGTCCACGTGATCGCGGACGGTTCGATCGGCAAGTCGGGCGACCTCGCGAAGGCGATCGCCTGCGGCGCCGACGCCGTGATGGTCGGCTCGCCGTTCGCCCGCGCGACCGACGCTCCGGGCCACGGATTCCACTGGGGTGCGGAGGCCCACCACGCCGATCTGCCGCGCGGCCAGCGGGTGGAGTTCGAGCAGGTCGGCACCCTGCAGGAGATCCTGTTCGGCCCCTCGCGCGTCGCCGACGGCACCATGAATCTGATCGGTGCTCTCAAGCGGTCGATGGCCACCACCGGCTACACCGACCTCAAGGAATTCCAGCGGGTAGAGGTCGTCGTCGAATAAATCCGTCCGACCTGAGACGATAGGCGGCGATGGACGCAGAGGTCCCCGCCCCGGAGCGTGACGACGGTGCTGCAGAAAGCACAGAAGGCGCGGCTGCAGCGCTGCTGATGCGCGCCCAGGAAGTGGCCGACCAGCTCCGGCTCGAGGCCGTCCAGGACGCCGAGCGGGCCACCGCCGAGAGCCGGCGCCTGCAGGCCGAAGCCCAGCGGCACCACGACGAGACCGTGGCGCTGGCCGACCGGGACCGCGAGCGCGCCGCGCAGCGTCTCGACGAGGCCTCGAACTCCGCCAGGGCGATCGTCGCGGACGCCAACGACCAGGCCGGGCTCCTGATGCGGTCGGCCGAGGCCGCGCGCGACCGGCTGCTCGAGGAGTCGCTCAGCGAGGCGGCCGGGGTGAAAGCCGCCGCGGAGCAGGAACGTGCCGGCGCCGAGACGGACGCCAGCCGGATGCGCACCGAGGCGGAGTCCGCGGCCGCGGAGCTGATCGAGCGGGTCCAGGCCGAGGCGACGCAGCGGGAGGCGGAGGCGGCCCAGCAGGCGGCCGCCGTCACCGCCCAGGCTGACGCCGACGCCGAGACCCGCCTGCGCGAGGCGACCGAGCAGGCATCCGCGCTGAAGGAGGCGGCCGAGCGCGAGGCGGCCCAGCTCCGGGAGGATGCCGAGAAGGAGGCCGCCGCCGGGCTGGCCGAGGTCGAGGACGTGGTGCGCCGGGCGCGGATCGACGCCGACGAGCTGCTGTCCAAGGCCCGGGTCGAGGCGGAGGACGAGCTGCGGCGTGCGGCCGAGCAGACCGCCTGGGCCAAGGGAACGGTCGACTCGGTGCTGCTTGCCGCTGCCACCGAGGCGCAGGCAATCCGCAGGGCCGGGCACGCCGATGCCGCGGCGCACCTGCGCAACGCCCGCCGCCGGGTGCAGGGCGTGGCCGGCCAGCTGACCGAGCGGGTCCGCGCCGAGACGGCCGAGAGCAGGAGCCAGGCAGAGGAGCTCCAGGCCGCCGCCGCAGCCGCCCTGGCCGCCGCCGAGCAGGAGGCGACCGAGATCAGGTCACGGGCCGAGGCCGAGGGGCGGGTCATGCTCGAGGCCGCCGAGGCGGCCGCGGCCGACCTGACCGAGAGCGCCGAACGCCGCCGGACCGAGTCCGAGGCCCATGCCCACAGCCTCCGCGCGCAGGTGGCCGACGAGATCATGGCCTTGCGAGGCGCAGGTGCAGAGGAGCTGCGCCGCAGCCGCGAAGAGGCCGCCAAGGTGTTGACCGAAGCCCAGGCGGACGCCGATCATCGGCGCAACCAGGCTCGCGACGTGCTGGCCGACGCCAGGGCCGAGGTAGAAGCCCTACGCCGCCGCCGCGACGCCATCGCCCAAGAGCTCACCCAGATGTCCGGAGTCATCGAGGCACTGGCAGTTTCAGATTCCGTGCAGGAGAACGAGGAGCAGCTATGAACGAGCCGGACACCCAGTTCCGCGTTGTCCTGCGGGGCTATGAACCCAACGAGGTCGATCGCGTGATCGCCAAGCTGAAGCGGCGGATCGCTTCGGCCGAGGCAGCCAGCGCCAGCGTCGACGTCGAGACGCCGGCGTCCTCCTCCGAGGTCGACGAGGTGATCGCGGGCCTCATGCAGCGCGTGGAGCAGGCAGAGCGCAACGCTGCCGACCTCGAGTCCAGCCTGCAGCAGGCCCTGGCAGCCCCTGTGCCCTTGGCCCTGCCCACCGAGCCGCCGTCGTTCGCCCACCTGGGCGACCGGGTCGGCGAGATCCTGGGCCTCGCCGAGGAAGAGGCGCGGGAGCTGCGCGAACGAGCCAACGCGGACGCCGAGGAGGCGCGCAAGCTCGCGGAAGGCGCGGCGCTCGCCGTGCGTGACCAGGCGGACCAGTACGCCGAGCACCGACGCCGCGATGCCGACGCCGACGCCGACCGCATCCTGGCCGACGCCCGCCGGGCAGCCGATGACGAGCGCGACTCCGCCGAGCGCGACGCCGCCACCCGTCGCCAGGAGGGTGAAGCAGTCTTCGAGCAGCAGCGGGCCGACGCCGCCCGGGCTGCAGCGGACTTCGAGACCACCCTCGCCGAGCGGCGCGAGCGCAGTGCCGCGGAGTTCCGGGCCCAGCAGGCCGCCAACCAGGCACAGCTGGAGGCGCTGGCGGACCAGCTGGAGGAGGCCCGCGCCGCTGCTCAGCGGGAGCAGGAGGCCTCCGAGGCGCAGTCGCGCCGGATCCTCCTCGAGGCCGAGGAGCGGGCTGCCTCACTGGTCCAGGGGGCGCGAGCGAGCGCCGAGCGGATCCGTCAGGACTCCGACCGTGAGCTCGCCGCGGCCACCCAGCGCCGGGACAGCATCAACGCCCAGCTCTCCAACGTCCGGCAGATGCTCGCCACCCTTTCGGGGTCTGCAGCAGGATTCCCGGCCGGGCAGCTCTCCGTCGACCTGGGGGCGTTGGACGACGTCGGGCTCGACGACGAGGACGACGAGAGCCCACTCGGCAACGTGCAGGAGCTGCAGCTCGACGACCCGCCCAGCGTGGTCGAGGGCGTCGTCGAGGGCGAGGGTCAGGCCGAGAGCGAGGGCGAGGGCCAGTTCGGGGGCCAGTTCGGGGGCCAGTTCGAGGGCCAGTTCGAGGGCCGGGTCGAGGCTGAGGCCGAAGGTGACACCGAGCACGAGGCCGAGCACGACGGCGGGCACGACGACGGGCACTACGGAGGGCACGACGGCGGGCACGACGGCGGGCACGACGACTCGCAGCAGCAGGCCTAGCGCTCCACCAGGCCGTCGGGCCAGCCGAGAGCGCCGACCGCGTCGCGGATCTCGGCCCGTGCCTCCCGCAGGCGGGCCTGGTCGCCTCGGCCCTTGTCCAGCGCCTGGACCACGCGCTGGATCCGGATGGGGCGGCCGCTGGCGTAGGTGTTCCAGTAGGTGGGGACGTACGCCGCCTCGCTGACCACCCAGCCCCGGCGACTCTCCCCGTTCGAGAAGGGGGAGCGCTCGGTGAACGTGAACCGCACCGTGATGCCCTCGTAGGTGCGCGGCTGCGCGGGATCCTGCTGGGCCACCATGTTGCCCATCCCGTAGACGACCCACTTGCCGTTGACGCGGGTGATCGGCTGCACGACGTGCGCGTGCTCGCCGAGCACGAGGTCGACGTCCGGGGAGGCGGTGAGGCGCCGGACCAAGGCGATCTGGTCGGCGTTGGGCAGATGGTCGTACTCGTAGCCGCCGTGGATGTGCACGATCACGATGTCGGCGCCGGCCTCGCGGGCCGCCTTGGCCTGAGCCAGGAGGTTGGGCGCGTCCCACATCGACACCGACCACGGGCGACCCTCGGGCAGCGGGAACCCGTTGAGGCTGTAGGTGCCCGCCACGATGCCGATCCGCACTCCGTGGTCGGTGGTCAGGACCACTGGCTGCTTCCGCTCACGGGCGGTGCGGAAGGTGCCGACGTGGCGCACGTCGTTGGCGGCGAGCAGGTCGGCGGTGTGCTTCAACCCGTCGAACCCCTGGTCGACGGCGTGGTTGGAAGCGGTGGTGCAGGCGTCGAAGCCCATGCTCGCGATCCACGGCGCGATCTGCGGTGGCGCGGCGAAGACGGGGAAGCTCTGCAGCGGCTGGCCGGGAGCCGCGAACGGCACCTCCTCGTGACAGATCGCCAGGTCGGCTGCTCGGATCAGTGGCTTGAGGGCCGCGAACATCGGGTCGAAGTCGTAGCGCCGGCCCGGAGGCGCATCGGCGGCGGCGCTGGCCCAGGTCGTGTTGTGCCACAGCAGGTCGCCGCCCATCACGATGGTCGCCCGGCGCGGCCGGGGCGCCCGCTCGGCTTCGGGTGCGGGCGCGGGCTCGGTCTCGGGAGTCGGCTGCTGCTGCGGCTCCTCCTCGGCCTGGAGCACGATCGTTTGCCGCGCGGCCTGCACGTCGGGTCCGTCCGCCTCGGATGGCGGGAGGCCCAACGTCGCGAGCGACGTACCGGCGAGGAACAGAGCGGTGGCCAGGGCCGGTCGCTTCGGGGTCCTCACATCCAGAAGACTCTCAGGGGCATCGAATGGTTGCGTGATGAGCCTGTCAGAATCCCCCCATGAGCCCCACGGCACTGAGCCCGGACGCCCGCGATGTCGCGATCGCTGCCATGTCGACCGAGGGCGAGCTCGACGTGCTGGTGGTCGGGGGTGGGGTGGTCGGTGCCGGCACGGCTCTCGACGCCGTGACGCGCGGTCTCAACACGGGCCTGCTCGAGCAGCGCGATCTCGCGAGCGGCACCAGCAGCCGCAGCAGCAAGCTGATCCACGGCGGTCTGCGCTACCTGGAGATGTTGGACTTCGGCCTGGTGCGCGAGGCCCTGCAGGAGCGCGGGCTGCTGCTCACCCGGCTCGCTCCCCACCTGGTCCGTCCGGTGCCGTTCCTCTACCCGCTGACCCACCGGGTCTGGGAGCGCCCCTACGTCGGCGCCGGGCTCGCGCTCTACGACGCCATGGCGATGATGGGCAAGTACGAGATGGGCGTGCCCCGCCACCGGCATCTCTTCAAGCGCCAGATCGCGAGGATCGCGCCGGACTTCAAGTCCGAGTCGGTCGCGGGCGCGATCCAGTACTACGACTGCCAGGTCGACGACGCCCGGCTGGTGATGTCGATCGCGCGCACGGCCGCGGGTCACGGCGCGCACGTCGCGACGCGGGTGAAGGTGACCGGCTTCCTCAAGGAGGGCGAGCGGGTGGTCGGTGTGCGGGCCCGCGACCTGGACCAGGGCCGTGACTTCGAGGTCCGCGCCCGCGTGGTGGTCAACGCCGCCGGCGTCTGGACCGACGAGATCCAGCAGATGGTCGGCGGCCGCGGCGCGTTGCACGTGCAGGCCAGCAAGGGCATCCACCTGGTCGTGCCGCGCGACCGGATCCGCTCGGAGGCCGGCTTCATCGCGCGCACCGAGACCTCGGTGCTGTTCGTGATCCCGTGGGGCCGGCACTGGATCATCGGCACCACCGACACCCCGTGGGACCTCGACAAGGCCCACCCCGCGGCGAGCAGGGCGGACATCGACTACATCCTCGATCACGTCAACAAGATTCTGCGCGAGCCGCTCGACCACGACGACGTCGAGGGCGTGTACGCCGGCCTGCGACCCTTGCTCTCCGGCGAGTCGGAGCCCACCTCGCGGATCTCGCGCGAGCACACCGTGGTGACCCCGGTGCCGGGGCTGGTGATGATCGCCGGCGGCAAGCTGACGACGTACCGCGTGATGGCTCGCGACGCCGTCGACGCCGCCGCCCACTCGCTCAAGACCACGCTCAACCTGACCATCCGCGACTCGATCACCGACCGGGTGCCGTTGCTGGGCGCCGAGGGGTTCGAGACCCGCTCCAACCAGCGGGTGCTGCTGGCCCGGCGGTCGGGGCTGCATGTGGCCCGGATCGACCACCTGCTCGGTCGCTACGGCGGTCGGGTCGACGATCTGCTCGCCCTGATCGGCGAGCGCAAGGTGCTCGGCCTGCCGCTCGAGGGGGCCGAGGACTACCTCGCCGCGGAGATCGTGTACGCCGTCACCCACGAGGGCGCCCGCCACCTCGACGACGTGCTCACCCGGCGTACTCGGATCTCCATCGAGACCTTCGACCGTGGCGTCTCGGCCGCTCCCTCGGCCGCGCAGCTGATGGGCGCCGAGCTGGGCTGGTCGCCCGACCGGGTCGCCGAGGAGGTCGACCACTACCTGCGCCGCGTCGAGGCCGAGCGGCAGTCGCAGCTCAAGCTCACCGACCAGGAGGCCGACGAGGCCCGGGTGCAGGTCACCGACATCGTCTAGTGGTCTCGATACGGCCTCGCCTAGCGGCTCGGCCTACTCGACCAACGAACTCAGACCTCAGGTCACGTCCGTCGGTGCATCGACCAGCGTGACCAGCCGCACCTCGGGCATCGCCGGCACCTCGTCGGCCAGGAACCAGCGGAACGACAGGTTGCCGCGCGGGTAGTCGAGCGTGGTGACGGCGTTGGGGTGGTCGGCAAGGCCGTGGGACACCACGATCGTGACCGTGCCGTCGCGGTTCGGCACGGCGCTGCCGATGTTGACCGAGCTGCGTGCGTCGGCGGCGTTGTGGGTGGCCATGAACTGGTTCCAGACCACGAGGCTCCAGAAGCGGCAGTTCGGCGGGCGGTGGGTGATCACGAGCGCCTCGTCCGGCTCGAGCACAAAGCTGCCGAACGAGTAGCAGGCGTCCCGCGCCGACCAACCGAAGTTGGCGTCCGGCACCTGGTAGGGCTGGCCGAACTCGTTGGCGACCTGGCTGATCTCATGCCCCTTGGTGTGCTCGTCGTCGGAGCGCACCCCCACGGAGAGCGGGATGATCGCGAACATCATCTGCAGCCACGTGGCCGCCGACCGCAGCGCCTCGGCGGTCTTGGCGTCGCTGTGCAGGATCGGGTCCGGCTCGTCGAGCGCCTCGATCTGCCAGCTCACCGGGCGCCCGCGCAGCGGGTCGACCTGGTAGTCGCGGGTCATCAGCACCGCTGCGCCCGGCGTCGGCTCGAGCACGAACGAGAAGTCACCGCCGTCGTCGATGTCGAGCGCGTCGTCGTTCCAGATGCCGACGATCTGGTCCGACCAGGCGCCCGGCGAGGGCTCGTTGTACGCCGTCAGGGAGAAGTAGGTGCTGTCGCCGCGGTTGCCGCTGATGCGGTAGCGGCGGGTCTCGTCGATCGGCGCGAACAGGTAGTAGGCGTCGGTGTTGTCTCCACCCCACCGTCGGTCCCGGCGGTAGGGCGTGTTGAGCTCCACGAACTGCGGCCGGCTCGGCTCGGCGAACAGGTAGGTGTCGAGGGCGACCCCGAGGGTGGTCGCGATCGCCCGGTAGCCGTCAGCCACATGACGGTCGTCGCTGACCGCGCGCGATCCCTCGAGGAAGCTCTGGTCGAGGTCGCCCAGCTTCGCGAGCAGCTCGCGCCAGGCAGTCGTGGACTCGTGCTCGGCGGGGCGCGTCATGGGCGGATGCCTTTCGTCAGCAGGTCGGCGGTGTGCTCGACCCATTCGTCGTCGAGATGGCTCGTTGAGCGGATCAGCAGCGCCATCAGCGTGGCCCCGGCGATGGTCTCGATCAGTGCTGCCGGATCGACGTCGGCACGCACCTCGCCACGCTCGGCCGCCTCGACCAGCCGGTCGTGGATGGTGCCGAAGACACCTTCGTAGAAGCGTGCGAGCAACGCCGAGTGCAGGGTGGGATCTGCCGAGATCTCGCCCATGAGGCCGGGCATGGCCGCCCGGGCTGCCGGTGCGGTCCATACGTCGGCGGTCCGGCGCAGCATCTCGCGAAGGTCGCCCGCGATCGACCCGGTGTGGGGCATCAGGTTGGGCTCGCCGGACGGGAAGACCGCCTCATGCACCAGGTGGGCCTTGCTCGGCCAGCGACGGTAGATGGCCGGCTTGGTGGTGCCGGCGCGCTCGGCGATCGCGGCGATGGTCAGGTCGGCGTAGCCGACCTTCTGGACGAGGTCCGCTGCCGCGGCCAGCACGGCGCTGTCGATGCGGGGGTCGCGCGGGCGGCCGGAAGGTGGTTTCATTACGAAACCGATCGTAACGTAATTATGGCCGCAATGATGGCCCGAGCAACACAGGCTGAATTGTCAGGGGTGTGCATGTCCGAGCAGGTCCGGATCCACGATCTCGAGGTTCCACGCTTCTCGCCCGAGGTCGAGGAGATCCGCGGCCTGATGGCCACCATGGCGCCGGACTGCCCGCTCGATGCCGAGGCGCTGCATGCGAAGGCGCGGGCCGAGACCGGCCTGGACGACTTCGGCGCCGACGACTACCGCCAGCGGCTCGACCTCCTGGTCGCCTGCTACCGGGAGGTCGGAGGCCTGCACGCACCCGGGGTCGTCAACTTCCACCTGCAGCTGCTCCAGCTCCTGAAGAACAGGTTGCAGCTCACCGACCTGTTGACGCGGCACCCCGAGATCCACGACCTCGAGCTCGAGCCCCCGCTGGTGATCGCCGGCCTCCCGCGCACGGGCACCACCCACCTGCACAACCTGCTCGCAGCCGGTCCGACGTTCCGGGTACTGCCCTACTGGGAGAGCATCGAGCCGGTCCCGCTGGCCGCCGAAATGGGGGTCGAGCCGGACCCGCGTCGGGCGCGCACGGATGTGGCGGTCGACTTCATGGGCGCCGCGATGCCGCACTTCGCGCTGATGCACGAGATGACCACCGAGCACGTGCATGAAGAGGTGCAGCTGCTCGCCAACGACTTCTCCTCGATGATCTTCGAGACCATCGGCCACGTGCCGGGCTGGCGCGACTACTACCTGGCCCACGACCAGACGCCGCACTACGAGCACCTGCGGACCCAGTTGAAGGCGATGCAGTTCCTGCGTGGCGGCCGCCGGTGGCTGCTCAAGTCGCCGCAGCACCTGGAACAGCTGCCGGTGCTCGAGCGGGTCTTCCCGGGACTCACCGTGGTGGTCACCCACCGCGACCCCGTGCCGGTGGCGCTCTCGATGGTGATGATGATCTGCTACACCGCCCGGATGCATCGCTCGACCGTCGACGTCCGCGAGATCGCGGCCTTCTGGGTCGATCGGTTGGAGGGGATGCTGGCTGCCCTGGTGCGCGACCGCGACGCGATCCCGGCGGCGCGCTCCATCGACATCACGCTTCGACGAGTTCATGGCCGACGACCTGGCCGCCGCGGCGAAGATCTACGAGCGGGCGGGGGAGCCGCTGACCACCGAGGCGGCCGACGCCATGGCCGACTACCTCGCCGGCCATCAGCGCGGCAGGCTGGGCCGGGTGGCCACCAGCTGCGAGATGTTCGGGCTCGACGAGTCCGACCTCCGACGGCGGTTCGCGCCGTACGCCGAGCGGTTCCTGGCCTGAGTCAGCCCTCGATGAAGCGGCGCTGGGCGTCGTTGAGGGGGAGCTCGACGGCTCGCCGGTCGGCGGCGTCCGCCTCGTCGTTCCGATCGAGTCGCCGCAGCAGCTCGGCCCGGCTCGCATGCCAGAACGGGTAGTGCTCGAGTCCCTCGATCTCGTCGACCAGCGCGAGGCCGGCTGCGGCGTCGTCGCGCTCGGCCACCGCCGCGGCCCGGTTGAGGCGCACCACGGGTCCGTGGTCGATCGAGACAAGCACGTCGTACCAGGACACGATCGCCGCCCAGTCGGTCGCCTCCCAGGTCGTGGCGAGGGCGTGGCAGGCGGCGATGGCGGCCTGGACGACGTAGCGGTCCGGCGTGTCCGGGCTGCGCCGCAGCGCCTCCCCGACCAGCGGCACCGCCTCGGCGATGCGGGCCGCGTCCCAGAGCCCGCGATCCTGGTCGCGCAGCAGGACGACCCGCCCGTCGGCGGTGGCGCGAGCGGACCGGCGCGAGTCCTGCAACAGCATCAGCGCGAGCAGTCCCAGCACTCCGGCGTCGTCGGGCTGCAGCCGGGCGAGCAGCCGGGTCAGCCGGACTGCCTCGTCGACCAGGTCGGCGCGCACCAGGTCTGGCCCGCCGGTGGCGGCGTAGCCCTCGTTGAAGAGCAGGTACGTCGTGGCCAGCACGGAGGCCCACCGGTCCGGCAGCTCGTGGTCGGGCGGCACCCGGTAGGGGATGCGGGCCAGCCGGATCTTCTCCTTGGCCCGGGTCAGCCGCTTGCTCATCGTCGCTTCGGGCACCAGCAGCGCCCGCGCGGTCTCCGCGGTGGTCAGGCCGCACAGGGTGCGTAGTGAGAGCGCGATCTGGGTCTCGGCGGACAGCGACGGGTGGCAGCAGGTGAAGATCAACCGGAGCAGGTCGTCGTCGACCACGCTCGACTCGGGTTCCGGCTCGTCGTCGAGCCAGGTGGTCGGGTCCACGGCGCTCTCCTCCTTGCCGGTCCGGGCCGCCTCGCGACGGACGAGGTCGATGACGCGGCGCCGGGCCACCAGGCGCAGCCAGGCCACGGGGTTCGCGGGTACGCCGTCGCGCGGCCACGTGTCGAGCGCGCGGACCAGCGCGTCCTGCACGGCGTCCTCGGCGAGAGCGAGGCTGCCGCAGGTGCGGGCCAAGGTGGCGAGCACGTCACGCCCCGACTCCCGCACCAGCAGGGTCAGTGCGTGACGCGCTTCGTCGTCAGAAGCTGGTTCAGCCACCGAAGTCGATGATCGGCCGCACTTCGACGGCGCCGGCCCAGGCCGCCGGGATCTTCGCAGCAGTGGCGATGGCCTCGTCGAGGTCGGCGCACTCGAGCAGGTAGAAGCCGGTCAGGGCCTCCTTGGTCTCGGCGTACGGGCCGTCCGACGTCAGCACGTCGCCGCCCTTCTCGGAGACGCGCACCGTGGTGGCGGTGCTGGTCGGGTAGAGGGCAGAGCCTCCACGGAGGACGGCGGCTGCCGCCTCGCCGAACTCGTTGTACTCCGCCATGCCGGCTGCGTGCTCGGGCAGGGTCGGGTCGATGTCGGCGCTGTAGATCAGGGCTGCGTACTGAGGCATGTCGTTGTCTCCTCGTGCGGCGGGCCGGCCCGGTGCCGACTCTCACCCATGAGACGAACGGGATCGTCCCTGACGGACACCATGGCCCAGATTGTTCGGAAAATCTTCGCTGAACTGGTCAGGGCAGGTCCACGTACGCGCGTTCGATGATCGCGTCGAGGTCGAGACCCTTGGGCAGGGTGCCGAACGCGCCGCCCCAGTCACGGGCCAGGCGGGTGGCGCAGAAGGCGTCGGCCACTGCGGTCGGTGCGTGCTGCACGAGTAGCGAGCCCTGGAGCACCAGCGCCAGCTGCTCGACCAGCCGCCGTGCCCGCAACTCGACCTCGTCCATGTCGGAGAGCTCCTTCTTCACGGTGGCGATGGCGTCGTCGAGCCGGTGGTCGGCGCCGGCCGCGACCTCGACCTCGGTGAAGAACTGCTCGACCGACTCCGGCTCCCGGGCCATCGCTCGCAGCGCGTCAAGGGCAGCGACGTTGCCGGAGCCCTCCCAGATCGAGAGCAGGGGCATCTCCCGGTAGATCCGGGGCATGCCGGACTCCTCGACGTAGCCGTTGCCACCGAGGCACTCCATCGCCTCACCGGCGAGGGCGGGGCCGCGCTTGCAGACCCAGTACTTGCTGACGGCCAGCCCCATCCGGCGGAAGCTCGCCTCCTCGAGGTCGCCCGCGGTCGCGCGGTCGGTGGCCCCGGCGAGCCGCATCGCCACGGTCGTCGCCGCCTCCGACTCGACCACGAGGTCGGCGAGCACGTTGCGCATGAGCGGCTGGTCGACCAGGTGCCGGCCGAAGGCGCTGCGGTGGCGGGCGTGGTGGACGGCCAGCACCGTCGCGGTGCGCATCCCCACCGCGGTGCCGAGCGTGCAGTCGAGGCGGGTCATGTTGACCATCTCCACGATGGTGCGCACCCCGCGGCCCTCCTCGCCGACCAGCCACGCCGCGGCGCCGTCGTACTCGATCTCCGAGGAGGCGTTGGACTTGTTGCCGAGCTTGTCCTTGAGCCGCATCAGGTGCATCGCGTTGCGCGAGCCGTCGGGCAGCACCCGCGGCACCAGGAAGCACGACAGGCCGCCGGGCGCCTGCGCCAGCGCCAGGAACAGGTCGCTCATCGGCGCCGACGTGAACCACTTGTGACCGGTCAGCCGGTAGCTGCCGTCGGACTGCGGCACCGCCTGGGTGGTGTTGGTGCGGACGTCGGAGCCGCCCTGCTTCTCGGTCATCGACATGCCGGCGATCAGCCCCGACTTGGTGGTCGGCACCCGCAGGCCGGGGTCGTACGACGTGGAGGTGAGCAGCGGCTCGTAGGCTGCGGCCAGCTCGGGGTCGGCGCGCAACGCCGGCACCACGGCGTAGGTCATCGAGATCGGGCAGCCGTGGCCGGCGTCGACGTTCCAGACCATGAACTTCGCCGCGCGGGCCACGTGCGCGCCGGGTCGGTGGTCGGCCCAGGGCGCCGCGTGCAGCCCGTGGGAGACGGCGGCGTCCATCAGCGAGTGGTACGCCGGGATGTACTCCACCTCGTCGATCCGGTTGCCGTAGCGGTCATGGGTGGTCAGCACGGGCGGGTGCTTCTCGGCGATCCGGCCCCAGTCCTGGGCCTCTTGCGAGCCGGCCAGCCGCCCGAGCTCGTGGATCTCGTCGAGTGCCCACGAGGCGCCCTCACGCTCGACGGCGGCGAGCAGCGCGGCGTCCTGGGCGGTGTCGTGACCGACGAGCAGCGGGACCTGGTTGGTGACGTCATGAGTGGGCATGGGTTGCTCCTAGGGATCGGACGACGAAGGCGGAGAGCTCGGGGACGGTGCGGCGCGAGGCCACCCCGGCGTGGAGGGGAACGACCAGGGCCTCGGCCATGGCGCCGACCACGGCGGCCGCCGAGACCTCGGGGTCCTGGGCCGGCAGCTCGCCGGCGTCGACCGCGTCGGCGATCACCTGGGCGAAGATGTCGCGGTAGGCGCGGCGGAAGACGAGGCGCTCCGCCTCCACCTGGGGGTCGACCGGCTCGGCGATCAGCGCGTAGGCCATCCGGGGCGACTTGAGGGCCCGGCGCGCGAAGGTCTCGACGGCGCGCGCGACCCGCTCGTCGATCGGCCCGGGCTTCGAGCCGGCCTCCGCGACCGCGTCGACCTCGCGCTGGGTGGCGGTGCGGAAGACCTCGGCGAAGAGCGCGCCCTTGTCGGGGAAATGACGGTAGACGCTGCCGGTGGCCACCCCGGCCCCGTCGGCGACCAGCGCGACCGAGCAGCCGGCGTAGCCCTTCTCGGCGATCAGCGCGTGCGCGGCCGCGACGATCCGCGCGCGGGTGGCGTCGAGCCGCTCCTGCACTGCCTGGGTCCGTCGGTACGCCATCGCCTACCCCTTGTGCGTTGACGGCCCGGCGTCGCCGAACGGCTCGGAGTCGCGCTCCCGGACGGCCTGCCGGAAGCCGACCTCGGCAGCGCGCTGTTGGAACGCGTAGCCCTCGGTGGTGTGGCGGGAGACGCCGTCGAAGACGGTCGAGACCATCGTGCTCGTCGCGACGCCCTGGTTGATCAGCGTGGAGTTGAGCGCGAGCTTGACCATCATCAGCTGGTTGAGCGGCATGGCCGCGATCCGCTGCACCAGGATCTCGGTGCGCTCGTCGAGCAGCTCGGGAGCCGGCGCCTCGATGGCCAGGCCCCACTCGGCCGCCTCGGTGCCGGAGAGGCAGTCGCCGGTCAGCAGCAGCCGCTTCGCCCTCTGGTCACCCAGCCGGTGCGCCCACATGCCGGCGGCGGGCACGCCCCACACCCGGGTCGGGGGATAGCCGATCTTGGCGTCGGCGGCGATCACGATCTGGTCGGCGTACAACGCGATGTCGGTGCCGCCGGCCACGCAGAACCCGTGGATCTTGGCGACCGTCGGCTTGTTGGCGTGCAGCAGGCTCGCGAACCCTCGGTTGAAGCGGCTCATCATCGCGTAGTCGAGCATCGGGTCCCAGGTCGCGGCCGGGTCGTGGTTGGCCATCTGCACGGCGGGGTCCAGCACGCTGCCGCTCGAGTCGGACTCGGCGCTGGACAGGTCCTCGGCGAACGCTGCCAGGTCGTAGCCACCGCAGAACCCCTTGCCGCGCCCCGACAGCAGGATCACGTGGACCCGCGGGTCGAGGTCGGCCCGCTCGACGGCGTGGGCGAGGTCGGCCGGGGTGTCGCGCGTGATCGCGTTGCCCTGCTCGGGCCGGTTGAACGTGATCCGGGCGACGCGACCGGTCACCTGGTAGGTCAGCGTCGCGTAGTCGACGACGTCGTCGGTCTCGTCGCGGGCTGGGTCGGGGCGCCAGGGAGCTTCCACTCAAGTAGTGAATCCCAATTCATTGCTTGTGGCAAGAGCAAACTCGCATCGAAGGTTCGTT
>CAWJRK010000018.1:0-18326 GCA_963845215.1 uncultured Actinomycetota bacterium
GCGCCGCACCGTGACCCCGGAGCAGACCGCGGCGGCGCTCACCCAGGTGCGGCTGCGGGAGCGCGCCGCGGCCAAGTTCGGGACCGACGCGCAGGTCATGTACTTCACGCCGGACGGGCTCGAGCAGGCCACCAGGACGCGGGTCGCCGCCCATCGGGCCGCTCGTCTCACGGCCTTCGACACCAAGACCCTGATCGACCTCGGCTGCGGGATCGGCGGCGACCTCATCGCTGCCAGTCGCGCCGGCCTCACCTGTGCCGGGGTCGACCTCGACCCGCTGCGCGTCGCGGTCGCCGAGGCCAACCTGGCCGCGCTCAACCTGCCGGGCGCGGTGGGCGTCGCCGACGCCACACGGGTGGACATCTCACCTTTTGACGTGGCATTCGCCGACCCGGCTCGGCGCTCCGACCGCGGTCGCACGTTCCGGGTCGACGACTGGACGCCGCCGTGGACCTTCGTGGAGACCCTCTTCGCCGGAGACGCCGTCGTGAAGGTCGCGCCCGGGATCCCCCACTCACTCGTGCCCGACGGTGTCGAGGCGGAGTGGGTGAGCGACCACGGTGAGGTCAAGGAAGCGGCGCTGTGGTCGGGTCGGCTGGCTTCCGCGCAGCGGCGGGCGACGGTGATCGGCGAGGGCGGACTGGCAACGCTGACCGAGGACGACGACCCGGGAGCCGGCGTACGGCCGGTTGGCGCGTTCATCTACGAGCCCGACGGTGCCGTGATCCGAGCGGGACTGGTCACCGCGGTGGCTGCGGGCGTCGCCGGCGGGCTGGTCGACGAGCACATCGCCTACGTGACCTCCGACGGCTCCTTCCGTACGCCGTTCGCCCGCGGCTACGAGGTGCTCACCCGCCTCCCCTACCGCGAGAAGGCACTCCGCGCCGCCCTGCGCGAACGCAACATCGGCCGGCTGACGATCAAGAAGCGGGGCGTCGACATCGTGCCCGAGGAGCTCCGTCGCCGGCTCGGGCTGAACGGCGACGAAGAAGCCACGATCATCCTGACCCGCGTCGAGGGCAAGGGCACGGCACTCCTGGTGAACCCCTTCTAGGAGCCCGTCGGAATCCCTGGGTAACGTGCTGCCCATGTTCTCTGCTCTCGGTCGCCTGGTCACCCGTCGTCCGTGGTTCGTGATCGCCGCCTGGGTGGTGCTCGCCGTGGCCGTGGTCTCGCTCGCGCCAGCACTGTCGACGACGACCGACGAGTCGGAGTTCCTGCCCGACAAGTACGAGTCGATCAAGGCCGCGAAGGTCCAGGCGGACGCGTTCCCCGACGCCAGCACTCCAGCCGCGATCCTGGTGATCGAGCGCGAGGACGGCGAGCAGCTGACCTCCGAGGACACCGCGAAGGCGCAGGAGATCGCCGACACGCTCGGTCCGGAGCTGAACCAGAAGACGTTCGTGCAGCAGGTGGTGCTCAGCTTCGGCGACCGGCCGAACGTCTCCGAGGACGGCACCGTCCTGGCCGGGTTCATCGGGCTGGCCGAGGGGTCCACCGGCTTCGACACCCAGGCGATCGACGACGGTCGCGACCTTCGCGAGGAACTGGAGCCGCTCGTCGAGGGCAGCGGGTTGTCGGTGCAGACCACCGGGCCGGTCCCCCAGGCGTTGGACTCGCAGGAGTCCAGCGAGGAGACGCTGCAGATCGTTGCCGCGGCCACGATCCTGCTGATCATCGTGCTGCTCGCGCTGATCTTCCGCAGCGTCATCATCTGCCTGATGCCGGTCGTGGTGGTCGCGATCGTGTCCATGATCGCCACGGGCCTGATCGGATGGGCCAACGAGGCCTTCGACCTCCAGGCGGACGCCTCGATCGAGCAGATCCTGGTCGTGGTGCTCTACGGCGTCGGCACCGACTACATCCTGTTCTTCCTGTTCCGCTACCGCGAGCGGATGCGGCAGGGCGAGGAGAAGCGGGCGTCGGTCGTGCACGCGCTCGAGCGCGCGGGCGAGGCGATCGCCTCCGCCGGCGGCGCGGTGATCGTCGCGTTCCTGGCACTGGTGCTCAGCTCGCTGAGCATCTTCCGGGCGATCGGCCCGTCGCTGGCGATCGCGGTCGCGGTCACCCTGCTCGCCGCCCTCACGCTCGTGCCGGCCATCGTGACCCTGCTCGGCAAGGCGCTGTTCTGGCCCTCCAAGAAGTGGATGCGGGAGCCCGAAGGCGCGCGGTTCGCGCGGGTCGGCGACTCGCTCGGGCGTCGGCCGGGCGTGTTCGTCGCGGCGTCGGGCGTGCTCCTGGCGGCCTTGGGCGTCTTCGCCCTCGGGTTCAACGCCAGCTTCGACTTCAACTCCAGCCTGCCCGACGACGTCGAGTCCACCGAGGCGATCCAGACCTTCAACGAGCAGTTCGGCGCGGGCGCCAGCGAGCTGATCCCCGTGCTCGTCGACTCCGACGGCGACACCCCGCTGGCCACCGAGGACCTCACCGCCTTCCAGAGCGCGCTCGAGGGCGCGGAGGGGGTCGCGCAGGTCGGCGCCGCACAGCTGTCGGAGGACGGCACGACCGCTCAGCTGATGCTGACGCTCGACGAGGACCCCGTCTCCGACGCGGCGCTCCAGGACGTGAAGGGGCCGATCCGCGACGCGGCCCACGCAGGCAGCACCCGATGGCACCGAGGCGTACGTCGGCGGCACGCCGTCGGTCTTCGCCGACCTCCAGGAGGCGATGGCCCGCGACTACTCGGTGGTGTTCCCGGTGGCGGCCGCCGTCATTCTGCTCATCCTGGCGTTGCTGCTGCGCAGCCTGGTCGCGCCGCTGTACCTGATGGCGGCGGTCGGCCTCGGGTTCGCGGCCACGCTCGGCGCCACGGTCATCGTCTTCCAGCACATCCAGGGCGAGGCCGGCCTGATCTTCATGCTGCCGATCTACATCTATCTGTTCGTGACGGCTCTCGGCACCGACTACAACATCCTGATGATCGCGCGACTACGCGAGGAGGCCCGCGAGGGTCGCAACCCGCACGACGCGGCCGCTGAAGCCGTCAAGCACGCGGGCCCGACGATCGCCGCGGCCGGGGTCATCCTGGCCGGCACGTTCGGCTCGCTGATGCTGGGCGGCAACACGCTGATCGTGTCGATGGGCTTCGCACTCTCGGTCGGCATCCTGATCGCGGCCTTCGTGATGTCGATGTTCTTCACACCGGCCCTCACGGCACTGATCGGGCATGCGGCCTGGTGGCCGGGTCATGGCGACGAGAAGCGCGAGGATGCCGACGCGCCCGAGAAGGCGGAGCCGGCTCAACCCTGACCGAGGCTCGCCTTCTCGGCGCCGATGGTGGTGTCGTCGCCGTGGCCGGTGTGGACGACGGTGTCGTCGGGCAGCGCGAACAGCCGGGCCCGGATCGACTCGACGATCAGGTCGGAGTCGCTGTAGGAGCGCCCGGTCGCGCCGGGTCCGCCCTGGAAGAGCGTGTCGCCGGTGAAGACGCAGCCGAGGTCGGCGGCGTACAGACAGACGGCGCCGGGGGCGTGGCCCGGGGTGTGCAGCACGGTCAGCGTGGTGCCGCCGACCGGGATGGACTGTCCGTCGGAGAGGTCGACGTCCCACAGCTCGTCGGTGTGGGTCAGCTCCCACAGCGGCTTGTCGTCGGGGTGCAGCAGGATCGGCGCGACGGTGCGCTCCCGCAGGGCCGGCGCGACCCGCACGTGGTCGTCGTGGGCGTGGGTGCAGATGATCGCCTTGACCTTGCGGTCCCCGACCACGGCCATGATGTCGTCGACGTCGTGCGGCGCGTCGATCACCACGCACTCGGTGTCGTCCCCTACCACCCAGATGTTGTTGTCGACCTCGAACGTCTCCCCGTCGAGGCTGAAGGTGCCGCTCGAGACGGCGTGGTCGACCCTCACAGGATCACGACGCTGCGGAGGACATCGCCGTGGTGCATCTTCTCGAAGGCGGCCTCGATGTCGCCGATGCCGATCTCCTCGGACACGAACGCATCGAGGTCGAGCCGGCCCTGCAGGTACAGGTCGACCAGCATCGGGAAGTCACGCGAGGGCAGGCAGTCGCCGTACCAGCTGGACTTCAGCGCGCCACCGCGACCGAAGACGTCGATCAGCGGGAGGTCGGGGATCTTCATGTCCGGGGTCGGTACGCCGACCAGCACGACCGTGCCCGCCAGGTCGCGGGCGTAGAACGCCTGCTTCCAGGTCTCGGGCCGGCCGACGGCCTCGATCACCACATCTGCTCCGTCGGCGCCCCCCTCCAGATTGCCGCCGCAGATCTCCTTGATCGCGGCCACCGGGTCACCCAGGCTCGAGTCGACCGTGTGGGTCGCGCCCATGGCCTTGGCCTTCTCGAGCTTCTTCGCGTCGATGTCG
The DNA here is from genome assembly GCA_963845215.1 of uncultured Actinomycetota bacterium. Classification (GTDB taxonomy): domain Bacteria; phylum Actinomycetota; class Actinomycetes; order Propionibacteriales; family Nocardioidaceae; genus Nocardioides. The sequence goes on from CAWJRK010000018.1 coordinate 4,323, forward strand.
ACCGCGATGATCGTGCGCGCGCCGGCCAGCGCCGAGCCGGCGATCGCGGCCACCCCGACCCCGCCGCACCCGATCACCGCGACGGTCGAGCCGCGGGTGACGCCGCCGGTGTTGATGGCGGCGCCGATGCCGGCCATCACGCCACAACCGAGCAGCCCCACCGCGGCCGGGCGGGCCGTCGGGTCGACCTTCGTGCACTGGCCGGCCGCCACCAGCGTCTTCTCGGCGAAAGCCCCGATCCCCAGCGCCGGCGACAGCTCGGTGCCGTCCTCCAACGTCATCTTCTGGGTCGCGTTGTGGGTGGCGAAGCAGTACTGCGGCTCGCCGCGGTCGCACGCCCGGCAGTCGCCGCACACCGCGCGCCAGTTGAGGATCACGAAGTCCCCCGGCGCCACCGTCGTGACGTCCGGACCCACCGCCTCGACGATGCCCGAGGCCTCGTGCCCCAGCAGGAACGGGAACTCGTCGTTGATCCCACCCTCGCGGTAGTGCAGGTCGGTGTGGCACACCCCGCACGCCTGCACCTTCACCACCGCCTCGCCCGGCCCGGGGTCCGGCACGTTGATGGTCACCAGCTCGACCGGCTCGCCCTTGGCCCTCGCCACGACTGCTTTCACCTGTTGCATGGCGCCATGCAACCGCATGGAGGTTGGCGGCGGTAGGCCGGGGCGTCGCGTCGCTGCTTCGGCAAGGTGTGTAGGCAAACCGCCGCTTCCCACGGGTGCTCACCATGGGAAGTGGAGGCCCGGCTGCATACCGTGATGAAGCGTCAGCGGCCCCAACCACCCCGATTGCAACCTTCTTCCGGGAGTTCGCGTCTTGGACTCGTGAACGAAGGAGGTATGGCGATGCAGCTCGCCGCACGACCCAGGCCCGAGACTGGGCGCATGGGCGCGAAGACACGTGCGAAGGACGATGAGTTCACGGCGTACCTCCATGCGCGGCAGCCGAGCCTGCTGCGTACGGCGTACCTGTTGACCGGGGACCGCAACCACGCCGAGGACATCCTCCAGACGTCGCTGGCCAAGCTCTACCTGGCCTGGGACAAGGTGCGCGACCGCGACTCCGTCGATGCCTACGTACGCCGGATCATGGTCAACGAGAACAACTCGATGTGGCGCCGCGGCTGGAAGAAGCGCGAGTTCGCCACGGAAGTCGAGGTTCTGAATTCCGGGGTAGACCGCGAGGTCCGCGACGACTACGACGAGGGCACCAACGACGCCCTCTGGCAGGTCGTGCAGAGCCTGCCGCCGAAGGCGCGTGCGGTCGTCGTCCTCCGCTACTACGAACAGCTGAGCGAGGCCGAGACGGCCGACGTGCTCGGCATCTCGGTCGGCACGGTGAAGAGCCAGTGCAGCCGCGCCCTGGCCGCCCTGCGCGACCGCGTCCCTGCAGACCTGAACCCCCGCCACCGGGAGGAGGACCGATGACCAACGAGCAGCCCCCCAACGAGCACACCGATCCCTGGGAGTCCGAGATGAGCCGCGAGTTCGACCAGCGCGTCCGCGACCTCCACGAGGCACCACTGACATTCGACAACGTAAAGGGCAAGGCCATGACCATCCGACGCAACCGACGCATCGCCGTCGCCGGCGGCATCCTCGCCGCCGCCGCGGTCGTCGTCCCGATCGCCGTGCTGGCCGGAAACAGTCTCGGCGACACCACTGACACCGTCGACCCGGCGGCGACGCCGAGCGTCACCCAGGCAACGGACCCCAACGACCCGACGCCGTCGACCGAGGCCCCCGCGTCCGCGCTCGGTGTCCCCTACCTCGAGGGCTCGACCTGGCACCGCGTCGACGGCTCGGTCGTCGAGCTGGACGAGGCCTACTTCTCCGCGGTGGAGCTGGACGACCAGCTGCTCGCCACCGGCAACAACAAGCAGGCTGACCGTCGACGTGATCGACGCCGATGGCAGCGTCGTGGAGTCCTTCCCGACGTGGTCGGCGCCGGTGGCCAACGCGGACAACACCACGGTCGCGTACGTCGACCGCGAGGGCAGGCTGATGACCCGTTGGGCCGACGGCGAGGTCGCCATGGGCGAGGGCTTCGTCGACGGCGACAGGGCTGCGGCCATCACCGGCGGCCCCGACTGCTACGAGGTGGCCGACGGCTGCATCGTGTACGTCGAGCACGGTGACGGCTCCGCTCCGGAGCTACTCGACTCCCACGGCATCCGCGACGTGGTGACCCCGGACGCGATCAGCTTCAACGATCTCTCCCCGTCGGGGCTGGTCGCCGCGCAGGTCAGCTACTCGGACACCGGCTCGTGCAGCCAGGTCTTCAACCCGTCGGAGGCAGCTGAGGTGTTCAGGACCTGTGACGCCACCCTGTTCACGTTCTCACCCGACGCAAGCCACATCACCGGCAGCTCCTCCTACCTGGACGGCATCGGGATGGCCTACATGACCATCCTCGACGCGACGGACGGCACCGAGGTCGCTCGATTCGCCCCGGACCAGGGCTTCGTGCGCGAAGCCGTGTGGGAGGACCCGGAGCACGTGCTGGTGAACACCTTCAACTTCGAGCGGGGCGAATGGCAGATCCATCGTCTCGGCGTCGACGGCTCGTCCGAGCAGGTGCTCTCGAGCACCGAGGGCGACGAAGCGACGCCGGTGTTCACGCTCCTCGGCGGCTCCTGAGGCAGGTGCTGACCACCCTCACGAGAACGTGAGGGTGGCCAGCACCGAGTCCACCAGCTCCTGGCGCTCCGCCTCGGGCATGGTCGGGGAGAGCAGGAAGTTGAGCGAGATCTGGCTGCCGTCGTAGATGGCGCCGTACTCCTCGACGTACTCGTTGTCGTTGACCTGACCGGCGTAGTGGTACATCTCGACGCCGCCGATCTCGACCGGCTCCACGATCGTCGGCAGCGTCGAGTAGACGTGGCTGCGGATGCTGATCACCGCCTGCTTGCGCAAGGGCAGCACGTTGATGGCGGGGGTGTTCGCGAGGGCGATGGACTGTACGCCGCCGCGCTCGAACGCGAAGCGCAGGTAGCTCATGTTCGGCGGGTCGACCACGAAACCCTTCGGCGCCCGCACGGCGACGTTGCTGAGCTCCATCGGATCACCGGCAGCCGGCGCGACCGTCGGCGTGGGCTCCGCGGCCGGGGTCGACTCCGGCGGCGACTCGCTGGGAGCCGAGGACGACGACTGGCCGGTGGGCTCGGCGTCCGGGCCCTCCGACGGGTCGTCGCCGCATCCTGCGAGAGCGAGGACGGCGGCGAGCACGGACGGCAGGACGATCCCGAGACGGATGGACACGCCCGCCACCCTAACTGGGAAAAATCCGGGGTTTGGCCGCGGGGAATCCCGGGAAGACGCCCTGCCATGATGCCCATCGCAGCCGCGGCAGGCCTGCTGGCCGAGCTGTCCGTCTCCGCGCAGACCATCGCGGACATCAAGGAGATCCTCGCCCGCAACATCCAGGACCTCGAGGCGAAGCCGCTGGACCGCACCTCCCAGAGCGCCTTCGGGCAGTCGTACTGGGGCGGCCAGCTCGGCCACCACACCAGCATCGCCGAACGCCACGTCGTGGAGGCGATCAGCGACCTGGTGATCGGCCTGGAGGGCTACCGCGAGAGCGTCGAGTGGGCCTACCAGCACCTCGACGAGACCGACGGCGGTGTGGGCGGATCGCTGTCCACCATCACCGTCCAGATCGACGAGAACCGGTTCAACGAGGCGGCGCCGTGCGTCGACCAGCCGAACCTCCAGACCAATCCGTCCTGCGAAGTGCCGACGGGAGACAACTGATGGCCGACGGTCCCCAGCGCAGCCGACTCGACACGGCTCTCGACACCGCCGACGTGGGTGGTGTCACCGGCGCGAGCACCGAGTGGCTCCGCTGCGCCACTCTCCTCGGCGAGGTCGCCAAGGCCCTGGACAACGCGTCGGACATGGACGTGCGGGGCAGCACCGGCACGTCGATGAAGGGCGCCTTCACCCGGTCGGCGACGTCGGTGCGGGAGAAGATCGAGCGCCTGGAGCAGGGCCGCCAGGCGCTCCTCGACGCGCACACCGCGATCGTCACCGCCCGCCAGGACCGGGTGGCGCTCGACGCCGACAACCCCGGCATGTCCGCGCCGGCAGACTTCCGGCCCGACCCGGAGAAGAGCCCCGAGGAGAACCAGACCGCCAGGGGTCTGCACCAGGGCGCGGTCAACGACTACTGGGACCGCTACGCCAGGCGCGAGGCCGAGGCTCGGCGGATCGCGGACTCCCTCGACACCAAGTACGCCGACTCCGTCGAGGTGATGAAGAACATCCACGGCGAGGCCGAGCCCACCGGGTATCCGCCCAAGAAGGGAAAGGGCCACCTCACGAAGCCCGTCAAGCCGGGCAGCCCGCTCACCCCGCCGGGCTCGGTGGACCCGCCGGCGCACTGGGATCCCTCACGTGAGTGGGAGCCGACCGAGCCGCGGCACCACGACCCATTGGATCCCCACGACCCCACCGACCCGACCCACCCGCCGGGCCCGACGGATCCCCACGAGCCGTTCGATCCCCATGTCCCGTCCCACCCCGGCGGTTTCGACCCGATCACGACCGGCGGCGCCGCCCTCGGTGGCGGCCTGGGGCTGGCCGGACTGACCAATGCGATCCGCGGTGGCCTCGCCGTGCCCGGTCAGGCCGTCCGCGCAAGCGGACCGGTGCGACCGATCGGCAGCACGTCGCGAGCGGCCGTCTCGGGTGCGCTCGGGCGGAGCGGAGCGATGGGCACCGGCTCACCCACCACGAGCCGCGGCGCGGGCGCGGGCGCGCGGGCAGGCGGGGTCGGCGGAGTCGGAGGCACGCGCGGCGCGGCCGGTCGAGGCGTCGGGGGCGCCGCGGGCTCCGGACAGGCCGGCCGCAACCAGGGCGGCCGTGGCGCCGGAGGTCGTGGCGCCGGCCGGGCGCGGCGCCGCCGGGAGCGGAGTCGCCGGCGGTCGCCGGGGTGGCGCCAAGGACGAGGACGAGAAGACGGCGGACCGCGACCTGTTCGACGACGGACAGGACTGGATCTCCGACGACGAGGGCGCCTCGCCCGTACTCGACTGAGCGCTGGACATCACGACTAGGTCAAGACGGTGGTGACCGGCAGGCTGCTGTCTGCCGGGAGCCCGAGCTGCGACGGCGTACGCCCTCGGGCGACCATCTCGGCACCCAGGGCGGCGACCATGGCGCCGTTGTCGGTGCACAGCCCGGGGCGCGGCACCCGCACCCGGACGCCGACCTTGGCCGCTCGTTCCTCCGCCATCTGGCGCAGCCGTGAGTTGGCCGCGACTCCGCCGCCGATGAGCAGGTGGTCGATGCCGTCGGCGGCCGCGGCGTCGAGCGCCTTGCGCACCAGCACGTCGCACACGGCCTCCTGGAAGGACGCGGCGACGTCGTTGACGGGCACCGGCTCGCCCGTGCGTTCGCGCGCCTCCACCCAGCGGGCGACGGCGGTCTTGAGACCGGAGAAGGAGAAGTCGAAGCGGTGCCGCTCGAGGTCGCGGCGAGCGGTCAGCCCGCGCGGGAAGTCGATCGCGACGCTGTTGCCCTCGCGGGCCACCCGGTCGATGTGCGGGCCACCGGGGAACGGCAGGCCCAGCAGCCGGGCCACCTTGTCGAACGCCTCACCCGCGGCGTCGTCGATCGTGGCACCCATCGGGTCGATGTCACCGGTCACGTCCTCGACCCTGAGCAGGCTGGAGTGGCCGCCGCTGACCAGGAGGGCGAGGCAGGGTTCGGGCAACGGACCGTGCTCGAGCTGGTCGACCGCCACGTGCGCGGCCAGGTGGTTGACGCCGTAGATCGGCTTGCCCAGGCCGATGGCGAGCGCCTTGGCGGCGGCTACGCCGACGAGCAGGGCACCGGCGAGTCCCGGCCCGCTCGTCACCGCGATGGCGTCGACGTCCGTGATCGCGATGCCGGCGGTGTCGCAGGCCCGCTCGATCGTCGGCACCATCGCCTCGAGGTGCGCGCGGCTGGCCACCTCGGGCACGACCCCGCCGAAGCGGGCGTGCTCCTCGACGCTGCTGGCCACCGCGTCGGCCAGCAGCTCGTGACCCCGCACGATGCCGACACCGGTCTCGTCGCACGAGGTCTCGATGCCGAGGATCAGGGGCTCGCTACTCATTGCCGGACCATTGTGCCGAGTCGGCGGCCTGCAGGTCGCGACGCATCACGACCGCGGTGGTGCCGTCGCGGTAGTAGCGGGCCCGCCGGTCGATCTCGACGAAGCCCTGCCCGGCGTAGAACGCGAGCGCTGCCTCGTTGTTCTCGCGGACCTCGAGCAGCAGCCGGTCCGCCAGGCCCGCGCGGGCCCGCGTCATGATGGCCTCGAGCATCTGCCCGGCGAGGCCGCTGCGGCGGTGGCTCTCGGTGACCGCGATCCGCTGGAGCTCGGCGATCTCGGCCACGATGCTGGCCACGGCGTAGCCGACGACCTGGCGCTCGACCTCCGCGACGACGTACTGCACCGTCGGCAGCTCGCCCCGGATGCCCTGCTCGACCAGCCAGGGTGACCAGGCGTCGGCGCCGAGGCACTCGGCCTCCAGCCGGGCGACCGCGGCGATGTCGAGGTGGTCGGCCGCCCGGATCACGAGACCCGCTTCGGAGCGTTCGGCAGCTGGGCGTCGGGCCGGCGGAGGTAGAGGGGCTCGGGTGCGGTGAGCTCGGCCCGCTGCTCGGCGATGCAGCGGGCCAGCCAGCCGGCCGAGGGGCGGGTGGGCCCCAGTCGGGTCGGGAAGTGGTCGGGGTAGAGCACGGCGCCCTCCCCCACCGTCGGCAGGGAGGTGGCGAGCTCGGCGGGCTTGTCGACGACCGGTCCGGACGTGCGGGCCCCCGACACGTCGTACGCCGCGAGGTAGACCTCCTTGCGCCGCGCGTCGGTCGCCACCACGAAGTCACCGTCGACGTCGCTGCCGCTGCCTCGACAGCGAGCACGTCCAGCGAGCAGACGCCGTGGACGGGGATTTCGAGCACGAACGCCAGGGTCCGCGCGGTGACCAGCCCCACCCGGAGCCCGGTGAACGGTCCGGGACCGGTGCCGACGCCCAGGGCGGTGAGGTCCTGCCTGGCGACACCGGCCTCGACGCATCACGGCGTCGATCATCGGCGCGAGCTGCTCACCGTGCTTCATCGGCCGCTCGGAGACCTGCTCGGCCACGACGTCGGTGCCGTCGTGCAGCGCCACGGCGACCGTGGGCGAGGAGGTGTCGAAGCAGAGCAGCACGCGGTCGAGGCTAGTGGCCGGCCTCAACCGAGAGCTCGGCCAGGTGGGCGTCGATCGGCGACAGGCCGGCGAGGCCGTCGGCCGGGTCCCACCAGGTCACCTCGCGGCCGGCTGCGCCGGCGTCGCCGATGGCGGCGTCGTCGAGGCTGCTGCGGAAGAGGGCGATGAACTCGATGTCCCGCGCGTGGCCGAGCTGCACGGTCGCGATCCCCACGAACGCCACGGGTCCGGGTGGGACGCGCGGTCTCCTCGACCAGCCGTCGCTCGGCGGTCTGCCGGGGTGTCTCGCCGTCCGCGATCGGGCCCCCCGGCAGCTCCCACTCGCCGGAGCGCACGTTGCGCACCACGAGCACCCGGTCGCCGTGCCGGGCGGTCATCAGCGACAGCCGCAGACGGGATGGCCGCGTCGAGGCCGTCGAGCTCGTCCTCCGCGCAGGCCCGGAAGTCCAGCAGCAGGGTCTCGTCGACCTTCTCGGCCAACGGCGGGCGCTGGCTCGACGGCAGCTGGAGGTCGTGCCAGCGCGGACCGATGGGCGTCATCAGCACCCGCCTCGGGTCCAGCTCGTCGTGCTCGTCGACGTGGGCCAGGGCGCGGATGATGCGGACCTCGAGCCGGGACTCCGCGAGTCCCTCGGCCACGCCTTCGCCCCACTCGACGACCGTCACCGCGTCGTCGAGCGAGGTGTCGAGATCGAGGTCGTCGAGCTCGTGGATGCCACCCAGGCGATAGGCGTCGGCGTGCACCAGGTCGGGGCCGTCGACCAGTGAGGGGTGGACCCGCGCGATCACGAACGTCGGCGAGGTCACGTCGCCGCGGACCCCGAGTCCCTTCCCGAGTCCCTGCGTGAACGTGGTCTTGCCGGCTCCGAGCTCGCCGCTCAGGACGATCAGGTCGCCGGCGGCGAGCTGACCGGCGAGGCCGTCGCCGAGCTCGCGCATCGCCTCGGCGTCCGGCACGTCGAAGAGGAAGGTGCGCAGCGGCCGTCGCAGCTCGACGTTCGGCGTCTTCCTCAGGATCTCCCGGAACCCCTGGCGCTCCCAGAACTGGATGGTGTTCGGCAGCTCCTCGCGCGCGACCACGGTCAGGTCCTCGTAGCCCTTGGCGGCCTCGACCGCGGCGTCGATCAGCGCCCGGGCGACGCCGTGACCCTGGTGGCCGGGATCGACGCCGAAGCGGCGCAGGTACATGGTCGATCCCACCGGGTCGAGCACCAGCGCACCGACATCCTCGCCCTCGAAGCTCGCGATCAGCCCGCCGTGGTGTGCGAGCAGCGCGGCCAGCATCTCCTCGGTCTCATCCAAGGCGGCGGCGGGTGGGTCGAGCGGCGGCCGACCGTGGAACGCCGGCAGCACGACGGCGCGCACCTGCGCGGCCGCCTCCGGACCGACCGTGCGCACCTCGACTCTGGCAGGGAGCGTCACCCGGTGCGCAGCCGATCGACGGCGGCGGTGATCAGCTGGTCGAGCTCGGCGTTGACCCGGTCGTGCCGCTCCAGGATCACCATGTGGCCGGCGTCGTCGCACTCCAGCAGCCGCGATCCCTGGATCCGTTCGTGGAGCTTGCGCGAGTGGCCGATGGAGGTGAGCTTGTCGGCGGTGCCGCAGATGATGGAGGTCGGCACCCGGCCCAGCACCTCGACGTGGTCGAACTTGTCGAGGCTGCTGAAGCTCGGGAAGAAGTCGGCGACCACCTCGAACGGGGTGGCCGACAGCATGTCGTCGACGAAGGCGACGTACGACGCCGGCACCTTGTCGCCGAACGCCAACCGGTCGGTGGCGACCGCCGCGATCGCCCGGCCGGCGCGGCGGGCGAAGTCGACCGGACGGTGCCCGCGGCGCAGGGTCGAGACCGCGCGGTGCGTGAACCGCCCGGTGAGCCGGGTGGGCAGCATCGGCAGCAGGATCCGGCTCGGGTCGAGGCCGCCGGCGGTGGTGGAGATCAGGCTGGCGCCGATCACCCGGTCACCGAACAGCTCGGGGTACTGCTCGGCCAGCGCGACGATGGTCATGCCGCCCATCGAGTGCCCGACCAGCACGACGTGGCCGTCGGGGACCACGGCGTCGATCACGCTGCTTGAGGTCGCGCCCCAGCTGGTCGATGTTGGAGTGCTCGCGGCTGGAGTGGCCGGAGCGGCCGTGCGAACGCTGGTCGTAGTAGACGGTGCGCACCAGGCCGCGGTACGCCGCCCGCTGGAAGTGCCAGCAGTCCAGGTTGAGGCAGAAGCCGTGGGCGAAGACCACCGTGACCTCGGGCTCGTCGAGCACCTTCGCCAGGCGCCGCTTGATGCCTCCGTCGGCCGGCTCGACCTCGTCGACCTCGACGTAGAGGTCGACGCCGTCGTCGGCGACCACCGTCACCGGGGTCGACCGCAGGGCGCCGAACTCGATCTCCTCGCCGGCCCGGCGGTCGATGGCGCGCTGCTGCCGCGCGATCCCGATCGCGGTGCCCGCGGCCGCGACACCCAGGGCACCGGCGACGGCACCGGCGACCCGGCGGCGCGCGGTCATTGGGCGGCCTCGCTGTCGACGTAGCTGCGGCGCATCCGTCCTCCGATCCGGGTCACGATCTCGTAGTTGATGGTGCCGCAGGCCTCTGCCCAGTCCTGGGCGGTCGTCCCGCCGTCGGCGCCGGTGCCGAAGAGCACGACCTCGTCGCCGGGCACAGCAGTCGTCGCCGCCGAGCTCCACGACGATCTGGTCCATGCTCACCCGGCCCCGGATGGGGCGGCGCTTGCCGTCCACCGTCACCTCGGCGGTGTTGCCCGCATGACGTGGCACGCCGTCTCCGTACCCCGTGGGCACCAGGCCGACCGTGGTCGCGTGGTCGGCGGTCCAGGTGTGGCCGTAACCGACGGAGTCACCGGCCGCGAGCCGCTTCACGAGGGCCAGGCGGGCGCGGGCGGTCATCGCCGGCACCAGCCCGATGTCGTCGGTGACGCCGGGGGCCGGGTCGAGCCCGTAGATCGCGATGCCGCAACGCACGGCGTCGAAGCGGGAGCTCGGGCGCAGGATCGCGGCCGCGGAGTTGGCGAGGTGACGGAGCTCTGGGCGGAGGCCGGTCCCTTCGGCCATGGCCAGCGCTTCCGTGAAGGCCGCCTCCTGCGCGTCGTTGGCCGGGTTGGCCGGCTCGTCGCTGCAGGCGAAGTGCGACCAGATGCCGGTGACCTGCCAGCTGCCGTCGGTCTCGCCGTCCTTGGCCCGGGCGAAGAGGTCGGCCCACTGCTCGTGCGGGGCGCCGCCCCGGGAGAGGCCGGTGTCGAGCTTGAGCTGGACCCGGGCGGGACGACCCACAGCGGCGATCTCGTCGAGCTCGGCCACGGAGTACGCCGTGAGGTCGATGTCGGCGGCGATGCCGGCCGCGTAGTCCTCACCGGGCACGCTGAGCCAGCACAGCAGGCGCCCGGCGTCGCCGCCGGCACGGAGCGCCAGCGCCTCGTCGAGGGTCGCGACGCCGATCCACTCGGCGCCGCCCTCGCGGGCAGCCCGAGCCGCCTCGAGCATGCCGTGGCCGTAGCCGTCGGCCTTGACGATCGCGATCAGCTGCACCTCGTGGTCAGCGGAGACGAGCGCGCGCAGCACGCGGACGTTGCGCCGGATCGCGCCGACGTCGACCACGATCTCGGCGCGCGCGATCGGGCTCATGGACAGCGATTCTTTCATCACGCCAGTCAGGGCCGCGGCAGCCCTCTCACGACGTCGGCGATCGCGTGGGCGAGGTCACCGGCGACCAGCGGGCCGTCCCGGCCGGCCAGCGTTGCAGCGGCACCGTGCAGCCACGAGCCGACCGAGGCCGCATCGAACGGCGCCAGCCCCGCGGCGAGCAACGCGCCGATCAGGCCACCGAGCACGTCGCCGGCACCGGCCGTCGCCAGCCACGGCGTGCCGGTCGTGGTGACCCGCACCCGGCCGTCGGGCTCGGCGATCAACGTGTGCCGGCCCTTGAGCAGCACGGTGGCGGCGTACTCCTTGGCCGCGGAGCGGGCGTGGTGGAGCTGCCGGGCCTCGACCTCCTCGCGGTCGACGCCGAGCATCCTGGCGAGCTCGCCGGCATGGGGGGTCAGCACCGCGGGGCGGCCGAGCGGGCGGGCGAGGTGGATCAGGGCGTCGGCGTCGACGACCAGCGGCACGTCGTCGTCGAGCGCCTCCTGGAGCGTGCCGGCCGCGCCGTCGCCGCTGCCGCTGCCGACCACCCAGGCCTGCACCCGACCGGCGCCGACGACCTCGGGGTGCGCCTGCCGCACGCGATCGCCGACGGCCTCGTCGCCGACGTAGCGCACCATGCCGCACAGGCCGGTGGCCGCGCCGGCGACGCTGAGCAGGCCGGCACCGGGGTAGGCGGACGAGCCGGCCCGGATGCCGACCACGCCGCGGCGTGTACTTCTGGGCGTCAGGTTCGGGGCGGGGCAGCAGCGCTGCCACGTCGGCTGCCTGGAGCGCCTCGACCGGCGCCGGTGGCAGCTCGAGGCCGATGTCGACCAGGTGCACGGCGCCGCACGCCCGCGCCGCGGGGTCGACCAGATGGGCGACCTTGTGGGTGCCGAAGGTGACCGTGACGTCCGCCGTGACGTGCGGCCCGTCGAGCTCGCCGGTGTCGACGGCAACGCCCGACGGGGTGTCGACGGCCACGATCGGCACTCCGGCGACCGCTGCCAGGGCCTGCTCGGCCTCGGGTTTCAGCCCCGGGCGACCGCCGATCCCCACGATCCCGTCGATCACGACGTCCGGACTCCGCGGCTCGGCCACGACACGTCCGCCGGCCTGGTGCAGGGCGGCCAAGCCCAGCCGATGCGGGTTTTCGGAGAGCAGCAATGCGTCGACCTGCACGCCGCGCCGCGCCAGCACCGCGCCGGCGTACAGAGCATCGCCGCCGTTGTCGCCGGAGCCCACGAGCAGCAACACCCGTCGCCCGTACGCCGAACCCAGCAGGTCGAGGACGGCGTACGCCAGACCATGTGCCGCGCGCTGCATCAGGGCGCCGTCGGGCAGCTCGGCCAGCAGCGCCTCCTCGGCCGCCCGGACCTGCTCCACGGTGTGTGCCTGCCTCACGGGGCTCACGCTAGTCGGGATGCGAGCATGGCCCGATGATCGTGCGTGGGATTGTCGGCGTGCTCGCCTGCCTGGCGCTGGCCGGGTGCGGGGAGTCCACCAGCGGCGCGCCACGCGACGATCCCTTCACGTTGCCCGTGGGGCCGACCGAGTGGGACGCCAGCGCGCCGGCGTGGTTCTACGACGGCACGCTGCACGTCGGGAAGCGGACCGTCGAGCTCGGCGACCAGGTGGATCAGTTCGTGGTCGGCGCCACCGGCGTCTACTGGATGCACGACCAGACGCTGATGTTCACCAGCGCCCAGGAGGGCACCACCCAGGAAGTCGAGGACGTCGGCTGGGGCAACCTTGCCGTGTCGGCGGACCGGTCGGTGCTCGCGACCGTCGACCAGTCCCGTGGCCCGACAGACGACTACGGCACCCACGTCCTGCAGGTGGCAGCCTTCGACACCCGCACCGGCGAGCAGCTCTACCGCACTCCCGACGAGCCGCCGGATGCTGGTGATGACCTGGCCGCCCTCGTACGGCGAGATCATGCCCCTCCTGCACGGGGTGAGCAACGAGCGGATCTTCTACGACAGCACCACCATCCATCTCGACGACTCCTCCGTCGTGCCTGCGGGCGAGGACTCCGAGGGCATCGATGTCTACGAGGGGTTTGCCGAGACGCTGTTCCCGGACGGCTACCGCGTGAGCATCCGCGGGGAGGGCGCGCGTCGCCAGCTGGCCGAGTCCTCGATGTTCGCCGTGGGGCGGCTCTCCCCGGACCGGAGCACGATCTTCGACGTGTCCCAGTGGCCCACCCAGGCGGTGGTCTACGACGCGGGGACGGGCAGGCAGGCCCCGATCGATGCCCCGTGGGAGCATTTCACGCTGGTCGGGTGGAGCGACGACGACACGTTCCACGGCGTTGCGGAGAGCATCGACCCCCGGCACGCCGACAACGTCCTACGTGCCCGCCAGGTCGTCACCTGCGAGCTCCGGACGCTCGCGTGTACGCCGGTGAGCCCGGTCTTCCCCACCGCGGACGACCAGGGTCAGTCTCCGGTCTTCTTGGTCGAGGGCCCGATCAACCCCGTCTGAGCGGACGCACGCCTGGAGGCCAGGCTGGAGTGCACGACCCGGTCAGGACTCCAGCACCACGACGGCGGAGGCGATGCCGGCGTCGTGGGAGAGCGACAGGTGCACGTGGGCGACGCCGAGCTCGTCGGCGCGCGCGCGGACGGTGCCGCGGATGGTCAGAATCGGGCGACCGGACTCCTCGGAGACCACCTCGGCGTCGTGCCAGTCCATGCCGTACGGCGCGCCGAGGGCCTTGGCGATCGCCTCCTTGGCGGCGAAACGCGCAGCGAGGGACGCCACCGGGCGCACGGCCTCGGCCGGCGTGAAGAGACGCTGCACCATCGACGGGGTCCGCTCGATCGAGGCGGCGAACCGCTCGATGTCGACCACGTCGATGCCGACCCCGATGACACTCAAGGGACGCTCATTCGACCGTGACCGACTTGGCCAGGTTGCGTGGCTGGTCGACGTCGTGGCCCAGAGCCGTGGCCAGCTCGCAGGCGAACAATTGCAGCGGCACGATCGCCACCAGCGGCTGGAGCAGCACCGGCACGCGCGGCAGCCGGATCAGGTGGTCGGCGTACGGCTCGATGGAGGTGTCGCCGGTTTCGGCCAGACAGATCGTGCTCGCACCGCGCGCCCGCACCTCCTGGATGCCGCTGATCATCTTGTCGTGCAGCTGGTCCCGCCCCTGAG
>CAWJRK010000019.1:0-14996 GCA_963845215.1 uncultured Actinomycetota bacterium
CTCCCAAGGAACCCCTCATGACTGACCTCGAAGACCTCTGGGACGACCTGCCGGTCGGTCCCGCCCCCACCGGGGCGATCCTGCGCGAGGCGAAGGCGCAGGCTCGTCAGCGACGCTCGCGACGGCGGATGCTGCGTCCGCTCCCGTCGGTCGCCGCCCTGGCAGCCCTCGGCACGGCGTTCGTGGTCGGCACCTACGTCGCCGCGCCCCCGCCCGACGGCTCCGGCCCGAGCGCGTCGGGCCCCGGGGACGGCTCCGGCACCGCGACGTTCCACGGCGAGCTGATGGCCGGTGAGTCCTGCGACTCGCTGCTGGACTACTACGTCGAGCGGGGCCTCGAGCTGGTCGGGCCGTACGGGTGGGACTACCCGTACTACCGCGACGTACTGACCAGCGAGACCGCGGCGGACTCGGCGACCATGAATCTGGCTCGCCAGTTCGCCTACAAGGCGCCCGCCCCGGTGGCCGAGCGAGCCGAGAGCAGCGAGACCGGCACCAACGTGCAGGAGCAGAACGTCGACGAGCTCGACGTGGTCAAGACCAACGGCGAGCAGCTCTTCCGGGTCGAGGACGGCACCCTGACCACCGACGACGTGACCGGTGCCGAGGTGCGCCGCGAGTCGGCACTCGACCTGGGCGACCTCGAGGACGGCGAGCTGTTCCTGGCCGGCGACACCGTCACGGTGATCGGCAACGACGGCGCCCGGGCCCGGCAGAGCCCCTACGGCTACTACGACGCCCCGCCGCCGAACACCCGCGTGCTGAGCGTCGACGTCAGCGACCCGGCGAAGCCCGCGATCACGGCCACCATGGACTTCGACTCCTCGCTGGTCACCGCGCGCCTGCACGGCGACACGGTCCGCCTGATCACCGCGGCCGGGCTGCCCGAGCTCGACTTCGCGCAGCCCGGTGGAGGGAAGCACTCGCTGACCGAGAAGGCGGCGTACGACAAGAACCAGGAGCTGGTGCGGAAGACCACGATCTCCGACTGGCTGCCCACCGGGTCGGTCGACGGCGGCACCGACAAGCGGCTGGCCGAGTGCGAGGACGTCGCCGTACCGAAGGACGATCTGGGGCTCGACACGATGAGCGTGGTCGGGTTCGACGCGGCCGAGCCGACCACGTGGGACGTCACCGCGCTGGCCGCCAACGCACCGCTTGCCTACGCCTCGGAGGACCACCTGTATCTCGGTGCATCGCCGCCGTCGTGGGGCGCCTGCTTCGACCTCTGCCCGCTCGTGGCTCGGACCATCACGGCGAACGAGGAAGCCGGCACCACCCACGTCTTCGACTTCGACCTGACCACCACCGGCACGGCGTACGTCGGCGCGGGCGAGGTCGACGGCATGGTGCAGGACCGCTGGTCGATGGACGAGCACGACGGCACCCTGCGCCTGGCGGTCTCGCCGACCGAGCGCACCGGCAACTTCAACTCCATCGTCAACCTCCAGCGCGAGGGCGACGCCCTGGTCGAGGTGGGCCGGCTCGACAAGCTCGGCGAGAACGAGACGATCCAGTCGGTGCGGTGGATGGGCCCGCTCGCGATCCTGGTGACCTTCCGGCAGATCGACCCGCTCTACACGGTCGACCTGACCGATCCCGAGCAGCCGACGCTGCTGGGCGAGCTGAAGATCCCCGGCTTCTCCGACTACCTCCACCCCCTCGGCCCCAACCGCCTGCTCGGCATGGGCGAGGGGCCGTCGGGCAAGGGCGGCTGGGGAGCCGCGGCCGGGCTGTTCAAGGTCAAGGACCTGACCGACCCGCGCCGCAAGGCCCTCGTCAACTACGCCCACGGCACCCAGGCCCTGGCCGGCACCGACCCGCGGCAGTTCACCTGGCTGCCCTCGGAGCGGGTGGCGCTGACCGTGATCGCCAAGGGCTGGCAGGGCCGCACCGGCTATGTCTCGGTGCTCACGCTGAAGGACGGCGAGATGACCAACCGGATGGTGGAGGCGGAGTACGGCGTCGAGATCGAGGACCTGCGCCTGGTCCCGCTCCCCGACGGCCGCGTGGTGATGAGCACCGGCGACGGTGCGCGAGTTCTTCGATCTCTGAGCGACGCCGTCTGAGGAACGAGGACGGCCTCGCTCGGAGATCATCGGTGGTCGAGCAAGCCGTGCGGCCGAGGAACGAGGCCGCAACCGGCGTGTCGAGACCCCTGCCGCTTCGAGCGACGCCGTCTGAGGAACGAGGACGGCCTCGCTCGGAGATCATCGGTGGTCGAGCAAGCCGTGCGGCCGAGGAACGAGGCCGCAACCGGCGTGTCGAGACCCTGCCGCTTCGAGGCAACCTCGGCCGATCCCGACGTACTCTGAAGGCATGTGCCGCAACATCCGACCCCTGAACAACTTCGACCCGCCCGCGAGCCGCGACGAGGTCACGGCAGCCGCACTGCAGTACGTGCGCAAGGTCGCCGGGACCACCAAGCCCTCGCAGGCCAACCAGGCCGTGTTCGACGCCGCGGTCAAGGAGATCGCCCACATCACCGAGCACCTCCTCGAGGACCTGGTGACCACGGCGCCGCCCAAGAACCGCGAGGAAGAGGCGGACAAGCGGCGGGCCCGGGCCCAGTCGCGGTACGCCAGTTGACCGAGGCCGCCCTCGACCTGCTGGCCGGCCGACCGCTGGTGGTGCTCACCGGCGCGGGCCTCTCCACCGATTCCGGCATCCCCGACTACCGCGGCCCCGGGTCGCCGTCGCGGATGCCCATGACCTACCAGGACTTCGTGTCCGGCCCGGCTGCTCAGCAGCGCTACTGGGCGCGCAGCCACCTCGGCTGGGGCCGGATGAAGCAGGCCTCGCCGAACCCCGGACATCTCGCCCTGACCCGGCTCGACCCCGAACTGCTGATCACCCAGAACGTCGACGGCCTGCACGAAGCCGCCGGATCGCGTCGGCTCGTCGCCCTGCACGGGCGGATCGCCGACGTGGTGTGCCTGGGCTGCCGGCGTACGTCGTCGCGCGCGGCCCTGCACGAACGGCTGGCGGCAGCCAACCCGGGCTGGGAGGAGCGGCACGCCTCGGTCGAGGTGCGCCCCGACGGCGACGTCGAGCTCGACGACACCGATGACTTCGTGGTGCCGGCCTGTGCGACGGCTGCGGCGGGGTGCTGAAGCCGGACGTGGTCTTCTTCGGCGAGAACGTCCCGCCCCCGCGCGTCGAGCGCTGCTACGCCGCCGTCGACGCGCTCGCGGACTCCGGCGGCGTGCTCCTGGTCGCCGGCTCGAGCCTGACCGTGATGAGCGGCTTCCGCTTCGTCCGCCGGGCCGCAAAGGCAGGCACCCCGGTCGTGATCGTCAACCGGGGCGTCACTCGCGGCGATGACCTGGCGACGTACAAGCTCGAGGTGGGTTGCTCGGAGTTCTTGGACGCTCTCGCGCCCGTGCTCACATCTTCCTGACGAAGATGTGGTCGGCCGCCTCGGGCACGATCTCGGCGGTCTCGCCACCAGAGCCGACGAGCACTCCGTCGGCGGTGGCGATCACGGTGATGGTCTTGTCGGGCAGGGCACCGACGCGGCGCATCGCGCTCATCAGCACCTCGTCCTTCTGCATCTCCTCGGAGATCCGGCGCACCAGCACCCGGCCCTCGACCTCGGTCGCGGCCTTCGAGAGCGGCTCCACCTCGAACATGAACTCCTCGCCGACCTCCGACTCGCCCAGCTCGCGCAGGCCCGGGATCGGGTTGCCGTACGGCGACTCCGTGGGGTGGTCGAGCAGCTCGAGGAGCCGGCGCTCTACGTTCTCGGACATCACGTGCTCCCAGCGGCACGCCTCCTCGTGCACGAGCTCCCAGTCGAGGCCGATCACGTCGGTCAGGAGGCGCTCGGCCAGCCGGTGCTTGCGCATCACCCGGGTCGCGAGGCGCTGACCCTCTTCGGTCAGCTCCAGGTGGCGGTCGCCCTCGACGGTGACCAGGCCGTCGCGCTCCATCCTGGCCACGGTCTGGGACACGGTCGGCCCGCTCTGGTGCAGCCGCTCGGCGATGCGCGCGCGCAGGGGCGTGATCCCCTCTTCGACCAGCTCATAGATGGTCCGGAGGTACATCTCGGTGGTGTCGATGAGATCGCTCACTCGTTCATTGTTACTCATGAGGCATCCCCTGACAGGGTGGAGGGCAATGGGTGACATGCACTCCGGCTCGTCGACCAGCGTCCTGTGGTTCCGTCGCGACCTGCGCCTCGCCGATCAGCCGGCTCTGCTCGAGGCCTGCGCGGACGGCGCCGTGCTCCCCCTCTTCGTGCTCGATCCCGCCCTGTGGGGCCCCTCGGGCGACGTACGCCGCTCCTACCTCGGCGCCTCGCTGCGCGACCTCGCCGACCGCGTCCCGCTCAGCGTGGTCCGCGGCGATCCCGTCCGCCGGGTGGTGCTGG
Source organism: uncultured Actinomycetota bacterium (assembly GCA_963845215.1). GTDB lineage: Bacteria > Actinomycetota > Actinomycetes > Propionibacteriales > Nocardioidaceae > Nocardioides. The sequence goes on from CAWJRK010000019.1 coordinate 4,373, forward strand.
CCGCCACGGAGGTCGGCGCGCAGCGGGTGCACGTCTCGGCCGACTACGGGCCCTACGGCGCCCGGCGCGACGCCGCCGTCGAGGAGGCGCTCGCCGACGCCGGCATCGAGCTGGTGCGCACGGGTTCGCCGTACGCCGTCGCGCCCGGCAGAGTGACCACCGGAGCCGGCGAGCCGTTCAAGGTCTTCACGCCCTACCTGCGCGCCTGGGCCGAGCACGGCTGGCGCGACCCGGTCGACCCGCCGAGGAGCCCGGAGTGGATCACCACCCTGAAGGACACGACGGAGATCCCCGAGCCGACCCTTCCTGACGGCATCGAGCTGCCAGAGGCAGGCGAAGCTGCCGCCCGTCGACGGTGGCAGGACTTCCTCGACCGTGTCGCGGACTACGACGACGACCGCGACAAGCCCGGCGTCGACGGCACCTCGCGCATGTCGGTGCACCTGAAGTGGGGCGAGATCCATCCCCGCACGATGCTGGCCGACCTCGGCCGGCTCCGCTCCCAGGGCGCCGCGACGTACCGCAAGGAGCTGGCCTGGCGGGAGTTCTATGCCGACGTGCTGCACGCCCAGCCGCACTCGGCACGCGACTACCTCCGGCCCGAGTTCGCCCGGATGCGCTACGTCGAGCCCGGCAGCACGGACAGCCACTTCGATGCCTGGCGCGGGGGTCGCACCGGCTTCCCGGTCGTCGACGCCGGCATGCGCCAGCTGCGTGCGACCGGGTGGATGCACAACCGGGTGCGGATGATCGTGGCCAGCTTCCTGGTCAAGGACCTGCACCTCGAGTGGCAGCACGGCGCCCGCCACTTCATGCGCTGGCTGGTCGACGGCGACCTCGCCTCCAACCAGCACGGCTGGCAGTGGACCGCAGGCAGCGGCACCGACGCGGCGCCGTTCTTCCGGGTCTTCAACCCGACCACCCAGAGCCGCAAGTTCGACCCCGACGGCGCCTACGTGCGCCGGTGGGTGCCCGAGCTCGCCGACGTCGCCGACCCGCACGAGCCCAGCCCGGAGGACCGGACCCGCGTCGGCTATCCGGAGCCGGTCGTCGACCATGCCGAGGAGCGCAAGGAGGCGTTGGCGCGGTGGGAGGCGATCAGGCGGTGACACCGCCGTCGTGGCAGGCTTGGCGACGTGGGCGATGAAGCGAGCCAGGCCAGCAGCGACCTCGTAGTGCCGACCCGTTTTCGCGGTCCGACGTCGTCGGGCAACGGCGGCTGGTCGGCGGGGGCGATGGCACACCTCCTCGACCCAGCCCACGGCTCCGCGGTGACGGTGACGCTGCGTCGGCCGCCCCCGCTCGAGACGCCGATGGAGGTCGCGGCCGAGGACGGCGGCCTGGTCGCCAGCCACGACGGCGAGACGGTGCTCGAAGCTCAGCCGGCCACGACAGAGCCGCAGCGGGTCGACCCCGTCTCACCCGACGAGGCGCGCGCGGCCGAGGCGGCGTACCCCGGACTGGTCGGCCACCCGTTCCCGGAGTGCTTCACGTGCGGCACCGGCCGCGAGCCCGGCGACGGCCTCCGGATCTTTCCCGGTCACGTGTCCGACCAGGGTGACCAGGCCCGCGCCGCCGCCACCTGGACACCCCACGAGTCGCTGCACGAGGACTGGCACGAGTACGCCGGCGCCGAACGCCGCGCGTCGCTCGCCGCGACCTGGGCGGCTCTCGACTGCCCGGGCGCGTGGACGGTCGACATGTCGGAGCGGAGGATCGTGCTGGGCCGGATGACGGCGCGGGTCCTCTCCCTGCCGGTCGTCGGCGAGGAGCACGTCGTGGTCGGCCTCGCCCGAGGCGAGGATGGCCGCAAGCACCACACGTCGGCCTCGATCTACGACCACAACGGAAGCCTGGTCGGCACCGCCGAGCACATCTGGTTCGTCATCGACCCCGCGAGGTTCTCGTGACGGGCCGCGCTGCCGAGTGGTGGCGGCACGCCGTTGTCTACCAGGTCTACGTGCGCAGCTTCGCCGACTCCGACGGTGACGGCATCGGCGACCTGCCCGGCATCACCTCGCGCCTGCCCTACCTCCGCGACCTCGGCGTCGACGCGGTCTGGCTGACGCCGTTCTACACCTCGCCCCAGCACGACCACGGCTACGACGTGGCCGACTATCGCGACGTCGACCGGCGGTTCGGCTCGCTCGAGGACGCGGACCGGCTGCTCGAGGCGGCGCACGACCTCGGCCTGCGGGTGATCTTCGACGTGGTGCCCAACCACACCTCCAACGAGCACGTCTGGTTCCAGGCCGCGTTGGCGGCAGCGCCGGGCAGCCCGGAGCGGGCGCGCTATCTCTTCCGCACCGGGCGCGGCAAGGGCGGCAGCAAGCCGCCGAACAACTGGCAGTCCGTCTTCGGGGGTCCGGCCTGGACCCGCGTCGGCGACAGCGACCAGTGGTACCTCCACCTCTTCGACAGCTCCCAGCCCGACCTCGACTGGCGCAACCCCGAGGTGCCCGCGATGTTCGAGGAGGTGCTCCGCTTCTGGCTCGACCGGGGCGTCGACGGCTTCCGGGTCGACGTCGCCCACGGCTTGATCAAGAAGGACGGACTGCCCGACCAGATCCTCACGGAGGCCGAGAAGGCGGTCCACGAGCTCAGCATGGTCGAGAAGGAGATCGAGGACGAGCCGATGTGGGACCAGCCGGAGGTGCACGAGATCTACCGCGCCTGGCACCAGGTCCTGGCGGAGTACGACGGCGACCGGATGGCCGTCGCCGAGTCCTGGGCGCGCACCCCGGAGGCCGTCGCCCGCTACGTGCGCTCCGACGAGCTCCACCAGGCCTTCAACTTCGACTTCCTGTTCTCCCGCTGGTCGGCGCCGGCGTTCGGGAAGGTGATCGAGCAGACCCTCACCGCGATCGGCGAGGTCGCCGGCGAGCCCACCTGGGTGCTGAGCAACCACGACGTGCACCGCCACGTCACCCGCTACGGCGGCGGCGCGAAGGGGCTGGCCCGGGCCCGCGCGGCGACGCTGGTCTCGCTGGCACTGCCCGGGTCGGCGTACCTCTACCAGGGCGAGGAGCTCGGCCTGGAGGAGGTCGACGTGGCACCGGAGCACCGGCAAGACCCCGCGTGGCTGCGCACCGGCAACCCCGCTCGCGACGGCTGCCGGGTGCCGATCCCGTGGTCGGGCGACCGGCCGCCGTTCGGCTTCGGGCCTGGCGACCAGCAGCCGTGGATCCCCCAGCCGGACGCATGGGCTGATCTCAGCGTCGCCGCTCAGGAGGGCGATCCCGCGTCGACGCTGGAGTTCTACCGCACCGCGCTCGCCACCCGCCGCCAGTGGGTCCGCGACGCGACGTCACAGGTGGAGATCGAGGTCGACGGCGACCTTCTGCTCGTACGCCGGGGCCCGATCTCGGTCGCGATGAACTGCGGCGACAAGCCGGTGCCCATGCCGGCCGGCGAGGTGCTGGTGGCGAGCGGTCCGGTCGGCGCCAAGCTCCCGCCGGATACGACGGCGTGGCTCAGCTCGGGTCAGGCTGGCTGAGCGCGGAGTTGTAGCGGCCGAGCTCGCGCACGAACCCGTCGAGCTGGGCCTCGGACCAGTCGCCGAGCTGCTCCTCGAGCCACTTGCGCCGGTGCGCCGCGACGTCTTGCATCCGGCGGGTTGCCTCGTCGGTGATCGACAGCAGGGTCGCGCGACCGTCGTCGGGGTCGGGAGTGCGCTCGACGAGCCCGAGGTCGATCAGGTGCTGGACCTGCCGGCTGATCGCGCCCTTGTCGATGTCGAAGACCTCCGCCATCGCCGATGCCCGGATCGGTCCGTTCTCGGCGACGTAGCCGAGCATCAGGTACGACGCCGGCTGCAGCGACTCGTGCACGGCCCGGGCGCGTTCGCCGATCACCCGGCGTACGCGCCGGATCAGCACGCCGACTTCCTGCTCGAGGCGCCGGATGGAGTCGGCCCTGGTCTCGGTCATCGCTGCTCCACACCCTCGGGTACGCGCTCGTCGGCCTTGTCGAGGGTCGTGCGCAGCGGCACCTCGCGGATGAACAGCACGGCGAGCAGCGCCAGCACGGCGAAGGGCGTGGCCACCAGGAAGATGTGGCCGGTCGCGGTGCCGAACGCGTGCTCGAAGATGACGCGGGCCTGGTCGGGGAGCTTGCTGAGGTCCGGGATGGAGTGACTCTGGTGGTCGACGGCGCCACCGGTGCTCTCCGCCACGGTGGTCGCGACCCGACTGCTCAGGATCGCACCCAGGACGGACACGCCGATCGACCCGCCCATCGACCTGAAGAACGACACCACCGAGCTCGCCGCGCCCATGTCCGACTGGGCCGTGTTGTTCTGTACGGCCAGCACGAGGTTCTGCATCGTCGCGCCGAGGCCGGTGCCGAGCACCGCCATGAACGCACCGACCAGCACCAGGTTGGTGGTGTCGTCGATGGTGCTGAGCAGGGCCAGCCCGACGATGACCAGGACCATGCCCCCGACCAGCCACCGCTTCCAGACGCCCGTCGCGCTGATGACGCGGCCGCTGACGATGCTGGAGACCAGCAGGCCGCCGACCATGGCGATCGACATCAGGCCGGCGTCGGTCGGGGACATGCCGCGCGCGAGCTGGAAGTACTGGCTGAGGTAGACCGTCGAGCCGAACATCGCCACGCCGATCAGCACCGAGGCGACCGTCGCCAGCGCGGTGGTGCGGTCGGTGAACAGGCGGAGCGGGATCACGGGCTCGGGGGCGACGCGAGCCTCGACGTACACAGCAGCGGCGATCACGGCCAGTCCGGAGGCCACCAGGAGGACGGTGGTCAGTGACGCCCACGCGAACTGCTGACCGGCCAGGGAGACCCAGACCAGCAGGATGCTGACGCCGGCGATGATCAGCGTGGCGCCGGCGTAGTCGATCTTCACCGGGCGCTTGATGACCGGCAGGTGCAGCTTTGCCTGGAGCACGCCGAAAGCGAGTGCCGCGACCGGCAGGCCGACGAAGAAGCAGCCACGCCAGCCGAGTGGGGAGTCGACGATCAGACCGCCGATGAGCGGTCCGCTCACGGTGGCGAGCGCGAACGTGGCCCCGATGTAGCCGGAGTAGCGGCCGCGCTCACGCGGGCTGACCATGCTCGCGATCACGACCTGCACCAGGGCGGTGAGACCACCGATGCCCAGGCCCTGGATGACGCGGGCGCCGATCAGCACCTCCATGTTGGGCGCGAACGCTGCCACCAGTGAACCGACCGAGAAGATCACCAGGGCGCTCTGCACGAGCAGCTTCTTGCTGAAGAGATCGGCCAGCTTGCCCCAGATCGGGGTGGTCGCGGTCATCGACAGCAGCGTGGCCACCACGACCCAGGTGTAACCGGTCTGCGTGCCCTCGAGGTCGGTGATGATGCGCGGGAGGGCGTTGGTCACCACGGTGCTGGAGAGCATGGCCACGAACATCGCGAGCAGCAGCCCGCTCAGCGCTTCCAACACCTCGCGGTGCGTCATCTGTCCGGCCTGCTCCGCAGGCACTACCTCGGTCACGTCGGCTCGCTTCATGCTCACTGGAAGGTTGTAGTCGTCAACCATATTCCCCATGGTTGCAACTGGCAACCTCCTGTGACGCGGCGTACAGACCTGGCCTGTCGCGGTCGTCCCGGGCGATCGGACGGTCATCTGACCGATCTGGCCGTCCATTCGTCAGGGACTACCCCGGACATAGGACAACCCGCAGGTGTGACAGTCCGTCGCTGGGGCTTGGCCCAGTTCGGGAGTTGTCGCTCCGGGGGACGTGGTCCCGGATCACCTGCGGGTCGGGTAGCCGCTTGGAATTCACCAGCAGCCATCTCGAAACGGAACCGTTTCGAGTGATGCTGGGCTGCTAGCGGGCAGCCACCTCACGCGTCCTATAAGAATTCATTCTTCGGACCACCTCCTTTCCCGTGTGCCCCAACGGTAGGTCGCCCGGCGGCTGCACTCAAGGGGTTATCGCCGCCGCTGCGAACTGGGCGTTGTAGAGCCGGGCGTAGGCACCCTCGGCTGCCAGTAGCGAGGCATGGTTGCCCTGCTCGACGATCCGGCCCTCCTCCATCACCAGGATCAGGTCGGCGTCGCGGATCGTGGACAGCCGGTGGGCGATCACGAACGACGTGCGGTCCGTACGCAGCGCCGCCATCGCGTTCTGCAACAGCAGCTCGGTGCGGGTGTCGACCGACGAGGTCGCCTCGTCGAGGATCAGCAGCGCCGGGTCGGACAGGAACGCCCGGGCGATCGTGATCAGCTGCCGCTCGCCCGCCGACAGGTTGCCGCCGGCCTCGTCGATGACGCTGCCGTAGCCGTCGGGCAGCGAATGCACGAACCTGTCCACGAACGTCGCCCGTGCGGCCTCCAGGATGTCCTCCTCGGAGGCACCGGGCCGGCCGTAGGCGATGTTGTCGCGGATCGTGCCCTCGAACAGCCAGGTGTCCTGCAGCACCATGCCGATCTGGCCGCGTAAGGCCGCCCGCGGCATCGCCGCGATGTCCACGCCGTCGAGCGTGATCCGGCCGGCGTCCAGCTCGTAGAAGCGCATCACCAGGTTGACCAAGGTGGTCTTGCCGGCCCCGGTCGGGCCCACGATGGCGACCGTCTGGCCGGGCCGCGCGATCAGCGAAAGGTCCTCGATCAGCGGACGGTCGGGGTCGTAGGAGAACGACACGTTCTCGAAGGCGACCTCGCCGTGGCGCACGGCGGGCGATCCGTCGCCGGCGGACTCGCGCACCTGGGGCTCGGCGTCGAGCAGCTCAAAGACCCGCTCGGCGGAGGCCACGCCGGACTGGAGCAGGCCCATCATCGATGCGACGGTTGTGAGCGGCTGGGTGAACTGACGGGTGTACTGGATGAACGCCTGCACGTCGCCCAACGACAGCGAGCCGCTGGTGACCCGCAGACCGCCGACGACCGCGATGACGACGTAGTTGAGGTTCCCGATGAACATCATCACCGGCATGATCAGGCCGCTCACGAACTGCGCGCGGTACGACGCGTCGTAGAGCTCGTCGTTCTGCTCGTCGAACGCCTTCTGGGTCTCCTCATGCCGCCCGAAAACGGTGACCAGGGCGTGGCCGGAGAAGCTCTCCTCGATGTGGGCGTTCAGCGTGCCGGTGCGCCGCCACTGCGCAATGAACTCGCTCTGCGACCGGCCCATGATCTTGGCCGTCGTGAACATCGAGATCGGCACCGAGACCAGGGCGATCAGCGCGAGCGTCGGCGAGATCCAGACCATCATCGCGAGCACGGCGATCACGGTCATCAACGACGTCAGCAGCTGGCTCATCGTCTGCTGCAGGGTCTGGGAGATGTTGTCGATGTCGTTGGTGACGCGGCTCAGGAGCTCGCCGCGGGGCTGCCGGTCGAAGTAGCCCAAGGGCAGCTCGTTGACCTTGTCCTCGACGTCCGCGCGCATCCGGCGGACGGTGCCCTGCACCACGTCGTTGAGCAGGAAACCCTGCAGCCAGCCGAGCACCGAGGCGCCGACGTAGATCGCCAGGGCGACGAGCAGCACGTTGCGAACGCCGGCGAAGTCGATCGGCCGTTGCTCGAGGTAACCGTCGAAGATCAGGTCGGTCGCCTGCCCGAGCAGCCGCGGACCGAACGCCATCATGGTCACGCTGACGACCGCCAGCACGACGACGCCGATCGCCTTGGTGCGCTCCGGCGCCATCTGTCGCATCAGGCGCTTGCCGGAGGGCACGAAGGTCATCGCCTTCTGGCCGACCATGCCGCCGCCCATCGGCCCGCGGCCGGGGGTGGGGCCGGCCGCCACGACCCGCTCGGTCTCCTTCATCTGGCCCGGGCGCTGGGTCGGTTCCTGGGCAGTAGTGCTCATGCCGCCTCCTCAGCGCTCAGCTGGGACTCGACGATCTCCTGGTACGTCGGGTTGTCGGCGAGCAGCTCGTGATGGGTGCCTCGGCCGACGACGCGGCCGTCCTCCATCACCAGGATCAGATCGGCGTCGCGGATCGTGGAGACCCGCTGGGCGACGAGCACCACGGTGGCGTCGCGGGTCTCGGGCGCCAGAGCCGCGCGCAGCCGCGCGTCCGTGGCCAGGTCGAGCGCCGAGAAGGCGTCGTCGAAGAGGTAGATCTCGGGACGGCGTACCAGCGCCCGGGCGATCGCCAACCGTTGGCGCTGGCCGCCGGAGACGTTGGTGCCACCCTGCACGATCGGCGACTCGAGCCCCTCGGGCATCGCCTCCACGAACTCGCGCGCCTGCGCGATCTCCAGCGCCCGCCACAGCTCGGCCTCACTGGCATCGGCGTTGCCGTGGCGCAGGTTGCTGGCGACCGTGCCGGTGAACAGGAACGCCTGTTGCGGCACCAGACCGATCCGCGACCAGAGCGCCTCGGGCTCCAGCCGGCGTACGTCGACGCCGTCGATGCGCACCGAGCCGGCCGTCGCGTCGAAGAGCCGCGGCACCAGGTTGAGCAGCGTGGACTTGCCGGCGCCGGTCGAGCCGATCACCGCGATCGTCTGACCGGGCCGCGCCGAGAACGTCACGTCCTGCAGCACCGGCTGCTCCGCGCCGGGGTAGGTGAAGCCGACGCCGTCGAGGTCCAGGTGTCCGCGCACGTCCGCAGGCGGCTGCGGGTCGGTGGGCGGCACCACCGACGAGTCGGTGTCGAGCACCTCGGTGATCCGGTCGGCGCACACTGCGGACCTCGGGATCATCATGAGCATGAACGTGCCCATCATCACCGACATCAGGATCTGCATGAGGTAGCTGAGGAACGCCGTCAGCGCACCGACCTGCATGGTGCCGTCGTCGACGCGCTGGCCGCCGAACCAGATGACCGCGACGCTCGAGACGTTCACGACCAGCATCACCAACGGGAACATCGTGGCCAGCCAGCGACCTGCCGTCACCGAGACCTGGGTCAGCTCGTTGTTGGCCTTGGCGAAGCGCTTGGTCTCCAGCGGCTCGCGCACGAACGCACGGACCACGCGGATGCCGGTGATCTGCTCGCGCAGCACCCGGTTGACCTCGTCGATGCGCTCCTGAACCAGCCGAAAGCTGGGCACCATCTGCGACACGACCAGCCCGACGCAGAGGAACAGGGTCGGCACGACGACGGCGAGCAGCCAGGACAGGCCGATGTCCTCGCGCATCGCCATCACCACGCCGCCGACCATCATGATCGGCACCGAGACGGCCATCGTGCAGGTCATCAGCACGAGCATCTGGACCTGCTGCACGTCGTTGGTGTTGCGAGTGATCAGCGACGGAGCCCCGAACGTCGCCACCTCACGTCCGGAGTACGACGACACCTTGCGGAACACCGCGGAGCGCAGGTCGCGGCCGAAGGCCATCGCCGTCCGCGACGCGAACCACACCGCGACCACCGAGCAGCCGATCTGCAGCAGGGAGACGACGAGCATCACCGCGCCGAGCCGCATGATGTAGTCGTTGTCGCCGGTCGCCACGCCGTTGTCGATGATGTCGGCGTTGATGCTCGGCAGGAAGAGCATGGCCACGGTCGAGGTGAACTGCAGCACCACGATCACGGCGAGCCACGGCCTGTACGGCGCCAGGTGGGTGCGCATCAGGCGCAGCAACATCAGTGGCCTCCCTCTTCGTCGGCGCTCCCCGGGCGCGGGCTCCTGCGGAGGGTGCCGTGCAGGATCACGTCGACGATCTCCTCCGGTCGCATCGGACGCTGCTCGGAGATGTGCGGGTGGCTGCCCGAGAACGTCAGCAGCCGGAGCAGGCGCACCACCTCATCGGTCGGCACCCGGAACTGGTCCGCATCGGGGCCGAGCAGACTCCCGATCCCTTCGTCGGCCAGCCGCCTGCGCAGGTCCTTGTTCTGGATCTGGTCGGGTGGTCTGGGCACGGCCATCGCGGTCATCAGCGCGAAGATCCGGATGAAGCGGCGCTGCAGCATCGTGGTGGCGGCCACCAGGCGCTCGCGGAGCGGGAGCTCGAGGTCGATGCCCTGGATGTCAGCGAGGAACGGCTCGGGGTCGAACTCCGCCTGCAGCACCGCGTCGAAGAGCTCCTCCTTGGTGGAGAAGATGCGGAAGATCGTGCCCTCGGCGATGCCGGCCGCCTCCGCGATCAGCCGCGTCGTGGTCGCCCGGCCGTGCTCCATCAGCAGCGGCCGCGTGGCGGCGATCAGCTCGGCACGTCGCTCCGCCGGCGCCATCGGCCGCGCCCGTTCCCTCTTCTCCACCCCTCCAGCGTAAGTGAGTGAGTGCTCACTCACAACTGGTTTTCGGGATAGTCCGCCACGTATGGCACCCCGAACGCGGTCAGGGAGGTGTCACACGTGGCGGACTATCGGGTCAGGGGGCCAGCCGCTGGGTGGTCCAGGAGTCGCCGGAGCGGGTGTAGACGAGGCGGTCGTGCATCCGGCCGGGGCGGCCCTGCCAGAACTCCACGACCTCCGGGCGGACGACGTAGCCACCCCACTCCTCGGGCACCGGCACGGGAGTGGGTTCGGGGTAGCGCGCCGCGACCTCCGTGTACGCCGCCTCCAGCTCGTCGCGGTCGGTGACGGGTCGCGACTGGTGCGACGCCCACGCGCCGAGCTGCGAGCCGCGCGGCCGCACGTCGAAGTACGCCGCCACGTCGGCTTCTGAGACCGGGGTGGCCACGCCCTCGATCCGCACCTGCCGCTCGAGCAGGTGCCACGGGAAGAGCAGCGCGCA
>CAWJRK010000020.1:0-121872 GCA_963845215.1 uncultured Actinomycetota bacterium
GAGGACGCTCATTGGTGTGACGACTCGACTGCGGCCCTGCTGCAGTACCTCGGGCGTCGCATCGAGTCGGTGCCGGTCATGGTCGTGGTCACGTTCCGTCCCGACGAGATCACCGAACGCCACCCGTTGCGGCGGGCCCTGGCTGATCTCGCGCGCCAGCGGGGCACGGTGCACCGCCTGGACGTCGAGCCTCTCTCCGCAGACGCGGTGGGCGTTCTCGTCGAGGGTTCTGGGCTGGCTACCGACGAGGTCATGCAGATGACCGATGGCAACCCGTTCTACGTGACCGAGGTGATCGCGAACGGTGGCAAGGGGCTGCCGCCGACGGTGCGAGACGCCGTCATCGGACGACTCTCCGATCTCAACGAGGACGAGCGACTACTGGTGGCCGGCGTGTCCGCTGAACCGCGCGGCCTGCAGTCCGACCTGGTCCGCCCATGGCTAGGGCTCAGCCCCGACGTCGCCACCGGTTCACGGCTCGCCGGGATCCTGCTCGCAGACGGTCCCGTGCTCAGGTTCCACCACGACCTGGCTCGGCTGGCCGCTTATCACTCGGTGCCTGGATGGCGTCGTATCCAGCTGCACGGCGACATGGTGCGGCTGCTGGAGGAGACCGGGGCTGCCGACCCGGCCCGGCTGGCGCATCACGCCATCGGGGCTGAAGCGCCGGACCTGGTCCTACTTCATGCCGTGCGCGCCGGCCGGGATGCACTCGAGCACGGCGCCACTGGCCAGGCGGTGTCCTTCCTCAGCGCTGCACGTGGCCACGCCTCCCGGCTCAGCGAACCGGACCGGGTCGAGCTCCTGCTCGTGCTTGCCGACGCCTTGGTCGAGACCGCAGCAGTCGCCGAGGCCTGGGCCGTTGCACGAGAAGGGCTTACCGTCGCCGAGCGCCACGGCGATCCGCGTGTGACCGAGGCAGCCCGCACGGAGGCGGCCCGGATCAGGTGGCGGGCGGGAGATCCAGTCGGCGCGAAGCGAGAGCTGCACCTGGCTGTCGAACGGCTGCGCCCGCTCGGGCCCAGCGCCGAGCTCACCCGCGCGCTCCGAACGGCAGCCCGCCACGAGATGTTCGCGCGGCGGCACGCGCCAGCCGTCGAGCTGGCCCGGGAGGCCGCCGCTGTCGCACGGACGGTGGGCTCCGGCCACGACGTCCTGCAGTCGCGGCTGGTGGAGGGCGTGACGGAGCTGGTGACGGGAGACCCGGGTCCCGGCATCGAGATCCTGCAGAGCGTGAGGCTGGCCGCCATCGAGGTCGGCGACCGGCGGCTGGCAGCCGACGCGCTCTCCATGCTCGGCAGTGGAGGAGGAGAGGCGCGGCTCTACGAAGCCGCCTTGGGCTGGCTCGCCGAGGCCGCCGATCTGGCGCGGCACCGGGACCAGGACTACACGCTCGACTATGCGCGGGCCTGGCAGGCGCGCATCCTGCTCGAGCAGGGTCGGTGGGACGAGTCGGGCGAGATCGCCTCTCCGCTCGTCAAGGTCGAGTCGCCGATCACCCGACTGACCGCGCTCGGCGTGCTCGCGCGGCTCCGCGTCCGTCGCGGTGACCCGCGACCGACCGAGCCGCTCGACGATGCGCTGGCGATGAGTGGTCTGGAGCTTCAACACCGGTGGCCGTCGATTTGCGCGGCTGCGGAGCTGATGTGGCTCACCGACGACCGGAGTCACGTCGCAGTACTCGAAGCGGCGTACGCGCAGGCGCTGGAGACCGACAGTCATTGGGCTCAGGGCGAGATCGGCTTCTGGTTGTGGCGGCTGGGGCTCATGGACGAACCTGCGCGGTTGGCTGCCGAGCCGTTTCGTCTGCAGATCGAGGGAGAGTGGCGGGCCGCCGCGAAGCGGTGGGGGCAGCTTCGCTGTCCCTATGAGCAGGCACTGGCCCTGGCCGACGGAGAACCCGACGACATCGCCGCCGCGCTCGCCATCCTGGATCGTCTCGGTGCCCGACCCGTGGCCTCCCTCTTGCGCAGCAAGCTGCGCGAACACGGCGCTCCTGTGCCGCGCGGGCCGCGGCCGGCCACCCGCGCCCATCCGGCCGGACTGACAGCGCGGGAGGTCGAGGTGCACGACCTCGTCGTGAACGGTTTGTCCAACAGCGACATCGCCGCTCGGCTCCACCTCTCCCGCCGCACGGTGGAGCACCACGTGTCGTCGGTGCTGGCCAAGTGTGGAGTCACGGCACGGAGCGAGCTCGCGCCAAAGTAGGTGTCGGCATGCCCAATCTGGGTGTTGCACACGGACGTGCCTGTCGTGCTGCGCTCCTAGCGTCGGTTCCACCGATCGTCACCCGACCAAGGAGAGAGTCATGCCCCGTTACCTCGTCGAACGCACCTTCCCGGACGGCCTCGAGATCCCCCAGACCGCCGAAGGTGCCAGTGCCTGCCTGAACGTCGTCGATGGCAACCTCCAGCACGACGTCACCTGGGTGCACAGTTATGTGTCCCCGGACCGGACCCGCACTTTCTGCGTCTACGACGGGCCGTCACCGGAGTCGATCCGGTCGGCCGCGTCCACCAACGGGCTGCCGGTCGACTCGATCACCGAGGTCTCCGTGCTGGACCCGTACTTCTACCGGGCCGGCTGACGTGCTCACGACCTCGACCCGTCGTCGCGTCGCGGCCGCGACGCTCGCCACCACGGTGACCGCCGGGCTGCTGGCCGGCACGGGTCCGTCCGCGGAAGCCGGCACGACCGCGCCCGCGACAGCCACCGCGATCCACATCGCCCAGCCCACCGGCGACCGCACCCCACAGCCGGTCGACCCCTACCCGTCCCGCGTGACGACCTGGGGGATCGACGGGCCGATCACCGACGTGAACGTCGATCTCAACCGAGTAGCGCTCGGCTACCCCTCGGACGTCGACTTCCTGCTCGTGTCCCCCGAAGGCACGGCCGTGGTCCTTGCCTCCGCAGTCTGCGGGTCCCAGCCCGTGACCGACCAGTACTGGACCTTCGACGACGAGGCCTCCACCTCCATGCCACGCACCGGGTGCACCTCGGGTCGGTACCGGCCGACGCCCAGCTATCAGGAGAACTTCCCGCCGCCGGCACCCGCTCGAGGCACCGCCTTTCCCTGGTACGGCCGACAGCTGTCTGCCTTTCGGGGAGAGAACCCCAACGGCGACTGGCGGTTGTACGTCCACGACCGCAACCCGCTCCACACCGGGCCGAACGGTCAGCCCACCCACCTGCTCACCGACCGCGGCGTGGTCTCCGGTGGCTTCCGGATCATCATCGCGACGCAGACCCGGTCCGTCGTCATCCCGGGCGGCACGACAGGCGCCGGCCCAGCGTCGACCTATCCCGTGATCGAGCGAGTGTCGGGACTGCCTGGTGTTGTCGAGGACACCTCGGTCGTGCTCGAGAACCTCAGCCACAGCTATCCGGACGACCTCGACGTCCTGCTCGTGTCGCCCACGGGACAGAAGGTGCTGCTGATGTCCGATGCCTGCGGAAACGGACGGATACCGAATGGAACCAGCTTGCGAATCAGCGATGGCGACCCGGCGTTCCCGGACGAGGGGAGCTGCCGCTCCGCCGATGCCGGCGTCACGTTCTCGCCTACCGACCATCAACCGGGCGAAAGCCTGCCGGCGCCGGCGCCACCGGGGCCCTACACCACGTCGCTGAGCGTGCTTCGAGGCATCGATCCCAATGGCCTCTGGAAGCTCTACGTGGCCGACGACGGGCTGAACGAGTCCGGCTACCTCGAGGATTTCGGCCTCGTCTTCGACCCGACGGCACCGCCGCCGGAGCAGGACACCATCGCCCCGAACACCAGGGTCGTTGCCCACCCGCAGGCTCGCACCAGCTCGAGGAAGGCGAGGTTCGCCTTCACCGCGAGCGAGGCTTCTGCCTCCTTCCAGTGCCGGATCGACGGACGGCCCTGGACGACGTGCACCTCTCCGCGGACGTATCGGGGCATCGAACCCGGACGACACCGATTCAGGACGCGAGCCATGGATGCGGCCGGGAACACCGACCAGTCGCCCGCGACCTGGACCTGGCGGGTGCGTCGATGAGTTGGCGACGCCCAGCGACCGCGACTGCCGCCGTCCTCGGCGCGGCGGCGCTTTTGAGCGGCTGCCCCGGAGACGACGCCCACGCCCTCGGCGAGGCGGTCGAGGTCGAGTTCCACGACTCCGAGTCCCAGCTGGTCGCGAGTGGCAAGGTTGTGGTCACCGACGTCAGGGAGGGTTCCCCGACCGACCTGGAGGCGGCGGGCTACGCCCTGGATGAGAAGCAAATGGCCGCCACGGTCCGTTACGTCGATGTCACCTTCGACAACTCCGGCGAGCAGCCGGTCACGCCGCATTCGCCGGGTGGTGAGGACCGCGACGGCAACCTGATCCCCGCCCTCACCGTGATCGACTTCAGCGGCGGCGGGGAGGTCTTCGAGGCCTGCCCCGGCCTTCCCGAAGCGGTACCGGCGGGTGCGCAGGCCGAGGGCTGCTCGATCGTCTTGGTGCCGGACGGCACCGAAATGGAGCGGGTGTACTACCACCCCGGAGGATCCGAGGAGTTCGTGTACTGGACGACCGAGTGATCTGACCGAGCCGGGCCGGGCCGGGTCCGTCAGCTGAGCTTCTCGAGGATCAGCTCACGCACCCGGCCGGCGTCGGCCGAGCCGCGCATCTCCTTCATCACCGCGCCGATGAGCGCACCGGCCGCGGCCACCTTGCCCTCGCGGATCTTGTCGGCGACATCGGGGTTCGCGGCGATGGCGTTGTCGATCGCGGCACTGAGGGCCCCGTCGTCGGAGACGATGGCCAGCCCGCGGGCGGCCACGATCTCCTCGGGCGTGCCCTCACCCGCGACCAGGCCCTCGAAGACCTGACGGGCGAGCTTGTCGTTGATCGTGCCCGCCTCGACCAGCGCCTGTACGCCGGCCACGTCGACCGGCGTGACACCCAGCTCGGCGATGTCGATGCCCGAGTCGTTGGCGCGCCGGGCCAGCTCGGATAGCCACCACTTGCGCGCCGACTGCGGGCTGGCGCCGGCCGCGATCGTCTCCGCGACGAGTAGCAACGCGCCGGCACCGACCGTGTCGCGCATCTCGAGGTCGGAGAACCCCCACTCGGTCTGGAGCCGCGCCTGCCTCTGGGTGGGGTTCTCGGGCAGCGTGCCGCGCAGCTCCTCGACCCACTCCTTCGCCGGCGCCATCGGCACCAGGTCGGGCTCGGGGAAGTAGCGGTAGTCGTCGGCGTCGGATTTCTCGCGGCCCGAGGTGGTGACTCCGGTGTCCTCGTGCCAGTGGCGGGTCTCCTGCAGGATCTTGTCCCCCGCGTCGAGCACGCCCGCGTGGCGCGACATCTCGTAGCGCACCGCCCGCTCGACCGAGCGGAACGAGTTGACGTTCTTGGTCTCGGTGCGGGTGCCCAGGGTGCCCGAGCCCTTGGGTGCGAGCGAGAGGTTCACGTCGGCGCGCAGGTTGCCCTGGTCCATCCGGGCCTCGGAGACGTCGAGCGCGACGATCAGCTCGCGCAGCTGCTGCACGTAGGCCCGCGCCAGCGCCGGCGCCTTCTCGCCCGCGCCGAGGATCGGCTTGGTGACGATCTCGATGAGGGGGATGCCGGCGCGGTTGTAGTCGACCAGCGAGTAGTCGGCACCGTGGATGCGACCCGTCGCACCGCCCACGTGCAGCGACTTGCCGGTGTCCTCTTCCATGTGCGCGCGCTCGATCTCGACGCGGAACGTCTCCCCATCAACGTCGACGTCCATGTAGCCCTCGAACGCGATCGGCTCGTCGTACTGGGAGGTCTGGAAGTTCTTCGGCATGTCCGGGTAGAAGTAGTTCTTCCGGGCGAACCGGCACCACTCGGCGATCTCGCAGTTGAGCGCCAGGCCGATCCGGATGGCCGACTCGACGGCCTTGCCGTTGACCACCGGCATCGCGCCCGGCAGGCCGAGGCAGACCGGGCACACCGACGTGTTGGGCTCCTCGCCGAACGACGCCGGGCAGCCACAGAACATCTTGGTGTTGGTGTTGAGCTCGACGTGCACCTCGAGGCCCAGCGCCGGGTCGTACTTCTCCAGCACCTCGTCGAAGGGGACGATCCGTTGGTCGAGCTTGTCGAGACCCGTCATGCCGGTGCTCCGTTCAGCTCAGGCGCTTGGTCGAGCAGCGGCCCGCCCCACTTCGCGGCGAGCATCGCCTCGAGGGCGGCACCGACGCGGTAGACCCGGTCGTCGGCCATCGTCGGAGCCAGGATCTGTACGCCGGCGGGCAGGCCGTCCTCGTCGGCCAGGCCGCTCGGCACGGAGATGCCGGGCACGCCGGACAGGTTGGCGGGGATCGTCGCCAGGTCGTTGAGGTACATCGCGACCGGGTCGTCGACCTTGGCACCGATCTCGAACGCCGTGGTCGGTGCGGTCGGCGAGATCAGCACGTCGGCCTTCTCGAACGCCGCGTCGAAGTCGCGCGAGATCAGCGTCCGCACCTTCTGGGCCTGGCCGTAGTAGGCGTCGTAGTAGCCGCTGGACAGGGCGTAGGTGCCGAGGATGATCCGGCGCTTCACCTCGTCGCCGAAGCCGGCGTCGCGGGTGGCCCGCATGACGTCCTCGGCGCTGGGGTTGTCGATGCCCTCGGGCAGCACCCGCAACCCGTAACGCATGGCGTCGAACTTCGCGAGGTTGCTGGAGGCCTCCGCCGGCAGGATCAGGTAGTAGGCGGCGAGGGCGTGCACGAAGTTCGGGCAGGACACCTCGACCACCTCGGCGCCGGCGCCGACCATCAGGTCGACCGACTCCTGGAAGCGCGCGAGCACACCGTCCTGGTAGCCCTTGCCACCCAGTTCCTTGACCACGCCGATCCGGACGCCCGACAGGTCGCCGGTCGCGCCGAGCCGCACCGCATCGGTGAGGTCGGGCACCTTGCCCTGGATCGAGGTGGAGTCCTTCGGGTCGTGTCCGCCGATCAGCTCGTGGAGCATCGCCGCGTCGAGCACCGTGCGGGTGACCGGACCGACCTGGTCGAGCGAGTTGGCCAGCGCGACCAGCCCGTAGCGCGAGATCGAGCCGTAGGTCGGCTTCACACCGACCGTGCCGGTGACCGCGCCGGGCTGCCGGATGGAGCCGCCGGTGTCGGTGCCGAGCGCGAGCGGCGCCTCGTACGACGCCAGCGCGGCGGCCGAGCCACCGCCCGATCCGCCGGGGATCCGGTTGAGGTCCCACGGGTTGTGCGTCGGGCCGTACGCCGAGTGCTCGGTCGAGGAGCCCATCGCGAACTCGTCCATGTTGGTCTTGCCGAGGATCGGCAGTCCGGCGGCGCGGAGCTTCGTGACCACTGTGGCGTCGTACGGCGGCACCCAGCCCTCGAGGATCTTCGAGCCGCAGGTGGTGGGCAGCCCGCGGGTGGCGAGCACGTCCTTGACCGCGATCGGCACGCCGTCGAGGTCGCTCGCCGGGTTGCCGGCCGCGCGGCGCGCGTCGGACTCGGCGGCCTGGGCCAGCGCGCCCTCGGTGTCGACGTGGAGGAAGGCGTGGACGGCTCCGTCGACCTCGGCGATCCGGTCGAGGTGGGCCTGGGTCAGCTCGACCGAGGTGATGGCGCCCGACGCGAGGTCGGCGGCCAGATCTGCGGCGGTCTTCCGAGTGACGCTCACTGCTCGTCTCCCAGGATCCTCGGCACGGCGAAGCGCTGCTGCTCGACGGCCGGAGCCCCCGACAGCGCCTCCTCGGCGGTCAGGCAGGGCTGCACGACGTCGTCGCGGAACACGTTGGTCAGCGGCATCGGGTGCGAGGTCGGCGGCACGTCGTCGCCGGCGACACCGGCGATCGAGGCGACCGACTCGAGGATGACCGACAGCTGCGGCGCCAGGTGGTCCAGCTCGGCGTCGTCGAGGTCGATCCGGGCGAGGACGGCCAGGTGGGCGACCTCGTCCCTAGTGATCTCAGGCATGGGCACCATCCTAGGGAGCCTCCGCGACCCGTTAACCGGCGCCTGCCACGGGTACCGAAGGCCATGGCTACGAAGATCGCGATCATCTACTACTCGTCGACCGGCACCGTGCACGAGATGGCCCAGCGAGCCGCCCAGACGGCCGAGAAGCAGGGAGCCGAGGTACGCCTGAGGCACGTCCGCGAGCTTGCTCCGCAGGAGGCGATCGAGTCGCAGGACGACTGGGTGGCGCACCGGAAGGAGGTGGAGGACGAACCCATCGCCGAGCCCGACGACCTCGCCTGGGCCGACGTCGTGCTGATGGGCTCACCGACCCGCTACGGCCATGTCGCGAGCCAGTTGCAGGCCTTCATCGACACCCTGGGCCCGCTGTGGCAGGAGGGCAAGCTCGCCGACAAGGTCTACGCCGGCTTCACGGCCAGCCAGACCCTGCACGGCGGCCAGGAGTCCACGCTGATCGGGCTCTACGTGTCCTTCATGCACTTCGGCGGCTACGTCGTCGCCCCCGGCTACACCGACCCGTCGAAGTTCGAGGACGGCAATCCCTACGGCGCCGGCAAGGTCACCGGCGAGACCACCGAGCTGCAGCAGGTCGACCTCGACGCCGTCGACCACCTGGTCGAGCGCACGCTGATGGTCGGCGCCAAGCTGGCGGCTGCCTAGACCCAGAACTGCTTGACGGAGTCGACGATCCGCCCGGCCTGGGCGTGGCCGGCCTCCGCGCTGGCCACGCGGGCTGCCGTGTCGAGCACGTTCTTCCCGATCGAGGCGCGGGCCGCCTCGTCGGGACTGATCACCAGCGTCGGGGTGTCGGGGAGCAGCTGCTTGACGTTCTTCATCGGCCCGATCGAGCGGTCCAGCGGCGCCAGGGCGAGCACTCGGTCACAGCCCTTGGCGAGGTCGGCGTTCGTGCCGGACCGGGCACCGCCGTCGATGTAGCTCCGGCCCTCGATCGGCACGGGCGGGTAGACCCCCGGCACGGCACAGCTGGCGGCGACCGCGTGCAGCAGCGAGACCCCGTCCGTGCCGTCGAAGACTCGGAACTGTCCAGACCTCGCGTCGACGGCGGTGACCTTCAGCCGTCCTGCCTCGGCCCAGGTCGCGTCGTTCAGCCGCTGGCTGATCGCGGCGTAGCGTTCCTGGAGCGTCGGTGTCCTGCCCCGCGCGGTCTGCTTCAGCGCGAACGCTCCGAGACGGCGTCCGAGCGCCTCGACGTTGCCGAGCGATCCCAGCATCGCCACGGCGTACCCGATGCCGATGGTGGCGCCGAGCGTGGGCGCCGGGCTGGGGCGGGGTGGCTTGACCTGGAACGCGTAGAGGTCGGGCACGGACGCGCCACCGGTGAGCTGCGCCCCGACGACGGACCCGGCCGACGTACCGACCACGAGGTCGGCCGCGGTCAGGTCGATGCCGGCTTCGAGCAGCCCGGCCACGATGCCGGTCTCCCAGGCGATGCCGGTGATGCCTCCGCCGCCGAGCACGAGTCCGCGTGTGGTCATTCCATGGCCTCCACTGTGGTGTTCTGGTGCACTTCGAGGCGGAGCAGCCGGGCCACGAGATCGACCAGCGGTCCGAGCGCCACGATCACCGCAATCGTGCCGACGCCGATGGTCGCCCCGAGCAGCCAGCCGATCAGCGCGCCGCCGCCCTGCACGATGCTGTAGCTCCACTTGAACGGCACCGGCGGGTCCCAGGCCAGCGCCGCCGCTTCCGTGGGCCCGGCGCCGGTCTGGCTGCCGAGGTACGCCGCGATGCCGAGCGCCAGCACCGGGAACGCCACCACGAGCAGCGCGATCCGGGCCCCCATCGCATCCGGGGTCTCCAGCAGGTCGAGCATCACCGACACCGTGAACCCGACGACCAGCACCTGCACCACCGTGCCGAGACCGGGGTAGACGCGTCGCGCCGCAGCCATCGCCACGAAGATCACGCTGATCGCGACGTTGGCCAGCACGAACTCGATGTCGAGCGCGATCGAGGTGCCGTTGACCAGCGTCGAGTAGCCGTCGGAGCCCAGGTCGGCGGTCAGCAGCAGGGCGACGCCAACGCCCAGCACGATGCACCCCGCGAAGAGGAGCAGGACCCGGCCCGCGGAATAGCGCACGGGCCCACCCTCTCAGTCGTTCCCTACGATGGCCGCATGCCGGTCACCCGAGGCTTCACGGGAAGCCGCCGCGCCCAGCGCCAGCAACGCGCCGAGCGGCTGCCTCCCGGTCAGTACGACACCGGCCGCGACTGGCCGACCCTCACCGCCGAAGTGACGCCACACCTCGACCCCGAGAAGTGGACGATGACCGTCGACGGCCTGGTCGCCACTCCGCGCACGTGGAGCTGGCGGGAGATGCACGCGCTGCCCTCGTCGACGTACTTCGGCGACATCCACTGCGTCACCACCTGGAGCAAGTTCGACACCACCTTCACGGGCGTCAGCGTCGACACGCTGCTCGAGCTGGCAGGCCCGCTCCCGGAGGCGGCGTACGTGATGGCGCACTGCACCACCGGCTACACCACCAACCTGCCCCTCGCTGATGTCACGGGCGGCAAGGCCTGGGTGGTCTGGGACTACGACGGTCGCCCGCTGCCCGTCGAGCACGGCGGCCCCGTGCGGCTGCTCGTGCCGCACCTCTACTTCTGGAAGTCGGCGAAGTGGGTGACCCGGCTCGAGCTGATGGCCACCGACCGGCCCGGCTTCTGGGAGCAGAACGGCTACCACGACCGCGGCGACCCGTGGCTCGAGCAGCGCTACCAGGGCGATCCGTGACCACCACTCCGCCCGTCGGCGCCTGGACCACCGGCCGGATCGCCGAGATCGAGCGCTACGGCGACCGCCTGGTCAAGCTCCGGCTCGAGGTCGCCGACCGCATCGACCATCTCCCCGGCCAGCACTACGTGCTCCGCCTCCGCGCCCCCGACGACTACACCGCCCAGCGCTCCTACTCCGTCGCCTCCGACCCCGCGGATCCCCTGCTCGAGCTGATGGTCGAGTGCCTGCCCGACGGCGAGGTCTCCGGCTTCCTCCACGACGAGGCCCGCGTCGACGACGTCCTCGAGCTCCGCGGCCCCATCGGCGGCTGGTTCACCTGGACCGGCGACGTGCCCGCCATCTGCATCGCCGGCGGCTCCGGCGTCGTCCCCATCGTCGCGATGCTCCGCTACGCCGCCCGCTCTGGTCTCGCTGATCGCCTCCGCGTGGTCGCCGTCGCCCGCACCCTTCCCGACCTCCCCTACGCCGACGAGCTGCTCGCGCTCGGGCGCCTTGGTTGCGCTCACCCGCGAGAACCTCGGTGACCGCGTCGCCGCCCCGCCGTACCTCGACGAGATCAAGCCCCTCGTCGCCGGGATCGAGCGCGCCTACGTCTGTGGATCGGTCGGTTTCGCCTCCTTCGCGACCCGGCTGCTCGGTGAGGCCGGCGTACGGACCGACACGGTGCGCGTCGAGCAGTTCGGCGAGACCGGCTGACCAGACCCAACCGTTTCGGTCGACCGCGGCATCTGTGAGGGTGACAGCAAGGGAGCCGCCGAATGCCACGTTCGCCCACCGACGGGGAGTTCACCGAGTTCGTGCACGCCTCCTGGGCCTCACTGCACCGCACCGCCTACCTGCTCCTGGGCGACCGCGCCGAGGCCGAGGATCTCGTGCAGACCTCGCTCGCCAAGACCTACGCGTCGTGGTCGAAGGTGCGCGACGTCGAGGCCGCGCCGGCGTACGCCCGCACGGTGCTGGTCAACACTGCCGCGTCGTGGTTCCGCAAGAAGTCGTGGCGCAACGAGCGCCCGACCGCGGCGCTGCCCGACCCGGTGCACGAGACCGATCCCACCGACCGCCCGGTGCTGATCAACGCCCTCGCCCAGCTGCCACCGCGGCAACGCGCCGTGATCGTGCTGCGCTACTACGACGACCTGAGCGTCGGCCAGGCAGCCGAGGCCCTCGGCTGCTCCGAAGGCACGGTCAAGAGCCAGACCTTCGACGCCCTGACCAATCTCCGCGGCCTCCTCGGCGACGCCGTGATCCCGCTCGAGCTAGGAGCTCGTCATGACTGAACGACTCGCCCAGCTGCTCCACGAGGAAGCCGACCGCCTCGACGTACCTCCCCCCGACGCCGGCACTGCTCTGTCCCGTGGACGCAGCATGCGACGACGTCGCAGTTCCGTGGCCGCCGGCCTCTCCGCCGCCGTCGTCGTTGCTGCAGCCGTCGCTGCCTACGCCGTGATTCCCCAGATTGGCGGTTCAACCCGACTTCCTGGCGACGTCGTCATCGAGGATCCTGCCGCCGCCCTCGCCTCCTTCAGGTCGGAGGGCGCCTTCGCCGTGGGCAACGACGTCTACGTGGGCGCCAACCGCTTCGAGTGGAAGGAGCCGATCAAAGCAGTGCACTACACATCGGTCGGCGTGGTGATCCAGAGCGGCAAGAACGACGACCGAGACGAGGGCGGCTCCAACTACACCCTCGTCACACCCCAGGGGGAGCACTCGGACATCGACGTCGACCTGAACGACCAGATCGTCGGCTTCGAGCCGGACTCGTCGTACCTCGCCTACGCCGTGCCGACCGCCGGCGGCAATGACCTGGTCGTGCGCGACGTGTCCGAGGACCGCGAGGTGGCTCGAACCCACGTCGCTGATCCCTACAGCCTCGGCTGGGCGGCACCACCCGTTGCCATCGACGGCGACCTCGTCTGGGCCCACGTCGACGACGGCTGGATCGAGTACAACTGGCGCACCGGTGCCGTTCGTCCAGTGCCCGGCACCGAGAACACGCACGAGATCGCCAACGGCGTGTACGCAGACTGGCGCGACAAACGTTGGGTGATGCGCTCGATGGCTGACTCGTCCCGGATCAGCGAGCTCGACCTGCGTCGGGGTTGGTACGGCTTCCTGTCGCCGGACGGCCGCTACTTCCGGGCCTTCCCCAACGAGGTCGAAGGTGATCCCGGTTGGCGCTACGAGGTCTTCGAAGTGGCTTCCGGACGGATGCACCCGATCGGCGGCGCCGAGGAGTACGGAGAGGTCGGCTGGACCCCCGACGGTCACGTGATGCGCCTGGAGGGCACGACGATGAACGTCTGCGACCCGATGGGTGACACGTGCGACGCTCGAACGATCGACCCCAGCGCCGGCACGGTGCGCATCGGTGGCGAGCCCTACGCCTCCTGACCGTGTGTCAGGGAGAGCATGCCGACAGCCCCGGCCATCGGTTGGTGGCCGGGGTGTGGGGCGTGGTGGTCAGGGTTCGCCCGGGAGTGTGCTGGTGCCGCGGTGGTCGCGGATGAGTGTGAGGCCGTTGGGGGTGGTCCAGAGGTAGGTGCCGCGGTCGATGACGGTGTAGTCCCACGCGCTGTGGGTCTTGGCGCGGTGGTGCCGTCGACACAGTGGCGCAGTGTTGGTGGAGCTCGTTTCGCCGGGCCGGTAGGGGATGACGTGGTCGGTGTCGCACCGTGACGCGGGTTTGGTGCAGGCGGGAACACGCAGTGCACGTCGACGAAGGCGTTCTGGTCTTTGAGTCGGTCGGGTGCTTCGTAGGCCTCGACGTGGATGTGGTCGGCCAGGTCGACCACCGGTTTCACGGTCACGTTCGCGGCACTGCACCATTCGCGGATCTGTTCGACGCTGATCGGGGACCGGGTGTTGCCGCACCGTCCGACGGTCTCGGTGCCGGTCAGCGCGTCTTCGCTGATGTGGACGACCAGGTCCACGGACCGGCCGGGCTCGGCGTCTTCGAACCCGAACGCCAGCTGGCGCCGGGCCAGGTCGCCGAGCGCTGTGGCGCGACGCACATCCAGGGACTCGGTGCTGCCCAGGTCAGCCTGCTGTTTGGCACCCAGCCTCGGAGCGCGTCCTCGAGATCGAGGGCGTCGGCCAGGTCGACCTCGGCGTCGATCCGGACGGTGCCGTCGAAGGAGACCTGGTCGGCGTGGACGTCGACGTGCCGCTTCTCGGCTGCCTCCCGGCGTTTGGCTTCGGCGGCTGCGGGGTCGAACCGGACCATCGCTTCCTCGACGGTGCGGTCCAGCTGCGCCCACGAGCACGAGTGCGCCACCGGTGCGAGGTGCCGGTCGACCTGGGCGGCACCGGCCATGGGGAGGCTGGTGGTGTGGGCGGCGATCCGGCGGGCCCGCCACAACGGCAACCGCCCCTCGACCACTTTGCCCCAGAGCTTGGGGAGGCGGTAGCGGAGCTCGAGGATCCCGCCGACCTGCGCGAACCCCGACTCGGTCGTGACACCCAACGCGGCGGCGTACTCCATCAACGCGAACTCCGACACCAGAGGCGCACCGGGGCCAGCGACCGGCAGGGCCTTGTCGGCGAAGAACCCGACACACGCGGCCGGATCTGCTTCGTTGAGGATCGCCCACTCGATGGTCGCGTGGGCCATCGCGACATCGACCGCTTCGCGGTCGGCCTTGTGGCCGCGCAGCACCGCAAGCACCTCGGCCGTGGCGGCCGATCCGGTGTGGGTTGCGGTGCTGGTCATGGCAACTATCCAAGCACCGACCACCGACACTCATGACCCCGAAACCGGGGTTATCCACCGACCCACTGGTCACGGTCAGGTAACGACTTTCCCGCTCTACTACAGGGGTTTCGAAGCCTCAACCACCGCGCCCTGCCGTTGGTCGAGCAGGCCGAGCCCCTGGGCGAGGCCGTCGTCGAGACCCCGAATCGCTCTTGGGTCAGCATCGGCTCAGGGGTCTCGACGACGCGGTCGCTCGTCCCTCGCTCCCGCTGCTCGACCAACAAAGACCCCCTCCGTTGGTCGAGCAGGCCGAGCCCCTGGGCGAGGCCGTCGTCGAGACCCCGTCGCTTTGGGCAGATCGGCTCAGGGGTCTCGACGACGCGGTCGCTCGTCCCTCGCTCCCGCTGCTCGACCAACGAATCCCGACCCGACCACAGGTCGGCGTCGTCCCGATAGGCGCCATCACCGGCCGGAGCCGGCGCAGTCAAGGGCGCGAAGCGGCGAAGCGAACCCTTGACGGCGCCGGTGGAGGCCGACACCATCGCGCCTTCGGGAGGACGACGACCCCACAGTCAACGTGTCAGCTACAGAGGTCTCGACGACGCGGTCGCTCGTCCCTCGCTCCCGCTGCTCGACCAACCAAAGACCCTCCCGTTGGTCGAGCAGGCCGAGCCCCTGGGCGAGGCCGTCGTCGAGACCCCCGAACCGATCCCGGGTATGTAGCCGTGCAAGCTACAGAGGTCTCGACGACGCGGTCGCTGCGTCCCTCGCTCCCGCTGCTCGACCACCAAAGACTCTCCCGTTGGTCGAGCAGGCCGAGCCCCTGGGCGAGGCCGTCGTCGAGACCCCCGAACCGATCGCCTGTCATGTGGCAGATCGGCTCCGGAGGTCTCGACAACGCGGTCGCTCGTCCCTCGCTCCCGCTGCTCGACCAACAAAGACCCCCCGTTGGTCGAGCCTCGAGCCCCCAAGCCGAGACGCGAACCAGACCCATCACGTTGGGCAGACCGGCTCGCTCAACCGGCGTGGGCTCGAGCGGCTTCGAAGGCGGCAGCAACCTCGAGGAGCCGCCGGTCAGCGCCGTGCGGAGCCACGATCTGTACGCCGACTGGCAGGCCGGACGGGGTGAGGCCAGCGGGCACGGAGATGGCGGGGCAGCCGGTGACGGTGATGAAGAAGGCGGAGCGCATCCAGTCGAGGTAGGACTCCATGACCACGCCGTTGATCGAGGTCGGGAACTCCTGGTCCGCGGGGAAGGGCGGGACCTGGGAGACGGGGAGCATGAGCACGTCGTACTTCTCGAAGAAGACCCGCATCCGCTCCGCCAGAGTCGTCCGCGAGGCATAAGCGCGGGCCACGTCGGCGCCGGTCAGGCCCGCGCCGGCTCGGATGTTGTCGGCGAGCGACTGCTTGAAGGCGGTCGGGTGCTCCTCGAGCAGCGCGGCGTACTTGGCGTGGAAGTTCCAGGCCCGGAGAGTGCGGAAGGTGTCGTCGGCCAGCGACAGGTCCGGCCAGGCGCCGAAGACCTTGGCCCCCGAACGCGCCACGAGCCGACCCGCCTCCTCGACCACCTGGGCGACCTCGGGATCCACCTCGAAAGCCCCACCGAGATCCAGCGACCACGCCACGCGCAGCCCCCGGAGCGACCCCGCGAGCGGCGGCGCGAACGCAGACCCCGGCGTGCCCAGGGCCAGCGGCGCCCGCGGATCCGGGCCGGCCAAGACCGACAGCAGCAACGCCACGTCCGAGACGTTGCGAGCCAACGGCCCGCCGACCGACGTGGTCTCCCACTGGTTGTAGAGCGGCCACTCCGGCACCCGCCCCAACGACGGCCGCAGGCCCACGACCCCGCAGAACGACGCCGGGTTGCGTAGCGAGCCACCCATGTCCGAACCGTCGGCCAGCGGCACCATCCCGGCAGCCAGCGCCGCTGCCGCTCCACCGCTGGAGCCGCCCGCCGAGCGCGTGCGGTCGACGGGGTTGCGGGTGGTCCCGTAGACGCGGTTGAAGGTGTGCGAGCCCGCCGCGAACTCCGGCGTGTTCGTCTTCCCCAGCAGTACGACGCCGGCGCGACGGATGCGCTCGACGATGAGCTCGTCGGCGGCCGGCACGTGCGAGGCGAAGATCGGAGAGCCGTACGTCGTCCGCCACCCCGCCACCGCGTGGGTGTCCTTGACCGCGAACGGCAACCCGTGGAGCGGGCCGAGCGGGGCACCGGACACGAGGTGATCATCGGCGGCAGCGGCCCCCACGCGGGCCCGCTCGACATCAAGAGCGACGATCGCGTTGAGGTCGCCGTTGCGCTCGTCGATCCGCGCGAGGTGGAGCTCCAGCAGCTCGCGCGCAGAGATGCGTCGACCCCGCACAGCCGAAGCCATCTGCAGCGCAGTCGACTCGACCGACAGCTCGCTCACGACGCGATGTCCGCCAGCGCCACGGACTGCCCCGTCTCCCAGCTGCGCTGCGCCGCCTCCGCGATCCGGAACGCCGCCAGCGCCTCCGCGACCGGGCAGGGCGTCGGCGCCCCGCCCACCACCTCGCAGAACGCCTCCATCTCGGCCTGGTACGCCGGCCCGAACCGTTCCAGGAACGTCGCCACCCGCGGTCCTCGCGGGTAGTCGACACCGGGCTCGGCGGAGGTGATCGCGAGCGAGTCGTCGTAGCCGACGCCGATCGACCCCTCGGACCCGAGCACCTCCATCCGGACGTCGTGGCCGGCGCCGTTGTAGCGCGTCGCGGTGACCGTGGCCAGGGTGCCGTCGTCGAGGGTCAGCAGCGCGGCACCGGTGTCGGCGTCGCCCGCCTCGGCGAAGAAGGCGGCGCCCTTGTTGGCGCCGACGGCGTACACGTCGCTGACCTCGCGGCCGGTGACGAACCGGATCACGTCGAAGTCGTGGATGTTGCAGTCGCGGAAGATGCCACCGCTGGTCGGCAGGTAGTCCGGATGGGGCGGCGACTGGTCGTGCGTGGTCGAGCGCACCGAGTGCACGAACCCCAGCTCGCCCGACGCCACCGCCTCCCGCGCCCGCAGGTATCCGACGTCGAACCGCCGCTGGAACCCCACCTGCACCGGCACGCCGCTCCCCTCCACCAGCGCGACGAGGTCGATCGTCTCCTCGAGCGTGACCGCGACCGGCTTCTCGCAGAACGTCGGTACGCCGGCCGCCACCGCCTGCTGCAGCAGCGTCGCGTGCGAGGCGGTGTCGGAAGCGATCACCAGGGCGTCGGCCTCACGCAGCAACGTCTGTACGTCGGCTGCCACGCCGTAGCCGTGCTCGGTGGCCGTCGCCTCGGCGAGGTCGGCGCGCAGGTCGGTGACCACGACATCGTGGCCCAGCCCGGCGAGCGTGCGTGCGTGGAACGGGCCGATCCGGCCCAGCCCTGCGACGCCCACCTTCATCGGCGGCGCCCGAACACCGAGCCGGCGATCACGCCCAGGAGCACGAGGCCGGCGCCGACCGCGATGCCCTTCACGAAGTCGTTGCCCAGACCACCGGCCGGTTTGGCCGGTGCAGTGAAGACACCGGGCGCTTCGGAGACGTCGCCGGTGGAGCTCACCGAGACGGCCTGAGGGGCACCGATCGCGTCGCCGACGTTGCCGAAGAACTCGCCGGCCATCCGCTTGGAGACCGACGCCAGCATCCGCTGGCCGACGCCGCCGACCATGCCCCCGACGACCGCGTCGGCGTCGTAGGAGATCCGGGTGCCCTCGGCGCCCGAGGTCCTCGAAAGCGACATCGACGGTCGCATCGACCGTGCCCGGCGCGCCCGCACCCTGCAGCCGCATCACCAGCGACTCGTGCTCCTCGAGGTCGGAGAGCGTGCACGAGCCGTCGTAGGTGCCCTTGATCGCGGCGACGCCGGCGGTCACGGTCATGCCGTAGGAGTTCTCGCCGGTCGTCTCGAGCCGCTCGCAGCCGGGGATGGTGCGCACCAGCACCCGGGGGTCGAGGATCGCGTCCCAGACCTGGGCGACGGGGTAGGGCACGACGTTGGCACCGCTGATCTTCATGAGTGCTCCTGGCGCAGGTGGAAGAGGTCGGAGGGCGAGATCGGCATCGCGGTGATGGTGATCTTCTCGGCGTCCTCGATGGCAGCCGCGAAGACCGCAGCCGACGGGATCACGCCGGCCTCGCCGGCGCCCTTGATGCCGAGCGGGTTGAGCGGCGAGGGCGTCTCGAGGTGGTCGATGTCGATGCCGTCGGGGATCTCGGTGACGTAGGGCATCAGGAAGTCCATGAACGACGCGTTGAGCAGCTGCCCCGACTCGTCGTAGGCCATCCGCTCGTAGAGGGCGCCGCCGACGCCCTGCGCCACGCCACCGTGGATCTGGCCCTCCACGATCATCGGGTTGATCAGGCGTCCGCAGTCGTGCACGACGGCGTACTTGAGGATCGTGATCTCGGCCGTCGCCGGGTCGGTCTCGACGATCACCGCGTGCATGCCGGAGGCGAACGTCGCGCGCTCCGGGGAGTAGAAGTCGCGGCCCTCCAGCCCGGGCTCGTCGTCCTCGGCAACCGGCGGCTTGCCGGGGTCGCCGACCGAGAACTGGGTGGCCGCCTTCGACGCCTCGTCGAACGCGTAGCGCAGCGGGTTGCTCAGCACCGACACCGTGCCGAGGTCGATCGACGAGCCCGGCGACCCCTTCACCGACACGACACCGTCGACGATCTCGAGATCGTCCTCCGAGGCCTCCAGCGCCTCGGCCGCGATCCGCAGCACCTTCTCCTTGGCGCGCTTGGCCGCCAGGTGGATCGCCGAGCCGCTCATCACCGCGGCCCGAGAGGCGAAGGTGCCGACGGCGTACGGCATCCGGCGGGTGTCGCCGGTGACCACCTCGACGTCCTCGAAGCGACAGCCGAGCTCGTCGGCCACCAGCTGCGCGAAGACGGTCGCGTGCCCCTGCCCCTGTGTGGTCAGGCCCGTCGCGACCTTGACCTTGCCGCTGGTCTCGATGTGCACGTGCGCGCCCTCGTAGGGGCCGACGCCGGTGCCCTCGACGTAGCAGGCCAGGCCGATGCCGACCCGACGTCCGGCGGCAGCCATCTCCGCCTGGTACGCCGGGAACTCGTCCCACCCGACCAGCGCCTTGATCTTCTCCAGCGACGCCGGGTAGTCGCCGGAGTCGTAGGTCAGCTCGCGGCCGTCCTGGAAGACCAGCCCCTGCTCGAAGGGAAACTCGTCGGGCTGGATGAAGTTGTTGGCCCGCACCTCCGCGCGATCGAGCCCGAGCTCGGCGGCGATGGCGTCCATGGTGCGCTCCATCGCGTAGCAGCCCTGCGGCCGGCCGGCGCCGCGGTAGGGCGTGACCATCACGGTGTTGGTGTAGAGCGACTCGAAGCGCACGCGGTAGACAGCCGGCTTGTAGGGCCCGAGCAGCTGGGTCGAGGTGATGATCGGGACGATCAGCCCGTACGGCGTGTAGGCACCGTGGTCGTGCCAGAACATCACGTCCAGGCCGAGGATCCGGCCGTCGTCGTCGAAGCCGACCTCGATGTGCTGCACCTGCCCGCGCTCGTGGGCGCTGGAGATGAAGTGCTCGCGACGGTCCTCGGTGTACTTCACGGTCCGGCCGAGGATGCGGGCGGCGAGCGGCACCAGCAGCTCCTCGGGCCACGGGTGGTTGATCTTCACGCCGAAGCCGCCGCCGACGTCGGGCGTGATCACGTCGACCTGGCCGAGGTCGAGGCCGAGCTTCACCGCCACGGCGGCCCGTACCCCGGTGGAGGTCTGGGTCGACGACCAGACCTGCAGGCGGTTGGTGTCGGCGTCCCAGCGGGCGACGGTGCCGCGGCCCTCCATCGGCGTACACGCGCTGCGCTCGATGGTCAGGTCGAGCTCGAGCCGGCGCGGGGCCGCGGCGATCGCGGCCTCGACGTCGCCGGTGTTCTGCTCCATCCGAGCCCCGACGTTGCCCGGCACGTCGTCGTGCACCAGCCGCTCGGCCGCGCGGGCGGCATCGATGCCCACCACTGGCGGCAGGAACTCGTAGCTCACCTTGATCAGGCCGACCGCGTCCTCGGCGACGTAGCGGTCGTCGGCGACCACGAACGCGATCGCCTCGCCCATGTAGTTGACCTCGTCCTTGGCCAGCGCGTACTGCGTCCGCCCGTGGGTCAGGTCCGGATGCGGGATCAGCAGCGGCAGCGGCTCCCCCATCGGCGCGGACAGGTCGGCCAGGTCGTCGTAGGTCCAGACGGCGTGCACACCCTCGAGGTCGAGCACGGCCTCGACGTCGATGTCGACGATCCGGGCGTGCGCGTGCGGCGACCGGAGTACGGCGGCGTGCAGGGTGTCCGGCGCGACGTGTACGTCGTCGACGTAGCGTCCGTGCCCGCGCAGGAACCGCTGGTCCTCCGTGCGCTGGACGCCTTGCCCCATCAGCTTCGTGGTCACTCGGCGCCGCCGATCTCCGCGGCTCGCTCGACGGCCTTGACGATGTTCTGGTAGCCGGTGCAGCGGCAGAGGTTGCCGGCGATCATGTCGCGCGCCTCGTCGTGGGTCGGCTGCGGGTTGTCGCGCAGGCCGGCGGTGATCGTGGTCAGGAAGCCCGGCGTGCAGAAGCCGCACTGCAGCCCGTGGCACTCGGCGAACGCCTGCTGCACCGGGCCCAGCGACCCGTCGGCGTTGGTCAGGCCTTCGACGGTGGTGATCTCCAGCCCGGTCGCGGACACCGCGAACATCAGGCACGACCGCATCGGGCGACCGTCGACCAGGATCGTGCAGGCGCCGCAGACGCCGTGCTCGCAGCCGACGTGGGTGCCGGTCAGGCCGAGGTCGTGGCGGAGCGCGTCCGACAGCAGCCGCCGCGCCGGCACCTGCACGTCGTGCGCGACACCGTTGACGACCAACCGGACCTCGAGGAGCTCCTCAGGCACTGGTCACCGCCTCGACGACGCGCGCGGTCAGGACCCGCACCAGCTGCGCCCGGTAGTCGGCGGTGGCGTGGATGTCGGTGGCCGGGTCGAGCTGGGCGAGCGCGACGTCGCCCGCTTCGTCGGCCGCGACTCCGCTCAGGTCCACCACCACGGGAGTGTCGCTGACCGAGACGTAGCCCGCCAGCACCGAGTCGCCCTGGGCCACCGCTGCGACGCCGACCAGCGCGTAGTCGCCGTGCCGCCGGGCCACCTCCTCGAAGGCCACCCGCCCGCCCGCGGGCAAAGCCGGGAAGAACGCCGACGTCGCGATCTCGTCGTGCGCCAGCGACGTCTCCAGCGGACCGACGTACAGCTCAGAGGCGGGGATCGTGCGCGTGCCGCCTGGGCCGGCCACCTCGACCGAACCCCCCAGCAGCGACAGCACCACCGGCATCTCCGCCGCGGCGTCGGCGTGCACCAGCGAGCCAACCGTGGTGCCCCGGTTGCGGATCGTCGCGTGGGCCACGTGCGACAGCGCCAGTGAGACCAGCGGCTGCACCCGGCGTACGTCGTCCGAGGCGAGCACGTCGGAGTGCCGGGCCAGCGCGCCGATCCGCACCCCCTCGTCGGTCACCGTCACCGCGTCGAGGTCCGGCAGCCCGTTGATGTCGACCAGCGTCGAGGGCGCGGCCAACCGCATCGAGAGCAGCGGCACCAGCGACTGCCCGCCCGCCAGGACCTTGGCGCCCGGGTCGCCGGCCAGTGCGGACAGTGCATCGGCCAGCGATCCCGGGCGGACGTAGGCGAAGGGGGCAGGCTTCACAGTTGCTTGCTCACGGCTCCTCGTGGGCTCCAGGGCTGCCGACAGCCATCATCGTTCCGTCAGCATCGGGCGGTGCCACCAACTTAGCCAGGTGGTAGCCGGCCACGATGATGATCGTGCCGAGGGCGATGCCACCCAGCTGGAAGTCGTCTGTCACCTCGAAGAACCCGTTGGTGTCGAAACCGATGCCGACGATGAGGCCGGCTGCGATCGGCACCAGGTTGAGCGGGTTCGCGAAGTTGACGTTGTTCTCGATCCAGATCTTCGCTCCGAGCAGCCCGATCATCCCGTACAGCACGATCGTGATGCCGGCGATGACGCCGCCCGGTGTGGCGTAGATGAGCGCACCGAACTTGGGCACGAAGCCCAGCAGGATGGCGACCACCGCGGCCACGTAGTACGCGGCCGTGGAATAGACCCTGGTCGCGGCCATGACCCCGATGTTCTCGGCGTACGTCGTGGTCGGTGAGCCACCGACAGCCGTGGCGATCACCGTGCCGACACCATCGGCCGCGACTGCCGTGCCGACGACTGGGTCGAGGTCGGTGCCGGTCATCCCGGAGACTGCCTTGACGTGGCCGATGTTCTCGGCGACGAGCGCGATCACTGCCGGCATGGCGAGCAACGCGAAGGTGACCGAGAACGACGGCCAGTGCCAGCCGACCTCGGCCATGTTGCCGAGCTCGTTCTGGTTGCCGATCAGGCCGCTGACGGTCTTCTCGGGGAACCCGAACCACTCCGCGTTCTTGATCGTGTCCCAGTTGACTCGGTCACCGGCGACCCCGCCGACGTTGATCAGGTCGAAGATCCAGGACAACAGGTAGCCGAAGACGAGTCCCAGGAAGATGGCGATCCGGCCCAGGAATCCGCGCAGGCCGACGGCCATCAGGATGACCGCGAGCATCGTGATCATGCCCATCCACGGGTCGGCCGGGAGATAGACGTCCGTGGCCACTCCCGCCAGGTTGAAGCCGATCAGCATCACGACACCGCCGGTCACCACGGGGGGCAACACCTTGTTGACCGATCCGGGGCCCATGTAGTGGATGAGCACACCGACGAGGATCAGCACCACACCGGACACCAGGATCGCGCCGGTGACGTCCGCCGGACCGCCCTCCTGCGCGTAGATCGCGCTGGCGCCTCCGACGAACGAGGCGGAGGTCCCGAGGTAGCTGGGCACCTTGTTCTTCACGATCAGCAGGAAGCAGATCGTCGCGATGCCGCTCATCATGATCGCGAGGTTTGCGTTCAGCCCCATGATGACGGGGAAGACGAACGTCGCCCCGAACATCGCGATCACGTGCTGCGCACCTAGACCTGTGGTCTTGCCCCAGCTGAGCCGCTGGTCGGGGGCCACGGCCACCCCTGGAGCCGGGTCTACCTTCTCCCACGAGAACATCGACATCTGAGCCTCCTGTGACGGGTCCGGCCGCTGCCTGACTTGCTGTGTCATATGAGACACCCTCCGAGGCGAATCTGCGGGAAGGAACGCCGCTACCGAGGGGTAGCGTCTGGCGCGTGCCAGCCTCGCGAATCCCGGTCAGCGCGCCGCAGCACGTCGCGGCCCGGTTGAGAGCCGCCGACGACCAGGGCCTGCCGGTGCTCCACCAGGGCCCCGATGCCGTGTACGTCGAGCTCGACGGCTGGGCGCTCGGGGTCGTCTCCGCCCGGGCCACGCAGGTGCCCTGTGCCCTCAGGTCGCGCGCGACGTCGCTGCCGGAGGTCCGCACCTGCCGGGTGGAGGCCGGGGTGCTGCACCTCGACGACACTCCCGGTGGTGGTCGGCCGGCTGGTGGCGACGTCGGTGCCGCACATCGAGGCGACCATTGGGGCCCAGACTCCGCCGGACCCGGCCGAGCTCCTGGGTTGCGGCGACGGCCTCACGCCGTACGGTGATGACGTGCTCTGCGGATGGCTGGCGATCCACCGGGCGGCCGGAGTGCCGTCACCCGACCTGGACGAGGCGGTGCGCCGGCTGCTGCCGCGCACCACGTTGTTCTCGGCGACGTTGCTCGACTGCGCGATGCGCGGCGAGGTGATCCCCGAGTTCGCGGCGTACGCCGCCTCGCTCGGCACGCCGGCCCAGGCGGCGGCCGAGGCCACGCTGACCGCGGTCGGCCACACCTCGGGCGCGGGGCTGCTCGAGGGCGCACGCTGGGCGCTGGCCGCATGAGTCACAGCCACGTCGAGCTGCGCTCCGGCGCGTACGCCGACTCCGTGACGCTGCTCCAGGTGAGCCGCACCGTGCAGGGCCTGCCCGGGGTGGTGGCGGCCCAGGTCGCGATGGCGACGCCGCTCAACGTCGACGTGCTGACCGGCATGGGCTTCGAGGTGCCGGCCGAGGCCACCACCAACGACCTGGTCGTGGCGCTGAAGGTCGACGGCCCCGACGACCTGGCGGCGGCACTCGCCGGCGTGGAACAGGCACTGGCCGCGGCCTCGCGCCGACCCACCGGCTCGGCAGAGCTGGCGCCGCCGCGCACGACGGCGTCCGCCCTGCGCGGCGCCCCCGGCGCGGTCGTCCTGATCTCCGTGCCCGGACCCGTCGGCGATGGTGGAGGCGATGGACGCGGTCGAGGCCGGCCACGACGTGATGATCTTCAGCGACAACGTGCCGGTCGAGCAGGAGCTCGCCCTCAAGCGGGCCGCCGCCGACCGCGGCGTGCTGGTGATGGGACCCGGACTGCGGCACCGCCGTCATCGACGGCGTCGGTCTCGGGTTCGCCAACGTCGTGTCGCCCCGGCCCGATCGGCATCGTCGCCGCCTCGGGCACCGGCTGCCCAGCAGGTGCTGGCCCTGCTCGACCACGCCGGCGTCGGCGTGAAGTCCGCGCTCGGCGTCGGCGGTCGCGACCTGTCGGAGACCATCGGCGGCCTGGCCACCAGGGAAGCGTTGCGACGGCTCGACGCGGATCCGGACATCGAGCTGATCGTGCTGATCTCCAAGCCACCGGCCCACGACGTCGCCGTCGCCATCGAGGCGTACGCCGACAGCCTGGACACGCCGGTCCAGCTCGCGCTGCTCGGCCCGGGCCAGCCCGACCTGACCGACCGCGGCGGAGGCGGTGCTGAGCACGCTCGGCGCCGACGTGCCCGCCTGGCCGGTCAGCGGCTCGGCCAAGCCGGCGTCCGGCGGCCGGTTCCTGCGCGGGCTCTTCGTCGGCGGCACCCTGGCCACCGAGGCCCGGCTGCTGGCGGAGGAGCCCCTGGACGTCCGGCACCGGCCACAGCTTCGTCGACTTCGGCGACGACGAGTACACGTCCGGACGAGCTCACCCGATGGTCGACCCGACGATCCGGCTCGAGCACATCGCCGAGGCTGCCGCCGACGCCGACACCGCGGTCCTGCTGCTCGACGTGGTGCTCGGCCACGGCGCCGAACCCGACCCGGCCGCGCTGCTCGCGCCCGGCGATCGCCGACATCCGGAAGCCGGTGGTGATCACGGTGGTCGGCACCGACGGCGACCCCCAGGGACTCGCGACCGCCAGGTGCAGGCACTGGCCGACGCGGGCGCCGAGGTCTATCTGTCCAACGCCGCCGCCACCCGGCGCGCGGTCGAGCTCGCTCGAAGGTGCGTCATGAGCGTCGTCAACGTCGGCACCGACCTGCTCGCGGATGCCGTCGAGGCCCAGGCCGTCGACGTCACCCGCGTCGACTGGCGCCCGCCGATGCCCGGCACCGAGGCCGACCTCGCGACCGTCGCCGCCGACCCGCGCCGCAAGGCGGCCAACGAGCGCGCCCTCGAGGCGATGCTCGGCGTGACCGCCCACCTGGTCGACGTCGCGCCGGCGTCGGAGGTGCTCGGCCTCGAGCGCGGACAGTTCCTGCACGCCGGTCCGCCGATCACCTGGGAGCGAGCCTCCGGCCCGATGCGCGGCGCCCTGCTGGGAGCGGCCGCCCTCGAAGGACTGGTCGACGACCCCGACGACGCGGCCGCGCTGTTCGAGCGCGGTGACCAGGTCAGCCTCGACTCCTGCCACCACCACTCCGCGGTCGGACCGATGGCCGGCATCACCACGCCGAGCATGTGGGTCTGGGTGCTCGAGGACCGGGCCACCGGGCGGCGTACCTACTGCACGCTCAACGAGGGGCTCGGCAAGGTGCTGCGCTACGGCGCCTACTCCCCCGACGTCATCGAGCGGCTGCGCTGGATGGGCGACGTGCTCGCGCCGCTGCTGCAGAAGGCGGTGCGCGCCGCGGGCGGCGTCGACATCACCGGCATCCTCACCCAGATGCTGCAGATGGGCGACGAGGCCCACAACCGCAACCGGGCCGGCACGCTGATGGTGCTGCGCGACCTCGCCCCGGCCATGGTCACCTCCGGTGTCGACGCGGCCGACGTGGCCAAGTCGCTCACCTTCATCGGCGGCAACGACCACTTCTTCCTCAACCTCGCGATGCCCGCCTGCAAGCTCGCGCTCGACGCCGTCCCGCAACATCGACGGCTCGACCATGGTCGTGGCGATGGCGCGCAACGGCACCGACTTCGGCATCCAGACCGCCGGCACCGGCGACGAGTGGTTCACCGGTCCGTCGCAGCCCGTCGACGGGCTCTACTTCGGCGACTTCGGCCCCGACGACGCCAACCCCGACATCGGCGACAGCGCGATCACCGAGACCGCCGGCATCGGTGGCTTCGCGATGGCGACCGCCCCCGCGATCGTGCGGTTCGTCGGCGGCTCGGTGCCCGACGCGCTGGCGACGACCCGCCGGATGCACGAGATCACGCTGGGCGAGAACCCCCGCTGGTCGATCCCCGTGCTGGAGTTCCAGGGCACCGCGACCGGCATCGACGTCACCAAGGTCTGCCGCACCTCGATCCTGCCGCAGATCAACACCGGCATGGCCGGCAAGCTCGCCGGCGTCGGCCAGGTCGGCGCCGGCCTGGTCACCCCGCCCGCGGAGATCTTCCCGAAGGCCCTGGCCCGGCTGGCCGAGCTGAGCCCGGGCTACTCAGCCGGGTTGAGCGCCGCGACCGGAGTGCGCGACCCCGGCCGGTTGAGTCAATGGGCGCATGACGCGCTACGCCGACTCCTCTGTGTGCCCCGACTGCTCCGCGAGCCCTGCTCGGCTCGCCCTCGGCCTGCCCCTCCTGCCGGCTCCCGCTGCACCACCCGCTCACGGCCGAGCTGTTCGCGACGCTCTCCCGGGCCGACTACCTGCTCGGCCAGCTGCGGCTCGCGGTGGCACCGGTCCCGGTGCGCCGGCCGGCTCCTTCGTGCCGCCGATGCCGCCGATGCCGGCGCCGCGGTCCGCCCCACGGCGGACCGGCCTCCGCCCCACGTCGGTGCCGGCCATCCTGCTCAGCCTGGGCGCCCTCTGCCTGCTCGTCGCCGCGGTCATCTTCCTCGCCGTCGCCTGGTCCTGGCTCGGCGTCGGCGGTCGCACCGGCGTGCTGGCCGGGCTCACGGTCACCGGCGCCGGCCTCGGCGGCTGGCTGACCGCGCGCGGCCTGCGGGTCGCCGGCGAGGCGCTCAGCACCGTGACCTTCGGCCTGCTGACCCTCGACCTGGTCGGCGCCGACCGCGCCGGCTGGCTCGGCGAGCGCACGTCCTCCGAGCTGGCCCTGATCCTCGGCCTCTCCCTGCTGAGCGTCGCCCTGGCCTGGTCGGTCGCGCAGGCCCGCCTGGCCGCGCCCCAGCTGGTCGCCGGCATCGGCCTCTTCACGGCGTACGCCGCCACGGTGGACCTGCTCGGTCACCAGCTGCTGATCAGCGCGGTCGCCGTCGTCGCCTTCGCCGCGCTCGCCGCCGTCGGCCGGGCCAACGGGCTGGCCGTGCTGCCGTGGGTCGCGCTGGCCGGCGCCGCTCCGTGCTGGCTGACCCTGGCCGGCGCCGGACTGGGCGAGTCGCTCGAGCGAGCCGACCCTCTCCGCTCTCTGGGCTGCCGGCGGACCCGGCTGGGCCCTGCTCGCCGCGACCGCGCTGCTCCTGCTGCCGATCGCCGCGCTCGCGGCGACGACCAGGGTGTCGCGCTCGTCTGCCTGGCTGCGGCCGCCTCGATGGGGGTCGCGACCGTCTGCCTGCCGGTCGTCGACGAGGGCCTGACCGCGGTCATCGTCACCGCGCTCGCGGTCATGGTGGCCGGCGTCGCAGCCGGCGTCGGCACCTCGCGCGACTGGCTCGCCGTGCCGCTCCTGCCGGCCGGGTTCGCGGCGCTGCCCGTGCTCGCCACCTGGCTGACGATGCTCGCCCAGGGCGTCGCCCACGTGCTCGACGTCGGCGCCCCGTTCACGGCGCGGCGCGGACGTGCGGCTGGTGCCGTTCGAGGAGCTCGCCCACCCGGCCCTGATCGTGCCGTCGGCGCTGGCGCTGCTCGGCCTGGCCTGGCTCACCTTCCGGCCGTCGTGTCACGGACGTGCTCCTGCTGCCGGCCGGTGCCGTGGTCGCGCTGTCCGCGGTGGCCACCCTCGCCCACTACCCCGTGCCGCTCTGGTCGGTCGTCGTGGCGCTGCTCGCGCATCGCGGCGCTCGCGGCCACCCGCGACCTCGCCCTCGGCGCCGTGCTCGTCGCGGCCGCGCTGATCGCCGGGCTGCCGAGCGCGTCGCTGACGGTGCTCACGACCGCCGTGGTCGTCGTCGCCTGCGCCGCCACCCTGCGCCGCCCCGGGTGGCAGGGCTGGTCCTGCCGGTCGCGATCGGCGGCCTGCTCTGGTCGATCGGCGAGGTCGCCCAGGTCGACGTCGCCCAGCGCGGCGTGCCGGTCGCGCTCGCGGTCGGCCTGCTCGCCATCGTGCTCCACCGCGAGGAGATCGAGGCGTCCGCGGCGGCCACGGCGTTCGTCACCAGCACCGCAGCGGTCGCGGCGGCCACCAACGCGTCCGCCTCGCTCGCGCTGCACCTGACCCTGCTCGGTGCGCTGGTCAGCTGGAGCCGCACTGCTGCACCGCGACCGCCGCTGGGCCGGCTGGGTCGGCGGTCTCCTGCTGGCCGCGGCCACCTGGGTCCGGCTCGCCGACATCGGCGTCGACACCCCGGAGGCCTACACGCTGCCGTCGGCCATCGCCCTGCTGGTCGATCGGCCTCGACCGGCTGCGCCGCGACCCGGCCACGCCCGACCTGGACGGCGCTCAGCCCCGGGCTGCTGCTCGCGACCACCCCGTCGCTGCTGTGGAGCCTGGCCGACCCGGTCTCGGGGCGGGCGGTGCTGCTCGGCGGCGCCTGCCTGACCCTGGTGCTGCTCGGCAGCCAGCTGCGCTGGAACGCACCACTGGTCATCGGCGCCGCGGTCGGCGGCCTGCTGGTGGTGCGCGAGGTGGCGCCGTACGCCGCCGAGACGCCGCAGTGGGTGGTGATCGGCCTCGCCGGCACCCTGCTCACCGTCGTCGGCGTCACCTGGGAGCGCCGGCTGGTCGAGCTCAGGCAGGCGGCGGCGTACCTCGATCGACTTCGGTGAGCTCCCTGCGGGGAGCCGGGGTCCCAGAACGCCTCGGGCATGTCCAGCCGCCCCGAGGCGCGGCGCGGGGTGCCCTCCTCGGTGTAGCGACGCTGCGCCTCGCCGAGGTGGCTCTCGGGCAGCGAGCCGTCGGCCCGCACGACCCGCCACCACGGCACCGGCCCACCGTGGCGCGACATCACCGCAGCCGACCTGGCGCGGTCCGCCACCGACCACCTCGGCGATCGCGCCGTACGTCGTCACCCGACCGCTCGGGATCCGCTCGACGCACGACAGCACGGCCTCGACGTACTCCTCGACGTCGCTCACGCGGGCTCCCCGGAGTCGACCCCGAACGCGACGCTGGCCACCACGGCGCCGACGGTAGCCGCGACCAGCGCGGCGACCCAGACCCCGGCCGGCTCGGGCTGGTCGTCGATCACGGCGACGACGACCCACACGAGTGGCGCCGCGAGCAGCGAGAGCAGGCCGCGACGCAGCCAGGTGCGCAGCAGCGCCGGCGTCGATCGGCAGCTCGGGCGGACCGTACGCCACCAGCACGGCGGCCACGTGGGCGGCCACGAGCGCGGCCGCGGCCAGGAGGAGCGACGCCGGGAGCGCCGCGACCGGCCCCAGCGCCCACCAGCCGAGCACCAGCAGCGCCGCGGTGGTGCCGAGCTGGGAGTCGGGCAGCAGGGCATGCGCCACGGAGAACGCCACGACGACCACCACCAGCCACGGCGGCGGCAGCTCGCCGTCGAGGCCCGATGCCAGCACGGCGACGAGCGGCCCGAGCGCGATCGTGATCCGGAGGGCGATCATCGTTGCCTCATGGTCGGCTGCTCGGCGTAGCGGGCCAGGCGCCGGAGCACGTCGTCGAGCGTGCCGGGGCCCCGCCAGGCCACCACCGGACAGCCCCGGGCGGCGAGGCCGGCCAAGCAGCTCGTCGCGCTCCAGCCGGCGCATCCGCCACGCCAGGTCGATGAGCCGCCGGATCGGTGCCGCCGGTGAAGGCCGGTCCGGCGTCGGGCGGCAGGGTGTCGACCACCATGGTCGGCAGCCGCCGCTGCAGGAGGGTGATCGCGGCCGTGCCGATGTGCTCCTCGAGCATCGGCGAGAGCAGCACCACCATGGTGCCGTCGGTGGCCCGCAGCCGCAGGCGGGCGGCGTAGCCCTCCCCCAGCTGGCTGGGTCGCACCACCGACAGGGTGCCGAGGATCCGGCGCAGGTGCAGCCGGCCGGCGCCGAAGCCGACCTGCGCGCCGTCGCCGCTGACCACGCGCAGCGCCACGCGGTCGCCCTGACGGATCGCGTGCTCGGCGAGCGCCGCGGCCGCTCGGACGGTGCGGTCGAGGCTGCTGGCCGCGCCGTCGATGCCGCCGGAGTGGCCGTGGTCGGAGCTGGCGTCGACCACCAGCAGGAGGCCGGTGTCCTGCTCGGACCGGGTGGTGGTGACGTGGAGCTGGTGGTGCGGGCGGAGACCCGCCAGTTGATCCGGCGCAGCCGGTCACCCGCGGCGAAGGCGCGGATGCCGGAGAACTCCGTGCCCGACCCGGGCCGCACCGAGCGATGGGCGCCCACGATGCCGCGCGGCTGCGGCGCCCCGGCCCGTGAGTCGTACGCCGGCGTGGCCGGCAGCACCCGCAGCTCGTTGCCCAGGAGCGAGGCCGGCCCCCACCGGTAGCCCGCCCACGACGAGTGCAGCGCGACCATCTCGTTGCCGAGGGTGCGGCGGCCCCAGCGCCGCGGGCTGATCTCGATGTCCGGGGGCCCATCACCCGGCAGCCGACTCAGCCGCCCCTCGGCCGGATGGCAGGCGACGTGCGGGGCGCGGTCCATCACCCGCGTGACCTGTTCGACGTCGTCACCGTCCTCGATCACCAGGCGCGAGGTGGTGCCCTGCCCCTCGTGGAGCGAGAGGTGGTCGAGGCGGTTGCTCACGGTCGGGGTGCTGCTGGGTCGGCCCAGCAGCCCCATCGTCGCGGCCACCAGCAGCGGCGCGACCAGCACCGCCGCGCCGGGCTCGCCGAAGAGGATCGCGCCGCCGACGCCGGCGCCACCGACCACGACCGACCGGGCGAGCGCACCCGTCGGGCGCCACTTGCCGGCCTGCTCCGGCTCGATCATCGGCGTTCGAGGGTCGCCGGGGTGGGCACCTGCGACAGCACCTCGTCGACGACGCCGCGCCCGCTCGCCTCGGTCATCCAGAGCTCCGGCCGGATGGTGATCCGGTGTCCGAGCACCACCCGGGCCACGGCCTTGACGTCCTCGGGGATCACGTAGTCGCGGCCGCGGATCACCGCGAACGCCCGCGCCACCAGCACCAGCCCGAGCGACCCGCGCGGTGACGAGCCGGTCAGGGCGTGCCGGTGCGACCGGGTGGCGGCGACCAGGTCGACGCAGTAGCGGCCGACGCTCTCGTCGATGCGCACGGTCTCGACCGCGGCCTGCATCGCCAGCACTCCGTCGGCGTCGGTGACCTGGTCGAGGGTGATCTCCTCACGCTGGCGCGCCACCCGGCGCTCCAGCACGGCGTACTCCTCGTCGGCGCTGGGGTAGCCGAAGCCGACCCGGGTCAGGAACCGGTCGAGCTGGGCCTCCGGCAACGGATAGGTGCCTTCGTACTCGATCGGGTTCGCCGTCGCCAGCACGCAGAACGGCTCGGGCAGCACGAACGTCTCGCCCTCCACGGTGACCTGGCGCTCCTGCATCGCCTCCAGCAACGCCGACTGGGTCTTGGGCGGCGTCCGGTTGATCTCGTCGGCCAGCAGCAGGCCCGTGAAGATCGGGCCGCGCCGGAACTCGAACTCGCCGTGCTGCTGCTGGTAGATGAACGACCCGGTCAGGTCCGAGGGCAGCAGGTCTGGGGTGAACTGCGCCCGCGCGAAGTCGAGCCCGAGCGCCTGGGCGAACGACCGCGCCGCGAGCGTCTTGCCGAGCCCGGGGTAGTCCTCGATCAGCACGTGACCCTTGGCCAGGATCGTGGCCAGCACCAGCGTGAGCGCCGAGTTCTTGCCCACCACGGCCCGCTCCACCTCGGCCAGCACGCGCTCCGCCAGCTCCGAGGTCTCCGCCACGCTCATCGTCGTCACAGTCGCTCGATCCTTCCGATCCACGCGTCGATCTCCTCACGGCTCATCCGGACGGGAGGGTTGACCAGGGCGTCGCGCCCCTCGGCCAGCCGGACCAGGCGGTCGCGCAGGGACGGGTCGCTGTCGCGCGCGGTCAGGTGGCTCTCGAGCATCCGCACGTAGTACGCCGTGCGCTGGTCGTGGCCGCGCCAGTCGTCGCGGTCCGGCGTGCTCGCGGTGCCACTGCGGCGCGGGGTCGACGGCGCTGTCGACCAGCAGGCCGGCGACCGCGGCCACCAGGGCGATCACGAGCAGCAGCCGGCCGGGATGCGGGTCGAGGTCGAGCCGGGCGCCGACCACCAGGAAGCCGACCCAGAGCGACCACGGCCAGGCCCGCCCGCCACCACCACCGCTGGCTGCTCACCGCGTTCACCGGCGGCACCCAGCGAGGCGTGGATCCGGTCCAGGGAGGCGCTCGCCCGGTGCCGGGTGTCCTCGCTCAGCTCGTGGTCGGAGAACCTCGCCTCGCGGTAGAGGCCGGCCAGCTCGGCCACCGCCGCGGGCTCGGCCGCGACCAGGTCCAGGAGGCGCAGGGTGAACTCCGAGGAGGTCTCCCAGGGCTCGCGGGCCAGGCCGATCGACGTCGCCTGCTGCTCGAAGCGGTGCCAGCAGGCGACGATCGCGTTGCGGGGGGTGCCCTCGAGGAGAGCCGCCCGCTGGCCCGACGCGTCGGCGGCGATCGCCTCGGCGACCCGCTCGGGTGCGTCGACGACCTCGAAGTCCAGGTCGGGACGGCGGCTCGACCACGCTCTTCGGCGGGCGCTGACGACGCGGCCGCCACCGCGCCACCCGGAACACCAGGTAGGCCAGGCCGACGAGCGCGGCCACCTGGATCAGCACCGCGAGGGCGTTCAGCCAGGCCGGTGGCTCGCCCTCGGGCCGCTCCGGCTGCTCGCCAGGCGCGGTCGACCGGTCCTGCGTCTCCGCGGGCCCGGTCAGCACCTCCGACGGGTCGGCTCCCGGGCCGGCCGTCACCCCGGAAGATGTCGTCGGACCCGATCGACGCCGCCCAGGCGGCCAGCAGCACGACCAGCAGCGTCGCCCCGAGCGCGGCCGCGACCGCCACCGCCGGCTGAGCTGACTGGTGTGCCGGCGTACGGGCGCGTGGCGAGGCTGCCATGGCTGGCAACGTATCGCCGCGCGCCCCCCGATACGACTACGAAACGGTCAAGATCAGTACGACGGCTGGCTCGGGTCGATCTGGTTGACCCAGGCCACCACGCCGCCGCCGACGTGCACGGCGTCGCCGTAGCCCGCG
The DNA here is from genome assembly GCA_963845215.1 of uncultured Actinomycetota bacterium. Lineage (GTDB taxonomy): Bacteria > Actinomycetota > Actinomycetes > Propionibacteriales > Nocardioidaceae > Nocardioides. The sequence goes on from CAWJRK010000020.1 coordinate 33,806, forward strand.
CCCTTGACGATCGCGAGCGTCTCGGCCGAGCGCACGCCGCTCTTGCAGTGCATGACGATCTGCTTGTCGGCGGGAAGCTGCTCGAGCGCGCGTCCCGTTGAGGAAGTCGCCCTTGGGGATCAGCACCGAGCCGGGGATCCGATTGATCTCGTACTCGTTCGGCTCGCGCACATCGACCAGCACGAAGTCACGAGTGCCCTCGTCGCGCTCCTTGATCATGTGCTCGAGCTGGGTCACCGAGATCGTCGACCCGGCGGCCGCCTCGGCTGCCTCATCTGAGATCGCACCGCAGAACGCCTCGTAGTCGATCAGCTCGGTCACGGTGGCGTTCTCGCCGCACAGCGCGCAGTTGGGGTCCTTGCGCACCTTCAGCTTGCGCCACTCGAGCTCGAGGGCGTCGTAGATCACGAGCTTGCCGACGGCGGGGTCACCGATGCCGGTGATCACCTTGATCGCCTCGTTGACCTGGATCGAGCCGATGCTCGCGCACAGCACGCCCAGCACGCCGCCCTCGGCGCAGCTCGGCACCATGCCCGGCGGCGGGGGCTCGGGGTAGAGGCAGCGGTAGCAGGGCGCGTCGACGCTCTCGCCGTTCTCGTCGGTGGCGTGCGGCCAGAAGACCGACGCCTGCCCGTCGAAGCGGTAGATCGAGCCCCACACGTAGGGGATCTTCAGGAAGTACGCCGCGTCGTTGACCATGTAGCGCGTCGCGAAGTTGTCGGTGCCGTCGACGATCAGGTCGTAGCCCTCGAAGACCTGCAGCACGTTGTCGTTGTCGAGGCGCTCCTCGTGCAGGACCACGTTGACGTAGGGGTTGATCTCTGCGATCGACTCCTTGGCGGAGAGGCCCTTCGGCTTGTCGATGTCGCTGACGCCGTGGATCACCTGGCGCTGCAGGTTGGACTCGTCGACGGTGTCGAACTCCGCGATGCCGAGGGTGCCGACGCCGGCGGCGGCCAGGTAGAGCAGCGCGGGGCTGCCCAGGCCGCCGGCGCCGATGACCAGCACCTTGGCGTTCTTCATCCGCTTCTGCCCGCTCATGCCCACGTCGGGGATGATCAGGTGGCGGCTGTAGCGGCGTACCTCGTCGATGGTCAGCTCGTCGGCGGGTTCGACCAGCGCGGGGAAACTCACGTGTGCTCCTCAAGCAGTTCGGTGCGGTCCGGGTTAACGCCGGAGGCCGCAGCCCTTGTTCCCTTCATGCTCCCCGGCCGGGCAAACCTGGCCGGACACGTCCCGTCATCCGGGACGTGAGCGGTCGACCGGTAGGCTCCGCGCCATGGCCAATGGGCAGCACAGCGTCGAGGAGGCACGACCCCGCGGGGGCCGGCTGCCGCGGCGCGAGCGCCGGCGTCCAGCTGCTCGACTCCGCCCTCGAGGTCTTCGTCGCGCACGGCTACCACTCCGCCGCGATGGACGACATCGCCGAGCGGGCCGGCGTCTCCAAGCCGGTGCTCTACCAGCACTTCCCCGGCAAGCTCGACCTCTACCTCGCGCTCCTGGACGCCTCGTGCGACACGATCATCGAGAACTGCCGCCTGGCCCTGGAGTCGACGCAGGACAACAAGCAGCGCGTGGCGGCCACGATGGACGCCTTCTTCGCCTACGTCGCCAACGACACCGGCGCCTTCCGCCTGGTCTTCGAGTCCGACCTCACCAACGAGCCCGCCGTGCGCGAGCACGTCGAGCGCGTCACCACCGAGTGCGCCGACCTGATCGCTCACGTGATCAGCGACGACACCGGACTGCCCGACCAGGCCTCGCGCCTGCTCGCGGTGTCGCTGGTGGGAATGGCCCAGGTCAGCGCACGGTTCTGGTTGATCGACGCCAGCGGGCTCGAGCGCTCCGAGGCCGCCGCCCTCGTGTCCGGCCTGGCCTGGCGTGGCATCCGCGGTTACCCGCTGACCGACGACCACTGATCATCTCGCACCACCCCACAGCTGAAGGAGAACCGACCGTGGAGGTCAAGATCGGCGTGCAGCACGCCGCCCGAGAGCTCGTCATCGACAGCGACGAGAAGGCCGAAGACATCGAGAAGCGCGTCTCCGACGCCATCGGCGGTGACGGCGTACTCGTGCTCACCGACACCAAGGGCCGCAAGACGATCATCCCCGCCGCCAAGGTGGCCTACGTCGAGATCGGCGGCGGCGTCGCCGGCACGGTCGGCTTCCGCGGCTAGGTGCTTGCCCCGAGGACCTCACGGGTACCAGGATCGTTGCGTCACCGCGCACCAGCGGGACGACCACTGACCTGAAAGCAGGCGCATCATGATCTGGACGATCATCGTCGACTCTCGTCGGCGGCCTGATCATCGGGCTGATCGGCAAGGCTGTCGCACCCGGCGACCGCGATCACATCCCGCTGTCGCTCACCGTCATCTGCGGCATCGGCGGGATGCTCCTCGGCAGCCTGGCGTATTCCGCGCTGTTCGGCGTCAACGACAACGTCAAGGGCAACAACGACTACGGCTGGGACAACACCACCAAGGGCATCGACTGGTGGCGCCACCTCTGGCAGATCGGCATCGCGGCGGTCCTAGTCGTGCTGGCCGCCGGGGTCACGGGACGGACCAAGAAGTCGGTCGTCTGAGGCTCAGCGTGCAGCTGCTGCTTCATCACGGTATGCAGTCGAGCGCCGCTTCCCACGGCGGACAACCCGTGGGAAGCGGCGGTTTCCTGCATACCTTGATGAAGCAGCGACAGCAGCAACGGTTCAGCTGTCGAGGCCGAGCTCGGCCATCCGCTCGGCGTGCCGCTCGGTGAGGCGCGTGAACATCCGGCCGATGGCGGCTAGGTCGAGGCCGGGGCGGTCTACGCCGCCGGCGAGGAGGGCGGAGAGGGCTTCGCGTTCGGCGGCGACGCGTTGGGCCTGGGTGAGGGCCTCGCCCATGAGCCGGCGCCCCCAGAGGGCGAGGCGGCCGCCGGTGGTGGGGTCGGTGGCGATGGTCTGGCGCACGCGCTCGATGAGGTACGCCGCGCGGCTCTCGTCCTCGACGGACGAGACGACCAGGTCCGCGGGTGTCGGGGTCGAGGTAGGCCGCGATCTCGCGGTAGAAGTCGTTGGCGAGTCCGTCGCCGACGTAGGCCTTGACCAGGCCCTCGAGCCAGTCGGAGGGCGCGGTGTGCAGGTGGAACTGGTCGATCGGCCGTCCGGAACGGCTTCATCGCGGCGAACGGGTCGGCGCCGAGCTCGGTGATCCGCTGGTGGAGCGGCTCGACCTTGCCGAACTCCGCGCTCGCCATCGCCGCGAGCGCGACCTTGTCCTCCAGCGACGGGGCCAGCTTGGAGTCCTCGGCGAGGCGCTCGAAGGCGGAGATCTCGCCGTACGCGATCACGCCGAGCAGCTCGACCATCGCGGCCCGGTAGGCCGGGTCCTGGAACGCAGCCGGGAACTCCCTGTCCGATGGGCGTCCGATGGGCTTCCGGCGCAGATTCAGACATGCGCGCACCCTACCGATAGACTGACAGGTCTAGCGCCGCCTCCGGCGGCCCGTATGTGCGCGGCTGAGTGTGAATCAGCCGCATCCGAGAACCAGGATCTTGGCTCGGACGTCCGGCTGATCTCACGAAAGCAGAAGAACACTGACTACCTTCCGAGAGCTCGGGGTTCTCCCCGACATCTGTGACGCGCTCGACCGCGTCGGCATCTCCACCCCCTTCGCCATCCAGGAGATGACCCTGTCGGTCGCCCTGCTCGGCACCGACCTCATCGGTCAGGCCCGCACCGGCACCGGCAAGACCCTCGCCTTCGGCATCCCGGTGCTGCAGCGCAGCGTCACCCCCAAGGACCCGGCGTACGCCGACATGCCCCAGGGCAAGCCGCAGGCCCTGATCGTGGCCCCCACCCGTGAGCTCGCGCTCCAGGTGTCGGCCGACCTCGACCTCGCCAGCAAGGACCTCGGGCTCCGCGTCCTGACCGTCTACGGCGGCGTCGGCTACGACACCCAGCTCGACACGCTCGAGTCCGGCGTCGACATCGTCGTCGGCACCCCCGGGCGCCTGATCGACCTGTGCAACCGCAAGGCGCTCGACATCTCCCACGTGCACGCGCTGGTGCTCGACGAGGCCGACGAGATGCTCGACCTGGGCTTCCTGCCCGACGTGGAGCGGATCCTCAGGATGACGCCCGAGACGCGGCAGACGATGCTGTTCTCGGCCACCATGCCGGCCGCCATCGTCGCGCTGGCCCGCACCCACATGCGCCACCCGATGAACATCCGCGCGGAGTCGTCCTACGACACCAGCATGGTGCCGGCCACGGCCCAGTTCATCTACCAGGCCCACGACCTCGACAAGCCGGAGATCATCGGCCGCGTCCTGCAGGCCGACGACGCCGACAAGATCATCGTCTTCACCCGCACCAAGCGACAGGCCCAGCGGATCGCCGAGGACCTCGCCGAGCGCGGCTTCAGCACCAGCCCGCTGCACGGTGACATGGCGCAGGTGGCGCGCGAGAAGGCGCTCACCAAGTTCCGCGAGAACAAGCTCCGGGTGCTGGTCGCCACCGACGTCGCCGCCCGCGGCATCGACGTGCAGGGTGTCTCGCACGTCATCAACTACACCTGCCCCGAGGACGACAAGACCTACGTGCACCGGATCGGCCGCACCGGCCGGGCCGGCGCCACGGGCACCGCGATCACGTTCGTGGACTGGGCGGACCTGCACCGCTGGAAGATGATCAACAAGACCCTCGACCTGCCGTTCGACGAGCCGCAGGAGACCTACTCCACCTCGGAGCACCTCTACCACGACCAGGGCATCGCGCCGGGCACGAAGGGCCGGATCGTCGACCCCGCCCCGGTGGAGCGGGCCCCGCGCTCGGACCGTGGCGGAGACCGCGACCGTGGCGGCGACCGTGGCGGCGACCGCGAGCGCAAGCCCCGGGAGGCGAACCGCAACCGCAACCGGACGCGTACGCGCGGTGGCGAGACCGTCACCAAGGAAGCGGCCCCCGCTGCGGCCTCATCGTCGGCAGAGGGTGGCGCAGCCCGGTCCGGCACCAGCCGCAACCGCAACCGTCGCCGGCGTTCCGGCTCGGGTGCTAGCGCGGCTCAGCCGACCGCGGAGTAGGCAGCTAGTTGGCGCCGGTGACGAAGGCGGCCAGGTCCTTGCTCTGCTGGAGCCTGGTCGGCTCGTGCACGTACATCATGTGCCCGGCCTCGTAGTAGGCGTGCTCGATGTTGCCGCGCAGCGACTCCGGGATGTTCAGGTGGGCGACGACGTCCTCCGCGGCGTAGTACGGCGTGGCGCCGTCGAGGTAGCCGTAGGCCACGTGCACGCGTAGGTGCGGGTTGGCCCGCATCGCGCGCGACAGCGGCCCTGAGACGTCGATCGGCTTGCCCTCGAACTCCTTGAACGACCACTCCTCGTAGGCCTTCATCGAGATCTGCGTGTACGGCAGGTCGCTGCGGTAGGCCAGCTCGTCGCGCACGTAGTGGTTCCAGGCGGCGGCGTAGGGCCCACTGATGGCGTCCATCGACGGGTCGCCGTCCCACATCTCCGCGACCCCGCTGCCCAGCGGACCCGTGAAGCGGCTGTCGAGCCGGCCGACGGCCAGACCCCGGTCGCGCAGCAGCTCGGTGAAGAAGCGCACGTGCTCGACCCGCAGGTCGGCGCGGTCGACGTAGTCCTCCGAGAGGCCGGTGAGGCCGGCCAGCCTGGCGACGTGCTCCGCCCGCTCCGCGCGGGTGAGCCGCGACCCGCGGGAGAGCGCCCAGGGGTAGTCGCGGGCGGCGTACTCCTCGGCCTCGTCGAGCACCTTGCGCAGCGACTTGCGGCCGTGCAGGCCGTGGTAGTGCGCGGTGGCGGCGTACGTCGGCAGGTAGTCGACGTGGGCACGGTCGTTGCGGTACTGAAAGTCGACCGTGGCCAGGTCGAGCACCGAGCTGATCAGCAGGATGCCGTTGGGGTAGAGCCCGTGCTGGGTCTGCAGGTGGTCGGCCAGCGCGGCCGCCCGGATGGTGCCGTAGGACTCACCGGCGATGTACTTCGGCGACAGCCAGCGGTTGTGGCGCGTGGTCCAGAGCCGGATCAGCTCGCCCACGCTCTCGATGTCCGCCTTGAAGCCGTGGTAGTCCTTCGCCTTCCCGCCCTCGACCGCCCGGGAGAAGCCGGTCGAGACGGGGTCGATGAAGACCAGGTCGGAGACGGCCAGCAGCGACTGCGGGTTGTCGAGGAGGCCGTACGGCGGGGGCGTCAGCGCGCCGGCGTCGCCGGAGTCGACCCGGCGCGGCCCGAGCAGCCCGAGATGCAGCCACACCGAGCTCGAGCCGGGTCCGCCGTTGAACGCGAACGTCACCGGGCGGTTGGTGCCCGGCGGCGCGTCCACGACGTACGACGTCAGGAACATCTCCGCCTTGGCGCTGTGGCCCTTGAAGACGCCGTCCTCGAAGACCTCTTCGCGGAGCACCACTCGGCCGGCCTTGGCCGTGTACTTCAGCCTGCGTCGACCGACCGCCAGCGTGTGCTCCGTGGTCACCGTGTCGTCCTGCGGCGCCGCGGGAGTGGTGGTCGTCGTTGCGGGCGTCTCGTCGCGAGGGGTCTCCTCGGACTTCTTCTCCTCCGGCATGCCCCGACCCTATGTGTGTCAGGGGGTGACGACGACCGCCGTGCCGATGGGGGCGAACTTCCACAGGGCGACGGCGTCCTCGCGCTTCTGCCGGACGCAGCCGTGCGAGAGCGGGACCCCGAGGTCGGAGAGCGCTTGCACGGGCAGGCCGGCGTCGATCGGGATGTCGTGGAACCCGATGGCCGCGCCGCTGTCGCCCTGGGTGAAGCGGACGAAGAAGTTCATGGTGCCGGAGTCGTCGATGCCGACCGCGGTCTTGTCGCGTGAGTAGACCCGGAACGAGCCGGGCTCGAGGTTGTCGTAGGCGCTGCCCGACACCAGGTAGGTACGTCGGATCTTCTCGTCCTCGGTGACCAACCAGACCCGCTGCCGGCTCTCGCTGTAGACCACCCTCTTGCCGGTGCCGGAGTCGCCGGGCAGGGCGGTGTCGATGCGAGTCGTGTCGCCGGGTTCGACCGGTTCGAGGTCGTCGCCCTGCGGCTCCTCGGACGGCTCCGGCGGATCCGGCTGCTCGGACTCGACCGGCTGGTCCGGCGTCTCCGGGTCCGGCTCGGCCCCGGTGTCCTCGGCGTCCGAGGTGGCGGGAGAGTCGGACGTGCGCCGCTGGTTGGTGGCGCCGACGTCCGCGTTCGTGCCCGTGGCGCCGTCGTTGGAGGCCAGGCTCGGGTCGTCCTTGGGCGGGCTCTCCGCCAGCGACGGCAGGGCTCCCGCGGCGCCGAGCATGGCCACCAGGACGACCGCCACCGACGAGCCCAGGGTGGCGATGCGCCCGTAGCGAGGGCGCACCTCGGCCCGGTGCCGTCCGGAGTGTTCGAGATGCCTGGTCATGAGGGGACTACCGCGCGCTCCGAGCCACGAGCGCTTCGGCCACCTCGCGGTAGGCCTTGGCGCCCTTGCTGCTGCGGCTGGTGGACAGGATCGAGCGCCCGGCGGCCGGCGCCTCGGCGAACTTGATCGTCTTCGGGATCGGCGGCTCGATGACGTCGAGCTGGTAGGTCTCGGAGATCGTCTCCAGCACCGTCCGGGAGTGGTTGGTGCGGCCGTCGTAGAGGGTCGGCAGCACACCCCACACCTGGAGGTCCTTGTTGGTGAACCGGCGTACGTCGTGGACGGTGTCGAGCAGCTGGCCGACCCCGCGGTGGGAGAGCGTCTCGCACTGCAGCGGCACCAGCACGGCGTTGGCGGCGGTGAGCGCCGCGACCGTCAGCACCCCAAGCGACGGCGGGCAGTCGAGCAGCACCCAGTCGTAGTGCACGCCCTTGGCGGCCAGGTCGTCCAGCACGCCGCGCATCACGTGCTCGCGGCCGGTGCGGGTGAGCAGGTCGGCCTCGGCGCGGGCCAGCTCGATCGTGGACGGCAGCAGGTCGACGCCGTCGTCGGTCGCGAGGATCACCTCGGAGGCGTCGATGCCCTTGGTGAAGACGTGGTGGATCGACAGCTCGAGGTCCTCGGGGTCGATCCCGAGGGAGAACGTGAGGCAGGCCTGCGGGTCGAGGTCGACCAGCAGCACCCGGTGTCCCAGCTCGCCCAGCGCAGCCCCGACCGAGGCCACGGTGGTGGTCTTGGCTACGCCACCCTTCTGGTTGGCGATCGCAAGGGACAGGGTCGGGGAAGTCATCGGGTCCATCATGCCGGACGAGCGTCGCCTTGTGGCGGAGGCCACCGAGTCGGCTCTGCTTGACTTACGGGATGGAACCACGCGGCACATCGATGGGCACCGCCCTTGTCACCGGACCAACCGCAGGGATCGGCCACTCGTTCGCCCACCAGCTGGCCGCCCGCGGCCACGACCTCGTGCTCGTCGCCCGCAACCAGGCGCGGCTGGTCGAGGTCGCCGCCGAGCTGCGGCTCGAGCACGGCGTACAGGTAGAAGTGCTGTCCGCCGACCTCACCGACCGCCAGCAGCTCGCACGGGTCGAGGCGCGACTCGCGGATCCGGACCGGCCGATCGAGCTGCTGGTCAACAACGCCGGCTTCGGGCTCAAGGAGCGGTTCCTCGACAACGACGCCGATGCCGAGACGGCGATGCTCGACGTGCTCGTCACCGCGGTGCTGCGGCTGACCCACGCCGCGCTGGGACCGATGTCCGAGCGCGGGCACGGCGGGATCATCAACGTGTCCAGCGTGGCCGCCTTCCTGCCCCGAGGCACGTACGCCGCCGCCAAGGCGTGGGTCAACAGCTTCACCGAGTGGGCGGCCAACGAGCACCGCGACCAGGGCGTCACCGTGATGGCGCTCTGCCCGGGCTTCACGAAGACGGAGTTCCACGAGCGGATGAAGGTCAAGCGCGGCACCGGCCCCCTCTGGCTCGACGCCGACAAGCTCGTCGCCACCGCCCTCGCCGACTTCGACAAGGGCAGGACCTACTCGATCCCGTCACCGCAGTACAAGGCGATCGTCACCCTCTCCAAGCTGGTGCCCAACCGCGCCCTGCAGAGCTACCAGTCCATCGGCCGCCGCTGATCGGGCGCTGACCCGTCAGAAGATCTTCTGACGGGTCAGCGGATGACTGGTGGGGTGGCGCGGCCGGAGCGGACCGAGGCGGCGGCGGCGAGGTCCATCAGCCGCTCGTACTCGTCGGGGTCGGTGGTGTTGCAGCCGAGCAGGTGACCGCTCTTGCCGGCGCCGTGGTGGTCGCTCGAGCCGGTGGCTACCAGGCCGAGGTTGCGGGCGACGGCGCGGAGCCGCTCGCGCGTCGGCGGATCGTGGTCCTCGTGGTCGACCTCGATGCCAGCCAGCCCGGCGGCGACCAGACCGGCCAGCGTCTCCTCGTCAAGGCTGGCCGGGGCGTTGCGGCCCCACGGGTGCGCGATCACGGACACGCCACCGGCGCGGTCGACGATGTCGATCATGGTGGCCAGCGGGGCGGCGTAGCGGTCGACGTACGCCGGCCGGCCCTCGCCCAGGAATCGCTCGAACGCCTCGTCGCGGTCGGCGACCTCGCCCAGCGCGACCAGGGCATCGGCGAGGTGCGGGCGGCCGATGGCGGGGGTGGTCGGGTTCGCGCGGCGTACGTCGTCGAGGGTGATCGCGCTGCCGAGCTCGCGCAGCCGCTCGATCATCGCCGGCACCCGGGACCCGCGGCCATCGAGGATCTCGGCGAGGGCCTGGTCGAGGTGCGGGTACGTCGGGTCCGGCAGGTAGGCCAGCAGATGCACGCTGTCGCCCTGGTGCCGGGTGCTGATCTCCATCCCACGCACCAGCTCGATCCCGGCGTCGGCTGCCGCCTCGGCGGCCTCGGCCCACCCGTCCGCGGAGTCGTGATCGGTGATCGCGAGCACGTCGAGCCCCTCGGCCCGCGCCGCCGACACCAGCTCCGTCGGCGTCTGGGTGCCGTCGCTGGCCAGCGAGTGGGTGTGCAGATCGATCCGCCTCACCACAGCGTCACCACAGCGTCACCACAGCGTCACCACAGGGGCGCCGGACCGCCGAACGGCATCTCCACCAGCTGTGGTCCCGCACCTGAGATGTCGCGCAGGATCCAGTCGTCGCGCAGCAGCAGCATCGCCGACGCCGGGCGCAGCACCAGCCACAGCCACCGGCCGGCCGCCTCGCCCGCGACCACCGAGCGGTCCCACTCCGCCGACGACGCGCTGGTCGAGACCGGCCAGAGGTTGACCACCTGGCCGTCGACCCGCACCTTCACCGCGGGTGGGCCGTCGCCGATGTCCGGCCCCGGGTCGTCGTGCACGGTGCCCGCGATCCGCGCCCCGAGCCCGGTGGCCGCCTCCTCGGCCACGACGATCACGTCCACCGGTCCGTCGAGCTGGCTGGTGCCCGAGCAGCAGGTCATCGTGGCCCGAGGCCGCGTGGGATCGGCACCGACCACGGCGAAATCGGTCACCCGCCACCCGGGGCTCATCGGCCACGGCAGGTAGGTCGGGAACGCCTGGGCAGCGCGGAGGTGGTCGGTGAACGTCTCGTACGACGACTCCCCCGGCCGCCACATCGGCTGGATCCCCCCGTGCTCGACGCAGGTCCAGCCGTCGGCGGTCTCCGAGACCGGGGCAGGGCAGCGCGGGCAGCCGGCCGTGAGCGACATGCCGCCAACGGTGCTGGGTGGCCAGGGGACCGTCAAGTGCGGTCAGGAGTTCCAGCGGAGCACGACGGGGGTCTCGCGCTCGTAGCCGAGCACCGAGATCGTGGCGGTGTCGAGCCGCAGCAGGCGGCCGTCGGCCACCTCCAGCCCGAGCCAGCGCGCGGCCAGCACCCGCAGCGAGTGCCCGTGGGCGAAGACCAGAGTGCGCCCGTCGACGGCCTGCGCCCGGGCCACCACTCGGTCCAGCCTCGCGCCCACCTCGGCCGAGGTCTCGCCGCCGGGCGACGGGTGCGTCCACACGGTCCAGCCCGGCACGGTCTCGCGGATCTCCGGGGTGGTGATCCCTTCGTAGTCGCCGTATCCCCACTCGACCAGGTCGTCGTCGACCTCGGCCTCGGGGAAGCCGGCGAGCTCGGCGGTCCGCCGAGCGCGCAGTCGGGGACTTGTCAGGACCAGGGCGAACTCGAGGTCCGCGAGCCGCTGACCGAGCGCCCGGGCCGCCTTCTCGCCCTCGGGCAGGAGCGGCAGGTCGGTCGTCGAGGTGTGCCGACCTGCCTCGCTCCACTCGGTGGGTCCATGGCGGATCAACCAGAGCTCGGGCACGACGCGAACTCTGTCACGCCTACGCCCGTCGCACCCACCGCCCCCTAGGCTGACCGGCATGGCAGGAGCAAGCAGGGACGAGGCCAGGGTCGCGGTCTACATCGACTTCGACAACGTGGTGATCTCCCGCTACGACCAGGTGCACCCGGAGCCCAGGGACGCCTGGCGCCGCGACATGGCGCGCGACCGCGTGCCGGCTGCCGACAGCGACGACCCGGTCGCGGTCCGGCTCGCCGAGGCGACCGTCGACGTCGGCGCCCTGCTCGACTACGCCTCGTCGTTCGGCACGGTCGCCTTCGCCCGCGCGTACGCCGACTGGTCGGTGCCGGCCAACGCGTCGTACCGCCGACAGCTGGTCGACCGGGCCATCGATCTGATCCAGCTGTTCCCGGTGAGCGGCACCAAGAACGGCGCCGACATCCGGCTGTCCGTCGACGCGATGGAAGACCTGATGCAGTACTCCGACATCACCCACGTGGTGATCGTCGGCGGCGACTCCGACTACATCGCCCTGGCCCAGCGCTCCAAGCAGCTCGGCCGCTTCGTGGTCGGCATCGGGGTCACCGGCTCGACCAGCCGCGCGCTGATCGCCGCCTGCGACGAGTTCAGCCACTACGACGCCCTCCCCGGCGTCACGCCTCCGCCCACCAAGGCGCCAGCCAAGGCTCCGGCCAAGAAGGCCGCGGCCAGGTCCGCCGGCAAGGCCACCCAGGAGAAGGCGGCCAAGAAGACCACCCGCAAGGCCGCCGCCACGACGAACGACACGGCGACACGGGAACAGGCCGACCACGTCACTGTCGGAGAACGAGCCGCTCGTGGAGGCCGCCGAACTGCTCGTGCGGGCCCTGCGGGTCGCTCAGGACAAGGCCGACGATGACGACGAGTGGCTCAACGGCGGCGGCGTGAAGAGCCAGATGCAGCGGATGGACCCGTCCTTCAAGGAGAAGTCCCTCGGCTTCAAGAACTTCTCCGACTTCATCGAGTCGCTCGACGAGGTCGTCGAGAGCCGCACCGACAGCGGCGACGGCCACCTGAGGCTGCGGCTGCGTTAGGGAGTCAGCCAAGCAGTGGGTTCGTTCCTCACGCCCTACTTGTTAGGCCAGTTCTTGTCCGGCTGAGGCACGGGGCGGCCGGGCTGCTCGCCGCCGCGGGCCTCGAGGTAGCTGTTCTTCGGCACCATCACCTTGCGCCGGAAGATGCACACGACCTTGCCGTCCTGGTTGTAGCCGATCGTCTCGACGTAGACCACGCCGCGGTCGTCCTTGCTCTTGCTCTCGGTCTTCTCGAGCACGGTGGTCTCGCCGTAGAGCGTGTCACCGTGGAAGGTCGGGGCGACGTGGCGCAGCGACTCGACCTCGAGGTTGGCGATCGCCTTGCCCGAGATGTCGGCGACCGACATGCCGAGCAGGATCGAGTAGACGTAGTTGCCAACGACGACGTTCTTGCCGAACTGGGTGGTCTCCTCGGCGTAGTTGACGTCGAGGTGGAGCGGGTGGTGGTTCATGGTGAGCAGGCAGAACAAGTGGTCGTCGTACTCGGTGACCGTCTTGCCTGGCCAGTGCTTGTAGGTCGCGCCGACCTCGAACTCCTCGTAGCTGCGACCGAACTGCATGCGAACTCCCCCATATCTCTGGCCCCGTTGGCCGTGCTGGCTGTGCGGACCGGCCTATCCTGCCAGGGTGCCGACCACCTCCTGGGCCCTGACCTTCGACTGTGAGAACGCGCCGGCGATGGCGCGGTTCTGGACTATGGCCCTGGGCTACGTCGAGAAGCCACCGCCGGAGGGCTGGGACACCTGGGAGGACTGGTTGCGCCACTTCGAGGTGCCCGAGGAGGAGTGGGACGACGGAGCCAGCCTCTGCGACCCCGACGGCGTGCTGCCCGCCGTCGGCTTCCTCAAGGTCCCCGAGCCGAAGACGGTCAAGAACCGCCTGCACATCGACCTCCAGGTCTCCGGCGGGCGCCACGTCGAGGCGGCCACCCGGACCGAGCTGATCGAGGCCATGGTGGCCCGGCTGGTCGAGGCCGGCGGCGCGATCCAGCATCGCGACGAGTCCTTCGGCGCGCTGGACCACGTGGTCATGACCGACCCCGAGGGCAACGAGTTCTGCGTCGTCTGAGCCTGCCGCGAGCCGGCCAGCCGTCAGTCGAGCTCGAACCAGTCAGGCAGCGTCTCGTCGCCCTCGAGGTAACGACCGAGCAGGCGGTTGGAGATGGTCTTCCCGCGCGAGAACCTCTGGGTGAACAGCCGGTCGACGTGGGCGGAGTACTGGCTGACCAGCTTCGGCACCTCGAGGAAGCGGAACAGGATCTCGTCGGACCGCTGGGCGCGCGCACTCCAGTTGGGCGAACCCGTGATCAGCACGTTGGCGGTGGTGTCACCGTCGAAGACGCCCTTGATCGCGACGGCCTTCATGTGCAGGTAGCGCTCGGGCACGCGGTCCTGGTTGCGGTCGATGATGACGCGCCGGATCGGCACGGGTCCCCGGCCCTTGCGGCTGCGCAGGGTGCGGTTGGCGCCCCGGCCGGCCAGCGTCGTGATGATCTTGACGTTGCAGCCACGCGCCCAGAGGGAGCGCACCTGCTTGGCGATGGTGGTGCCGAACGAGTCGAACCAGCCGGCGATGGCGATCCGGATCTTGGTGCGCTTCTGGCCGTTGACCACGTCGGCAGCCGGGATCTTGCACTTCACGAGCTCCAGCTCTTCGCGGATCGTGTTGCGGCCGATGGCGGGCCAGAGCGTGATCTTCTGCTGGCCGAGGTCGGTGACCTGGTAGGGCCGCGACACCCGCTTGTCGCGCGCGTACTCGCGGAACGTGCCGACCAGCGACTTGTAGAAGTCCTCGTTGCGCGTGGTCACCAGGTCGTTCCACTGGCGGAAGCCGGCCGGCTTGGTGAGGTTGAAGGAGCCCACCATGCTGATGTTCTTGGCCTTGCGCACCCGGCTGATCAGCACGAACTTCGCGTGCAGGATCGACCGGCTCCGGCAGCCGCCACGGCACCTGAGCGCGAACGACCGGTCCTTCCGGTTGGCGTTGAGCGCTGCGACGGTGCGGTTCCAGTTGCCGTTGCGCACCGAGTTCGCCACCACGATCTGCACGTTGACGCCGCGGCGGTGCGCGTCGATCAGCGCGTTGGTCACCGCGCGGTCATCGTAGTTCCACACCGCGGTCCGGATCGTCTCTCCCTTGGCGGTGTTGCGCACCGAACGGACCACCCGGTTGAGGATCAGCCGCTTCCGGCCCTTGACCATCGGGTCGCTGAGCAGGGCGCCGCTCGGCGGCGTGAACCCGCGGCCCGGCTTCTTCTCGGCGGACGTGCTGGCCGGGGCGGACTTCGCTGCGGCGGCCGGGCCGGTGACCGCGTCGGCGGTCACGACCGGCACCGCGGTCATGGTGGCCGCCAGCCCCAGCAGGGCGGTGGACACGATGAAGCGACGAGCAGCAAGCATGAAGACTCCAGAGCGGGGCGAGAGAGCGAACCAGGGAGGACGGTAGTCAGTTACTGCGGGCGTGTCCGCACATTGCGGCACTCGACCGCAATGTGGGTCCAGCAATGTGACCAACGGCCCTGTCGAGGGGGGTGCGAAACTCCTAGGAGCCGCCACCGCCCGCCTTGCGGCGGTGCATCTTCGGGGCACCGCCGATCACCTCGGAGCCATGCGCCTTCTCGGGGGCGGGCTTGTCCTTGTGCACGCCCTTCTCGGCCGAGTTCTTGCGGTCCAGCGCCTCTCGCATCTTTGCCTTGAGGTCGTCGTTGCCGCTGGCGTCAGCCATGGTTCCTCCTGGTTCGCGCTGCACTTCGGTCTGTCCCTCCTACCTTCGCACCTGACCCCAAGCGCCGTCGACTTGGTTACGGGTCCAGCCGCCGACCCAGCGCGCCGGAGAGCTCGCGGGCGTACTCCAGGGTCATGTGGCCGCGGTCGCGATGGGTGATGAAGTCGCCGACCACGACGGGGCACTTGTCGAAGGCGCAGAACCACTGCTTGGTCTCGATGAAGTCGACGCCGGTCGTCTGCGTGGCGCCCTTCACCGCCCGGCGCATCAGCATCGAGCGGCGCGCCGGATCGGACAGCCCGTCGGCCAGGGTCGCACCGCGTTCGGAGATCACTGACGGGTCGAACTCCAGCCGGGGTACGTCGGCCAGCACCACGATCCGATCGGTGAGCGGCGCCAGCGAGTTGATCCGCTCGACCATCCCCTCCTCGATCATGGCGGCAATGTCCTGGCTGTCGTCGACGTAGTCCCCCCGGTCGGTCACGTAGCGGTCCTGGGTGTCGGTCGACATCACGATCAGGTCCGGGCGCAGGGTCTCGATCTGCTCCTGGCTCCACTGGTGGAAGAACGTGCAGTCGGTGTCGGGTGCCTCGGTGACGGGCGAGTAGGGCATCACCAGCGCCGGGGTGCAACCCTGGAGGACGAACGAGAACGACCGGTAGCCGTTGCGCGCCGCGATCCGTTCGAGGGCGGGGATCCAGTGGCGCATGTGGGAGTCGCCCAGCAACACCATGGTGCGATCCCCGGCAGCGTCCCCGCGCGGACACAGCGGCATCGGCTGCGGGATGCCCCAGTACTCACACCCGCCGAGGTCGGCGGCCACGTGGTCGGCCAGTCCGAGCTTGGCGGGGTGGAGCGGGTTCGGGATCTCGGCACCGTCCTGAGCGGCCAGCACGGAGGCCTGGACCAGCCTGATCTGCGGGTCGTTCGAGCACTTCGGGGCGCCCTCGCGGTCGCAGTACTCGGCGGCTGTGATGGGCGGATGCTTCTCGTTGAGCTCGTTGACCAGCACCGAGTGGGCGGCGAAGACGGTCACCCCGAGGATGGCCACGGAGGCCGGGTAGAGGACGATCCCCCGCAGCCGCGGCTTGAAGAAGGGCCTGTCACGGAAGGGGTTCTCGACGAAGCGGTAGGAGAGATCGGACAGCGCGAGTGCGCCCAACGAGACGGCCAGCCCGAGCCACCCGACCGGCGTCTTCCACACCACGCCGACCATGATCAGCGCCGGCCAGTGCCACAGGTAGAACGAGTACGACCGGTCGCCGATCCAGCGCATCGGCAGCACGCTCAGGATCCGCTGCGGACCCCAGCCGGCAGCCGCGGTGCCGCCACCCAGCAGCAGGGCCGTGCCGAGCACGGGAAGCACGGCCGGCGCGCCCGGCACCCTGGTGTCCCCGGTGAAGGTGAGGGCCGCGACGCCGATCATGGCGACGCCGGCCCACGAGGCGGCGGCCAGGAGCCCCGGGTGGCAGCTTCCGTAGTCGCAGCACCGCCGCAGCGGTAGCGGCGCCGAGGCCGAGCTCCCACGCCCGGGCCGGAGTCGAGAAGTACGCACCGCGCGGGTTGTCGCCGACGGCGTACACCGCCCAGGCGAAGGACGCGACGCTGATCGCCGCGATGGCCAGCACGACCGCGCGGCGGGCGCGTCCCCGGCTGCGGAAGAGCGCCACCAGGAGCAGCACGATCAGCGGCCACACCAGGTAGAACTGCTCCTCCACGGCGAGGGACCAGTAGTGCTGGATCGGCGGGATCGCGTCGTCCTGGGCGAAGTAGTCGGTCTCGTCGCGCGCGAACTTGATGTTGGCGGCGAAGAACGTCGCCCAGATCGTGTCCTTGAACAGCCGGATCGCCTGGATGCCGCTGAGCAGGAAGTAGCCGGCCACCACGGTCGCCGCCAGCACGACCGTGGCCGCCGGCAGGATCCGCTTGGCCCGGCGCGCGTAGAAGTCCAGCAGCGAGACCCGGCCGCGGCGGTCGGCCTCCGACAAGAGCAGGCCGGTGATCAGGAAGCCGGAGATGACGAAGAAGACGTCGACCCCGATGAAGCCGCCGTGGAACGGGCCGATCCGGGCGTGGTCGAGCACCACCAGGATCACGGCCAGCGCACGCAGCCCCTGGATGTCGGGGCGGAACGAGCCGGACTTGTCCGAGTGGCTGCCGACCGTCGGCGTTACCTCGGACGCGGTGTGCGGTGGAGCGTCAGTCAAGCTCGAACCAGTCGGGGACGTTCTCACCGGTGCGCAGGTTCGGCACCTTGCTCGGACCACCGTCGACGCCGCGCTCCAGGATCTCCTGCGGCACCGGCCGCACGTGGTCGTGCGCCCACGGGCCGAAGTAGAGCCGGTCCACCTGAGCGGTGTACTGGCGCACCATCTTGCTGGCCTTCAGGATCCGGAACAGGATCTCGTCGGACTTCTGGCCGCGCGTGCTCCAGTTGGGCGAGCCCGTGATGATCACGTTGGCCGAGGTGTCACCGTCGAAGACGCCGCTGATCGCGATGTTCTTCATGTGCAGGTAGCGCTCGGGGATGCCGTCCTGGTTGGGGTCGTAGGTGACCTCCTTGATCGGCACCGGGCCGCGGCCAGCCTTGGCCTTCAGGGCCTGGTTGACACCCCGACCGGCCAGGGTCGTGATGATCCGGATGTCGCAGCCGCGCTCCCACAGGCGACGCACCTGCCGGGCGATGTCGTTGCCGAAGGCGTCGAACCAGCCGGCGATCGCGATCCGCACCGTGGTGCGGCCCTGGGCGTTGCCGGCCCGGCCGGTGGCACCCGAGCAGGAGACCTTCTTCAGCTCCTCCAGGATGGGGTTGCGGTTGAAGGCCGGGAACAACGTCACCTTGTACTTGCCCAGGTCGGTCACCTTGTACGGCGCCGCGACGATGATGTCGTTGGCGTACTCGTTGAAGGTCTGCTCCAGCGCGTTGTACAGGCCGAAGTTGCGGGTCGTCACCATGTCGTTCCACTGCCGGTTGCCGGCGGGGGTCGTCAGGTTGAACGACCCGAACATGCTGACGTTCTTGGCCTTGTGGATCCGGCTGAAGAGGATGTACTTCGCGTGCATGATCTTGGTCTGGCTGCGGCAACCGCCTGTGCACTTCAGGGCGAAGCTCTTGTCCGTCTTCTTGGCGTTGAGCTGCTTGCGGGTCCGGGCCCAGTTGGCGTTCTCGACGGACCCCGCCACCACGATCTGCACGTTCACACCACGACGGTCGGCCGCGAGGAGTGCATTGGTGACCGGGCGGTCGTCGTAGTTCCACACCACGACCCGGATGTACTCGCGCTTGGCCGTGTTGTTGATGGCGGTGATGACGCGCTGCAGGATGTTGCGGTTCTGGCCCGGGACCATCGGGTCGCTCAGCAGTGCGCCCGAGGGGGGCGTCCACGTGCTGCCCCTCTTCTTCGCCGACCTCTGGGCCACCTTCGTGGCCGTGGCGGACTCAGCGACCGGTCCGGCGACTGGTGCGGCAGAGGTCGGGGAAGGAGCCTGTCCGGCGGCTCCGGCGGAGGTCGAGGCGACCACCGTCAGCGGCGCGAGCAGGCTGAGGGCGGTGGCGACGATGGCGAGCCGGGCAGCACGCATGGAGGAAGCTCCTGGGGTGTGTGTGGGGTGACGCTGAGTCGGTCAGTACCGGCGCGAGGATACCTCAGCATCCGGGCGGGCCAACGGTTGTCGACCGGCAGCGAATGCGTGGCGTCGCCGTTGCGGCGACTACTCCTTGTACTCCTCGAGGATGCGGCGGCCGATGATCATCCGCTGGATGTCGGCGGTGCCCTCACCGATGAGCAGCATGGGTGCCTCGCGGTAGAGGCGCTCGATCTCGTACTCCTTGGAGAAGCCGTAGCCGCCGTGGATCCGGAAGGAGTCCTCGACCACCTGGGAGCAGTACTCGCTGGCGAGGTACTTGGCCATGCCGGCCTCGAGGTCGTTGCGCTGCCCCTTGTCCTTGATCCGTGCGGCCCGGACCACCATCTGGTGGGCGGCCTCGACCTTGGTGGCCATCTCGGCCAGGCGGAACTGCACGGCCTGGTGCTCGGCGATCTTCTTGCCGAAGGTCTCGCGCTGCTGGGCGTAGGAGACACCGAGCTCGAAGGCCCGGTTGGCGACCCCGACCCCGCGGGCGGCGACATTGACGCGGCCGACCTCGACGCCGTCCATCATCTGGTAGAAGCCCTTGCCGGGCTCACCGCCGAGGATCTGGTCGGCCGAGATCTGGTGGCCCTCGAAGATCATCTCGGTGGTGTCGACGCCCTTGTAGCCCATCTTGTCGATCTTGCCGGGGATGGTGACTCCGGGAGCGGTCTCGCCGAAGCCCTCCTCCTTCTCGACCAGGAAGGTGGTCATGTTCTTGTAGACCGAGTCGGCACCCTCGTCGGTCTTGACCAGTACGGCGACCAGGTTCGACGAGCCGCCGTTGGTCAGCCACATCTTCTGGCCGGTGATCGAGTAGCCGTCATCGCTCTTCACGGCCTTGGTCTTGATAGCGGCGACGTCGGACCCGCACCCCGGCTCGGACATCGAGAACGCGCCGCGCACCTCGCCCATGGCCATCCGGGGCAGGTACTTCTTCTTCTGCTCCTCGGTGCCGTGCTGGAGCAGCATGTAGGCCACGATGAAATGGGTGTTGATGACGCCGGAGACGCTCATCCAGCCGCGGGCGAGCTCCTCGACCACCAGTGCGTACGTCAGCAGTGACTCGCCCAGGCCGTCGTACTCCTCGGGGATCATCAGCCCGAAGACACCCAGCTCCTTGAGCCCCTCGACGATCTCGGTGGGGTACTCGTCCTTGTGCTCGAGCTCGGTGGCGACCGGGAGGATCTTCTCGTCGACAAAGGTTCGGACGGCCTTGAGGATCTCGATCTGGTCCTCGTTCAGTCCGTCGGTCTCGCACAGGCGGGCCATCAACGTGCTCCTTGCTGGTTCAGGGGAAGTTCGGTGCCGGGCCACGAAAGTGACCCGCGAGTAACAAGCGCGCAACGGTATCCGGTCTCCCGGGTCCTCGACCATGATGCACGCCACTTCGGCCCGCCTCGGACCGTGCTCACCCCTCGTTATAGTGCGGGGGTGCATCGCGTCCTGGTCATCATCCCGGCCTGGAACGAGCAGGAGTCCGTCGGCAGCACCGTGCACGAGGTCAGGCGGGCCAACCCTGACGTGGACATCCTCGTCGTCGACGACGGGTCGAGCGATGCCACGGCGGCCGTCGCGCGGCAGGCGGGCGCGGAGGTGTGCCGGTTGCCGTTCAACCTCGGCGTCGGCGGGGCGATGCGCGCGGGCTACCGATCCGCGATGTCCGGCGACTACGACGTGGCCGTGCAGATCGACGCCGACGGCCAGCACGACCCGCGCTACCTGCCCGATCTCGTGGCCCGGCTCAGTGACGCAGATCTCGTGATCGGCGCCCGGTTCGCCGGTGAGGGCAAGCCCTACCAGGTCTCCGGCATCCGCGCCCTGGCGATGAAGGTGCTGGCGCGCACGCTGAGCCGGATGGCCAAGACCCGGCTGACCGACGTGACCAGCGGCTTCCGCGTGGTCAACCGCCGCACCATGGCCCTCTTCGCCGCCCACTACCCGGCCGAGTACCTCGGTGACACCGTCGAGTCCACGGTGATCGCGATCCGGGCAGGCTGCACCGTCACCCAGGTGCCGGTGCAGATGCGGGAGCGCCAGGGTGGCCAGGCCAGCCAGACCCCGATCCGGGCAGCCATCTACCTCTCCCGCGCTGTCGTGGCGCTCGCCCTCGCGCTGGTGCGCAAGTGGCCCGAGGCGCCCGTGCCTCCGGTGCCGGCATCGACCGAGGAGCGCGCATGAGATCCACGATCATCCTCGGCATCACCGGGTCCGCGGTGGTGCTGCTCGCGCTGTTCGAGATGATGCGTCGCCACCGCCTGCGCGAGAAGTACGCCGTGCTGTGGTTCTTCGTCGCCCTCGGCGTGCTCGCCATGGCGATCTTCCCGGGACTGCTCAGCGGGCTCGCCGACGTGGTCGGGGTCGAACTGCCGGTCAACCTGCTCTTCTTCATCGCCAGCCTGGTGCTGCTGATCATCTCGCTGCAGCACAGCTACGAGCTGGGCCGGCTCGAGGAGAAGACCCGCGTGCTGGCCGAGGAGGTCGGCCTGCTCCGCCTCGAGCTGGACCGGCGTACTCGCGATCCCGAGCAGCAGGAGCCCTCTCCGTAAGACCGCCCTAGCGCCGCTTGGTGAGGTTCGGGTCGCCGCGCGGCACCAGGGCCGCCGGGATGTCGTGGGCCGGGTAGAAGACGTCGCCGATCACCAGCGGGTGGTCGCTGATCGAGCCGAGCGTGCCCTTGTCGATGTACTGCCCGGTGAAGTCGAGCTCGGTGGTGCCGAAGATCCAGTCGACCGGGCCGTGGCGCGGCACCTGGCAGGACCCGCCGACGCTGCCGCCCGCGGAGGACGCCAGCAGGCCGGTGCCGGTGAAGCCGCAGAACGCCTCGGTGCGCTCGTTCATGTCTCCGGCGATGATGATCGGAATGCCCGGCACCGCCGCGTGCAGGTCGGTGATGTAGGCCAGCTCGATCTGGCGGGCCACGGCCCGCGAACCCGACTGGTTGCCCTTGACCGAGGTGGAGGCGGGGTTGTGCACCCCGATCACGATGATCTGTGCCCTGGTGCGGACGTGCTCGAGCCGGACCACCGGCATGTGCAGCGTGACCTGCCACGGCACCGTGAACTCGGTGGAGGCGACGAGCTTCCAGGTGTCCTTGCGCCAGGCAATCGCGTTGCCGTTGCCGTTGCCGTCGCGGAACGTGTTGTTGAAGGTGGCGCGATGCAAGTCCCAGTCGCCGTCGGCGAGCACGACGCTGGCCTGGGGAGTCTCGAACTCGTTGAGCACCACGACCGAGGCGTCCGACCCCTCGAGCCGGGCGAGCCCGTTGGCGACGCGGGTGGTGCCGGGAGCGAAGCCGGGACGGCCGCCGCCCGGCGCGGTCAGGTGGTGGCCGAGCACGTTGTAGGAGGCGATGCGGAAGGTGGTGTCGGCGATCCGGGTCGGCTGGTCGCCGACGGCGGCACCGTTGTTGGTCAGCCACTTCAACGGGTCGAGGCTGCGGGTCTTGCCGTCGGTGGTCGTGGTCAGCGAGAGCCCGAGCACGCAGCGGTCGACCGCTCCGAGGTCGCCGACCTCGGCGAGGACGGCGCCGGCCAGCACGGTCTGCCCGTCGGTGACCGTGGGGTTCTGGACGTGGGCGTACGACGTGGTGACGTGCTTGTCCGCCCAGTGCACCTTGATCAGCCACGGGCCGGCCTCGGCGTCGTGGAGACGAGCTCGACGACGCCCCGCGTCGCCGCGACGACCGGCGTGCCGCAGGCCGCGTCGAACTTGGTCTCGCTGCGGCTTGGCCGCCTTGACGGCGGGCATCCTCCGTCGCGCCGGCCTGCGGGCGGCGTCGTCTGGGTGCGCACCGTGAACGCCGTGCCGGGAGGCAGCGGCAGTCCGCTCACGTCGGACGCCGTGACGTAGCAACGCGACGGCGCCAGCCCGGCCGGCGAGACCTGGCTCTCGACGGCGTCGACGTCGACCGCGATCTTCTTCAGCTGGAGGATCGCCTGGGGCCAGAACCGCTCGTAGCGGAACGGGTCGGGCGTGCCGAGCACCCGGTGGATCGCGATGGTCGGGGGCAGGGTCTGCCAGGACTTGATCTCCGCCAGCTCGCGGTAGAAGCGGCCCGCGGCGCGGCCGCCGTTGGGCAGGTCACCGGCCAGCTGCGCGGCCACGGCCAGGGCCTGGGCCCGGGCGGGCACCTTCAGCTCCCGACCCCGGACGGCGGTCGTGTGGGCGGCCAGGGCCCTGGTGGACTTGCTCGACTTCGGCGCCTTCACCTTGAGCGCCGGCGACAGGGCCGGACGCGCACAGGGGCGTACGTCGACGTCGCGCTCGGGCGCGGCGGCGGGAGCGGCCTGTCCGACCGCGACGGGAGCCAGGGTCACCACGCCGAGCGCGAGCGCGGCGGCGGCCACGCACGCGGCGCGCAGCGGGCGGGAGGACCGAGGAATCGAGGTGGCGGTCATGCGAACATCGACTTCCCGTCGGGGAAGATGACCCGGCTGGCCAGCCACTTGGCGCCCGCGGCCCGGCGGGACATGTCGAGGCCGAAGCGACCCTCGGACGTGGTGAAGTAGACGGTCGCGGTGACGCCGGGATCGTGCAGCTCGACGTCGTCGAGCTCGATCTGCTGGAGGTCCGGCAGCAGCGACGGGTCGGTCTCGGCGTAGGCCTGCTGACCGCCGGGGGTGAGCATCGGCTTGAGCTGGCGCCACCAGCCGGCGTAGTCGGCACCCGGTGTCGACCAGGTGTCGAGCACGCCCTCGGCGACGTTCGCGAGGCTTGCCGCGTCGTCCTGACTGAGACCGCTCGACGCCGTCTCGCCCTTGTCGGGCTCCTTCGATCCGTCGTCGAAGATCGAGTCACCGAAGACCACCAGCGTGGCCACGAGGGTCAGGATCGCCACCGGCAGGACCACCCAGCCGACGCGGGAGAGCAGCGTGCGCGGCGGCGGCTCGGCCCGCCGGGCGCCTGGTCGACGGTCGCTCATGAGCGGCCGCCTGAGGAGAACAGGGAAGGTCGGTCGTTGCGGAGCGAGGCGTTCTCGGCGCGCAGCCGCTCGACCTCGCGCAGCAGGTCGGCGGTCGCGTCGAGGCTCGACTCGAGCAGCTTGCGCTTGCTGACCTGCGAGCCACCGGCTGCCGTCGCGCTCTGCGGACGCAGGTCGGCGAGGTCGCCGACGACCGGGTAGCCGTGGCTCTCGATGTGGTCGATCCAGGTCTCGGAGATCGCGGTGACGGCAGCGAGGTAGTCCTCCGGCAGCCGCACCTTCTCCCCCGCCTGGCTGCGCAGGATGGTGCCGGCGTACAGCCGCTTGACGACGTCGCCGTACGACTTCTCGTTGCCCTTGCGCGTCATCCGCCGGTTGACCCGGCGCAGCACCTCGGTCTGCACCTCGCCGAGCGAGGTGTTGGCCTCGGCCTCGGGCACCTCGACCGGGAGGTCGCTGACGCCGAGCACCGTGGCGAAGCGGGTCCACAGCAGGTCGCGCGGCGAGCCCGGGGTCGGGCAGGTGACGACGTGGACGTGCTCGGCGCCGACCTGGCCGGCCCAGCGGTCCAGCACCTGGGTGGGGTCCTGCGCCCGCCAGAAGCGGTCGCGAGTACGCCGACGGGCCGGCGCCTCGGGAGCCGGCTCGGCGAGCACGGTCTCGAGGAACTCGTCGTAGCCCATCCGGCGTCCGTGCTTGACGCCCTCCTGCCACTCCGCCGGCACCTGCCGGGCGGGGTCGCGCACCGTCACGACGACGTCGACCTCGACACCCTGGAGGTCTCCGAGGATCCGCGCGATCTGTTCGTCGGTCGCCAGGCAGAGGGTCTCGCTGCTGATCACCGTCGTGCCCTGGCGGCCCCGGGCCTCCGTGGCCACCGACGACCAGTGCTTGCGGCCGCGCTCGCTGGAGCGGCCCCAGGTCTGCGATCGGTCGGTCAGGTGGAGGACCGCGGCGAACAACCGCTCGCCGTCGGCCGCGGGCAACTGCACCTTCCGGGTGGCCAGCAGCTCGGCGTTGGCGCGCATCGTGCCCTGCAGGAAGGACGTCCCGGTCTTCGGGAGTCCCACGTGGAGCACGGCGCGAGCGGTGGTCATTGCTTCCTGTCCGGGGGTCTTGGGCGCAGTCGACCGCGCCCACGGGTGAGGCAGGCTCAGTGTACGGGGCCTACCCCTCCTGAGCGGCCGCTTCGAGCGCGAGTTCAGCCGGGGCGGCGGGCGCAGCTCAAGGTGCCGTAGGTCGACTTCTCGGTGTAGCCCGCGGCGCGTAGTACTTCATCACCCGGTCGGTGTTGTCCGACTCGCCGGTGCACGCGAGATCGACTCCGAGCAGCTCGAGCGCGTCCGCGGAGTTCTCCTTGTTGGGCAGCGGCAGCTCGCCCGAGGCCAGCTGGTAGAGCAGCCTCCGGGCGTTGTTGTTCGCCTCCGGCTCGTCGATGTTCTCGATGAACCACTCGCGCGGCACGACCGGGAAGGCCTCCACGGTGTACATGGTCAGCACCTTCATCCGGCGTGGCGGCAGCAGCACCTCGCCGCTCACGCCGCGGTCGGCCAGGATCCGCACGTCGGCGAGGGCCTCGGTGTCGAGCTTCCAGTCGGGGCTGTCGCGCAGCGTCACCGGCCCGCCGTGGCCGGTGTGGCTCCAGATCGGCCGGCCACCGGCGACCAGCCCGGCCAGCACCACGATCGCGGCGACGATCGGCACCGCGCGGGCCAGGTGGCGCCGAGCAGCGCCGAGGTCGGGCACCGGTGCGGCGAGGAGCAGCCCGGCGAGCACCGGGATGGGGGCGACGTACAGCATCCGCCAGAGGATCGGGCCGGAGCCGGTCACCGTGTTGATCAGGGACAGGACGCCGGGCGCGAACACCAGCACGCTCGCCCAGCGCGGCCGATCCGGCCAGCGCGGCCGGCGCACCACGTCGGGCCAGCACGACGGCAACGCCGAGCGCGATCAGCGAGAGCGCCACCATCGGCGTCTGCTCGCCCAGGATCCGTACGAACGAGTCGCGGGCCGACAGCGCGACGGGGTCCTCCCCGCCGACGTCCTCGACCGACCAGAGCACGACGGCGGCGCCGCTGACGAACGGGCCGATGGAGACGGCGAGACCGCCCCAGGCCAGCGCCGACGAGCGGAGCGCGACGGCCGAGACCAGCACCGCGGCCAGGATCACGGGCGCCCACACCACGGCGGTGGGCGTGAGCCCGAAGAAGGCGATGCCGGCGGCGAAGAGCAGCCCGATCGCGGCCCAGCGACCCTGCTTCGTCCGCGCCTCGTGCGCGTCGACGAGGTAGGCCCAGATCAGCGGCATCAGCATCGCGACCGCGATCACCTTGCCCTGCCAGATCCGCACCACCCAGAAGTTGCCGAGCATCGAGTCGCCGCTGAGCATCAGGAACGCGACGGCCCCGGCGAACACCAGGAAGGCGCGGCGCGGAGCCCAGCGGCGCGCGAGGCGCCACATGGCCAGCACGGCCAGGCAGGCGGCGATCGGCGCGGCGACCAGGTAGTTGATGGTGCCGGCGAGCGTGCCGGTCAGGTGGGCGATCACGCCGTAGAGCGACTCGATGGAGGCGATCGGCACGCCGCCGCCGTACGGCGAGTTGAACACCTCGGGGCTGAACATCGTGTCCACCAGCGAGGCGTTGCCGCGCTCGGCGACCCAGACCGAGCGGTTGAGGTAGTAGGGGTCGTCGGTGTCGGCCAGGTGCACGAACGCGGTCAGTACGCCGGTGCCGGCCATGACCGCCAGCACCCCGAGCTCCTGCGGGCTGACGAAGCGACTGCGGCTCGGTGCCTCGTCGGGGTCGACCGCCTCGGTGGCCGGGCGGACCCGGCCGGCGAGCCAGCTCCAGCCCACCAGCGTCACGATGCCGAGCACCAGGGCGGCCCAGGTGAAACGGAAGCTGCCGTCGGTCCAGATCAGGCCGCCGACCGCCGAGACGGCGACCAGGCCGAGGCCGGCCACGAGCACGAGGTCGCGGCGCTGCGGCCCGGCGTCGGCCGTGGTCTGCGTCCGGATCGGTCGACGGATCGTCGGCGCCGGCCGGCAGAGCCAACCGCACCCGCCAGACCAGGACGACCAGGGTGAGTCCGAGCCAGATCCAGCCGCTCGGCCACAGCGACCACTGGGTCGGCAGGCCGAGGCAGTAGAGCAGGGTCCAGGCGGCGAACGAGATCACCGCGACGTCGAGCACGGCGTCGATCAGGCGCCCCACGAGCGTGTCCGCGCTCGCACGATCGGACATCGGGGTCAGCTCCTCGGGGTGAATTGGTGCGCCTGGCGGCCCGTATTATGCCCGGCATGCCACGCCTGACTGCGGTGATGCTGGCGTGGCGCGACGAACCCCTCCTGGTCGAGTCCGTCCACGCTGTGCTGGCCTCGGCGGGAGTCGAGGTCGATGTGGTGCTGGTCGACAACGGCTGCACCTCCGACGCCGTCGTGCGCCTGTCGAGCGTGCCCGGAGTGACCGTGGTCGACCCGGGCGACAACCTCGGCTTCGCCGGTGGCTGCAACCTCGGCGCCCGGCACGCCACCGGGGAGTTCCTGGCGTTCGTCAACGGTGACGCGGTCGTGCATCCGGACGCGCTCGGTCGCCTGGTCGGCGGCGCTCGGCGACGACATCGGCCTCGCCACCGCCTCCGTACGGCTCTACGAGGAGCCCGACGTGATCAACTCCGCCGGCAACCCGGTGCACTTCACCGGGCTGAGCTGGGCGGGCGGGCTGGGCCAGCCGGCGACGGCGTACGCCGAGAGCCGCGAGGTCGCCTCGGCGTCGGGCGCGGCCACGGCCTGCCGCGCGGACCGGTTCGCGTCGCTGGGCGGCTTCTGCGGAGCCGATGTTCGCCTACTGCGAGGACACCGAGCTCAGCCTGAGGTCCTGGCAGCGCGGCTGGAAGGTCGTCTACGTGCCCGACGCGGTGGTGCTCCACCACTACGAGTTCTCGCGCAACCCGCAGAAGTTCTACCTCCTCGAGCGCAACCGGCTGTTCCTCGTGCTCACCGTCTTCGGGCCGGGGCTGCTGCTCGGCGCGTTCCTCCCGCTGCTCGCGCTGGAGCTGGCGACGCTCGCGCTCGCGCTGCGTGACGGCTGGGCCCGCCAGAAGGTCTCGGGGTGGTGGTGGCTGCTGCGCCACGCCGGCCTGGTCTGGTCGCGGCGGCGACAGGTGCGCTCCGAGCGCGTGGTGAGCGACCGTGAGTTCGCCCGGGTGCTGACCGGCGACCTGGACTTCGACCTGCCGGGGATGAGCGTCCCCACGCTGGCGCGGCGTACCTCCCGGGGATACTGGTCCATCGCACGCCGCCTGGCGTGACCACGTAGCCGACCGAGACGAAGGAAGCCAGTGCCCGCCACCCACGACCCGTCGGTGCTCTCCGTCGACACGGAGGGCATCACGCTCGCGGGGCAGCAGGACATCGTGCTGGACGTCCTCTTCGACGGCCGGCGGATCTGGTCCTTCTGGTCACAGCGCGACACCGAGGAGCACGAGGTCGCCGGACAGCGCGCGGTCGCCTGGCCGCGCCCGCTGGCCCGCTTCCTCGACGGACGCACGCAGCTGACGATCCGCAGCCACGTCGACGAGGTCGACCTGTACGACGAGGAGCTGTCGTTCGGAAGCGGCACCGATCGGATCAACGTCGTCAACGGGCGCGGCGTCGAGCTGAGCATCGACAAGTCCGGCCGCATGCAGATGACCTTCGACACCCGCAGCGCCGAGCAGGTGACGCCCCTCCTCGACTCGGTCGAGACAGTCATCGCGGCCCTCGCCCGCGCTGGTGTCGAGGCGTTCCCGGCGTACGGCACGCTCCTCGGTGCGCACCGCGACGGCGCCCTGATCGGCCACGACAGCGACGCCGACCTCGGCTACGTCAGCCGGCACACCCACCCGGCCGACGTGATCCTCGAGTCGTTCGCGATCCAGCGACGGCTGGCCGGCGATGGGTTACGAGGTGGTGCGCTACAGCGGCGGCGGCATCAAGGTGATGGTGCAGGAGGGCGACGGCAACACCCGTGGGCTCGACGTCTTCAGCGGGTTCTTCGACGGCACCGGCAACCTCATCCTGATGGGCGAGGTCAGGACGGCGTTCGAGCCCGACTGGATCTATCCCCTCGGCACCACCACGCTCGAGGGCCGCGAGCTGCCCGCGCCGGCGGAGCCCGACCAGCTGCTGGCGGCGATGTACGGCCCGGCCTGGCGCACACCCGACCCCGCGTTCAAGTTCGAGACGCCCGCGTCGACCAGCAAGCGGCTCAACGACTGGTTCCGCGGCACCAGCGTCGGCCGCGCCGAGTGGGACCGTCGCTACCAGCGGCTGCGGCACAAGGCGCCCCCGCGGCGTGCCGACGTGCTCGCCCGGATGGCGCTGCGGCACGAGTCGGACCTCGCGCTCGCTGTCGATCTCGGGTGCGGTCGCGGCACCAATGCGCGCTTCTTCGCGCGGCGCGGGGTGCCGACCCTGGGGCTGGACTTCTCGCCTCGTGGGTTCGAGCTCGTGCAGCGCGAGCCCGACAACGCCGAGCTGCCGCTGGAGTTCGCGGCGATGAACCTGCTGGAGACCCGGCACGCACTGTCGTACGGCGCCCGCGTGGGCGCCACGCCCGGCCGGCGGATGGTGCTCGCCCGCCACGTCGTCGACGCCGTGCCGCGGACCGGCCGGGAGAACCTCTGGCGGTTCCTCCAGCTCGCGCTCACCGGCGGCGGGCACGCCTACCTCGACTTCCTGGTGTCACCGGCCGACGACGACCGCTGGGCGCAGCGCAACCTGCTGAAGCCGGTCGACCCCGACGAGGTCGCGGCGGAGGTCGCCGCCCGCGGCGGCCGCGTGACGATGCGTCGGATGATCGGCTCGGACCGGATGGGGATCGCGAAGAAGCGGCGCGATACGTTCTACGGGCGTCGGCAGGCATGCAGGATGGTGATCGAATGGGCGGGATGAACACGAAGCGAGTACGCAACGCCGTGCTGCGCAGCCGCCCCGGCGGGACGCAGGTCGAGATCGAGCGGCTGCGGGAGCGGGTGGCCGCCCTCGAGGACGCCGTCAGTGAGTGCCGTCGACACCACCACCGCACCGCCGAGCTGACCGACCTGGTGCAGGCGCTGCTGGTGCCGCTGGCCACGCGAGACGAGGCCGAGCTGCAACGCCTCCTGCGCGAGTACACCGAGCAGCTCGGCTAGGCCGTGTCGCCTCTGAGGAGGGTCTTCCTCCATATCGGTCTCCCGAAGACCGGCACCAGCTACCTCCAGTCGATCCTCTGGTCCCATCGCGACGAGCTCCGCTCCGCCGGCGTACTCCTGCCGGGGCGGGAGCGCCGCGACCACCTGTGGGCCTCGCTCGTGGTCCGCGAGGATGCGAACGTCGGTCGCCGCCACCCCCGTGCCCCGGAGGCCTGGGACGTGCTGCGCCGGGAGATCCGGGACTGGTCGGGCGACGCGCTGATCAGTCACGAGTTCTTCTGCTCCGCCACCACCGAGCAGGCGCGAGCCATGGTGGAGGCACTGACCGACGACGGCGCCGAGGTGCACGTCATCGTCACCGCTCGCGAGCCGTTGTCGCTGTTCACCTCCAGCTGGCAGGAGCACCTGAAGAACAAGGGCACGTCACCGATCTCGCAGTACGCCGCCTCCGTGTCCGACGACCCGACCGTGATCTGGAACTGGCGCACGCTCGACCTCCGGCTGGTGCTCGAGCGATGGGCTCCGGCCCTCGACGACCCGGCCCACCTCCACGTGGTCACTCCCCCTGGCCGCGACCAACCCCGCGACGAGCTGTGGCGGCGGTTCTGCTCGGTGATGGACCTGTCGCCGGCCATCGCCACGCCCGAGAGCTTCGCCAACGCCTCGATGGGCGTCGTGGAGGCCGAGACGCTGCGCCGGATCAACCTCCGTCTCGACGGGCTTCGACCGCGCCTTCGACCGCGGCGTCTGGATCCGCAGCTTCCTCGCCGACGACCGTCTGGTGCCCCGCGGCGGAGAGCCCTACTGGCCGGGCGTGGAGCAGATCGCCGACTGCCGCGCTCGCGGTGAGGCGGCCGTCCGCTTCGTGCGGGACGGCGGCTTCGACGTCGTCGGCGACCTCGACGTCCTGCTGGTGCCCGATTCCCTACCTGAACGCCGCCACCCCGATTCCGTCACCGATGCCGAGGTGGCGTCCGTGGCCATCGATCTCGTTGCCGATCTGCTGGGCGAGGTGCGGTCGCGATCCTCCGCTGACGCATCATCCGAGTCCCGGCCCGGGTTGCTCCGGCGGCTGCGCGCGGCGTTCGGCTCATGACTGTCGGCCTCCTCGGCACCGGACACATGGGCGCCGGGCTCGGCTGGGCGCTGCGCGAGGGCGGCGCCGACGTCGTCAGCACCCTGGCCGGCCGCTCCGACCGGTCCCGCGGCTTCGCGGAGCGGGCCGGTCTCACCGTGCTGCCCGACCTGGACTCGCTCGTGCGGTCCGTTGACGTCGTGCTCGTGGTGACGCCTCCCGGCGCCGCCCGCGACGCGGCCGCTGACCTCGCTCTGGCCGGGGAGCGCACGGGCGCGCGGCCGCTGGTCGCCGACCTCAACGCCATCGCCCCCACGACCTCCGCCGACGTGGCCGCGAGACTCGCCACCGCCGGCCTCGACTACGTCGACGGCTCCATCTCCGGTCCCCCGCCGTGGGTACGCCCCGGCGCTCGCCTCTACCTCTCCGGCCCTCGGGCCCAAGAGGTCGCCGACCTCCCCTGGCTCCACGTCACGGCCACGAACCTCGGCCCGACCACCGGATCGGCCAAGGCACTCAAGATGTCGACGGCCAGCGTCTACAAGGGCCAGGTCGCCCTCTTCACCCAGGCGATCCGCTCGGCGCACCACCACGGGGTGCTCGACGCCGTGCTCGAGGACCTGCGCGGCGCCGGCATCGACCTCCTGCGTGACCTCGCGATCGCGGCCACCAAGTCCGACCGCTACGTGCCAGAGATGCGCGAGATCGCCCTCACCCAGTCGTCCGCCGGACTCACTCCCGACCTCTTCACCGCCCTCGCCGAGGTGTGGGCCGACGTCTCGACCACCGAGCTCGCCGCTGGCGATCCCGAAGCCGAGGCATTGACCGAGCGCACCGCCACCGAGATCGCGGCGCTGCTCGAGCCACCTCGGTCATGACACGCCACCAGCCCCGGCCATGGGTTGGTGGCCGGGGTGTGGGGCGTGGTGGTCAGGGTTCGCCCGGGTCATGGATCAATCCAAGCACCGACCACCGACACTCATGACCCCGAAACCGGGGTTATCCACCGGTCCACTGGTCACGGTCAGGTAACGACTTTCCCGCTCTACTACAGGGGTTTCGAAGCCTCAACCACCGCGTCCTGCCGTTGGTCGAGCAGGCCGAGCCCCTGGGCGAGGCCGTCGTCGAGACCACCGAGCCGATCCCGGGTACCTAGCCGTGCAAGCTTCAGAGGTCTCGACGACGCGGTCGCTCGTCCCTCGCTCCCGCTGCTCGACCACCAAAGACCTCCCGTTGGTCGAGCAGGCCGAGCCCCTGGGCAAGGTCGTCGAGACCCGTCGCTTTGGGTAGATCGGCTCCGGGGTCTCGACGACGCGGTCGCTCGTCCCTCGCTCCCGCTGCTCGACCAACAAAGACCCCCCTCGTTGGTCGAGCAGGCCGAGCCCCTGGGCGAGGCCGTCGTCGAGACCCATCGCTTTGGGCTAGATCGGCTCCGAGGTCTCGACGACGCGGACGCTCGTCCCTCGCTCCCGCTGCTCGACCAACAAAGACCCCCTCGTTGGTCGAGCAGGCCGAGCCCCTGGGCAAGGTCGTCGAGACCCATCGCTTTGGGCAGATCGGCTCGAGGTCTCGACGACGCGGACGCTCGTCCCTCGCTCCCGCTGCTCGACCAACCAAGACCCCCCTCGTTGGTCGAGCAGGCCGAGCCCCTGGGCGAGGCCGTCGAGACCCATCGCTTTGGGCAGATCGGCTCCGAGGTCTCGACGACGCGGACGCTCGTCCCTCGCTCCCGCTGCTCGACCAACCAAGACCCCCCGTTGGTCGAGCAGGCCGAGCCCCTGGGCGAGGCCGTCGTCGAGACCCCTCAAGCCAGCACGCGAACCAGACGCGATCTCTCGTGCCTCGCTCCCGCTGCTCGACCAACGAGTGCTTGCCGGCTCAGCGGCCAGGGATCGTCGTCGTCGAGGTCAGGACGGAGTGGTCGGTGATGCGGGCGACTCGGGCGGTGCGTTCGAAGGCGGCGTTGAGCACCCGGAACTCCGGTGACACGAAGATCCAGTCGAGGTGCATCGATTTCGGGGGACGCATCCCTTCTTCTTGGAGACCCGGCCACCGGTGACCGCGCGCAGATCGGTCTGTCCGACCACCTTGCAGAAGACGACCTTCCGCTCGTTCATGTCGCCGAGGAAGATCACCGGGATGCGTTTCTGTCGCTGGGCCTGGATCTTCGCGATCTCGATCTTGACGGCGGCGTTGCGCTCGCGCTGGCGCTCGGGGGTGTTCTTCGACGAGTTGTGAACGTTGAAGACCCAGACGTTGCGGCCGGTCAGCTTGCTGCGCAGGCGGACCATCGGGTTCGGGCGGGTGGTGCCGATGACCGGCACCGAGATGTCGACGGCCGAGACGAAGTCCCACTGGGTGGTGTCCCACATGACGCTCTGCCAGACGACCTTGCCGGTGTCCGTGGCCGGGTAGAAGGCGTACGTCGGAGCCAGGCTCCTCTGCAGCTGGGTGTACTGGTCGGCCTTGAGCTCCTGGAACGCGACGATGTCGGCGCTCGTGCTCTGCAGCATGTTGGCCGTCCACTCGGTGCGGATCCGGCCGGGCGCGTAGTTCAGGGCGCCACCACCGGGCTGAGTGTGGTTGCTGCCGAGCACGTTGAAGGACGTGATCACGGTCTGCTGGTCGAGCTTGCGGGCGGCCTGCCGCGGAGCCACGGCGCGCACCCCGGGCGGGGTGGATCGGTTGCTCCGGTCGCCACGACCCAGCTGACCCTGCTCGTTGTTGCCCCAGCACTGCACCCGGACGTCGGTGGTGAGTCCGCAGGTGTGCATCCAGCCCACGTCGATCTTCGTGTACGGCGTGGTGCCGAGGACCTTCTTGGGCGTGCGTACGGCGGTCTGGCTGCCGTCGCCGAGCTGGCCGTAGCGGTTGCTGCCCCAGCACCAGAGAGCTCCCTGGACGTCGAGCCCACAGCCGTGCGCGTCGCCGAGACCGACCGACGCCCACTGGTGGGTGCCGGCGACCTTGACCGGGGCTGAGGCGGACCGTCGTGGTGTTGTCGCCGAGCTGGCCCTGGTCGTTCTGTCCCCAGCAGAGCACTTCCTGGATGTTGGTCACGCCGCAGGTGGCGGACCAGGAGGCGTCGATGCTGGTGAAGCCGCGCGGCGTCAGGACGGGCGTCGGCGTCAGGTAGGCGTTGAGGTTGCCGGTGCCGAGCTGGCCGAAGTCGTTGCGGCCCCAGCAGTAGGCGAGGCCGTTGGTCCGGATGCCGCAGGTGTGCCAGCCACCGACGGAGACCGAGGACCAGTCGGTGATCGACGCGACCTGGGCGGGCGACTTCTTCAGGGTCTTGCTGCCGATGCCGAGCTCGCCGCGGTCGTTGTTGCCCCAGCAGAACATCGCGCCCGTGGTCTTCACCGCGCACGTGTGCAGCCAGCCGGCGGAGACCGAGGCCCATCCCGTGCCCTTCACCAGCTGCGGCGTCCAGCGCTGGGTGGCCTCGCCGATCCCCAGCTGGCCGCGGGTGTTCATGCCCCAGCAGAACAGCTCGGTGGTCAGCTTGATGCCACAGGTGGTGGCCCCACTCGTGCTGATGGACGACCACTCCGCGCCGCCGACCTGCACAGGAGTGACGCTGTCCTTGTTGGTGCCGATGCCGAGCTGGCCCCAGACGTTCTCCCCGAAGCACCAGGCCGTCGCGTCGGCGCGCACCTCGCAGCTGGTCATCCCGCCGGCTGCCACCTGTGGGGTCACAGGGGTCGTCGGTGGCGGATCCGTGGGCACCCCCGTTGGCGGCCGTCGGCGTGGCCGTCGGCCCTGCGGCCGCCACGTTGACGAGTGCGTCGGGAGAGCCGTCAGTCCGCAGGTTCCACGCGCCGAAGATCAGCGCCAGGGCCAGCAGGAGTACGGCGACAGGGGGGAAGATCCTGGTCGCTTTCACTCACAGATGGTAACTGTGTGGCTGGTGTGACGCCAGGGAATGAACTCCCGGGCGGGTCACGCGGAGCAGGACGACAGTGCGCTGCGGTAGCCGGGGTCCTTCTTGAGGGGCCCGGCGGTCTCGTGGATGACGCCGCTGGGCACGCCGTAGAAGCGGTCGGCGTAGGTGACGAGCGGCCGACCGAACGAGCAGCTTCTGCTGTCCGCCTTCACCGCGGTGTCACCCTCCGTGCAGCCGTGGTAGCCGCGGGGCAACTGGGC
The DNA here is from genome assembly GCA_963845215.1 of uncultured Actinomycetota bacterium. Classification (GTDB taxonomy): domain Bacteria; phylum Actinomycetota; class Actinomycetes; order Propionibacteriales; family Nocardioidaceae; genus Nocardioides. The sequence continues at coordinate 68,738 of CAWJRK010000020.1, forward strand.
GCCGTCACTCCACACCCTGTCGCATGCCGGCCAGTCGGCCGTCGGGTCCGCCGTCTCGGTGGGCTCCTCGGTCGGCGCGTCGGTCGGGGTGTCCGACGCACTCTCGGACGGCGAGTCGCTCACGTTCGTCGTGGCCTCGGGGTCGGCGCCCTCGCCGCCGTCGTCACTTCCGCAGGCCGACAACAGGGCCACGGGAATGGCCAGGGCGGCGAAGAGCAGACGTGTGCGCATGCCCGCGAGTCTACGACCCGGCGGGCCGGCGGAGCACGCGCTCGATGCGTCGCTTCCGACCACCGGCCCTGGCCACGAAGTAGTCCGCCAGGACGGAGGGGTTCTCGCGGGGCGGCAGCGGCTGGTCCGGTGGCAGCTCGCGGGCCCCACCGGTGACCGGCGACAGGTCGGCCGGGTCGCCGTGCACGGAGTGGCCGGCCGCCCGCACCTCCTCGAGCCATTCCTGGGTGGGCGCGGCGAGGGTCTCCCGCAGTCCAGCCGGCGTGCGCGGCCGCGGGGAGTCGCGGCTCGCGAGCAGCCCCTCGGCCCACTCCCGCTTGACCAGCCGGTTGCGGTCGCGGGGCGAGAGGCGGTCGCCCAGCGCCTCGTTGACGGCCCGGACCAGCGCGATCTCCGGCGCGCCCAGCGATGGGTTGGTCGCCGTGACCGACAACGGGTCCAGCAGCGCGCCATCGACTCCGAGCGCGTCGGCGTAGCGAGTCCACAGCTCGCCGCGCGGCGCGCCGGGTGGTGGGCAGATCACCAGGTGCGCCCGCTCCGGGGGGAGCCTCTGGCTCCATCGCCGGAGCGCGTCGGCGAAGTCCTGCGCATGCCAGAAATGAGGGCGTACGCCGCCGGCGTCCGGCCCCGCGTCGCGCCCGGTGTCGGCCCGCAGCTGGTCGCGCTCGAAGTCGGCGAACGACATCGTGGCGCCCAGCTTGACCTCCTCCTGCCAGTGCGCCGTGGCCTGCCGACCGAGGTCACGCGCGGTCACCACCATGTGCAGCTCGAGGTCATGCAGCGGCTCCAGCGCGGCGTCGATCTGCTCGACCGTGGCACCGGCGAGCACCTCGTGGCTGATCACCGCGGTGCCCTCGAAGTCGCGCGCCCGCTCACACAGAGCGGCCCAGGTGCCGCTGATCTTCGTCGGGTCCAACCCGAACTTCGCGGCGCTCCCCCGCACCTCCACCGCACCCTCGAACATCGCGCCCGGACGAAGGAACGGATACAGCACTCCTGCCGCCCTCAGCGGCTCGCGGTGGTCGGCAAGGAGCCGCTGGAGGTAGGTCGTGCCGGTCTTGGGCAGCCCGACATGCAGCACGACACTCACGGGGGACATGGTGCCACCGGCCGGGCTACGCGGCGCCGTACGGATAGTTTGGAGCCGTGAGCACCACCCCCTCGCGCGTCTTCGCGGCCCGGCTGGTCGGGCTGCCGATCTTCGACCCCCAGGGAGACCAGGTCGCCAAGGTGCGCGACCTCGTGGTGGCGATCCGCTCGGAGGCCAGCCAGCCGCGGGTGCTCGGCATGGTGGCCGAGGTGTTCGGACGGCGCCGGATCTTCGTGCCGATGACCCGGGTGACCAACATCGACAGCGGGCAGGTCTACACGACCGGGCTGCTCAACATGCGCCGCTTCGAGCAGCGCTCCACCGAGACCCTGGTGATCGGCCAGATGCTCGACCGCAAGGTCACCATCACCACCGGCTCGAGCGAGGGCGTCACCGGCACGGTCTTCGACGTCGGCATCGAGCAGGCCCGCAACCGCGACTGGGTGGTCAGCAGGATCGCCGTGCAGGAGCCCGCCAAGGCCCTACGCCGCCGCGGTCAGACCCACGTCGTCGAGTGGCGCGACGTGCAGGGACTGGCCCGCCGCGAGGAGAGCCAGGGCGCCACCCACCTGATCCACGCCCTCAACGAGATGCGCCCCGCCGACGCCGCCAACATGCTGCACGACCTCCCCGTCGATCGCCGGACCGCCGTGGCCGCGGCCCTCGACGACGAGCGGCTCGCCGACGTGCTCGAGGAGATGCCGGAGGAGGACCAGGTCGAGATCCTCCGCCACCTCGATTCCGAGCGTGCGGCCGACGTGCTCGAGGAGATGTCTCCCGACGACGCGGCCGACCTGATCGCCGACCTCCCCCCGGAGACCGCGGAGATCCTGCTCGACCTGATGGAGCCGGAGGAGGCCGAGGACGTACGCCGGCTGATGTCGTACGTCGAGGACACCGCCGGCGCGATGATGACCGTCGAGCCGGTGATCCTCGGCCCCGATGCCACCATCGCCGACGCGCTGGCACAGGTGCGCAACCCCGACCTCACGCCGGCCCTGGCTGCCCTGGTCTACGTGTGCCGCCAGCCGCTCGAGCCACCGACCGGCAAGCTCCTCGGCGTCGCTCACATCCAGCGACTGCTGCGCGAGCCGCCGTCGACGCTGGTCGCGGGCGCCCTCGACGACTCGATGGAGAGCCTGCGCCCCGAGGCGACGATCGACCAGGTGGCCGCCCACCTGGCGACGTACAACCTGGTGGCGGCGCCGGTCGTCGACGAGAACAACCACCTGCTCGGCGCCATCACCGTCGACGATCTGCTGGACCACATGCTTCCCGACAACTGGCGCGACCGGGCCCTCGGCCGAGGCGAGGCCACCCATGGCTGACGCGACCTCGCGGAAGGGCCGGCTGGACACGCCCCTCGGCACCCGGCGCCGGCTGGTGAAGACACCGAGCATCCGGCCGGACGCCCTCGGCGTCTTCTCGGAGAAGTTCGCCCGCTTCATGGGCACCGCCACGTTCCTGATGTACATGACCGGCGTGGTCCTGATCTGGGTGGTCTGGAACGCCGCCGCTCCGGACGACGTGCGCTGGGACGCCTACCCGTTCATCTTCCTGACCCTCATCCTCAGCCTCCAGGCGTCGTACGCCGCTCCCCTGATCCTGCTCGCGCAGAACCGCCAGGAGCAGCGCGACAAGGTGATCGCCGAGCAGGACCGCCAGGCCAACGCCCGTGCGCACGCGGACATGGAGTTCCTCGCGCGCGAGGTGGCCTCGCTGCGGATGGCGGTCGGCGAGGTGGCCACGCGTGACTTCGTCCGCTCCGAGCTGAAGATCACTCCTGACCGATCTGGACGTGCGGACTCTGGGCAGTGGCCAGTCTCACGAGCCGGACGGTTCCGCCGATGGAGGGTCGAAACCAGCCACGAACTAGAGTTGGGGATCATGAGCACTCCCACTCTCGAGCTGGTCAACGCCGCCCTGGCGACCGTGAACGACCCCGAGATCAAGCGGCCGATCACCGATCTCGGCATGGTCGACTCGGTCGTCATCGATGACGACGGCCTCGTGCACGTCACGGTGCTGCTGACCGTGGCCGGCTGCCCACTCAAGGACACCATCACCCGCGACGTGACCGGCGCGGTCACGAAGGTCGCCGGCGTCACCGGCGTCGACCTCGAGCTGGGCGTGATGAGCACCGAGCAGCGGGCCGGGCTCAAGGACGTGCTCAGCAACGGCAAGGCCGAGCGGGAGATCCAGTTCTCGCAGCCCGGGTCGCTCACCAAGGTGTTCGCGATCGCCAGCGGCAAGGGCGGTGTCGGCAAGTCGTCGGTGACCGTCAACCTGGCCCTGGCCATGGCCAAGCAGGGCCTGAAGGTGGGCGTCGTCGACGCCGACATCTACGGCCACTCCGTGCCGGCCATGCTGGGCGTCGCCGACTCCCGACCCACCCAGGTCGACGACCTGATCATGCCCGTGCCGACCGCCAGCGGCGTCTCCGTGATCTCCATCGGCATGCTGAAGCCGCGCCGCGACCAGGTCGTCGCCTGGCGCGGGCCCATGCTCGACCGGGCCCTGGTGCAGATGCTCGCCGACGTCTTCTGGGGCGACCTCGACGTGCTGCTTCTCGACCTGCCGCCCGGCACCGGCGATGTCGCCATCTCGCTCGGTCAGCACCTGCCCGGTGCAGAGGTCGTGGTCGTCACCACGCCGCAGGAGGCCGCCGCCGAGGTCGCCGAGCGCGCCGGCACGATGGCCTCGATGATGCACCAGCGGGTCGTGGGCGTCGTCGAGAACATGAGCTTCCTCCCCTGCCCGCACTGCACGCCAGAGGGCAAGGACCACCGCCTCGAGATCTTCGGGTCCGGCGGCGGCGACAGGGTGGCCGAGACCCTGTCCACGCGCTTCGGCTACGACGTGCCGGTGCTCGGCCGGGTGCCCCTCGACATCTCCCTGCGAGAGGGTGGCGACGCCGGCAAGCCGATCGTCGACTCCGACCCCACCGCTCCCGCTGCGCTCGAGCTCGCGGCGGTGGCCGAGAAGCTGGCCGGCCGTGGGCGCGGTCTGGCCGGTTTGCAGCTGGGACTGACGCCGACTAGTAAGTTCTAGCCCGTGCTCGGGTTCGGCGGGCAGATCGTCGTCATCGCGTTCGTCGCGTTCTCGTGTTCGGACCCGACAAGCTGCCCGAGCTGGCCAAGCAGGCCGGCGCCATGCTGCGCAAGGCCCGCGACTTCGCGAATGCCGCCCGCGACGAGCTGCGTGACGAGCTCGGCCCCGAGTACGCCGACCTCGAGCTGCGCGACCTCGACCCCCGCACGATCGTGCGCAAGCACATCGCCGAGGCGATGGAGGACGCTGGCGAGGCCGATACCAAGACCACGCCGACGTGGGACTGCGCCCGCTCGAGGCAGGCGAGGCGCCGCCGTACGACGCCGATGCCACGTAGGGCTAGACCTCCCGGCTCTGCACCGCGGCCAGGTGGGCGAACGCCACGAGGGTGAGCCGGTCGCCGGCATCGATCACCTCGACGAAGTCCTGGCCGACCCGGCGCAGCGTGCCGTCGTGACGAGATCCGTCGACCACGTGGAGCAGGCACCGCTCCCCTGACTCCGAGACCCGGCGCAGAGCAGAGCCCAGCGACAGCCGGGTGAGCGGTGACCAGGCGATCTCGGGCATGGAGCGCTCGGAGGCGCCGGTGACCCGAGTCAGCGCGGACCAGGGCACTATCCAGTCCGGAGCGGTGCCGAGCTGGCTGCTGACCAGGCACCAGCCGTCGGCCACCCGCGCGAGCGTGCCCGTCACGACTCCCACACCGAGCAGGTCGAGGCTCACCTCGCGGTCCAGCGAGGCCATCAGGCGGCTGGCGAGGGTGACCTGGCGGTACTCCGCGCGGCTGCGGTCGGCCACCTCGGGATCGCGCTCTGCGTCATAGAGCGCCTCCGCCTGACCCTCGAGGTCGTCGAAGAGCGCGAACAGCTCCTCCTCCCAGCCCATGGGCGGCACCCTACGGCGCCGACCGGTTGCTGTGGATGACCGGTTGACGGGACGACCAAAGAGTCTTTGAATACATCAAACACACGCAAACGCAAGGTTCTCGGGATGAATGACGCCAAACCTGTCAGCGCTGGCCGCTGCCTGCTCACCTGGCTGCTCGCCAGCGCCGCGGCGGCCGCCTTGCTCGCCTGGACCTCCCCGGACCTCACCGCGCGTCCCCGGCTGGCGCCCTTCGACGCCTGGCTGCCCTGGGTGTGCGCGGTGGTCCTGGCGCTCTGCACGGTGTGGGGCTGGGCGGTCACGACCATCGTCGTGCTCGAGGCCCTGAGCGCTTCCATGGCCGGTCGGCCGGCCCGGACCTCGAGCCGGGGAGCGCCGGTCTGGGCCCGCAGGCTGGTCCTCGGCGCCTGCGGCGTGGCCATGATCGGCTCAGCCGCCCCGGCGCTCGCCGCCGGGCCCCATCAGCAGCACGAGCGGCCGAGCGTGCTCGAGGGCCTGCCCTTGCCGGATCGGGCAGAGGGCGCGGAGCACCGCAGCGTCACCGAGCTGGTCGCCCACACGTTCGCGGAGCAGGCCGGGCTCACCGAGAGCACCGATCGCTACGTGGTGCGTCGCGGCGACTCGCTGTGGTCGATCGCCAAGGACCGGCTGGGAGACCCGGAGCACTGGCCGCGGATCTACGCGCTCAACCGAGACGTCGTAGGCCCCGATCCCGACCTGATCCGACCCGGCCAACTACTACGACTGGAGGACATCCGATGAGCCCGTTCCACGAGAAGGTGGTGCCGATCCGGGTGCCCGTGCCGGTCGCGGCCACGCAGGGCACCCTCGCCCTCGACCTGCAACCGCGTCACGAACCGCCGCCGGGTGCGGTCGTTGCGTTCGACTCCCGGCCGCGACGCGGAGCCGACGAGTGGGCTCGTCGCTTCGCCCAGGCAGTCGTCGAGATCGTCGGCGGCGACCGCCCGGTGTCCCAGCTGCTGCGGTGGACCGATCGGGACATCTACGCCGACCTGCATCGCCGGGCGCTGCTGGTGGCCCGCGCAGGCGGCTACACGCCGGGTCAGGCGCGCGTGCAGCCCACCCGCCCGCGGGTGCTGAGCGTGCACACGTCGTACGTCGACGACGATGTGATCGAGGCCAGCGCGCACGTGAAGTACGGCGAGCGCTCCCGCGCCCTCGCCAGCCGCTTCGAGCTCCGAGACGGCCGCTGGCTCTGCACCGCGCTGGAGTTTGCTTAGCCCATGCGGGCGGTGAGGCCGTGGGTCCGCCGGGCGCGCCGTGGCAGCGCTTGAACTTCTTGCCCGAACCACACGGGCAGAGCGCGTTGCGGCCCACCTCGGCGAAGGGATCGTCGGCGTTGGATGCCGTCGCGCCCTTCACCTCGGCCTCGCCGTCCTCGCTCGGAGCGGAGTAGGAGAGGTTGGTCGGCTGCTTGGGCGTCTCGAGGCCCTTGGCCTTGATGTGCGGCTGCGGCGCCGACGGGATCACCCGCCGCATCGGCTCCTCGACCGGCGGCTCCGCGAACGCGCCCTGGTGGACCGGGCCGGCGTGGCGGGAGCCGTCGGCGTGGAAGTGGAACTCGCCCTCTTCCTCGTCCTCGTCGTCGACCTGGACCTCGAGGTTGAAGAGGAAGCCGACGGCCTCTTCCTTGATGCCGTCCATCATGGCGGCGAACATGTCGAAGCCCTCGCGCTGGTACTCGACCAGCGGGTCGCGCTGGGAGTAGGCCCGCAGGTAGATGCCCTCGCGGAGGTAGTCCATCTCGTAGAGGTGCTCGCGCCACTTGCGGTCGAGCACGGAGAGCAGGACGCGACGCTCGAGCTCGCGCAGGACCTCCTCGCCCATGTCCTCCTCGCGCTGGTCGTACGCCGCGTGTGCGTCGGCCTTCAGCGCGTCGATGAGCTCCTGGCGGTCGATGTTCGTCAGCCCGCCGGCCTCTTCCTCGATGGCCTTGTGGTCCAGCGAGAGCGGCCAGAGCTGCTTGAGGTCGGTCCACAGCTGCTCGAGGTCCCACTCCTCCTGGAACTCCATGCAGCGAACCGGTGACGGTGCCGACGACGACGTCGTCGATGAAGGTGCGGATCTGCTCCTGCAGGTCGGCGCCCTCGAGCACCTCGCGGCGCTCGCCGTAGATCACCTTGCGCTGGCGGTCCATGACGTCGTCGTACTTGAGGACGTTCTTGCGGGACTCGAAGTTCTGCGACTCGACCTGGCCCTGGGCGCTGGCGATCGCGTTGGTGACCCGCTTGTTCTCGATCGGCACGTCGTCGGGGATCTTCAGCATGGTCAGCACGCGGTCGACCCACTCGGACTTGAAGAGCCGCATGAGCTCGTCCTGCAGGGACAGGTAGAAGCGGGACTCGCCCGGGTCACCCTGGCGGCCGGAACGACCTCGCAGCTGGTTGTCGATCCGGCGCGACTCGTGGCGCTCGGTGCCGACGACGTAGAGGCCGCCGAGGTCGCGGACGTCGTCGTGCTCGGCCGCGACCTGCGCCTTGATCTCCTCGAGCGTGCCGGGCCAGGCGGCTTCGTACTGGTCAGCCGTCTCACCCGCGGGCTCGAGGCCCTTCTTGCGGAGCTCGGCGTCGGCGAGGAACTCCACCGAGCCACCGAGCATGATGTCGGTGCCTCGACCGGCCATGTTGGTGGCGACCGTGACCGCGCCCTTGTGGCCGGCCATGGCGACGATCTTCGCCTCGTCGGCGTGCACCTTCGCGTTCAGCACGGAGTGGGGCACGCCGAGCTTCTTGAGCTTGTTGGAGAGGTGCTCGGACTTCTCGACCGAGACCGTGCCGACCAGCACCGGCTGTCCCTTGGCGTTGCGCTCGGCGATGTCCTCGACGACCGCGTCGTACTTGGCCTCCTCGGTGCGATAGACCAGGTCGGCCTGGTCGACGCGCGCCATCGGCTTGTTGGTCGGGATCGGCACCACGCCGAGGTTGTAGATCTTGTCGAACTCCGAGGCCTCGGTCATGGCCGTGCCGGTCATGCCGGAGAGCTTCTCGTAGAGGCGGAAGTAGTTCTGGAGCGTCACCGTGGCGAGGGTCTGGTACTCCTCGCGGACCGTGACACCCTCCTTGGCCTCGATCGCCTGGTGTAGTCCGTCGTTGTAGCGACGCCCCGCCAACATCCGGCCGGTGTGCTCGTCGACGATGAGCACCTCGCCGTCGATGACGACGTACTCCTTGTCGTTGCGGAACAGCTCCTTGGCCTTGATCGAGTTGTTCAGGAAGGAGATCAGGGAGGTGTTGACCGACTCGTAGAGGTTCTCGATGCCGAGGTGGTCCTCGACCTTCGTGATGCCGGGCTCGAGGACCGAGATGGTGCGCTTCTTCTCGTCGACCTCGTAGTCCTCGTCACGGTGCAGGGTCTGCACGATCTTGGCGAACTCGGCGTACCACTTCACCTCGTCCTGCGTCGGACCACTGATGATCAGCGGCGTGCGCGCCTCGTCGATCAGGATCGAGTCGACCTCGTCGACGACGGCGAAGGCGTGCCCGCGCTGGACGCATTCCTCGATCGAGCCGGCCATGTTGTCGCGCAGATAGTCGAAGCCGAGCTCGTTGTTGGTGCCGTAGGTGATGTCGCAGTTGTAGGCCTCGCGACGCTCCGCCGGACGCATCTGCGGCAGGATCACGCCAGTCGTCAGCCCCAGGAAGTGGTGGATACGGCCCATCCACTCGGCGTGGTACTTGGCGAGGTAGTCGTTGACCGTGACCACGTGGACGCCCTTGTCGGCCAGCGCGTTGAGGTACGACGGCAGGGTCGCCACCAGCGTCTTGCCCTCACCGGTCTTCATCTCGGCGATGTTGCCCATGTGCAGCGCCGCCCCGCCCATGATCTGGACGTCGAAGTGCCGCTGGCCGATGACCCGCTTGGCCGCCTCGCGGACGGTGGCGAACGCCTCCGGCATCAGGTCGTCGAGGTCCTCGCCGTTGGCCAGGCGTTCCCGGAACTCCGCGGTCATCCCCCGGAGCTCGTCGTCGCTCATCTTGACGAAGTCGTCCTCGATGGCGTTCACGGCTTTCGCGACGACTTCGAGCTGGCGGATGATCTTGCCTTCTCCGATGCGGAGAAGCTTGTCGATGATGACGGGCACGGCGGGACGACTCCTTGCAGATGGACTGCCGTCCGGCTGACACGAACGGCGTCCTCACTCTACCCAGCGGCCGGGAGCATCCCCATTCCGCGCTCGTTGAGCTCCACTGTGGATGTGCACATGGAGGTGCTTCGAGTCCTGGTACGCCCCGAGATTCGTCAGGACGGCCGCCGCCCCCTCCGTGGCCTCGACCCGACGCGCGATCCGCTGGACCACGGCCAGCAGCGCACGCACATCCTCCTCGTCCTCCGCGGTCAAGGTCGTGAACGACGCGATGTGCCGTCGAGGCACGGCCACGATGTGCGTGGACCAGAACGGCTTCGTGTGATGGAAGGCAAGGGTCAGTTCGTCGTCGTGGACGACCTCGAGCGGCACCACGCCGGGTATGGCGACGTCGCAGTAGAAGTCATTGCCTGTGTAGTCGAGAACCACGGTCGGAGGCTACGTCCTGGCACGACGACTACCCCGGCCAACGTTGTCTGGCCGAGGTATGGGGCTTGGTGATCAGGGTTCGTGCGGTGCCGGTGTGGTCGCGGATCAGCTGGAGGCCGTTGGGGGTGGTCCAGAGGTAGGTGCCGCGGTCCAGGACGGAGTAGTCCCACGCGCTGTGGGTCTTGGCGCGGTGGTGTCGTCGGCACAACGGCGCGGTGTTGGTCGAGGACGTCGGTCCGCCGTCGGCGTAGGGGACGACGTGGTCGGTGTCGCAGCGCTTGGCTGGTTTGGTGCAGTGCGGGAACACGCAGTGCACGTCGACCAGAGCGTTCTGGTCCTTCAGCCGGTCCGGGGCCTCGTAGGCCTCGACGTGGATGTGCTCGGCCAGGTCGACGACCGGCTTCACGGTCACGTTCGCGGCGCTGCGCACCATTCCCGGATCTGCTCCACGCTGATCGGGGACCGGGTGTTGCCGCACCGGCCGACGGTCTCGGTGCCGGTCAGCGCGTCCTCGGAGATGTGGACGACCAGGTCCACGGCCCGGCCCGGCTCGGCGCCTTCGAACCCGAACGCGAGCTGGCGGCGGGCCAGGTCGCCGAGGGCTTTCGCGCGGCGGACGTCCAGGGACTCGGTGCTGCCCGAGGTCAGCCTGCTGTTTCGCGCCCAGCCTCAGCGCGTCTTCGAGGTCGAGGGCGTCGGCCAGGTCGACCTCGGCGTCGATCCGGACGGTGCCGTCGAAGGAGACCTCGTCGACGTGGACGTCGACGTGCCGCTTCTCCGCTGCCTCCCGGCGTCTTGGCTTCGGCGGCTTCGGGGTCGAACCGCACCATCGCTTCCTCGACGGTGCGGTCCAGCTGCGCCCACGAACACGAGTGCGCGACCGGCGCGAGGTGCCGGTCGACATAGGCGGCACCTGCTTCGGGGAGGCTGGTGGTCTGGTCGGCGATCCGGCGGGCCCGCCACAACGGCAACCGCCCCTCCACCACCCGGTCCCAGAGCTTGGGGAGGCGGTAGCGCAGCTCGAGGATCCCGCCGACCTGCGCGACCCCGGACTCGGTGGTGACACCCAGCGCGGCGGCGTACTCCATCAACGCGAACTCCGAGACCAACGGCGCACCCGGCCCGGCGACCGGGAGGGCCTTGTCGGCGAAGAACCCGACACACGCGGCCGGATCGGCCTCGTTGAACAGAGCCCACTCGATGGTCAGCTCGGCCTTCTCGACCTCGGCGCGGGCGATCTCGGCCTTCTTCGCACGCAACCCGTCCAGCACAGCAGCGGTGCTGCCGGTGGTGTGGGTTGCGGTGCTGGTCATGACAACTATCCAAGCACCGACCACCGACACTCCTGACCCCGAAACCGGGGTTATCCACCGACCCACTGGTCACGGTCAGGTAACGACTTTCCCGCTCTACTACAGGGGTTTCGAAGCCTCACCCGTGCCCGCCGTGGTCGGCGGCCGAGCCCTGGCGCCGTCGTCGGCCGACCACCTGAACTCCAGGTGGTCGATCCGAGCACGACGCGGTCGCTCGTCCCTCGCTCCCGCTGCTCGACCAACAACGTCGGCGACAGGCCGACCGAGCAGGCGTCGGACCCCGACCGATCCCGGTACGGCGCGAAGCTTCGGGCGGCCAGATGGCCGGCGCAGGCCGCGGTCGACAGCGCCTTCGGGAGGACGACGACCACCACAGATCACGTGTCAGCTACAGAGGTCTCGACACGCGGTCGCTCGTCCCTCGTCCCGCTGCTCGACCAACAAAGACCCGGCGAGCCGGCAGGTCGACGTCGCGACCAGACCCATCGACCGGGCAGAGCGGCTCAGAGGTCGCGACACGCGGTGCTCGATCCCTCGACTCCCGCTGCTCGAGCCGACGAAGACCTCCCGTCGGCGAGCAGCCGAGCCGACCCCGAACCGACCAACGCGTCAGCCACAGGGTCTCGACGACGCGGTCGCTCGTCCCTCGCTCCCGCTGCTCGACCAACGATCTCTTCCGTTGGTCGAGCAGGCCGAGCGCCTGGGCGAGGCCGTCGTCGAGACCACCGACGATCCGGGTCAGCTGCAAGTCCGAGGTCTCGACGACGCGGCCGAAGGTCACACCAGGGACGAGAGGGCTGGGGCGAGGTCGCCTCGGGGCTCGACCACCACGTCGTCGAGGCCGAGCCAGCCAGCGAGGCGGTGCAGCTCGGCAGCGAGCTCATCGGGTGTCTCGGCTGGAGCACCCGGCTCGGCGTAGGCGCCCTTGACCAGCAGACGGCCGGTGGGTCGGTCGGCCTTGAGGTCGACGCGGCCGACGATGCGCTCGCCGAGCAGGAACGGCAGCACGTAGTAGCCGTGGATCCGCTTGGCGGCGGGCACGTAGATCTCGATGCGGTAGTGGAAGTCGAACAGCGACTCCGTGCGGGCGCGCTCCCACACGACCGGGTCGAACGGGCTCAGCAGGGTCCGGGCGTCGACCCGCCGGGGCACCCGCGCGTCGCGATGCAGGTAGCGCCGGCCGCGACCATCCCTCGACCTCGGCCGGGAGCAGCTCGCCCTCCTCGACCAGCTCGGCCACGGCGGCGGCGGTCGTCCTTGACCGGCATCCGGTAGTAGTCGCGCAGGTCCTGGATGGTGGCCACGCCGTGCGACACGGCCGCGCGCCGCACCAGCTCGCGGCTCGCCTCGGCGACCGACGGGGTGGGCAGGGCCAGGATGTCCGGCGGGATCACCCGCTCGGGGACGTCGTAGAGCACCTCGAACTGGCTGTTGCGGCCGGCGATCGCGACCTCGCCCACGACGAAGAGGTAGTCGAGCGCCTTGCGGGTCTCGGACCAGTTCCAGCCCCAGTGCTTCTTGGAGCGCGGCAGGTCGTCGTCGAGGTCGCGGGCCGTCGCGGGCCCGCGCTCGCGGATCTCCTCGAGGACGCTCTCGTCGAGGTCGCCCTTGGTCTCGACGAAGCCCCACTTGCCACGTTTGTCGCGGTACGACGCCATCCGGTGCTGCATCACCGGCCACAGGTCGACCGGCATGAACGCCTGCACGTGCGCCCAGTACTCGACCACCCGGCGCGGGTTGCTCTCGGCCGCGCGGCGCAGCAGGTCGACGTCGTAGGGGCCCATCCGCGAGTAGAGCGGCATGTAGTGGGCACGCTGGAGGACGTTGACCGAGTCGACCTGGAGTACGCCGGTGCGCTGGAGCGTCCGCGCGAACGTGCGCATCGTCGGGGTGGCATGAGGAGGGTCCAGGAAGCCCTGGGCGGCCAGCGCGATCCGACGCGCCTGGGCAACGACACTGACTGCACGGGCCACACGATAGGCGGGCCCACCGACAGCCCGCAGATTCTCGTTCCTCGGTCGCACGGCTCGCTCGACCACCATCAGCGGGTTCGCCCTCGTTGCTCGGGCACCCGCTACGGCAGCTCGAGCAGCTTCTCCTTGACCGCGAACATCACGGCCTCCATGCGGGAGTGCAGCTGCAGCTTCTCCAGGATGTTGCGCACGTGGTTCTTCACGGTGTTCTCGCTGATGAACAGCTCGCCCGCGATCACCCGGTTGTTGTGGCCCTTCGCGACCAGCTTGAGCACGTCGAGCTCGCGCTCGGTCAGACGGAAGCCGGCGCCGGGCTCGCGCTCGGGACGCGACATCTGCTTGAACTCGTCGATCAGCTTGACCGCCATCGAGGGGCTGATCAGCGACTGGCCGTCGGCCACGACCCGGACGGCCTGGGCGACCTCCTCGATGGACGAGTCCTTGAGGAGGTAGCCCGAGGCGCCGCTCTTGACCGCCTCGTAGAGGTCGGCCTCCTCGTCGGAGACCGTGAGCATGATGATCTTGGCCGAGGGCACGGCCTCCTTGATCGCCAGGCAGGCCTCGATGCCGGACCGCTTGGGCATCCGGATGTCGAGCAGCACGATGTCGGGGGCGGCGCTGGTGGCCAGCTCGGTGCCCTCGACGCCGTCTCCGGCCTCGCCGACCACCTCGATGCCCGGCTCGACAGCCAGGAGCATCGTCAAGCCTCGCCGGAACAGCTCCTGGTCATCGACCACGAGCACTCGGATGGGTTCGTCTCCCCGACCAGCCGTTGCCACCACCCCCGCATCATCGCACGCTGGGGCCGCCCGCCGGTCAGTCGCCTCCCAGGTCGAGCGAGATCACGCCGTAGTCGTAGCCGCGACGCCGGTAGACGACGGCCGGCCGCTCGCTCTCCTTGTCGACGAACAGGTAGAAGTCGTGTCCGACCAGCTCCATCTCGTAGAGCGCCTGGTCGAGCGTCATCGCGGTGGCCGCGTGCGTCTTCTCGCGGACCACGAGGGGGCCGTCACCGGTGACGGTGATCGGGCCGACCTTCCGCTCGGTGATCTCGTCGGTCGTCTCCGGCGTCCTCCCTGACCGGGCAGGTCTGCCAGCGCCTGCCCGACGGAGACCGGGGCGTGCCGGCCGTGGTGCACCCGGCGCCGGTCAGCTGCCCGGCGCATCTGGGAGGCCATCTTGTCGAGGGCCAGGTCGAGGGCGCCCATCTGGTGGTCGGCTGCGGCCTCCGCCCGGATGACCGGGCCCTTGGAGAAGGCGGTCAGCTCTATGTGGACTGCCTGGTCGTGTTGTCGGGGGTTGGGTTCGCACTCGATCTCCACGTGCACCCGGATGATCCGGTGGTCGTGCTTCTCGAGCTTGGCCAGCTTCTCCGCCGCGTGCTCGCGAAACCGGTCCGTGACCTCACAATGACGTGCGGTGACCACAACTTCCATGCGAACCTCCTGTTGATATCAGTTGGTCGTCCCTGGACTCCCAGGTAGCGAAGCTGGAGCCCGCCCGGCCGACCTGGTCTTCGACCCCACAATCGCCTGCTGAGACGTTCGCAGCTTGTCTGCCACTACTGGCCTTCTCCCGGCGACGGCCGCATCTGACGGCCGGGACGGGGCAGGACTTACTACTAAGCCGCACCGTGATCGCCTCCGCGAGGAAGGCTTACGTGGGCCGTTTTGCCTGCGACTGGCATCGGCTTGCCGCTCGGGTCTGGCCCGATCGACGCAACCACGGACCCGGACGGACTCCATACCAGGACGGTAGTCCGTGCACCAAGCAGGCGAAAGACCGATCACCTGATAAATGGCTGTGCTTTCGGGCGACGCTGGGTCGCGGCCACCACCGCAGCCGCCTCGATGCTCACGCCGACGCTCTCGAGAGCTCGTTGAGCCTCCCTGAGCGTGGCTCCGGTGGTCAGTACGTCGTCGCAGATCACCACCCGCGAACGCGGCCGCGTGCTGGCCAGGCGGCGCAGGGCAGGCACCGAGCAGGCCATCGACCGGGCCAGGTTGGCGGCCCGCTCCGCTGCGTCGAGGCCGGCCTGGTCGACCACGCCGGGCAGCAGCCGCAGCAGCGGCCACGCCACCGCGTCGACGCCGGCCGAGCGCAGGCAGGCGGCCGCACCCTTGGTCATCGAGTACGTCGGGTCGTGGCCGCGGGCTCGCACGCTGGCCCGTCGCGACGGCACCGGCACCAGCACGAGCGGGCCGGCCCGCGCCCGAGCCCCGCACCGCCTGGGCGAGCAGCTCCGCCAGGGGCCGTCGCAGCGAGAGCAGGCGACGCTCCTTGTGCCCGAGCACCATCTGCTTGACCGTGCCGTCGTAGGCCGCGCTGGCGAACGGCGTGACCAGACCCGGCGGCGTGGGCGTCGGCCACGAGACGTGCGCGCGACTGGGCAGCAGCGCGGCGCAGTCAGCGCACAGCAGCCGACCCGGCGCCGCGCAGCCGACGCAGTGGGTGCCCAGGAGCAGGTCGCGGGCAGCGTCTCCGAGCATGCGCTCGATGCCACCAGGATCGGCAACCGCGGGCAACCCAGGACGCCCACCCTGTGGAGGGGTCAGCCGACGTAGCCGAGGCTCTCGATCAGGGCATCGCCGAGGTACGTCTCGGAAAGGGTCGGGAGGTCGATCAGGGTGGTGGGAGTGACGGCGTACTGCCGACTGTCCGGCACGGGGGTGCCGGCCAGACCGACCACCCCGCCGGCGACGGTCGTGGACGTCCTGTCGGTCGGTGCGCCGTCGACGGCTACGGTCTGCACGCTGTGGAGCTTGCCCTCGTCGATCGTGCTGAGCACCGCGATGGTTGTGGTCGACGTCCACGCGATGTCCTTGACCCGCAGCGGCTCGAGGCCGAGGGAGATCTGCTCCGTCGGCAGCGCCTGGATCTCCTGGGTGTTGGCATCCAGCAGCTGGAGGCGGCCGACCCGGAGCTCGTCGACGGTGACGCCCGGTTGGTCCGGCTGGCGGGTGCGCACCACGGCCACGAAGCGCGTGCCGTCGCGGGAGATCAGGAATTGGGTCACCTGCTTCCCGCTGACGTCCGGCACGTCGATGACGTGAGTGCGGCCCCGCTCGAGGTACCTCACCTTCGCGCCGGTCGACGTGCGGTCCACCACCCACAGCCGGCCGGCGAAGTCCCATGCGGGGTTGAGCAGGTCGGTGCCACCCTCGACCACCGTGACGACTCCCGACGACGGCAACCCGATCGTCGGTTGCCGGGCGGCGGCGACCAGCACCCGCTCGACCGTCCTCGCTGACCGCTGCAGCACGTTCACCGTCGATGCTCACTGCCACCGACCGGAGCCGGAAGTCCTGGACCCCGAACGGCCCCGCCACCGGCACCAGCTCCTCCCGGTTGCCGGCGACCAGCAGACCCTCGCGCAGCCCGTGCAGTGCGTAGCTCGCCTGGTAGCCCGTGGGCGTGTACGCCGGCGCGCTGTCGACGTCGAACTGGCTCACGCCGCCAGGCAGCCTGATCTCCTGGTCGGAGATGGTCAGCCGCAGCGCGGTGATCTCTTCCTGACGCAGCGTCCAGGCCAGCTGGGCGAGCATCTTCTCGATCGCGTCTGCGGAGTCCGGCGGTGGCGTGCTCCCGACCAGGCGGATGTCCGCGACGCCCTCATCCGAGACCGGGGTCGAGAACTCGAGCGTCATGTCGTCGGGGAACGCGGTCGACTCGACCCGGTCGTCGGCCGGCCCCGCGAGGAGCTGCCGCACCAAGGTCGTCGCCGCTTGCTCCCCGCGCGGCACGAAGATCGGCTCGGGCACGAGAATGCGCGAGCTGCGGTCGAAGAAGTAGACGTTGGCCTGCCGGTAGCGGTCGGCGAACCAGCCGCTCGGCACGACCTGGGCGTCCGGCGGATCGACGATGCGGTACTCCTCGTCCTCGAGCGCGGTCTGCAGCTCCAGCACGTCCTCGGCCGGGCTCAGCGGGCCCAGCCACGCTCCGCGCTCGTCGTAGCGCTCGCCGTCGAACAGCTCGACGTCGACCGTGGCGCCGTCCTCGTCGACCGCGCGGTCGTCATACGTGATGGTGGACAGGTCCGGCTCCCACGACGCCTGGGCCACTTGCGACAAGAACTGCCGGGCGACATCGAGGCGCTGGGGCCAGGCCCGCATCGCGTCCAGGAATCCGTTGACGATCTCGACCTGGGTCGCGTTCGGCTCCGGCGGCAGGGGGTCGATCCCCAGCGGCTGCACCTCGTCGACGTTGGGCGTGGTCCGGGCATCGACGATCGGCCCGTCGGTCGGCAGCTGCGAGCAGGCGAGCAGCGGCAGCACGACCACGACGGCGATCAGGCTCGACCGGGCCCTGTTCACGTGCCCACCTCGAGACCGTCGCGGGCGTCCTCGGGCACGAGGGGCAGCGGGCTGTGGCGCAGCGGGGCGCCCGCGGTGCGCGGCAGCGTCAGCCGGAACTGGGCGCCCTGACCGGGCCGGCCCCAGGCCTGCAGCCAGCCACCGTGCAGGTGGGTGTCCTCCAGGGCGATCGAGAGGCCGAGGCCGGTGCCGCCACTGGTGCGGGCCCGGGCCGGGTCGGCCCGCCAGAAACGGTTGAAGACGGTGGCCGACTCACCCGGCGCCAGGCCCACGCCGTAGTCACGCACCGCGATGGCGGCGGCCTGGTCGTCGGAGGCCAGCCGGACCACGATCCCCGCCTCCAGCCCACTCGTGTCCGCGTGGTCGATGGCGTTGGTGACCAGGTTGCGCACGATCCGCTCGACCCGTCGGATGTCGGCCTCGGCCACGCACGGGTGGTCCGGCGCCTCGACGACGACGCGCACGCCCCGCTGCTCCGCGAGGTGACGCGTCGAGCTCACCACCCGGTGGACGACGTCGACGAGGTTCACGTCATCGGCATCCAGCACCGCGGCGCCCGCGTCGAACCGGCTGATCTCGAGGAGGTCGACCAACAAGGTCTCGAACCGGTCGAGCTCGGTCTGCAGCAGCTCGGCAGCGCGCGCGGTGACCGGGTCGAAGCTGGACCGGGCGTCGTGCAGCACGTCGCCGGCCATCCGCACGGTGGTCAGCGGCGTACGCAGCTCGTGGGAGACGTCGGACGCGAACTGCCGCTGGACCCGACTGAGCTCCTCGAGCTGCCGGATCTGCTTCTGCAGGTTGCTCGCCATCTGGTTGAACGACGTCGCCAGCCGCGCGAGGTCGTCCTCGCCCCGCACCCGGAGCCGCTCCTGGAGCCGGCCGGCCGCGAGCCGCTCGGCCACCCGCCGGGCCATCCGGACCGGCGTGACCACCTGCCGGGTGACCAGCCAGGTGAGCCCGGCCACCAGCACGATCAGCAGGGCCGCCGCGGTGAGCAGGGCCCTGGTGAGCAGCTGCAGCGTCTCTTGCTCCTGGTCGAGCGGGAACAGGAAGTAGAGGGTGTAGATCTCCGAGTCGGCGGGCAGCTGCAGCTGCGACCCGACCACGATGCCGGGAGTCCGGGTGACCTCCCCGGTCTCTGGGTCGGTGCGGACGATCTCGGTGAACGTGTACGCCGTCGGCGCGACCTCGTCGAAGCGTCGCTCCATCGCGGCCGGGATGCTGGACACGTCGACGTCGAGCGTCTTCTCCGCGCCACCGTCGGCCAGGGTGCGCCCGCTGCCCGCGGGGCCGCCGAGGATGACGTCGAAGCCGCGCTGCTCACCGGCGCTGCGGATGGGGTCGACCAGGTCGGCCTGCTGCTGGGTGGCGTTGAGCACGGTGCCCTCGACGGCGTCGAGCGAGTCCGCCGCCTGGTCGGTCTCACCGTTGGCGATCGCCACCACCACTTCGGCGCGGTGCTCGAGCAGCCCGTCGCGGGTCTGCTGGAGCAGGAACCACCCGACGCCGACGATGACGATCGCCGAGAGCGCCACGGTGCTGGCCACCACCCGGACCTGGATGGAGCGACGCCAGAAGGTCAGGACCCGTCGTACGCCGGCGGGCACCTTGGGACGAGGAACCCTGACCACGGGTTCGCCGCCCTTAGACGTTTCCGGCTTTGTAGCCGACGCCGCGCACGGTCACCACGATCTCGGGGTGCTCCGGGTCGTGCTCGACCTTCGACCGCAGCCGCTGCACGTGCACGTTGACCAACCGCGTGTCGGCGGAGTGGCGGTAGCCCCACACCTGCTCGAGCAGGACCTCGCGCGTGAAGACCTGCCAGGGCTTGCGCGCCAGGCAGAGCAGCAGGTCGAACTCCAGCGGAGTGAGGCTGATCTGGGCACCGGCCCGCGTCACCGAGTGGCCGGGCACGTCGATGGCCAGGTCGCCGATGGTCAGCGACTCCGGTGAGGCGGTGTCGAAGCGGCGTACGCGCGCCCGGATGCGCGCCACGAGCTCCTTGGGCTTGAACGGCTTCACGACGTAGTCGTCGGCGCCGGACTCGAGGCCGACCACGACGTCGACGGTGTCGCCCTTGGCCGTCAGCATCACGATCGGGACGCCCGACTCGGCCCGGATCTCCTTGCAGACGTCGATGCCGTCCTTGCCGGGCAGCATCAGGTCGAGCAGCACGACGTCCGGCTTGTAGTCGCGGAACGCGTCGAGCGCCTCGTCACCGCGGGTCACCATCCGGGTGTCGAAGCCCTCCTGCCGGAGGACGATGGTGAGCATCTCCGCGAGAGCCGCGTCGTCGTCGACGACGAGAACGCGCCCCTTCGGCGTCAGGGTGTCCGCGCTCGTTCCCGGCTGGCTCATGCGAGCAATCTTGCCACCGGGCCGGGTTCCCGCACGGGGAACCCGGCTTCGGAGGCTGGCGTTGCTCGCCACGTGCTGGGTCTCGACGCAGCTGCTCGCTTGATCAGTAGCGGTACTGCTCGGACTTGTACGGGCCCTCGACCGGGAGGCCGAGGTACGAGGCCTGGTCCTCGGTCAGGGTGGTCAGCCGAACGCCGAGAGCGTCGAGGTGCAGGCGGGCGACCTCCTCGTCGAGGTGCTTGGGCAGCACGTAGACGCCGACGGGGTACTCCTCGGGCTTCGTGAAGATCTCGATCTGCGCGAGGACCTGGTTGGTGAAGGAGTTCGACATCACGAACGACGGGTGGCCGGTCGCGTTGCCGAGGTTCATCAGGCGACCCTCGGAGAGCACGATGATCGCGTTGCCCTGCGGGAAGGTCCACACGTCGACCTGCGGCTTGACGTTCTTGCGCTCGGCGACGCCCTCGGCCTCGAGGCCGGCCATGTCGATCTCGTTGTCGAAGTGGCCGATGTTGCCGAGGATCGCGTTGTGCTTCATGCGCGCCATCTGGTCGACCGAGACGACGTCCTTGTTGCCCGTCGCGGTGATGATGATGTCGGCGACGTCGAGCACGTTGTCGAGGGTGTCGACCTGGTAGCCGTCCATGGCCGCCTGCAGCGCGCAGATCGGGTCGATCTCGGTGACGATGACGCGGGCGCCCTGGCCGCGCAGCGACTCCGCACAGCCCTTGCCGACGTCGCCGTAGCCACACACGACCGCGACCTTGCCGCCGATGAGGACGTCGGTGGCGCGGTTGATGCCGTCGATGAGCGAGTGGCGGCAGCCGTACTTGTTGTCGAACTTGGACTTGGTGACCGAGTCGTTGACGTTGATGGCCGGGAAGAGGAGCGAGCCTTCCTTCATCATGTCGTAGAGACGCAGCACACCGGTGGTGGTCTCCTCGGTGACGCCCTTGATCTCACGGGCGATCGGGCCCCAGCGGTCCGTGGTCTCGGCGAGCGAGGCGTTGAGGACGTCGAAGACGATCTTCTGCTCGTGGCTCTTGGCCGAGGCCGGGTCGGGGGCGACGCCGGTCTTCTCCATCTCGACACCGAGGTGGACCAGCATGGTCGCGTCGCCACCGTCGTCGAGGATCATGTTGGCGAACTTGTTCTCCGGCCAGATGAGGATCTGCTGGGTGCACCACCAGTACTCCTCCAGCGACTCGCCCTTCCAGGCGAAGACCGGCACACCGGCCGGGCTGTCCACCGTGCCGGTGGGGCCGACGGCCACCGCGGCGGCGGCGTGGTCCTGGGTCGAGAAGATGTTGCAGGATGCCCAGCGCACCTCGGCACCGAGCGCGGTGAGCGTCTCGATGAGGACGGCGGTCTGGATGGTCATGTGCAGCGAGCCGGCGATCCGGGCTCCGGCGAGCGGCTTGGAGTCGCCGTAGCGCTCGCGCATCGCCATCAGGCCGGGCATCTCGTGCTCGGCGAGCTGGATCTCGGTGCGGCCGAAGTCGGCCAGAGAGAGGTCGGCAACCTTGAAGTCCATGCGGCGTGCTCCTGAGTACGTAGGCGTCTCCGAAAGGTTAGAACGAGCCGACGCCGAAAAAGGAATCCTCGCGAACCACCGCATCGCCCCGGTGGCTACTCCAGCAGTTCTCAGTGAGCGGGCTCGGCAGTCTGCTTCTTGCCGAACGGCAGGAGGTGCATCACCACCAGGGCAACGGCGCCGACGATGAGTCCGAGGATCGCCGAGGCGACGGTGTTGACCATCCAGGCCAGGGCGCCGCCGACGCCGGAGACGGCGTGGTGCACCTCTTCTTCGAGGTGGTGCACGAGGTCGTACGGCGCGTGCCAGCCGATGTCGTCGAGGCCGACCAGCTCGATGTGGCCGCCGACCCAGAGCATCGCGGCCGTGCCGACCACCGAGATGAAGTTCAGCAGGTGCGGCATGCCGCGGACCAGGCCGCGGCCGAACTTCTGGGAGAACGCGGACCGGCGTTCGGCCAGGCTCAGCCCCACGTCGTCGGTCTTCACGATCAGCGCGACCACGCCGTAGACGGCGATCGTGATCACCACCGCCACGACGGCGAGGATCACCAGCCGGCTCAGGAAGTTCTCGTCGGCGACCTCGTTGAGGGCGATGACCATGATCTCGGCCGAGAGGATGAAGTCGGTGCGGATCGCTCCGGCGACCATCGTCTTCTCGGCGTCCTCGCCCTCTTCGGCCACCGGCACCGCGTGACCCTCGTGACCGCGGAGCTTGCCCCAGACCTTCTCCGCACCCTCGTAGCAGAGGTAGGCACCGCCGATCATCAGGATGGGAGTGAGCAGCCCGGGCAGGAACTGGCTCAGCAGCAGCGCTGCCGGGAGGATGAAGAGCAACTTGTTGCGCAGCGAGCCGGTCGCGATCCGCTTGATCATCGGCAGCTCGCGGTCCGCCGTGACGCCATGGACGTACTGCGGAGTGACCGCGGTGTCGTCGATGACCACCCCGGCTGCCTTGGTGGTCGCGCGTCCGGCGGCGGCGCCGACATCGTCGACCGACGCGGCAGCCAGTCGGGCCAGCGCGGCGACGTCGTCGAGCAGCCCGAAGAGGCCTGCGCTCATCGCGGTTCCTGCTCGTCGACGATGTCCGGCATGTCAGGCATGTCAGGAAGGTTATCTGCCGCCACCGCAAGCACCGCAGCCTGCTGGGTGTGCCGCTCGGCGTAGCCGAACGGGTCCACCAGATAGGTCAGCCGCGAGGCCACGGGCGGCGCCGCCAGCAGCAGCGACAGGGCCAGCCCGAGGAGGGTCGTCAGCACCAGCGACCACACCTCGTGCCGGCCGGCCCAGCCCTGGAACCCGGCGAACTCGGCGCCCTTCACCGCGAAGCCGTGGAAGAGGTAGACGATCAGCGTCGCGCTGCCCATCCGGCTGAACCACCCGTGCACCCGAGGGACGAGCGCCAGGAACGCCAAGGCGCCGACGAAGCCGATCGCCAGCACCCCGGCGCGGGTGGCGACCGCTTGCAGGTCGGAGGTGGTCAGCTCGACGTACATGGCGCGGTAGTAGAGCCACTCGGTGGAGGCCCAGGTGTCGATGAACCAGGTGCCGGCCACGACGCCGCCGAGCACCACCACGGCCGCGACCCGGGCCCAGCGGGAGCGCAGCCACTCGAGCCGCTCGGGAGTCGCCTTCAGGCCGAGCACGAAGAACGGCAGCAGCCCGAGCACCCGGGCCAGGTCGAGGGTGTCGGCCACCCATACGCCGGCCGCGAGGCTGATCACGAGGGCGAGCAGCAGTCCGCCCGGGAGGCCGCGGAAGATCGGCGTCATCAGCCGCCAGAGGAACAGGGCGGGGAGGTACCAGAGCGGCCAGTGCGGGTCGAGGAAGAGGTCCTCGAGCTTCTCGCCGCCGACGTACACGCGGAACAGCCCGAACGCGCACTCGAACAGCACGTAGGGCACTGCGACCGTGCGCACCAGCTGCCAGAGCCGCGGGCCGGTCCAGTCGAAACCTCGGGAGAGGTAGCCCGTGACGAGCACGAACGCCGGGATGTGCCAGGCGTAGAGGAAGTCGTAGAGGTGGCGGTTGACCGCGTCGTCGGGCAGCAGCGTCCACGCGTGGCCGATCACGACCAGCGTCACCAGCGCCATCTTGGCGTTGTCGAGCCAAGGGTCCCGCTGTGCCGTTTTCTGGGCCAAGGCTGTCAGTCCTCGGTGAGACCCAGCCGCAGGTACTCGGCGGCGTAGGTGCCGGTCAACAGGAGCGAGGCGTAGCGCGCGACCTCGCTGCCGGCGTCGGAGCTCACCGTCTCGACCCGGATCCCGCGTTGATCGGCTGCGGCCTGCAGCCGGCCACGCTGCTCGCGGAGCGCCGGCTCGTCGGCGCCGTCGTCGAGCACGACCAGCACCGGGCGCAGGTCTCCCCCACCCTCCCCGGACGACGCGGCGAACGGGTCGACGAAGACGTCGCGCGGGCGGGCCGCCTCGATCACGGGTAGCAGGTGCTCGGCGTCGCCGGCCAGGGCGGAGCGACCGCTGGTGTGCCGGATCGACTCGGCCACGCGCCGGGCGGCCCGGGCGGCCAGCGTCGAGCCGCCCCAGACGACCGGGTTGGCGTCGGCGAGCGCGATCGCCAGCATCTTGGCGGGATTGACGGCGATGTCGCGGTGCGGCGAGCAGGCCGTGGCCACCGCGTCGAGGGCCTCGGCGACCTGCTCGGGCTCGGCGCTCGGGCCCAGCTCGACCTGGTGCAGGTAGGAAAGGACGACGACGGCGGTCGCCAGCTGGTCGCGGGTCGTGGTGGGCAGGATCGTGCTCCAGCGGCCGGCTGCGTGCTCGGCCACCATCGAGTCGGCGGGGCAGGCCACCACGACCTGGCAGCCCCGGCGAACGGCCTCGGCGACCGCGGAGGCCGTGCCGGTGTCGTGGCCGTCGGGGGCGAGCACCACGACGAGGTCGAGGCTCCCGGCCCAGCCGGGCAGCGCGGGCTGTGGCCAGGCCACGAACGGCACCGGGCACCACGGCTCGAGCACCGCCCTGAGCAGCCGCGAGTCGGGGCCGGCCGCGATCACCGCGCGCGGGCGCCCGTGCTGGCTGTTGGCGACACCCTCGGCGATGGCCGACGTGGCCTCGCCGGCCTCACGGCGTACGCGGGCACCGGACTCTGCCAGGGTGCGCAACCGGAGATCGGCGGCACCGAGGGCGGTCTCGTCGTCGAGCCGGGACTCGTCGAACCAGGCAACCATCGTCAGCTCGGCTTGCGGGCTTCGTCCACCAACAGCACGGGGATGTTGTCGCGGACGGGGTAGGCGAGTCCGCAGGCCTGGCAGACCAGCTCGTCGTCACCGTCGCGGGCAGTCAGCACGAGCTCACCCCGGCAGTCGGGGCACACGATGATCGCCAGCAGCGCGGGGTCGATCTCGGTCATGTCAGCTCCTGATCTTCCCGAGCACGGCATCGCGGACCCGGACCATCGTTGCCTGGTCCTTGCCCTCGACGTTGAGCCGCAGCAGGGGCTCGGTGTTGGACGCCCGCACGTTGAACGTCCAGTCGGCGTGGCTCACGCTGAGGCCGTCGAGGTGGTCCGTGGTGACGCCGTCGTGGTCGGCGTACTCGGCCTCGAGCGCGGAGATGACCGCGGTCTGGTCGCCGACCTCGGAGTTGATCTCGCCGCTGAGCGGGTAGCGCTCGAAGGAGGCCAGCAGCTCCGAGAGCGGCTGCTCGGTCTCGGCGAGCGCGGCGAGCGCGTGCAGAGCCGCCAGCATGCCGGAGTCGGCGCGCCAGAACTCGCGGAAGTAGAAGTGGCCGCTGTGCTCGCCGCCGAAGACGGCATCGGTCTCGGCCATGGTGGCCTTGATGAAGGAGTGGCCGACGCGGCTGCGCACCGGGTTGCCGCCGAGCTCGGAGACCAGCTCCGGCACGGCGCGGCTGGTGATCAGGTTGTAGATGACCGTGGAACCGGGGTGCTTGGCGAGCTCGCGCGACGCGATCAGCCCGGTCAGCGTCGATGGCGACACGGCTCGGCCGGTCTCGTCGACCAGGAAGCAGCGGTCGGCGTCGCCGTCGAAGGCCAGGCCGATGTCGGCGTCCTCCGACATCACCTTCTTCTGCAGGTCGACCAGGTTGGCGGCCTCGATCGGGTTGGCCTCGTGGTGGGGGAAGGACCCGTCGAGCTCGAAGTACAACGGCACCATCTCGACCTGGTCCGCACCGACCCGGCCGAAGACCGCGGGCGCGGTGTGGCCGGCCATGCCGTTGCCGGCGTCGACCACGACCTTCAGCCGGCGCCCGACGACGGGGGCCAGCGAGATCAGGTGGGCGGCGTAGGCCTCGAGCACGTCGTGCGAGGTGATCGTGCCGGTGCGCTGGGGCTCGGCGCTGGTCGGTTGAGTGCGGGCGCTCGAGATCACCAGGTCGCGGATCTCGGCCAGCCCGGTGTCCAGCCCGATCGGCTGGGCGAGGGCCCGGCACATCTTGATGCCGTTGTACTGCGCCGGGTTGTGACTGGCGGTGAACATCACGCCCGGCATGTTGAGGTGGCCGGAGGCGAAGTAGAGCTGGTCGGTCGAGGCCAGGCCGATCATCGTGACGTCGGCACCCGCCGAGGTCGCGCCATCGGCGAACGCGCCGGCCATGCCCGGCGAGCTCGGCCGCATGTCGTAGCCGACGACTACCTCGGTGGCTCCGACGACCTGCACGTAGGCCCGGCCGGTCGCGCGGGCGAGCTCTTCGTCGAGCTGGTCGGGCACCGTGCCGCGCACGTCGTAGGCCTTGAAGATGGCATTGATGTTGGCAGGATCGAGGGTGCCCTGCTCCGATGAGGCCATGGCCAGAACCCTAACGGGTGGCGGTGGCTGGTCAGTCGGTGGTCAGCACCCGCAGGTGGCCGCGCCGGGAGGTCTCGCGAGCGTTCTCCTCGCCGGGTGGGATGCGCGTCACCGGCGCCGGCCGAGCCGCCTCGCGGACGGCGTCGGCGAGGGCGAGCAGGTCGTCGTTGGACGGGCCGTGCGCACGTCGTTGTCGGTCGGCAACCGGAGGACCTCCCACCCCAGCGGCGCCGACAACCGCTCGCTGTGGGTCGCGCACAGGTCGTAGGCGTGCGGCTCGGCGTAGGTCGCGAGCGGACCCAGCACGGCGGTCTGGTCGGCGTACACATAGGTGAGGGTGGCCACCGCGGGGCGGCCGCACGGGGTGCGCGAACAGCGCCGGGCGAGACTCACGCCGCTGACGGTACCTGCCGGTGCGGCCCGGCCCGATTAGGCTCGCTGCCGTGCCCACTCCATCATCGGCCCGATCAGCGGCGCGACGCGCGACCGACGCGGCCGCGGCATGCGCGGACCAGGGGTGCTGCCGCGGCGGCCGGGCCAGCCCGAGCTCCGCAGCCGTCGCGAACGGTTCGACCAGCTGGTGCTCGACGTGGTCACCGAGATCGACGTGCGCTGGCAGGACCGCCTCGGCCTCGTCGAGTACGCCGTCGAGGACGCGCCCCTGATCCCCGACGACTGGTCGACGGCGACGGTGCCGCTCTCGTCGCTGGTGCGCGGCTCGGGAGCGAAGCCCACCCGGCTGGTGCTCTTCCGCAGGCCGATCGAGCATCGCGCCGAGACCCGCGACGATCTCGAGGCCCTGGTGCTCACCGTCGTGGTCGAGCAGGTCGCCGAGCTGCTCGGCATCGACGCCGAGCAGGTCGATCCTCGCTATCGCGGCGAGGAGTAGCGACGACTACTCGAGGCCCGGGCGCACCTGGGCGACCAGGCCGTCGGTCACCAGCTCGATCAGCGGCACCACGGCGGCACCGTCACCGGTGACCAGCAACGAGCCCACGACCGACGTGCCGCGAGTGGTGACCTCGACCATCGTGGCCTCCGGCGGCAGCGAGAAGGTGTAGCCACGGGACGCGACGACGTCGATGCGCTGCTTGGCCATCTGCTTGCCGTCCTGGCCCCGGGCGACCACCGTGACGGTGCCGGCCGCGGAGGCACCGGACAGGATGATCTTCTTCTTGCCGGTCGGCGCGAGCACCGTCGACGAGGTGACCGGCTCGCCGGGCACGGCATGACTGAGGTCGCCGTCGACGAAGCTGCGCACGGTCGTGGTCACCGGCGCCGGCGAGGTGACGAGCAGACCGACCGCGTCGGCCAGGGCGGACTTGGGGAGCAGCTCCGAGAGAGACACCCGGGTCACCGCCTCCGGCGCCACGGTGAGGTCCTTCACCCCCTTCGGCGTGAACACGGAGTCCTTCGTGACCACCTGCACCGACGCCCGGGTCTCGTCGGCCGCCGGGTTGGCGATCACGAGGCTGCGCTGGCCGGAGCCGGTCGCCAGACCGAGCAGGAGGTTGCTGGTTGCCGGTGCCGACTGACCGGGCAGCCAGTCGCGGCCGGCTTCGCCCGTGCCGAGCTGGTCGTAGCGATCCCGGACCGTGGCGAAGACGCGGCCGCGCGAGGTCATCACCTGCAGCGCCAGCTCGTCGCGGCGAGGGATGGTGGTCGCGAGGTTGATCCGGACGACCCCGTGAGACGGCACTGCCACGCCGCGCAGCTCGGGAGCATCGACGATGCCGTCCTGGCCGACCAGGGTCGCGTCGATGACGGCCGGACCAGCGTCGGGGTTGACCAGCTCGAGCACCGAGCTGTGGTGGGCGCCGGCGCCGACGCCGGTGAACCACTGGTCGGGGATCGGCTCGCGACACGGGGCCGCGGCCAGCGGGGTGGCGAAGACGCCGCCGAGCAGGCCGGGCGCGAGGGCGTCCACACCAGTTATCACCACTGGTCCCTCGCCCGCGACCGTCGTGATCGCCCGCGGAGTCAGCTGGGTCGGCGTGTCCTCGGTGGCTGCGCCGGCTCGCACCGCGACCTCTCCGGGGGTCTCGGTCGTCGAGCTGAGGTAGGCCTGCGACGCGCCGCTGGGACAGACGATGGTCGACCGGGTCAGCGCGGTGAGCTCAGGGGCCTGGCTCGACCTGTCGGGCGCGTCGGTGCGAACGAGCAGCAACATGCCCGCGGTCAGCAGCGGCAGCACCACGGCGAGCACGACCGTGATGTCCGGGCCGCGCGCCACCACGGATGCGACCCGGCGGCCGGGCGTCGGCTGGGTGGACGGATCGGTCATGGTCGCCTCGGATTCGCGGTCGGCGCGCACAGCGATCAGCACCCACACGATGGCTAGCACCTGCACGACCAGCAGGACGGTCCGGAGCCACGAGCGGGGCCCGTCCACGGCGCGCGGGATCGAGTTCTCGGGCGACCTGCCACGCGCGAGTGCCGCGCTCGGCGCTGGCCTGCGCCAGGCCGCCCGTCGCGTCGAGTCCCGCTGCCACGGTCGCGTCCGCGGGCGCCGGGAGGACGACGTACTCGACACCGAAGCCGGCCAGCGCGGTCACCGCCTCCGGTGTCGGCCGCGAGGCCAGGCTGCGGACCACGGCGGTCAGCTCGGGGTCTTCGGGGCTCAGCGCGAGGATCTCCGCCTCGCCGACCGTCACCCCGTCGCCGCGTCGGATGTTGTAGCTGAGGCCGTCGTCGACGTTGCCGCGTACGACGAGGATGCCGCGCTCCGGCGCCGTCATCGAGCTCTGCACCATGTACGCCGGGATGTCCGAGTCGGCTCCGTCGAGCGGGTCGTCCAGACCGAACCCGAACCACGCCAGCCCGGCCACCGGCACGACCGCTGCCGCTACCGCGGCGGCCAGGACCGGCCAGCGCGGGAGACCGCCGCGCACCGCGCCGAGCAGGCCGAGCACGACGGCGACGAGCAGCGTGGCCTGCAGCACCACGAGCAGGAAGCCCAGACCGGCCGGCTCGTCGGTCGCAGCGAGCGAGAGGGACACCTGGCCCAGCAGGGCGGCAACGGTGGCCGCGACAGCTGCGGTGATCCAGCAGACGAGGACAGGGATCCGGCTCAGCCGGGGCACCAGCGCCAGGGCGGCCAGCACGAGCAGCAGCCACCCGAGGTAGGCCGGGGCGCCGTCTCCGACGATCCGGCCGGTCAGCATGCCGAGGTCGTCGATGCGGGCCCAGGGAGGCCGGCCGGTGTCGAGCAGCAGGCCTTCGCCGGCTCCGGTCAGGAGCGCCGGCAACCACCAGGGAAGAAGGAGCACGGGCACCACTCCCACCGCGGCGGCAGGAGGTCCCCAGACGGACCGGTCGCGGATCGCTTCGCGCACGATGCTCGCCGCGGCGCCGACCACCACGAGCCCGAGCACGAGCGCGAACAGCCACGCGACCGGCGCGAACGCCGTGATCAGGGCGAGCAGGACGCCGCAACGCCAGCCGGCACGCCACCGCGGTCCGGGGTCGGGATCGGCGAACCCCAGAGCCGCGTGCGCGAACCACGGGAGCAGCACGGTGACGACCACCAGCCCGAGGCGGCCCTCTCCCCAGGCTCCCGAGACCACCGGCACCAGCGAGTACGCCGACGCACCGATCAGGAGCAGCCACCGCGGTGCACCGAGCGGGCTCACCAGACGGCCGGCCACCCGCAAGAACCGCCAGGAACCCCACAGGGCAAGCGGCACCGCCAGGAGCAGCAGTGCCGAGATCGTGACGGTGGTGCCCAGGATCGTCCCCATCAGGGCGAGGGGCAGCAGGTAGGCCGGAGCGGGCACGTCGGTGCCGGCGCCCAGGCGGTGCCACGACTCGAAGTGCAGGCCCCACCAGTCGCCGACTCCCTCCGGCACCGGCGACAGCCCGCTGCCGGTGACCGCGCCGTACGCCGGACGCGCGAAGATCAGGGCCGCGACGACGAAGACCGCCAGCAGGACCGCCACCGGGTTCGTCACGAACCTGGCCACGACGCCGGTGTCCTCGAAGTCCTCCTCCGAGTCCGGGTCGTCGAGGTCGCTGGCATCGGCTGCGATCCGCCGCGCGGCCATCGAGGACGGGTCCAGCTCAGCGGCCGCCGCCCGCCGACGCTCCGCGACGTCAGCGGCCTGGTCGGTCAGGGCCGAGACCACGTCGCCCACCACGTCCATGCCGTGGCGGTAGGGCAGCCAGGTGGGAGCGAGCAGTGCCTTGACCCGGGCCGCGACCACAGGGTTGGTGGAGCGGGTGCGTCGTCGGCTCCGGCGAGCAGCGATGATGTGCCCGGGCTTGGAGTAGATGGAGACCAGCGCCGCCAGGTCGTCCAGGGCCTCACCCGGCGCGCGGACCAGGAAGAACCCGATCGCCCGGAGCACTGTGCCGAACGCCAGCCGCAGGAGCTGGAACGGCAGGTAGCGCGACGACGAGTTGGCCAGCAGTGTGTAGAGCGCCGCCCGGCGCTCCTGGTAGTGCGTGTGCCGGCCGGTCAGCGGTGTGCGGCGTACGCCGCGGTGGGCGGCCTCGGCGTGGAAGACGACCGAGGCCGGCACCACGAGCGTGATGTGGCCGGCGGCCGCGACCCGCCAGCAGAAGTCGATGTCGTTGCCGAAGATGGGCAGCTGCTCGTCGAAGCCGCCGATCTCCTCGAGCACCTCGCGGCGGACCAGCATGCCGGCCGTGTTGACGGCGAGCACCGGGCGCACCTCGTCGTGCTGACCCTGGTCGTACTCGCCGCGCTCGAGCCCCAGCTCACGTCGGCCGGTGCCCGAGATCGTGATGCCGACCTCGAGCAGCCGTCGCAGCGAGGGCCACTCCCGCAGCTTCGGCCCGAGGACGTCCGCCTCCGGGTGCTCGGCCGCAGCCGCGAGCAGCGCCGCCAGGGCGTCGGGCTCCGGGTTGGTGTCGTCGTGCAGCAGCCATACCCACTCCGGCGGGTGGGGCAGCGCGTGGATCCGGTCCAGGCCGAGCTGCACGGCAGCCGGGAAGCTGGTCGGGCCGGGCGCCGTCACCGGTTCGCCGAAGGCGGCCGCCAGCAGGTCGGCGCTCTCGTCGCGGCTCGCGGTGTCGACGGCGACCACGCGCTGCGGCGACACCGTCTGGGCCCGGATCCCCTCGATCACCGCGGGGAGCCACCGCGCGCCGTCGTGGCTGACCAGCAGCACGGCGACGGGGGCGGACTCGGACACGATCCGCAACCTTAACGGGGGTGCACGAGGGGTCGTAAATGCGAGGAACCCCGGCACGTGGCCGGGGTCCTCCTCGAGATTTGCCGTGCGCGGAGCGGCTCTAAACGGCCCGCTTCTTCAGCTTGCGGCGCTCCCTCTCGGAGAGACCACCCCAGATGCCGAACCGCTCGTCGTTCATCAGTGCCGACTCCAGACAGTCGTCGCGCACATCGCACGTGAGACAGACCTTCTTGGCCTCTCTCGTGGACCCACCCTTTTCCGGAAAGAACGCCTCGGGGTCCGTCTGCGCGCACAGCGCGCGGTCCTGCCACCCCGCATCTTCGGCGTCCGGTTCGAGAAGGAAGAGTTCTCTCATCGGTCAACGCCCCTTTCGACCCTGCTGTTGCTTCGTTTCTTCGACCCTGTGTCGACCCTGGTGTCGAACCCTGTGCTCGAGCCCCACTTGCCCGTCATGCTGCCAGAACAACACTAATGGAATTACATGCCTGTCGTACACCGGAAGTCAATAGCCGATCTGGTATAGGTGCACTGACCCTGAGTGACCAGCTCGCACGGCGACCGGGCAGAGTACGCCGCATGGAAGCACCGATCCACCGGCTGACCGTCCTCTCCGGCGGCATGGGCGGCGCGAAGTTCCTCCAGGGTCTGCAGCACGGCATCACCGCCGGCAGCCTGCCGGGAGTCGCCGCCGACGCAGAGATCACGGTCATCGCCAACACCGCCGACGACATCTGGGTGCATGGCCTCAAGGTCTGCCCCGACCTCGACACGGTGATGTACACACTCGGCGACGGCATCGACCCCGAGCGCGGCTGGGGGCGGCGCGACGAGACCTGGAGCGTGAAGACCGAGCTGGCGGCGTACGGCGTGGAGCCGACCTGGTTCGGGCTCGGCGACCGCGACGTCGCCACCCACCTGGTGCGCACCCAGATGCTCGACGCCGGCTACTCGCTCTCCCAGGTGACGGAGGCGCTCTGCAAGCGCTGGCAACCGAACGTGCGGCTGCTACCGATGACCGACGACCGGGTCGAGACCCACGTGGCCGTCGCCGACGCCGACTCGCCGAGCGGACGCCGGGTCGTGCACTTCCAGGAGTACTGGATCAAGCTGCGGGCCGAGGTGTCAGCGGAGACCGTGGTCGTGGTCGGCCTCGACGACTCCACCCCGGCGCCCGGCGTGATCGACGCGATCACGGATGCCGACCTGGTCATCCTGCCGCCGTCGAACCCCGTCGTCTCCGTGGGCACGATCCTCGGGGTGCCCCGTGTGCGGGACGCGCTCGAAGCCACGAAGGCGCCCGTGGTGGGGCTCTCCCCCATCGTCGGCGGCGCCCACGTGCGGGGCATGGCGCAGCAGATGCTGACGTCGATCGGCGTGGAGGTCAGTGCCGTCGGCGTCGGCCTGCACTACGCCGCGCGGTCCCAGGGTGGCGTGATCGACGGCTGGCTGGTCGACGATCAGGACGCCAGCGCGCTGCCCGCGCTGCGCGAGGCCGGCCTGAAGGCCATCGCCACGCCGCTGATGATGACCGACCACGGCGCCACCGCAGCCATGGCGGCAGCGGCGATCGAGCTGGTCACCACGTGACCGTGCCCCCCGGCGGGATCTCCGCCTTCGCCCCCGACGGCGTGCCGGAGGTGCGGGAGGGTGACGATCTCGTCGCCCTCCTGCTTCCGCTGCTCGAGCCCGACCGACGGCGACATCATCGTGGTGACCAGCAAGGTGGTGAGCAAGGCGGAGGGCAGGGTCGTCGCGGGCAACCGCGACGAGCTGCTGCCCGGCGAGACGACGCGGGTGGTCGCGCGACGCGGGCCGACGACGATCGTCCGCAACCTGCTCGGGCTGACCATGGCGGCCGCGGGCATCGATGAGTCCAACGTGGAGCGAGGGTGGTCGGTGCTGCTGCCCGATGACCCGGACGGCTCTGCCAGGGCGTTGCGCGCCGCGATCGCCGACGTCACCGGCCGCAACGTGGGTGTGATCGTGACCGACACCGCCGGACGTGCCTGGCGCGAGGGTCAGACCGACATCGCGATCGGCGCCGCCGGCCTGACTGTGCTCGAGGACTACGCCGGCCGCGTCGACGCACACGGCAACGAGCTGGCGGTCACGGCTCCCGCTGTCGCCGACGAGATCGCCGGGCTGGCCGAGCTCGCGGCCGGCAAGCTGTCCGGTCGCCCGTTCGTGCTCGTGCGCGGGCGCAGCGACCTGGTGCTTCCTCCCGGCGACCATGGCCCCGGCGCAGGATCCCTGATCCGGGCCGAGGGGGGTGACCTGTTCGGCTACGGGTCACGTGAGGCCGTGATCCGCGCGGTCACGGGTCGCGCGGAGGACCGCCCACCGTTCGGCGCACCAGCGCCGGCAGGCGAGCTGGCGGTTGCCATCAACGCCGCGACCGGCCTCGCGACCACCGTGATCGCCACCGATCTGGTCACCTGCGGCGGCCACCGCCTCGACGCCGTCGAGACGCTGGCTTTCGCGCACGGCTGGACCGTCGAAACGGGCGAAAGTCCCGGCGATCTCCGGTTGCGACCCTCCACTACGTAGACTCTGCGCGGACCTGAGCGACCTGCTCGCCGTCGCCCAACACCCGAGGAATTCCGAACCGTGGCCAAGCCTGCCAAGACCGAACGCCAGAAGGTCATCGACGAGATCCGCCGCAAGGAGAAGGGCGCCGACAAGCGGCGCGGCTTCTTGATCGTCGGAGTCTGCATCGCCGTTGCCGTGCTCATCGTCGGCGCCGCCGTCTTCCGTCCCGTCAAGGACTGGTGGGACCTGCGCGACTACAACGGCAAGGCTCTCTCGGAGATCGGTGCCGCCGCCTCCGCGTGCGAGAAGCTCAGCACGGAGAAGGCGGACGGCAACCAGCAGCACGTGCCCGACACCCAGCAGGTGCAGTACGACCACGCGCCGCCGGCGTTCGGCTCTCACTGGAACACGGCGACGGCACCCGCGACCATGTCGCGCAAGGTCTGGAAGAGCGGCGACCGCCCCGAGCTCGAGGCGTTGGTGCACAACCTCGAGCACGGCTTCACGATCGTCTGGTACGACGAGACCATCGCCGACGACGACGGGGCGATGACCGAGCTGGGGGCCGTCGGCAAGAAGTTCCCAGGCACCACGAACCTCCGCTACAAGTTCTACGCCGCGCCGTGGACCGAGCAGGACGAGAAGGAGAACGGCAAGTTCCCCGACGGCCAGCACATCGCGATGACGCACTGGTCGGCAGGAGGCGCCGGCGAGACCGAACCCTCGAAGCAGGAGGGGGTCTGGCAGTACTGCTCGGAGTTCAGCGGCGCGGCCCTCGACGCCTTCATGAAGAAGTACCCCTACCTCGACTCCCCCGAGCCCGACGCGATGTCGGCGGAGGACCTGTAGGCCTTCAGGTGAGGTCGTCGCGTCCCTGCTCCTTGAGGGCCGCGACGACGTCCTTCACCTGCTGCGCCTTGGCTCGGGTGGTGACCAGCAGGGCATCGGGTGTGTCGATCACGACCACGTCGTCGAGTCCGACGACCGCGACGGTCTTGCCCGCTGCCGGCACCACCAGCCCGGTGCTGTCGATCGCCTGCACCAGGCCGGCATCCCCCAGCACGGTCACGCCGTCATCGGCGGACTCCAGGATCGTCGCGAGCGAGTCGAAGTCGCCGATGTCGTCCCAGCCGAACGAAGCGGGCACGGTGACCACGCGACCGGCCGCGGCGGCCGGCTCGGCGACCGCGTGGTCGAGCGCGATCTTGGGCAGCGTCGGCCAGAGCTCCTCCAGCCGCGACGGCTCGGCCGCGATCTCGCGCAGCGACGCGGCGAACGCCGGGTCGGTCAGCTCCAGCAGCTCGAGCAGCACCCGCGGCCGGACCACGAACATCCCGGCGTTCCACCGGTAGCGACCGGTGGCCAGATAGTCACGCGCTACGTCGGCCGACGGCTTCTCGACGAACTCCTGCACGGCGTACGCCCCGGGGTGGCCCGCGAGGTCGGCACCGAGATGGATGTAGCCGAAGGCCGAGGACGGGAAGGTCGGGTCGATGCCGATGGTCACCAGCCAGTCGGCGCTGGCGGCCTCGACCGCGGTGCGCACGACGGCGCCGAACCCGGCCGGGTCGGTGATCACGTGGTCGGCGGCGAACGACCCCATCACGGCGTCGGGGTGCTCGCGCTCGAGCAGCGCCGCGGCCAGGCCGATGGCGGCCATCGAGTCCCGCGCCGACGGCTCGGCCACCACTCGCTCAGCCGCCACCTGCGGCAGCTGGTCGGTGACCGCGTCGAGGTGCGGCCGACCGGTGACGACCAGGAAGCGGTCGTCGGCCAGCGGTGCGAGCCGGTCGTAGGTGTCCTGCAGGAGCGACCGCCCGCTCCCCGTGAGGTCGTGGAGGAACTTCGGCGATGACGATCGGGACAGCGGCCACAGCCGGGTGCCGGCGCCACCGGCAGGGATCACGGCCCAGAAGTTCTCGATGGAGGACACGGGACCGGAGCCTAGTTGCCGTGGCGCAGGAGACGTGAGGCGGTGAAGGACTCCGGTCCGTGGCGTCCCCACACCACGAGTGCGGCGAGGGCGATCACGATGAGGTTCGCCGCGATCGGCCGCCGCATCCGCACGGCGGAGGCTCTCTAGACTCCGCCCGCCCAGTCGGCCGACGTCGTACACGGCTTCGTGGAGGCGTGGCAGGCCCGCGACATCAGGGCCTGATCGGGATCCAGCTGCGCACCGTCAACGGCCGGCCGGGCCTGGTCGGCGAGCTGGAGGGCGCCATCGAGGTGGTGATCGCGTTCGAGGTCGCGGGCGGGCTGATCAAGAACATCTGGGCGATCCACAATCCCGACAAGCTGCGCGCCTGCATGGGTCCACCCTGTCTAGCCCTCGGGGCTGAGCAGCGCATCCGGATCGAGCCGGGGCGGCAGGGCCGCGAGGGCCGACTGCACCAGCGCGGTGCGCGCCTTGATCACGACCGCGCGGCGCAGCTTGCCGATGTCCTCGCCGACCAGGCCCGAGACGGTGTCCTCGATCTGCCTCGCGGTGTACGTCGGCCGGGTGCCAGGAGCGACCTCGACGTCGGGCAGCGCGACGAGCACCGGCAGGACCTGACCGCCCAGGGCGTCGAGCAGCTTGAAGCGCTCGTAGCGGTCCATGTCGTCCCACACCGCGTCGATGTCGGCGTTGCCCTTGCGGAACTTCTTCCCGCTCGCCACCACGGACTTGGCCGCCCCGGTGAGCGCCGCAGTGAGCTCGTGCTCGGTGAATCGCATGACCCCAGCATGGTGGAAATGACCCAGGACCAATACTGATCCCGTGACGACTTTCTCGGACGTGCTCTCCGCCCAGCTCAAGGGAGACGCCGGCCGCCCACTCGTGACGTTCTACGACGGCGTGACCGGGGAGCGGGTCGAGCTGTCGGTGACGACGTACGCGAACTGGGTGGCGAAGGCCGCCTCGCTCCTGGTCGAGGAGCACGACCTCGAGCGCGGCGACACCCTGCGGATCGACCTGCCGCCGCACTGGCTGGGCACGGTGTTCCTGGGTGCGGCCTGGATGGCGGGTCTGGCCGTCACCGACGACGACAGCCCCGATGCCGTGGTGTGCGGCCCCGACGAGCTGCCCGGCTGGTCGGAGCGGGCCGGTGAGCTCCCCGTGCTCGCCTGCTCGTTGCTGCCGATGGGCGTGCGCTTCAAGGAGCCGGTGCCTCCCGACGTGCACGACGTCGGCATCGACATCTGGTCGCAGCCCGACTCGTTCATCCCGTGGGATCCGGCCGCGGACGACGACCTTGCCTACGATCTCGGCGGAGACGCCGTGACCCACGGCCAGCTGTGGACAGCGGCCGCCGTCGGGAGTCTTCTCACCGACGGCGGCCGCCTCCTCACTGCGGCGAACCCGGCTTCCCCACCGGGGATCGCCACCTTTGCGGAGCCGCTAGCACGCGGCGGCTCACTCGTTCTGGTCGTGCAGGTCGAGCGGGATGGCATCGAGACGACCTACGCCGCCGAGCGCGCCACCGCTCGCTTCCTCACCTGAGACCAGACGTCATCGGGCCCCTCATCCGGCCATGTCGTAGTCCCCGAACCCGCCACCCAGCAGCGTCGGCGTGCCGAAGCCGGTCTCGGTCGCCTCGACCAGATAGAGGTCCTTGGTGCTGCGGGCCCGGAGGACCAGGTCGCTGTGGCCGGTCAGCCGCACGTCGCTGATGCCCACCACCCAGTCGAAGGCCTTGGAGTTCAGGGTCAGCGCCTTCGCGCCGACCAACCCGCCGGGACCGTTGCCCCGGAAGACCTCCATCGCGCCGTTCTTGCGGAAGATCGTGTCCGGGGCGCCGTCGGCGTCCCACAGGCCGACCGGGATCTGCTTGGTGGCGTCCACCCCGCGATAGGCGACATAGCTGTTGCGGAAGCCCTTGGTGCCGAGGCCGGGATAGATGCGCATGTCTCCGTTGGCCGGCTGTCCCATCAGGTCCGGCCAGCCGTCGCCGGTCATGTCGCCGACCGCGGCCAGCAGCCGGACGCTGCCGAAGCCACCGGAGATCCGCACCGCGGCCCCGAAGGTGCCGTCCGGCTGACCCGGGTAGAGGTAGAGGTAGCCGTTCCCGCGATGGCGGAACATGATGTCGCCGAAACCGTTGCGGTCCCAGTCACCGGCGTTCATGACCCGGTTGGCGAGCTCGAGGCTCTGGCCGGTGGCGATCGGTTTGCCGGCCTTGAACGTGCCGTCCTTCGCTTCTTCTGGATCGGGAGCCACGAACGCCTGCTTGTCGCTCACGCGTCGCACCACGAGGTCGGGCAGCGGCCCGGCGCCGAGGTTGGACTCCAGCTGGCGCCCGGTGAAGCCGCGCTGGGCCTCCCCCGCCAGCCGGCGGATCTCGGGGATCATCGCGTAGAGGTACTTGCCGGGGCAGGCCGTCGAGGCCGCGTCGCGGTGACCGTTGATCGCCTGGAAGTTGCGCTTCGTGACGTACTGCTTGGTCGAGGTCGCCGTCACCCCGTGCAGCGAGAGCTTCCAGGCGAAGAGGGCGGCGTACGCCTCGATCATCACCTGCGGCGGCCGTACCAGCTCGAAGTTGCCGATCGCCGACATCGCGAAGGCGTCGTCGTTGTAGCCGAGGGTGTGCGCACCGACCACGGGCCGGTCGATCCCCCCGAAGCGCCCTTCCCAGATCCGGCCGAACCGGTCGACCAGGAAGTTGTAGCCGACGTCGCTCCAGCCCCGCGACTCGGTGTGGTACGCGTAGATGCTGCGCAGGATGCCCGGCACCTGCTCCCGCGTGTAGTCGTTGGCGTTGACCGTGTGGTGCACGAACCCGGCGTGCACCTCGAAGTAGTGCAGCGAGCGCGCGTCGCGTTTCCGCTCGTCGGCGCCCCACTGGGCGCGCGAGTAGATGACGGGCTTGGGGGTGTACGTCGCCGCCTGCAGGGCGATGTCACCCCTTTCCTGGTCACCAGTGGCGCGCTCGGCGACCTCACCGGGCACGGGCACCAAGCCATCGCCGGACTCGTCGTTGGTGTCGAGCTCGGGGGTCTCGGTGGTGGTCTCCGTGGGCAGGCCCGGGTCGATCACGGCAAGCTTCAGGTCGGCGGGCGCCGCGCTCTTGGTAGTCACCCTGACCTGGACCTGGTCGACCTCGCCGACGAGCAGCTCGTCGGTGCCGGGACGCGCGTGGCGGGCCTCTTCGCTGCCGGGATCGGGACCGTGCTCGTCGTGGTAGACGATCGGCATCCAAGCCGACCAGTCGGCGTCGGTCTGCATCCGCACCTGGACGCCGATCTCGTCATCGCCGAGGTGCTGCCCAGGACCCCACGTGACACCCACGGTGCCGTAGCCGGTGACCGGCTGCGGCTGACTGACGATGGTGCTGTCTCCGCTCGGGGCGACGACCCGCTTCGCCTCGAGGCCGCCGGGCGCCACCCTCGCGTTCGCCGGAGCGGTCAACGCGTACTCGGTGACCTTGGCGTCCACCGGTCCGTCGGGCAGCACGGATTCCTGCTGTGAGGCACGGGCGTACGCCGCGAACTCCGCGGGCACCGTGAGCGCGTCGGTGGCCCCGGGCTTGCTGACGCCGGGGCCTCCGGTCACCACATCGAGGGAGACGATGTTGGCGGCCGGGGTCAGCGCGGCGAGGATCAGGCCGAGCGCCAGCAGCTGCTGGCAGATGGTGACGTAGCGAGCCCGGTTCGGGGTGTCGCGAGGGGGATGTGCAGACATGGTGGGGAAGCTCCAGGTGTGGGGGAAGAGTCACACGCGTAGCAACTTTCACATGCGTCACACGAGCTCCGGAAGGGCTCGTGAGTAACTACAAACTTGTAATTACCAGCCGACACGCCGATCACTTTCGACTTTGTCAATACCCCACGCGCAACAGGCGTATCGACATTGCCGTCGTTGGTCGAGCAGGCCGAGCCCCTGGGCGAGGCCGTTGCCGAGACCCCCAAGCCGGCACGCCAACCGGACCCATCGCGTGGGCGTGTCAGCTACAGAGGTCTCGACGACGCGGTCGCTCGTTCCTCGCTCCCGCTGCTCGACCAACGAGGCAGGGGTTCCGAACAACTAGATGTCGGCGCCGAGGTCCCCGTCGTTCTCGTCGTCGTTGCTGTCCTGGTCCGGCTCGTTGTCCGAGGCGTCGTCGTACTTGAGGAACTTGATGCCCTCGTTGACGTCGCCGTCGAAGGCGAGACGACCCTTGTCGAGCACGATCACCCGGTCGCACATCTTGCGCACCGAGCCGGCGGCGTGGCTGACGTAGAAGAGGGTGTGCCCGCCGTCGCGGATCTCCTGCATCTTCTCCATGCACTTCTTCTTGAACGGCCGGTCGCCGACCGCGAGCACCTCGTCGGCCAGGAAGATGTCGGAGTCGACGTGGATCGCGACCGCGAAGCCGAGCCGGGCGAACATGCCGCTGGAGTAGTTGCCGACCGGCGTCTCCAGGAACTTGCCCTTGATCTCGCTGAAGTCGACGATCGCGTCGAACTTGCGGTTCGTCTCCGCCTCGGTCATGCCGAGGATCGCGGCGTTGAGGTAGATGTTCTCGCGGCCGGAGAGCTGGGGGTGGAAGCCCGCGCCGGTCGCGATCAGTCCCGCGATCCGGCCCCGGGTCAGGATGGTGCCGCTGTCGGGCCGCATCACGCCGTTGATCATCTTCAGCAGCGTGCTCTTGCCCGAGCCGTTGAGCCCCATCAGCCCGATCGACTCCCCCTCCTTCACGCTGAAGGAGACGTCATCGACCGCCGGAAAGGTGTCGCTGATGCTGCGGCCCTTGAGGGCGGCGACGCTGACCTGCTTGAACGTGCGCTGGTAGCGCAGCGTGAACTCCTTGGTGGCGTGCTCCACCCGGATCGACTCGGTCACGTCAGCCGCTCCGGGATCTTGTTCTCGAACTTGGTGAACACCAGTTGGGCCAGCACCAGGATCACCAGCCCAGCTCCGAGAGCGATGAAGCCGCGCGTGAACAGGTAGTCCGGAAGGTGGACGCGGGCAGTCTCGGTGGGGTGGTCGGTCGTGCCGACCCAGAACGCCCGCTGCATCAGCAGCACGGCGTCGGTGATCGGGTTGGCGAGGTAGAGCTCGGTGTGACCACGGAAGCGCTCGGCCACCAGTGTGTACGGGTAGATCATCGGCACGCCGAACCGCACGAAGTTGGTCAGGATGTTGACGAAGCTGGAGAAGTCGCGGAAGAACACGTTGGCCACGCTGAACAGCAGGGCCAATGCCGTGCCCAGCGTCATGATGATCGCCAGAGCCAGGAGCATCGCCGCCATCCCGACGGCGTCCGGAGTCCAACCGGTCAGGACGCAGCAGATCGTGAGGATGATCAGCTGCGGCCCGACATGGAACAGCGAGACCAGCATCGAGGCGACCGGGAACATCTCCCGCGGCATCGCCATCCGGCGGACCAGAGCCTTGTTGCGCACGATCGAGCGGGTGCCGGCGTTGAAGGTCTCGGTGAAGAAGTGGACGACCACCAACGCCGAGAACACGTGCAGTGCGAAGTTCTCGGTGCCACGCCCCACGATGATGCCCAGAACGAACCAGTAGATGAACAGCTGCGACAGCGGGTTGATGTAGGACCAGAGCAGCCCGAGGAAGGATCCGGAATAGCGGACGTTGATCTCCCGGCGCACCAGGAGCCGCAGCAGGTAGCGGCGGCGGAAGACCTCCAGCAGACCCTGGTCCGCGGAAGGTGACTTCAGCGGCGCGACGTGGTCGCTCGGGTCGGCGAGGTCAGTCATCTGTCCAGGGCCGGAACGTCTGCTCCCAGGTCTCGGGCGAGGTCACCTCGCCGAGCTTCGCGCGGTACTCCTCGGCCAGCCGCGGCCACTCGCGCCGGAACTGCTCGTGGATCTCGAAGGTCTTCTTCGCCAGCTCGCGGAACTTCACCGAGTCGCGCTGGTAGAAGGCCGCCGACGTGCCGTCGCGCATCGAGACGATGGCGGAGTCGTAGCCGGCCAGGCGGTACCACTTCGCGTCCATGGCAGGGATCTCCACCTCGGGGTGGTCCTTCGCCATCGGTCGCGGGGACTTGAGCTGACGCAGCGGCGCCAGAGCCGCAGTGATCAGCTGCGAGCGGCGGCTGGGCACCTCGACGATGCTCTTGCCCTTGCGCGGCGGCTTCTTGCGGCGCACCGGCGGGAAGACATCGGGGTCGGGCTCGAGCTGGGCGTCGGTGAACTGCTTGCGGTACGCGTTGACCTCGGCGAGCTTGGTCGGCAGCACCTGGTGGAGGTGGTCGGGACCGGAGAGCACGTCGAGCATCGCCTGGTGGCGGATCTCGACGGTGGAGTACTGCATCGAGACCAGGTGGGCGATCTGGTGGTTGCGGTTCTCGAAGAGCAGCCGCCCGCCCTTGGGGTACGACGAGTGGAGCAGCGCCGCGACGAACCGGTTGCGGACGTGGAAGTAGGCCTGCCAGTCGAGGGCGTCGTTCTTGTCGGTCCACGGGATGTGCCAGACAGCCGCGCCGGGGAAGGTCACCGTCGGGTAGCCGGCCTCCTTGGCGCGCAGGCCGTACTCGGAGTCGTCCCACTTGATGAAGAGCGGCAGCGACAGGCCGATCTCCTCCAGCACCTGACGCGGGATCAGGCACATGAACCAGCCGTTGAAGTCGACGTCGACGCGCTTGTGCAGCCACCGGCTCGAGCGCAGGTTGCGCGCGGCGAGGTCCCAGTCGGGGAAGGTGTCGAGCGGCGACATCCACCAGAACCGCCACGGGTGCACGATCTCGCCGAAGCTGTGCAGCCGCGAGCGCGAGTAGATGCTGAACATGTGGCCGCCCACGATCGTGGGGCGGCGAGCCAGGTCACCGAAGGTGATCGCCCGGATGATGCCTTCCGGCTCGCAGACGACGTCGTCGTCCATCATCATCGCGTACGTCGCGGTGCCCTTGCGCACGGACTCGAGCTGCCCGCGGGCGTAGCCGCCCGACCCACCGAGGTTGCCCTGCTCGATCATCCGCAGCTGGGGGCCGAGCGCCGCCTCGGCCTTGGCGAACTCCGGGGAGTCGACCACCTTCTGGGTGCCCTGCTCCATCACGAAGACGGTGTCGAGGTAGGGACGCAGGTCCTCGTCGTCGCCGATCTGGCCGATCAGCTTGGCGCAGAAGTCGGGGCGGTTCATCGTGGTGATGGCCAGGTCCACGGTGCCGTGCCCGGCACGGTCCTCGGGCACCTCGGCGGTCCACTCGGCCGTCTCCACGACCGTGTCGTCGTCGCCGGCGATCACGTCGTACCAGTACCAGCCGCCGTCGACGAACGGCTTCAGGGTGAGGTCGAAGGTGAAGGTCGCCGAGCTCTGCTCACCGGTCGTCGCCGAGTCGACGCGCTGGGACTCGCCGTTGGCCATCGACTTGTAGACCAGGACCGTGGCGCCGGTGCCGCGCACCGCGATGGTGAGGGTGACTTCCTTGACGATCGACCAGCGCCGCCAGTAGCTCGCCGGGAAGGCGTTGAAGTAGGTGCCGAACGACATCTTCTCGCCCGACCGCACCCGCAGCGCCGTGCGCGACTCGATCTGGTCGGGGTGGATGGAGGCGCCGGTCGAGGTCGGCTGCCGGATCGCGGCGTTGTTGAGCTCCTTGGCCGCGCGGTTGCCGCCGACCTGGTACTTGTCGGCGTCGAGCCGGGACTCCTCCGCGTCGACGTACAGCGCGAGGACGTCGAAGTCGCGATCCACCGGCATGATCTGCCGCATCAAGAGACGTTGCGTCATTCGTCCACTCCTCCGCTCTGCAGCGGCGCCCCGTCAGCGAAGTGGGGCTGCAGCTTGTTCTCGAACATCGACAACGCCGAGCCGATCGCCATGTGCATGTCGAGGTACTTGTAGGTGCCGAGGCGGCCGCCGAACAGCACCATCGGCTC
Source organism: uncultured Actinomycetota bacterium (assembly GCA_963845215.1). Lineage (GTDB taxonomy): Bacteria > Actinomycetota > Actinomycetes > Propionibacteriales > Nocardioidaceae > Nocardioides. The sequence continues at coordinate 112,276 of CAWJRK010000020.1, forward strand.
CTTCTTGGCGAGCTCGCGGTACTTCAGCAGCTTCTCGCGGTCCTCGGCGGTGTTGACCGGGTAGTACGGCTCGTCCTCGGGCTCGGCGAACCGCGAGTACTCGTGCACGATCACCGTCTTGCCGGGCAGGTGGGTCTTCACGCGCTCGGGGTGGAAGTGCTTGAACTCGATGATCCGGGTGAACGGCACTTCCTGGTCGTTGTAGTTGACCACTCCGGTGCCCTGGAAGTCGTCGACATCCTCGACGGACTCCCGCAGGTCGACGGTGCGCCAGGAGAGCCGGCCCTCGGAGTTGCCGAAGTACTCGTCCACGGGACCGGTGTAGACGATCGGCACCTTGCCCTTGAACTCGTCCTGCACGTCGAAGAAGTCGGTCTCGAGCCGCACCTCGATGTTGGGGTGGTCGGCCATCTTGGTCAGCCACGCCGTGTAGCCGTCGGTGGGCAGGCCCTCGTAGGTGTCGCTGAACCAGCCGTTCTCGAAGGTGTAGCGCACCGGGAGACGGGTGATGATGTCCGCGCTCAGCTCGGTCGGGTCGGTCTGCCACTGCTTCGCGGTGTAGCCCTTGATGAACGCCTCGTAGAGCGGGCGGCCGATCAGGCTGATGCCCTTCTCCTCGAGGTTGGTGGCGTCCTCGGTGGCGATCTCGCTGGACTGCTCCGCGATCAGCTCGCGGGCCTCCTGCGGCGTGTGGCTCTTGCCGAAGAACTGGTTGATCAGCCCGAGGTTCATCGGCAGGGAGTAGACCTGGCCCTGGTACTTGCCGAAGACCCGGTGCTCGTAGTTGGTGAACGTCGTGAACCGGTTGACGTACTCCCAGACCTTCTCGTTGGAGGTGTGGAAGAGGTGCGCGCCGTACTTGTGCACCTCGACGTTGGTCTCGGGGTTGCGCTCGCTGTAGGCGTTGCCGCCCAGGTGGTGGCGGCGGTCGAGCACCAGGACCTTCAGATCCAGCTCGGTGGCGCAGCGCTCGGCGATGGTGAGGCCGAAGAATCCGGAGCCGACGACGACGAGATCTGGGGAGGACACGGTGAGTCAGTCTACGGATCTCGACGGGAGCGAGCGCATTCCCCGCGCGTCGCGCATGGCTCGGATCACATTGCGCGCCTCGGCCCGTCCGCCGCGCAGCGGACTCAGCAGCACGACCGTCGCCGTGATCAGCCAGGGCTTCAGCCGCACCAGCGCGTTCTCGCCGTACCTGAGGTGCACGACGAACAGGTTGCGGTACATGAAGTAGCCCTTCCAGCCCGCCAGGTCGTGCTGCTGGTCGAAGTCGAGCTGTCGGACCAGCACGGCGTCGCGGACCGCCCAGATGCGATAGCCGGCGCGACGGGCACGGACGGCGAAGTCGACGTCGTCGTAGAAGATGAAGTACGACGGGTCGGGCAGGCCGATCGCCGCCACCACGTCGCGACGGACCATGAAGCCCTCGAACGCGACGTTCTCCAGCTCGACCAGCTCCGGCATCGCCTCGCGGGAGCCGTAGGTCGTCTCGACCATCGCCGTCTTCGGCTTGATCCGCAGCGGGTTGCGCAGGTCGAACCTGATCGCGGCCTTCTCGACCAGCGCTCCGGTCGTGTCCTCGCGGACCGCCATCAGGCAGGCCTCGTCCTGGGCCAGCAGCACGGTCAGGCAGTCCGGGGCCGGCACGACGTCGTCGTCCATCAGCCAGATCCGGTCGAAGCCCCTTGTCGTAGGCGGCCCTGACCCCGAGGTGGAAGCCGCCGGCGCCGCCCAGGTTGTCGTCGGTGTGGATGCTGACCAGGTCGGGATTGGTGGCCGCAGCCAGCACCTCACGAGTGTGGTCGGTGCTGGCGTTGTCGACCACGATCACGGCGTCCGGCTGCCGGTCGAGCGCGGCCAGGCCCTCGAGCATCCTCGCCAGTAGGTCGGCGCGGTTGTAGGTCACCACGACCACTGCCACGGTCTCGCTCTGCCGATTTTCTGGGCGAGTCACGAGAGGTACTTCCGGTGACCGGTGAAGTCGCCGCGCAGGCCGGCGTACATGGCCCGGAAGCTGGTCGCGATCCGTCGCGGCCGCGGCTTGGTGAACAGGTAGAACCAGACGGTCTTCACCACGAAGGCCAGCGCGTGCGGCCAGCCGCGGTACTCGCGCAGGTTGAGCAGGTTGTTGCGGGCCATGCAGTAGTGCTTGAGGTCGCTCGGGCTGTGGTTGTACGTCGTGCGGCCGAACATCATCGGCGTGCCGAGGTCGCCGACGCTGGGGTGGAGCACCCGCGCGCCGACCACCGTCGCGATCCGGGCGCCGGCCCGCTCGGCGCGCCACAGGTACTCGACGTCGTCGCCCCAGATGAAGAACTCCTCGCGCGGCAGCCCGATCCGCTCGACCAGCTCGCGGGTGAGCAGCACGCCGTTGAACGGGATCACCACGTCGCGGATCAGCCCGCCCATCGGCAGCGGCCGCGACGTCGTCCATCCGGTGCACCACGCGGGTGCCGCCCGGCAGCCGGATCGGGAAGCACCAGCCGGCCCGGGTCGGCCTCGTCGACCACGACCGGCCCCCAGAAGTCGAGGTCGTCACGCAGGCCGAGCAGCATCGAGAGGCAGTCGGGGTCGGGCAGCCCGTCGTCGTCCATCAGCCAGGCCAGGTCGGCTCCGCGCTCCATCGCCCACTCGAGCCCGTCGTGGAAGCCGCCGGCGCCGCCGCGGTTCTCGGTGAGCGTGCGATGGGTGACGCCGGCACTCGCCAGCCACTCCCCCGTGCCGTCGGAGGACGCGTTGTCGATCACCAGCACCTCGTCGACCTCAGCCACCTCACGCAGCCGCGCGACCAACCCCTGCAGCAACGGCAGGCGGTTGAACGTCACCACCACCGCCACCACCCGCACGCCCGACACCCTACGGGCCGCCCGGGCGGCGTCGGCGGCTAGGTTTGAGGCTGTGGAGACCGAGGCGATCCTGACCTTGCTGAAGGACGTCGCCGCCGAGGTGATCAACCCGCGGTTCCGATCGCTCGGCGACGAGCAGGTCTCCGAGAAGAATCCGGGCGACCTGGTCACCGTGGCCGACCACGAGGCCGAGGTGCTGATCACCGAGGCGCTGCTGGCGGCGTACCCGGAGGCGGTCGTGCTCGGCGAGGAGGCGTACGCCGCCGACCCCGCGCTGCTGGAGAAGTACGCCGCCGCCGACCACGCGTTCACCGTGGACCCGGTCGACGGCACCAAGAACTTCGTGCACGGCAAGAAGGACCACGCGGTGATGGTGGCCGAGGTGCGCGCGGGTGAGGTCTCCCGGGCGTGGATCTGGCAGCCGCAGCACGGCCTCGCCTACACGGCGGAACGCGGCGCCGGCGCCTGGGTCAACGGCCGCCGGCTCACCCGTCCGGCGCCCCCACAGGAACAACGCGAGTGGCGCGGGGTCACCAGCCGACGACGATGGGTGGGTAGGGAACTGCCCGGCCTCCGGCCGCTCGAGCTCACCTGGGTCTGCTGCGGGGTCGACTACCCGCACCTCGTCTCAGGGCATGCCGACTTCATCCTCTTCGGCTACGACAATCCGTGGGACCACGCGCCGGGGACGCTGATCCTCTCCGAGGCCGGCGGGTACGCCGGCACGCTCGACGGCGAGCCGTACGACCCCCGCGCGAGCGGGCACGGGTTGATCGCGGCGGCGGACCGGGCGACGTACGACGTGGTGATGGAGCGCTTCCACTCCTGATCAACAGGCGGTGCCGAGGTCCTCGGCATCGTTGGCCGCGTAGCCCTCGTCGCGCGAGCCGATCGAGCCGCCGGTGGTCGTTTCCGTCTTCCTCTTCTTCGTGGCCGGCGGAGCATCGCCCTCGGCCCGGTCGACGGCGGTCGCCACCATGTCGTGGATCTCGGAGGTGTCGGGATCGGCCGGGTTGATCACCGGCGGCACCAGCGACAGCGTGGAGATCTTCTGGCCGCGGGCCTTGAGCGCCAGCGACATGAACGTGTCGAACTCCGAGCCGGGCAGGTTGGTCGAGATCAGCTGGGTGGACGCGTCGGCGATGGCCTGGAAGTTGCGGACCGCTTCCTGCGGGCTCACCTGCTGCAGCATCGCGTTCATCACGCACTTCTGCCGCGCCATCCGAGAGTAGTCGTCGGAGCCCTCCCGGGCCCGGGCGTACCAGAGCGTCTCGAAGCCGTCGAGCACGCGCGTGCCGGGCTCGATGTAGCCCGTGACGTCAGAGCCGAGGCCGCCCACCGGGATCCGGTCGCGCACCGTCAGCTCGACTCCGCCGACGGCGTCCACGAGGCTCTTGAAGCCCTCGAGGTTGACCATCGCCCAGTAGTTGATGCGCAGCCCCGTGATGCCTTCGATCGCCATGATCGTGGCGTCGACGCCGGGGTTGTCGGACTTGGGGAAGAGGTCGGTGTGGTCGCCGGCCCAGGTGCTGACACCGTTGAGGTAGCAGCCCTCGCAGTCGAACCCGCGGGGGAACTGATCGTGCATCACCGTGCCCTTGCGGAACGGGAAGTTCTCCATGTTGCGCGGCAGGCTCACCAGCACCGTGCGACCTGTGTCCGCGTCGATCGAGGCGACCGTCATCGAGTCGGGCCGCAGGCCCCAGCGGCCGGCACCGGCGTCGCCGCCCATCAGCAGCACGTTGAAGCGCCCACCGTGGGCGCCGGTGACCTCGCCGTCGCCGGCCAGCGTGACGATGAGGTCGCGTTGCACACCGGCGAGGTGCGCGCCGAAGAGCAGGCTGCCGGCGACGGTCAGGCAGAGCACGCCGTTGACGCTGACGGCCGCGCGGCGGTGGCCGAGCCCGAGCGTCAGCGGCTGCCCGAGCCGCCAGGCGTCGATGAAGAGGAAGGCCCAGCCGAGAGCCGCGGCGATCAGCAGCAGCCGCAGCAGGAGCAGCAGCGAGGGGTTGAACGTCAGCCACCACGCGAAGTCGCGGTGGACGGCGATGGCCAGCAGGGTGATGCCGAGAACCCCGAGCAGGCCGACCCAGATCCGCAGGGCGACCAGGCCGACGCGACGGTTGCCCGCCACCAGCTGGGCCGACCCTGGCGCGACCAGGGTCATGGCCATCAGCGACAGCGCACGACGGAACCGCACTCTGGCGGCGCGCTCGGACACGGGAGGCATCGAACGCCTTTCTGCTGGGGAAGGAGCAGGGTGGCCCGGCCAGTATCACCAGTCACACGCGTCACATCGTGGTGCGACGCGCCGAAAGCGACTATCGGCGTCCGGACTCGATCTCCTGCTTCTGCGCCAGCCGATGGGCGCGCCGGATCTCCGCCTCGCGCATCCGGAGCACTTCCTGGGCCGTCTCCGGCAGCAGCGGCGGCACCGCCCGCGACCGTCCGTCGGCGTCGATGGCCACGAACACGAAGTACGCCGACGCCACGTGCAGCGGCTCCGCCGACGGGTCGTTCCACGGCTGCGCCTCGACCCGGACCCCGATCTCCATGGAGGAGCGGCCGGCCCAGTTGACCTGCCCCATCGTGCACACGATGTCGCCCACGTGCACCGGCTCGAGGAACGCCATCTCGTCGAGCGCCGCGGTCACGGCCGGGCCCGCGCTGTGCCGCTGGGCGACCGCCCCAGCAGTCGAGTCGGCGAGCTTGACGATCTCTCCACCGTGGATGTTTCCGAGCAGGTTCGCCTCGCGCTCCGACGTCATCATCGCCAGGGACACGCGGGCATACGAGGGCGCGTGGCCGCTCAGATCGGTCATGGCTCGCACGGTAGCGTCACCGTCATGGCAGATCGTCCTGGGCACGGCGGTTCCGAGGACGGGCCCGACTTCAACTGGCTGTACGGCGGTAAGGGTCGACCTGATGCGGATGCACCCCCCGAAGAGCCAGCGAACCCCGACGCCACCCGTGCGATCCGCGCGCAGCCGCGTCCGACCGACGACTCCACCCAGGTGATGGGCGCCCAGCCACGGGAGCCGGCGCGGCCGACCCCGCCGTCGATCGCTCCCCCGCCCGGCGCCGAGTACGGCCGCTCTTCTTCCGGGGGCGGCGGCAGTCGGCTGCGCCGGCCCACGTTCTGGATCCGCACCGTGTTCGTGCTGATCCTGCTGTGGATCGTCTACCTGGTCGCGGTGCCGATCTTCACCTGGCAGAGCGTCGACAAGGTCGCGTGGGAGCCCAGCGGTGACCGGCCGGGCGATCAGGACGGCACGACGTACCTGATGGTGGGCAGCGACTCCCGCGAGGGCCTCTCCGAGCAGGAGCGCAAGGACCTCGGCACCGGCGACGCCGCAGGCGGCCGCACCGACACGATCATGCTGCTCCACACCGGCTCCGGGCCCAACCTCCTGATGTCGATCCCGCGCGACTCGCCCTACGACGGCGGCAAGATCAACGCGGCGTACGCCACGGGCGGGCCGGAGGGACTGGTGACCGCGGTCGAGGGGCTGACCGGCATCCGGGTCGACCACTACGTCGAGATCGGCATGGGCGGGGTCGTCGGCATCGTGGACGCCGTCGGTGGCATCGAGATCTGTCCCAAGCGGGCGATCAACGACCCCAAGGCGAAGCTCCGCATCAAGAAGGGCTGCCAGGAGGTCGACGGCAAGACCGCGCTCGGCTACTCGCGCACCCGGGCCGCGGCGCTGAGCGACCTGGCCCGCGTGCAGCAGCAGCGCGAGGTCGTGTCGGCCATCGGCTCGAAGGTGGTCTCGCCCTGGTCGGTGCTCAACCCGATCCGCTACTGGCGACTGAACCAGGCGCTGCCCGACTTCTTCGTCTTCGGCGAGGGGATGGGCCCGATCCGCGCTGCCCAGTGGGCGATGGCGATGACCAGGGTCGACGGCGACGGCGGGCTGACCTGCACGGTCCCGCTGGCCGACGGCTCGGCCAACTGGGACGAGGCCAGGTCGCAGGAGATGTTCCAGGCGATCATCGACGACGACACCGACGCGATCGGCAAGGATCTCTGCACCCCCTCCGGCCTCCCGAGGAGCGTCACGCGAAACTAACGGCGTGACCACCTACGAAACACTGCTCTGGGACGTCGACGCCGACGGCATCGCGACGCTCACGCTGCACCGGCCCGACGCCCTCAACGCGTTCAACCTGACCATGGCTCGCGAGCTCGAGCAGGTCTTCCTCACCGATGCCCGCGACGACGCGGTGCGGGCGGTCGTGGTCACCGGGTCCGGCCGCGCGTTCTGCGCGGGGATGGACCTGACCGCGACCGGCAACGTGTTCGGCCTGGACGAGTCGGTGACACCGACGCCCGAGGATCTCCGTGAGCACCTGACCGAGGCGCCGTACCACGACGGCGTCCGCGACACCGGCGGCCGCGTCACCCTGGCGATCCACTCCCTGCCCAAGCCGGTCGTCGCGGCGATCAACGGTCCGGCGGTCGGCATCGGGGCCACGATGACGCTGGCGATGGACCTGCGGCTCGCCTCGACCACAGCGCGGGTCGGGTTCGTGTTCGGCCGGCTGGGCATCGTGCCGGAGGCCTGCTCGTCGTGGTTCCTGCCGCGCATCGTCGGCATCCAGCAGGCCCTCGAGTGGGTCTACTCGGCCGACATCCTCACCGCCGAGGACGTGTACGCCGGCCGCCTGGTGCGTTCGCTGCACGAGCCCGACGACCTGCTGCCCGCGGCGTACGCCCTGGTCCGGTCCTTCGTGGTCGGCCGCTCCCCGGTCGCCCTCGGGCTGGCCAAGCAGCTGCTCTACCGCAACAGCGCGGTCGCGGACCCGCTCGAGGCGCACCTGTCCGACTCGCTGGCGATGTTCTACGCCTCGATCGGTGACGGCAAGGAAGGCGTGGCAGCGTTCCTGGAGAAGCGGACGCCGGAGTTCACCGGCAAGGCCTCGGAGCTACCGCGGGTCTTCTGACTCGACGACGTCAGTGGCCGGGGCCACCGAAGTGGGGGGATTTCGGCAGCCCCGACCTCAGCAAGTATGCGACAACCTCTTAAGGATGGGTACCCTCATTCAGAGGTCGGACTGGATCCCCGCCAGCAGCTGGCGGGCCATCACGATCCGCTGGACCTGGTTGGTGCCCTCGTAGATCTGGGTGATCTTGGCGTCGCGCATCATCCGCTCCACCGGGTAGTCCCGCGTGTAGCCGTAGCCACCGAGCACCTGCACGGCGTCGATGGTCACCTCCATCGCGACGTCGGAGGCGAAGCACTTGGCGGCCGCGCCGAAGAAGGTCAGATCCGGGTCGTTGCGCTCCGAGCGCCCGGCCGCGGCGTACGTCAGCTGGCGCGCGGCCTCGATCTTCATGCCCATGTCAGCGAGCATGAACTGCAGTCCCTGGAAGTCGGCGATCGGCTTGCCGAACTGCTTGCGCTCCTTGGCGTACTCGAGCGCGTAGTCCAGCGCCCCTTGGGCGACTCCGACCGCCTGGGCGGCGATGGTGATCCGGGTGTGGTCCAGGGTGCGCATGGCGATCTCGAAGCCCTCACCCTCCGCGCCGATGATCCGGTCGCTGGGGATGCGGACGTTGTCGAGGTAGACCTCGCGCGTCGGTGAGCCCTTGATGCCGAGCTTCTTCTCGGGCGCTCCGAAGGTGACGCCCTCGTCGCCCTTCTCCACGACGAACGCAGTGATCCCCCTCGTCCGCTTCTCGGGGTCGGTGACGGCCATGACCGTGTAGTACTCGCTGACGCCGGCGTTGGTGATCCAGCGCTTCACGCCGTTGAGCACCCACCCAGCATCAGGGTCGTCGCCATCGCGCTCGGCCCGCGTCTTCATGCCCGCGGCGTCCGACCCGGCTTCGGGCTCGGACAGGGCGTAGGAGAACCCGCCCTCCCCCGCAGCCAGCTTGGTCAGGTACTTCTTCTTGATCTCCTCGCCGCCCCCGAGCATGACCGGCAGCGACCCGAGCTTGTTGACGGTGGGGATCAGCGAGGCCGACATGTCGGCCCGGGCGACCTCCTCGATCACCAGCACGGTGGCCAGTGCGTCGGCTCCGGCGCCGCCGTACTCGGCCGGCACGTGGGGGGCGTGGAAGTCGGCCGCCAGCAGCGCCGCCGCCGCCTCGTCGGGGAAGCGGCCCTGGTCGTCGACGTCGGCCGCGAACGGCGCCACCTTCGCGTCGCAGACCGCCCGCACCGCCTCGCGGATGGCCTGGTGCTCCTCGGACAGTCCGTACATGGGGAAGTCACTCATCGCTCTTGGCTCCGTTGCTCTGGTCGTCGTCATTCGTGGGTCACTCTGCGTAGGTGTAGAAGCCGCGGCCGGTCTTGCGGCCGAGCAGTCCGGCGTCGACCATCCGCGCCAGCAGCGGCGGCGCGGCGTACAGCGGCTCCTTGAACTCCTCGTACAACGACTCGGCGACGGCCTTGGTCGTGTCGAGCCCGATCAGGTCCGCGAGCGCCAGCGGGCCCTGCGGGTGAGCCGCGCCCAGCACCAGGCCGCGGTCGATGTCCTCGGCGGTGGCGAACCCGGACTCGAGCATCCGGATCGCCGAGAGCACGAACGGGATCAGCAGCGCGTTGACCACGAACCCGGCTCGGTCCTGGCAGTCGATGGCCTGCTTGCCGAGCGACCCCGAGACGAACGCGCGGGCCCGCTCGGTCGTCTCGGGAGACGTCATCAGGCTCGGCACCAGCTCGACCAGGCTGCAGCACCGGCACCGGGTTGAAGAAGTGGATGCCCAGCACCTGCTGCGGTCGCTGGGTCACCACGC
>CAWJRK010000021.1:0-62314 GCA_963845215.1 uncultured Actinomycetota bacterium
GCTTGATGATCGCGACCGCCGGCCCTTCGAAGTCGTACGCCGCCCGCCGGGCCGCGTCGGCGTCGACGTAGTTGTTGTAGGACATCTCCTTGCCGTGCAGCTGGGTCGCTTGGGCGAACCCGGCCGTCGCCGTAAGGTAGAGGGCGGCGCGTCTGCTGCGGGTTCTCGCCGTAGCGCAGCACCGCGCCCTTCTCCCAGGCGTCGCCGACCCACGCCGGGAAGCCGCGAGCCGCGGAGGTGTCGGTGAGCACGTTGCCCATCCAGTGAGGCGACCGCGCACGTCGTTGGTCGCCGTGTGCACGAACGCCTCGGCCGCCAGGGCCTTGCGCTGCTCCAGCGCGAACCCGCCGCGCCGACCGCGGCGAGCACGTCGGCGTAGCGGGGGCGAGGCGACGATGGCGACCGACGGGTGGTTCTTCGCGGCTGCGCGCACCATCGACGGGCCGCCGATGTCGATCTGCTCGACGCACTCGTCGGGCGAGGCGCCGGAGGCGACGGTCGCGGTGAACGGGTAGAGGTTGCTGACCACCAGCTCGAACGCCTCGACGCCGAGGTCGGCCGGCTGCTGCACGTGGGAGTCCAGGCGGCGGTCGGCCAGGATGCCGGCGTGCACCTTGGGGTGCAGCGTCTTCACGCGCCCGTCGAGGCACTCCGGGAAGCCGGTCAGGTCCTCGACCTTGGTCACCGGCAGGCCGAGTACCCTTGATCAGCGCGGCCGAGCCACCGGTCGAGACCAGCGCGACGCCGGCGTCGTGCAGGCCGCGGACGAGCTCTCGAGGCCGGTCTTGTCGTAGACCGAGACGAGCGCCCGGCGGATGGCGATCTGGAAGTATCATGTCCGTAACGGACCTTTCTGTCGGTGATCGTGTAGCCCTCGCGGACCATGCGTCCCACGGCGTCGACGAGCATCTGCCGCTCGGCGACCTTGATCCGCTCGTGCAGCGACTCGACGGCGTCGTCGTCCTCGACCGGCACCACCGTCTGCGCGACGATCGGATGGTGTTGACCCCGCCGTCGACGACCAGCAGCGTGGCCCCGGTGACCTTCACGCCGTGGGCCAGCGCGTCGGCGGCGCCGTGCATGCCGGGGAACGACGGCAGCAGCGCGGGGTGGGCGTTGACGTATGCGGCCGCCGTAGCGCTCGAGGAACGCCGCCCCACGAGCTTCATGAAGCCCGCGAGGACCGAGCAGGTCGGGAACGGAGCGGCGCAGTCGCGGCCATGGCGCGGTCCCAGCCTCGCGGGTGTGAAGTCCTTGACCCGCTTCACGAAGGTCGGCACGCCGGCGTGCTCGGCACGCTCCAGCCCCTGGATGCCGTCGCGGTCGGCGCCGACGGCGACCACCGCGGCGCCGTACGCCGGATCGGCACAGGCGTCGAGCAGGGCCTGGAGGTTGGTGCCGCTCCCGGACACGAGCACGACGAGGTCGCGCGGTCTAGGGTGGGCACGGCCCTCAGTGCGTAGGAGTCGACGACCTCGTCGGACTGCCTCGGTCTCGAGCGCTGGTACGCCGCTGCCACCACGTCATCGCCAGCCCGCCGAGCAGGCCGCCGATGCCGAAGGCCGTGACCGCCTGGAGGAGCACGTCGCCGACCAGCGGATCGACGTCGCGCATCCGCCCCCGGCCGACGCGCGCCACCCGCCAACGGCGCAGACGAGGCGAAGCCGACGCCGGCCCCGATGCCGCCGGCGCAACCGCGCAGCGCGCCCTCGTCCCAGCGGATGGTCGGGAAGGCCGCTGCACGTGGGCCGCCGCGAGCACGGCGACCAGCACCGGCACCGAGAGGCCAGGCGGTCCAGACAGGCGCCGGGCCGTTGTCGGGCAGCGCGGCGCAGCATCGGGAACATGGGCAGCGCGCCGATCACCACGACGCTCTGCGAGGGACCAGGGTGCCGGTGCCGACGGTGAAGCCGGGGCCGAGCAGGTAGGAGCCGGAGAACGCGATCGCGTGGGCAGCACCAGCGCTGATCACCACGAACAGCACGGTGTCGCCGGCGCTGGCGTCGAGCTGGCTCATGATGTTGGCGGCGGTGTCGAAGTCGACGAGCAGGGCGAGTGCGAACGCCGCGAGCGAGACCGCCAGCCAGGCCAGCAGCATGGTGCGGACGAGGGTGAGCGTCGCGCGCACGGGCAGCGGCACCAGCGTCCAGCCAGATCGCGGCGCGGCCGGCGCCGACCGCGACGGCCGGCGCCCCGACGAAGAGGCAGAGGGCCAGCGACCACCGACCACGCCGCACCGGTGCTCGGGTCGGTGGCCGGGGTGGCGGCGACGCTGACGACGAGCACTGGCCGTGACGACGTAGCCGACGGTGAAGAGGGCGGAGGCGAGCGGCACGGTCCAGTCGCGCTCGCCGTCGGAGATGCCGGAGGCGTCGGGCCCGTGGCCGGAGATGCGAGTCACCGACCCGCTGGCCGATCCGCCAGATCGCCCAGGCGCAGACCAGGGTGACGCCGAGCGGCATCACCGTGATCACGGCGCCCTCGACGGTGACGCCGGAGCCGTGGCCGAGCAGCCAGCCCAGCGCGCCGACGCGCAGGCCGTCGCGCGGGGCGCCGTGGGCGCCGCCGTCGGTGAGGAACCAGCCGACCACGCCGAGCCCAGGAACACCACCAGCGTCGAGCCGCCGCGGCGACGCCGCCCGCGAACGCCAACGGCACCAGCGGTCGGCGGTGTCGCAGATCGTGGTGGGCGTCGCGCGGAGGCGGGTGTCCGGAGCGACGGCAGCAGCGAGGTCATGACCCTGGCATCATCGCCCGGTCCGCCGGGCTCTCTGCGTTCCCACGCCGAGGGCCAGACGTCTCCGCCCTCGCGTACCGTTGGAGGCTGCCATGAGGGACCCGGATCTTTTCGACACGTTCTACAAGGACGCACGCGAGCGACTGCTGCTGCAGACCTACGCTCTGACCGGCGACCTCGCGGCCTCCCGCGCCGCCGTGCGCGACTCCTTCATCGTGGCCTGGCACCACTGGCGCAAGGTCTCGGCGCTCGACGATCCCGAGGAGTCGGTGCGGCCGCAGGCCTGGCGCCACGCCCAGCGCCGCCACACCGCGCGCCTGTGGCACCGCGACAAGGACATCGACCCCGAGGTGAAGGCCACTCTCGACGCGCTCGCGAAGCTGACCATCACCCAGCGCCGGGCGCTGCTGCTCACCCAGCTGGCCACGGTCACGATGCCGCAGATGGCGCGCGAGATCGGCCTGCCGCTCGACGACGCCGAGCGCGAGCTGCAGACGGCCGTCACCGCAGTTCTCCCTCCACCGCGACGTGCCCGCGGCCGAGATGCGCTCCGCCTTCGAGGCGCTGATCCCGATGGTCGAGGACGCCCGCTGGCCCCGCGGCTCGATCATCCGCCGCGCCGGGTCGGCCCGCCGGCGTACCCACACGACGGTGGGGGCCGTGGCCGCGGTGGCCGCGTGGTCATCACCGGCTCGATGGTCACCGACGCCGCCGGCGTGCGGCCCAGCCTCGACCGGGACTCGAAGCCCGACGGGCCGACCACGGCTCCATCGCCGACGGCGCGTCCGCCTCGCTCACCCCGGAGGCGATGGTGGGCTGAGACGGCCATCGAGGCGGCGATCGGCGGCCGGCGCTGGACCTCGACGACCGACAACAACTCCGACGGCAACGGCCTGGACATCCCCTGCCAGCAGGACCGCTACGCCGACCCCGGCGGCACCGCCGCGCTGGTGCGCACGCTTCGAGTCCCAGGGCGGCAAGAAGGCCCCCGCCAAGTCGGCCATCCAGGCCACCGAGCTCTCCGACACCGTCCCGGCCGCGCGCCGGGCCTTCACCACCACCCTCGGGTGGTTCGGCGGCTGCACGGTCGAGCGCACCCAGCTGATCTCGACGCGGCGGGTGCGAGGGCCTCGGCGACCAGGCGATGCTGGTGGTGCTCCGGGCGTACGCCGACCCGCTGACCACCGTCGCGGTCGGCGTCGCGCGCTCGGGCCGCTACACGACCACCACCGCCACGCTGGTCGGCAACGCCGAGCGGCCCGACGTCGAGGGCAACACCGACCTGCTGGCCTCCGCCGTCTCCGCCCTGTGCGCGCTGCCCGAGGGCGGCGAGTGCGCCAGGAAGCCCAAGGCGCGGCAGGTCGGCGCCGCTGCCGGTCGGCAAGGCGCCCGCGATGCTCACCGAGCTCGACCTGCCCCCGGTCTCCCGGGTCGACCGGCCGTGGGTCGGCACCGAGCCGGAGCGCGCCACGACGTCAACCTGGCCGCGACCCGCTGCGACCAGACGTCGTTCGACGGGCCGGTTCAAGAAGGCGCCGTTCGCGGCCAACATGACCCGCACGTTCCTGATCCCCGAGGCCGACCTGCCGGCGGAGTTCGGGCTCACCGAGACCGTGGCGACGCTGCCGTCGAAGCGGGCCAAGGCCTTCGTCGAGCGAGGTACGCCGCAAGCTCGGCACCTGCGAGGCCGACGGACAACCAGCTCGGCACCGAGGTCGACCAGGTCGCCGACTTCGACGACGGCCACCTCTCGCTGACCGCCTGGAACGTCACCGTCCAGGTCTCCGACGAGCGCACGGTCAACTACACGATGGCGATCATGCGCCGCGGCATCGCCGTCGCCCAGGTCGCCTTCGTGCCGGCGCCGCGGGTGGAGATGGCCGACGGCGCGTTCGTCGACCTCGCCTACCGCGCGCTGGCCCGGCTCGTCGAGATGCCGAAGAAGACTGATGCAACCAATCCCTGAGCCCGGGCGTATCCCTCTCGACATCAGCATCAAGTAGATCGGGAGGGCAGGCCGTGGACGAACGGGAGTTCGACGAGTTCTACACCGCGTCGTTCCGCCGGCTCACCAACCAGGTCTACGCCATGATCGGCGACCGCGACGAGGCCCAGGAGTGCGTGCAGGAGGCCTTCGTGAAGGCCTGGGCGCACCGGCGGACGCTGTCGAAGGCGGAGTACCCAGAGGCCTGGGTGCGCACCACGGCGTACCGGCTCGCGGTCAGTCGCTGGCGGCGTACGTCGCGGGGCCGGAGGGCTCCCGACCGGGCCGTCGCCCCGCCGCTCGACGCGCCGGCGGTCGACGAGTCGCACGTCGCGCTGGTCACCGCGCTCCGGCAGCTGCCCGAGGCGCAGCGCCGGGCGCTGGTGCTGCACCACATCGCCGACCTGTCGGTGCAGGACGTCGCCGACGAGGTCGGCGTACCCGAAGGCACCATCAAGGCCCGCCTCAGCCGCGGCCGCACCGCGCTCGCGGCGCTGCTGGCCGACGAGACCGGAGGAGTGAGCCATGTCTGACCCCAACGAGCGTCTCTCGAGCTTCGACCCAGGACCCGCCATGAACCCGCTCCCGCCCTCCGACGTACGCCGCCAGGGCGACCGCCTCCGCCGCCGCAACAACGTGCTCGCCGGCGTCGGCGCCGCCGTGGCCGTCGCGGTCATCGTCACTCCCCTGGCGATCCTCGGCACCCGGCGGCGACGGCGACGCCTCTCCCGACCCGGCACCGTCGCCTCCGTCGCCGTCTGTCACCACCGACGGCGGCGTCCGGACGTACCAGGTGACCATCCCCGCGCGGCTTCCCGCTCGCCGACGGCATGGCGCTCGACCGCGATCGACCCCGTGGTCAGCGCCGACCCGGCGTACGGCGAGATCGTCCTGGCCGGCCTGAACTTCTGCGGCCAGGACAGCTGGGCCGCGAGGGCAGCACGGACCTGCTGGGCGCCAGCTGGAGCAACCAGATCGAGGGTGGCGAGCAGCGGACGCTGGCCGTCTACCCCACCGACGCGGAGGCGGCGGCGGCGTTGCGGCAGATCTCGGACGCCGTCGCCGCCTGCCCAGCGGGGGAGGCATCGGCTACCCGGTGGTCGCCCTCGATTCCGCGCTGGGCGAGGAGTCGACCGCGTTCGTCGAGCAGTACCCACGCGACGGCGACGGCCGTCCTACCAGGTGAGCCGCGTCGGCAACGCCGTGCTGCTCGACCAGACCTACGTGCCTGCCGGCAGAAGCGTCGTCGCAGCACAGGCCGCGGTCGCAGACCTCTCGGCGCGGGCCAGGTACGTGGTCGCCGCGATGTGCGTCTTCGCCGCCGACCAGTGCGTAGCCGTGGAGGAGTCCCCGGTGACACCCGACGGCTCCGGCGACGTACCGGAGGACTTCCCGCTGGCCGCCGGCTGGCCGGACGACGCGGATGCCGAGCCGGGCGACACCAACGGCCTCCGAGGTCCGAGCGCCTCCCTTCCACCCTTCAACCAGATCGCCTGCGGTGCGTCCGCGCCGATCCCGTCGAACACCGGTGTGCTGCGGGCGACGTGGCAACAACCCCGAGGACTACCGCTACCGGGAGCTGTACGCCTTCGAGGACTCCGCGGCCGCCGCGAGCTTCGTGACCGAGATGGCGGACTTCTACTCCGCCTGCCCGGTCGAGGAGACCAGCGAGGGCTTCTCGACCCATCGCGAGGTCCAGGACACCAGCGTCAGCGAGGAGTCGTTCGCGATGATCCAGTCCAGCCAGTACGAAGGCGCCCCCGCCCTCGGCCTCCAGCTGGTCCAGGTCATCCGGGTGGGCCGCGCGGTCCTGATCGACCAGGCCGCCTCCGAGGGCACGGCCGACAACAGCCGCACCCAGATCGGCGAGCAGGCGAACCGCTCCGCCGACGTGGTCGCCGCAATGTGCACATTCTCCGAGGACGGCTGCTAGGTCGCGCTCGCCGGGGCGACAACAAACCCGCTCGTTCGCGCGTCTCCTCCAGGACAGCACCATCAACGGGAGGGAAGCCGATGAACCGCACGAGCGTGCTCGCCAGTCTCGGAGCGGCACTGGCCGTGGCCGCGATCGCCGTACCCATGGCGATCCTCGGCGGTGACGACGCCCCCGAGGCCTCGCCCGGCTCGGTGCCCGCGGTGGTTCCGACGGTGGCGGACACGATCCCCGACGGGATCGACATCACCACGGGGATGGCGGAGAACGAGAGCGAGGAGCCGGTGGCGGCGACCGCCGACGGCGAGGGCGTCGCCGAGCTGGTCATCTGCGACACCCCCACGCTGCTCGGGCCGACGGCAGTGCGTCGACCGGCTGGCCGCCAACGCCTCCGGACCGGAGTACAGCGATGCCCGGGAGCTGCGGACCTACGGCTCGGCCGACGAGGCGCGGGCGACGATCGACGAGATGGTCGACGCGGTCGAGGCCTGCCCCACCCAGGACCTCACCACCACGACCTGGGTCAACACGATCACCGAGCGGATCGCTGGGCGAGGACTCCTACACCGTCACCACGACGTACCTGGAGAACGGCGAGCCGACCCTCGGCGCGATCTGGCGGCACGTCGTACGCGTCGGCAACGCGATCTTCGTGTCGATCCGGCACCGGCGAGGCCTTCCCGGGTCCTGACTTCGACAGGTTCCTCGGGAAGGACGCCAACGAGCTCGCGCCCATCGTCGACGTCGTTCGCCTGCCAGTTCTCGGAGAGGTCCTGCACCAGCGAGGGCACCGGCACCCGCCCCGATCTCGGACGACTTCCCGCTCGCTGCCGGCTGGCCGACGACAGACCCGAGGGCGATCCGGCTGGGGCTTGGAAGGTCCCGGTCGCGACGTCGGAGCTTCTCGCCTACCCGCCCTGCGGCGTGGAGCTCCCGAAGCTCGATCGGCACCGACTCACTGCGAGCGAGTGGTCGAACGTCGAGGACAACCGGTCCCGCGAGCTGGTGACGTTCGCGGACGCCGACGCGGCCGTCGCGTACCTGGCGGCGGGTCGCGAGTTCTTCGCAGTCGTGTCCCCAGGAGGAGATCGACAGCCAGGGCTCCCAGTCCTTCTGGAAGGTGATCGGGACCGAGGTGGGCGGCGAGTCCTACGCGATCGTGCGAGCAGACCGGCGGAGTTCGACGGGTCCCGGCCATCGGCCTGGCAGGTGCTCCACTTCATCCGGGTCGGTCACTCGGTGCTGATCGACACCAGCCGCCAACGAAGGTGGGGCCGGCCCCGATCCGGTGCCGACCGCGCGCGCCAGATCGACGAGCAGACCGCCGACGCCGCCGCCGTCGTCGCCGCGATGTGCGTGTTCACCGAGGCCGGCTGCTGACCTGGGAAATCACGCTGACCCGTCAGAAGATCTTCCGACGGGTCAGCGGGAAAACGGGAGGTCAGAGGGTCTTGAGGATCTCTCGCATCAGGTCGGCGGCCTCGGACGGCGTCTTGCCGACCTTGACGCCGACGGCCTCGAGGGCCTCCTTCTTGGCGGCCGCGGTGCCCGAGGAGCCGGAGACGATGGCGCCGGCGTGGCCCATGGTCTTGCCCTCGGGAGCCGTGAAGCCGGCGACGTAGCCGACGACCGGCTTGGTCACGTGGTCCTTGATGTACGCCGCGGCGCGCTCCTCGGCGTCGCCGCCGATCTCGCCGATCATCACGATCGCCTTGGTGTCGGGGTCCGCCTCGAACGCCGCGAGGGCGTCGATGTGGGTGGTGCCGACGATCGGGTCGCCGCCGATGCCGATGGCGGTCGAGAAGCCGTAGTCGCGCAGCTCGAACATCATCTGGTAGGTCAGCGTGCCCGACTTCGACACCAGGCCGACCGGGCCGCTGCCGGCGATCGTGTGCGGCGTGATGCCGGCCAGCGACTCACCCGGCGTGATGATGCCGGGGCAGTTGGGGCCGATCATCCGGGTGGACTTGCCGTCGAGGTAGGCGAACACCTCGGCGGAGTCCTGCACCGGCACGCCCTCGGTGATGACCACGAGCAGGCCGATGCCGGCGTCGATGGCCTCGATGCAGGCGTCCTTGGTGAACGCCGGCGGCACGAAGACCACCGAGACGTCGGCACCGGTCTCGGTCATCGCCTCCTTGACGCTGCCGAAGACGGGGAGCTCCTTGCCGCCCAGCTCGACCGACGTACCGGCCTTGCGGGCGTTGACGCCGCCGACGATGTTGGACCCCGCCTCGACCATGAGGGTGGTGTGCTTGGAGCCCATGCCACCGGTCATGCCCTGGACGATGATCTTGGAGTCTTTGTTCAGGTAGATAGACACTGTTCTAGTTCCTCAGTCTCAGGCGTTGGCGAGTTCGGCGGCCTTGTCGGCCGCGCCGTCCATGGTGTCGACGAGGGTCACCAGCGGGTGGTTGGCCTCGTTGAGGATGCGTCGGCCTTCGTCGACGTTGTTGCCGTCGAGGCGTACGACGAGCGGCTTGGTGGCCTCGGCGCCCAGGATGTCGAGCGCCCCCACGATGCCGTTGGCGACCTCGTCGCAGGCGGTGATGCCGCCGAAGACGTTCACGAACACGCTCTTGACCTGCGCGTCGTTGAGGATCACGTCGAGGCCGTCGGCCATCACCTGGGCGTTGGCGCCGCCACCGATGTCGAGGAAGTTGGCGGGCTTGACGCCGCCGTGCTTCTCGCCGGCGTACGCGACGACGTCGAGGGTCGACATGACCAGGCCCGCGCCGTTGCCGATGATGCCCACGGCACCGTCGAGCTTGACGTAGTTGAGGCCCTTCGACTTGGCCTTGGCCTCGAGCGGGTCGGTCTCGTCCTTGATCTCGAAGGCGGCGTGCTCCTCGTGGCGGAACTCGGCGTTCTCGTCGAGCGAGACCTTGCCGTCGAGCGCCTCGAGGATGTCGCCCTCGAGCCGAGCGAGCGGGTTGACCTCGACCAGCGTGGCGTCCTCCTCGACGAAGACCTGCCACAGCTTCTGCACCATGGTGACGGCCTGCTCGGTCAGCGCCTCCGGGAACTTGGCCTCCGCGACGATCGCGCGGGCCTTCTCCTCGTCGACGCCGGTGCCGGGGTTGATCGGGATCTTCTTGACGGCGTCCGGGTTGGTCTTGGCGACCTCTTCGATCTCGACACCGCCCTCGACCGACGCGATGCAGAGGTACTGGCGGTCGGCGCGGTCGAGCAGGAAGGAGAAGTAGTACTCCTCCACGATGCTCGCGGCCGGCGCGATGAGCACGCGGTTCACGGTCAGGCCCTTGATCTGCATCCCGAGGATCGCCGTGGCGTGCTCCTCGGCCTCGTCGGGCGTCTTCGCCAGCTTGACGCCACCGGCCTTGCCGCGGCCGCCGGCCTTGACCTGCGCCTTGACGACGACGACCCCGAGCTCCTCGGCTGCCGCGCGGGCCTCCGCGGGGGTGTTGGCCACGATGCCCAGGGTCACGGCTACGTCATGCTTGGCGAAGAGTTCCTTCGCCTGGAATTCCATCAGGTCCACTGATCCACCATGTCCTCTACATGCGGGCGCAGGCCCGTACGGCCGCGCCTCTAGCTGGGGGGTTCTCGCCGCACCTTAGTCCCGCCAGGTGGGCACGACGAAGGGTGGACACCTGACGTGACGCACGGCATATGCCGGTGCTGGGCGGCTCAGGCGTCGGCGAACTGCCCGGCGACCCACTCGGTGATCTCGGTGGTGGTCGCGCCCGGCGTGAACACCTTGGCCACGCCGATCTCCTCGAGCAGCGGGATGTCCTCCTCCGGGATGATCCCGCCTCCGAAGACCAGGATGTCGCCGGCCTCGCGCTCACCGAGCAGCTCGATCAGCTTCTTGAACAGCGTCATGTGCGCCCCGCTGAGCACGGACAGGCCGATCAGGTCGGCGTCCTCCTGGATCGCCGTCTCCACGATCTGCTCGGGCGTCTGGTGCAGACCGGTGTAGACCACCTCGTGGCCGGCGTCGCGCAGCGCCCGCGCGACGATCTTGGCGCCGCGGTCGTGACCGTCGAGGCCCGGCTTGCCCACGACGATCCGGATCCGCGAGCGGTGGCTGCTGACAGCGGCAGCGTATCCGGCGTAACCTCCCGGCCGACGTCCGGTTATGCACAATGTCCGGACCGGCATTTCACGGACCGTGACCTATCCGTTATGGTCTTGGCTGCTTCGTTCTTGTGCCGGACAGCACACAGCCACCGACTGGAAACACCGGAGACATTGTCAATGGGAAACCACCGAGGAGATCGTCGCGGCCCACGCCGCTCGGCCTCGGTGAGCCCCAAAGCAAGTCGTCCTACGCCGGACGTCGCGTCGCCGGCCGCTCTGCTGACGACTTCGACGAGTTCGAGCCGGCATTTCCCAGCCGGTTCCGCCGAGACCCCCGCCGGCGCGAGCCCGCGCGAGCTCGCCCCGGCGGTCATCTTCGAGCGCGAGGCGACCCACCACTTCAACGACCACGAGCCCACGGTCGAGCTGCCGATGCAGAAGGCGGCTCCCCTGCCCGGCAAGCGCAAGGCGGTCCGTCACGCCGGCTCCCGCGGCCCCCTCTTCAAGGGCCTGCCGTCGGCGCCCGTGCTGCTCGGCGTAGCGACCCTGGCCATCTCGGTCGGCGGTGCGATCTTCTCCGCCGGTCCCCAGCTGGCCAACAACGACCACACCAAGTTCCAGGCGGCGAGCGCCCTGACCGGCTCCAGCGGCGTCGGCAACGTGACCGCCCTGACCGACCGCGGCCGCCCGGTGTCACGCAGCGTCGACCGCGAGGCCCTCGACGAGGCAGCCTCGGCCGACCTCGTCGCCGCCGCCGAGGACCAGGCCGAGGAGCGCAACGCCGCCCTCGGGCAGCTCGCCAAGCTCGCCGAGAACCAGGCCGGCAAGCTCGCCGAGAACCGCTGGACGCTGCCGCTCGCCTACTCCATCATCACCGCGACCTTCGGCGAGTACGGCCTGTGGTCGAGCTACCACACCGGCCTCGACTTCAACGGTGACACCGGCGACCAGATCATGTCGATCGCCAACGGCGTCGATCACCGAGACCGGCTACGACGGCTCCTACGGCAACAAGACCGTGCTCACCCTCGAGGACGGCACCGAGATCTGGTTCTGCCACCAGACCGACATCTTCGTCGAGCCCGGCGAGACCGTCACCGCCGGCGAGGTCATCGGCACCGTCGGCACCACCGGCAACGTCACCGGCTCACACCTCCACGTCGAGGTCCGCCCCGGCGGCGGCGACCCGGTCGACCCGTACGCCGCGTTCGTCGTTCACGGCGTAACGCCGTAGCCGAGCTTGCGAGGCACGGCGTGCTCGCATGTACGGCGAACATCGGTGGTCGAGCAAGCGGCGCGACTGAGGAACGAAGTCGCGACCCGCGTGTCGAGACCTCGTGAGGTCAACGCGAACTGGACGTCACAGCTTCTCCACCGGCGCGTAGCGCAGCAGCAGCCGCTTGACGCCCTCGGACCCGAAGTCGATCGAGGCGACGGACTTGTCGGCCACGCCCTCCATGGCCACGACCGTGCCCATGCCGAACGAGTCGTGGAGCACCCGGTCGCCGGGCTCGAGCGACGGGATCTCGCGGGCGGGCTTCGCCTTGGCTGCGGCGTCGGCGCGGGCGGCGGCCGCGGAGAAGTTGCGGCGGCCGGCTGAGGTCGGGTCGCCCAGGCGCGCGGCGGAACCGCTGGCGAGGTCGGGGCGGTCCCACATCGTCTGCGCGGCCTCGGTGCGGCGCCAGTCGACCAGGTCGATCGGCAGCTCGTCGAGGAACCGCGAGGCGGGGTTGTGGCTCGGTGCCCCCCAGGCCGAGCGGATCACTGCCCGGGAGACGTAGAGGCGCTCGCGGGCGCGGGTGACGCCGACGTACGCGAGCCGGCGTTCCTCCTCGAGCTCGGTCGGGTCACCGCCGAGGGACCGGGAGTGCGGGAAGATGCCGTCCTCGAGTCCGGTCAGGAACACCACCGGGAACTCCAGCCCCTTGGCGGTGTGCAGGGTCATCAGGGTGACCACGCCGGTGTCCTCGGGGCGGTCGGGGTCGGGCTCGTCGGGGATCTGGTCGGTGTCGGCGACCAGCGCGACCCGCTCGAGGAAGTCACCGAGGCCAGGCGCGACCAGGCCGGCCTCGACATCGGCAGGGTCGGCGGACGGTCCGGCGGTCGGGTCGTCGGAGAACTCGCGGGCGACGGCGACCAGCTCGCCGAGGTTCTCGACCCGGGTCTCGTCCTGGGGGTCGTCGGAGGCCTCGAGCTCCTCGAGGTAGCCCGAGCGGGCGAGCACCGACTCCAGGATCACGTCGGCTCGCTCGTCGGCCGCGACCATCGACTGCAGCTCCTCGACCATCGCGACGAAGCCCTTGATGTTGGTCAGCGAGCGGGTGGCCAGGCCCGGAGCCTCGTCCGCCCGGCGTAGGGCCTCCCAGAAGGTGATCCGCTCCCGCTCGGCGAGGGCGTTGACGCACTCGACCGCGCGGTCGCCGATGCCGCGCTTCGGCACGTTGAGGATCCGGCGTAGGGACACCTGGTCGTCGGGGTTGACCAGCATCCGCAGGTAGGCGAGCGCGTCGCGCACCTCGCGCCGCTCGTAGAAGCGCACTCCCCCGACCACCTTGTAGGGCTGGCCGGTGCGGATGAACACCTCCTCGAAGACTCGGCTCTGCGAGTTGGTGCGGTAGAAGATCGCCATGTCGCCGGCCTTGGCGCCGTCGTCGACGAGCCGGTCGATCTCCTCGGAGACGAACCTCGCCTCGTCGCGCTCGTCGTCGCCGACGTAGCCGACGATCCGCGCGCCGTCGCCGGCGTCGGACCAGAGCTTCTTCGGCTTGCGGCCCTTGTTGTGGCCGATCACGGAGTTGGCGGCGGTGAGGATGGTCTGGCTGGAGCGGTAGTTCTGCTCGAGCAGGATCGAGGTCGCGTTGGGGAAGTCCTGCTCGAAGTCGAGGATGTTGCGGATGTTGGCGCCGCGGAAGGCGTAGATCGACTGGTCGGCGTCACCGACGACCATCAGCTCGGCCGGCTCGACCCGCTCCTCGGCCTCGTCACCCTCGGCCGGGAGCACCTCCATCTGGTCGGCGCAGAGCTGGTGGATGAAGGCGTACTGCGCGTGGTTGGTGTCCTGGTACTCGTCGACCAGCACGTGCCGGAAGCGCCGCCGGTAGGTCTCGCGCGTCTCCGGGAAGGTCTGGAAGAGGTGCACCGTGGTCATGATCAGGTCGTCGAAGTCGAGCGCGTTGGCCTCGCGCAGCCGCCGCTGATAGAGCGTGTACGCCGCGGAGTACGACTCCTCGAAGCCGTTCTTGGCGTCGGCGGCGGCTTCCTCGGGGTCGCGCAGCTCGTTCTTGTGGTTGGAGACCCAGTGCAGCACCGCGCCCGGCTGGAACCGCCTCGGGTCGAGGTCGAGGTCCTTCAGCACCAGCGTCATCAGCCGCTTCTGGTCCTGGGCGTCGTAGATCGAGAAGTTGGACTTGTAGCCGAACTTGTCGATCTCCTTGCGCAGGATGCGCACGCAGGCGGAGTGGAAGGTGCTGACCCACATCACCCGCGCCCGGCGACCGACCAGGTCCTCGACCCGCTCCTTCATCTCGGCCGCGGCCTTGTTGGTGAAGGTGATCGCCAGGATCGAGCCGGGGTGCGCCTTGCGCTCGGAGATCAGCCAGGCGATCCGCCGCGTCAGCACCCGGGTCTTGCCGGAGCCGGCGCCGGCCACCACGAGGAGGGGCGTGCCGCCGTGTCGGACCGCCGCCTGCTGAGGCTCGTTGAGCCCCTCGAGGAGCTCCTCGGCCGAGAGTCCCCGGCGGGTCGTGCGAGGCTCCTCCGAGGGCTCGAACTCGGGGAGAGGCAACGGCGTACTCATGCTGTTCCCAACCCTACGTCCCGCCGCCCCCAGGGCCGGGGTGGCGTCGCTGCTTCATCACGGTATGCAGTCGAACCTCCCTTCAGCGCCGGGGTGGCGTCGCTGCTTCATCACGGTATGCAGACGAACCTCCGCTTCCCATGACGAATACCCCGTGGGAAGCGGCGATTGCCCTACATACCGTGATGAAGCGTCAGCGTCAGGGCTCAGGCAGAGGCGTGGGCGGAGGACCAGAAGACGGCGACGCAGACGTTGGCGATGGAGAGGAGCAGGAGGCCGAGCCAGAGGCCGTTGGGGATGCGCGGCTTCTTGGCGTTGGCCATCACCAGCACCAGCAGCACCAGGCCGATGACGCCCTTGACCGCGATCTTGGTGTTGTCGACGTCCTGGTCGTCGGCCTGGAGTACGCCGACGAGGGCGAGCCCGGCGAGGAAGGCGGTGCCGACGCCGTCGCGCATCGCGCCGTTGACCTTCTTCTCCTCCTGCCCGCCCTGCGCGAGCAGGCCGCCGATCAGCGCCGCGAAGCCGAGGATGTGGATGACCAGCAGGATCAGGCGCAGGGTTTCCATGCGCGCACCCTACTGAGCCACGCGCCCGGGGTCACCGCTTCCTGGGCCGGGGCGTTGGACGGACCACGAGCACCGGGCACGGGGCGTAGTGCTGGACGCGCTGGGCCGTGCTGCCGACGAGCACCGAGTCGCTGAGACCGCGCGCACCACTGGCTACGACGACGAGCCCGGCAGAGACCTGGCGTGCCGCCTTGATCAGCTCGTTGGCCGGTGACCCGCTCCGGACCCGCCGATGCACCTTCGGACCCCAGTCGGCGAACTCCGAGGCGACCACCTCCACCGCGCTCTCGGCGGCTCCGCGGAAGTCCAGCGAGTGCGCGTCCGCCCGACGCTTGCCGACCGGGGACAGCTCGTCGGCGAACGACACCGAGGCGAGTGGACGGATCACCGCGATGACCGAGATGTCGGTGATCTTGGCGGGGTCGGCGAACGACTTCAGGTGGCGGGCGGCCACCAGCGACTGCTTGGAACCGTCCGTGGCCACGATCACGTGCATCTCAGGGTCCTTCCGATCCGGCTGTGGAACGACGTTGGGAAGAACTGCCGAAGAGCTGCTCGACGACGTACAGGACCAGCCCCACCGCGAGGAGGCCGCCGCACCAGTAGAGCGAGGTGTAGTCGTCGTAGATCGAGAACCCGAGGATCGCCAGGTTGCCGAGCAGTCCCACGACCAGAAGGGGCGTGTTGGCCCGGAATGTCCGTTCGTCCTCGTCCTGTCCGCGCAGCTTCAGGCAGGCCACGATCACCAGCGCGTAGATGAACAGCAGGAACACCACGGTGACGGTCGCGAGCCGGCCGACCAACGTCTCTCCCTCCACGGTGGGCGCCAGCGTGCCGACCACGAGCAGCCCGCTGACGACGAGGGCACTGAACAGCAGACCCACCCAGGGGCTGCGCCGGCTGGCGTGGATCTTGCCGAACATCCCTGGGACGACGTCCTCGTTGGCCATGCCGTAGAGAATCCGCGGCTGGGTCACGACCGTGACGAGCGTCGTGTTGGTGATGGCGATCAACGCGATCACCGAGAAGAGCGTGGTCATGAACTCTGTCGAGATCGGCAGGATCCCGGCCTCGACCACTTCCAGGAGGGCGGCGGGAGACTCGGCCAGCGTGTCGGTCGGCACCGTCAACGCCGCCGCCATGGACACCAGGACGTAGACGACGCCGGCCACGGCCATGCCTCCGACCAGCGACCGGGGGAACGCCTTGTGCGGGTCGATCGTCTCCTCGGCGACGTTGGCGGTGTTCTCGAAGCCGGTCATCGCGAAGAACGAGAAGGCGATCCCGGCGAGGACGGCCAGAGCCGGGTTGCCGTAGTCGCCGGACACATCGATCTCGACGAGGGTGCCGAAGTCGGCGTTGCCCTGCGCGATGTACCAGATGCCGATGACCAGCACGATGATCAGGCCGGCCACCTCGACGAACGTCATCACCATGTTCATCACCACGGACTCGGTGATGCCGATGAAGTTGACGATCACCAGGCAGAGCAGGAACACCAACGACACCAGCAGCGCCGGCGGCGCCTCCCACAGGGTCGCGAAGTAGTCGGAGAAGCCCGACGCAAGTGAGCCCGTCGCCGCGAAGCTCGCGGCCAAGAACGAGACCGTGATCAGGAAGGTCAGCGGAGTGTTGCGGAACGCCTTGTTGACGTAGAGCGCGGCCCCAGCGGCCTGGGGATACTTGGTGACCAGTTCGGCGTACGCCGATCCGGTGATCGCTGCGACGGTGACGCCGAGCGCGAACGCGATCCAGAACGCTCCGCCCACGGCGGCCGCGACCAGGCCGATCAGGACGTAGATGCCGGATCCGAGCACGTCACCAAGCGTGTAGAAGAACAGCTGTCTGCCGGTGATCGAGCGCCGGAGCCCCCCGTCATCGACCTCATCAGGGGGTCGGGTGTCGACAGCTTCACTCATGGACGAGCCCCTTCCAGGCCGAGTACCTGCAAGTACCCGCCCCGGTGGCTCGGAAACACCCTGTGTTCAGAGCAGCCGGCGGTCAGAGGCCCAACGGGTCAGCTCGTGGCGGGAGGAGAGCTGGAGCTTGCGCAGCACCGACGACATGTGGGTCTCGACGGTCTTGATGGAGATGAACAGCTCCTTGGCCACCTCCTTGTAGGCGTAGCCGCGGGCGATCAGGCGCATCACCTCGCGCTCGCGCTCGGTGAGCCGGTCGAGGTCCTCGTCGACCGCGGCGACGTCGATGGAGCCGGCGAAGGCGTCCAGCACGAAGCCGGCCAGGCGGGGCGAGAAGACCGCGTCGCCGTCAGAGACGCGGCGGATGGCGGAGACCAGCTCGGGGCCGGTGATGGTCTTGGTGACGTAGCCGCGGGCGCCGCCGCGGATGGTGCCGATCACGTCCTCGGCGGCGTCGCTGACCGAGAGCGCGAGGAACTGGGTGTCCGGCGACTGCGACCGCCTCATCACCTCGACCCCTCCCCCGCCGGGCAGGTGCACGTCGAGGAGCACGACGTCGGGCTGGTGCGTCGCGACGGCCCGGACCGCCTCGTCGACGTCGGCTGCCTCGGCCTTGACGTCCACGACGCCGGCGCCGATCGAGGCGAGCTCGGCCGCGCACCCCGCTGCGGAACATCGCGTGGTCGTCGACGATCACCACGGAGATGAGCTTCTGCCGAGAATCAGACTCTCTGTTCCTGTGCGTCCGTCTCGGGGCAGGTGCAGCCGCACCTCGGTGCCCTCGCCGATGGTGGTCTTGATCTCGGCGGTGCCGCCGTGGCGTTGCATGCGGTCGATGATGCTGTGCCGGACGCCGTAGCGGTCCTCCGGCGTGGCCTCGGGGTCGAAGCCCCGCCCACGGTCGCGCACGAACACGTCGACCGCCGAGGAGCCGATCTCGGCGTAGACGTCGACGCGCGGGGTGCCGGCGTGCTTGGCCGCGTTGCTGAGCGCCTCGCGGGTTGCTGCCACGACGGGGCGCAGCGCCTCGTCCATGTCGCAGTCGCCGACGCTGACCACATCGACCGAGATGCCGTGGGCGTCCTCGACCTCGGCCGCGACGCCACGCAGGGCGCTCGCGATCGAGCGCTCGTCGGTGGCCTCGCCGGCGAACAGCCACGAGCGCAGGTCGCGCTCCTGGGCGCGGGCCAGCCGGGCGACGGTCGCGGGGTCGCCGGAGCTCTTCTGGATCAGCGCGAGCGTCTGGAGCACGGAGTCGTGCAGGTGGGCGGCTACGTCGGCCCGCTCCTGGGTGCGCACCCGCTCCTCGCGCTCGGCGGTCAGGTCGGAGGCGAGCCGGAAGACCCACGGCCCGACCACGATCCCGACGCCGACGAAGCCGAGACCGCCGGCGATCAGCGCCGTGCGCGCGGTCTCGATCGAGCCGTCGCCGAAGCCGACGATGAACATCGCCGAGAGCAGCAGCGCCACCCCGGCCCCGACCCGCGCGTACGCCGCCCAGCCGCCGTCACCGAAGACCAGCCGCACCGGGTTGACCCGGCCGCCGCTGTCGAGCCAGCGCTCGCGCTGCGCCTCGTCGGCCTGGCGCCACAGCAGGGCCACGCCGACCACGGCGATCACGATCGGCCAGAGCAGGGCCCCCCGGCCGAAGATCGCCTCGAGGAGGAAGACCACGCCGAGCGCCGAGCATGCCGAGCGTGATCAGCCGGGCCCGGCGTCGGTCAGCCGGCGGATCCGGCCCGGCCGGCGGCCGCCGCGGCGCGCGCTCTCCAGCGCCGGGGGCCTCGCGGTCGAACTGCCCGTCGGCCGGCAGGAACATCCAGAGACCGGCGTACAGGGCGGCGCCGAGGCCGCCGAGAGCAGTGGCCAGCACGAAGCCGACCCGCACCCACAGCACCGGGAAACCCGAGGTGCCGGCGCGAGACCGGACGCCACGCCGCCGACGATCGGCTCGTGGATGTCGCGGGTCGCGCGGCGGTACGGCGTGGCCCGGCGGGGCGTGGACGGTGCTCATGTGGCCTCAATCGTCACACAGCGGAGCCCTCCGACCCATGAGGGCCGACCCCGGCCTGACCCTGACGCTGGAGACCCCGAATCGCCGCAGGATCAGGGTCGTCCCCGATGGTGCGCGAGGGCCGGAGCGGCCACTGTTGAGCCATGACCACCACACCACCCAGAAGCACCGACCGGGCCTGCTGGCCCCGGTGCGCCGCGGTCCTGACCAGGGCCCCCGCGTCACCGGCGAGGAGATGCGCGACCTCGGTCGCCTCCGCCGCTCCACCTTCGACCGCAAGGTCGCCGGTGTTGCCAGCGGCATCGCCCGCCACTTCGACGTCGACCCGATCATCGTGCGCGTGGTCTTCGTGGTGCTGGCGTTCTTCGGCGGTGCCGGCCTCATCATCTACGGCGCCTGCTGGCTGCTCGTGCCGGAGGACGACCACGAGGCGAAGCTCCGCCTCGACGACCGCAGCCGCACCGTCGCGCTGGTGCTCGTCGGCACGCTCGCCTTCCTGGCGCTGCTCGGCGACTCGTGGGGCGGCTTCGGCTTCCCGTGGCCGCTGGCGATCATCGGCCTCATCGTCTTCGTCGTGGTCAGTGCGCGCAGTCCGGCGTCCGCCGGACCCCCCCGCCGAACCCGTACCGCGCGGCCCCGCCCACCTACCCGCCGACGTACGCCGCCGCAGTGCAGGCGAGCGCCGCAACCCGCGCAAGCGCGGACCGATCCTGTTCTGGTTCACGATGGCGCTGGCCGCGCTCGGCGTCGGCACGCTCGGCATCGCCGACGCTGCCGGCGCCGACATCGCCGACTCGGCGTACCCGGCACTGACCGTGGCCGTGATGCGGCGTGATGCTTCGTCGGCGCCTTCTACGGCCGCGGCGGCGGCCTCATCTTGGCCGGCCTCGTCGCTGCCGTCGCGACGGCGGCGCGGCGGTCCCCGACGACTGGGACATCGGCCAGATCGACCAGCACCGCGGAGCGCCGCGTCGCTCGACTCCCGGTACGACCCGACGCCGGCGAGATCAGCTCGACCTGCGCGACATCGAGGACCTCGAGGCGCTCGACGGCCGCACCTCGAGCTGGACGTCGGATTCGGCCGGATCGAGGTGATCCTGCCCACCGGGCTCTCCGCGAGGGTCGAGGCGAACGTCGACGGTGACGGCCACACGGAGCTCTTCGGCAGGACCGCGGCATCTCGTCCACCAGACCGACTTCGCACCCCCGGCGGACCCGTCCTGACCATCGAGGCCGAGGTCGGCTTCGGCGAGATCGAGGTCGACAGCGTTGAGGGCGAACTGATGAGCGACACGACGATCCCCATGCACCGCCGAGCGGCGCCCGCAGCGGGCGCCACCCCGTCAACATCGGCCACCTGGTCATGGGGATCGCCTTCGTCGGCCTTCGTCGTCTGGGCGCTGATCCAGACCGACACCGTCGCCGGCTACGACATCCGCTGGCTGATGCCCATCCCGTGGGTCGCTGGCGGTATCGCCGGCGTGCTGGCCACCGTGCTGACCAACCGCAGCAAGCCGGGTCGAGCCAGACCGGCTGGGTCGCCAGCGAGGACGCCCCTGCAGACACCACTCCCGAGTCCCCCACCGAAGCAACCACCGAGACCACCGAGATCACCCCCGAGGAGAACCGATGACCACCCAGACCCCGCCCCCGACGTACAAGAAGCTGACCCGCAACACCGACGACAAGATGATCGGCGGCGTCTGCTCAGGCGTGGCCGACTACTTCGGGATCGACGTGACCCTGGTCCGGGTGCTCACGGTGGTCGCCGCGGTCTTCGGCGTCGGCAGTCGCCGGTCGCCTACGTCGCGGCGTGGATCTTGGTGCCGCAGCGCTGACCTCGCTTGATGTGGGTCGTGTGCCCCACAACTCCCCCAAGGCGGCGTACTCGGTGAGGAAGTCGGCGGTGGCCGAGGCACGCGGCCTCGAACTTCTCCTCGAGGCTTCGTTGCCGGCCATCCCGCCCAGAATGCCGCCGCCGGTGATGTACGCCGGGCCGGAGAGAGCCGAGGCCCCGCCGCCGGGCGGGACACTCGGCCTCGGTGAGGTGGTTGTTGACGAAGTTCTCACCGGTCGTGGTGTCGGTGTTCGAGAAGTCGTTGGCGACCTCGAACAGGCCGTTGGCGACCAGCCACGTGATCACGTGGCCGTCCCAGGCGGCGGATCGCCGCCTCGCGGTTGAACGCCGCGTGCAGCCGGCCGACCTGTAGAGCGTGTTGGCGAAGCCGAAGATCCCCGGCAGGCCCCAGCCGGTCTCGCACTTCATGCGTCGCGTTGACCATGTCGCCCGACAGCTCGTCCCACTCCTTGGCGGCGTTCACGAGGTCCTGCGCCTGCACCGAGAAGCCCCCGCTGGGTGGTACCAGTTCTCCGGCGCCAGCCGGCAGCTGCGGCTCCACTCACCGGAGCATCACGAGCCGCTGGTATGCTGGGGCATCGGCGACTCCTCCAGGAAGACGTTGCCGGCCATCTCCCAGGGGGCAGGCACCAAACAGAGACGGAAGTCGGCACGCGGATAGCGGTTTATTCGGGCCGCGACCTGGGAACCGCGGCTCGTGGTCGACGATGGCCTCATGGACCTTCCGAGCTTCCCGACCCTGACGTCCTCCCGGTGGCCGACCCGCCGAGCTGCTGGCTTCGCCGGTCGTCGCTGCGCTGGCCGCGTGGGCTCAGAGCGACCAGGTGGCAGTGGTGTCGAGATCGACCCCGAGCTCGCGGACACCGCGGCGATGATCGAGCAAGGCCTCGACGTGCCGATGTCCGCCGGCGCCAACTGCGTGATCGTGGCGGGTCGCCGCGGCGGTCGAGGGAACGGATCGCGGCCTGCGTGGCCGTTCATTGCCAGACCCGCGCCGACGTCGACGACCGGGTCAAGCGGCTCCTCGACGTGCGCAAGGCGTCCTTCCTCTCGATGGACCGGGCCGTCGAGGAGTCGGCCATGGAGTACGGCGGCATCACGCCGGTCGGCCTGCCCACCGGGTGGCGGCTCCTGGTCGACGCCCGGGTGCTGGACATCGACGTGGCGACATCGGCTCCGGCGTCCGCCGGTCGGAAGCTGCTGCTCCCCGGGCGGCTGCTCGCGGAGCTACCGGGGCCGAGGTCGTGGACGACCTGGCCGCCTGAGGAACGAGGATGGCGCCATGCCCCGCGACCGACGACGAAGGACCAGGCGGGCAAATTCGCCGACATCCTCCAGGAGCTCCGCGTAGTGCAGACCGGTGTGCAGCTCACGGCCGGCTACCTGCTTGACCCTGCCCTTGCAGGAGCGGTTCGAGGACCTCGACGACGTGCAGCGCACAACGTACCTGGCCGCGTCGTGCTCGCGGGGTGGCCCGCCGGCGGTGGTGCTGACCCCGGTGGCCGTGCACATCGGCTGTCGGGCCACCGCGTGAAGGACCGGGTCGTGCAGGCCGCGCACCGGATGGCCCGGACGGCGCTGGCCGTGTGTCGCCCTGCTGGTCGTCGGCGTGATCTGGTTCATCTTCGACCTCGTGCTCTCCCGCGGCGCCGCCATCGGCGTCTCCGCGCTGATGGCGCTGCTCGCGCTGGTGCTGCTCGTCGCCTACTGCCACCTCCAGCACGTCGGCTGGCTCGCGCATCTCCTCGGCGGCGCTAATTCGGTCGCTCCGGGAGCTGCCAGACTCATAAAGTGGGGCCAGTGCAGCGACTCCCTCTCGCCCATCCCGGGATCGCTGACCACCGTTTGCTCAGGGACGCTTGCTGTCATCGCCACAAGCAGCAGTGGCGCACGCTCGCCGGCGGGGCGGCCTTCGGCATCATCTCGATAAGCAGCCAGGCGGTGATGCCCTTCGTGGGATCCGGACGGCACCATCGACCACAGCGTCCAACGACAGCAGGCAGCTCTTCATCTACGCGAGCCTGATGCTCGCGAATGGGTCTGATCCAGGCAGCCACTGGCATCATGCGGCACCGCTTCGCCGTGACGAACTGGCTGATCGCGGCACGTCACCGTGCAGCTGGTCGGGCGCCAGACCGTGGAGCTCGGCGGTACCCTCGCGCAAGGTCGAACGGCGAGGTGGTCACGATCGGCACCAGCGACATCTCCCACCTCGGCCAGGTGATGGACGTGTCGGCCCGCTTCTCCGGAGCGATCGTGTCGTTCCTACTGGTCGCCGTGATCCTGCTGACCTCGGTGACGCTCGGCCTGGTCGTGCTGATCGGCGCCGTGCCGGCCCTGATGCTGCTCGTCGGCCCGCTGCTGGCACCCCTGCAGCGACGCAGCGACCGCCAGCGCGCCCTGATCGGCGGATCCTCTCCAACACCGCGAGCGACATCGTGGGCGGCCTGCGCGTATCAGCGGCATCGGCGGCGAGGACGTCTTCCACGAGCGCTACCGCCGCGAGTCGCCAGGCGACCCGCCGGGCCGGCGTAGAGGTAGCCAAGCTGCAGTCGCTGCTCGATGCGCTGCAGGTCTTCCTGCCGGGCGTCTTCGGGTCGTGATCGTGTGGCTCGGGGCACGCTCGCCGTCACCGGCCACATCACGGCCGGTGAGCTCGTAGCCTTCTACGGCTACTGCGCGTTCTTGATGATCCCGCTCCGGACCGCCACCGAGGACGCCAACAAGCTGATCCGTGGGCGGGTCTCGGGCAAGCGGGTCTGCCGGGTGCTGGCCCTCGACGCCGCACCGACCGACCCCGCCTCGAGCGGGACCCCCCGCCGCGAGGGACCTGGTCGACGTCCACACCGGTCTGCGGGTCGCCCGGCTCGCGTCACCGCCGTGGTCGGCCGACCTCCCGACGAGTCCGCCGCGACGGCCGATCGGCTGGGCATTTGCGCCCGACCGGGTCCGGCGCGCTCGCCTCGGCGGCGTGACACCTCCGACCTCACCGTGAGGTCGTACGCCACGCCATCGTCGTCTGCGTTCCGACGGCCGACGCTCTTCTCCGGCCGCCTGCTCGACGACCTCGACGTACCGGACGCGGTGGCACGGCGTCCTCGAGAAGGCACTCGCACCGCATCGGCCGACGACATCCTCGAGCCTCTCCCCGACGGCCTGCAGACTCACGTCGACGAACGCGGGCGCAGCTTCTCCGGCGGCCGACGCCAACGTCTCGTCCTCGCGCGGGCCCTTGCAACCGACGCCGACGTCCTCGTCCTCGTCGAGCCGACCTCGGCCGTCGATGCCCACACGGAGGCGCGCATCGCCGACTCGCTCAAGGACCACCGCCGTGGACGCACCACGTCTCATCACGACCGCTAGCCCCCTTCTGCTCGACCACGCCGACGAGGTGGCCCTCGTGCGAACACGGCGAGGTGGTTGCGGTCGGAACCCACAAAGAACTGCTGGAGCCAACCCGCGCTTATCGACGCGTTGTCGCGCGAGGGGAGGACGAGTGGGAGAGGGGGGAGATTCTTGTGCCTGTTGCCGAGCCGGCCGATGAGCTGCGCCGCTACGCCCGACGGATCGCACGCCAACACCCGCGCGAGCTGTCGCTTGCCATCACTCTGCATGTCCTGGCAGCCATCGCGGGGCTGGCTGCTTCCGCGTCTGATCGGTGACCTGGTTCAAGCAGGTTTCCGACCAGGCACCCCGGTCTTCTCACGTGGACAAGGTCGTTCATCGCGATCGCGGCGTTTCTCCTGGCTCCAGCTCGATCCTGACAAGGTTCGCCCGCTGGTCTCGTTCTTGGCGTTCGGGAGAGCAAGGTCCTGGCCGAACTGCGCGAGGATTTCGTCAAGCAGGGTCACTGGCATTGCCGGATCCGGCACAGTCGAGCCGCGCCGGGACGGGCGATCTGCTGACCCGGACCATCACGCGATGTCGAGGCGTTGGGCTGGTCGGTGCGGTTCGCACTGCCTGAGACGGATGATCGCGATCGTTACCACCATCTTCACCATCGTGGCGTGTCTCCTGGTGGGCACGATGGGTCCTGGTCCCCGCTCGTGTTGGGTGTGCCCGTGCTGTTCGGTGGCGGACCCGTTGGTACCTCAAGCGAGCCAAGCCCGGCTACCTGCGGGAGTCGGCGTCCTACGCTGCCATCAACGCCAGCGTTGCAGCCAAGACGACCGAAGGCGCCCGCACCGTCGAAGCACTCGGACTCGAGCAGCGGTCGACTCGAGCGGATCGATGCCGACATCTCCGAGTCCTACGCTGCCGAGCGCTACACGCTCTACCTGCGCACGGTCTGGTTCCCCTCCGTCGAGTCGCGGCTATCTGGTTCCGACCGTGGTGACGCTGCTCGTCGGCGGCTACCTCCATACCCAAGGGCAAGTCGACCTGGGCGACGTCACTGCGGCAACGCTGTACGTGCAGGCTCTCGTGGACCCGGTGGACCGGCTGATCTCGTGGCTAGACGAGTTGCAGGTCGGTGCGGACCTCATTGGCTCGACCTCCTCGGCGTTGCCGACGTACCCGACGACCGCGAGGTCAGCGGACGCAGAGCCCAAGGACGAGGCCATCGATGCCGAAGCCGTGCGATTCGCGTATGTGGGCCGACCGTGACGTGCTGCATGGTGTCGACCTCCATGTCGACCCCGGTGAGCGGATCGCGATGGTCGGACCTTCCAGCGCCGGGCCAGTCGACCCTTGGCCGCCTGCTCGCAGGTATCCACCCGCCCCGCGTCGGCACCGTGACGGTCGGCGATGTCGGGATGACCGAGTTGCCGCTCGATGATCTGCGCGGACACGTCGCCTTGGTGACTCAGGAGCATCATGTGTTCGTCGGCACGGTCCAGCAACCTCGCACTGGCCGTGGACGACCATCGCCGAGGACTCCCGGATGGTTGGAGGCGCTCGCCGCCGTCGATTCCCTGGATTGGGTGCAGGCATTGCCCGACGGTCTGGATACCCGGGTTGGTTCGGGTGGACTGGCACTCTGAACCCAGCTCAAGCGCAGCAGTTGGCTTTGGCACGCCTGGTGCTCGCCGACCCGCACACCCTGGTATTGGACGAGGCGACATCACTGATCGATCCCCGATCCGCGCGGCACCTCGAGCGTTCGCTGGCCGCGGTGCTCCATGGTCGTACGGTGATCGCGATCGCGCACCGCCTGTTCACCGCGCACGATGCCGACCGGGTTGCGGTGGTCGAGGACCTTGGTCGTGTTGACCTGCGCCGCGGCGTGGGGCTGGACCGACTACCAGGGCGGCGAGCACGGCGACAACCCGGCGATCACCATCGCGGCCTCGAGTGACGACGAAGAGGACGACGAGGACCATCACGCCTTCGCTGTCGACCTGGTGCGCGCTTCGGTCGACGCCGCTCTCCGGGACCAGGACGTGCCGAGCGACCTGACGCCCAACCTGCTCGACATCCGCGACAGCGTCGCCGACGTCGGGGAGTGCGACTACGAGCAGGACGTGCGGCTCCGGCGCCCCGCGGCGACGAGGACGCCTCGCGCACGGTGGTCGTGATCGGTGACTCCCACGCCCCGGCCTGGATCCCGGCGTTCGACGTGATCACCGAGGCCTCGGGGTGGCGGGCCTACTACCTGGTCAAGCCCCAGTGCACGGCCGCTGATGTATCCGTCGCGCCACTCGACGGCAACCGGCAGTTCACAGAGTGCGACGCGTTCCAGGACTGGGTGGTCGAGCAGGTCGACGGCCTCCAGCCCGACCTCGTCGTGGTCGCGTCGTCCCCTCCCGTCAACGGCGTCGACGACGGCGACCAGCGGTTCGAGGACATCGACGCCGTGGCCGACCTCCTGTCGGACGGCTACAAGGACCTGTTCCGCGAGCTGGGTGGATCCGCCGAGCGGGTAGTCCTCCTGCGCGACGTGCCCAAGCGGTCGGACGACCCCGGCACCTGCCTCAGCCAGGGCGACTCGTCACTGCGCGAGTGCATGTTCGTGCCCGAGGAGCGATCGCGGATCCTCGCCGACGTGGCGGTCGCGGCCGCGCGCGCGACCGGCACCGAGGTCGTCGACCCCACGCCGTGGATCTGCTACCAGGACGACTGCCCGGTCGTGGTCGGCGGCACCCTGTTCGTCGCGACACCGACCACCTCACCACCGAGTACGCCGCCAGCCTCGCCAACCCGCTCGGCACCGCGCTCGACATGTTCTAGCCGGTGATCACCTCGGCCACCATGCGGCCGAGCCGTTCGCCGGCGTCCTCCTGCAGGAAGTGACCGGCGCCGGTGATCTGCACGTGCGGCTGACCCGGCGCCGGGACCCGCTCCTGGAAGATCGCCTCCCACCCTCGTGTGGCCGGGTCGCCGTCGGAGTACGCCGTCAGGAATGGTCGCTCGAACTGCTCGAGCGCGCGCATCGTCCTGCGGCCGATCCGGGCGCCGACGTCGTTGCGGGTCAGCGGGAGCAGGGCCGTCATCTGCCGCAGACCCGCGGTGTACGACGCGTCGGGAACGGAGCGTCGTACGCGGCGAGGACGTCCGGAGTCGGCGGGCTGTCGAGGCCGTCGCGGCGATGAAGTCGCTGGCGCGCAGCTCCTCGGCACGCTGGGTGTAGAGCAGGTAGTCGACCAGCGCCTCCTCAAGCAGCACTCGCGACTCCCCGACCCCGTTGACGGCGAAGCCGAGCCTGTCGGCCAAGGCTGGATCGGCGGTGTGCAGGATCGTGTTGGCGGCGACGACTCGCGCGAATCGGTCAGTCTCCGCGCGCGAGGACGCTGAACCCGATCGGGCCGCCCCAGTCCTGGGCGACCAAGGTGATGTCGCGCAGGTCGAGACCGGTCACCAGGCTCCGGATCCACTCGATGTGTCGCGCGAACGTGTAGTCGGTGTTGCGTACGGGCTTGTCGGATCGGCCGAAGCCGATGTTGTCGGAGCAATCACCCGAATCCCGCGTGCCGCGAGCACCGGGATGACCTTGCGGTAGAGGTACGACCAGGTCGGCTGACCGTGGAGCAGCAGCGCGACCGGGCCGTCGGCCGGTCCTTCGTCGAGGTAGTGCATCCGCACCGGGTCCATGCCGTCGGCGACGACGTCGCGGTAGTTCGGCGTGAACGGGATAGTCCGGCAGATCGGCGAAGGAGAGTCGGGCGTCCGGAGGACCTTCACGCGTCGCAACCTAACGGGCGCCGAGGTGGTCCGCGCCCCATGTCACGCCACGGCGGGCTCGCGCCTGACGCGAACTGTCGGAGCCGACGCCTAGGGTGAGGGACGTGAGTCGACGATGAGCAAGATGGACGGACTGCGGGCGATGCGCGAGGCCCGCTACGCACAAGCACAGAAGCAGGGCGCCACGGCAGGTGCGAGGCCGACGGTGGCCAGGAAGGCAACGGCGCCGAAGCCGACGCCGGCCGAGCCCGCGGCCCAGCCGATAGCCGAGTCCGAAACGGCCGAGGCACTCTGCGGCCACCGCAACATGAGCGGGCGCACCTGCACCCGCGAGCAGGGGCACGCCGCGAAGAGCCACCGCTACTCCTGAGCCCGCCCGGTCGACGGCATATCTCACACCCCCTTGCCATCGTGACAGTGAAGTTGTCACAGTGGGGGCCGACCACCCGCGACCGACCCCAGGGGACCCCATGAAGCTCTCGATGCCGCTCATCTACGCCGGCAACCCGCGCGAGACCGCCGACCAGGTGGCCGGCCTGGAGAAGGCCGGCCTGGACACGATCTGGGTCGCCGAGCCGTACGGTTTCGACGCCCCGACGCTGATGGGCTACCTGGCCGCGAAGACCGAGACCGTCGAGATCGGCGCCGCGATCCTCAACGTCTACTCCCGCACGCCGGGCGCCCTGCTGCAGACCGCCGCGGGCCTCGACAACGTCTCAGGCGGCCGCGCCGTGATCGGTCTGGGTGCCTCGGGTCCGCAGGTCATCGAGGGCTTCCACGGCATCGCCTACGACAAGCCCATCGGCCGCACCCGCGAGATCATCGAGATCATCAGGATGGGCCTGCGCCGCGAGCCCCTCGTGAGCGACGGCATCTTCAAGCTGCCCCTCCCGGAGGGCCAGGGCCTCGGGCTCGGCAAGCCGCTGAAGCTGCTCAACAAGCCGGAGCGCCCCGCCGTACCCCTCTGGGTCGCGGCCCTCGGCGACAAGAACGTCGAGATGACCGCCGGAGGTGGCCGATCGCTCGCTGCCGTGGCTGTTCCACCCCGAGAAGGCCCAGGAGGTCTGGGGCGAGGCACTCGCGAAGGGCAGCGCGAAGCGCTCACCCGACCTGGCCCCGCTCGAGGTCAACGCCGGCGGCATGCTCGCCATCGGCGAGGACGTCAAGGGGATGCTCGACTTCATGCGCCCCATCTATGCGCTGTACGTCGGCGGCATGGGTGCCCGCGGCAAGAACTTCTACAACGACCTCGCCTGCCAGTACGGCTACGAGAAGGAGGCCAAGGAGATCCAGGACCTCTACCTCGACGGCAAGAAGAAGGACGCCGAGGCTCTCGTGCCGCTGGAGTGGCTGGAGGCCGGCAACCTGGTCGGCCCCGAGAGCTATGTGAAGGAGCGGATCGAGGCGTTCCGCGAGGCCGGCATCACCAACCTCTCGGTGACCCCGGCCAGCGACGACCCGGCCGCGACCATCGCGCAGGTCAAGGAATGGGTGAGCGTCACCGTCAGCGGGCCAACGACCTGGTGATCACGTCGTTGGCGGCCCGCTGGAAGCCGGTCACCACTGCCTCGAGCGTGCGCCGACGCAGCTTCGCCATCGTCTTCTCGAAGCGCGCGGCGTCCTGGGTGAGTGCGGCTCGGCGCCGATTCGGCCTCGAGCACCTGGGAGCGGAGGATGCTGGGGTCAGCGCCTCGACCAGCGACCCCATGTGGCGCCGGATCGACTCGCCCGCGGCCTCCATGCTGCCTTCGGGGATGTCCACGTCGAGCAAGCCGACGCCGACCTGGAGGTTGGGCATCGCGACGTAGTCGTCACCGCTGCGCTCGAGCGCACCCACCATCACCAGCAGCCGGATGTCGTCGTCGGTCAGCGGGCGCCCGGCCTTCTGCTCGAGCTGCTTCCGGGTCAGCTGCTCCGGCGGCTCGGGCGTCCAGGAGGTCAGCATCGCGCGCTGCAACGCCAGCTCCTCGACGGTCGCCGCGGCGGGCAGGCTGCCGAGGAAGCCCTCGATGGCCTGCAGCGTGAAGCCATGGTCCTGCAGCGCGCGCACCAGCTCGAGCCGGGCGCGGTGGGCGGCGTCGTAGAAGGCCACCCGGCCCTGCCGGATGGGCGCGGGGATCAGGCCGAGGCTGGCGTAGTAGCGGGTGGTGCGCACCGTCAGCCCCACCGCCGAGGAGAGCTCGTCGATGGTCAGCAGGGCGGTCATGACTGTCACAGTAGGGCTGTCACTCTCCCGTCGCCAAGATCCCGGAGAGGCTCTTGCATTGTGACAGTAACGCTGTCACAGTTGCGCTGAACCGACCGAACCGGAGGAGCAGACCTATGCCCGACAGACCCTCGATCTACGAGCAGGAGCACGAGGACTTCCGCAACACCGTGCGCGCGTTCATGGACGAGGAGGTCGTCCCGTTCCACGACCAGTGGGAGAAGGACGGGCAGGTCAGCCGCGACGTCTGGCTGCGGGCCGGCGAGCAGGGGCTGCTCTGCTTCGACGTCGAGGAGCAGTACGGCGGCGCCGGGATCAACGACTTCCGCTACAACGCGATCATCTCCGAGGAGATCAGCAAGGTCGGTGCGAGCGGGGTCGGCTTCCCGGTGCACACCGACATCATCGTCCCCTACATCAGCCAGCTCGGCACCGACGAGCAGAAGCAGCGTTGGCTGCCGGGCGTGGTCAGCGGCGAGCTGATCTCCGCCATCGCGATGACCGAACCGGGCGTCGGGCCGACCTCAGGGCATCCGGACCACCGCGATGGACAAGGGCGACCACTACGTCGTCAACGGCTCCAAGACCTTCATCAGCAACGGCATCATGTCCGACCTCGTGATCGTCGTGGCCGCACCGACCCGACGCCGGCCACCAGGGCATCAGCCTGATGGTGGTCGAGACCGGCATGGAGGGCTTCAAGCGCGGGCGCAACCTGGACAAGATCGGCCTGAAGGCCCAGGACACCTCCGAGCTGTTCTTCGACAACGTCGCGGTGCCCAAGGAGAACCTCCTCGGCGAGGAGGGCTCGGGCTTCATCTCGCTGATGATGAACCTCCCGCAGGAGCGGATCTCGATCGCCGCGATCGCCGTCGCCGCCTGCGAGCACGTGCTCGAGCTCTGCCTGAGTACGCCAAGGAGCGCAAGGCCTTCGGCAAGCCGATCGGGAACTTCCAGCACAACCGGTTCGTGCTGGCAGAGATGGCCACCGAGGTCCACATCGCACGCGTCTTCGTCAACGACTGCATCCTGAAGCTCAACGCGGGCGAGGTGGACACCGCGCTCGCGTCGATGGCGAAGTGGTGGACCACCGAGCTGCAGAAGAAGCTCGTCGACCAGGGCGTGCAGCTGCACGGCGGCTACGGCTACATGATGGAGTACCCCATCGCCAAGGCCTACGTCGACAGCCGGATCCAGACCATCTACGGCGGCACGACCGAGATCCAGAAGGAGATCATCGGCCGCACCCTCGGCATCTGACCCCATCTCGACCGCTCGACG
Organism: uncultured Actinomycetota bacterium; assembly: GCA_963845215.1. Classification (GTDB taxonomy): domain Bacteria; phylum Actinomycetota; class Actinomycetes; order Propionibacteriales; family Nocardioidaceae; genus Nocardioides. Next base: position 31,461 of record CAWJRK010000021.1, read on the forward strand.
AGGAGACCCCATGACCGACGTACTCACCAAGCGTGCCGAGATCGAGGAGCAGGTCGCCGGCCGCACGCTGGCCGACGCCCTGGCCGACACCGTCGAGAAGTACGGCGACCAGCCGGCGTACTCCGACAAGCACGACGTGCCCGAGGGCGAGTCGTGGCGCACGCTGACCTGGTCGGAGACCCGCGAGCTCGGGCTCGACGTCGCGGCCGGGCTGATGGAGCTCGGCGTGAAGGCCGGCGACCACGTGGCGATCATGGCGAGCAACCGGATCGAGCACGTCCTCGCCGACATCGGCGTCGTGCACGCGGCCGCGACCCCGATGTCGATCTACAACACGCTGTCGGTCGAGCAGGTCTCGTTCATCGCCGCCCAGTCCGCGCCGACGGTCGCGATCCTCGAGAACGCCGACCACCTGGCCCGCTGGACCACGGCGATCGAGGCGTCGGCGAGCCTGCTCAAGGTGGTCGTGATCAACGCCGACGACCTCCCCGCCGGAGACCGGTTCCTAGCCTGGGCGGACCTGCTGGCCGCCGGGGCGGCGTACCGCGCGGCCCACGGCGACGAGGTCGCGGCTCGCACCGCCGAGCTGAGCGCCGAGTCGCCGGCCACGATCCTCTACACCTCCGGCACCACCGGCAGTCCGAAGGGCGTGGTGCTGAGCCACCACAACGTGATGTACGAGGCCGTCAGCACCCTCGAGGGCGCCGGCCTCGACGGCCCGCAGCGCCAGGTGAGCTACCTGCCGTTCGCCCACATCGCCGAGCGCACGCTCGGCATCTACGTGCCCGAGATCATCGGCGGCCACGTGCACGTGATCGGCGACCCGGCGCAGCTGGTCGCCACGCTCGGCGAGGTGCACCCGACGTCGTTCTTCGGCGTGCCGCGGGTCTGGGAGAAGATCAAGACCGGCATCTCCGCCAAGCTCGCCGCCGACCCCGACCCGGCCAACGTCGAGATGGTCCAGAACGCCATGGCCGCCGGGCTCGCCTGGGTCGAGGCCCAGCAGGTCGGCGGCACCATGACGCCCGAGATCGAGGAGGCGTACCAGCAGGCCGACGAGGCGATCCTGGGCTTCCTCAAGCTGCTGCTCGGGCTCGACCAGGTCAAGTGGGCCGGCGTCCGCGGCGGCCCCGATGCCGCTGGAGGTCGCGAAGTTCATGGCCGGCCTCGGCCTCAAGGTCTTCGACGTCTACGGCATGACCGAGACCTGCGGCGCGGTGACCGCCAACGGCCCGGGCAACTTCAAGCTCGGCACCGTCGGCCGGGCCACGCCCGGCATGGAGGTCACGCTCGGCGAGGACGGCGAGGTGCTGATCCGCGGCCCGGTGAACACCTCCGGCTACTACCAGGCCGAGGAGCAGACCCGGGAGCTGATCGACGAGGACGGCTGGGTGCACACCGGCGACATCGGCACCATGGACGACGACGGCTTCGTCTCGATCGTGGACCGCAAGAAGGAGCTGATCATCACCTCCTCGGGCAAGAACATCGCCCCGTCCAACATCGAGAACTACCTCAAGGAGTCGCCGATCATCGGCCACGCCATGGCCATCGGCGACGCCAAGCCGTACGTCGTCGCGGTGATGACCCTCGACGCCGAGATCGCGCCGCTGGTCGCCCAGCAGCTGGGGCTGGAGTTCCAGGACCTGGCCGACCTCGCGCAGAAGCCGGAGATCCTCGCGATGGCGCAGGCCGCGGTCGACGCCGCCAACGAGCGGCTCTCCCGACCCGAGCAGGTCAAGGCGTTCGAGCTGCTCCCCGTCGAGTGGACGGCCGAGAGCGACGAGCTCACACCGACCCTCAAGCTGAAGCGCCGCGTGGTCAACACAGAAGTACGCCGACGTGCTGGACCGCCTCTACGGCTGACCAACCTGCAACTCAAAGGTTGCGTCATCTCCCAGCATGTGCAACTCTGTGATTGCACGTCAACCGACAGGAGAGGACCGCAGCCATGAGCAACAGCGAACGCCGTCGACGAGCTGGACCGGATCGACCGGAGCATCGACATCGATGCCCCCGCGGACCGCGTCTGGGCCCTGATCTCCCAGCCTGGCTGGTGGATCAACTCCGGCACCATCCACGCCGACCCCGACATCGAACGCGTGGACGACCGCGTGGTGGTAGTGCACGATCCCGAGCACGGCGACTTCCGGATCCGCACGGTCGAGCTCACCGAGCCGACGTACGCCGCCTTCCGCTGGTTGGGTGACGAGGGCGAGAGCACCTTGGTCGAGTTCTGGATCGAGGACCGCGACGGCGGCGTCGTGCTCAAGGTGACCGAGAGCGGGTTCTCGACACTGAGCGACGACCGCGCCACCTGGCTGAAGGCCCGCGAGGGCAACGTCGAGGGCTGGGCCACCGAGCTCGCCGCCGCCCGCACGTACCTCACGTGAGCACCACCGAGACGACGGAGCTTCCGCCCGTGTTCGCGCGCATTGGGTGACGAGACGCGCTGGCAGCTGCTGGTGCGTCTCGGCGAGGGGCCGGCGTCGGCATCGGCGCTGGCCCGCGAGTTCCCGGTCTCGCGGCAGGCGATCGTGAAGCACATCGAGGTGTTGCGCGAAGCTGGTCTAGTCGAGTCCGAGCAGCGCGGACGCGAGGTGGTGCACCGCGCGCTCGGAGGCCGGTTGAGCGACATCGCCCGCCGTCTGGAGCTGATCGGGCGCGGCTGGGACGCCCAGCTGGCCCGGATCAAGGAGCTGGCGGAGAGCCCGACTGAAATTGATCTCTCAACCAACGATGAACTTTTGGCGGACACTCGGTCAGATAGGGGAAAACCCTGATGCGCACTGTCGGCGCCTACTGAAAGAGTTCCCCCATGCATCGTCAAATAGCCGGGAAACTCACCGGCCGAGTCACCAAATGGATCGTTCTCGTGGCAGCGATCGTGCTCATGGTCATCATGAGCGGGTTCAACGCCAAGCTGATCGACGTCCAGAACAACGAGGCGTCGTCCTGGCTACCCGAGTCCGCGGAGTCCACCAAGGTGGTCGAGGAGCTCACCGGCACGGTCGACCCCAACGACATCCCGACCTTGGTCGTCTACGAACGCGAGGGCGGGCTCACCCCCGCCGACCTCGCAGAGATCGACCAGCAGGCGGAGGAGATCGCGAAGCTCGACGGCGTCGTCACCGAGAAGGGCGTGATCACCCCCAACGCCGCGAAGGCGCTGGCCGCCCAGGGAGCCCCCGTGCCCCAGCTGCTGTCCGACGACGGCGAGGTCGCCTACTCGGCCTTCACGTTCAACTTCGGCAAGGACGGCTGGAACGACATCCCGGACGCGGCCGAGAAGGTCGACGAGATCGTCAAGATCGACGGGGTCACCGTGCACCTCGCGGGCTACGGCGGCCAGGCCCGTGACGCTGCAGAGTCATTCGAAGGCATCGACTCCAATCTCATCCTGATCACGCTTCTCCGTGGTGATCCTGATCCTGCTGTTCACCTACCGCAGCCCCCTGCTCTGGATCCTGCCGATCTTCAGCGCCGCGGTCGCCTACATGATCTCCGGCGGCGTGGTCTACCTGTTGGCCAAGTACGCCGACCTGACCGTCAACGGGCAGAGCCAAGCGATCCTCGGCATCCTGGTCATCGGCGCCGGCACCGACTACGCGTTGCTGCTGATCGCGCGGTATCGAGAAGAGCTGCGCAACCACGACGACCGCCACGAGGCGATGGCCTTCGCCCTCCATCGCGCGGCACCCGCCATCCTGGCGAGTGCGGCCACGGTCGTCGTGGGCATGCTGTGCCTGGCCTTCGCTGACCTCAACTCCACCGCTGGCCTCGGCCCGGTGCTGGCGGTCGGCGTCGCCTCCACCTTCTTGGTGATGGTCACCCTGCTGCCGGCGCTCCTGGTGATCTTCGGCCGTTGGATGTTCTGGCCGAAGAAGCCGACCTTCGGTTCCCCCGAGCCCACGCAGTCCGGGCTCTGGGCCCGTGTCGGCAACCGCATCGAGCCTCGCCCCCGCCGCGTCTGGGTGGTCACGGCGATCGCCTTGGGCATTGCCTGCCTCGGCCTGTTCCGGCTCGACGCCGCCGGCATGTCCACCGAGGACACCTACACGAAGACCTTCGACTCGATCGAGGGTCAGCAGACCCTCGTCGACCACGGTCTCCAGGACACCTCCAACACGGTCCAGGTGGTCACCAACGACGCCGAGCTCACGGCAGTTCAGGACGCTGTGTCCGGCATCGACGGCCTGGGGGAGATCGGCGAGGTCCAGCCGATCGGCGACGGCCGTTCGTTCTTCGAGGCGACGGTCGGTGCCGACATCTCGTCGACGGCTGCCTTCGACATCGTCGAGGCCACCCGAGATGCCGTGCACGACGTGTCGGGTGCCGATGCCATCGTGGGCGGTGGCTCCGCGTTCTACCTCGACACCAAGATCGCCGCACAGCGCGACAACCGGGTGATCATCCCGATCGTCCTGGTCGTGGTGTTCCTGATCCTGGTGCTGCTGCTCCGAGCGCTGTTGGCGCCGCTGATCCTGATGGTCACCGTGGTGTTGTCGTTCGGCGCAGCGTTGGGCATCTCGACGATCCTCTTCCAGGAGGTGTTCACGCGACTGCCGATCTTCGAGCATGGCGACGGCTTCAACTACGTGGATCCAGGGTTCCCCCTGTTCACGTTCGTCTTCCTGGTCGCGCTCGGCATCGACTACAACATCTTCTTGATGACCCGGGTCCGCGAGGAGTCGGCGACGAAGGGCACCCGCAAGGGATCGCTGATCGCGTTGTCGTCCACCGGAGGCGTGATCACGTCGGCCGGCCTAGTGCTGGCCGCCACGTTCCTGGTGCTGGGCTCGATCCCGTTCGTGTTCCTTGCGGAGCTCGGCACCGCGGTGGCCCTCGGGGTACTGCTCGACACGATGATCGTGCGTTCGGTCCTCGTGACGGCTCTCAACCTGGACATCGGCGGGAAGATCTGGTGGCCGAGCAAGCTCGACAGTGGTGACCAGGAAGCGCCGCCGGCGGCCGAGGAGCCGGAGAAGGTGCTGGTCTAGCGACCTTCTAGAACACGTTCCACCGCGTGGTCCCAGGGAATCCCCTGGGACCACGTGCGGTTAGCCTGAATCACCATGCCTGATGCCCCCACCCCCCAGCAGGTACGCCGTGCGCTCGCGCGCGCCGAGCGAGGAGCTGCGCTGGATCTCGGCGAGGCGACCGCCCTCCTGGCCGCCACCGGCGATGATCTCGACCGCCTGACGGCCGCAGCCGCCAAGGTGCGCGATGCGGGTCTCGTGCGCCGCCGGCCGCGTTGTCGATGGCCGGGGCGTGGTCACCTACTCGCCCAAGGTGTTCATCCCGATCACCAAGCTCTGTCGCGACAAGTGCCACTACTGCACCTTCGTCGAATCGCCTGGCCAGCTGCGTCGCGCCGGGCACGACATGTTCCTCTCCCCCGACGAGATCCTCGACATCGCCCGGCAGGGAGCCGAGCTCGGTTGCCTGGAGGCGCTGTTCACGCTCGGCGACCGGCCGGAGGACCGCTGGCCCGAGGCCCAGGAGTGGCTCGACGAGCAGGGCTACGACTCCACGCTGGCTTATGTCCGCGCGATGGCGGTGCGGGTGCTGGAGGAGACCGGGCTGCTGCCCCACCTCAACCCCGGCGTGATGTCGTGGGAGGAGCTGAACCGGCTCAAGCCGGTCTCCCCCTCGATGGGGATGATGCTCGAGACCACCTCGCGCCGGCTCTTCGAGACCAAGGGCGAGGCCCACTACGGCTCGCCCGACAAGGACCCCGAGGTCCGGCTCCGGGTGCTCGAGGACGCCGGGCGCCTCTCGATCCCGTTCACCACGGGACTGCTGGTCGGCATCGGCGAGACGCTGACCGAGCGGGCCGAGACGATCTTCGCGCTGCGCAAGGTGTCCCAGGAGTTCCGGGCGGTGCAGGAGGTGATCGTCCAGAACTTCCGGGCCAAGCCCGACACAGCCATGCGGCACACCGACGATCTGGGGTTGGCGGAGTACCGCGCCGTGATCGCGGTGACTCGCCTCGTGCTCGGGCCGAAGGCTCGGGTGCAGGCCCCGCCCAACCTGGTGGATCTCAGCGAGTGCCGGGCGCTGCTCGACGCCGGCGTCGACGACTGGGGCGGCGTCTCGCCGCTGACCCCCGACCACGTCAACCCCGAGCGCCCCTGGCCCTCGCTCGAGCGGCTCCGCTCGATCACCGCCGAGTGCGGCTTCGAGCTCAAGGCCAGGCTGACCGTGCACCCCGAGTACGTCGTCGCCGGCGAGCCCTGGCTCGACCCGCGCATCTCGGGCCACGTCGCCGCGCTCGCCACCGACGAGGGGCTCGCGCGACCCGGCGTACACCCGCAGGGGCTGCCGTGGCAGGAGCCCGACGGCGGCTTCGCCTCCGTCGGCCGCACCGACCTGCACGCCGCCGTCGACACCGAGGGGCGCACCAACGACCGCCGCTCCGACTTCGCCGGCGTCTACGGCGACTGGGACTCGGTCAAGGAAGCGGCCGCGCTCACAGGACGGCCCCGCGGTGCTGCACGCCGTGGGCGCCGAGGCGCTGAAGGCAGCGGAGGCCGACCCCGGCAACCTGTCCGACGAGCACGCGCTGACCCTGATGACCGCCGAGGGCGACCTGCTGCGTCAGGTCACCAGGCTGGCCGATGATCTGCGCCGCGAGACCGTGGGCGACGACGTGACCTACGTCGTCAACCGCAACATCAACTTCACCAACGTCTGTTACGTCGGCTGTCGCTTCTGCGCGTTCGCCCAGCGGCGCACCGACGCCGATGCGTACTCGCTGTCCCTGGACGAGGTCGCCGACCGGGCCGAGGAGGCCTGGGACCTCGGGGCGTCCGAGGTCTGCATGCAGGGCGGCATCGACCCGGAGCTGCCGGCCGACGCGTACTTCGAGCTGGTCACCGCGGTGAAGCAGCGGGTGCCCGACATGCACGTCCACGCGTTCAGCCCGATGGAGATCGTCAACGGCACCGCCCGCACCGGGCTCTCGGTCGAGGACTTCCTGATCAAGGCACGCGAGGCCGGCCTGGGCTCGCTGCCCGGCACCGCGGCGGAGATCCTCGACGACGAGGTCCGCTGGGTGCTGACCAAGGGCAAGCTGCCGGCGAAGAGCTGGATCGACATCGTCACCACCGCGCACCAGGTGGGGCTGCCGACCACCTCGACGATGATGTACGGCCACGTCGACAACCCGCGCCACTGGGTCGGCCACCTCCGCGTCCTCTCCCGGATCCAGGACGAGACCAATGGCTTCACGGAGTTCGTGCCGCTGCCGTTCGTGCACACCTCCTCGCCGATCTACCTCGCCGGCGTCGCCCGCCCTGGCCCCACCATGCGCGACAACCTGGCCGTGCACGCGATGGCCCGGATCCTGCTGCACGGGCGGATCAAGAACATCCAGACCTCGTGGGTCAAGCTCGGCGTCGACGGCACCCGCGCGATGCTCCAGGCCGGCAGCAACGACGTCGGCGGCACCCTGATGGAGGAGACCATCTCGCGGATGGCCGGCTCCGAGCACGGCTCCGCCAAGACCGTGGCCGAGCTGGTCGAGATCGGCGCCGGCATCGACCGCCCGGTGCGCGAGCGGACCACGACGTACGGCGTGCCCGACCCCCGCCGGAGTACGTTGCCTGCATGACGTCCAACGACTTCGACGCAGAGGACCAGCTCCAGCCGGAGGACACGCTCGTCGACCAGGAAGTCGGCGACGTCCTCGACCGCGGCTTCTCGACCGCGGAGAAGTGGTCGGTCGGCGAAGGCTTCGGCAACACGCCGTTCGAGGAAGCCACGGGCGAGACGCTCGAGCAGCGGATGCGCCAGGAGGAGCCCGAGGCCGATCCGTACGCCGAGGTGTCGGACGACGACCAGGAAGAGGACGACGAGCACGAGGTCGGCAACGTGCGCGCCGGCCGCCTGGTCGACCCCGACGAGGGCCTCGGCGAGGACTACGAGAAGGACCTGGTCGGCAACGACATCGGCATCGACGGCGCCGCCGCCTCAGCCGAAGAGGCGGCCATGCACATCATCGACGACGACTCGTACGACGACTAGGCCAGTGCCTCCGCGGCGACCCTCAGGTGCGCCACCAGTCGGGCGTACACCCTTCAGTGAAGGCCGAGCCGGCACCCACTGATCCGCACCGGGGCGTGGAGGGTGCGCCATCCCGACCGGTGCCCGACCCGCAGACTCGAAATCCGGTTCACTTCCGGCCCAACCTCAGGCTTCAGCCGTGTTTCGTCACCCAACCAACGACCCAGCTCACGACACGACGTTGTGACGGTTGCTTCTCAAGATGTTGGGCTCGGTCAATGAGCGTTTCGGCGACCACCAGTTTCGATCTCAACAGCGCGTCCGCGAACTCCATGTCCTTCAGTCGACCTGCCACCAACTTCGAAACGACCAGGTCGTGAGCATCCAAGCAATGCCCGGTCGCACCATCGGTGCCGCTACCGCGGTGCGCTACTACCCGTTCCCGCCAGCCAGCCGGGAGTTCGGCGACCTCCACACTCACACCCTGGGCGTAGTACCCAAACGTGTTATGGAAATACGAGTCCTCACCGAGGTGCATGTCGATCAAGTCGGACTTCGCATTGTCGTAGTCGTCGAAGAAAGTCAGGTCGGCCTCCAACGACCCAATGGCTGGGTCAGGCAGTTCTGTGTCGTCGAACGAGCCCAGGATTGCCTGACTGCCGATCACCACCAGGTCGTCGTCATCGACGATGCGAGAGGCCGCACGCAGGAGATGCTCGAGTTCGGAGCGCTTCACCTGGGTGACCTCCCGTCGTACTCTTTGAAAGCGTTCAGGATTTGATTCCGCTCACCCTCGCTGAGAACACCAGCGAACGGAGAGTTCTGACGCATCTCACGGGCCCAAAGGGTCGGCGAAGTCAACGTTTCCAATATCCGTTCGACGGGTCCGTTCAGAACCTCGGACCACTGAGCCAGCCAACGCGCGACCTGCCCACGTGGGTTGTTCGCGATGAGCCGGTCAAGGTTCTTTCGGGCCTGCGCAAGAGTTTCGTCCGGGGCGCTGACGACCTTGGCTGCGACAGCGGTGTTCAGCCACATGCTCCGGCGTTCGTCGCGGCTGGGTGTCTGAGTGCGCGCACGGAGCGCCTCGACATCCCGACGGCGCACTCGACGATGCGTGCCGATCGTGACGAAGGGCAGGTCGCCCGCTTTGCACAGGTTGACAACGTGCTGGCGGGACGATGACAGGATCTTGGCCGCCTCACCTGTGGTGAGCAGGTCATCGCTCTCAGCGGCAGAAGCGTGATCCACGGTCGCGGTGCGCATCTATTGATGATAGACATAAACCCAAAAAACACAAAGTTGCAGTGTTGGATTTGTGTTTTTTGTGATCCACTTCTGGATCGGCACAAGAACTCGCGGACGTCGACCCAGACCAGGCGGTGATCCGAGGTCGGGAACGGGAAAGCACCGGTCAGCCGGTAGAGCGGGCTGTCGGTGGTCGGCCAGAACACCTCCGACTGCTTGATCCGCAGGTCCTGTGAGGGCAGGACGTAGTCGGCGCGCAGGTTGCCCGGGTTGGTGTCGGCGAAGTCGGCGGTGTCGTACGCCGGGTCCGACTCATGGGTGGTGTTGATGCCGCCCTGCAGCGCGGTCGCCTCGGGACCGCCCTCCGAGCTGGGGACGTCGTCGGCGTTCACCCTCGGGCTCTCCAGGAGCTGCTGGATGGCGCCGGGCACCGAGTCGCCGTCGAGCGGGTCGGAGTTCTGGTCGCCCGCGATGACGAACGTGGCCTTGCGCTGCAGGCCGCCACGGTGACCCTCGTCGTCGTAGATGTAGCGGGCGTCGCGGCCGCCGGCGATGTAGTCGGCCCAGAACCGGATCTCGTCGAAGTTGCGGGTGCCGTTGCGGTCCTCGGGGCCGTCGAAGACCGGCGGTGTCGGGTGGGAGACCAGGAAGTGGACGGTCTCGTGGCCGATCCGGATCGGCACGTCCCAGTGGCTCTTGGACGACAGGCGGACGTCCTCGAGCTCCGCCGGGGAGTACCAGTCGGCCGGCGCCGAGGTAGCCGGGTCGTCGGGCAGCATCGCGCCCGGCAGGTCGGCCCACTCGAACTTCTGGAAGGTGCGCACCTTGCGGGTGTCGATCGGGTACTTCGAGTAGACGACCATGCCGTACTGGCCGGCGTACTCCCCGAAGCCGAAGGCGTCGTTGCCGCCACCGATGGTGCCGTTGTTGTCGAGGTCGTGGCCGCTCGGGATGCCGGTGTTGGACGGCGCCACGTAGGAGTAGCGGTAGCGGACCGGGGCGGCGCCGTTCTGGCTCACCTCGAGGTAGTTGTCGCGGAACAGGTCCACCGCAGCCGGGTCGTAGTCGAACTCGTTGATCAGCACCACGTCGGGGTCGACCCGCTGGATGGTCTCGGCCACGTTGCGGGCCTGAGCATTGCCCGGCGTGGACAGGTCCTCGACCAGCTGGCCTGCCCGGGTGCGGTTGAGCGAGGCGTTGAACGTCGCGAACCGCGTGGTGCGGTCCGCATGGTGACCGCGCCCGTCATCCCCCGAGGCGGGCTGCGCGGTGAGCGTCAGCGCGCAGGTGACGGTGAGGACTGCGGTGGCGGCCGCGGAGACGGCGAGGGACGGCGTACGACGCATGGTGACTCCCGAGATCAGGTCGTGGACAGGGCCCACGGTAGGTGGTTCGGCACATGCAATCGAGACCCACGGGGCACTGGATGACATGTTCATCTTGTGGATCCTCGCCGTCATCCTGGTCATCGCCGGAATCTTCCAGCTCTTCAAGGGCGAGATGCTCTGGGGCATCGTCCTGATCGTCGTCGGCTTCGCCGTCGGGCCGGGCGGCTACAGCATCTTCAGTTAGCGCCGCGAGACTAGAACATGTTCTAGATCGACGGGTAGTTTGGCGGGGTGCGCTTCTCCATCGTCACCGCCTTCCAGCCGACCGACCACCTGATCGAGCTCGCCAAGGCGGCCGACGAGCTCGGCTACCACGCGATCTCGGTGCCGGACCACGTCGTCGACCTGGAGGAGCTGGCGACGCCGTACCCCTACACGCCGGACGGCAAGCGCCGCTGGGACCTGGACGCCGACTGGCCGGACACCTGGGTGCTGATCGGCGCGCTGGCCGCGGTGACCACTCGGGTGCGGTTCTTCAACAGCATCTACGTCGCCGCGCTGCGCAGCCCGTTCCAGGTGGCCAAGTCGGTCGCCACCGCCGCCGTGCTGTCCGGCAACCGGGTCGCGCTGGGCGTGGGCATCGGCTGGTGCCGTGAGGAGTTCGAGCTGCTCGGCCAGGACTTCTCCACTCGCGGCAAGCGCACCGACGAAGGCATCGCTCTGATGAAGGCGCTGTGGGCGCCGGGCTGGACGGAGTTCGAGGGCGAGTTCTACTCCGCGCCGCGGCTGATGATGAACCCGTCACCATCGGCGCCGGTGCCGATCTACGTCGGCGGCCTGTCCGAGATCGCCTTCGCCCGCGCCGCCCGGCACGACGGCTGGGTCGGCGACATCTACACCGTCGAGGAGGCCTCCCGCCACGCGAGGCGGCTGCGGGAGATCCGCGAGGAGGCGGGAGCCACCGGCGACTTCGCGATCATCACCGCCCTGTCGGATGCGTTCCTGCCGGAGCACTTCGCGGCCGCGGAGGCCGCGGGCATCACCGAGACCTGGACCATGCCGTGGATGTACTACCACGGCCCGGACGCAACCCTGGAGCAGAAGCTCGAGGGCATGGAGCGGTTCGCCCAGGAGGTCGTCAGCGTGGTCTAGCACTAGCTGCCGGGTCGGCAGATGATCCGGGAGCGGCTGTCGATCAGCATCGTCTCCGTGCCGGTCTCGGGGTCCTTGAGCCACGCCGGCAGCGAGGCGCGCACGAATGGGCGGGTTGTGACCAGGCCTTGTCTACCGTGGCTGTCATGCGCACCTCACACCGACCGCACGCCGTGCTGGCGACCGCCATCGTCTCGACCGTCGTCGCCGCCGCGCTCGTCCTCAGCGGGCCGGCCGCCGTGGCGAAGCCGGCCTCGATCACGACCAGTTACGGCTGCGCGCTGTTCGACCAGTACCCCGTCACCGGCACCATCTCGGTCAACCTGCCCGCGCAGGTGAGGGCGGGGCGGCAGGTCCCAGACCGCCAGGTGCAGGTGCGGGTGAAGGTGCCGGCCGAGATCGTCGCCGCGATGCGTCAGTACCTCGGCGTCACCGCACTCTCCGGCAAGGCCACCAAGGCCGCCTACCGGGTCGGGGCCAAGAAGGTGCCGCTGACCGGGCTCGTGCTGCCCGAGACGCGCCTTCCCGCGAGGGGATCGGTCACGCTCGTGGCCACCGGCACCGCCAAGAGCTTCACGCTCAGCAACCCCGGCACCTACGCGGTGAAGGTCCCGCTCAGCTTCCGGCTCCGCGCCGCCAACCAGGACGGCGAACCGATCCCGGGCACTCCACTCTCGTGCGCCCTCGCCTCCGGCGCGCCCAGCAAGCTCAGTTCGATCAAGGTTGTGGGCTAGCCGGACGGGCACGCCGCTGCGCACTCGCTGAGAGCCGGCTGACAGCACCGCGACAGCCCGGGCCTCCACGATCGTCATCACGACGACCGAGGAAGCCCGATGACCACAGACCTGCTCACCCCTGACTGCACTGCGCCTGTCGACCCGGCCCTGGTGCTGCTGCGGCCACTCGCGCGCGGGGACCGGCAAACGGTGCTCGAGGTGTTCGAGGGGATGTCCGCGCAGTCGCGCTACTTCCGCTTCCTGGCACCCATGCCGCGGCTGCCCGACTTCGCCATCCGCCACCTCGCGGACGTCGATCACCAGCGCCACGTCGCCCTCGTGGCCGAGCTGGACGGCCGGCCGGTGGCGATCGGGCGCTACTTCCGCGACGTCGACGACCCGACCGTCGCCGAGGTCTCGCTAGCGGTGGCTGACGAGCACCAGGGCCGCGGCATCGGCACCCGGCTGCTCGCCGGGCTGGGCGCGGTCGGGGCGGCGTACGGCGTCGAGCGCTTCACCTACCTGACCCTCCCGCAGAACCGTGCCTGTATCGCGCTACTGGAGTCGGCAGCCGCCTCTCTTCGCCGCGACGGCCACGCGCTCGCCGGCGAAGGACCCCTGGCCAAGGCTCGGCTCACGGACCCGGAAGCTGGACCGACGTCATCCGGGCGGGGTTCGTCCGCTGCCCTCGATGGCGGAGCGACCAGGGAGCAGCGCCGCGCAGGCCAGACCCACGAGGAGCGCGCCGCCGAAGACGACCATGAGCGTCCGGTGCTCGGAGATCACCTCCGCCCGGGTGCCGTGCACGTCCAGCAGCAGGCTCATCACGGCGACGCCGACGATGCCGCCGAGGTAGCGCATCGTCGAGCCGATGCCGGCGGCCATCCCGGCGAGCTCTGCCCGGACGGCGCTCATCGACGCACTCTGGGCCGCGGGCGTCGCGAGCCCGAGCCCCAGTCCGAGCAGCGCCAGCGGCGGTGCCAGCTGGCTCGGCTCGGTCAGGTCGATCCAGGCCAGACCGGCGATCCCGAGCAGAGCCGCCACCGACCCGGCGATGGCGATGGGGCGTGCTCCGAAATGGTCGGTGAGCCGGCCGGCGACCGGCGACATGACCACCATCGCGAGCATCATCGCCACCAGGATCCGGCCGGTCCCGCGGGCGTCCAGGTCGAACAGGGCGACGGCGACGAGCGGGACCTGGAAGAGCAGCGCGTACATCACCAGGTTCTGCACCGCGATCAACGAGGTGCCGGCCGAGAAGGGCACCGAGCGGAACAGGGAGAACGCCACCACCGGATCGCTGGCGTGGCGCTCCCAGACCGCGAACGGCACCAGCAGCCCTACGCCGACCGCCACCAGCAGCAGCAGGTGGTCGCCGCCGGGACGCAGCCCCAGGATGATGGCCGTCAGGCCGGCGGCAAGCAGCCCGGTGCCGATCCAGTCGAATCGCGGACGAGGGCCCGGCCCCGGCTCGGTGGCGACCCGCCCGGCGAAGGCGGCCAGCGCGACCGAGACCCCGAGCACCGGCAGGTTCGCGGCGAACACACTGGGCCAACCGAACGCCTTGACCAGCTCGCCACCGACCACCGGCCCGAGTGCGGCACTCAGCGCCATCGTCGCGCCGAAGGCACCGAACGCTCGCCCGCGCCGTTCGGGCGGGAGCTCGTGCCGCAGGAGCGCCAGCGTCGACGGCACCAAGGCAGCGCCGCCAGCGGCCATCAGCATCCGGGCAACGATCAACAAGCCGAGCGAGGGTGCCAGGAACCCGACGAGCGCTCCGGCCGCCACCAGCACCTGGCCGATCACCAGCATCCGCGCGTGCCCGATCCGGTCGCCGACCTTGCCTGCGGGGCTCTGGAGCACCACGGCGGCAATGAGGTAGCTGGTGACCAGGGCCTGGGTCACCAGCGCGGGGTCTCGGCCGAACTCGTCGCTGATGTCCGGCACCGCCACGGCGATCATCGTGGAGTTCAGCGGCATCAGGCTCGCCGAGAGGCAGGCCGCGACCAGGCGGTAGCCGCCCCTGGCCTCAGGCACGGGTGATCGGGCGACGCTGCAACAGGAAGATCTCGCCGCCTCGGAAGGCGAACTCGATGTCGTGGTCGGTCGAGCCGTAGACCTGGTCACAGCGCGACGCCAGCTCGTCGAGAGCTGCGAGCTCGGCATCTCCGAGGCAGAAGACGTCGACCCGATCCGGCGCGACCGGCACTTCCTCCGTCGGCTCATTGCCGCCGGGACTGCTCCGTGGTCGGATCGCGACGTCCTTGTCACCGAGGTTGCGCTCGAGCTCGTGCCCACCCCTCGCGACGCGGTAGCGGTCCGGGGTGACCAGGCCGGACACCACGGCCTCGCCCAGACCCCAGCTGGCCTCGATCACCCGCTCGTCGGCGCCGGTGACGGGGTTGCGGGTGAACATCACGCCAGCCATCTCGGCATCGACCAGCGTCTGGATCACGACCGCCATTCGCGAGCTGAGCTCCAGACCGAGCTTGGCCCGGTAGCCCTGGGCGCCGGCTAGCTGCCCGGACTCCAGCACCGCACCCACCGCCGCGATCGCGGCATCGCGCCCGGAGACCGCGAGCACGCTCAGGTGGGCGCCGGCGAAGCTGGCATCGGCGGAGTCCTCGTCGAGCGCACTGGACCGCACTGCCATCAGCCCCAGCTCGGCGCTCACGCCCTCCAGCGCGGTGATCGCGGCGGAATCGCCGCGCGCGACCGCGTCGACGTCGTCGGCTGACAAGGCGTAGCCGCGAGGCACCGGCAGCCCGCTGCGGACGGCGGCGCCGAGCTGGACCGCCTTCCCGCCGAAGACCTCGCCGTCGATGGCGTCGGCGAGCGGGGTGATCACGAGCCGTCGAGGACGTGGACCTCGCCGGTGGTGCCGTCGACCCTGACCCTGGCGCCGTCGGAAATCACCCTGGTCGCGTCGCGGGTGCCGACCACCCCCGGGATGCCGTACTCGCGCGCCACGATGGCCGCATGGCTCAGCTGGCCGCCGCGGTCGGTGACGATGGCGCCCAGCAGCGGCAGGACCACATTGAAGTACGGCGAGGTGTTGCGGGTGACCAGCACGTCGCCCTGGCGGATGCGGCCGAAGTCGGCCGGGCTGTCGACCAGACGCGCCGGGCCCTCGTAGGTGCCGTCGTTGACCGACATACCGTTGAGAACGGTCTCGGTGTTGGCCTTGTCCGAATCGACGAACAGGTTCGCCATCATGGTGCCCGCGGCGCGCATACCGCGGCGGGCTGCGGGCGGCAGGATGTCCGCGGGCGGTGGCGGTGCCGGCATGGCGTTCAGGAACGGCGGTGCGTCCGAGATCGTATTCGTCGTCCGCCACTCGAAGTGCTCGGCCGCCTCGGCCGGTGACGGCCCACCGCGACCCTGGAGCAGTGAGGCGAGCTCGTCGAGCTCGAGGTCGACCGCGTGCTCGGGGTCGAGCAGGAGTCCCCGCCCGTGCAGCCGCCGGCCGGCCTCGAGCACTGCGCGCCGCGCGAGGCCGGTGGCCCAGCCGTCGGAGTACGCGCCGCGCTCGTCTCGTAGTCGGTTCAGCAGCCTGGCCTCGGCGAGACGCTCGTCGTAGTCCGCGAGATGCTCTGCGGGAACCTTCGCGCGAACCGCATCCAGGGGTGCGCTCTGCGTGGTCGAGGGCCGGGTGCCTTCGGCAGCCGTGAGGAGCGCCCCGACCAGAAGGTCCGGCATCTCACCTGCCGTCGCATCGCCCACGTCGTAGCCGACCGACCGGTGTCGCACGGCGTCGACGTAGCCGCGAACGGCAGCACCGACGTCAGTGTCTTCGGACAGCGTCGCGAGCTTCTCGGCAGGCGCACCAGGGGAGCGGAGCAGAGCCTCGGCATCGGCGTTCGCGGCGATCGCTTCCCCGGCCTTGATGAGCTCCTCCGCGGCGAAGCCGTTGGAGATGGGGGACGATCCCTTGAGCAGGTTGCACACCTCGCTGGCCGAGGCTCCCGACACCTCCATCGCGGTGGCCAGGAAGTCCCCGGTGACCACGATCGAGGTCGCTGTGTACTTGTGGTGCAGCTCGGTCATCTTCGCGAAGTGCGCATGGCAGGTCTCGAGATGCCCGACCAGGGCCTCGTCGGACAGGGCACCCACATCGATCATCTGGATGGCCAGGTGCTGCTCGATGGCCGCGGGCTTGTCCTTGGTGTCCCACAGCTCCAGGTCCTGACGCCACTGCTTGGTCTCGAAGGCCCGGGCCGAGGTGGCGATCCTGGCCCTCATCTTGGGGTGAAGGCGGGTCAGCAGCCACAGCACGGGCTTGGGCGGCGGCCCCATCGCGCCCTGCGGGGCCAGGTAGGCGACGGGCTGGATGTAGCCGAAGCCGTTCACGAGAGCCGGCCGCAGGTGGTCGAGCAACAGCCCGTAGCGTGCCGTCCCCTGCGCGAAGCCCTTGGGAAGGGCGGCGATGTAGGCCGGTCCGCTGAAGCGGGTGAGTGGGCGGGAGAAGTGTGCGGTCTCCAGCTCCCACGGGCCCTTGCCAGGTGCAACGAACTCGATCTCGTCCATGACGCGTCCCTTTCGTCGCCAACACCCTAGGTTGACGGCAGGTGAACGTCAGAGGAACGACGAATGTCAGCCAGGCCCGCACCCAGCGCCCAGGCGAGTCAACACCGACCAATTCAGCAGGTCAGTTCGCTCGACCTACTCCCACTCGATGGTGCCGGGCGGCTTCGAGGTGATGTCGATGGTGACCCGGTTGATCTCGCGGACCTCGTTGGTGATCCGGGTGGAGATGCGCTCCATCACGTCGTAGGGCAGGCGGGCCCAGTCGGCGGTCATGGCGTCCTCGCTGGTGACCGGGCGGAGCACGACCGGGTGGCCGTAGGTGCGACCGTCGCCTTGTACGCCGACGGAGCGGACGTCGGCGAGCAGGACCACCGGCATCTGCCAGATGTCGCGGTCCAGGCCGGCCTTGGTGAGCTCCTCGCGGGCGATGGCGTCGGCCTCGCGCAGGATGTCGAGCCGCTCGCGGGTGACCTCGCCGATGATCCGGATGCCGAGGCCGGGGCCGGGGAACGGCTGGCGCCAGACGATCTCGGCGGGGAGGCCGAGCTGCTCGCCGACCAGGCGGACCTCGTCCTTGAAGAGCGTGCGCAGCGGCTCGACCAGCTCGAACTCGAGGTCGTCAGGCAGCCCACCGACGTTGTGGTGGGACTTGATGTTGGAGGTGCCGGCGCCGCCGCCGGACTCGACCACGTCGGGGTAGAGGGTGCCCTGCACGAGGAACGCCACCGTGGAATCGGCGTCGGAGAGGATCTCGGCCTCGGCCGCTTCGAAGACGCGGATGAATTCGCGGCCGATGATCTTGCGCTTCTCCTCGGGATCCGTGACCCCCACCAACGCGTCGAGGAACCGCTTCTCGGCATCGACCACCTTCAGGTCCACGCCCGTGGCGGCCACGAAGTCGCGCTCGACCTGCTCGGTCTCGCCCTGGCGCATCAGCCCGTGGTCGACGTAGACGCAGGTGAGCCGGTCGCCGATGGCGCGCTGCACGATCGCGGCCGCGACGGCCGAGTCGACGCCGCCGGACAGGCCACAGATGGCCTGGCCGCGATCGCCGATCTGGGTGCGGATCGACTCGACCTGCTCCTCGACGATGTTGACCATGGTCCAGGTCGGCCGGCAGCCGGCGATGTGGAGGAGGAAGTGCTCGAGCACCTTCTGTCCGTGCTCGGTGTGCATCACCTCGGGGTGCCACTGCACCCCTGCCATCCGGCGCTCGAGGGACTCGAAGGCGGCGACGGGGGTGCCGGTGGTCGAGGCGAGGACGGCGAAATCGGGCGGGGCCGCGGTCACCGAGTCGCCATGCGACATCCAGACGGTGTGCGCCGTGGGGATCTCGGCGAGCAGCGTGCCGGGCTCGGTGACGGCGACGGTGGTGCGGCCGTACTCGCGGGAACCGGTCTCGGCGACCTGGCCGCCCATCCCCTGCGCCATCAGCTGGAAGCCGTAACACATGCCGAAGACCGGCACCTGACCGTCGAAGAGCGAGTTGTCGATGCCGGGTGCGCCGTCGGCGTACACCGATGACGGGCCGCCGGACAGGATGATCGCCTTCGGCCGGCGGGCCAGCATCTCGGCGACGGGCATCGTGTGCGGCACGATCTCGGAGTAGACCCGGGCCTCGCGGACCCTGCGGGCGATCAACTGGGCGTACTGCGCTCCGAAGTCGACGACGAGGACGAGGTCGTGGTCCGACACGTGGGTCATGAGTCCCCTTCAGCGGGCTTGGCGGTGCCGCAATCGTATCGGTGCTCGGCGGCACTTCGTTGGTCGAGTAGCCGCCGAGGAACGAGGCGGCGTATCGAGACCTGCTGTCGTCGAGTCCCATCCGGGGCTGGCCGAGCAGATCACTCACCCGGATCTCGATACGAGCCGCTGCGCCGCTCGCTGCGCTCGCGTCCCAGCCGGCTCACTCGATCTCCCGCGCCGGCCACGTCGTCGCAAGCTCAGACGTGGGCGCGTGAAAATGAATCAGGGCCCGGCCGGGGAGGGAGGGTGGCCGGGCCCTGATATGTCCCGCAACTGATGGACTGTTGCTCGGACGGGACCCGGTCCTTCGGGAGGGAGCATGAATTTGCCGGGTCCGAACGGTCAAACGACCCCCGAACCGGCGGGTTACGCAGGGTGACGGCGTTTCTTCCAAGTTTTTACGCCGGCAGAGATTCGTCAGGAAACCCCGACGATGGGCAGCCGGAGCGCGCCGACGGCGGCCTCTGGAACCACTGGTGCCCCTGGGGCCGACTGGGGCCAGTCGGACGTACTCGGAACCCAACGCCGGGCGAGGGTCGGCCTCGCCCTTGTTGGGCCAGAACGACATGGCCCGCTCGGCCTGGGCCGTGATCGTCAACGACGGGTTCACGCCGAGGTTGGCCGAGATCGCTGACCCGTCGACGATGTGCAGCCCGGGGTGTCCGTACATCCGCTGGTAGGGGTCGACCACACCCGTCTCGGGTGAGTCGCCGATCGTGCAGCCACCGATGAAGTGGGCCGTCAGCGGCGCGTTGAGCGGCTCGCCGACGTTGCCGCCCGGGGTGCCGCCCATGACGTCTGCCATCCGGCGGACAGCCTCGTAGGCGATCGGGATGTACGTCGGGTTCGGCTCGCCGTGACCCTGCTTGGAGCTCATCCGCCAGCCGAACGGCGTCTTCTTGCCGATGGTGGTGATCGAGTTGTCGAGGGTCTGCATCACCAGGGCGATGACGGTGCGCTCGGACCAGTGCTTCATGTCGTAGAGGTCGATGACGTGCTTGCGCTGCGACCACATCTCCCGCATCCACGTACGCCAGCGCGGCTCGGTGCCGGTGTCGTCGGCGAGCACCGTCTGCATCATCGACATGAAGTTGCTGCCGCGGCCGTAGCGGACCGGCTCGATGTGGGTGTGCTCGTCGGGGTGCCACGACGACGTGATCGCGACGCCCTCGGTGTAGTCGGTGCTCAGGTCGGGGGCCAGCGCGCCGAGGATCGCCTCGGAGTTGGTGCGGGTCAGCACCCCGAGCCGGTCGGAGATCTGGGGCAGGTCGCCCTCGCCCTTCAGCTTGTGCAGCAGCTTCTGGGTGCCGAGCGCGGCGGCCGAGAAGACGACCTGCTCGGCTGTGAACGTCTTGGTCGCCGTACGCCGCGAGAGCTTGGCCTTGGTCCACCGGGTGTCGATCCGGTAGCCGCCGCCCTCGAGCGGGGCGACCTTGGTGACCGTGGTCAGCGGGTGCACGACGGCACCGGCCTCCTCGGCCAGGTAGAGGTAGTTCTTGACCAGGGTGTTCTTCGCGTTGTGGCGGCAGCCGGTCATGCACTCGCCGCAGTTGCGGCAGGGGTTGCGGTCCGGGCCGGCGCCACCGAAGTAGGGGTCGGCGACGACCTCGTCGGGGGTCTGACCCGGGCCGCCGAAGAAGACCCCGACCGGGGTCGGGTGGAACGTGTCGCCCACGCCCATGTCGTTGGCCACCTGCTGCATGACCTCGTCGGAGGGCGTGCGATAGGGGTACTCGGTCACGCCGAGCATCCGCTTCGCCTGGTCGTAGTACGGCGCCAGCTCGGTCTTCCAGTCGGTGATGTGCGACCACGACGGGTCGCGGTAGAACGCGTCGAGGGGTTCGTACAGCGTGTTGGCGTAGACCAGGGAGCCGCCACCGACGCCCGCGCCGGCCACGATCAGGCAGTCCTTGACCATGTCGATGCGCTGGATGCCGTAGCAGCCCGCGGCCGGGGCGAAGAGGTACTTCTTGACGTCGAACGACGTGTCCGGGAAGTCGCCGTCCTCGAACCGCGCGCCGGCCTCGACGACGCCGACCCGGTAGCCCTTCTCGGTCAGCCGCAGCGCGGTGACCGAGCCGCCGAAGCCGGACCCGATGACCAGGACGTCGTAGTCGAACGACTCGTGCTTGCCGACCATCTCAGGCTCGCCCCAATTTCTTCATCAGCTTGAGGTTGGCCGTCATCACCTTGGCGTAGGCCTCGTCGGACATCCCGAACATGGGCGCGAACCGGATCAGCCGCTGGGTGCCGACCGACTGCGACTCGGTGTAGCGGTGGATGCCCTCGCTGCCCTGGCGGCGACCCATCCCCGACTCGCGCATGCCGCCCATCGGGGAGTCGATGCTGGCGAAGGTGGCCCCGAAGGCCTCGTTGATGTTGACCGTGCCGCACTTGATCAGCCGGGCGATGGTGCGCGCGCGGCTGCCGTCCTCGCTGTAGATCGAGGCGTTGAGGCCGTACTCGCCGTCGTTGGCGCGGGAGATCGCGTCGGCCTCGTCGTGGAAGCGGTAGAGCGAGATCACCGGCCCGAACGTCTCGTGGCCGAAGCAGGTCATGTCGGGCGTGACGCCCTCGAGGATGGTGGGCTCGAAGAAGAACGGGCCCGAGGTCGGGGCGCGCCTTGCCGCCGGCGAGCACCCGGGCGCCCTTGGCGACGGCGTCCTCCACGTGGGCGACCACGGTGTCGAGCTGGTCCTGCGAGATGAGCGTGCCCATGTCGTTGCCCCACTCGAGGCTGGCCCCCAGGGTCATCGCCTGGGTGCGGGCGACGAAGCGCTCCACGAACCGGTCGTAGACCTGGTCGGCCACGAACATCCGCTCCATGGAGACGCAGAGCTGGCCGGCGTTCGAGAACGACGCGCGGACGGCTCCCTCGGCCGCCTTCTCGAGGTCGGCGTCGCGGAGGATCAGGATCGGGTTCTTGCCGCCGAGCTCCAGCGAGCAGCCGATCAGCCGCTCGGCGCACTGCCGGGCGATGATCTTGCCGGTGGCCGTCGAGCCGGTGAAGCAGATGTAGTCGGCCCGGTCGATGATCGGGGTGCCGAGCTCGCGGCCGGGACCCGCCACGACCTGCCACAGGTCCTTCGGGAATCCGGCCTCGTCCATCAGCCGGGCGCCGAGCAGTGCCGACAGCATGGTCTGGGCGTCGGGCTTGGCGACCACGGCGTTGCCGGCCATCAGGGCCGGGAGGCCGTCACACAGCGCCATCGTGAACGGGTAGTTCCAGGGCGAGATGATGCCGACGACGCCCTTGGGCACCCGGTTGACCTCGACCCGGGTCAGGCCGGGTACGACGCCTAGCTTGCGCTGGGTGTCGAGGTGCTGGTGGGCCGTGCGCGCGTAGTAGCGGGCGGTCAGCGCGATGTGCAGCGGCTCGTCGAACGCGTGCTTGCGGGCCTTGCCCGACTCCCACACGATCAGGTCGATGATCTCCTCCTGGCGCTCCAGCACCAGGTCGTGCAGGCGCAGCATGATCGCCGCGCGCTCGTCGAGGGAGGTGCGCGCCCACTCGGCCTGGGCCCTGCGCGCCCGCTTGAACGCCTCGGCGACGTCGTCCTCGCTCGACTGCGGGATGTGCGCGAGCGGCGCGCCGTTGAGCGGGGTGTGCACCGCGACGCTGTTGCCGCTGGTGGCGATCAGCCGGTCCGTGAGGGCGGCGACGTACTCCGGCTCGAGGACGTAGGAGGCCCGAGGATCGTGCTCCGGGTCGTGCGGGCCCTCGACGACGGGTCCTCCGGAGGGGACGGGATTCTTGGCGCTCATGAACCCGAGCGTAGGTGGTGCTCGTCTGACTGCCTACCGTTTGGTAACCAAATGTGTCCCTTTACACAATTGTTTGCTTTGTCAAGCGCTCGGACTCCGGTCTGCGGCGGGGCGCAGACGTCTATGCCGCGGTTTTGAGTCACCTGATGACCCAAAACCGCGGCACAAACCCTCGCGCCCCCGATCGACCGATCGATCGGTCACCCACGAGCAACCCGGTGTGGGGCCCGCGCTTGCGCGGGCGGCGCGGCGAAGCCGTGCCCGCCCCGTGCGCCGCTCCAGCCGATCGAGCGAGGCTCAGGGTCAAGGGCGCGAAGCGGCGAAGCGAACCCTTGACGCTGAGACTCGATCGGCTACGCGCGCGGGCCCGACACCAACAACGAGGAACGGCAACGTCAGCCGGGCAGCTCGGTGTAGATCGACTTGAGCTCGGTGTACTGGCCCAGGCCCTCGGGGCCGAACTCGCGGCCGATGCCGGAGGCCTTGTAGCCGCCGAACGGCGCCGCGAAGTCCATCGTGTAGGTGTTGACGCCGTAGGTGCCGGCGCGCACGCTGCGGGCGACCTCGAGGCCGGCCTCGGCGTCGCCGGTCCAGACGGTGCCGGCCAGGCCGTACTCCGAGTCGTTGGCGATGCGTACGGCGTCCGCCACGTCGTCGTAGGCGATCACGGAGAGCACCGGGCCGAAGATCTCCTCCTGCGCGATCCGCATGGTGTTGTCGACGCCGGCGAAGATCGTCGGCCGGACGTACCAGCCGCGGTCGAGTCCGTCGGGGCGGCCGTTGCCGCCGAGCGCCACGCGGGCGCCCTCCTCCTGGCCGAGCGCGATGTACTTCTCGACCCGCTCCTGCTGACGCTGGGCGACGAGGGGGCCGATCTCGGTGGCGGGGTCCATCGGGTCGCCGACCTGCATGGCGCCGACGGTCTCGACCAGGGCGTCGACGACCTCGTCGTAGCGGGCCCGGCTCGCCAGGATCCGGGTCTGCGCGACGCAGGCCTGGCCGGAGTTCATCAGCGCGGTGAACTTCAGGCCCTCCATCGTCTTCGCCAGGTCGGCGTCGTCGAGCACGATCGCGGCCGACTTGCCGCCGAGCTCGAGGCTGACCCGCTTCAGCTGCTCGCCGCAGATCGCGCCGATCTTGCGCCCGGCCGCGGTCGAGCCGGTGAAGGCGACCTTGTCGACGCCCGGGTGGGACACCAGGTGCTCGCCGACCTCGCGGCCGGCCGCGACGATGTTGACGACGCCGGCCGGCACGCCGGCCTCCATCAGCAGCTCGGCCATCAGGTAGGTGTCGAGCGGGGTCTCGGGCGCGGGCTTGACGACCACGGTGCAGCCGGCGAGCAGGGCCGGGACCACCTTGGACATGATCGTGAACTGCGGCACGTTCCACGGCGGGATCGCGGCGACGACGCCCACCGGCTCGCGGCGTACGACGACCGGCGAGCCGAGCGCGCCGGTGCGGGTCTCCTCCCAGGGGTACTCGCGGGCGATCGCGAGGAACGCCTCGATCTGCATCCACGGCGCCGGCGACTGCGCCAGGTTGGAGAACGACGTGGGCGCGCCCATCTCGAGGGTGATCAGGTCGGCCATCTCGCCGAGCTTGGCGGCGTACAGACCGCGAGAAGGCCTCGACCACGGCGATCCGCTCGGCCGGCGACATCCGCGGCCAGGGGCCCTCGTCGAAGGCGCGACGGGCTGCCGCGACCGCGGCGTCGATGTCGGCGATGCTGCCCTCGGGCACCGTCGCCACCACCTCCTCGGTGTGCGGCGAGACCACCTGGATCTGGTCGCTGCCGGCGGGCGCGGCCCAGCCGCCGTCGATGAAGAGGGTGTCGCGGTCGTGGCTCATGGGTTGCGTCTCCTTGATTGGTTGCGAGGTCTCGACAAGCTCGACCGCCGGCTACGGCGCGAGGGTGAAGAAGTCGGCGAAGCCGCTGGGGTCGTGGCGGCCGATGGCGCCGTGCTCGAAGAGGCCCCAGCCCTCGGCTCCGTCGCAGGTCGCGCGGCCGACGTGGTCGATCACGCCGAACATCACGCGGCCCTCGACGGCCGGGTCGTTGAGGTCGTAGGTGACGCGCTCGGTGAAGCCCGCGCCCTTCCACTGGCCGTGGGTCCAGTCGGGGTCGCCGCCGTAGCCGCCGCCGACGTGGATCGGCACGGCGAGCTTGGACTCGACCTCGAGCACCAGCGGCTTGCCGTCGGGGGTGGTGCAGGTGATGGTCGCGCCGGTCGGGATCCGGGTGCCGGAGGTGTAGCGGATCTCGACGCGCGGCCAGCCGAGCTGCTCGACCCGGCCGTCGTGCCAGACCCGGGTGCAGTCGTTGAGCGTCCGGAAGCCGTCGGGGCCCTCCTGGATGATCAGGATGACGGCGTACTCCTCGAAGCGCATCGGCACGTAGAGCCACCACATGCCCTCGAACGGCGGGTCCGACGGGCGGCCGGCCGGGTCGGGGTCGCCGACCGGGCGGATGCCCCACGACCGGTCGCGGGTGCCGACCCAGGTGTCCGGGCTGACCGCGATGTCCTCGCCGTCGACCGCGATGGTGCCGCTCCAGGTGCCGACCTGCGCGAACCGCTGGGCGTCGAGGGTGACGCGGCTGCCGGCGCGCATGACGTGGCGCTCCTCCTGGAGCACGTCGAACGAGCCCTCCCAGGACAGGTCGCAGGCGATGCCCTCGGTCTCCTCGAGCACGACCCGCAGCTTGCGCAGCGGCTCGACGACCTCGATGCGGTAGTTGCCGACGTGCTGGTTGAGCCGGTCGTCGTCGATCTCGTCGGAGAGGTGCACCGCCGTCTGGGTGTCGCCGCGGCGCAGCAGCAGGAACGCGTCCTTGACCCCGAGGTTGGGGTAGTAGCCGGCGCCGGTGATCAGGAAGATGTCGCCGCTGCGGTCGTGGGCGTTGAGGTAGCAGCGGTCGTAGAAGTTGCGGTCGCTGGTCGCGGCCCAGGTGACCGGGAGCGGGGCCTGGTGGAGCGGGTACTCGTCGAGGGGTCCGACCATCTCAGGCACCGACTTCTGCGAGCAGGCGGTCCATCAGCGGCTTGTGGTGGAAGAGCGTCTCCACGTCGTCGGGCTTCTCGATCTCGCCGAAGCGGACCTGCCGCGCGCCGGTGCGCATGAAGACGACGCACCACTGGGTGGCGTTGAGCACGTGGTACCAGTGCAGGTCGCCGAGCTCCACCCCCGTCTTCTCGGTGTACGCCGCCCGCACGTCCTCCTCGCGCAGGAAGTGCGGCATGCCCGGCATCTCGAACATCGTGGTGAGCGTCTCGAAGACCTGGTGGGCGAAGACCATCCACGACACGTCCATCTCGCGCGGGCCGAGGGTCGCCATCTCCCAGTCGAGGACGGCGACGGGCTCGAAGTCGCGGTAGATCACGTTGCCGATCCGGGAGTCGCCCCAGCAGAGCACGGCCTCGTCGGTGTCGGGGAGGTTGGCCTCGAGCCAGGTCAGCGCGCGCTCGACGCTCGGCGAGCGGCCGCTGTCGGGCACCGCGAACTCGTACCACTGGCGGATGTGCGCGAGGTTGCGCGCCAGCACGGTGTCACCGGGCTGGTCGTGGTCGAGGAACGCGAACCTCGTGGCCGCGTCGGGGATCGCGTGCAGCCGGCCGATGACGTCGACGGTCGCGTCCTGCAGGCGGCGCTGGTCGTCGACGGGCGCGTCGTGCAGCCAGTTGTCGCCGAAGTTGTAGGGCATCACGTCCTGCGGCACCACGCCGTCGACGCGGTCCATCAGGAAGAACGGCGTGCCGAGCACGTCGCCGGTCTCCTCCATCCACCGCACGGTCGGCACGGGCACGTCGGTGAGCTCGCCGGCGATCCGCATGGCGTCGTACTGGTCGCGCAGCTCGTAGCTCGCGAAGACCGGCACGTCCTCCTGCGCCGGGGCCACCCGGGCGACGTACTCGCCCTTGCGCTGCTCGCCGCCCTCGGTCCAGGTCGCGTCGAGCACCAGCGTCTCCGACGACATGCCGTTGGCGTCGATGCCGCTGAGCAGCGTCACCTGCGGGTCGGCGCCTGCCGGCAGCTGGGTCGCCAGCCACTCGCTGAGCAGTGCGGGAAGGGTGGACGAGTCGCGGCTCGACCGCTGGAGCTTGAGGTCGGTCGGAGGAGTGGCCTGGGTCACCCGGTCAGCATCAGTGGAACGTGTTCTAGTTGTCAACGAACCTTCGATGCGAGTTTGCTCTTGCCACAAACAATGAATTGGGATTCACTACTTGAGTGGAAGCTCCCTGGCGCCCCGACCCAGCCCGCGACGAGACCGACGACGTCGTCGACTACGCGACGCTGACCTACCAGGTGACCGGTCGCGTCGCCCGGATCACGTTCAACCGGCCCGAGCAGGGCAACGCGATCACCCGCGACACCCCGGCCGACCTCGCCCACGCCGTCGAGCGGGCCGACCTCGACCCGCGGGTCCACGTGATCCTGCTGTCGGGGCGCGGCAAGGGGTTCTGCGGTGGCTACGACCTGGCAGCGTTCGCCGAGGACCTGTCCAGCGCCGAGTCCGACTCGAGCGGCAGCGTGCTGGACCCGGCCGTGCAGATGGCCAACCACGACCCGGCCGCGCACCTGGGACCCGATGGTCGACTACGCGATGATGAGCCGCTTCAACCGGGGCTTCTCGAGCCTGCTGCACGCCAACAAGCCGACGGTCGCCAAGATCCACGGGTTCTGCGTGGCCGGCGGCACCGACATCGCGTTGTACGCCGACCAGATCGTGATCGCCGCCGACGCCAAGATCGGCTATCCCCCGACCCGGGTGTGGGGCGTGCCCGCCGCCGGCATGTGGGCGCACCGGCTGGGTGACCAGCGGGCGAAGCGGCTGCTGCTGACCGGCGACTGCCTCTCCGGCACCGAGGCGGCCGAGTGGGGCCTGGCCATCGAGGCGCCGGCGCCCGAGCTGCTCGACGAGCGCACCGAGATCCTGGTGCAGCGGATCGCGGCCATGCCGCTCAACCAGCTGATGATGGTCAAGCTCGCGCTCAACTCCACGCTGATCAACCAGGGCGTCGCGACGAGCACGATGGTCTCGACCGTCTTCGACGGCGTCTCCCGCCACACCACCGAGGGCTACGCGTTCCAGCAGCGCGCTGCCGAGGTCGGCTTCCGGCAGGCCGTCCGGGAGCGCGACTCCGAGCCGTTCGGCGACGCCGGGCCGTCGACGCACAAGGGGTAGGCGATGGCGTACCGACGGACCCAGGCAGTGCAGGAGCGGCTCGACGCCACCCGCGCGCGGATCGTCGCGGCCGCGCACGCGCTGATCGCCGAGAAGGGCTACGCCGGCTGCTCGGTCGCGCTGGTCGCCGACGGCGCCGGGGTGGCCACCGGCAGCGTCTACCGTCATTTCCCCGACAAGGGCGCGCTCTTCGCCGAGGTCTTCCGCACCGCCACCCAGCGCGAGGTCGACGCGGTCGCGGAGGCCGGCTCGAAGCCCGGGCCGATCGACGAGCGGGTCGCGCGCGCCGTCGAGACCTTCGCGCGCCGGGCCCTCAAGTCGCCCCGGATGGCCTACGCGCTGATCGCCGAGCCGGTCGACCCCCAGGTGGAGGCGGAGCGCCTCGTCTTCCGCCGCGCCTACCGCGACATCTTCGCCCAGGTGATCGCCGACGCGGTCGACGCCGGCGAGCTGCCGGCCCAGGACCCCGAGGTCTCGGCGGCCGCCGTGGTCGGCGCCATGGCCGAGGCCCTGGTCGTTCCCCTCCACGCCGGGGTCGCCTCCGCGCCGCACCGTCCCCGAGCTCTCCGCCTTCGTCGTCCGATCCCTAGGAGCAACCCATGCCCACTCATGACGTCACCAACCAGGTCCCGCTGCTCGTCGGTCACGACACCGCCCAGGACGCCGCGCTGCTCGCCGCCGTCGAGCGTGAGGGCGCCTCGTGGGCACTCGACGAGATCCACGAGCTCGGGCGGCTGGCCGGCTCGCAAGAGGCCCAGGACTGGGGCCGGATCGCCGAGAAGCACCCGCCCGTGCTGACCACCCATGACCGCTACGGCAACCGGATCGACGAGGTGGAGTACATCCCGGCGTACCACTCGCTGATGGACGCCGCCGTCTCCCACGGGCTGCACGCGGCGCCCTGGGCCGACCACCGACCCGGCGCGCACGTGGCCCGCGCGGCGAAGTTCATGGTCTGGAACGTCGACGCCGGCCACGGCTGCCCGATCTCGATGACCTACGCCGTGGTGCCGGCGTTGCGCGCCGACCCCGAGCTGGCCGCAGCCTACGAGCCGCTGCTCACCTCCACGTCGTACGACCCCGGCCTGCGGGTGCCGACCACCAAGTCGGGGCTGATCGCCGGCATGTCGATGACCGAGAAGCAGGGCGGCTCCGACGTCCGCACCAACACCACCCAGGCGGTGCCGCAGTCCGACGGCAGCTACCGGCTGACCGGTCACAAGTGGTTCACGTCGGCGCCGATGAGCGACCTGTTCCTGGCGCTGGCGCAGGCGCCCGGCGGCCTGTCGTGCTTCCTGGTGCCGCGGGTGCTGCCCGACGGCTCGCGCAACGCGATGCACCTGATGCGGCTCAAGGACAAGCTCGGCAACAAGTCCAACGCCTCCTCGGAGATCGAGTACGACGGCGCCGCGGCGTGGCTGGTCGGCGAGGAGGGCCGCGGGGTGCGCACCATCGTGGAGATGGTCAACATGACCCGCCTCGACTGCACGCTCGGCACCGCGGTGGGGATGCGCACCGCGACGGTGCTGGCCGTCCACCACGCCCGCCACCGCAGCGCCTTCGGCCGGCACCTGGTCGACCAGCCGCTCATGCGCAACGTGCTCGCCGACCTCGTGGTCGAGTCGGAGGCGGCGACGACCGTGGCGATGCGGCTCGCCGGGGCCACCGACCGCGCGACCGCGGGCGACCTCGAGGAGGCGAGCTTCCGCCGGATGGGGCTGGCCGTCAGCAAGTACTGGGTCTGCAAGCGCGGCCCCGCCCTCGCCGGTGAGGCGATGGAGTGCCTCGGTGGCAACGGCTACGTCGAGGAGTCCGGCATGCCCCGGATCTACCGGGAGATGCCCCTGCTCTCGATCTGGGAGGGCTCCGGCAACGTCGCTGCCCTTGACGCGCTGCGAGCGATGGCCCGGGAGCCGGAGTCGGTCGAGCAGTTCTTCACCGAGGTCGAGGTCGCGGCCGGCGCCGACCACCGGCTCGACGACGCCATCGCCACCGTGAAGAAGGAGCTCTCCGACATGGACGAGGTCGAGTTGCGGGCACGGCGGCTGGTCGAGCAGCTGGCGCTGGTGCTCCAGGGCTCGCTACTGGTGCAGCACGCACCGACCGCAGTGGCCGACGCCTTCTGCGCCACCCGCCTGGCCCGTGACTGGGGCGGCGCGTTCGGCACCCTGCCCAAGGGTCTCGACCTCGACGCGATCATCGAACGCGCGTACGTGGACCTGCCGTAGTGGTCTCAAACCAGGAACCGCTCGACGTACGGCGCGAACCTCCGCCGGAGGTCGGCCTCGTCGAGACCGAACATCTGCAGCTGGTGGCCACCCTGCCCAGCCGGCCGCGCTGATGGCCGACGAGGTAGTCGGCCATGGCGGTCTCGGCCTCGGTGGTCAGCGGCTCCCCGCCAGCTCGTAGATCCTCCGGGTGGCGGCCAGGTCGTCGGCCATGAACTCGTCGAAGGTGATGTCGACGGAGCGCTCCGCCGCGATCGCGTCGCGGTCGCGCACCAGGGCCGCGAGCATCCCCTCCAGCCGATCAGCCCAGAAGACGGCGATCTCCCGCACGTCGACGGGCGAGCGGTGCATCCGTGCGGTGTAGACATCATCATCACCATCGAGAGCGCCACCGGCACCGGGTCGTGGTGGGTGACGACGACGGTGAGATCCGGGAACACCTCGAGCACCGGGGCTTGCTCCAGGCGCTGTGGTGACTTGAGGAGCCACCGGCGGCCGCCGCGCAGGAACTGCATCGCCTTGAGCTGCGTGCGTAGGTGCTCGTAGTGGGGCCTCTGGTCGTGGGCAACGTAGCGGTCGCGCCAGGCCGGCACATGCCCGATCGTCTCGAAGATCATCGACGAGAAGTCGTTGGCGAGCAGCGCCCTCTTCGTGCACGTGGTCGGTGGTCATCTCGCGCATCAGGGCGAAGTGGGGCATCGCAGCGCCCATGAAGTCGACCCCCATCTCGGTGCGCGCCCGACGCGGGTCCGGCTCGACCGCCATCTCGGAAAGGAGAGGGACGGGCTCGATGCTCTCCCAGTAGGGCAGCACCCGGAACGTCGGCCCGGCAGCCAGCAGGTTGTGCAGGTGAGTGGTGCCCGTGCGCGGCAGGCCGGCGATCACCAGCGGCGGCTCGAGCTCGATCTCGTGGATCTCCGGGTGGCGAGTGAGCAGGTCGGTGAGCTGCAGCCGG
>CAWJRK010000022.1:0-25232 GCA_963845215.1 uncultured Actinomycetota bacterium
GAAGGCCAGGCACAGCATGCCCACGACGACCGTGGCCGCACTCGCCAGGATGGCGGGTGCCGCGCGATGGAGGGCGAAGGCCATCGCCTCGTGGCGGTCGTCGTGGTTGCGCAGCTCTTCTCGATACCGCGCGATCAGCAGCAATGCGTAGTCGGTGCCGGCGCCGATGACCAGGATGCCGAGGATCGCTTGGCTCTGCCCGTTGACGGTCAGGTCGGCGTACTTGGCCAACAGGTAGACCACGCCGCCGGAGATCATGTAGGCGACCGCGGCGCTGAAGATGGGCAGGATCCAGAGCAGGGGGCTGCGGTAGGTGAACAGCAGGATCAGGATCACCACGGAGAACGTGATCAGGATGAGATTGGAGTCGATGCCTTCAAATGACTCTGCAGCGTCACGGGCCTGGCCGCCGTAGCCCGCGAGGTGCACGGTGACCCCGTCGATCTTGACGATCTCGTCGACCTTCTCGGCCGCGTCCGGGATGTCGTTCCAGCCGTCCTTGCCGAAGTTGAACGTGAAGGCCGAGTAGGCGACCTCGCCGTCGTCGGACAGCAGCTGGGGCACGGGGGCTCCCTGGGCGGCCAGCGCCTTCGCGGCGTTGGGGGTGATCACGCCCTTCTCGGTGACGACGCCCTCGAGCTTCGCGATCTCCTCCGCCTGCTGGTCGATCTCTGCGAGGTCGGCGGGGGTGAGCCCGCCCTCGCGTTCGTAGACGACCAAGGTCGGGATGTCGTTGGGGTCGACCGTGCCGGTGAGCTCCTCGACCACCTTGGTGGACTCCGCGGACTCGGGTAGCCAGGACGACGCCTCGTTGTTCTGGACGTCGATCAGCTTGGCGTTGAACCCGCTCATGATGACCATGAGCACGATCGCTGCCACGAGAACGATCCATTTGGTGACTCGGCCGGTGAGTTTCCCGGCTATTTGACGATGCATGGGGGAACTCTTTCAGTAGGCGCCGACAGTGCGCATCAGGGTTTTCCCCTATCTGACCGAGTGTCCGCCAAAAGTTCATCGTTGGTTGAGAGATCAATTTCAGTCGGGCTTTTCCGCCAGCTCCTTGATCCGGGCCAGCTGCGCGTCCCAGCCGCGCCCGATCAGCTCCAGACGGCGGGCGATGTCGCTCAATCGGCCTCCGAGCGCGCGGTGCACCACCTCGCGTCCGCGCTGCTCGGACTCGACTAGACCAGCTTCGCGCAACACCTCGATGTGCTTCACGATCGCCTGCCGCGACACCGGGAACTCGCGGGCCAGCGCCGATGCCGACGCCGGCCCCTCGCCGAGACGCACCAGCAGGTGCCAGCGCGTCTCGTCACCCAATGCGGCGAACACGGGCGGAAGCTCCGTCTCGGTGTTGCTCACGTGAGGTACGTGCGGGCGGCGGCGAGCTCGGTGGCCCAGCCCTCGACGTTGCCCTCGCGGGCCTTCAGCCAGGTGGCGCGGTCGTCGCTCAGTGTCGAGAACCCGCTCTCGGTCACCTTGAGCACGACGCCGCCGTCGCGGTCCTCGATCCAGAACTCGACCAAGGTGCTCTCGCCCTCGTCACCCAACCAGCGGAAGGCGGCGTACGTCGGCTCGGTGAGCTCGACCGTGCGGATCCGGAAGTCGCCGTGCTCGGGATCGTGCACGACCACCACGCGGTCGTCCACGCGTTCGATGTCGGGGTCGGCGTGGATGGTGCCGGAGTTGATCCACCAGCCAGGCTGGGAGATCAGGGCCCAGACGCGGTCCGCGGGGGCATCGATGTCGATGCTCCGGTCGATCCGGTCCAGCTCATCGACGGCGTTGCTGTTGCTCATGGCTGCGGTCCTCTCCTGTGGTTGATGTGCAATCACAGAGTTGCACATGTTGGGAGATGACGCAACCTTTGAGTTGCAGGTTGGGTCAGCCGTAGAGGCGGTCCAGCACGTCGGCGTACTTCTGGTTGACCACGCGGCGCTTCAGCTTGAGGGTCGGTGTCAGCTCGTCGCTCTCGGCCGTCCACTCGACAGGGAGCAGCTCGAATGCCTTGACCTGCTCGGGTCGGGAGAGGCGCTCGTTGGCGGCGTCCACCGCGGCCTGCGCCATCGCGAGGATCTCCGGCTTCTGCGCGAGGTCGGCCAGATCCTGGAACTCCAGCCCCAGCTGCTGGGCGACCAGGGGCGCGATCTCGGCGTCGAGGGTCATCACCGCGACGACGTACGGCTTGGCGTCGCCGATGGCCATGGCGTGGCCGATGATCGGCGACTCCTTGAGGTAGTTCTCGATGTTGGACGGGGCGATGTTCTTGCCGGAGGAGGTGATGATCAGCTCCTTCTTGCGGTCCACGATCGAGACGAAGCCGTCGTCGTCCATGGTGCCGATGTCGCCGGTGTGCACCCACCCGTCCTCGTCGATCAGCTCCCTGGTCTGCTCCTCGGCCTGGTAGTAGCCGGAGGTGTTCACGGGACCGCGGATCAGCACCTCGCCGTCCTCGCCGAGGGTGACCTCCATGCCGGGCGTGGCCCGGCCGACGGTGCCGAGCTTGAAGTTGCCCGGGCCGTTGGCGGTCACCGCGCCGCAGGTCTCGGTCATGCCGTAGACGTCGAAGACCTTGAGGCCGAGGCCGGCCATGAACTTCGCCACCTCCAGCGGCATCGGGGCCGCCGCGGACGCGGCCCACTTGACCTGGTCGAGCCCGAGCAGCAGCTTGAGGAAGCCCAGGATCGCCTCGTCGGCCTGCTGGTACGCCGCTTCGATCTCGGGCGTCATGGTGCCACCGACCTGCTGGGCCTCGACCCAGGCGAGCCCGGCGGCCATGGCGTTCTGGACCATCTCGACATTGGCCGGGTCGGGGTCGGCGGCGAGCTTGGCGGAGATGCCGGTCTTGATCTTCTCCCAGACCCGCGGCACGCCGAAGAACGACGTCGGGTGCACCTCGCCGAGCGTGGCGACCAGCTGCGCCGGGTCGCCGATCACGTGCACATGGCCGCCGATGATCTCGGGCACGTAGATGCCGAGCGTGCGCTCGGCGATGTGGGCGAACGGCAGGTAGCTCACCTGGCGCTGCGGGCCGTCGAGGCCGGCGCCCTCGAGGGTGCTGACGGCCTCGTACATCACGTTGTGGTGGCTGAGCACCACGCCCTTCGGACTGCCGGTGGTGCCGGACGTGTAGAGGATCGTGGCCGGCGACTCGGCGCTCAGCTCGGCGGTGCGAGCCGCGACCTCGTCGCCGTGGGCCGCGCGGTACGCCGCCCCGGCGGCCAGCAGGTCCGCCCAGCTCAGGAACCGGTCTCCGGCGGGGAGGTCGTCGCCGTTGATGACGACGATCTTGAGCAGGCTCGCCGACGCCTCGATCGCCGTGGTCCAGCGGGCCAGGTGGTCGGCGTTCTCGAGGATCGCGACCGTCGGCGCCGACTGGGCGGCGATGAACGACACCTGCTCGACCGACAGCGTGTTGTAGATCGACATCGGGGTCGCGGCCGCGTGCACGACGCCGATGTCGGCGAGGACGTGCTCGACCCGGTTGCTGGCCATGATCGCCACGTGGTCGCCGGCCTTCACGCCGAGCTCCATCAGGCCGGCAGCGACGTCGAGCCCGAGCTCGCGGGTCTCCGACCAGGTCAGCGTGCGCCAGGACTCGCCCTCGGGCACGTCGTGCTTGTCGGAGTACGCCGGCTGGTCGGCGTACTTCTCGACGGTGTCGGCCAGGGCGTCGGCCAGCGTGCGGCCGGCGACCTGCTCCTCGATCTCGGCACGCTTGGTGAGTACGTCGGTCATGGGGTCTCCTCGTCGAGCGGTCGAGATGGGGTCAGATGCCGAGGGTGCGGCCGATGATCTCCTTCTGGATCTCGGTCGTGCCGCCGTAGATGGTCTGGATCCGGCTGTCGACGTAGGCCTTGGCGATGGGGTACTCCATCATGTAGCCGTAGCCGCCGTGCAGCTGCACGCCCTGGTCGACCAGCTTCTTCTGCAGCTCGGTGGTCCACCACTTCGCCATCGACGCGAGCGCGGTGTCCACCTCGCCGGCGTTGAGCTTCAGGATGCAGTCGTTGACGAAGACGCGGGCGATGTGGACCTCGGTGGCCATCTCCGCCAGCAGGAACCGGTTGTGCTGGAACTTGCCGATCGGCTTGCCGAAGGCCTCGCGCTCCTTGGCGTAGCTCAGGCACAGCTCGAGCACGTGCTCACAGGCGGCGACGGCGATCGCGGCGATCGAGATCCGCTCCTGCGGGAGGTTCATCATCAGCGAGATGAAGCCCGAGCCCTCCTCGCCGAGGAGGTTCTCCTTGGGCACCGCGACGTTGTCGAAGAACAGCTCGGAGGTGTCCTGGGCCTTGAGGCCCATCTTGTCGAGGTTGCGCCCCCGCTCGAAGCCCTCCATCCCCGCCTCGACGACCAGCAGGCTGATGCCCTGGTGGCCGGCGTCGGGATCGGTGCGGGCCACCACGATCACCAGGTCGGACATGATGCCGTTGCTGATGAAGGTCTTGGAGCCGTTGACGACGTAGTGGTCGCCCTTGTCGATCGCGGTGGTGCGGATGCCCTGGAGGTCGCTGCCCGCGCCGGGCTCGGTCATCGCGATCGCGGAGATCAGCTCGCCGCTGACCAGGCCCGGCAGCCAGCGCTGCTTCTGCTCGTCGGTGCCGAGCTGGCTGATGTAGGGGACGATGATGTCGGTGTGCACCGGGAAGCCGACCCCGCTCGCACCGACCTTGCTGATCTCCTCGGAGATGATCGCGTTGTAGCGGAAGTCGTTGATCCCGGCGCCGCCGTACTGCTCCTCGACGTCGAAGCAGAGCAGCCCCTGCTCGCCGGCCCGCAGCCAGACGTCGCGGCTGACCTGCCCGTCCTTCTCCCACTGGTCGTGGAACGGGACGACCTCCTTCTCCATGAACGCGCGCACGGTGTTGCGGAAGTCCTCGTGCTCCTGCTCGTAGATCGAGGGTCTGTCGGGCATAGGTCTGCTCCTCCGGTTCGGTCGGTTCAGCGCAACTGTGACAGCGTTACTGTCACAATGCAAGAGCCTCTCCGGGATCTTTGCGACGGGAGAGTGACAGCCCTACTGTGACAGTCATGACCGCCCTGCTGACCATCGACGAGCTCTCCTCGGCGGTGGGGCTGACGGTGCGCACCACCCGCTACTACGCCAGCCTCGGCCTGATCCCTGCGCCCATCCGGCAGGGCCGGGTGGCCTTCTACGACGACGCCCACCGCGCCCGGCTCGAGCTGGTGCGCGCGCTGCAGGACCATGGCTTCACGCTGCAGGCCATCGAGGGCTTCCTCGGCAGCCTGCCCGCCGCGGCGACCGTCGAGGAGCTGGCGTTGCAGCGCGCGATGCTGACCTCCTGGACGCCCAAGCCGCCGGAGCAGCTGACCCGGAAGCAGCTCGAGCAGAAGGCCGGGCGCCCGCTGACCGACGACGACATCCGGCTGCTGGTGATGGTGGGTGCGCTCGAGCGCAGCGGTGACGACTACGTCGCGATGCCCAACCTCCAGGT
Source organism: uncultured Actinomycetota bacterium (assembly GCA_963845215.1). Classification (GTDB taxonomy): domain Bacteria; phylum Actinomycetota; class Actinomycetes; order Propionibacteriales; family Nocardioidaceae; genus Nocardioides. The sequence goes on from CAWJRK010000022.1 coordinate 5,460, forward strand.
CGGCGTCGGCCTGCTCGACGTGGACATCCCCGAAGGCAGCATGGAGGCCGCGGGCGAGTCGATCCGGCGCCACATGGGGTCGCTGGTCGAGGAGCTGACCGACATCCTCCGCTCCCAGGTGCTCGAGCCGTTCCGGCGCGAGCCGCACTCACCCGAGGACGCCGCGCGCCTCGAGAAGACGATGGCGAAGCTGCGTCAGCTCACGCTCGAGGCAGTGGTGACCGGCTTCCAGCGGGCCGCCAACGACGTGATCACCAGGTCGTTGGCCCGCTGACGGTCAGCTCACCCATTCCTTGACCTGCGCGATGGTCGCGGCCGGGTCGTCGCTGGCCGGGGTCACCGAGAGGTTGGTGATGCCGGCCTCGCGGAACGCCTCGATCCGCTCCTTCACGTAGCTCTCGGGGCCGACCAGGTTGCCGGCCTCCAGCCACTCCAGCGGCACGAGAGCCTCGGCGTCCTTCTTCTTGCCGTCGAGGTAGAGGTCCTGGATCTCCTTGGCCTCCTTCTCGTAGCCGTACTGGCAGGCGAGGTCGTTGTAGAAGTTCTTGCCGCGGGCACCCATGCCGCCGACGTACAGCGCATAGATGGGGCGCATGAAGTCGAGCATCCCCTTGACGTCCTCGCCGATGGCGAGCATGCCGCCGGCGTTGACCTCGAGCGGGGCCAGGTCGGGTGAGCGCTTCGCGCTGCCCTTCGCGAGTGCCTCACCCCAGACCTCCTGGGCCTTCTCGGGGTGGAACAGCCACGGCAGCCAGCCATCGGCCACCTCGGCGGTCATCTCGACGTTCTTGTCGCCGAGGGCCGCGACCCAGAGGGGTACGGCGGGGCGCTCCGGCTTGTTGAGCAGCTTCAGCGGCTTGCCGAGCCCGAGGCCCTGGCCCTCCGGGAGGGGCAGCTTGAAGATGCCGTCGCTCACGAGGGGCTCGCGGCGCAGGCCCATCCTGATGATCTCGATGATCTCGCGGGTGCGGCCGATGGGCTTGTCGTAGGCGATGCCGTGGAAGCCCTCGATGACCTGCGGACCCGAGGCACCCAGGCCGATCACGGCGCGGCCGCCTGAGACGTTGTCGAGGCCCGCGGCGGTCTGCAGCAGGGCGCCCGGCGTGCGGGAGTAGACGTTGAGGATCGCGGCGCCGATCTCGACGGTCTCGGTCTTCGCGGCCAGGTAGCCCATCAGCGTCGGAGCGTCGAAACCGTACGGCTCGGCCACCCAGATCGTGTCCAGGCCCGCCTTCTCCAGGCCGGCCACCTGGTCGGCGGTCTCGCGCGGGTTGCCGGCGTAGATGAGCGGCATCGAGAGCTTCATGGGGTCCCCTGGGGTCGGTCGCGGGTGGTCGGCCCCCACTGTGACAACTTCACTGTCACGATGGCAAGGGGGTGTGAGATATGCCGTCGACCGGGCGGGCTCAGGAGTAGCGGTGGCTCTTCGCGGCGTGCCCCTGCTCGCGGGTGCAGGTGCGCCCGCTCATGTTGCGGTGGCCGCAGAGTGCCTCGGCCGCTTCGGGCTCGGCTTTCGGCTGGGCCGCGGGCTCGGCCGGCGTCGGCTTCGGCGCCGTTGCCTTCCTGGCCACCGTCGGCCTCGCACCTGCCGTGGCGCCCTGCTTCTGTGCTTGTGCGTAGCGGGCCTCGCGCATCGCCCGCAGTCCGTCCATCTTGCTCATCGTCGACTCACGTTCCTCACCCTAGGCGTGGGCTCCGACAGTTCGCGTCAGGCGCGAGCCCGCCGTGGCGTGACATGGGACGCGGACCACCTCGGCGCCCGTTAGGTTGCGACGCGTGAAGGTCCTGCGCACGCCCGACGAGTGCTTCGCCGAACTGCCTGGCTACCCGTTCGAGCCGCACTACGCCCAGGTCGTGGCCGACGGTCTCGAGCCGATCCGGATGCACTATGTCGACGGGGGGCCGGCTGATGGGCCGGTGGCGTTGCTGTTGCACGGGCAGCCGACGTGGTCGTACCTCTACCGCAAGGTGGTGCCGGTGCTCGTCGAGCAGGGGATCAGGGTGATCGCGCCGGACAACATCGGGTTCGGGCGGTCGGACAAGCCGACCGACCCCACCGACTACACGTTCGCCCGTCACATCGAGTGGGTGCACAGCCTGGTCACGGGGCTGGACCTGAGAGAGGTCACGCTCGTCGCCCAGGACTGGGGCGGGCCGATCGGGTTCAGCGTGCTGGCGGCGGACCCCGACAGGTTCGCGCGGGTGGTGGCGGCCAACACGATCCTGCACACCGCAGATCCCGGGCTGGCCGACAAGGTCGAGTGGGCGGTGCACGGCCAGGGCGAGTCCCGGGTGGTGATCGAGGAGGGGTTGCTCGACTACCTGCTCTACACCCAGCGCGCGCCCCAGTTGCGCGCGAGCGACTTCGTCGGCGCGGCCACGACGCACCCGCTCGCACCCGAGGTGCTGGCGGCGTACGACGCGCCGTTCCCGGACCCGAGCTACACCGCAGGCCTGCGCCAGATGACGGCACTGCTGCCGCTGACGCGCAACGATCCCGGCGCCCGGATCGGCCGACGGACGATGCGCGCGCTGGAGGCGTGGGAGCGGCCGTTCGTGACCTGCTACTCCGACGGTGACCCGGCGACGCGCGGCTGGGAGACGGTGTTCCAGGAGCGGGTACCCGGCGCGCAGGGCCAGCCCCACACGACGATCCAAGGAGCCGGCCACTTCCTGCAGGAGGACGCCGGCGAGGAGCTCGCGCGCGTGATCGCGGGCTAGAACATCCCCGCTAGAACATGTCGAGCGCGGTGCCGAGCGGGTCCGCAAGGCTGGCGGCGTACTCGGTGGTGAGGTGGTCGGTGTCGCGGTAGGCGAGCGTGCCGCCGACCACGACCGGACAGTCGTCCTGGAAGCAGATCCACGGGGTCGGGTCGACGACCTCGGTGCCGGTCGCCCGAGCGGCATCGACCGCCACGTCGGCCAGGATCCTCGAGCGCTCCTCGGGGACGAACATGCACTCGCGCAGCGAGGAGTCGCCCTGGCTCAGGCAGGTGCCGGGGTCGTCCGCGCGCTTGGGTACGTCGCGCAGGAGCACCACCCGCTCGGCCGAGCTGCTGATCTCGCGGAACAGGTCCTCGTAGCCGGTTGCCAGCAGGTCGGCCACGGTGTCGATGTCCTCGTAGCGCTGGTCGCCGTCGTAGACCCCGTTGACGGGCGGCGACGATGCGATCACCACGAGGTCGGGCTGGAGGGTGTCGACCTGGTCGACCACCCAGTCCTGGAAGGCGTCGCACTCGACGAACTGCCGGTTGTCGTCGAGCGGTGCGACCGTGACGTGGGCGGCCGTGCACTGGGGCTTGACCAGGTAGTAGGCCCGCCACCCCGACGCCTCGCCGATCACGTCGAACGCCGGGATCCAGGCGCGGGCGTGGGAGTCGCCGATCACGACGACCGTGCGGGAGGCGTCCTCGTCACCGCGGGGGCAGAGCAACCGGACGTCCTGCTCGTAGTCGCAGTCGCCGACGTCGGCGATGCTCTCGCGGATGTCGAGCAGGTTGGGCGTGAGGTCGCTCGGCACGGCCTGGTTCCTGAGGGCGGCATCGACCGAGGCGCGCACCAGGTCAACAGCGCTGGCGTGATGGTCCTCGTCCTCGACCTCGTCGCCGTCGTCGGTCGAGGAGGCCGCGACGGTGATCGCGGGGTTGTCGCCGTGCTCGCCACCCTGGTAGCCGGTCCACCCCCAGGCTGCCGCACAGGTCAGCACGACCAGGGTCATCGTGGCGGGGTAGAGCACCAGGGCCCGCGGCACCCGCAGCGCCTTGGCCGGCCGCCCGGTGCGGAACGGCGTCTCGACGTAGCGGTAGGTGACGAACGACAGTGCGAACGTCGCCGCGATCGCCGCCGTCGTCTCGATCGGCGTCAGCGCCCGGGCCAGCGCGCGCTCGGTGAGGATCAGCGCGGGCCAGTGCCAGAGGTAGAGCGAGTAGGACCAGTCGCCGACCGTGCGCATGACCGGGTTGTCGAGCAGCGGCCAGGTCACCGGTGCGGACGAGCCGGCACCGGCCAGGAGGAGCAGCGCCGTGCCCACGACGGGCAGCGCCGCGGCGTACCCGGGGAAAGGCGTCTCCGACGTGAAGCCGATGCACGCGGCCACGATGGCGCCGAGCCCCAGCACGGCCAGCACCGAGCCGCCCTTGCGGCCGATCCGCTTGAGCAGAGCCGGGGAGGCGAGAGCCACCATCGCGCCGAGGCCGAGCTCCCAGGCCCGCGTCAGCGTCGAGAAGTACGCCGCCGCCGGCTCGTTCGCGGTCTGCACGACCGACCAGGTGAACGACGCGGCGGTGACGACGAGCAGCATCGCGAAGACGGCGCGCCGGGGCAGTCGGCGCTGGTCGGGGCGGCCGCGCCGGGCGAGCTTCACCAGGCCGAGGCAGAGCAGCAGGAGCAGCGGCCAGACGACGTAGAACTGCTCCTCGACCGCGAGCGACCAGTAGTGCTGGAGCGGCGAGACGCCGCTGCCCTGCGAGAAGTAGGAGATGTCCTGCTGGGCGAAGTTGAAGTTGGCCGCGAACACCGCCGACCACACTGCGTCGATCACGACTTGGCGCGCGTCGATCAGGCTGAGCACGAACAGGGAGGCGACGACGGTCACCACCGTCACGAGGGTGGCCGCGGGCAGGATCCGGCGGGCTCGTCGGGCGTAGAAGGTGGTCAGCGAGAACCGCCCGTTGCCGAGCACCTCGCGGAAGAGCAGGCCGGAGATCAGGTAGCCGGAGATCACGAAGAAGACGTCGACCCCGACGAAGCCTCCAGGCAGGAACGTCAGGCCGGCGTGCCCTGCAATCACCGTCAGGACGGCGAGGGCACGCAGCCCTTGGATGTCGCCCCGGATCTCTCGCCCCACTGCCCCATCACCTACGTCGTTGCCGGCCTTGAAGATATCAACCCGTGGGTGCGGTCCGAGGCACATCGCCCACCTCTGCGATCATCGCTGACCCGTGCCGTAGAGCCAAACGAGGAGCTGATCGTGACGACGTACCGGATTGCCGTGATGGGTGGCACCGGACCCCAGGGCAAAGGCCTCGGCTACCGCTTCGCCAAGCACGGACACTCCGTCGTGCTGGGCTCGCGAGCGGCCGAGAAGGCCGTGTCGGTGGCGGACGAGGTCGCCGCGCGCCTGGCCGGCGTCTCCGGTGCGGGAGCGGTGACCGGGGCAGCCAACGCCGACGCGTGCGCAGAAGCCGACGTGGTCCTGCTCGCGGTGCCGTACGACGGCCACGACGAGCTCGTGGCGACCCTCCCGCTCGCCGGCAAGATCGTCATCTCCTGCGTCAACCCGCTCGCCTTCGACAAGCGCGGCGCGCACGGCCAGATCATCGATGGCGGCGAGGGCTCGGCCGCCGAGTCGGCCCAGCGGATCGCCCCGGATGCCACCGTCGTCGGGGCCTTCCACAACGTCTCGGCCGTCGGCCTGTGGGGCGACGACGACTACCTCGACGAGGACGTGCTCGTGGTCGGGGACGTGGTCGAGGCCAAGGAGGTCGCGATGGAGCTCGCCGCCTCCGTCACCGGCCGGGTCGGTGTCGACGCCGGCAAGCTGCGGCTCGCCCGTCAGCTCGAGCCGTTCACCGCCGTGCTGATCTCGATCAACCGCAAGTACAAGGCTCACTCCGGCGTACGCATCACGGGGCTCGAACACTGAGGTCTCGCGGCCTTGCCTAGCGGCTCGGCCTACTCGACCAACGAACTCGTTGGGCGCGTATCGAGACCTAGTGCCGCCCGTTCCAGCTGTCCCACAACTTCGCGTAGGACCCCCCAGCAGCGACCAGCTCGTCGTGGGAGCCGAACTCCGAGATCACGCCGTCCTCGACCACCGCGACCCGGTCGGCGTCGTGGGCGGAGAAGAGGCGGTGGGCGATGGCGATCACCGTGCGGCCGTGGAGCACCGCGGCCAGTGACCGCTCCAGGTGCCGAGCCGCCCGCGGGTCGATGAGCGAGGTCGCCTCGTCGAGCACCAGCGTGTGCGGGTCGGCGAGCACCAGCCGAGCCAGCGCGATCTGCTGAGCCTGAGCGGCGGTCACCGAGCGGCCGCCCGAGCCGACCACGGTGTCGAGCCCGTCGGGCAGGGAGTCGACCCAGTCGAGCGCGTCGACCGCCTCGAGTGCGGAGCGGATCTCGGACTCGTCGGCGCCCGGTGGGGCGGCCAGGGCGAGGTTCTCGCGGATCGTGCCGACGAAGACGTGGTGCTCCTGGGTGACCAGAGCGACGTGGCCACGCAGGTCGCCGAGCGGCAGCTCCACGAGCCCTACGCCGCCGACGGTGACCGCGCCGGTGCGCGGCGGGTGGATGCCTGCGAGCAGCCGGCCGAGCGTGGACTTGCCTGCACCGGACGGCCCGACCATGGCGATCCGCTCGCCGACCCCGACATCGAGATCCACACCGTGCAGCACGTCGCGGCCGTCGACGTACGAGAACCGCACGTCCTCGGCCTCGAGCTTCTCGTTGAGCGGCTGGGCGCCGGTGACCTCACGGTCGTCGGGCACCTCGGCGACCCCGAGCAGTCGCGCCAACGAAGCCGCACCCATCTGCAGCTCGTCGAGGATCGAGATGATCCGGTCCACCGGGTCGATCAGCATCTGCACGTAGAGCGTCGCCGCGGTGACGTCGCCGAGCGAGACCTGTCCCTGGGTGTAGAGGTAGCCGCCGAACAGCAGCGTGCACACGGTCGGGATCAGGTAGCTGATCTCCATGCTCGGGAAGAAGACCGTGCGCAGGTAGAGCGTGTAGCGCTCCGCGTCGTAGGACCCCTTGATGTCGCGGTCGATCGCCTCGAGCCGCTCCTGCCCGAGGCCCAGCGCCTCCACGGTGCGAGCGCCTTCGACGGTCTCGGTGAGCGTCGCGTTGATCTGCGAGTACGACGCGCTCTCGCGCAGGTAGCCGGCCTTGGCGCGGGCGAGGTACCAGCGCAGGCCGATCACCAGCGGGGGCACTCCGAGCAGACATGGCAGCGCGACCCACCAGCCGACGCTCAGCGCCGCGGCGAACGTGAGGATCGCGGTGACCACGGCGATCGCCCACTCGGGCAGGGCCCAGCGCACCGACCAACCGAGCTGCTCGACGTCGCGGTTGGTGCGGGTCAGCAGGTCGCCGGAGCCGGCGGACTCCACGACACCGACAGGCAGCGCGAGGGCGTTGCCGACGAAGTCCTCGCGCAGCTCGGCGAGCACGAGCTCGCCCAGCACCTGGCTGAGGTAGCGGGCGTAGCGGGTGAGCACCGTCTGCAGCAGCAGGAAGCCGGCCAGCACCAGGATCAGCCGGTCGACGTAGCCGGTGGTGGTGCCGGTCTCCACCGACTCGACGAGGTCGCCGAGCAGGCGCGGAGCGGCGAGCGCGGCCACCGCGGCCAGGCCGTGCAGCGCGACCGCGCCCCACAGCATCCGCGGGTGGCGCTTCGCGAGCCGGCGTACGTAGGAGCGCAGGGCGGGACCGCCGGCGACGGGCAGGCTGGTGTCGGTCATCCCACTTCCACCTCCCGGGTCACGACGTAGCGGTACTCCGGCGACGAGGCCACCAGCTCGGCATGGGTGCCGGTCGCGACGATCCTTCCCTCACGCAGCAGCGCCACCTCGTCGACCGCGTCGAGCATCAGCGGGCTGGTCGAGGTCACGACCGTGGTGCGCCCGGCGCGGTGGTTGCGCAGGCGTGCGGCGATCCGCGCCTCGGTGTGGGCGTCGACGGCGGAGGTCGGTTCGACCAGCACCAGGATCTCGGGGTCACTCGTCAGGGCCCGCACGAGCACCAGCCGTTGCCGCTGGCCACCGGAGAAGGTGCGGCCACGCTCGGCCACGATCGACTCCATGCCGTCGGGCAGCGGATCGAGGATGTCGTCGGCCGACGCGGTGTCGAGAGCTTTCTCGAGCACGTCGCTGCCACCCCGGCCGGTGACGTCGAGGCTGTCGACCAGGCGGCCGGAGAAGAGCGACGCCCCGGTGTCGGAGACGACGATCCGCCGGCGTACCTCCTCGCGGGTCAGGGCCGAGAGCGGCACTCCACCCAGGGTGACGTCGTCGTCGGGCTCGGCGGCGCACATGCCCAACCGGTCGGCCAGCGCGGCCGACTCGTCGGGCTGCTCGCTCACGATGGCGGTGATCGTGCCGGGCCGGATCCGCAGCCCGGTGCGGTGGTCGACCAGCTCCGACATCGGCGGCGGCGGGTCGGCCGGCTGCTCGGGGTCCGTCCAGTCGGCGTCGAGCGCCAGCACCCGGCACACCCGCTTGGCCGAGACCCGGCCGCGGATCAGCTTGTTGGCGTACTCGGTGGCCGTCCGCAGCGGGATCATCAGGAACGCCGAGTAGCCGTAGAAGGCCACCAGCTCACCGGCCGTGATGTCGCCGGCGACCGCCGAGCGCGCCCCCAGCCACACGATCACGACCACGAAGACGCCCGGCAGGAACACCTGGAGCGCGTCGAGCACCGACTGCAGCTTGGCCACCTCTACGCCGGCCCGGCGGGTGGCCTGTGACTCGCGGCGGTAGCGCTCGTGGAAGACGTCCTCGCCGCCGATGCCGCGCAGCACGCGCAGGCCGCCGACGATGTCGCTCGCCGTGTTGGAGAGGTCGCCCATCAGGGCGCGCTGACGGTCGCTGCGTCGCTGCAGAGGCGCCAGCAGCGGGCCGACGAGCAGCATCAGGGCAGGCACGCCGAGCAGCACGATCAGGCCGAGCGTCACCGAGGTCTGCAGCAGGATCACCGCCACCAGCAGGAACGAGACGATCGCGCCCGCGAAGCGAGCCGACACGTCCATCACCTGGCCGAGATGGGAGATGTCGCTGGTGCCGATCGTGACCACCTCGCCGGTCGAGACCTTGCGGGCGAGGGTGCCGCCGAGCTCCACGGTCTGTCGCCCGACCAGCTGCACGGTGCGGTACGCCGCGATCAGCCAGTTCGTCACCGCGAACCGGTGCCGCATGATGCCGGTGGCCGCCTGGACCAAACCGATCGCGAGCATCAGGCCGGCGTAGAAGACCAGCTGCCCGCCGTCCTTGTCGGAGACGCCCTGGTCGATGGCGCGGCCGATCACGAAGGGCATCACCGCCTGGCTGCTCATCCAGATGATGCCGAAAGCCATCCCGCAGGCGAGGGTGCGCCACTGCTGCTTGGCGAGCCACCAGAGGAACCGTCCAGGTGAACGGTGGTCAGCGATCCCGGGGTGGTCGTGGGGGAGTCGCTGCACTGAGCCGACTCTACGAAAGTCGAAGCCCTCGAAGCGACCGAATTAGCCCTCGGCCTTCAGGCGTCGACGTGGATGCGGAGGGGGTAGGCGACGAGCAGCACCAGGGCGAACAGCGCCAGCACCGCGGCGACGCCGACGGCGGCGCCGCGGAGACCACGAGGTCGAAGATGAACCAGATCACGCCGACCACCAGCAGCGCCACGCACGCGAGTGCCACCCGGGCCATCAGGTGCGCAGCTTCCACGACGCGGTCCTTCACGTGACGCCCCGACAGGCGACGGTGCACCGCCACCGGGGTCAGCACCACCGCTGTGGTCACTCCTGCGAGCACGACCAGGACCAGGTACGTCGTGCGCTGGACGTCGTCGAGGTCCTCGAACCGCTCCTGGAACGGCAGGGTCAGCAGGAAGCCGGCCGTGAGCTGCACGCCGGTCTGCATGACGCGGAGCTCCTGGAGGATGTCGGCGAACTTGCGGTCCGCCTGCTCTTCTTCGCTCTCGTCGCGGGGCATGGGGCCATCCTCTTCTCAGGTGGCCAGGTCGTCCACGACCTCGGCTCCCGGTAGTTCGGCGAGCAGCCGCCCGGGCAGCAGCAGCTTCGACCGGCGGACGCCGGAGCCGATGATCGCCACGTCGATGTCGGCCACCCGGGCGTCGACCAGGAGCCGCCACTCGGTGGGCAGGCCGACGGGCGTGATGCCGCCGTACTCCATGGCGGACTCCTCGACGGCTCGGTCCATCGACAGGAACGAAGCCTTGCGCACGTCGAGGAGCCGCTTGACCCGGTTGTTGACGTCGGCGCGGGTGTCGGCCCGCACCACGCAGGCCGCGATCCGCTCCACCCCGTCGCGGCGCCCGGCCACGATCACGCAGTTGGCACTGGCGGACATCGGCACGTCGTACGCCTCGCTCATCGCCGCGGTGTCCGCGAGCTCGGGGTCGATCTCGACCACTGCCACCTGATCGCTCGGCGACCACGAGCCCAGCGCGGCGATGACCGGCGCAGCCAGCAACTCGGGGTGGTCGGCCACCGGGAGGGACGTCAGGGTCTGGAAGCTCGGCAGGTCCATGACCTCATCGTGAACCACACGTCGCGGTTCCCAGGTTGCGTCCCGAATAAACCGCGATCCGCGCGCAGATCCCGGTTTGTTCGGTGTGGGCCAGGGGAGGAGGCCGGCACACGTTCTCCAGAAGGAGTTGCCGATGTCCCAGCAGACCCAGCTGACGCCCACTGGTCGACAGCGTCTCGACTACTTGCGCAAGCGTTACGGCGACGCCAGGTACGTCGTCCAGCACGAGACCTGGGGGGCCGAGATCCACGGAGCGATCGCGCTCCGCATCGACGCCACCGGATGGGTGACCGACGTGAGGGTGAGCCGCCTCGACGACGAGCTGCGTGAGGTGCCGGTCATGGTGCGCGCACTCAAGGGGGCCTACGCCAGTGCCGAGCTCACCCGTCTCGTGACCAACGCCCACCAACGCGGGCCCATCGAGCAGGCCGCCGTACGCCGTGGAGAGGACCTCCTCGCTGGCCGCAGGCGCATCGTCGCACCGACGATCGCCAAGCCGCTCGCGATCACCCGGCCGCAGGGGCCGGTCACGCCGCGGCCGCGCACCCTCGAGGTGGCCGGCCGCGACCGCGTCTTCTCCGGTGCCTCCCGCGACGGCGAGCTGACCGTCGGCATCCGCCGCACCAACGGCCTGGCCGAGATCGACATCGACGCAGCGTGGCTGCGCACGACCATCCCGCAGCTGCTGCGGTTCGCGCTGAAGGAAGCCTTCGACGCCGCCTACGAGGAGGGAGAGACCCGTGCTTCCTGACTTCGAGCCGTCCGACGGCCGCGACGGGCGGTGGGTGGAGCCGCAGCTGCCGGCCGGTGCCGGAGAGCCACAGGCACCCAGCGGAGGGTTCTCGGTGCAGGCGCAGGACCTCGTCAACGCCGCGAAGGATTGGGACGAGCTCTCGGGCGACCTGGTCGAGGTCCGCAAGAAGTGCGAGACCGGCTGGGGCCTGCCGGGGATCTTCGGCTTCGCCGACACGCTCTACACGGTCGGTCGCCTGCACGCCGCGTTCAACCGCAAGGCTTGCGACGCCGCCTGGGACGGCCATGTGATCACCGGCCTGGTCGGCAACGGACTGGTCGAGGTCGCCAACGACTTCTCGAACACCGACACCACGACCGGTGAGAACTTCGTCGACTACCAGAGGGTGATGGACTGATGGCCACCGAGACCAAGGACCCGGAGGTCTTCCTCACCCAGGTCAACGACGAGCTCGAGGCGCTGTCCGACGCGATCGGCGAGTTCCTGGAGAAGATGGCCAGCTTCGTCAACGACCACCTCACCGAGGCCGGCGTACTCGGTGGGGCGGCAGCCGGGTCGCTGTTCGGGCCGCTGGGCACTATCGCCGGAGGCGTCATCGGCGGCCTGACCGGCAACGAGCTGGAGGAGAAGTTCGAGGCCGCGTGCAACGAGATCTCGGAGAAGTGGGACAACACCGTCGGCGGCATCCGCGAGGCGATCGGCGGCATGATCGGCGACCCGCTGCAGATGTCGGAGATCTCCAGCGACTACCGCGACGCCGCCCGGACCCTCGGGGTGCACACCAACGACCTCAGCTCCACCGCGAGCATCCTGCGGGGAAGCTGGGACGGCCGTGCCTTCTTCGCCTTCATGGAGGTCAACACCCAGCAGACGGCGGCGGTCACAGGCCTGGGCCGGCAGCTGATCACCGGCGCCGACCTCATGGACAAGTGCAGCGAGCGGCTGGTCAAGCAGTGGCTGGCCCAGATCAACAACCTGGCCCAGGCCACCTCCGACTTCCTCAACGTGGCCGGCGACCTCGGCGACCTGGGCAACGCGCCGACCTTCGAGGCGGGCCCGGCACTCAAGCTGATCGGCAAGGTGCTCAGCAACGCCAGCACCATCCTCACCGACTACGGCACCTACGTCGCCGAGCTGGAGATCGACTCCGGCGGCGACTGGGACGGGCTCGACGCGGCGTACGGCACCAACGGCCTGCCGGGCGGGCAGTGGCCGGAGGTGCACGACGCCAGTCGCGGTGCGATGAACGGCGCCTGGGCCAGCAAGTAGCCCAGGCGACCGATCAGCGCTGCGGCACCAGGATCCAGGCGACGACGTACGCGACCAGCAGGCTGCCGAGCCCGAAGACCGCGCCGAGCACGGTGAGCACGCGGACCAAGGTCACGTCGATGCCGAAGTAGTCGGCCACGCCCGAGCAGACGCCGCCGATCATCTTCTCGTCGGTGGTGCGGGTCAGCTTCTTGTACGTCGGGGACGGGGTCTGGGTGGTCATCGGTTCTCCTCGGGGGTGGTCTCGGTGGTCTCGGTGGTCTCGGTGGTCGTCGGCTTCGCTGGTGACCCAGCCGGTCTGGTTCTGGCCCCACCGGCTGCGGTTGGTCAGCACGGTGGCGAGCACGCCCGCGATGCCGGCGGCCACCCACGGGATCGGCATCAGCCAGCGGATGTCGGAGCCCTCGACGGTGTCGGAGGCGACCAGTGCCCAGACGAGCGTGAGGCCGATGAAGGCCACGCCCATCACCAGATGACCGATGTTGACGGGGTGCCGTCCGCTCTCGGGCGCCGGCTCGGCCGGGTGTTGCTGCTGCAGGGGGAAGGTGGTGTCGCTCATCAGTTCGTCCTCTCAACGCTGTCGATCTCGATCTCGCCGAAGACGACCTCGGCCTCGATGGTCAGGACGGGTCCGCCCGGGGTGCCGATGTAGGTCTCCGTGGAGGAGTCGCTGCGGCTGTTGCCGAAGAGCTCCGTCTGGCCATCCCCCTCGAGGTTCGCCTCGACGCGTACGTCGAGCCCGGTGGGCAGCAGCACGTCGATGTGGCCGAACCTGACGTCCAGCTCGAGCGTGCGGCCGTCGAGCGCCTCGATGTCCTCGATGTCGGTGAGGTCGAGCTTGATCTCACCGGCGGTCAGGTCGTAGCGGGAGTCGAGCGACGAGGCGCTCAGGGGGTGCTGGTCGATCTGGCCGACGTCCCAGTCGTCGGTGACCGTCGCGCCTGCGGTGGCGACCGCAGCGACCAGGCCGGCGACGATGAGGCCGCCGCCCCGTCCGTAGAAGGCGCTGACGGTCAGCATCACGCCGATCACGGCGAGCGTGACGGCCGGGTACGCCGAGGCGGTGATGTCGGCGCCCGCGGCGTCGGCGATGGCGAGGGTGCTGATGCCGAGGGCGACCAGCGCCATGGTGTACCAGAACAGGATCGGTCCGCGCTTGCGCGGGTTGCTGCGCTCGCGCTGCACGGCGGCGGCGTACGTCGGCGGGTAGGTGGGCGGGGCCGCGCGGTACGGGTTGGGCGGGGGCGGTCCGGACGGACGCGGACTGCGTGCACTCACGACGACGAAGACGATCAGGCCGATGATGGCCAGCGGCCACGGGAAGCCCCAGCCGCCCCACGAGTCGCCGAGCAGCGCCAGGAAGGCGAGGGTGCCGACGAGCACCAGAGCGACGGTGCGGCTGCGGTCGTCGAGGCGCAGCTTCGCCTCGTCGTGGTCGTCCTCCGGCACCAGCAGCCAGCAGGCGCCGTAGATGATGAGGCCGGCGCCGCCGAAGAAGGCCAGCACCACGAACGACCACGCGCACGATGATCGGGTCGACGTCGAAGTGGCGGGCGATGCCGCTGGCGACACCGGCGATCTTGCGGTCGAAGGTGGAGCGGCGGAGGCGACCGAGGTCGCGCATCTCCTCGCCGGTGACGCGGGGGCCGTGGTCGGGACCCGGCGCACCGGGGCCCGCAGGCCCTGTCGGTGCTTCTGGTGGTGTGGTGGTCATGGCTCAACAGTGGTCGCTCCGGGCCTCGCGCACCATCGGGGACGACCCTGGTCCTGGGGCGTTTCGGGGTTCCTGGCGTCAGGGTCGGGCCGGGGTCGGCCCTCATGGGGCGCGAGGCCTCCACTGTGTGACGATTGAGGCCACATGAGCACCGTCCAGGCCCCACCGGGCTACCCCGTACCGCCGCGCGACCCGCGACATCCACGAACCGATCGTCGGTGGCGTGGCGTCCGGCGTCGCCCGGCACCTCGGCGCTGCCCGTGCTGTGGGTGCGAGTCGGGTTCGTGCTGGCCACGGGTCTCGGCGGTCTCGGCGCCGCCGTGTACGCCGGTCTGTGGATGTTCCTGCCGGCCGAGGGGCAGTTCGACCGCGAGGCCCCCGGGCTGGAGAGCGCGCGCCGCGGCGGGCGCCGGCCGGGCCGGATCCGCCGGCTGACCGACGCCGGCCCGGTGATCACGCTCGGCATGCTCGGCCTGGGCGTGGTCTTCTTCCTCGAGGCGATCTTCGGCCAAGGGGCACTGCTCTGGCCGATCGTGATCGCCGTGGTCGGTGTCGCCCTGCTGTGGCGCCAGGCCGACGAGGCGCAGCGCGAGCGCTGGCTCGACGGCGGCGGCCGGGTCAACCCGGTGCGGCTGGTCTTCGGCGACGGCGGCTGGGCGGCGTACGCCCGGGTCGGGGCCGGAGTGGCCCTGCTGCTCTCGGCGATCTTCATCGTCGGTTTCGGCGACGGCTCGCTCGAGACCGCGCGCACCGCGCTGATCGCCGGCGGCCTCGGCTTCGTCGGCGTCGGGATCGTGGTCGGGCCGTGGGTCTTCCGACTCGCTTCCGACCTGACCGCCGAGCGCGAGGAGCGGGTGCGCACCCAGGAGCGGGCCGACGTGGCCGCCCACCTGCACGACTCCGTGCTGCAGACGCTCGCGTTGATCCAGAAGAGCTCCGGCGACGCCGCGACCGTCGCCCGCCTGGCCCGCGCCCAGGAGCGCGACCTGCGCTCGTGGCTGTTCGCCGGCGAGGCCATCGACGAGCGTTCGATCGCGAGCGCGTTGCGCGGGGTGGCGGCCGAGGTCGAGGACACCCACGGCATCTCGGTCGACGTGGTCAGCGTCGGCGACTGCGACATGGACGAGACGCTGCGCCCGGTGGTGGCGGCCACCCGCGAGGCCCTGAGCAACGCGGCCAAGCACGCCGGCACCCCTCGCGTCGACGTGTACGCCGAGATCGGGTCGTCGGCGGTCGACGTGTTCGTGCGCGACCGCGGACGGGGCTTCGACCCCGAGGCCACACCCGAGGACCGCTACGGCGTCCGGCACAGCATCATCGACCGCATGCAGCGCCACGGCGGCACCGCCGAGATCAAGACCACCATCGGCGAGGGCACCGAGGTGCGGCTGCACCTGCCCCGAGAGGACACCCAGTGAACGCAGAGTCTGATTCTCGGCCGAAGCTCATCTCCGTGGTGATCGTCGACGACCACGCGATGTTCCGCAGCGGCGTGCGCGGCGAGCTCGCCTCGATCGGCGCCGGCGTCGTGGACGTCAAGGCCGAGGCGGCCGACGTCGACGAGGCGGTCCGCGCCGTCGCGACCCACCAGCCCGACGTCGTACTCCTCGACGTGCACCTGCCCGGTGGGGGAGGCGTCGAGGTGATGAGGCGCTCGCCCAGTCGCCGGACACCCAGTTCCTCGCGCTCTCGGTGAGCGACGCCGCCGAGGACGTGATCGGCACCATCCGTGGCGGCGCCCGCGGCTACGTCACCAAGACCATCACCGGCCCCGAGCTGGTCTCCGCCATCCGCCGCGTCTCTGACGGCGACGCGGTCTTCTCGCCCCGCCTGGCCGGCTTCGTGCTGGACGCCTTCGCCGGCTCCATCGACGTTGCCGCGGTCGACGAGGACCTCGACCGGCTCACCGAGCGCGAGCGCGAGGTGATGCGCCTGATCGCCCGCGGCTACGCCTACAAGGAGGTGGCCAAGGAGCTGTTCATCTCCATCAAGACCGTCGAGACCCACATGTCGTCGGTGCTGCGCAAGCTCCAGCTCTCCTCCCGCCACGAGCTGACCCGCTGGGCCTCCGACCGCCGCCTGCTCTGAGCCCCTCGGGGTTTCCGGGTCGCCGGGACGGGTACTTGCAGGCACCCGTCCTGGAAGGGGCTCCTCCATGAGTGAAGCCGTCGACACCCGGCCACCCGACGAGATCGATGACGGCGGGCTCCGGCGCTCCATCACCGGCAAGCAGCTCTTCTTCTACACGCTCGGTGACGTGCTCGGATCCGGCATCTACGTCCTGATCGGCCTGGTCGCGGCCGCCGTGGGCGGAGCGTTCTGGATCGCGTTCGCGCTCGGCGTCACCGTCGCAGCGATCACCGGATCGGCGTACGCCGAGCTGGTCACCAAGTATCCCCAGGCCGCTGGGGCCGCGCTCTACGTCAACAAGGCGTTCCGCAACACTCCGCTGACCTTCCTGATCACGGTCTCGTTCTTGGCCGCGAGCTTCGCGGCGACGGGCTCACTTGCGTCGGGCTTCTCCGACTACTTCGCGACCCTGTGGGAGGCACCGCCGGCGCTGCTGGTGTCGTTGGTGTTCCTGCTCTGCCTGGTGGTCGTCAACTTCATCGGCATCACCGAGTCGGTGGTGATGAACATGGCGATGACGTTCGTCGAGGTGGCCGGGCTGATCATCGTCCTGATCATCGGCGTCTGGTACATCGCGCAGGGCAACGCCGACTTCGGCACCCTCGTCGAGTTCGACGTCTCCGGCGACTACGGCAACCCGGCGCTGGCCGTGCTCGCCGGCATCGCCTTCTCATTCTTTGCGATGACCGGCTTCGAGAACACGGCCAACGTGGCCGAGGAGACGATCGAACCGCACAAGGCCTTCCCGCGATCGTTGGTCGGCGGCATGGTCGTGGCCGGCATCGTCTACGTCACGGTGTCGATCGCGGCGGCACTGACGGTGCCGACGGACACGCTGGCGGAGTCTCCGGCGGCCCTCCTGGAGGTCGTCGAGGCGGGGATCCTGCCGATCTCGACCGACTTCATGTCGACGCTGTTCTCGGTGATCGCGCTGATCGCCATCACCAACACCACGCTGGTCACGGTGGTGACCCAACCTCGCATCCTCTACGGGATGGCCAACGAGGACGTCGTGCCCGGGATGTTCAGCAAGATCCACGCCACCCGCCGCAGCCCCTGGGTGGGCCTGCTGTTCAGCGCCGTGGTGGTGAGCGCGCTGCTCGTGGTCGGCACCTTGGCGCCGACGGTCGAGGGGGAGACGCTGGTCGCCCGGCTGGCGACGGTCACGGTGGTGTTCCTGCTGTTCATCTATGCGCTGGTGATCGTGGCCTGCCTCAAGCTGCGAGGCCAGGACGAGGACGAGAAGACCTTCCGGGCCAACACGCCGCTGCTGTTCGTCGGCCTGCTCGGCAACCTGGCGATCCTCGCCTTCTCGATCTACGACGACTACACCTCGCTCTACTGGTGCGGCGGCCTCCTGGCGGTCGGACTCGTCCTGTACGTCGTCGAGCAGCTCTTCGGCAGCCCGTCGCGACGGCGTACGGCGAACACGTCGGAAGGACTCTGAGATGCACGTGATCGTGGCGACCGATGGGTCCAAGCAGTCGCTGGTGGCCGCCCGGCACCTGAAGTCGTTCGCCGACCCGGCCAAGATCACGGACGTCTCCGTGATCGCCGTCATCCGACCGCTCGCCTCCGTGTCCTTCGCCGACGAGCTGTCACCCATCGAGAAGCGTCGTGCGGACGCGCACGCGCTGGACTTCCGCGCTGCCGCCGAGAGCGCAGTGGAGGTGATCGCCTCGGAGTTCGCCGACTGGGGCCCGAAGGTGCACCGGCGGGTCCGGAGCGGTTCTCCAGCCAATGAGCTGATCAAGGCGGCGCGCCAGGTCTCGGCCGGGCTCGTCGTCGTAGCCAGTGGCTCGCGCGGGCTCAGTGACTCGGTGCTCGTCGGCAGCACGGCGCAGCGGTGCAGCACTATGCCCCGTGTCCGGTGCTCGTCGTCCGACCGACGCCCCGGCCCAGGAAGAGGTGACCCCTAGCGAACGGCTCAGTAGGGTGCCCGCATGGAACTCCTGCGCCAGATCCTGCTGGTCCTCCACATCTTGGGCTTCGCCGCCCTGATCGGCGGCCTGCTCGCCCAGGCCGACTCCGCGGAGAAGAAGGTCAACGGCGCGATGCGCGACGGCGTCGGCGGCGCCTTCCTCGCCGGGCTGGCCCTCGTCGGCGTACTCCAGGCCGACGACCAGGATGTCGACAACACCAAGATCGCGGTCAAGGGCGTGATCGGCCTGGTGCTCCTGGTGCTGGTGATGGCCAATGTCCGCAAGGAACGCATCCCCAGCGGCCTCGGCTGGCCTCCTGCTGCTCTCCGTCGCCAACGTCTGCGTCGCCGTCCTCTGGTCCTCCGCCCACGCCTCTGCCTGAGCCCGGCGCGCACATGTAACACGCCGTCCACCCGTCTCCCACGCCGTCGCGACGGCGTGGGAGTGTCGTGGACAGCGTGTGACATGGGGCAGGGCCGAACCCGCGTCGGCGGCGAGGCGTGATCAGGCGGCGGTGCCCGGGCGGCGGCCGGGGCGCGGCCGAGGCCCGCGGGGACGGAACTGGGCCAGGTCCTCGACCGCGTCGCCGAAGAGCTCGCGGGTCTGCAGGGAACTCGCGCCGGAACCGCGCCAGAGCCTGCTGTCGTCGGTCGCCCCAGAAGTCGGCCCAGACTATTCGCGACATGCCGAGGTGGAAGCCGCACACCCAGTCTCTCGCTGCTTCTCGAGCCAGACCACCTGGTCAGCCGACGTCAGGGCGAAGCCTCCTTCGTCGACGCGTTGATACTTCACCCGGCCGTCGAACTCGAACACGTGTCGGCCAAGACGCAGGTCGCACCAAGCCGTGCGCCCGTCCGCGGTCAGCCGAATTCGGTCTTCGGCCGGCCGAACCCGAGCCGGTCACCAGTTCGCGGCCGAGGGTCTCACCGACGCTGTCGGAGTCCGGGTCCGAGAGCTCGATCGACTCCCTGACGATTGTCACCTCGGGCCACGACCACATGCCGGCTTCGGCTGGCCAAAGTCGTCGAAGAGACCCCCATCCGCCTCGACGAGTCGACAGCCACCATCCCCGCTCGGCCGCCGTGTTCGCGAGCGATGTCGAGAGCAGTCCTGGCTGGATCGAGGCAACGAAATCCGTTGGCCTCGACGACCTGATCTTCGAAGTACGGCGCAAGGTGGTGCTTCACGCCATGACGCAGGTGGGAACCCACCACGAACGGTCGGGTCACGTGGGTGATCGGTCGACGCGGAGCCAGGATGCCGAGATCGAGCTCGTACGCAGCAGTGTCGTGACTGCGGACGAACGACATGCTCACCCGCAGGCAAGCGGCCCGATCGGCGAGAAGTCGCCGTTCGCGCACCGTTGACTGAGCTTCGACGAAGGCCGCCTCGGCGTACACGCCGCGGCGCACCGCAATCCACTCACGGGTGCGCACGAGGCGGTCGATCCGCTTCGGCGCCACTCCGGCGGCTTCTGCCTGTGCGCGGGTGATCAGGCCGTGGTTGGCCGACATGATGGCGATGACCTCTGGGTGCATGCCGGGACGTTGCCCACCACGGAGCCGCGTTCCTCTCGGGCCGCTTCACCTGTGGATGAACCGCTCGACGCGGCGTACCTGTGGACCGTTCGTGGTCGCCGATGGCGGGCCGTGGCCCATGTAACACGCTGCCCACACGTCCACCACGCCGCTGCAACGGCGTGGGAGTGACGTGAACCGCGTGTTACATGGGGACGCCGCC
>CAWJRK010000023.1:0-13469 GCA_963845215.1 uncultured Actinomycetota bacterium
GACGCCCAGCCCCAGACCATCGAGCCACTCCGCCTTGCGGGCCAGCCGGCCGACCGTGAAGCCGTAGCCGTTGCCCTTGGCCACCGGCACGATGCCGGGGGTGGCCTCGGTGAGCTCGCGCAGATGTGCCCGCCAGCGCTCGCCGTCGACGGTCAGGGTGAGGCTCATGGTCGGCACCGTCCATCTGGCGCGATCGCGCGGTTTGGACAGGTGGGGATCGCATAGTGAGTGGTCCGGCGGTAGGCGCGGTTTGGACAGGGTGGGGGATGCGTTGGTGGTCCATCCGGCGCGATCGCGCGTTGTGGACAGGTGGGGGATGCGTTGGTGGTCCATCCGGCGCGATCGCGCGGTTTGGACAGGTGGGGGGGATGCGTTCGTGGTCCATCTGGTGCGATCGCGCTGTATCGACAGTCCGCGCGATCCAAGCACACGCCATGTCAACGCCTCTTCATGTAGGTGTCGAAGGCCCGGTAGAGGACGCGGTTGAGCAGGAGGTCCCGCTCGCCGGCGTGCTCGACTGCCTCGCCGCCGGTGCCGACCTTGAACTGGATCAGCCCCACGTGGGAGTCCTCGGGGTCGAGGGTGTCGGTGATGCCGCGCAGGTCGTAGACCTCGGCGCCCGCCGCCAGCGCATCGCGGATCATCGCCCACTGGATCGCGTTCGAGCCGCGCACGTCGCGCTTCTCGGTCGAGGAGGCGCCGTCGGGTGCCGGTGGTCGGTGTCCCGACCCGGATCGCGATCGTGCTGGCCACCAGGTCGCCTCGTGGCGGGCGAACCACAGTGTGATCCAGTCGGGGCGCTCGGCGGACAGCGCCTCGACCATACTCTCCGGAAGTAAGCCAGGGCCGCGGCGTGAAGTGGTCGCGCTCGGCGGTGTGCACGTAGAGGTCGTGGAAGGCCTTGAGGTCGTCGGCACTGGTCGAGGAGGTGACCTCGACCCCCGACTTGTCGGCCTTCTTGATGTTGCGGCGCCACAGCTGGTTCATGCCCTTGAGCACGTCGTCCTCGGAGCGTTGCTGGCCGCCGGCGGCGAGCGGGATCTGGAAGAGGTACTGCGGCTGCCCTGCCGCGAAGCCCCCGTCGGACGACTGCTGTCGCCAGCCCAGCTCGCGCAGCTGTGCGACCACTCGCGCGCCCACCGGCTCGCGCACCGTGGGGGGCAGGTCACCGAGGCGGCGTACGCCGTCGTCGGCGATGCCCTCTTTGACCTGCGTTGCCGACCAGCGGCGGGTGACCACGGGCGGTCCCATCCGGATGCCGAAGGCGCCTGCCTTCTTCACGTGGGCGGCCATCGGGGCGAGCCATGCGGCGAGGTCGTCACCGGTCCAGTCGATGATCGGACCCTCGGGCAGGTAGGCCAGGTACCGCTTGAGCTTGGGCAGCTGGCGGTAGAGAACCAATGCCGCGCCGACCAGCTCGGTGCCGTCGAACCAGCCGAGCGACTCCCGTCGCCACTCGCTCTTCACCTGTCCCCAGGCTGGCGTCTGCAGGAAGCTCGCCGACCGTTGCTGCTCGATGAAGGCGAGGTGCTCGGGCTCGGAGATCGGACGGACGGTCAGCACTCCCCGAGGCTATCGGGGGCTACAGCCGTGCGCGCAGCCAGTCGAAGTCGGCAACGTGCTCGGCAGCCCCGCCCGGCGTCTCGCAGACCACCGGAGCGCCGGCGTCGCGGACCACCGAGGCGAGCAGGTCCGGGTCGATCTTGCCGGCGCCGAAGTTGGCGTGCCGGTCTGCTCCCGAGTCGAAGTCGTCGCGGCTGTCGTTGCAGTGCACCAGGTCGATCCGGCCGGTGATCTTGAGTACGTCGTCGACCACGGTCTCCAAGGCGTTGCCGCCGGCGTGCGCGTGGCAGGTGTCCAGGCAGAAGCCGACCATGTCGAAGCCCTCGGCCGTGGAGATCGCCTCCCACACCCCGGCGATCCGCTCTAGGTAGCGGGTCATCGCGTTGGTGCCGCCCGCGGTGTTCTCGATGAGCAGCGGGATCTTGAGGTCGGTGGCCTCGACCGCCTTGCGCCAGTTGTCGTAGCCCTTGGCCGGGTCGTCGTCGTCGGTCACATGACCGCCGTGCACGATCAAGCCCTTGGCGCCGATCTCTGCGGCCGCGTCCATGTGCTGCTGCAGGAGCTTGCGGCTCGGGATGCGCTGCCGGTTGTTGGTGGTGGCCACGTTGATGAGGTACGGCGCGTGGACGTAGAGGTCGACGCCCGCCGCCACGGCGTCGACCTTCAGCGCCTCCGCGCCGGCCTCGTAGGCGAGCACCGGGCCCTTGTAGCTCTGAGGGTTGCCCAGGAAGAACTGCACCAGGGGCGCGTTGCGCGCCTTCGCCTCGGCGACCGGGTCGGTCTGCTCGACGTGTGCTCCGATGGCGAGAGTGGTCATGGGGCCATCGTAGGGACGTACGCCGACAGGGAGTCGACGGCGGCGGTCACTCCAGGATGACCGACTTCAGCAGGACCTCGGCCAGGTCGAGCGACGCGGCATCGTCCGCCGCCTCGACGTCGAGCACCCAGCTGTCCCTGCCCCTGAAGACGTAGCCCTGCGGGCCGATCGGGCCCATGCAGGTGAACGCCTGGTCGCCGACGCGGACGTTGCGGACCTGGCCCTCGCACTGCTCACGCGTGCCGTCGGCGTACTCGTCCTGGTCGATCTTGATCTCGATGACGTTGATGGTCATGCCGGACTCGCCGTCGGGCGCATTGAAGATGCAGGTCTGGGCGCCGGCGCCGATCAGGTCCATCTCCTCGCCGAACGCCTCGCTGACCGCGGTGGTGGGGATCAGCGTGCAGTCGTCCCCGGCCTGCGGCGTGGCGGACTCGGCGACGGTCGGCGGGTCAGAGGCGTCGTCGGTCGCCTCCGACGAAGCGGACTCGGACTCGGTGCCCTCCGTGCCCTCGGTGCCCTCCGTGCCCTCGGTGCCCTCCGTGCTGTCCGTGCTGTCGGTGCTGGCGTCGTCCGTGGGCTCGGAGGACTGCTCGCTCGAGGGCTCGGAGTTGTCGGGCTCGTCATCGCCGCATCCGCCAAGGAGCAGCAGCGGGACCAGAAGTGCGGCGGCGAGGCGCAGGGGCGTGCTCATGGAGGACACCCTAGAAGGGCCCGACCTCGGGCGATCAAGCGCCCGAGCCTGGCCCTGATCAACGATTGGGCACCCGCCGTACGCCGCTGTTAATCTGTGCTGTCGTTCGCGGGGCACCCACCGATGGGAGGTCCCGCTTCGACACCCGCAAGCCCTCCTGCCACGGAGAGACCGTGGCCGCTGAGTCCAGAGGAGGTGGCGCTTTGCGCGCATATGAAGTCATGGTCATCCTCGACCCGAGCCTCGAAGAGCGAACCATCGAGCCGTCGCTCGACAAGTACCTCAACGTCATCCGCAAGGACGGCGGCACCGTCGACAACGTCGAGATCTGGGGACGTCGCCGGCTGGCTTATGAGATCCAGAAGAACGCCGAGGGCATCTACGCCATCGTCACGCTGCAGGCCGAGCCGGCCACGGTCAAGGAGTTCGACCGCCAGCTCACCCTCAACGAGTCCATCCTGCGCACCAAGGTGATCCGTCCCGACGCTCACTGAGCGTGAGCAGGGGCGACCCTGTGGACGAGCACTACCCAGCGTCGGCGGCTGCGGCTTTGATGGGCCCCGACACCTTTGCATCAGGCACGGACCAAGCTAGGGAGACCTGACATGGCAGGCGAGACCGTCATCACCGTGGTCGGCAACCTCACCGACGACCCCGAACTCCGCTTCACCCCCTCCGGGGCGGCGGTGGCCAACTTCACCGTGGCCTCGACCCCCCGCACGCTCAACAAGCAGACCAACGAGTGGGAGGACGGCGAAGCCATGTTCCTCCGCTGCTCGATCTGGCGGCAGGCGGCGGAGAACGTCGCCGAGTCCCTCCAGAAGGGTGCTCGCGTGATCGTGCAGGGCCGCATGCGGGCCCGCACGTGGGAGACCCGTGAGGGCGAGAAGCGGACGTCGTTCGAGATCGACGTGGACGAGATCGGTCCGTCGCTGCGCTGGGCCACGGCCAAGGTCGCTCGGGCCGGACGCTCGAGTGCGGGCGGCGGTGGCGGCTACAGCGGTGGCGGCCAGCAGTCCGGCGGCCAGGCCGACGACCCGTGGGCGACCACTCCGGCAGCCCCGCAAGGCGGCGGCCAGCCCCAGGGTGGCGGCGCTCCGTCCGGCGGTGCCCCCGCCGGTGGCCAGGACCCGTGGGGCGCCCCCGGCGTCGGCGGCGACGAGCCTCCGTTCTGATCCAGCTCAACCAACCAACCATCCATCCCGAACCATTCCGGCTCCGGCCGGGCTTCTAGAGAGGAAGCACCACAATGGCAAAGGCAGTCATTCGCAAGCCGAAGAAGAAGGTTTGCCAGTTCTGCAAGGAGAAGGCGACCGGTGTCGACTACAAGGACACCGCCCTGCTCCGCAAGTTCATCTCCGACCGCGGCAAGATCCGCGCGCGGCGGGTGACCGGCAACTGCGTCCAGCACCAGCGCGACGTGGCCATCGCAGTCAAGAACGCCCGCGAGGTCGCTCTGCTGCCCTACACGTCCACCGGTCGCTGACCCGGACCTGAGAGGAGCAGACAGATGAAGCTCATCCTGACCCAGGAGGTCGACGGCCTCGGCGCCGCCGGCGATGTGGTCGAGGTCAAGGACGGCTACGGCCGCAACTACCTCGTGCCGCGCGGTGTCGCGATCCGCTGGACCCGTGGCGGCCAGAAGCAGGTCGAGTCGATCAAGGCCGCGCGCTCCTCGCGCTCGGTCCGCGACCACGCCCACGCCGCTGAGATCAAGGCCAAGCTCGAGTCCGGCCCGGTCGACGTGAAGGTGCGCTCCGGCGCGGGCGGCCGCCTCTTCGGCGCGGTCACCGTGACCGACATCGCCGACGCGATCGCGGCAGTCTCCGGCGAAGGCGTCGACAAGCGCACGATCGTGGTGACCAACCCGATCAAGTCGCTCGGCGCCCACCAGGTCTCGGTCAAGCTGCACGACGACGTGTCCGCCTCCGTGGCGCTCAACGTCATCCCCGCCTGACCAAGCCTCACTTCAGCAGGCCGTCCTCCTCCGGGAGGGCGGCCTGTTGCGTTGGGCGGCGGGGATGTTACTGACCGTTGCGCCTACTAGGCAGGCGTTCAAACGCCCGTCCAGTAGTCCCAACGGTCAGTAACATGCGGCGCCGCTACGACCGCTTCGGCCGACCGATCGACTCGTCGACGGGCGGGGCGCCGGCCCAGGTGCGGCTGGAGTAGCTGAAGAGCAGCCAGACCGCGGTCACGTAGACCAGGAAGCGGATCAGCTCCGTGACGTCCGCCAGCCCGGTGACCCCCGCGCCGAAGACCACGATCGGCGCGGCCATCACGATCA
Organism: uncultured Actinomycetota bacterium; assembly: GCA_963845215.1. Lineage (GTDB taxonomy): Bacteria > Actinomycetota > Actinomycetes > Propionibacteriales > Nocardioidaceae > Nocardioides. Next base: position 5,362 of record CAWJRK010000023.1, read on the forward strand.
CCGTGGCGGTCACCACCATCCGCAGCCAGCGAGCGGGCTTCGGCTCGCCGGACGCGATGGCGGCCATGGCCAGCGCGTGGAAGAGCAGGGCGACGAACGCGAACTGCGGGAGGTACGCCGCCCAGGCCACCGCGGGTTCGCCGTCATCGAGCCAGTCGACGACCTGCGGGACGGAGAGCGGCACCGAGGCGGCGAGGGCGATCAGGCCCAGCGTCCGGACCAGGTCGCGGAAGGGCAGGTCCTCGGGCAGGCCGCGGACGCCGTACAGGATGAGCAGCCAGCCGAACGGGTCGAAGTACGCGTCGTAGCCACCGAGCGCCGGCCACTTCGCCTCGAGCACCACGAACACGAAGCCCATCGCGATCGCTTGCAGGGGCTTCATGCGCCACACCCTAGTGTCCTGAGTCGGAAGTCCATGAGCACTGGGCGTGCTCAGGGTGTGGGCATGGCAAGGCGGCGGAGCGAAGGCAGGCTGGGCGTCTTTCGAGCGACGCCAACGCAGCCAGGTGCGTGCCATGTGTGCGCGGAGCGCACACGGACTTTGGACTCAGGACACTAGATGGCAGTCAGCGTTGCACGCCGGTGACCAGCCAGCGGTCGGTGCGCGACCGGTGCAGCAGCGCGACCAGGCGGGCACCCATGAACAGCGCGCAGAAGCTGACCCAGATCCAGACCAGCCCGCCGCCCACCACGCCGAGAAGAACCGCGGCCGGGGCGTAGCCGACCAGGATCAGAGTGCCGGCCCAGGCCAGGTAGGTGCCGTCGCCGGCGCCGATGAGCACCCCGTCGAGCACGAAGACGACACCAGCGATCGGCTGCCCGATCGCCGCGACGAGCAGCACTGCGACCAGCCGGTCCTGCACCGCCGCGTCGCCGGTGAAGAGCGCCCCGAGCCACGGGCTGGCCGCCGCGAGGCCGATGCCGGTGACCACGCCGCTGACCGCGCCCCACTGGATCATCCGCCGCGTGACGGCGCGGGTGGTGGCGATGTCGCCGGCGCCGAGGTAGCGGCCGGTGATCGCCTGCGCCGCGATCGCGATGGCATCGAGCACGAACGCCAGGAACGTCCACAGCGTCATCGCCAGCTGGTGCGTGGCGATGTCGAGGGTGCGGTTCCCCTCGGCCGGGTCGGAGGTCGCGACGGCGTACGCCGTCACCAGCAGCGCTGCTCGCAGCGTGATCGTGCGCACGACCAGCGCGACCGCGGCGTGGGCCGCGGCCAGGATGCCGCGACGGTCGGGGCCCAGGGCTGCATCCTCACGGCGGGCGGCGCGCACGACCACGGCCAGCAGGGCGGCAGCACTGGCGACCTGCGCCAGCACCGACCCGATGGCGGACCCGGCGATGCCGAGGCCGTCGAAGGAGCCGAGGCCGTAGACCAGCAGCAGGTTGAGAGCGATGTTGAGGCCGTTGCCGGCGACCGCGACGACGAGCGGGGTGCGGGTGTCCTGCAGCCCGCGCAGCACCCCGGTCGAGGCGAGCATGACCAGCAGCGGGACGGTGCCGAGGAAGGCGATCCGGAGGTACGTCGTGGCGTGGTCGGCGACCTCGCCGCCGACACCGAACGCCGCCACGAGCGGCTCGGTCGCGGCCATGCCGACCCCGGTGGTGACCAGCCCGATCAGCACGGCCAGCCAGATCCCGTCGATGCCCTGGGCCAGGGCGCCGGACCGGTCCCCGGCGCCGAGGTGGCGGGCGACGCTGGCCGTGGTGCCGTAGGCGAGGAAGACGCAGAGCCCGATGGCGGTCTGCAGCACCACGGCCGCGATGCCCAGCCCGGCGAGCTCCGGAGTGCCGAGATGGCCCACGATGGCGGCGTCGCTGAGCAGGAAGAGCGGCTCCGCGATCAGGGCCAGGAAGGCCGGCAGCGCGAGGCGGAGGATCTCACGATCGTGCTGCCGTGTCATGGTCATTTCGGGCTATTTCCTCGGTGGACAAGCTTGTGGAAATCGGGGGAAGGGGCTCGATGTCGACAAAGCCACTAGGCCGCCACCTGGTGACGACCAGGTAAACGCGGTCAACTGCCAACTAATTTCGCTGCACACCCGGTGGAACACGTTTGCGCAGGTCAGAGGCGGGTTGGAGGCTGCCGAAGGCGGTGTTTCCACAACTCCTCCCCATCCTGTGCACAGTTGCTTGGCGCGTCGTCCACGGGCAGGTGCAGGTTATCCCCAGGCCCTGTGGATGGGCCCCTATCGCGGGCCTCTCGACCCGCGTACGGTCACGGCTCGGGTCAAGGTCTCGGGGCGGCATAGAAGTGGTGCAAGAAGTGGGGCGGACAGCGTTGTCGGTGCACACAACTACCGTCGGCGACACGGTCGGTGACGACCCGTTCCGAGGTCCCGATCGATCACTCTTGAGTCACGGCAACGCGTCACGAGCACAGCAGGGGGGAGGGCACCGGTGAGCGTCACAGAGTCCGACACCCGGTTCCCGCCGCCCGACGACCGACCGTTCGAGGAGTGGGGCGACGGCCCGGCCCCCTACGCGCCGGGTGAGGCGCCGCGTTCGCCGGGCGACCGGACCCCGCCGCAGGACATGGCCGCCGAGCAGTCCGTGATCGGCTCGATGCTGATCTCCAAGGACGCCATCGCCTCGGTCTCCGAGGTGCTGCGCGGTCCCGACTTCTACCGCCCCGCCCACGAGACGATCCACGACGCGATCATCGACCTCTTCAGCCGCGGCGAGCCGGTCGACATGGTGACCGTCGCGGCCGAGCTCAACCGCCGCGGCGAGCTGCAGCGGATCGGCGGTGCCCCCTATCTCCACACGCTGGCCGCCAACGTGCCGATCGCAGCCAACGCCGAGTTCTACGCCCAGATCGTGCGCGAGACGGCGATCCTGCGCCGCCTGGTCGACGCCGGCACGAAGATCGCCCAGCTCGGTTACGCCGGCGAGGGCCAGGTCGACGACATCGTCGACCGGGCGCAGGCGGAGGTCTACCAGATCACCGACCGGCGCACCGCCGAGGACTACGCGCCGCTCTCCGACATCATGGACAAGGTCCTCGACGAGATCGAGGCGATCGGCAACCGCGAGGCCGGCCTCTACGGCGTCCCGACCGGTTTCGCGGAGCTCGACGACCTGACCAACGGCCTCCACGCGGGTCAGATGATCATCGTCGCGGGCCGTCCCGCTATGGGGAAGAGCACCCTCGGTCTCGACTTCTGCCGGGCGGCGTCGGTCGCCAACAACCTGACCAGCGTCTTCTTCAGCCTGGAGATGACGCGGTCCGAGATCACCATGCGACTGCTCTCGGCCGAGGCCAAGGTGCCGCTCAACCACATCCGCAACGGCCGGATGGACAGCAGCGACTGGGACAAGATGGCCCGCCACATGGGCAAGATCTCCGCGGCGCCGATGTTCATCGACGACTCGCCCAACATGACGATGATGGAGATCCGGGCCAAGGCCCGACGGCTCAAGCAGCGCCACGACCTCAAGCTGATCATCATCGACTACATGCAGCTGATGACCTCCGGCCGCAAGGTCGAGTCGCGGCAGCTCGAGGTCTCGGAGTTCTCCCGGCAGATCAAGCTGCTGGCCAAGGAGCTCGAGGTCCCGATCATCGCGCTCTCCCAGCTCAACCGTGGTCCTGAGCAGCGCGGCGACAAGCGCCCGATGATGTCCGACCTGCGTGAGTCGGGCTCCCTCGAGCAGGACGCCGACATGGTGATCCTGCTCCACCGCGACGACGTCTACGAGAAGGAGTCGACCCGCCCGGGCGAGGCCGACCTGATCGTCGCCAAGCACCGCAACGGCGCCACCCGCGACATCACGGTGGCCTTCCAGGGCCACTACTCCCGGTTCGTCGACATGGCCCACTGAGGCGGCGAGGTCACTCGGTGACGTGAGCGGGCTCCGGGAACACTTCCGCGGCGACCTCGCGGACCCAGGCGCCCTTGACGGCACGCCAGGCCTCGTCGTCGTGACCGCTGCACCAGTACGGCGAGCAGGAGAGCCGGTCCGGGTCGACCCTTCCCTCGCCCAGCAGCACCCGGCGGACGGCGCGGGTGGCGTGTGCCTCGCCGTGCACGAACGCACTCAGCGTCCCGCTCACGCGCGGCAGGGCTGCCACCGCGTCGGCGAGGAGCCGGTCGAGGTCATCGCCGTGACCGGCGCGGTGCACCCACTGGACCTCGAGATGACCGGGAGACGTCAGCGGGATCTGGCCGGCAGCGTCCTCGACCTCGGCGATCACGACCACCGGGCGACCGGCGGGCACCGCCTCGGCGCAGGCCGCGATGGCAGGAAGGGCGCTCTCGTCGCCGACGAACAGATAGGAGTCGGCGTCCGGGTCCGGGTGGTAGTCGCCCGCTGGGCCGCGGAACTGCAGCCGGTCGCCGACCTGGGTGCGAAGCGCCCACCGGCCGGCGTACCCGATGTCACCATGGGCGGCGATGTCGAGCGTGAGCTCTCGCCGCTCGGCGTCCCAGGCGCGCACGGTGATCCGCCGCGGCAACGGACGCTGTTCCGAAGGCAGCGCGCGGACCGCCTCGTCGTCGAACGGCACGTCGTACGGCGCGCTGTCCGGCATGAAGAAGCAGTTGACGTACTGATCGCTGTCAGCGCCCGGCGCGAACTCGTCGAGACCCGGCCCGCCCAGCACCACCCGCACCAGGTGCGAGCTCAGCTGGTGGGTGGAGATCACTTGTCCGTACATGAGCGACTCCTCACAGGCTCTCGAGCGCGGCGTCGATGTCCTCGATGACTCTTCGGGCCCCCACGGCCCCGCCGAACTCCCAATGGTTGCCGACGATGACGACGCGATCGTTCGCCACCACGTCGAGGCGGGACCACAGCGGGGACTTCTCGTGCTCCGTGGATCCTTCCCTGACTTCGAGGAAGAGCAGGCCGGTGTCCAGCAGGCGGGTGTTCTCCTGGGAGACCTCGATCGTCCCCCACTCGTCGGGTTCGATGGCGTCCAGGTGGCCGGGCTGACCGAACCCCAGCTCGTTGAGCAGGATGCTGCCCAGGGCGCCCTGGTCGCCCGAGAGCGGGGTGATGGCCACACCGTCGGGCATGCTCTTCGCCTGGGTGACCGGCGTGGTCGCGATCGCGTCAGCATGCTCCGCGCGCAGGCCGTCGAGCATCGCCTCGGTCTCGGCGATGTAGTCCTCCGCCTCGTCGTCACGATCGAGCAGGGCCCCGTAGGCGCGCAGCGTGCCACGCCAGTCCTGGAACGACGCCGTGCCGGCGTAGCGCTCCTCGCTGCTGGTCGACTCGCTGGTCGGTACGGCGAGCAGGGGTGCGATGGCCGACAGCTCGTCCCTGATCTCGACGCCGTCGATCTGGTCGAAGGGCACCAGGATCAGGTCGGGATCCGCCGCGGCAACCTGCTCGAGGTTCGCCTCGAAGGCGAACCCCGGATCGACCAGTCCCTCGCGGGTCACCTCGTCGTTGAGGTAGTGGTCCTCCTCCGCTGCGTACCAGTCGCCCCCGAAGACACCGACGATCGACGAGGTGTCGTAGCCGAGGGCGCTCAGGTAGTCGACCGTCATCAGGTCGGCGAAGATCCGCAGCGGTTCGGCGGGGATCTCGATCTCGCCGTAGGCGCCCTCGACCGTGCGGGTCGTGGCCGGAGCGGTTTCCGCCGGCTCGTCGCTGCCGCATGCGGCGAGGAAGGTCGCCGCGATCGCGAGGCAGGCAGTGGAAGTCAGCAGGCGCATCGCATTAGGTTAGCCTAACCTTGGCTGATCACGCATCGAGGGCCCGCGCCGGCTGTCACACCGCACCGCCGACCGGCGTCTCCATGTCCAACCGAGGACAGGAGACACACCATGACCAGCACCACCCGGGTTCCGCGCACCGAGCTCACCGGCATCTTCGGCGGGCTGATGAAGATCGCCATGCGCAAGATGATCGGCAGCGTGCCGGAGGGCGTCGAGGTGATGTGGCACAACCAACGCGTCTTCAAGGACACGATGAAGTTCGGCCGCAAGGTCGAGAAGTGGGACGCGCTCGACCCCAACCTCGCGTCGTACGCCGCCATGGCCAGCGCCGCGACGATCGGCTGCAGTTTCTGTCTGGACTTCCAGTACTTCACCGCGCACAACAAGGGGCTCGACGAGAGCAAGGCGCGCGAGGTGCCGAGGTGGCGGGAGTCCGAGGTGTTCACGCCGCTCGAGCGCCGCGTGATGGAGTACGCCGAGGCGGTGTGTCAGACCCCGCCGACCGTCACCGACGAGATGGTGGCCGTGCTGCTGGCAGAGCTGGAAGCGCCGGCCTTCCTGGAACTCACGTCGCGGATCGGGATGATGAACTTCGCGGCCCGGGGCAACGTGGCACTCGGCATCCGGTCGCAGGAGTTCGCCGAGGCGTGCGGACTCCGGCCCCTGGCGACGCCAGTAGTCTCGGCGCGATGAGCGAGGACCCCTTCGTCAAGCATCGGCGGCTCCTCTTCACGGTCGCCTACGAGATGCTCGGCTCGGCCGTCGACGCCGAGGACGTGGTGCAGGACGCCTGGCTCAAGTGGAGCAAGGTCGACCAGTCGGAGATCCAGCACCCGCGCGCCTACCTGGTGCGGATCGTCACCCGCAAGGCACTCGACCAGCTGCGCACGGTGTCCCGACGGCGCGAGGACTACTTCGGACCGTGGCTGCCCGAGCCGCTGCTCACCAGCCCCGACGTCGCCGAGGACGTCGAGCTGGCGGACAGCCTGTCGACCGCGATGCTGCTCGTGCTCGAGACCTTGACCCCGACCCAGCGGGCGGTGTTCCTGCTGCACGACGTGTTCGACGTGGGCTACGACGAGCTCGCCGAGGCCGTCGGCAAGACGCCCGCCGCCGTGCGCCAGATCGCCCATCGCGCGCGGGCGCACGTCGCGGAGCGCCGGCCGCGGGGGGCGGTCTCCCAGGCCGAGACCCGGGAGGCGCTCGAGGCGTTGCAGCGGGCGGTCTCGACCGGCGATCTGCAGGACCTGGTCGACCGGCTCGCGCCGGACGTGGTCGCCCTGGGCGACGGCGGAGGCATCAAGCAGGCGCTGCCGCGGCCGGTGGTGGGCGCCGACAAGGTAGGTCGCCTGTTCGGGGTCGGCATCGAGATGATGGGCTCGCGGATGACGTCCGAGTTCGCCCAGGTCAACGGGTGGCCGGCGCTGATCATCCGCCTGGACGGCGAGCTCGACAGCGTGATCTCGATGCGGGTCGAGGACGGGCTGATCAGCGCGATCTACACCGTGCGCAATCCCGAGAAGCTGTCCCGGATCCTCGAGGAGGCAGGGGTCAGCCGCTGACGATCAGGCCGGAGTGAGCGTGTCCGCCATGGCGGCGATGTGGGCCGGTGTCGAACCACAGCACCCACCGACCAGGTCGATGCCGATGTCGGCGAGCCGAACCGCGTGAGCCGCCAGGTCGCCGGGGGTGGCGTCGTACTCGAAGTGGTCGCCGACCACCTGCGGAAGGCCGGCGTTCGACTGGGTGACCAGGAGCAGGTCGCCGCTGCGGGCCTGCACCATCTCGGCGGCGATGACCTCCATCTCGGTGGGGCCGCGACCGCAGTTGGCTCCGACGGCATCGGCGCCGGCCGCGGCCAGATGGGTCACGGCGTCGCCGGGGCGGACGCCCATCATCGTGCGCAGGTTGGTGTCGAAGCTCATCGTCACGATCACCGGCAGCTGCGGCGCGACCTCCTTCGCGGCTGCCAGAGCCGCGTCGGCCTCGCCGAGGTCGCTCAGCGTCTCGACCAGGAGCAGGTCGACACCGCCCTCGACCAGCGCCGCGATCTGTTCGGCGAACAGGGCCTGCGCCTCGTCCGGGGTCAGGGTGCCGAGCGGCGTCAGCAGCTCGCCGAGCGGGCCGATGTCGCCGGCGACGAGCAGGCCGCGCTCGTCGGCCACCGACCGCGCGATCGCGGCGGCGTTGCGGTTGACCTCGGACAGCCGGTCGCCGAGGTCGTGCATGTCCAGCCGCGGCCTGGTGCCGCCGAAGGTGTTGGTGGTCAGCAGGCCCGCGCCCGCTTCGGCGTACGCCGTGTGCGCGGCGCGCACCGCTTCGGGGTTCTCGAGGTTCCACAGCTCACCGGGTGCGCCGTCCTCGAGCCCGCTGTCCTGGAGCAGGGTGCCCATGCCGCCGTCGAGCAGCACCGGCCGGCCGGCGCCCAGGAGCGCA
>CAWJRK010000024.1:0-36947 GCA_963845215.1 uncultured Actinomycetota bacterium
CGCCGCAGACGCGGACGCGGGCGTGGACCTCTCCCCCGCCGAGGCCTCGGCTACCAAGATCTACGGCTCCGAGCTGGCCACCGAGGTCTACCGGTCCCTGATGGAGATCGTCGGCCCCAACGCCGGCATCACCGGCGCCTCCGAGGGCGCGGTGCTCGCAGGTCGCCTCGAGCGCTACTTCCGCTCCGCCCTGGTGATGACCTTCGGCGGCGGCACCAACGAGATCCAGCGCGACATCATCGGCTACGTCGGCCTCGGCCTGCCTGCAGCGAAGAGGTAGGTCTCGATACACCCGCTCGTCCCTCGCGGGCACTCGACCACCGAACACGACCTACGGACTCCCTAGGACAAAGACATGGACTTCACCTTCACCACCGAGCAGGACGAGGCGGCCACGCTGGCCGCCCAGATCCTCAAGGATCGGGCCACCAACGAGCGGATGAAGGCGGTCGAGACGGACGGCGACCGCTTCGACCGCGAGCTGTGGCGCGAGCTCTCCGAGGCCGGCCTGCTGTCGCTCGCGGTGCCCGAGGAGTACGGCGGCGCCGGGCTCGGCCTGATCGAGCTCTGCCGCGTGCTGGTCGAGGTCGGCCGCACCGTCGCGCCCGTGCCGCTCGCCGTCCACGGCCCCGCCGCCTTGTTGCTGGCGGAGCTCGGCAACGACGAGCAGAAGGACGCCTGGCTGCCCGGTGCCGCCTCCGGTGAGTTCGTGCTCACCGCCGCGGTTGCCGAGGAGCGCGCCCACCTGCCGGCTCGACCCACCGTCGAGGCCACGCCCGAGGGCGAGGGCTGGGTGCTGAGCGGTTCGAAGGCGATCGTGCGGGCCGGCACCGCCGCACAGCTCGTGCTGACGACGGCAGCCACCTCCGAGGGCGTTGGTGTCTTCCTCATCGAGCCGGACGCCCCCGGCGTGGAGCTCGTCGCCCAGAAGACGAGCGACGGCGACACGGTGGCGCGGCTCGACCTCGCGGGCGCACCAGCGACCATCCTCGGCGCGCCCGACGGCGCCGCCGCACTGCGACTCGGCCAGCTGCTGACCGTGGCCGGGGCCGCGGAGCAGCTCGGCGTCACCGAGGGCGCGCTCGCCCTGACCGCGGCGTACGCGAAGACGCGGGAGCAGTTCGGCCGCCCGATCGGCACCTTCCAGGCCGTGTCGCAACGGCTCGCTGACGGCTACATCGACGTGCTCGCCCAGCGGCTCACCCTGTGGGCGGCGGTGTGGCGCCTGTCCGAGAGCCTGCCCGCCGAGACCGAGGTCGCCACCGCGAAGCTCTGGGCGGCGGACGCCGGTCACCGGCTGGCTCACACCACCGTGCACGTGCACGGCGGGGTCGGCATCGACATGGACGGCGAGGCACACCGCTACTTCACCACCGCCAAGCGCTTCGAGTTCCTGTTCGGCGGCGCGACCGAGCAGTCGCTGACGATCGGACGGGCGCTGGCCGCCGAGCCGGTCTGACCGTGACGGTTCGCCAGCAGCTGCTCGCCCAGCTCGGCGTACGCCGGCCAGGACTGCTCTTCGAGGACCGCGAGTGGACCTGGGACGACGTCGTCCGTGAGTCGGTCGTGCGGGCCGCCGTGCTCGGCGAGCTGCAGGATGCCGATCGCCCGCCGCATGTCGGGCTGCTGCTCGACAACGTGCCGGAGTTCGCGTTCCTGCTCGGGGGTGCCGCCGTCGCCGGCCACGTGGTCGTCGGCCTCAACCCCACCCGCCGGGGCCCGGCGCTGGCCGAGGACATCGGCCGCTCCGACTGCCAGGTGGTGCTGGTCGACGAGGCGCATGCCGACCTCCTCGCCGACCTGACCCTCGACGTGCCGGTGATCCGCCTGGACGGTGACGACTGGGCCGGACTGCTGGCGCGCCACAACCGCGCCGGGGTGCCCGATGCTGCCGTCGACGACGACACCCTGCTGATGCTGATCTTCACGTCGGGCACCTCCGGCAGCCCCAAGGCGGTCAACGTCACCCAGGCGAAGGTGGCCGTGCCGGGCGTGTTCCTGTCCGAACGGTTCGGGCTCACTCCCGACGACGTCGCCTACCTGTCGATGCCGATGTTCCACTCCAACGCGATCATGGCGGGCTGGGGTCCCGCGCTCGCGGCAGGTGCGACCATCGCGCTGGCGCGTCGGTTCTCCGCGTCCGGCTTCCTCGCCGACGTACGCCGCCACGGAGCGACGTACGCCAACTACGTCGGCAAGCCGCTCACCTACATCATGGCCACGCCGGAGCACCTCGATGACGCGGACAATCCCCTGCGCCTGGTGTTCGGCAACGAGGCCAACGAGCGCGACATCGCGGAGTTCGGGCGCCGGTTCGGCTGCGTCGTGGTCGACTCCTACTCGTCCACCGAGAACGCGGTGATCGTGCAGCGCACCGACGACATGCCGTCCGGCAGCCTCGGCCGGCCGCTCGACGGGGTCAAGGTCCTCGACCCCGAGACGATGGCCGAGACCCCTGATGCGGAGTTCGGTCCTGACGGCCGACTGCTCAACGGCGACGAGGCGACCGGGGAGCTGGTCAACACCCAGGGCGCCGGGGCGTTCGCCGGCTACTACAAGGACCCCGACGCCGAGGCCGAGCGGATGCGCGGCGGGATGTACTGGTCGGGCGACCTCGCCTACCGCGACGCCGACGGCTTCGTCTACTTCGCCGGCAGGACTGCTGACTGGCTCCGCGTCGACGGCGAGAACATCGCAGCCGCTCCGGTCGAGCGGATCCTGCTGCGGCATCCGTCGGTCTCCGAGGCGGCGGTGTACGCCGTGCCGGACGAGTCCGTCGGCGACCAGCTGATGGTCGCTCTCACCATCCTGGCGCCGCTGTCACCTTCGGACCTGGAGGAGTTCCTGGCCGACCAGCCCGACCTCTCGCCCAAGGCCTGGCCGCGCTTCGTGCGGATCGTCGACGCGCTCCCCCGCACCGCCACCAACAAGGTGCTGAAACGACAACTCGCCGTCGACGGGCCGGTCTCCGGAGGCGGCACCCTCTGGACCCGCGACGCCCGCGGCACGGCGTACGCCTGAGTCGAGAAAGTTCGCCGCCGAGCGATGAGTTCGGCCGCCTCCTCCGGTCGATACAGGTAACAGCAAACCGAAGCTCCGAAGGAGGTGAACAGCATGGCCGCATCGATCTGGGTCGAGGAAGAGTCCGGCACGTACTCCGGCCGGGTCCACCCCCACAACGGCTACTACGCCGCCGAGCTCGGCTCGCCCCGCCACGACACCCCGAGGCCGTGTTCGTCAGCCTCCATCTCTCCTCTCTGAACACAGTCATAATTCATCACACGATGAGTTAGGCTGCCGGCATGAGCAGGGCCGCCGCCTACACCCTCGTGTTCTTCTTCGTCGCCCCTGGCACCACTGCCGGGCTGGTGCCGTGGTGGATCACCGGCTGGGACCGCCCGGACGGACCGGTCGCAGCGACCGATGTGCTGGGCGTCGCAGTCGGGCTGCTTGGCCTGGTCGCCGTCATCGTCTGCTTCGTCCGCTTCGTCGCGGAGGGCGCGGGCACGCCGGCTCCGAGCGCGCCCACCAAGGCGCTGGTCGTCGGCGGGCTCTACCGCCACGTGCGCAACCCGATGTACCTCGCCGTGGCCTCGATGATCGGCGGGCAGGCGCTCCTCTTCCGCAGCGGCGGCGTCGGGCTCTGGCTACTGGGGTTCATGGCCCTGGTCCTGGCGTTCGTCAAGGGCTACGAGGAGCCGGCCCTGGGCCGGCAGTTCGGGCCGTCGTACGCCGCCTACCGCGCAGCAGTGCCCGGGTGGTGGCCACGCCGCACGCCCTACACCGAATGATCAGCGCGGGAGCAGCCTCTGCACGCCGTTCGTGAGCCGAACGACGTAGAACCCGGAGTTGGTGTCGGTGAACCAGACCGAGTCGTTCTTGACGTCCCAGGCGGGTTGCGACATCGCGTAGGAGCCGTTGCCGAAGACGGTCAGCTTCTTCACCTCGGTCACCGGCTTGTTGAAGTAGGCCACCTCGCGCGGGTGCCGCAGGTCGCTGATGTCGAACAGCCGTAGGCCCGAGAGGATCATCGAGCAGCCGACGATCTTGGGGTTCACGCGGGTCGGCATGCTGCAGTAGTGGGCGGCGTAACCCTGGGCCGGGAACGACGCGCCCGGATCCTTCAGCTGCTCACCGGAGTGCACGTCTGGCTGGTGCACCTCCAGCCGGATGTCGGAGACGATGCGCGGGCGCCGCGGGTTGTCGATGTTGATGATGCGGGCCGCACCGACGGGCGACTCCTTGATGTTGCTGAGCCCGTTGACCGAGAACAGGTCCACGAACTCGTCGACCTCGAGCAGGTAGTCGTGGCCGCCGCTCGTGAACGGCTCGGCGACCTGCGGGATCGAGGCGTTCCGCCAGCTCAGCGATGAGAGCACGGTGACCTTCGGGTCGGGCTTGCGCTCCTGGATGTCGCTGACGTCGAGGATGCGCAGCCCGCCACCGGTCAGGCCGGCGCCGGTGACCTCGCCGACGTGGGCGACGTACATCGTCTTGCCGTCGTCGGAGAGCCGCATGCCGTGGTACTGCACGTTGAGCTCTTGGTAGATGCGACGCGGTTTGCGGGGGTTCGAGACGTCGATGGCGGCGAACCCGGCCGCGGTGCCAGAGGTGTAGAACGTCTTGCCGTCGCGGGAGAAGCCGCTCTCGTGCCCGAACAGGCTCGACCAGGTCGTCGACAGCTTGCGCGGATGACGGCAGTCGGTCTTCACGTCGTAGATGTCCATGATGCCCGGCAGCGTCGCGGCAGTGCCCATCTCCGCGATCAGGAGCCCGCGCTTCTGGTTGACCAGCAGCGACTCGTGCGGCGTGAGCATCGCCAGCGAGGTCAGGTTGGCGGTCTTGCGCGGGTTTCGCGGGTCGTTCATGTCCAGCACGACGACGCCGAGGCCGTCGCCGGTGATGAGGTTCGCTGCGACGTCGCGCGGCAACAGCAGCGTGGAGTCGTAGAACGCGCAGGTGTTGCCGTTCTTGTCGGTGTACCGCAGGGTCTTGAACCCACCGGAGGGCCCCTGGTGGGAGACCTGGCGGGTGTTGCAGAGGTAGCCACGGTCGGCCCGGCCGGACGTGTAGTCGGCCCTCGGCACGCGGCCCTGGATCGACGTCTCCGGGAGCGAGCCCCGGCCGCAGTCCGCGCGGGGCACTGCCTGCGGGCCGCTCTCGGCACTCCCGAGGCCGCTCGCGGCCCAGCCCACGCCGGCCACGGTCAGCGCAAGGAGGACTACGAGAAGCCGGCGCAAAGCGGCAGTATGCGTTACCCGAGGTCCGGCCATAAGAGCGGACCCTAGTGCAGCCTCTTACTCCGTGTCAGCCCGCGATCTCACCGAGGCGCTTGACGGTCGCCTCGAACTCGGAGACCAGGTCGGCCATCACCTCGGCGACTGGGCGCACCTCGTTCATCCGGCCGACGATCTGGCCGATCGGCATGGAGATCACGTCGGGGTCGTTGGACGAGTTGATCCTGTTGTGCGCGTCGGCCACGAGCAGGTTCTGCAGCGGCATCGGCAACGGCTCGGGCGCCTCGGCCTCGGCCCACGCCTCGGTCCACTTGGTCTTGAGCAGCCGGGCCGGCTTGCCGGTGTAGATCCGAGTCCGCACGGTGTCGGCGGAGGTGGCTCGCGTGAACGCCGTCTCCCAGCCCTTGTTGGAGGTCAGGCTCTGATACTCCTCGGTGCCGAGCCAGATCGAGCCCGTCCAGACGCCCTGGGAGCCCAGGCCGAGCGACGCAGCGACCTGGCGACCTGAGCCGATGCCGCCGGCACCCAGGACGGGTACGTCGGGGCCGACCGCGTCCACGATCTCCGGGGTCAGCACCATGCTGGCGATCTCGCCGGTGTGGCCGCCGGCCTCGAAGCCCTGCGCGACGATGATGTCGACGCCGTTCTGCACGTGGCTGAGCGCGTGCTTGGCCGCACCTGCCAGCGCCGCGACCTTGATGCCGTGCTCGTGGCACAGGTCGATGACGTCCTTCGGCGGCGAGCCGAGCGCGTTGGCGATGAGGACCGGGCGGTGCTTCAGCGCGACGTCGAGGTGCGAGCGCGCGATCGAGTGCAGCCAGCCGAGCACGCCCTCGCGGCCCTCGCCCTCCGGCAGCGGCGGCACACCGAGCTTCTGCAGCGTCTGCTCCACGAACGAGATGTGCGCCTCGGGGATCATCGCCTTGAGGTCGATGGAGGTGCCCTCGGTCGGGATCTTCATCGGCATCACGATGTCGACGCCGTAGGGCTTGCCGTCGGTGTTGTCGTCGAGCCAGCTCAGGGTCTGCTCGAGCTCGTCGGTCTCGTTGAACCGCACGCAGCCGAGCACACCCAGCCCGCCTGCGCGGGAGACCGCGGCAGCGACGTGCTCGGAGGGGGTGAACGCGAAGATCGGGTACTCGATCCCGAACTCTTCACACAGCGGAGTGCGCATCAGGCGTTCGCTCCCTGGCTGTCGAGGGCGATCTGCTTGGCCGCCGGGTACTGCGCCTTGCCCGTGGCGTTGCGCGGCACTTCGTCGACGATCGTCAGTGAGCGGGGCAGCTTGTAGCCGGACAGGTGGTCGCGCAGGAAGGTCCGCAGCTCCTCGAGCTCCAGGCTCGTGCCCTCACGGATCGAGACCACTGCGGCGACGGCCTGACCGAACTTCTCGTCGGGGATGCCCACCACGAGGGTGTCGTAGACGGCGGGGTGGTTCTTGATCGCCATCTCCACCTCCTCCGGGTAGACCTTCTCGCCGCCGGTGTTGACGCAGTTGGACCCGCGGCCCAGCAGGGTGACCTTGCCGTCCGCCTCGATGCGGGCGTTGTCGCCGGGCACCGAGAAGCGGGCGCCATTGACCTCGATGAAGGTCTTGGCGGACTTCTCGGGGTCCTTGTAGTAACCGACCGGCACCGAACCGCCGCGGGCGAGCCGGCCGATGGCGCCCACGTTGCTCGGGTCGATCGGCTGGTTGTCGTCGTCCAGCACCACCGAGTTGGGTCCGAGCGCGACGACGGGACCGTCGGTGTTGATCTTCGCGTCCTTGTCCTGCATGCCCATGCCCGTGAAGCCGGTCTCGGTCGCGCCGATGGAGTCGGTGAACACCGCGTTGGTGAACACCTCCATCCAGCGCTTCTTCACGGGAGGGCTGAAGATCGCGGCACTGCTGGAGATCGCGAACAGGCTGGAGCCGTCGTACGGCGTGCCGGTGGCGGCCTTGCGGTCGTACTCGTCGATGAGCGGAAGCGCCATCGCGTCGCCCGTCATGAAGATCAGCTGGACCTTCTCGCGGTCGATGATCTCCCAGGTGCGCTGGGGGTCGAACTTGGGCTCGAGGATGGTCAGGTGGCCGGCGAAGAGGTGCATCAGCAGGCCGGCCTGCGCGCCGCCGTGCATCAGCGGGCTGAGCGGGAACGTCACCATCCGGGGGTCGTTGGCCTGCTTCGACTGGTCGTACTCGGTGAGCGGCTCGCCGGTGTAGAAGTCGATGCCGCCGCCGAGCGTCCGCCAGAAGTCCTCGTGGCGCCACATGACGCCCTTCGGGAACCCGGTCGTGCCGCCGGTGTAGATGATGTGGATGTCGTCGGGGCTGCGCTCGTCGAAGTCGCGCTCGGCGCTCTGACCAGCGACGGCGTCCACGAGCGTGACGCCGCCGAACGCCGCGATCTCCGAGGCGTTGTCCGGGTCGGTCACGTCGGGAAGGGCGACCAGGGTCGCGAGCTTGGCGTGCTTGGGCGCGCACTTGGCGACCAGGTCGGCATAGGTGCGCTCGAACAGCACCGCGACCACGTCGGCGTTGTCGAAGAGGTAGTTCAGCTCGGCCTCGACGTAGCGGTAGTTGACGTTGATCGTCACCGCCCGCAGCTTCAACGTCGCCAGCAGGGCGATCACGTGCTCGACGCTGTTCTTGGCGTAGAGCGCGACATGGTCACCCGGCTTGACCCCTTGGGCGGCCAGGTAGTGCGCCAGCTTGTTGCTCTCGTGTTCCAGCTCGGCGTACGTCGCGGCCCGGTCACCGACCTTCACCGCAAGGTTGTCGGGGGCTGCGTCGACGGCGTGCTCGAAGAGATCAGCGATGTTGAGGGCCACAGCCCGAGACTAGAACACGTTCTCGTTTTTCGCTAGCGTGGTCCCATGACCAGCCCAGACGTGTCCGCCGAGGCCACCACCGAGCCGTCAACCGAGCCGCACTGCCTCGTGGAGCAGGTCGACCACAAGCTCGTGGTGACCATGAACCGGCCGGCGGCTCGCAACGCGCTCTCCGGCGAGATGCTCCAGATCATGAGTGACGCCTGGGACCGGGTGAACTCCGACGACTCGATCCGGGTCTGCATCCTCACCGGCGCTGGCGGCTACTTCTGCGCCGGCGCCGACCTGAAGTCGATGTCGAAGAAGCCGCCCTCGGAGAGCTTCGAGTCGGGCGAGTACGACCCGTCGGTGATCAAGGGGCTGCTCAAGGGGTTCCGGCTCACCAAGCCACTGATCGCCGCAGTGGAGGGTCCGGCCATCGCCGGAGGCACCGAGATCCTGCAGGGCACCGACATCCGGGTCGCCGGCGAGAGCGCGAAGTTCGGCATCTCCGAGGCCCGCTGGAGCCTGTACCCGATGGGCGGGTCGGCGGTCCGCCTGATCCGACAGATCCCGTACACCGTCGCCGCCGACCTGCTCTTGACCGGCCGCCACATCCTGGCCCCCGAGGCCAAGGAGCTCGGCCTGATCGGGCACGTCGTCCCCGACGGCGGGGCGCTCGCGAGAGCACACGAGCTGGCCGACCTGATCGCGGCCAACGGCCCGCTCGCCGTGCAGGCGATCCTGAGGACGATGCGCGACTCGGAGGGCAAGCACGAGGACGACTGCTGGAAGGACGACGCCCGCGTCGGCGCTGCCGTTTTCGCCTCCAACGACGCCAAGGAGGGCCCGCGCGCCTTCTCCGAGAAGCGGCCTCCGGAGTTCACCGGCACCTGACCGCACTCCTGAGGGGCGCACCCCACCGCGATGCGTGAGGGACTCGCGATGGAGGCGGAGGCGACCTTGATCGCATCCCGGGAGCCGGCTTGACCGCCGTAGGGCGACCGGCTGAGTGATTCCAACCCCGGCACCGAGGCAGCGATGAAACACTTCCGCTCGTGCTCTGGCCGACCTGGGAGCAGTCCGCTGTGGCTGCGCTGCTCAGCCTCGCGCTGTATCTCGGCCTGAGCCGGTATCGCCCGCAGTCCTCGCTGGCCCGGCCCGCTGCCCTCGAGCTGGCCCTGATCTCAACCCTGTACGCCGCCTGGCGGCTGGCGCGGCAGATCCCGCTGGGCAGCGACGACCTGGCCATCGAGCGCGCCCACGACCTGGTCGCGCTCCAGCAGGCGCTGCACCTGCCGACCGAGCTGGCCGTGCAGACGTTCGTGCTCGACCACGCCTGGCTGGGCAGGCCGTCGACCCTCTACTACGCCGTGATGCACGTGCCGACGGTCGTCGGCTTCCTCGTGTGGTTGTTCGTCCGGCACCGCGACCGCTACCCGCACTGGCGCAACGCGCTCGCGCTCGTCACCGCGGGCTGCCTGGCCATCCGCTGGATCCGGGTGGCTCCCCCGCGCTACCTCACCGACCTCGGCTACCAGGACCTCTCGGAGATCTGGGGCCCGTCGGTCTACGGCGAGGTCGGCAGCGGAGTCTCCGACCAGTTCACGGCGATGCCGTCGATCCACGTCGGCTGGGCAGCCGTGGTCTCGTTCGGGATCTTCGCGTGCAGCCGGAGCCGCTGGCGCTGGCTCTTCCTCCTCCACGTCGTGATCACCACCCTCGTCGTCGTCGACACCGGTCACCACTGGTGGCTGGACGGCATCGTGGCGGTGCTGCTGCTGGTCCTGGCCCTGACGCTGGACACAACAGTGCGGCGGGCGTTCGCTGTGGTCAGGTCACGCAGGGCGCCGAGCGAGCTGGAGAGCCTGGAGCCCAGCGAGTCCATGGCATGAGCCGCCACCCTTAGGGTGGCCGCGTGGAGTTCGGGATCGTTGCTGTCGTCGTCGGCTTCTTCGTCATTGCGCTGTTGCTGGTCGTGGTCGGCGTTGTCCAGGCCAAGAAGCGACGCGAGGCGATGGCGGCGTACGCCTCTTCGCGCGGATGGCGGTACGCCACGCACGACCACAGCCTCGTCGACCGCTTCCACGGTGTGCCGTTCGGTGAAGGCAGCGGCCGAGCGGCGTCCAACGTCGTCTACGGCCAGCACGACGGCCGCGCCATGGTCGCGTTCGACTACCAGTACACGACCACGAGCGGCACCGGGGAGGACCGGCGGAGCACCACGCACCACTGGTCGGTGCTGGCGCTCTCGATGGGAGTGCCCATGCCGGATCTGTCGGTGGAGCCCGAGGGCATGCTCGGGCGGGTGATCGGGCGACTCACGAACACCGACATCGAGCTGGAGTCGGAGGACTTCAACCGCATGTTCACGGTCAGGGCCTCGCACCGCAAGTTCGCCTTCGACGTCCTCCACCCGCAGATGATCGAGATGCTGATGCGCTGGCCGGAGCTCGGCTGGCGGTTCGAGGGAGACTCGATGCTGGTCGTGCGCAACGGCAGGCACACCATCCAGGAGGTTGACGCCAAGCTCACGGTGATGGACGCCGTCCTCGACAAGATCCCTGTGTTCGTCTGGAAGGACCTCGGCGCGCGATGACCGACAACGAGAATTACGTCCTGTACGCCGCCATCGGAGTCGGCGTACTCCTGCTCATCAGCCTGCTGGTCATGTACAACCGTTTCGTGCGCCAGCGCACCTTGGTCGAAGAGTCGTGGGGCGGCATCGACGTCGAGCTGACCCGCCGCTACGAGCTGATCCCGAACCTGGTCGAGACGGTGCGCGGCTACGCCGCCCACGAGCAGGCAGTGCTCGAGGCCTTGGTGCAGGCCCGCGAGGCAGCCACAGCCCACCAGTCCGATGCTCCGAAGCAGCGCGGTGGCTACGAGGACGCCGTCGGTGGCGCGCTCGCCACCGTGCTCGCCCGTGCCGAGGCGTACCCCGACCTCAAGGCCAGCGCCAACTTCCTGCACCTGCAGTCCGAGCTGACCACCACCGAGGACCGGATCGCTGCCGCCCGCCGTTTCTACAACGGCAACGTCCGCGCCTACAACACCCGGGTCAAGACGTTCCCGTCGATGCTCGTGGCAGCCCTCTTCCGCTTCCGCCTCCGCGAGTTCTTCGAGATCCGCGACCAGGCGGCGCGCAGCGTGCCAGGAGTCGGGTTCCCTCAGGCCTAGGGCCCTTGGCTGGGCTGCCGCCCGGCCAGGATGGTTGCGGTTTGGTCCCCAACCGCAGAAATCCTGCCCAAATCCTGCGGTCTCTGACCGAACGGCGGGGTTGCTGCCGAGCTCAGTCATCCGACCCGCAACGGACCGCGGCCGCATCATCAGCCCCAGCTGTCACACTCACCCTGCGGTTTGGTCCCCAACCGCAGAAGACAGCCCAACACTTGCGCCTCCCATCAATCGAGGACGCTCAGGTCAAACGACCGCGGACGAGTCGACGCCGACAACCATCGAGCAACGATCAGCCGACGGAGCGCTCACCCGTCCAGTACTGCGCCCGCAGCGCCTTCTTGTCCGGCTTGCCCAGGCCGGTCAGCGGCAGCGCCTCGGTCGCGATGATCTGCTTGGGCGCCTGCACGGCGCCCTTGCGGTCCTTGACCATCTGCTTGATCTCGGCGTCGACCTCGTCGGTGAGCTCGAAGCCGTCGCGCAGGACCACGATCGCGGTGACCGCCTCGCCCCACTTCTCGTCCGGGGTGCCGATCACACCGACCTGGGCGATCGCGGGGTGCTCGGCCACGACGTCCTCCACCTCGCGCGGGAAGACGTTGAAGCCCCCGGTCACGATCATGTCCTTGGTGCGGTCGACGATGAACCAGAAACCGTCCTCGTCCTCGCGGGCCACGTCGCCGGTGTGCATCCAGCCGTCGCGGAACGTCTCGGCGGTCTCGTCGGGCAGGTTCCAGTAGCCGCCGGCCAGCAGGGTGCCTGCGACGCAGATCTCCCCCGGCTCTCCCTGCGGCACGGGCTGGCCGTCCTCACCGAGCAGAGCAGTCCGGATGAACGCCGACGGCCGACCGCACGATGACAACCGCGCATCGTCGTGGTCGGCCTTGGGCAGGTAGGTGATCACCATCGGCGCTTCGGACTGGCCGTAGTACTGGGCGAAGATCGGCCCGAACCGGTCGATCGCCTCCTTGAGCCGCACCGGGTTGATCGCGGAGGCGCCGTAGTAGACGGTCTCCAGCGAGCTCAGGTCGCGGGTGTGCGAGTCGGGGTGGTCCATCAGCGCGTAGAGCATCGACGGCACCAGCATCGTGGCGGTGATCTTCTGCTCCTCGATCGTCTGCAGCACCTCGGCCGGGTCGAAGCGCGGAAGCACGTAGAGCGAGCCGCCCTTGATCACGGTCGGCACGAAGAACGCCGCGCCTGCGTGCGACAGCGGCGTACACATGAGGAAGCGGGGGTTCTCGGGCCACTCCCACTCGGCGAGCTGGATCTGGGTCATCGTCGACATCGCCTGCGACGTGCCGATCACGCCCTTGGGCTTGCCCGTGGTGCCGCCGGTGTAGGTGATCGACACGATGTGGTCCGGCGGCAGCACCTTGGCCGTCAGCGGCTCCGCCTCGAACGTCGCGGCGGCCGCCACCAGGTCGGTGCCGATGTGGGCGAGCTCGTCGGGCACCGGGCCGATAGTGAGCACCTTGGTGAGCCCCGGGCACTTCTCGAGCAGCGCGAGCGCCCGCTCGGTGAAGTAGGGGTCGATGATCAGCGTGGTGATCCCGGCGTCGTTGATGACGTAGGCGTGGTCGTCGGCCGAGCCGAGCGGGTGCAGCGACGTACGCCGGAAGCCTTGCGTCTGTCCGGCGCCCAGGATGAACAGCACCTCCGGCCGGTTCAGGGCGAGCAGCGCCCCCGCCGTGCCGGTGCCGGCGCCGAGCGCCTCGAACGCCTGCACGTAGCGGCTCATCTGGTCCGCGACCTCTCCACCCTTGAGCGTCGTGTCGCCCAGATACATCACCGGCTTGTCGTGGTGGCGCCGGAGCGCCGCCACCATCAGGTTGCCGTTGTGGGTGCCGGTGCGCATGGGATCGGTTGAGGTCACCGGAGCAGACTAGAACGTGTTCTAGGTTCGGGCAACGGGGGCCGAAGACTAGGCCAGCACCTCCGCGATCGTGGCGACCTCTTCGGGCGAACGGCAGCTGAGCAGCAGCGTGGTCACGCCGGTCTCCTCCCACTGCGCCGCGCGCTCCTTCACCTCGGGAGCGGTGCCGATGATGTGCATGTCGTCGACCAGCTCGTCGGGGATCAGCGCGGTGGCGTCGTCCTTGCGGCCGTCGAGGTAGAGCTTCTGCACCTCGTCGGCCAGCTCGGCGTAGCCCATCCGCTCGAAGACCTGCTTGTGGAAGTTCTGGTCCTTCGCGCCCATGCCGCCCATGTAGAGCGACACGATCGGCTTCATGCCGTTGATCACCGCGGCCTTCTCCTCGGCGCCGCTGACGATCTGCACGTGGCAGGTCGCCGCGATCTCGAAGTCGGCGCGAGTACGCCGCGCGCCCGGCCGCGCGAAGCCCTCGTCGAGCCACGGCTGGTACATCGCGGCGGAGTTCGGCGTGTAGAAGATCGGGATCCAGCCGTCGGCGATCTCGGCGGTCTGGGCAACGTTCTTCGGACCTTCCGCGCCCAGCCAGATCGGCACGTCGGCGCGGAGCGGGTGCACGATCGGCTTGAGCGGCTTGCCGAGGCCGACGGAGTTCTCGCCGGCGAACGGCAGCGGGTAGTGCGGTCCATCGTTGGTCACCGGGCCCTCGCGCGCGAGCACCTTGCGGATGATGTCGACGACCTCGCGGGTGCGCGCCAGGGGCTTGCCGAACGGCTGTCCGTACCACCCTTCGACCACCTGCGGGCCGCTCACGCCCATGCCGAGCACGACCCGGCCACCGCTGAGGTGGTCGAGCGTCAGCACGTGCATCGCGATCGACGTCGGGCTGCGCCCGGACATCTGCACGATCGAGGTGCCCAGGCGCACCTTCGAGGTCTCGCGGCCCCACCAGGCGAGCGGGGTGAAAGCATCGGAGCCCCAGGCCTCAGCGGTGAAGATCGCGTCGAACCCGGCTGCCTCCGCAGCCTGCACCAGCGCCGCCGTACCCTCCGGCGGTCCAGCACCCCAATAGCCCAGCTGCAGTCCAAGTTTCATGTCACACACCCTCCCAGACGCTTGCCCCGATTACTAGAACGTGTTCTAGTATCACGTCATGAGCCGTACCTTGCAGGCACCGGTGACGGTGAGCTTCGACTACACCCGTTCGACCGGTCCGGTCATCGGTCGTTTCTTCACCGGACTCCGCGACGGGGTCGTCGTGGGAGGACGCACCTCGGAGGGCAAGGTCGCCGTCCCGCCACTGGAGTTCGACCCAGTGACCCACGAGGCGACCACCGACTTCGTCGAGGTCGCGTCCGTCGGCACGGTCACGTCGTGGACCTGGGTGCCCGAGCCGGTGAAGGCGCAGCCGTTCGACCGGCCGTTCGCGTTCGCCCTGGTCACCCTCGACGGCGCCGACACTCCGCTGCTGCACGCGCTCGACGTGGCCTCGCCGGCCGACGTCAGCACGGGCATGCGGGTACGGATCCGGTGGGCGGCCGAGCGCGTCGGCGCCATCACCGACATCGCGTGTTTCGAGCCGCTCGCCCCGGGCGAGGCTGCCGCGACGGCCCCTGGCGAGGCCGGCAGCGAGGCTGTCACCGGCGTCGTCACGCCCGTCTCGCTCGACTACGACTACGCCGCCTCCCCCGAGGAGTCGCTCTTCTACCGCGGCCTCAACGAGGGCCGGATCATGGGTCAGCGCTGCCCCACCTGCGAGAAGGTCTACATCCCGCCGCGCAGCGCCTGCCCCGCCGACGGCACTCCCACCGCGGAGGAGATCGAGCTGTCGCACACCGGCACCGTGACGACGTTCTGCATCGTCAACGTGCCGTTCCTCGGCCAGAAGATCACGCCGCCGTACGTCTCGGCGTACGTCCTCCTCGATGGTGCGGACATCGCGGTCCTGCACCTGATCCTCGGGGTGCCGGCCGACGAGGTGCGGATGGGCATGCGGGTCAAGGCCGTGTGGAAGCCGCAGGACGAGTGGACGTTCTCCCTCGAGAACATCGACCACTTCGCTCCCACCGGAGACCCGGACGCGGAGTACGACACCTACAAGCAGCACCTCTGAGACGGGAGCACTCACAGATGCGTGACGTCGCCGTCGTCGGGTTCGCCCAACGACAGATGCCCGAGTTCGACGGGTCACCGACCTGCGTCGAGCTCCTCGTGCCGCTCTTCAAGGAGTGTTACGAGCAGACCGGCTGGACCCGTAAGGACATCGGGTTCTGGTGCTCCGGTTCCTCCGACTACCTGGCCGGCCGGTCGTTCTCCTTCGTGCAGGCGGTGGACGCTATCGGCGTGATCCCGCCGGTCAACGAGTCGCACGTGGAGATGGACCTGGCCTGGGCGATGTACGAGGCCTGGATCAAGATCCAGACCGGCGAGGTCGACACCGCGCTGGTCTACGCCTTCGGCAAGAGCTCGGCCGGCGTGCTGCGTCGCACCCTGGCGCTGCAGCTGGAGCCCTACACGATGACCCCGCTGTGGCCCGACACCGTGTCGCTGGCGGGGCTGCAGGCTCGCGCGGGCATCGACGCCGGCGTCTGGGACGAGCGTGCCATGGCCGAGGTGGCCAACCGCTCGCTCACCGACGCCGAGAAGAACGAGTACGCCATCCGCAAGGGCGGCTCGTCGGTCGAGGAGCTGCTCGCCCGGCCCGTGTACGCCGACCCGTTGCGCAAGCACGACTGCTCCCCCGTCACCGACGGTGCCGCCGCGATCGTGCTCGCCGCCGGAGACCGGGCCAACGAGGTGCAGCGACCGCCCTGCGTGGGTCAGCGGCATCGCGCACAACGTCGATCCGTTGGGCATGGGCAACCGCGACCTGACCCGCTCGCCGTCCGCGCAGCGGGCAGGTGCCGCGCTCGACCTCGGCGGGGTCGAGCTGGCCGAGTTGCACGCACCGTTCAGCCACCAGGAGCTGATCCTGCGGCGCGAGCTGGGCCTGGCCGACGACGTACGGATCAACCCGTCCGGCGGCGCTCTCACCAGCAACCCGATGTTCTCCGGCGGCGGCATCCGCGTCGGCGAGGCCGCCAAGCGGATCTGGTCGGGCGAGGCGTCCAAGGTGCTGGCGCACGCAACGAGCGGCCCGGCTCTGCAGCAGAACCTCGTCTGCACCCTAGAAGGTAGGAACTGATGGGCAAGCTACCCGCCGCGATCATCGGGGTCGGCCAGACGCACCACCGCGCCAAGCGCGAGGACGTCTCCATGGCCGGGCTGTGCCGCGAGGCCATCGACCGCGCCCTGACCGACGCCAACCTGACCCTCGACGACATCGACGCGATCGTGGTCGGCAAGGCCCCCGACCTGTTCGAGGGTGTGATGATGCCCGAGCTGTTCCTCGCCGAGGCGCTCGGTGCCGTGGGCAAGCCACTGCTGCGGGTGCACACCGCCGGCTCGGTCGGTGGCTCCACCGCCATCGTCGCGTCGTCGCTGGTGCAGGCCGGCGTACACAAGCGGGTGCTGACCGTTGCCTACGAGAAGCAGTCGGAGTCCAACGCGATGTGGGCGCTCTCGGTGCCGCTGCCGTTCAACATGCCGGTGCACGCCGGCGCTGGCGGCTACTTCGCCCCGCACGTGCGGTCCTACATCCGCCGCTCCGGTGCGCCGACCCACGTGGGGGCGATCGTCGCCGCGAAGGACCGCAACAACGCGCTGAAGAACCCCTACGCCCATCTGCACAACGAAGGCACCACCGTCGAGTCGGTGCTGGCCTCGCAGATGCTCTGGGACCCCATCCGCTACGACGAGACCTGCCCTTCGAGCGACGGCGCCTGTGCGCTGGTGATCGTCGACGAGGACAGCGCCAAGGCCTCCCCCAACCCTGCCTGGATCCACGGCACGGTGATGCGGTCCGAGGCGACCACCGCCGCCGAGCGCGACCAGGTCAACCCCCAGGCCGGACGCGACGCGGCGGCCGCCCTGTGGAAGCAGGCCGGCATCACCAACCCGCTCGAGGAGATCGACGCGGCCGAGATCTACGTGCCGTTCTCCTGGTTCGAGCCGATGTGGATCGAGAACCTCGGCTTCACGCCCGAGGGTGAGGGTTGGAAGCTCACCGAGTCCGGGGCGACCGCTCTCGACGGGAAGCTCCCGATCAACATGAGCGGCGGAGTGCTCTCGTCGAACCCGATCGGCGCCTCCGGCATGCTCCGCTTCGGCGAGGCCGCCCTCCAGGTGCGCGGCGCCGCGGGCGAGCACCAGGTCGACGGCGTACGCCGCGCCCTGGGTCATGCCTACGGCGGCGGCTCGCAGTTCTTCGCGATGTGGGTCGTGGGCTCGGAGAAGCCGACGAACTAGTTCGCCCATCGCGAACAAGCGACGACGCCACCGCCCTACCGACCTATCGTCGGTCCATGGGTGACGTCGTCGCATTCCCGGTCCAGCCTCCGCCCGAGCCTGCGTCCCAGCCTGAGCCGCTGTGGCGGGAGGCCGCCGGGCGCGAGCTCCGCGAGGAGCGCCAGGCGGCCGGGCGGACCCTGGCGGACGTGGCCGAAGAGGCGGGTGTCTCCACGCAGTACCTGTCCGAGGTCGAGCGCGGCCTCAAGGAGCCCAGCTCGGAGATCCTCGAGGCCGTCTCCGGCGCCCTCGGTCTGCGTCTGGTCGACCTCGCCACGCGGGTGGCCCGCACTCTGGGCAGCACGATCTCAGGGCCGATGGCCCTCGCGGCCTAGACGGACGCAAGCTTCCGGCTGTCGAGTACGGCGTCCGCGACGCCGTACGCCACGGCCTGCTCCGCCGACAGGATCAGGTCGCGGTCGGTGTCCTCGCGCAGCCGCTCGACGGTCTGTCCGGTGTGCAGCGCCAGGATCTCCTCCATCTCGCTGCGCAGGCGCACGATCTCCTTGGCGTGGACGGCGAGGTCGGGCAGCGTGCCCTGACCGCCCCCGGACGGCTGGTGCAGGATCACCCGGGTGTGCGGCAACACCTGCCGCCGCCCTGGAGCGCCGGCCGCGAGCAGGACGGCAGCCGATGACGCGGCCTGGCCGACGCAGGTGGTGGCGACCTCGGGCCGGATGAACTGCAGGGTGTCGTAGATGGCCAGCATCGCGGTGACCGAGCCGCCCGGTGAGTTCAGGTACAGGCTGATCGGCGACTCCGGGCTCTCGGACTCGAGGTGGAGCAGCTGCGCGATCACCACGTTGGCGACGCCGTCGTCGATCTCGGTGCCGATGTAGACGATCCGGTCGGTGAGCAGCCGGCTGTAGATGTCCACCGCGCGCTCGCCACGGATCGTCTTCTCCACCACGCTGGGGATCGTGTAGCTGCTCATCGCGAGACCCCGAGCCCGAAGGCACCCTCGCGGTTCGGCGTGACCGCCGCTACGTCGGTCAGCACCTGGTCGACGAAGCCGTACTCCTTCGCCTCCTCTGCCGTGAACCAACGGTCTCGCCGCGCGTCGAGCTCCACCTTCTCGACCGGCTGACCGGTGTGCTCGGCGATCAGCCCGATCATCACGTTCTTGGTGTGCTCGAGGTTCTCGGCCTGGATCTCGATGTCGATCGCGGTGCCGCCGAGCCCGGCGGACCCCTGGTGGAGCAGCACGCGGCTGTGCGGCAGGGCGTAGCGCTTGCCCGGCGTGCCGGCCGAGAGCAGGAACTGGCCCATGCTCGCGGCCAGACCCATCGCGAGCGTGCTCACGTCGTTGGGGATCAGCCGCATCGTGTCGTAGATGGCCAGGCCGGCACTGACCGAGCCGCCGGGAGAGTTGATGTAGAGGCTGATGTCGCGGTGCGCGTCCTCGGCGGAGAGCAGCAGGAGCTGGGCGCAGAGTCGGTTGGCGATGCCGTCGTCGACCTCCTGCCCGAGCACGATGATCCGCTGGCTGAGCAGCCGGGCGGTCAGCTGGTCGTCGATGGATCCGGTCGGTCTTTCGTGGCCAGAATTGGAAGAGTGTTGGGTCATGGGACCACCGTGCCGACCGATCCGACCCAAACCCAGGGATTCTGCTGTGGGCGGTTCTGCTCCCAGCGGAGGGACCTCCTAGGCTCGTCCCATGATCGAGCTCCGCACCCCGACCCAGATCGAGGAGATGCGCCCGGCCGGGCGCTTCGTCGCCTCGGTCATCACCGCGCTGATCGAGAAGGCCGACGTCGGGGTCAACCTGCTGGAGCTCGACGAGCTGGCCCACAAGATGATCCGCGACCAGGGCGCCGAGTCCTGCTACATCGACTACCACCCGTCGTTCGGCGCCTCCCCGTTCGGCAAGGTGCTGTGTACGTCGGTCAACGAGGCTGTCCTGCACGGCCTCCCCCACGACTACGTGCTCCAGGACGCCGACCTGCTCAGCGTCGACTTCGCCGCCAGCGTCAACGGCTGGGTGTCCGACTCGGCGTACTCGATGGTCGTCGGGACGCCGCGCGAGGAGGACCTGCGCCTGATCGACGTCGCGGACCGTGCGCTGACCGCCGGGATCGAGCAGGCCGTCGTCGGCAACCGCCTGGGCGACATCTCCTACGCGATCGGCTCCGTCGCCCGCGACGCCGGCCTCTCGGTGAACCTGCAGTTCGGCGGTCACGGCGTCGGGCGCACCATGCACGGCGACCCCCACGTGGCCAACGACGGCCGGCCCGGGCGCGGCTTCAAGCTCAAGGCCGGGCTGGTGATCGCCATCGAGCCGTGGTTCCTGCACACCACGGACGAGATCTACATCGACGCCGACGGCTGGACGATCAAGAGCCAGGACGGCTCCCGTGGCGCCCACATGGAGCACACCATCGCGATCACCGACGACGGCCCGGTGATCCTGACCGCGCGCGACTGAGCCTCGAGGTCGCCAGCGCTTCACACCACTGCGGTTTGGTCCCCAACCGCAGGAATTCGGCCCCAGTTGCTGCGGTTGGGGACCAAACCGCGCCCCGACGGGACGGTTAGGCGTACTTGACCTGCAGGTCCTTGATGCCGTTGATCCACGAGTGACGCAGGCGGCGCGGCTCGGCGAGCTTGGTGATGTCGGGGGCGTGGTCGGCGAGGGCTTCGAAGATCAGCCGGATCTCCTGGCGGGCCAGGTTGGCACCGATGCAGTAGTGGGCGCCGTGGCCGCCGAAGCCCGACGTGCGGGTTGGGGTCGCGCGCGATGTCGAACGTGAACGGATCCTCGAAGACGTCCTCGTCGAAGTTGGCGCTGGCGTACCAGAGGGCCGCCCGCTCGCCCTTCTTGATCGTCACGCCGTTGACGTCGACGTCGTTGAGGGCGGTGCGCTGGAAGACGCTGACCGGGGTGGCCCACCGGACGACCTCGTCGACCATCGTCGCGGGGCGTTCCTTCTTCCACAGCTCCCACTGGGCGGGATTGTCGAGGAACGCGTCCATGCCGTGGGTGATGGCGTTGCGGGTGGTCTCGTTGCCGGCCACCGCGAGCAGGATGACGAAGAAGCCGAACTCGTCGTCGGTGAGCCCCCGGCCGTCCTTGTCGGCGTTGATCAGCTTGGTCACCAGGTCGTCACGCGGGGTGGCCTTGCGGTCGGCGGCCATCATCATCGCGTAGCCGAGGATCTCCGCGGAGGCGACCTCGGGCTCGCCCACGATCTCCGGGTCGTCGGAGGCCAGCATCTGGTTGGACCACTCGAAGAGCTTGTGCCGGTCCTCCTGCGGTACGCCGATCAGCTCGGCGATCGCCTGGAGCGGCAGCTCGGCCGCGACGTCCTCGACGAAGTTGCCCGTGCCCTTGGCCACGGCCTCCTCGACGATCGTGTGCGCCCGGCTGGTCATGACCTTCTCGAGCGCGTTGATCGACCGCGGGGTGAAACCCCGCGAGATGATCGCGCGATGGGCGGTGTGGTCCGGCGGGTCCTGGTTGATCAGGATCAGCCGCTGCATCTCGACCTGCTCGCGCGTCATCCCCTCCGAGAACCGGATGATCGCGCCGTTCTCGGCGGTGGACCAGTCCTTGCTGTTCTTGGAGATCGCGGAGACGTCCGCGTGCTTGGTCACCGCGTAGTAGCCGTCCCGCGATTCCTCGGCCATCCCGTCGTACGTGCCGGGGGCCTGGGCCACCCAGTGCACCGGCGAGGACTCGCGCAGCGCCTTGAACTCGTCGTGCGGCATCGCGATCTCGTTCATGAACGGATCGGTGAAGTCGAAGCCCTCCGGAAGCAAGGCGTGGTCGGCTTGGTCGGTGGAAGCAGTCACTGATACATCCCTCGGGTTCGCACGGATCTGGAACACGTTCTAGGTCGAGACTACATACTCTCGGTTTGTTAGGAAAGTCTTTCGTGTCCGTTTCCAGGTCATTTTCGGGTCGGGATGTGACGCAGGCCGCTTGTCGATAATGAGAACGTGTTCTAGTTTCTACATATGGGTAACCCGGTCATCATCGACGCCGTCCGCACTCCTCTCGGCAAGCGCAAGGGTTGGCTCGCCGGCGTGCACCCCGCCGTGCTGCTCGGTTTCGTGCAGCAGCAGGTGATCGCCAGGGCCGGGATCGACCCTGCGTTGGTCGAGCAGGTTGTCGGCGGCTGCGTCACCCAGGCCGGGGAGCAGTCCAACGACATGGTCCGGCGCGCGTGGCTGCACGCCGGCCTGCCCCAGCACACCGGGGCCACTGCCATCGACGCCCAGTGCGGCTCAGGCCAGCAGTCGGCGCACCTCGTGCACGACATGGTCGCGGCCGGCACCATCGACGTGGGCATCGCCTGTGGTGTGGAGGCCATGTCGCGGATCCCCCTCGGCGCCAACGTGCCCGAGGGCATGGGCGACCCGCGGCCCGACGACTGGACGATCGACATGCCGAACCAGTTCGAGGCGGCCGACCGGATCGCCAACAACCGCGGCATCACCCGGGCCGACCTCGAGGCGTTCGGCCTGGCCTCGCAGCTGAAGGCACGCGTCGCTGTTGACGAGGGCCGGTTCAAGCGCGAGATCGCCCCGATCGAGGCGCCCGTGCTCGGCGAGGACGGCAAGCCCACCGGCGAGACCCGGGTCGTGGACACCGACCAGGGCCTCCGCGAGACCACCCTCGAGGGACTCGCCCAGCTCAAGTCGGTGCTGCCCGACGGCCTGCACACCGCCGGCACGTCGTCGCAGATCTCCGACGGCGCTTCCGCGGTGCTCATCATGGACGAGGACAAGGCCCGCGCCCTCGGCCTGACGCCGCGCGCCCGGATCGCCGCCCACTGCCTGGTCGGCTCCGACCCCTACTACCACCTCGACGGCCCCATCGAGGCGACGCAGAAGATGCTCGACCGCACCGGTCGGGCCATCTCCGACTTCGACCTGTTCGAGGTCAACGAGGCGTTCGCGTCGGTCGTGCTCTCCTGGGCCAGCCAGCACCGGCCGGACATGGACAAGGTCAATGTCAATGGCGGCGCGATCGCGATCGGTCACCCGGTCGGCTCCACCGGGACCCGGCTGATCACCACGGCTCTGCACGAGCTCGAGCGCCGCGACCAGTCGTCGGCACTGATCTCGATGTGCGCCGGCGGCGCGATGGCGACCGGCACGGTCCTCGAGCGGATTTAGCAGGTCACCACGCGCTGACCCCGGTGCGGACCGCCGACCAGTCCCACAGCCGCTCCGCCTCCTCGGGGTCGAGCGCGTAGTCCTTCACGCCCGCGGTGCCGTCCTTGCCCGGCGGCAGCTCGCTGGAGAGCACCGCGACGTCGCAGTCCTCGAGGTAGCGCCCACCGACGTCGGCCAGCAGCGGTGACGTCGCGGCCCAGACCGCCGTGGCGGCACCTGCCTCCGGCGACTTGAAGTCAGGCATGACGGCCTCGCCGTCGGCGCCGTACTTGAGCACGGCCTCGACGTCCTCGGGCAGCAGGTGGCGACCGAGCGGCGTCAGGATCGCGCCAGGGTGCACCGCGTTCGCTCGGACGCCGTGCGCCCGGCCGCGCTCGTCGAGGTGCACCGCGAAGAGCACGTTGGCCGTCTTCGACTGACCGTAGGCGAGCCACTTGTCGTAGCCCGTCGTGAAGTCCGGGTCGTCCCAGCGCAAGCCTGAGAGGTGGTGGCCGGTCGAGGAGAGGCTCACCACGCGAGCACCTCCCTCCAACGCCGGCCAGAGCCGGTTCACCAGCGCGAAGTGCCCGAGATGGTTGGTGGCGAGCTGCAGCTCCCACCCGTCGCCGACGCGGGTCTCCGGGCAGGCCATCACGCCCGCGTTGTTGATCAGCAGGTCGAGATGCCGACCACGGTCGAGCACCTCAGCGGCGTACGCCGCCACGGAGGCCTGGTCGGCCAGGTCCAGGGCGCCCACCTCGACGCCGTCGATGTCGGCGAGGGCGTCACGCGCCACCTCGGGGCGACGCGCAGGCGCGAGCACCTGGGCGCCGGCACCGGCCAGCGCCCGCACCACCTCGAGGCCGATGCCCGAGTAGCCGCCCGTGACGAGGGCGAGACGACCGTTCAGATCGATGCCCTCGAGCACCTCGGCGGCGGTGGTGTGGGCGCCGAAGCCGGAGCCGATCGGCGTTTGGCCGGTCATGGTTGCGCCGGAGGGAAGTTCACGTCGAGGGTCACGGCTTCCCACTCGTCGATGGAGGCGGAGAGCTGCGCCAGCTTGTCGCGCGTCGCCTTCAGCACGTCGTGACCCAGCAGCAGCCGCAGCGGCGGGTCGTCGAGACCCGCCACCATCAGCACCGCCTCGGCCACCTTGCGCGGGTCGCCGGGCAGGTGGTCGGCGAACTGCTTGATCAGGTCCTTGCGCACGCCCACATCAGCGGCGTAGTCGTCGATCGGCGTCGCCGCCTCGTGCATCGAACGCGACGCCCAGTCGGTGCGGAAGCCGCCCGGCTCGATGGCGGTCACCTTGATGCCCATCGGTCCGACCTCCTTCGACAGGGCCTCCGTGAGTCCCTCGAGCGCGAACTTCGTGGAGCTGTAGTAGGCGTTGGGCGGGTTGGCCACCAGGCCGGTCATCGACGAGATGTTGACCACGCGTCCACTCCCCCGGGCCCGCATGCCGGGCAGCACTGCCTTGAGCATGTCGACGACCCCGAAGTAGTTCGTGTCGAACAGCGCACGGATCTCGGCGTCGTCACCCTCCTCGACGGCGGCCAGGTAGCCGTAGCCGGCGTTGTTGACCAGCACGTCGATCCCGCCGTACGCCGCCTCCGCCTCCGCCACCGCCGCGGCGATCTGTGACTTGTCGGTGACGTCGAGCGCGACCGCACGGGCGGCGTCACCGAAGTCATCGACGAAGTCCTGCACCGCCTCGGCGCGACGGGCGGTCGCCACCACCTGGTGCCCGGCCTCGAGCCCCGCCCGGGCGATCTCGCGGCCGATGCCGGTCGAGCAGCCGGTGATCAGCCAGCGGGCCATCTCAGACCTCCTCGGGGAGGCGGCGGAGATAGCCGGCCCGGCGGGTCGCGAGCTGGGCCGCCCGTCCGGCGGCGTCGACGCACAGGAGATCCGGCAGCTCGGTCTCGAGCGCGTCGATCTTGACCACCCGGCCTCGAGCGGACAGATCCTCGCGGGGGCCTCCCTCGGGGAACTCGGCCATCCGCAGGGTCAGGATGCCCTCGAGCAGCCCATCGGTGTCGATCCAGTTGTGCACGCCGGGATCGGACGCGCCGATCACGAAGGTGTAGGTGCCGTCGGGGTTCGGGACCGACTGCGCCTTGTTGAGGCTCCCGGTGCGGTCGAGCACGTCGAGCGTCGTGCCCCAGATGTTCGACAGGGGCACCGTGAAGTACTCGGCTCCCCCGTCGCTCACATCGACCACGAACGCCTCGTCGGGAGCGAGCACGAACCGCCCGGCGACGTACACCTGGTTGCGCATGGCTCCGGTGTGGTCGGCGGTCCACGCGAGCGAGAAGTGGTTCTCGGGGGCCTTGTACATCCCGTGGCTGAGCTTGCCGGTGAAGTCGGCGAAGTGCGCCATCATCGCCGCTGTCCGGTCGGCCTGTTCGTCGAGTGTCAACGCCGGCACCTCGGGCGGTCCGCCGAGCCGCTCGACGGTGAACCAGTTCGGGTCGTCGCGCCCCCAGTCGAGCAGCACGTCCCGGACGTAGAACTCGTGCGCCTCGGGCGAGGACTGCACGTGGTTGGGCCGCCCCTCGGCCGGCGACGAGTCCACCGTGATCGTGAACGAACCGTCGGAGCCGACCTCCATCGTCCGTCCGTTCAGCACGTCGACGGTCCCCATGTGGGCGTTCCAGAGCGTGAAGTAGTTCTCGGTCATCGGGTGCTCCCCCACCCGGCCGCGGATCTCGTAGCGCTCGGCGCCCGAGATCGGGATCACCCGGTAGACCGAGTCGGGATTGTCGATCCCCCACCGCGTCCCCGGGATCCGCCGACCCTCGACGTCATGCGCCAGCCGGGTGATCGTGGTGACCTTCGGGCGCAGCGGGTCCTGGTTGGACGACCAGACGGCCGCGGAGAACATCACCTCTGCGTACGCCGCCTCGAACCGTTCGCGCATCGCGTCGGAGGCCTTGGCCCGCGACAGCCACGTCTCCGCCACGGTGCGGTACGCCGCCCGGACGGTCGGGTGCTCGACCAGCTCGAGCGCGGCCAGCTCGTGGGCGTGCTGCTCGGCGGTGGCGACGGGGTGCTCGGTCATGCGACTCCTATGAAATGTCAGTACTGACAAAAAGCGTACACTGATGCCATGGCCACCAAGTCGGAACGCACCAGGGCTGCTCTGCGCGAGGCCGCCCTGAAGCACTTCGTGGCCGACGGGTTCGAGGCCGCCAGCGTGCCGGCGATCGCCGCCGAGGTCGGTGTCACCGAGCGGACCTTCTACCGTCACTTCGCGACCAAGGACGAGGTGCTGTTCGCGGACCTCACTCCCGGGCTGGAGTGGTTCCGCGAAGCGATGCGCGCTCGTCCGGCCGAGGAGGACCTCGTCCATGCGGTGCTGGCAGCCATGGGCTCGGCGCCGACCGACCCGCAGCTGCTCGTCGAGATCGCCAGGCTGCGGTCCGAGCTGCTGAGCCCCGCCCGGATCGAGCGGGTCTTCCGCGACCGCCAGGGGGCGATGGCCGCAGAGCTGCGGGAGATCCTCGTCGGCCGCGGCACCGACTCACTGACCGCCGCTGTCCGGGCCGAGGCCGTTGCTGGGGCCGTCTTCGCTGCCGTCACCGTCTGGACCGAGTCGCCGGCCCCCCACGATGTCCGGCAGCTGGGGCAGCTCACCGCGCAGGCGCTCGAGCAGGTACGGCCGATTCTCTGAGCGGCTAGGACCGGAAGGCCGCGTCGTAGGCCGCGAACCGCTCCCGGATCTGGTCGGCGGACAGACCGTAGGTCTCGGGCGCGTAGTCGGGCCGACCGCCCGACTCGTGCGGGCGAGCAGCAAGCCAGCCACGGATTGATGCGTCAACGGCCGGCGTGAGGTCCAGCCCTGCAGCGGCGTAGATCCGGGCCACCTGCGCCACCGGGTCGACCACTGCGTCCTCGAACTGCACGTCGGTGACCAGGTCCGGCTCGGAGCTCCACCGGGCCCGGGTCGCGAGAGCCCGGTCGTTGGTGAAGCCCATGCGCTCGATCCACTGGGCGCCGACCCGCACGGGGTCGACGGCGTCGGAGTGCATCGCGTGCAGGGTCGCGTTGAGGCTGGCCCCGGACGGGATCGTGGCCACCGGGTCGCGATGCAGGTGCACGAGGTGCAGGTCGGGAAAGCGCCGCCGGAGGTCGTCGAGATAGCCCAGGTGGGCAGGTGTCTTGAGCACCCACCGCTCGGCCGTCTCGCCGCGCTGTCGCTTCTGCCACTGGAGCAGCTGCAGCATCCGGTGCAGATGGTCGTACGCCGGCGTGAAGTCCTGGTGATCCAGCCAGGCGCGGTACGCCGGCAGGTCCGCGCCGGCCTCGGGTACGTGGGAGAGGAACGCGTCGGCGAGGAAGACGATCTCCTCCTCCGCCTCGAGCGCGTGCATCGGGTGGATGGCGAAGAGGTCGGGGGCGAACTCGCGGTTGAGCGCCTCGCGCTCGAGCCCCTTGGCGATTCGCGGGTCCTCTCCGGCGAACGAGTGGTCGAGCCGCGGCGCGACCTCGACCACCTCCCAGCCGTAGGCGCAGTGCAACCTCGGGTCAGCGGCGAGCAGCCGCTGCACCAGGGTGGTGCCGCTGCGCATCATCCCGACCACGACCAAGGGCGCCGCGATCACCTCGTCGGCGATCTCGGGGTGTCGCCGGAACCACTCCTGGGCCCGCAGCCGCATCCGCAGGCTGTGCACGGTGCCGGAGCGGAGCAGGTGCCGGCCCAGGTCGTTCAGCGGCGCGGCGGCATAGCTGTCGAGCAGCACCCCCAGCGGCTCCTCGAACTCGCCGGCGCCGAAGTCGTCGAGCTCCTCCTTGGCGCGCGCGGTCGCGAGCACCCCGGCGAGGTCGAAGTCGGCCGCCATCACCACTTCAGGTGATGGCTGAGGTCACCGACCTGGTCGACGTACATCGTGCGGGTGTCGAAGCACCAGCGGCCGTCGACGCGGTGGAACGTGTCGCGGTAGCGCCCGGTGATGATCGGCTGGAGCGGCAGCTCGTCGGTCGCCTGCAGCACGGTGTAGTAGGAGCGTGCCCCTGCCGTGCCGGACTCCTCGTCGACCTCGATGATCACGTTGGTCGTCAGGTGCTTCGACCTCGGCGTGCCGTCGTCGTAGAGCTTGGTGGAGAAGCCGTACATCTTGCGGACCGCGGTCTCACCCTCGAACACCGTCTCGGGCGGGCCGTCCTCCTGCCCGCAGATCCGACCATGCCGGAAGAGGGCGGCGACGCCGTCGAGGTCGCCCGCGTCGATGCGCTCGGCGTAGGTGTAGAGGAGGTTCTCGATCTCGCGGGCGCTGTCGACCATGTCAGGCCCCGTAGACCGGTTCAGGGGTCGGCGCCTCAGCGAGCAGGGCACGCAGCGCGGGGCCGACCTCGGCCGCCACCCAGCGCTGACCGGCGTCGGCGGAGGGTCCGTGGGCCCAGCCGTTCTCGATGGTGATCGTGCTGCCGTCGATCTCGATCACCCGACCGGTGACGTCACCGGCTTCCTCCGAGGCCAGCCAGGCCACCAGCGGCGAGTTGTCCTCCGGCACGGCCATCGCCGAGGTGTCGAATGCGCCCTCGGTCATCCGGGTCCTGGCCACCGGCGCGATCGCGTTGACCGTGACGCCGTAGCGGCCCATCTCCTGGGCGGCGACCAGGGTCAGCCCGGCGATGCCGGCCTTCGCAGCCGAGTACGTCGCCTGGCCGACCGAGCCCTGGAGTCCGGCGCCCGAGGACGTGTTGATGACCCGCGCCGCGCGCTGCCGACCCTCCTTCGCCTCGGCCCGCCAGTAGGCGCCCGCATGGCGCAACGGCGCGAAGTGACCCTTGAGGTGCACCCGGATGACGGCGTCCCACTCCTCCTCGGAGGTGTTGACGAGCATCCGGTCGCGCACGAACCCCGCGTTGTTGACCAGGATGTCCAGCCCGCCGAAGGTGTCGATCGCCTGCTGAACCATCGCGGCGGCTGCCTCGAAGTCGGCGACGTCGGCACCGTTGATGACCGCCTCGCCGCCGGCTTCCTCGATGGCGGCGACGACCTCCTCGGCGGGAGACTCCCCCGTGCCTTCACCTGCCAGCGAGACGCCGTAGTCGTTGACCACGACCTTGGCGCCGTGCGAGGCGAGCTCGAGGGCGTGCGCGCGGCCGATGCCGCGACCCGCCCCGGTGACGATCGCGACGCGACCCTCCAACAGTCCGGACACTGGTGCTCCTTCTAAGAGATGTGCAGGAAGACAGGTGGCTCGCCGCCGCCGTCGCAGGCGATCCGAGCACCGGAGACGTACGACGCCAGGTCGCTGGCCAGGAACACCGCGACCTGGCCGACCTCGGCCGGGGTCGCCATCCGGCCCAGCGGGATGGTGCGCTCGATGGCGGCCACGCGCTCGTCGTCGCCGTAGTGTTCGTCGGTCTGCTCGGTGCGGCAGAGCCCGACGTCGATCGCGTTGACGCGCACCTTCGGGCCCCACTCCATGCCGAGCGAGCGGGTGAGCGCATCGAGGCCGGCCTTCGCGGCGCCGTACGCGGCGATGGTGGGGGCCGGCCGGTGCGCCGAGATCGAGGAGATGTTCACGATCGAGCCGCCGGAGTCCTGGGTCTGCATGACCGCGTTGGCGGCCTGCGAGACCAGGAGCGGGCTGAGCAGGTTGAGGCCGACAATCTTCTCGTGGAAGCGGGACGAAGCGGTGGCAGCGTCGGTGCTCGGTGCGCCACCCGCGTTGTTGACCAGCACGTCAAGCCGCCCGTGGGCGGTCACGATCTCGTCGACCATGGCGCCCACCGCGTCGGCGTCGCGCACATCGCAGACGACATGGCTCGCGCCCGGCACCGGCTCGACCGCTGAGCGGGAGCAGGTCACCACGGTGGCGCCCGCTGACAGGAACGACCCGGTGATGCCGAGGCCGATGCCGCGGGTGCCGCCGGTGACCAGCACGACACGGGCGGTCAGGTCCAGGGCGAGCGGCATGCTGCTACCCTACCAAGCAATTGCTTGGTTGGTCTCGAAAGGGTTCCCATGACCATCACCTCAGAGCTCGGTGACGACGGCATCCGCGTCGTGACCATGGAGCACCCGCCCGTGAATGCGTTGACCGTGCAGGGCTGGTTCGACGTCGCAGCGGCGCTCGACGAGGCCGGTCGCGACCTGGACACCCACGTGGTGGTGCTGCGCGCCGAGGGGCGCGGCTTCAACGCCGGCGTCGACATCAAGGAGATGCAGAACACCACCGGCTTCGACGCCCTGATCGGTGCCAACAAGGGCTGTTTCGCGGCGTTCAAGGCCGTCTACGAGTGCGCCGTGCCGGTGATCGCGGCCGTCAACGGCTTCTGCCTCGGAGGCGGGGTCGGCCTGGTCGGCAACGCCGACATCATCGTGGCCAGTGACGACGCGTTCTTCGGCGTGCCCGAGGTGAACCAGGGGGCGCTCGGCGCGGCCACGCACATGGCCCGGCTGGTGCCGCAGCACCTGATGCGCAGCCTCTACTTCACCGCTCGCACGATCAAGGCGACCGAGCTGGTCCAGCACGGATCGGTGCTGGAGGTGGTCCCCCGCGACCAGCTCGACGATGCCGCGCTGAGGGTGGCCGGCGAGATCGCGAGCAAGGACACGCGGGTGATCCGGGCGGCCAAGGAGTGCCTCAACGGGATCGACCCGATCGACGTCAACAAGAGCTACCGGTTCGAGCAGGGCTTCACGATGGAGCTCAACCTCGCCGGTGTGAGCGATGAGCTCCGTGATGAGTTCGCCGGAACGGAGAAGTCGAAGAAGTGAGCAAGGGACCTCGCGACAAGACGATGACCATCGACCAGGTGGTCGGTGAGCTCGAAGACGGGATGACGATCGGCATCGGCGGCTGGGGACCCCGCCGCAAGCCGATGGCGCTCGTCCGCGCCATTCTCCGTTCGGACCTCAAGGACCTGACGCTGGTCAGCTGGGGCGGCGCCGACGTCGGCCTGCTCGTGCGCGCCGGCAAGGTGCGCAAGCTGGTCTACGCGTTCGTCTCGCTGGACTCGGTGCCGCTGGAGCCCAACTTCCAGAAGGCGCGCCAGGAGGGCACGATCCCCGAGGTCGTGGAGCTCGACGAGGGCATGTTCCAGACCGGCCTGCGCGCGGCCGCCCAGCGGCTGCCGTTCCTGCCGATGCGCGCGGGGCTCGGCTCCGACGTGCTCGTCAACAACCCGGACATCCAGACCGTCACCAGCCCGTACGACGACGCGGAGGAGCTGGTCGCCGTGCCCGCCCTGCACCTCGACGTCGCGCTGGTGCACCTCAACCGGGCGGACAAGCACGGCAACGCGACGTACCTGGGCCCGGACCCCTACTTCGACGACCTGTTCTGCATGGCCGCCGACCGCGCCTTCCTCAGTGTCGAGCAGATCGTCGACACCGCTGGCCTCACCGTCGACACCCCGGTGCAACGGCTCCTGCTGAGCAGGATGATGGTCAGCGGCGTGGTGGAGACGCCGAACGGGGCGCACTTCACGACCTGCACCCCCGACTACGAGCGCGACGAGAAGTTCCAGCGCGCCTACGCCGCGGCGGCCGGTGGCACCGACGAGGAGTGGTCGGCGTTCGAGGGCCGCTTCCTCGCAGGAGACGAGGACGCCTACCAAGCCGCCGTCGAGGCATTCCAGCAGGAGGAGAACAAGTGAGCGACGCGACTCGCGCCGACGTGTGCGCCGCCGCCATCGCCGACGCGTTCAAGGACGACGGCGAGATCTTCGCCAGCCCGATGGGGCTGCTGCCGATGCTCGGCGTACGGCTGGCCAAGCTGACCAGCAACCCCGACCTGGTGATCTCCGACGGAGAGTCGCTCTTCCTGGCCGGAGTGCCCCCGCTGTTCGCGAAGGCCGACGTCGTGGAGGGCTGGATCCCGTTCCGCAAGGTCTTCGACGTGGTCGGCCTACGGCAAGCGCCACGTGATGATGGGCGCCACCCAGGTCGATCGTCACGGCAACCAGAACATCTCCGCGATCGGCGACTTCGCCCAGCCGAAGCGCCAGCTGCTCGGGTCTCGCGGAGCGCCCGGCAACACCGTCAACAACCGCACGTCGTACTGGGTGCCGAAGCACTCCTCTCGGGTCTTCGTCGAGCGGGTCGACATCGTCACCGGTGTCGGCCCGCGGCTGGCCAAGGAGGCCGGTCCGGCGTGCCGCGAAGCACAACGACATCCACCGCGTCGTCACCAACCTGGCTGTCTTCGACGTCAAGGGTGACGGCGACACCCTGCGGTTGATCAGCGTCCACCCCGGCGTCACCGTCGACGAGGTGCGCGAGGCCACGGGCTTCGAGCTCCAGGTCGACAGCGACGTGCCGGAGACCCGGGTGCCGACCATGGAAGAGCTGATCATCATCCGCTCGGTCCTCGACCCGAAGGCCCTCCGCCACAAAGAGGTGCCCGAGAGTGATTGAGCAGCAGATCGTCACGCCGCTCACCGAGCTCACCGGTGTGCGACACCCCGTCGTCCAGACGGGCATGGGCTGGGTCTCCGGCCCGCGCCTGGTGAGCGGCACGGCCAACGCCGGTGGCCTCGGCATCCTGGCCAGCGCCACGATGAGCTTCGAGGAGCTCGAGCGCGCGATCCTCGACGTGAAGAGCCGCACCGACCAGCCGTTCGGGGTCAACCTTCGCGCCGACGCCGGCGATGCAGGCGACCGCTGTGACCTGCTGATCAAGCACGGGGTCAAGGTGGCGTCGTTCGCGCTGGCGCCGAAGCAGGACCTGATCAAGAAGCTCAAGGACCACGGCATCGTGGTGATGCCGTCGATCGGCGCGGCGAAGCACGCCGTCAAGGTCGCCGCCTGGGGCGCAGACGCGGTGATGATCCAGGGCGGCGAGGGCGGCGGTCACACCGGACCGGTGCCCACGACTCTGCTCCTGCCGACGGTGCTCGACGCCGTCGACATCCCCGTCGTCGCTGCCGGCGGCTTCTTCGACGGGCGCGGCCTGGCCGCCGCCCTGTCGTACGGCGCCGCCGGGGTCGGCATGGGCACCCGCTTCCTGCTCACCCAGGACAGCGCCGTGCCCGACGCGGTCAAGCAGCTCTACCTCGAGCACGACCTCACCGGAACGGTGGTCACCGCCAAGGTCGACGGCATGCCGCACCGGATGCTGCGCACGGCGCTCGTCGATGAGCTCGAGGGCACCAGCGCGGTCAAGCGCTTCGGCCCGACCATGCGGCGCACGCTGGAGTTCAAGAAGTCCTCCGGCATGAGCTGGCTCCAGCTCGCCAAGGACGGCCGGTCGATGAAGAAGACCCAGGGCCGCACCCTGGGTCAGATGGCGCTGGCCGCGAACACCCCGACCATGTTGAAGGCCGGCCTGGTCGACGGCGACACCGGCGCCGGCGTGCTCGCCTCGGGTCAGGTGGTCGGCGTGATCGACGACCTGCCGACCTGCGAGGAGCTGATCGACCGGATCGTCACCCGCGCGGTCGCCGAGCTCGGTCGCGCCTCGTCGTACGTCAAGCCGTAGGGACATAGCCCTTCGGCGGCGCCCAGGTGCCGGTCTCGCGCAGGTGGGAGTAGATGTCGTACTCCGGTGCGAAGTACTCCTCCAGTCGGGCCCGGGTCGCCGGGAGCAGCTCCGGCGCCTGCCGCACGGTGGAGACGTTGTCGGTGCCGAACGTGACGTCGGCTGCCGAGCTTGTCGGTGATCCACGACTGCCAGGCGTCGGGACGCTCCAGCGCGAAGAGCCGGTCGACGCCGATGTCGAGGTCGTCGCCCATCGCGATGAACCGCGCCGGGCGGCCCCTGACCTTCTGCTTCCGCTCCAGGTAGTCGAGGGCGAACTCCTCGAAGGTCTGGTCGCCGGTGTAGCGCCGTGAGTTCTCCTCGTGCAGCGCCGGCCGCTTCCGGTAGCGCCACCACGACTCGAGCCACTCAACGGGCTCGCGGAACAGCGAGACCACCTCGTAGTCCTTGCGCTGGTAGCCACCCTTGCGGAGCACCGGCACCATCAGCTCGTGGAACTGCGCGCAGTTGATGTGCTTGAGCTTGGGGTTGATCCGCAGCACCATCTCCGCCTGCCCCGCCACGGCCTTGACCATCGACGTCGACGCACACTTCGGCAGCGACAGCATCACGAATCCATGGGCGGGCAGGGCAAGCATGCCGTAACGCTAGACGGTCTTCTGGAACGCCAGCTCCCGACCCATGATCCGGTAGCCGAGGAGCTCGTTGACGCCGATCATGAAGTCGTTGGACTCTGCGTTCCAGGTGTCGACGGACTCCAGCTGGGGCTGGGCCTCGCGCAGCCACAGCATCATCTCCGCCTTGAGCAGCAGGCCGAGCCGGTGGCCCCGGTGGCTGCGCACGACCGAGGTGTCGTGCTGCTCGCCGAGCTGCGGCTCGTCGGCGTCCACCGCGACGACGGTCTGGCCGGCCAGCTCGCCGGTGTCGCGGTGGCGGGCGTACAGCCGGTGGAACCCGCCGTCCAGGCTCCGGGCGAGCTGGGCCGTCTCGTAGGCGCGGATCCGGTCGGGCGTGAAGACCTCGTCCTCGATGTCCAGGTCGTCGGTGGGCGCGTCGTTGATGGCCGCCGTCATCTCGGCCAGCGCGGCGAGCTCGTCGTCCGGTGTCTCCGCGGTGCGGCGGACCAGCTCGTAGTCCTCCGCGTGCGGACGAGTCTCCTCGAGTCGGCGCTCGACGTCGGTCCAGTCGATCTCGGCCAGAGTCTGTCGCCGGTTGACGGCGACCGACCCCAGCTCGAAGCCGTGTCTCTTGGCGAAGGCGCGAGTGACGTCGCCGTCCCAGCCGGCGATACCGACCGACGTACGGC
The DNA here is from genome assembly GCA_963845215.1 of uncultured Actinomycetota bacterium. GTDB lineage: Bacteria > Actinomycetota > Actinomycetes > Propionibacteriales > Nocardioidaceae > Nocardioides. The sequence goes on from CAWJRK010000024.1 coordinate 34,309, forward strand.
CGAGCTCGCGGGCCTGTTCGATCAGCCCCTCGACCGCGGCGGATCCGTGGCCCAACCGCCGGTGGTCAGGATGGATCTCGACGTTGAGCCAGCCGAGATGCAGGTTGTCACGCTCGCTGGTCGACAGCGACGCGAACCCGACCACCTGGCGGTCGACGACCGCCAGGAACGGCGTGCGGAGGCTCGAGGTCCCATCCGTAGCGGAGCTGACCGGCGGTCCGCACCTCGGTCGCGGGGTGCACCCACGGGCTGTCGGCCGCGCTCACCGCGTTGCGGACCTCGACGCACTCGCGGATCGCCGACTCGTTGTGCCAGGTGAAAGGTCGGAGGTCCATGGCCCGAGGATCCACCCGATCGGCGCCGGACACCACCGGATATCGTCGGAGCGAGATGACTGAGGCGAAGCGTCAGCGGCACCTGATGGATCCGTCCGCGCCGCGCAAGCGCGCCAGCGCGGAGGACCTCGCCCGGCTCGCCCGCGTGCAGCGCTGGGTGGTGTCGGTGCTGGTGATGACCACGATCCTGCACCTGTCGGCCGGACTGGTGATCGGCTCGGCGTACATCGACGAGGACCGTCCCGACGCGATCATCGTGCCTGAACGTCCTGGCGTCGGCCTTCGGCGTGCTCGCCATCGTCTCCGCCTTCGCGATCCACAAGCGGCCGCTGCTCGTCGCCGTGGCTGCTGCTGGGTGTCCTCCCCGGCATCATCGGCGTCGTCCTGGTTCTGCGCTGACCCGTCAGAAGATCTTCTGACGGGTCACGAGAACAGGCGTCAGAGGCGCTCGATGATGGTGACGTTGGCCTGGCCGCCGCCCTCGCACATGGTCTGCAGGCCGTAGCGGCCGCCGGTGCGCTCGAGCTCGTTGAGCAGCGTGGTCATCAGGCGGGTGCCGGTGGCGCCGATGCGGGTGGCCGAGGGCGATGCCGCCGCCGTTGACGTTGACCTTCTCGTGCGGCGCACCCGTCTCCTTCATCCACGCGAGCACGACGGACGCGAACGCCTCGTTGCACTCGAAGAGGTCGATGTCGTCGATGCCGAGGCCCGACTTCTTCAGCGCGTGGCGGGTGGCCTCGATCGGGCCGGTGAGCATCCAGACGGGGTCGTCGCCGCGCACGGACAGGTGGTGGACGCGGGCGCGCGGGGTGAGGCCGTGCTCCTTCACCGCCGCCTCGGACGCGACCAGCATCGCCGTCGAGGCGTCGCAGATCTGCGAGGCGACCGCGGCCGTGATCCGGCCGCCCTCGGCCAGCGGCTCGAGGCCGGCCATCTTCTCCAGCGACGTCTCGCGGGGGCACTCGTCGACCGCGAAGTCGCCGACGGGCTCGATCTCGCCCTCGAAGCGGCCCTCCGCGATGGCGGTGCGCGCGCGGTCGTGCGAGGCGAGCGCGAACGCCTCCATGTCCTCGCGGCTGATGTCCCACTTCTCGGCGATCATCTCGGCCGACCGGAACTGGCTGACCTCCTGGTCGCCGTAGCGCGCCTGCCAGCCGGGCGACTCGGCGAACGGCGTGGAGAAGCCGTACTGCTGGCCGACGATCATCGCCGCGCGAGATCGGGATGGCGCTCATGTTCTGCACGCCGCCGGCGACGACCAGGTCCTGGGTGCCGCTCATCACGCCCTGGCGCGGCGAAGTGCACGGCCTGCTGCGAGGAGCCGCACTGGCGGTCGATGGTCACGCCCGGCACGTGGTCGGGCAGCCCGGCGACCAGCCAGGCGGAGCGGGCGATGTCGCCGGCCTGCGGGCCGATGGTGTCGACAGCAGCCGAGGATGACGTCGTCGACGGCTCCCGGGTCGACGCCGGTACGCCGATCGAGCGCGCTGCAACGTGTGCGCGCCGAGGTCGGCGGAGTGGACGTCGGCCAGCGCTCCCCGCGCTTGCCGACCGGAGTGCGGACCGCATCGATGATGAATGCTTCGTTGGTCGAGCCAGCCATGGGAGATCCCGTCTAGGAGGATGTGCAGGTACTGGTCGGCGATGTCGCTGTGGGCGAGCTTGCCGCCGGGGCGGTACCACCGCACGGCGACCCACACGGTGTCGCGGATGAAGCGGTAGGTCAGCTCGATGTCGAGGTCGGAGCGCAGGGCGCCCGACTCCTTGCCCTCGGTCAGCAGCGTCATCCAGAAGTTGCGCGACTGGGCGTTGCGCTCGGCCAGGTAGCCGAACCGGTCGAAACCCCCCAGGTGGTCGGCCTCGTTCTGGAAGATCGCCACCTCGTGCGGATGGCGGTCGATGGCCTCGAACGAGACCCGCACCGCCTGCTCGAGCTTCGCACGGGCGTCGTCGTCGCTGGCCAGGATGGCGTCGTACTTGCCGAACAGCTCGTCCTGGAACGTGGACAGGATCTCGTCGACCATCGACTCCTTGGAGTCGAAGTGGTGGTAGAGGCTGCCCGACAGGATGCCGGCCGCATCGGCGATGTCGCGCACGGTGGTGTTCTTGAAGCCCTTGCCCGCGAACAGCTGCGCGGCGATGCGAAGCAGCTCCGCCGCGGCGGGTCGGGGTCTCCACGTCAGGCATGCTGACTGCTCACGGAGACCACCTCGCCGGTCAGGTACGTCGCGTAGTCGCTGGCCAGGAACACCATCACGTTGGCCACCTCCCAGGGTTCTGCCGCCCGACCGAAGGCCTCGCGCT
>CAWJRK010000025.1:0-13192 GCA_963845215.1 uncultured Actinomycetota bacterium
CGGCCTCGGTGTGCTCCCGTGGTCGCCGCTGGGCCGGGGCGTGCTGACCGGGAAGTACCGCACCGGCACCCCGAACGACTCCAGGGGCGCCTCGCCGATCTTCGCCAACTTCGTGGGCGCCTACCTCGACGACCGCTCGCACGGCATCGTCGAAGCCGTCGCCAAGGCTGCGGACGGCCTGGGCTGGACGCCGCTCGAGGTGGCTCTGGTCTGGGTGCGCGACCGGCCGGGCGTCACTGCGCCGATCGTCGGCGCGCGGACCGCTGCTCAGCTGCGGGGAGCACTCGACATCGAGAGCAAGTCGCTACCTCCCGAGATCTGCGCCGCCCTCGAGGATGTCTCGGAGCAGGTATGACCAGGTACTTCAGCCGCCGCGGTCCCGATCGGGCCGTTCAGTGGGAGTTCGACAAGGTCGTCTTCCCCAGCGACTTCTCCCGCAACGTGGTCACCAAGCTGCTCGTCGAGCGCGCCGAGCACGGCGGCTGGGAGCTGGACCGGGTCCGGATCACCCCCGACGGCACCCGTCGCGTCATCCTGCGGCGCAAGATCATCCGGGCGGTTCGGACTGCCTGAATGGCTGCGGTTTGGTCCCCAACCGCAGAAATCCGGCCGAAAATCTGCGGTTGGGGACCAAACCGCAGGGTTTTTGCCGACCGCAGATCAGATCAGATGTCGTCCAAGAACCGGTCGAAGACGCGGGCGCCGAACTCCAGCGCGTCGACCGGCACCCGCTCGTCGATGCCGTGGAAGAGCGCCGTGAAGTCGAGGTCCGCGGGCAGCCGCAGCGGGGCGAAGCCGTAGGTGCGCATGCCGAGCTTGATGAAGTGCTTGGCGTCGGTGCCTCCGCTCATCAGGAACGGCGCCACCAGTGCCTCGGGGTCCTCGGCGATCAGCGAGCGGGTCATCGCGTCGACCAGCTTGCCGTCGTACGCCGTCTCCCAAGGCTTCTGGTTGGACACGAAGTCCATCTCGACACCCTCACCGCACAGCTCGGCGATGGTGGCGAAGAACTCGTCCTCGTAGCCGGGCAGGAAGCGCCCGTCGATGTGGGCGGTGGCCTCGGTCGGGATCACGTTGACCTTGTAGCCGGCCCCGAGCATGGTCGGGTTGGCGGTGTTGCGGATGACGGCCCCGAGCATCCGCGTGGCCGTGCCGAACTCGTCGACCAGCGCCTCGGCGTTCTCGGGCGTCGCCTCGGTGCCGACCAGCTCCGCGACGGACGCGAGCAGGGTCTGCATCGCCGGCGTGAGCCGCACCGGCCACTCGTGGGCGCCGATGCGGGCGACCGCGGCGGTCAGCCGAGTGACCGCGTTGTCGCGGTTGATCATCGAGCCGTGCCCGGCTTGCCCGCGTGCGGTGAGCCGCATCCAGGCCATGCCCTTCTCCGCGGCCTCGATGAGGTAGATCCGGCGGTCCCTGACCGTGGTGCTGAAGCCACCCACCTCCCCCACGGCCTCGGTGCAGCCCTCGAGCTCGTCGGGGTGGTCGTTGACGATCACCTCGGCACCCTTGTGGCCGCCGGCCTCTTCGTCGGCGGTGAAGCAGAGCACGATGGGGCGCTCCGGCACTGCTCCGGCTCGGGCCCGCGCCCGGACGATCGACAGCAGCATCGCGTCGAAGTCCTTCATGTCGACCGCGCCGCGTCCCCAGACGTAGCCGTCCTGGATCTCGCCGCTGAACGGGTCGACCTGCCAGTCCTCGGCAGCAGCCGGTACGACGTCGAGGTGGCCGTGCAGCAGCAGCGCGTCTCCCTCGGTGCCGCCCCAGCGGGCGACGACGGACGTGCGGCCCGGCTCGGACTCGTACAGCCGGGACTCGATGCCGACCTCGTCCAGCAGCCCGGCGACGTACTCGGCGGCCTTCCGCTCCCCCGGGCCCTCGTCGTCGCCGTAGTTGGTGGTGTCGATCCGGATCAGCTCGCGGCACAGCTCGACGACCTCGCCGGCCGGGTCGTAGGACCGGCCCTCGTCGTCGCTAGCGACATCGGTGCTCATGCCCCCATCAAAGCACCGCGCGTGCGGCCTCCCCGATGCCGGGGAACCACGTCTCCTTTGCTATCGTTTTGCCGCACTCGTCCGGGTGGCGGAATTGGCAGACGCGCTAGCTTGAGGTGCTAGTGACCTTTAACGGTTGTGGGGGTTCAAGTCCCCCCTCGGACACTGGAAAGGCCCTGGCTCCACAGGGCCTTTTCTTCATTTCGGGCCGACTCAGGGCAGCGCTCGGATCCGCTGGAAGTTGCGGCCACCGCGTCCGAAGCTAGCCACCACGGCTGCTGGTGCGCGATGTTCCTCGAGTCCACTGTCGCTCCACCGAACGGGCCGCACGTGCACCAGGTCGGCGGCCAGCGCGGCCGGGTCGTGGTCGTAGCGCCATCGTCCGACGATGCGGCCCGACCACAGGAGTCCGTCGCGGTCGCGGGTCCACACGAGGGCGCCGTCGGGCACCGCGGCGAAGCGCTCGACCCGCCGGGCGAAGCGCTCGTCGTAGCTCTCCGACAGCTCGGCCAGCGCCTCGGCCAGAGAGGCCGGGGGCTCGCGGAGAGCACCGCCCATACCGACCAGGCCGTGCTCCAGGGCCCGCGCTACCGCCAGCGCGGGATCGACGTCGTCGCGACGGGAACGCATGGGAGCGCGGAACTGCGGCACGCCTCGAACCTACGTCGGATCCTCAGCGCGGCGGCAGCATCGAACGGCCGTCGCCGGCCCAGCGGCCGTACTGCTTGGCCACCCAGAAGCTCGGTCGGTAGCCGTTGCAGTCCTCGGTGGTTCCGAAACCCGGGTCACCACTGGTCGTGCGCAGTGAGCCGCCGACGATCCGCACCGTGCCGGCGCCGGAGCTGCTTCGTTGAAGGTTTCGCGGGGCGTTGGCGCTGTACGCGTAGTTGTCGCGCAGCAGCCACTTGGCACGAGGACGCGGATTGACGTCGAGCTGGCTGGCCCAGAACACGTGCGGTGTAGTCCGTGCCCGGCAGGGTCCGGACCCGCTGGATCAGGTTGCGCTCCGTCGTCACTCCCGCGAGTCCCACCTGCGAGTTCGTGTTGTCCTGCACCGTGACCGCCCCGGCTGCGTTGTGGATCGTGTTGTAGTTGATCCGCACGTTGCTCGAGTTGGTCTTGATCGCCGAGCCGTTGAGGTTGGCCCAGAAGATGTTGCGCGAGATGTAGCTCGGCGACGGCGGTGCCGTAGACGTGACGTAGACCAAATGGTCGTGCACGGAAGGCGGATCGGTCGGGCCGTCGTGGAAGCAGCTGTAGGCCACCCGGAACGCGTGCGGCGCGGTGCCGTTGTACGGCGCGATGTTCAGCAGCGCCTTGGCGGTGTAGCCCGCGCTGCCCGTGAACTCGCTGCGGTAGATGATCCACCCGGTTCCGCCGTTCATGCGGAGTGCCTCGTAGCCGGACCGCGAGCCGGTGAACACCAGCCTGTCGAGCGTCCAGTAGCTGGGCCGCTGGAGCACGAGGGAGCCGCGGATCCGTGGTGGGTTGGCCGGGTCGGCGGCGGTCACCAAGATCCGCTGGTCGGCAGTGCCCGGGTGCACAGCCACGCTCCGGTCGATGACGTCATCGACGCCCGGCTCGAGTCGCAGGGTGCTCGGTCCGCCTGGTCGGAGCCTCTCCAGTGCCGCTGGGAGGTCGTCTCCCGGTCCGACCGTGATGCTCGTTGGCGCAGCCTCGACGCGCGTGTCGGCGGCGTACGACGCGATCATCGGCACCGCCGACAGCACCACCCCGACGAGCACCCCAAGACGCATGGGCGCGATGGTGTCACGGCGCCGCCGCTCTGTCCGGCATGCTGAGCAGATGACCGATCCGTTCCGCGTTGGCTTCGTGACCGGCGCGACCCCGGACAAGTGGGCCGGCACGTGGCGCGAGCGGCGGCGCGACGCTCTCGAGCTGGTGCCCATCGACGAGGCGACCCAAGAGGAAGGGGTCCGGGGCGGCTCCCTCGACATGGCCTTGATGCGCCTGCCGGTGAACCGTGACGGCCTCCACTGCATCCCCTTGTACGACGAGGTGCAGGTCGTCGTGGCGGGACACGAGCACTTCGTGGCAGCGGGCGAGGAGGTCGTCCTCGACGATCTCGCCGACGAGCAGCTCGTGCTGCCCCACATTTCCGGCTGGACACCGACCGTCGCCCAGCTCGAGTGGCCGGAGATGACGGAGAAGGATGCGATCGAGACGGTCGCGGCCGGCACGGGCGTCGTGATCGTCCCGATGTCCGTGGCCCGCCTTTACCCGCGCAAGGACGTCGTACAACGTCCGGTGACCGACCTTCCGGCGACCAAGGTCGGCCTGGTGTGGCTGCTCGACAACGAGGACGAGCGAGTGCAGACGTTCATCGGCATCGTGCGCGGCCGAACGGTGAACTCGACCCGCACCTGACGCCGAACTTGTCCTTGACACGTCGGTTCGGGTACTGCTGGAGGGTGACGACACAGGACGATCGACCTCGGACCGATGCCAGACGTCGCACCCGTGACGTGGTGCCACACCCAGCGCTCGACACCGCCCTCGCGGAGGAGGCCCCGCCGCGGGAAGGCCTGGACCCCCTCGTCTTCGGCGTTCCGGCGGCGCTCGCCGTCGCGTTCGTGGCCTGGGGCTTCATCGACGCCGGGTCGCTCGACACTGCCTCCGGCAAGGCCCTGACCTGGGTGATGGACAACATGGGCTGGCTGTTCGTGCTCACCTCCAGCGGGTTCGTGGTCTTCGTCATCTGGCTCGCCGGGAGCAAGTTCGGCCGGATCCCTCTCGGTCGCGACGACGAGGAGCCGGAGTTCCGGACGATCTCGTGGGTCGCGATGATGTTCAGCGCCGGCATGGGCATCGGCTTGATGTTCTACGGCGTCAGCGAGCCGCTCTTCTTCTTCGCGGAGCCGCCGCCGGGCACCGGTGAGCCCGGCAACCCCGAGTCGGCCCAGACCGCGATGGCCACGACCCTCTTCCACTGGACGCTGCACCCGTGGGCGATGTACGCGGTGGTCGGGCTGGCCATCGCCTACGGCGTCTACCGCAAGGGCCGCACCCAGCTGATCTCTGCGGCGTTCGAGCCCCTCCTCGGCCGCCATGCGCACGGGCTCGGCGGTCGGGTGATCGACATGCTGGCGATCTTCGCCACGCTGTTCGGATCGGCTGCCTCGCTCGGCCTCGGGACGCTGCAGATCAGCAGCGGACTCGATCTCGTGGCCGGAGTCGGCGACATCGGCAACGCCGTACTCGTGGGGATCATCGCGGTGCTGACGGCGGCTTTCGTGGTCTCCGCCGTGTCCGGCGTCGCCAAGGGCATCCAGTGGCTCTCGAACACCAACATGGTGCTGGCGATCTCGCTCGCCTTCTTCCTGTTCGTGGTCGGGCCCACGATCTTCATCCTGAACATGATCCCGACCGCCGTCGGTAGCTACCTCGGAGACCTGCCGATGATGGCGGCGCGCACGGGCGCCGAAGGAGCGGCGACCAACGACTGGCTCCAGCTGTGGACCGTCTTCTACTGGGCGTGGTGGATCTCCTGGACGCCGTTCGTCGGCATGTTCATCGCCCGCATCTCACGCGGCCGGACGATCCGCCAGTTCGTCTCGGGCGTGCTCCTGGTGCCGAGCCTGGTCAGCCTCCTGTGGTTCGCCATCTTCGGTGGCACCGCCATCGACCTGCAGAAGACCGGCACCGACATCTTCGGCGCCGGAGGGCAGGAGTCGCAGCTGTTCACGACGCTCGAGCAGTACCCGCTGGCGACGCTCACCGGGGTGGTCGTGATGGTCCTGGTCGCCATCTTCTTCGTTTCCGGTGCCGACGCTGCCTCGATCGTGATGGGCACCCTCTCCGAGCGAGGCACCACCGATCCGCGGCGCCGGACCGTGGTCTTCTGGGGTGTCGCCACCGGTGCCGTGGCGGCGGTGATGCTGCTGATCGGCACCGACGCGCTCAACGGGCTGAAGACCATCACCATCGTGGCCGCCCTGCCGTTCGTGGTGGTGATGGTGGCGCTGGCCGTCTCGTTGGTGAAAGACCTCCGGGAGGACCCGTTGATGGTGCGGCACGCGTATGCCGCCGAGGCCGTCGAACAGGCGGTGATCACCGGCGTCACCGCCCACGGTGACGACTTCGTGATCTCGGTCGAGCAGGATCCGGACGCGGGGAAGCCGTCCTCGGGCTGACGGCCAGCTACCAGCTGGTCGCCAGCGGCCGACCCTCGTGGAAACCGGCTGCCGACTGCACACCGACCACAGCGCGCTCGTGGAGCTCCTCGAGGGTCGCGGCGCCGGCGTACGTGCAGGCGGAGCGCACTCCGGAGCAGACCTCGTCGATCAGGTCCTCCACGCCGGGCCGGAGCGGGTCGAGGTACATCCGCGATGAGGAGATGCCTTCCTCGTAGAGGCCCTTCTTCGCCCGGTCGTACGCCGACTCGCTGGACGTGCGGTTGGCGACCGCGCGCGCCGACGCCATCCCGAAGGAGACCTTGTAGGCGCGTCCGTCGAAGTCCTCCATCAGGTCGCCCGGTGACTCGTGGGTGCCGGCGAACCAGGAACCGATCATGACCGACGAGGCTCCCGCGGCCAGCGCGAGAGCGACGTCGCGCGGGTGGCGCACGCCTCCGTCGGCCCACACGTGCTTGCCGAGCTCGCGCGCCGCTGCGGCACACTCCCGGACCGCGGAGAACTGTGGACGCCCGACGCCGGTCATCATCCGGGTCGTGCACATCGCGCCGGGCCCGACTCCGACCTTGACGATGTCGGCGCCGGCCTCGATCAGGGCGCGGGTGCCATCGGCGGAGACGACGTTGCCGGCGACGACCGGGACGGCCGGTGACAGCGCCCGGACCGCGCGCAGGGCTTCGATCATCCGATCCTGGTGGCCGTGCGCAGTGTCGACGACCAGACAGTCCACCCCGGCATCGAGCAGCTCGCGGGCCTTGGCCGCCACGTCACCGTTGACACCCACTGCGGCGGCGATCCGCAGTCCACCCGTGGCGTCCACCGCCGGTTGGTAGAGCGTGGCGCGGAGGGCACCGGTGCGGGTGAGCACGCCGACCAGCGAGCCGTCGGCTGCGACGGCCACCGCCATGGGGGCCTTGGCGCGGTCGAGGGCGTCGAAGGCGTCGCGCGGGTCCGTGTCGGCCGCGATCGTCACCGCAGCCGGGGACATGATCTGGCCGACCTGGGCGAACCGGTCGACCTCCGCGCAGTCGCCGGCAGTGACGACGCCGACTGGTTTGCCATCGGCGACCACCACGGCCGCGCGGTGTGCCCGCTTCGGCATCAGCGAGAGCGCTTCGGCGACCGTCTGGTCGGTCGTCAGCTCGATCGGGGTGTCGAAGACGAGGTGCCGCGACTTCACGTAGCGCACGACTTGGGCCACGACCGGCGCCGGAATGTCCTGCGGGATCACCACGAGGCCCCCGCGGCGAGCGACGGTCTCCGCCATCCTCTTCCCGGCGATGGCGGTCATGTTGGCGACCACGATCGGGAGCGTTGCCCCGGTGCCGTCGACGGTGGCGAGGTCGACGTCGTAGCGGCTGGCGACGGCCGATGGCCGCGGCACCATGAAGACGTCGTCGTAGGTCAGGTCGTGCGCTGGTGGCGCGTCGTCGATGAACTGCACGTCGCAGAACGCTACCTCTAGGGGGCTCTCTAGAGTCAGCACGTGACTTTCGTCGATGCAGGAGATCCCGCACAGCTCGCAGAGGGCGTGCGGGTTGCGCTTGCTCAGCGGTTCGGTTCCACAGCCGACGCCGTGGGCCGGGCGCCAGGAAGGGTCAACCTCATCGGCGAGCACACCGACTACAACGCCGGCCCCTGCCTGCCGGTGGCCCTGCCCCACTCGACGTACGTCGCCGCCGCGCGGCGAGACGACGACGCGGTGCGGGTCGCGAGCTCTCGGGTCGACGACATCTGGTCGGGCCGTCTCGACCAGACCGGACCGGGTCACGTCGACGGCTGGGCGGCGTACGTCGCCGGCGTGGTCTGGGCAATGCGCGAGGAAGGGCACGACGTGCCCGGTGTGGACCTGCTCGTCGACAGCACCGTGCCGCTCGGCGCCGGCCTGTCCAGCTCCGCAGCCCTCGAGTGCGCCACCGCGGTGGCACTGGCCGGGCTGCTCGACCTCGACCTCTCCCCCGACGTACGCCGGAGTCTTGCCCAGGCGTGCATGCGGGCCGAGTCGGAAGTGGCCAGGGCGCCCACCGGCGGGATGGACCAGATGGTCGCGATGCTCGCCGAGCCGGACGCCGCCCTCCTCATCGACTTCGGCGACCACACCGAGCAGACGATCCGGCTCGACCTCGCCGACCACGCGCTGCTGGTGACCGACACGCGCGTCTCGCACGAGCTGACCGATGGCGGCTTCGGCGCTCGTCGTGCCGACTGCGAGGCAGCCGCGGCCGACCTGGGCGTGTCGAGCCTGCGAGAAGCGAGCCTCGAGGCGCTGCCGGGCATCACCGACCCGATTCGTCGGCGGCGGGCACATCACGTGGTCACGGAGATCGAACGCGTCGCACACGCCGTGCAGGCTGTGAAGGCCGGTGATCTGGTCGGACTGGGCCGACTTTTCGTTGCCTCGCACGCGTCACTGCGCGACGACTTTGAAGTCTCCTGCGCGGAGCTGGACGCAGCCGTGCAGACCGCGGTCGGCGCCGGTGCGTTGGGCGCGCGGATGACCGGCGGCGGTTTCGGCGGATCGTCCGTGGCGCTGGTGCCCGCCGATCAGGTCGACCAGGTGGCTTCCGCAATCGACGAGGCATTCGCGGATGCCGGTTTCGCGCCACCGCAGCACCTGCTGGCACCGCCTTCAGCGGCGGCCGCACCAGCCTGACCTGCCTCCTCGCAGGTGTGCGGGGCATCGGTTTCGGAAACCGAGCCACAGACGGCGCAACCCGGCCGACCGACAACGGAGGACACAGTGGCCCGCAGCAACCCGATCGCCAAGCTCAAGGACTCGGTCAAGGACACGGTCAAGGACTCACTGAGCGCGACGCAGGGTGCCGTGGGTCAAGCTGTCGACGCCGCGCGCGGAACCGTCGACTCGGTGTCCGAGACCGTGTCCGGACTCGTCCCCGGCCGCAAGCCCGTCCGCAAGCGCTCGAGTCGGCCGACGCCTCCGTCGACAGGACCGCTGGTCGAGGCCCCGGTCTCGCGCAAGGTCCAGGGCGACGACCTGGCGCCTGCGAAGAAGGCCGCTGCCAAGACGGCGCCCGCGAAGAAGGCTGCGGCCAAGAAGACCGCGGCCAAGAAGGCACCCGCGAAGAAGGCCGCGGCCAAGAAGACAGCGGCCAAGAAGGCGCCTGCGAAGAAGACGACTGCGAAGAAGGCCGTACAGAAGATCGCGGCGGCGAGCGACGTACCGGCCGGCGGCTCCGCTGCCAAGAAGGCTCCGGCCAAGAAGGCTCCGGCCAAGAAGGCTCCGGCCAAGAAGGCTCCGGCCAAGAAGGCTCCGGCCAAGAAGGCTCCGGCCAAGAAGGCTCCGGCCAAGAAGTCGGTCGAACAGGTCTACTCGACCAGTTCCGACGACGCCGCGAAGAGTTCGGGATCGCCAACCAGCGGCGAAGCCAAGGCCATCCTCACCGAGACTGCGCGGTCGGCGCGAGCAGCTGATCCTGACAAAGGCTGAGCACCGCCGCCGTGCTTGAATCGCGGCATGGCCCTCATCGACAAGTTCGTGACCACCGCGACCGGAGCGATCAAGGTCGCTCGATCAGCGGGGCAGCAGGTGCAGAGCACCGCCGCGCCCGCCGTGCAGCAGGCGGTGCGGCTGGTCCGCTCGCAGCTCGATGACCGTCTCGGCAAGCCGCCCGGACCTCGCGCCTCGGGATCCACGCCGCAACCCGCTCCTGCGGTGGCAGATGCTCCAGCTGCACCGGTGGACAAGGCTGAAGCTCAGGCCGCACCGACGCCGGCGGTGGTGGCCAAGAACATCGCTCCCGAGCGGGCGAAGCCGGCCCCGCAGAGGAGGCCAGCCAAGAAGGCGGCCCCCGGCGCCAAGCTCCCCGTGAGGCGGGCCACGCCGAAACCTGACCCGGTCTAGCAGGTCTGCGTGGCGACCCTGCCCGACCCGGCGCTGGTGGTGCTGGTGGGGCCGTCAGGTTCTGGGAAGTCGACCTGGGCGGCCGAGCGCTATCGGCGCGACGAGATCGTCTCCTCGGACGCCCTCCGCGGCGTCGTCGGCAGCGGTCCGCACGACCTCGACGCCTCCGACGACGCGTTCGCGATCCTCGAGCAGGTGGTAGCGGCCCGCCTCGGCCGCGGGCTCACCACCGTCGTCGACACGCTGGGGTTCGACGCCGTGCGCCGGTCACGTTGGCTCACCCTGGCCGCGGCGGCCCGGATGCCGACGGTCGCTGTTGTCTTCGCGACCGACGACGCGGAGTGCCGGCGTCGCAATGCCGCCCGCGGCCGGCCGGTGCCGGCACCCGTGCTCGCCGAGCAGTTCAAGCGTCATCGGGTCGTGCTGGACGAGCTCGGTGCGGAGAGTTGGCAGTTGGTGGCGCACGTGCAGCTGGAGACGGGTCGGGTGCCTGAGATCGCCCCAGAGGTCGATGTGAGGCACACGACCCGCGCGCCGGACGACCGACGCAGCTCCCAAGGTCTGCGGATCGTGCTGCAGGTGTCGCGCTTCCCCTGGGGCGAGGACCCCGTGGGTTGGCTGAGCGACGTGGCGCGCGCTGCCGACGAGGCGGGCTTCGCCGGGCTGGCGGTGATGGACCATCTGATCCAGATCCCCCAGGTCGATCGGGCCTGGGCGCCGATACCCGAGCCGTGGGTGACGCTCGGCCTCCTGGCCGGCCTGCGCACGGGACTCAGTCTCGGCACCCTGGTGACGCCGGTGACCTTCCGAGCGCCGGGCATCACGGCCAAGGCCGCCGCGACGCTGAGCGCGCTCACCGGGGGCCGGTCGTTCCTCGGACTAGGTGCCGGCTGGTGGGAGCGTGAGCACGCCGCCTACGGCCTGGACTTTCCGCCGCCGCGCAAGCGATTGGACGCGGTGGAGACAGCCATCGAGACGATGCGGGCGTTGTGGGCGTCCGGCACCAAGGAGTACGCCGGCGACCGGGTCACCCTCCCGGAGACGACGAGCTATCCACGACCGGCGGGACCGGTCCCGGTGCTCCTCGGCGGCTCGGGCGAGCGCACCTTGCGCATCGCCGGCCGCCTCGCTGACGGGATCAACGTGCCCTCGGACCTGGATGCTCTGGCCGCCAGGATCGCGGTGGCCAGGGACGCTGCCGCTGGAGCGAGCCGCGACCCTGCCGAGGTCACCGTGACGGTGCTGGACCTTCCGGTCATCGGCACCGATCGTGACGACACCTGGGCTCGGGTCGAGCGTCTCCGAGGACGGACCGCCGCGGCGGCGTACGCGCAGCGCACCCATGCCGGCACGGCTGCCGACCAGCGCGACCGCTACGGCTCGCTAGCGGACCACGGTGTGGACACGGTCTTCGTCGCTGTCGCCGACCTCCAGGCGGCCGACGATGTGCTGCGGCTCGCGCCGCTCTGCCGCTAGTGGCGTGTCTCGGAAGTTGTTGGACCTTTGGCGTGCTCAGGGTGCGGGCAGCGCACGGCGCCGGCGCGAAGCCACACCGGGTTAGTCTCGCGGGCGTCGGCTTCGCCGCGAAGTGTGGGCCATGTGTGCGCGAAGCGCACGCGAACTTCTGAGGCGCGCCACTGGACCTCAGGAGTCAGCGGGCTCGCGGGTCTGCCGCCAGATCTCGCGCGTGGCACTGCGCTGCTTCTTCCCGCTGGACGTCTTCGGGATGCCCTGCGGCCCGACCAGGAGCACGTCGTGCACCTTGACCTCGAACTCGGTGAGCACCGCTTGGGCAATCGCCTTGGAGACCTCGGACTCCTCCACCTCACCGTCGACCTCGGCGACGAGGATCAGCTCCTCGCCGGTCTCGCGCTCCACGCGGAAGGCCGCGCTGCCGCCCCGGCGGACGGCGGAGTGCGACTCTTCGGCGATGGCCTCGATGTCCTGTGGGTGGAGGTTGCGGCCGCGGATCACGATGAGGTCCTTCATGCGGCCACAGATGACCAGCTCGCCGTCGTACATGAACGCGAGGTCGCCGGTGCGCATGAACGGCGCGCCGTCGTCGCCCGCGAGCCGCCCGCCGAACCCCTCCTCTGTGGCATCGGGACGGTTCCAGTAGCCGGCGCAGATGCTCGGTCCGCGCAGCCACAGCTCGCCAACCCGGTCGGGCGGGAGTTCGTGGCTGGTCAGCGGATCGACGATACGGGCGTCGAAGCCTGGTCCGACGACACCGTCCGCGCAGAGCTCACGCACGCCCTCGTCACCCTTCTCGCGCAGCACGACACGGTCGTTCTCGAGCTCGGCCGCGTCCACCCACAGCACGACGCCCGGTCCCTGGAAGCCGGAAGATGACACGAGCACGCTCGCCTCTGCGAGCCCGTAGCTCGGGGAATGGGCCTGCTCCCTGAAACCGCTCGGCGCGAAGGCGTCGATGAAGCGATCCCTGGTCGCTCTGCGCACGGGCTCGGCACCGTTGACGAAGGACTTGACGCTCGAGAGGTCGATGGCTGCTCGCTCGTCCGCCGTTGAGCGGTCCACACACAGGTCGTAGCCGAAGTTCGGGGAGTAGCCGTGGGTGCCGCGGTAGGTGTCGACCGCGCGCAGCCACGCAAGCGGCCGGCGGATGAAGGCGCCGGGCGGCATCAGCACGGACTGGATGCCGTAGCCGACCGAGGGAAGGGCGCCCATGATCAGGCCCATGTCGTGGGTCAACGGGCACCATGAGACGTTGACCGAGTCCTCGTCGTAGCCCAGCAGGATGCGGTTCACCTCGAGGTTGTCGAGCAGGTTCGCGTGCGTGACGATGACGCCGCGCGGCTCGCTGGTGGAGCCGGAGGTGTACTGGAGGTAGGCGACGTCTCCGACCGTGATGGGTGGGAGCGCTGCCGGGGCGGCCGACTCGGTCGAGACGACGGGAAGGCTGCCCTCGGTCAGGAGCTCGAGCGCGGTCTTCTCGGCCTCACCCTGCGGCGAGCCCGCGACGATCGCGACGGCTCCGGCGTTCGCGCGCACCGGCTCGAGCCTGCTCTGCAGGTGTTCCGGGCGTCGGGGAAACGAGATCGGTGCCGCGATGACGCCGGCCCGCATGCAGCCGAACAGCCCGACCAGAAACTCCAGCGGTCGGGTCGCGATCAGGAGCGCGACGTCACCGTGGCCGATTCCGGCCTCACCGAGTGCTGCTG
>CAWJRK010000026.1:0-97866 GCA_963845215.1 uncultured Actinomycetota bacterium
GACATTATGTCATGTTGCGTTTCCCTGGCGAACATGAATCGTGGCGGCAGACCCAAGCCCTGCCCACCCCCCGCTCCTCGCCGGTCGCATCGTGACGCCGTGGAGTGATCTCGGCTAGATCGCGACAATGGCTCAGGAGTTTGTCGGCCGGAAGGGCAGATCGCCCAGGATCCGGAAGGAGGATGCGCCTCATGAGCGAGCCGTTCTACTCGGATGCGCGGTTGTACGACCGGTTGTTCCCCGGAAGCGAACCGGCCGTTGACTTCTACAGGGCCGAGGCCGACCGGCACGGTGGGTGTGTCTTGGAGCTCGGAGCTGGCACCGGACACAAGCTGATCCCGATCGCCTCCGACGGGCATCCGTGCACGGGCCTGGAACTCTCGCCGGACATGCTTGCCGAGGCTCGGCGCAAGGCGGACGAGCGCGGCGTGGAGGTGGAGTGGCTGGAGGGCGACATGCGCGAGTTCGACCTGGGCCGAGCGTTCGACCTCGTGTTCATCGCAGGCAATTCATTGCTCCATCTGCACGAGGCTGAGGACTTAGTGAGTTGCTTCCGGTCGGTGCGCCGTCACCTGGCGCCTGGAGCGCGGCTCATCTTCGACGTGTTCCACCCGAATGTGCACATGCTGGCTCAAGCCGACGGCGTACGACGACGGCGCGACGCGTTGTCGTTCGTGGATCCCGATCGGGGCGTGGTGCATGTCGATGTCGCGGAGACCTACGACTCGGCCGCGCAGGTGACTCACGGGAGGTGGCACTTCTCGACCGATTCCGAGACTGACTTCGTTGTCGCGCCGCTCGAGATCAGGAGCATCTTCCCCCAGGAGTTGCCGCTGCTGCTCTGGCTCGGCGGTCTCCGGGTCGTGGACCGCTTCGGCGACTGGTCCCGTGCGCCACTCACCGCAGCTGCGGCGATCCAGCTCTACATCTGCGAGCCGGACTGAACCCACGCTCCCCGACCGGGTGCCCGCCCACTGCGAGCTCCTGGCACCCGGTCGGAAACGAAGCCGTCGGTCTGGCACCTACCTCTTGATCTCGTAGCGCATCAGGACCACGCCGTTGTCGAACGCCGTGGCCTCGAGCGGCTTCAGATCCTGCTGATCCTCGAACACGCGCCTGCCCGTGCCGCGCGTCGTCGGGCAGACCAACATCCGGATCTCGTCGATGAGGCCGGCGTCAAGAAGGGACTGCATGAGCTGCAGGCTCCCCCACAGCCAGATGTCCTGGCCGCCCTGCTCCTTGAGCTCCCGGATGGTGGCGGCCGGGTCGCGCGTCACCGTCGCGGCGGGAAAGTCGCCCCAGGGAGCGTCCTCCAGCGTCGAGGACGCGACGTACTTGGTGAGGTCGTTGAGCTTCCTACCCCACTCACCCTGGTCCTCGGCGTACGGCCAGTAGTCCCTGCTCTGGGCGTAGGTGTTCGCGCCGAGGATCATGGTGTCGACCGAGTCGATGAACCCCATCATGCTCGTCCGGTACGGCGTGGTCTCCGAGTCGGAGAAGGGCTCGACCTGCACGAAGCTCAGCCCTCCGTCCTCCTCGGCGGCGACGTTGTCGGCGGTGACCCACTGCTGGACGATCAGCTTGCGAGGGGTGGTCATCTCTGTATCTCCTTGATTGATGGTCGGTTCTCATCGGGGACGACACCCGCCGCGAGTTCTCGACATCGGTCCGCGAAGAAGTCCGCATCAATTTCGAACGGCGCCGTTCAGGCGAGCCGCCTGTCGCGTGAGGTGATCCCGTTCGGCGAGATTCGAGGCGTCGCGGGCTGCGTCGGCGTACAGACGAGCCGCGAGGGCGACCTCCCCGGCCCGCTCCCGGAGATAGGCCTCGACAGCGGAGTACCTGGGAACGGTGCGATCCACCCGTTCGAGGGCGGCCAATCCGGCCGGCGCGCCGTCCGCCTCCCCCACCGCGACGGCACGGTTCAGGCGGACGACCGGGTTGTCCGTCAGACGTTCGAGCTCGTCGTACCACTCCACGATCTGCACCCAGTCGGTCTCGTCCACCGTCCGCGCGTCGGCGTGCAGGGCCGCGATCGCGGCCTGGACCTGGAACTCACCCAGCCGGTCGCGCGCCAGCGCCGCCTGCAGAACGGTCACGCCTTCGGTGATCATCTCGGTGTCCCATCGGGACCGGTCCTGCTCGGCCAGCGGGACGAGGGCGCCGCCCAGCGTGGTCCGAGCCGCGCGTCGGGAATGGTGCAGCAGCATCAGGGCGAGCAGACCGGAGGCCTCCTCGTGGTCGGTCATCGACCTCACCTGCCGAGTGAGCCGGATCGCTTCGACAGCCAGGTCGACCTCGCCGCTGTAGCCCTCGTTGAAGACCAGGTAGAGCACCCGCAGCACCGTGGCCACGCGCCCGGGCTCGTCGAGACGTACGCCCGACACGGTGCGCTTGGCCCGGCTGATGCGCTGGGCCATGGTGGCCTCGGGCACCAGGTAGGCGTCGGCGATCTGGCGTGTTGTAAGACCTCCCACGGCCCGGAGTGTGAGCGCCACCGCCGAGGCCGGCGTGAGCGACGGGTGAGCGCATAGGAAGTAGAGCTGCAGGGTGTCGGCGTTCCCCGCCGGTCCCGGCGGCGGTTCGGCGGCAACCCGCAGCTCGCGGGCGAGACGGGAGCTCTCCGCCTTGGTGGAATCCAGGAACTTGCGCCAGGCGGCGGTGATGAGCCAGCCCTTCGGATCCGCCGGTGGCTCCGTCGGCCACGTGGCCAGGGCCCGTAGCAGCGCCTCCTGCACGGCGTCCTCGGCCGCGGCGAACGGAGCTCCCCTGCGGACGACGACACCAGTGACCGCGGGGATCAGCTCCCGCAAGAGGGTTTCGTTCACTCGACGGTCGGCGGCGGGCCGAAAACGGGACGTACTTCCAGCCATTCGCAGTTAGGTACGCCGCCCGGGCCAGGTGCCGCGGAGTAGGCGCCCGCCACGTCGACGGCTCGTTCGTAGGAGTCGACGTCGATCATCATCCAGCCGGCGATCAGGTCCTTGGTCTCCGCGAAGGGTCCGTCGGTGACCGGGGGCCGGCCCTCGCCGTCGTAGCGGACGAACGTGCCCTCCTGAGACAGCGCCTGGTGGTCGACGAACTCGCCGGCCTCTTCCAACCTGGCCGCGAAGTCGGCCATCCACTGGACGTGCGCATCGATATCTGCTGGCGACCACTGGTCGATCGGGTCGAAGTCCACCACGGGAGCAGGACCGCCGCGGTAGTGCTTGAGGATCAGGTACTTGGCCATGTGTCTCCTTCGGTTCGGGGCGCCCATTCTGGCCAGGTCCGGACCTTCATCCGACCGCCCTCGCCGGTGGGGCTTCACGCAATTGTCGATGCTCCTACCCCACAATTGCGCGGAGACGACTCCCCTTTTGCCGCGAAGGGGTCGACCATCCGAATGGCCGAGAGGGCTGAACTTCATGCGGGCAATCCTCCTGAGCGGCGGGCTGGCCTTGGTCTGTTCGCTGCTGGGGACCCGGGTCGCGATCGGCTGGTTCACCCGGCGGGGCTTCGGTCAGCCGATCCGTGACGACGGGCCGACGACACACCACGTCAAGCGGGGTGTGCCGACCATGGGCGGTCTCGTGATCTTGCTGAGTGCCATCACGGCGTACCTGGCGGCAACGATCCTGACCGGCGGGTGGCCCAGCGCGAGCGCTTGGCTGCTGATGTTGCTGTTCGTCGGCTGTGGGCTGGTGGGCTTCCTCGACGACTTCATCAAGGTCTACACCCAGAACAACCAGGGCCTGAGCAGTCGGGCGAAGTTGGCAGGTCAGACGCTGGCAGCGCTCGGTTTCGGCGTCCTGGCCACGCTCCTCTTCGCCGACGAGCGAGGTGTCAGGCCGGCCTCGCAGTACATCTCCACCACTCACGACTGGGGTGTCAAGCTGCCCCTGGTCGTGGTCCTGCTGGTGATCTGGTTCATTGTCACCGCGACGTCCAACGGCGCCAACCTCGCCGATGGAGCCGATGGGCTGCTTGCCGGCGCGTCAGCGTTGATCTTCGGCGCCTACACCATCGTGAACGTCTGGCAGAACAACCAGCTCTGTGGCTCGTCGCGGCCTACGGTGGTGCAGTCGGAGTGCTATCAGGTACGCGACCCGCTCGACCTTGCGGTGTTCGCTGCCGCCATCGCCGCCGGCTGCATCGGGTTCCTCTGGTGGAACGCCAAGCCCGCGCAGATCATCATGGGCGACGTCGGCTCCCTCGCCCTCGGTGGCGCCCTGGCCGGGCTCGCGATCATGTCCCGCACCGAGCTGCTCATGGCCGTGATCGCCGGACTGTTCGTCCTCGAGACGCTGTCGGTGCTTCTGCAGATGAGCTACTTCAAGCTGACCAGGCGACTCACGGGCACGGGCCGCCGCATCTTCCGGATCGCTCCCATCCACCATCACTTCGAGCACGTGGGATGGGACGAGGTCACCGTGGTCATCCGCTTCTGGATCATCGCGGGGATCTGCGTCGCGGCCGGGCTCGGGATCTTCTACGCTTCCTGGCTGGCGTGAACGCGCGGGACAGCAGGTTCAGTCGAAGATGAGGTCCCTCAGGTCCATCAGCGTCTCGATCCGGTGGCTGGCCCGGGCGAAGTCCTGCGCGTGCATGGATGGCCATCGTGACGACCGCGAGACGACATCGTGCAGTTCATGGAGTTCGTCCTCGTTCGCGAGGACTACGAGTTCGCCAGGACCCCGTCGTGATCGAAGAGCAGGCACCTCTTCACTCTTGATCCCTTCCGAGGACAGCGGCGATCCTGGCTCCGATAGCTGTCGTATCCAACCGGGCTCGTTCGTGGCTTAGGTAGAGCCGCTACCGAGGCGGCCACCGACAACGGGAACATGATCCATGACTGAATCCACCGGCCGCCGGATGTTTCGGCTTGTCGAACCCATCGCCCTGGTCACCTATCAGGCCCGCGAACCCGCCGAGGCGGTGATGACGCTCGGCTTCCGCAATTTCTGGGATGCCTACTTCGCCGGCCGGGCCGCGCCCTTGGGTCGGACGCCAGCCGAGGTCGTCCACGCTGCGTTCTACAACTTCGCCTCCGGTGAGGTGGCCCGGCACATCCCGCGGGTCTGGGATACGGTCACGCCCGAGGCTGCCATCGCCGCGCGGCGGTACGGCAGTGTGGCGGCTCTGCACCGGATCCTCGGGCCCCTTGCCGACTCCCCCACCGTCGCTCGTGCGGCCGGGCTCGCGACCAGAGCGGCGACCAGCGCACCCACCGAAGGTCGGGTCATGTACGCCGGGCTCCGGACGCTTCCGTTGCCCGAGGAGCCCCTCCCCAGGCTCTGGCACGCCGCCAACCTGTTGCGCGAGCACCGCGGGGACGGCCACGTCGCGGCGCTGGTCACCGCGGGCATCGGCGGCACCGAGGCACACGTGCTGCACGCGCTGTCTGAGGGCACGCCGGCGGAGCAGTTCGGCCGGATCCACCACCTGCCAGCGGCCCAGCTGGCGGCTGTCGTCGACGGGATGCGAGGCCGCGGCCTCATCGGCGCCTCCGGCTGGCTCACGGAAGCCGGCCGGGAGACCAAGGAGGCGGTCGAGTCGCTCACCGACGACCTCGCCGCGCCGGCGTACGACGTGTTGGAGCCGGGTGAGCTCGAGCAGCTCGCCGCCGACCTCGAGCCCATCTCCGCGGCGCTCGTCGCCGTCGGGTCCGAGTGAGGTCCGCTTCCCTAATCCGCGCGACATCCGGGGCTCCCCCGGTCGAGAATGTCCCCGATGGCAATCACTGACTCGGGTGCTCGTCCGGGCTTTCTGCGACGACTGATCCCTCCCACACCGATGTCGCGGCGGCTCGCTACCCAGTCGCTGCTGTTCTCCACCGGCGAGGGCACGTTCATGACGGGCAGCGCGGTGTTCCTGACCCAGGTGGTCGGGATGTCGGCGGCGAAGGTCGGGTTGGCGATCACCCTGACCGGGATCGCCGAGTTCCTCCTGGCGTACCCCGCCGGTCGAGTGGTGGACAGGTTCGGGCCGAAACGGATCTGGGTGTTGACCACGTGGGGCCGAGGAGCGTGCTTCATCGCCCTCCCCTTCGTCGGCTCGTTCGAGGACTACCTCGTGGTCGGGTTCGTGTTCGCGATCTTCGGCTCGGCCGGCGGCTCCGCACACCAGGCCTACGTCCTCGACGTCCTGCCGAAGAAGGAGCGGATCGAGACCCAGGCGTACATGTACTCCGCGCTCAACGTTGGCTTCACGCTCGGCGCCATGCTCGGCGGCATCGCTCTGGCCTTCGACAGCCTCACGGTCATCCGCTGGACGCCGCTCTTCGCAGCCGCGCTGATGGCTCTCAACGCGATCTGGATCGCTCAGCTGCCGAAGGCACCACACGACCTCCGCGTAGCCAGCGGCGAGGCGCGGGTGAAGCCGACCGGCCCGGGCCCGATCCGCAACATCGGCTGGATCCTGGTCACGTTCTTTCTGGGCACCCTGTGGACCAACCAGGTGCTGCTCAACATCGTGATCCCGCTCTGGCTGGTCGAGGCCACCGATGCGCCGCACGTGCTCCTGGCCTGGCTGTTCGGCACGAACACGGTGCTGTGCATCTTCCTGCCGGCGTACACGTCCAAGGGCGTGCGCGACCTCGGCGACGCGATGCGCTACGTCTGGCTGTCATCGGCCTTCTTCGTGGTCTCCTGCGTGATCACCATGTTCACCCACTCGACCGTCGGCCTGGTGACCGTCCTGCTGGTCTGGCTGGGCCACGTCACGGTGACCGGCGCGGAGCTGTTCATCTCGGGTGCCAGCTGGGCGTTCGAGGCCGAGCTGATGGACCCGCGACGCCGGGGCGAGTACCAAGGCGTCCAGGAGGTCAGCGGTGCGCTCGGACACATCTGGGCACCCGCGCTCTACACCTTCCTGGCCATGGAGTGGGGTGCCGAGGGCTGGCTGGTGATCGCCGGCATCATCGTCATCGCGACGGTGGGCACCGGCCCCTCGATGCGCCTGGCGCAGGGCTTCGCATCGCGACACTTCCCGCCATCGGATGACGACACCGAGGGTGACCTCGCCGCCGAGCCTGTGCCCGGCGTAGAGTTGTCTTGATGTCAAGACAACCCGGGTCGCGCCTCCTTCGCCTGGCCGGCCCGACTCCCCTCGTCCGCCGACTCTCGGCACAGTCGGTCCTCTCGGCGTTCGGCGACGGTGTCTTCCTGACTGGCAGCGCTGTGTTCTTCACACAGATCGTCGACCTCTCCGCGTCGCAGGTCGGGCTCGGACTCACCCTCTCCGGCGTCGCGACCTTCGCGCTCGCCGTGCCGCTCGGCAAGCTCAGCGACAAGTACGGCGCCAAGCGGATCTGGGCACTCAGCTCACTCATCGAGGCATTCCTCTACCTGGTCTGGCTGGTGGTGGGCGACCTGCCGTCCTTCATCGCGATGATGGTGGGGCTCGGCCTGGTGCAGACCTCCAGCCGCGCGGCCCGCAACGCCTACCGGTTCGACGTCTTCCCGCGCGAGCAACGGGTCAGCTCCAACGCCTACTTCCGCTCGGCCCGCAACGTCGGCTACACGCTCGGAGCCCTGCTTGCCGGCATCGCGCTGGCCACCAACAGCAACGACGTGATCCGCGCCGTGCCCGTCGTCACGGCAGCCCTCCTGCTGCTCAACGCCACGCTCGTCTCCCGACTGCCGAGCACCGCCCACCACGTGGAGCGGGAGGCACCGTTGGAGGAGGTGGTCGAGGCCGTCGGCGACAAACAGAGCGCGCTGCGCAACCGCGGCTTCCTGATGATGTCCATCTGCGGCGGCGTGCTCTCGACCCACCAGATCCTGCTCAACGTGGTCATCCCGCTGTGGCTGGTCGAGGAGACCGACGCGCCACGGGTGCTGCTCGCTTGGCTGTTCGGCACCAACACCGTGATGGCCGTGTTCCTCCAGGTCGCGGCCGCGCGAGGCATCGTCACCATCGCCGACTCGCTCCGCGCGCAACGACGCGGCGCTTTCTTCTTCGTGATGTCGTGCGGGATCGTGCTGGTCACCCACGACACCGTCGGCTGGCTCACGATCGCGCTGGTCTGGATCGGCCACGTCACGGTCACCGGGGCGGAGCTGTTCAACTCGGCCGGCGAGTGGGGCCTTCAGGCCGAGCTCTCCGACCCGGCCCGCCGCGGCGAGTACCAAGGCGTCACCCAGCTCGGCTTCACCCTGGGCTCGGTGTGGGCGCCGGCGGCGTACACGTTCCTGGCGATGGAGTGGGGCACCGAAGGCTGGCTGATCATCGCCGCGATCGTGGTCGTGGCGGCGATCGCGGTGCATCCAGCTGCCCGAGCAGCCGAACGACACCTCGTCCGCGAGGGCATCGCCACCCCCGCCTGAATGTGCGCTGACCCGTCCGCACACCCCGGTTCCTGAGAGGCGAGGTGCGAGCCGCCCCGAAGGGCCGACGGTCAGCGTGGGATCAGGTCCAGTTGCTGATCTTGGGATCGTTCGGGAAGGGCGAGCCCTTCCCGGTCTCGAGCAGGTCCCTGAGGCTCAGCAGGAAGGCCGCCCACTTCGTACTGCAGTGGTGCATGAACTCCCCCGACTCCTGCCAGCCCCGGTGACTGAACAGGATGATCGTGAAGTCGTCCTCCTGCTTGAGCTCCCAGTGCACCGTGGTGCCGATCCATTCCGGAGGCCCGTCGACCACCTCCCACACCACCTGCTTGGCCGGGCTCAGCTCGACCACTTTCATGTCGAACCCTCCTGCCTCGCCGAAGCGGAACTTGACGACACCTCCTACATCGGTGATGCCCGTGGTGTCGGTCGTCCACCACCCGGTAAGTCCCTTCAGCGTGGTCACCGCGTCGTAGACGTCGTCCAGTGACGTCGACTCGATGCCGACCCTGTGCAGGATGTCCACCATTGCTCTCTCCTTCACTCGTGAGTTTGTTCAGCGTTCTTTGCTGTTGCGTTCGATCGACTCGGCGATCCGCTTGATCCGTCGCAGTCGGGCGTCCCAGGCCGTGCCGACCTCCGCCAGCTGGGCAACCGCGCGGGCGAACTGCGCCTCGTCCAGCCGGTAGTGACGCTCCCTACCGGCCGCCGCCGCGTGGGCGAGGCCGACGCGTTCCAGCACCCCGAGGTGCTTGGCGATCGCCTGCCGCGTGATGGGCAGGTGCTCGCTCAGCGAAGTGGCGGTCGCCACGCCGTCGGACAGCAGGAGGTCGATCATCCGGCGCCGAGTCGGGTCGCCGAGGGCCGACCAGAGGTCGTCGTCGACCGCGACGCTCATGGCAGGACCAGCTTGCCGGCGTACGCCGCCAGGTCAGCGAGGTGGTGGGCCCATCCCTTGACGTGGTCCTCGTAGACCGCCTCCAGGGTGGCCGCCTCCCAGCCCATCTCCCGGAAGCCGCTCTCGGTGAGGCGCAGCGTGGTCCCTGCTCCCGCCGGAGCGAGCTCAAAGGTGACGAGCAGCGACTTGTCGGGGATCGCTGCGTCGGGCGCCCAGCGGAACACGAACCTGCGCGGCCGGTCGGCCTCCACGATGCTGAACGGCACGACATGCGCCTCCGGCGAAGCCGGGTCGCCCCAGACGAACTCCCCTGCTCCCCCGGCCACCGCGTCGAAGGCCGAGTGCGCGCCCCACCACTCCCGGATGTGCTCCGGGCTGCTGAGCACGTCGTAGACCACGTCGGGCGCGGCCTCGACGTGGAGCTCGCGCTCGATGCTGCCGTACTCCATGATGATCCTTTCGCAACGTTTGGTTGCACGTCACGCTAGCTCATGGACCCACTGAATGCAACCATTGGTTGCGCATGGTTACGACAGAGTGGCCAATGTCCCATCGGGGCCAGTCGTGAACAGCTGCACGCCGTCGGTGACCTCCGGCGCATCGGCCCCGAGCGCGACCGCGATCTTGTTGGCTGCGTTGCGGATGACGTCGAGGACCACCTCGACCGCCTGCGGGGGCGAGAGGTGGGCGTGGGCCGCCGCGACGACTTCGGCCGGGATGGCGCCGGGCGTCCAGATCATCGCGTCGACCAGGGCGAGCGCCGCTCGGCTCCGCGCCGGCAGATCGCTCGTGGGGTGGGTGTCAACGGCAGCAAACAATTCCTCGTCGGCGCCCTGCTCGATCGCGGCAACGCTGCGCCGGGACCGGCAGACCCGGCAGTCGTGCTGGCGCGCACCGCGGAGCCGGACCAACTCGGTCAGCACCGCGTCGAGCGCGTCGAGGCGGGCGACAGCCTGCATGAAGCCCTCGATGATCGGCCAGGTGTCCGGCACCTCGCGAGGCGGCTGACCGCCCCATCGGGAATCTCCGAAGAGCGCGTCCAGCGCTTCCCGTAGCCGTGGCATCACGTCGCTCAGCCACACCACCTGGGTCACCGCGAACGAGCTGGGCTCCCGTCACCGCCGTGTACGCCGTCCGCTGTTCGTCAGTGATCCCGCTGACGTCCGTGCGGAACTGGTCCGAGAACTCGGCGACGGCGGACTGTGTCAGGAGTCGGGTGTCGACGTCGGCCGGCCGGGCGCCGACCAGGTCGGCGTACACCTCGGCGACGCCGGGCGCGTGCCCCCTCAGCGCCGCCTCTCCCCCACCGCTCCACACCCGCCGGAGTGTAGCCACGACACAGCTGCGCACCCGCCCCGTGGAAGTGGGGCGGGTGCGTCGGCCAGGGCAGTCAGGCCGCGAGCTGAGCCTCGATCTCGGGCTCGGTGTCGACCACCTTGGGGGCCCTGAGGAACAGCGTGACGAGCGAGGCCGCAACTCCGATGGCTGTGAACACCGCGATCACCTTGAGCCCGGTCACCATGCCTGGCATCAGCTCGCCGACCTGGGCCGGGCCTTCCGTTGCGGAGGCGTTGACGAGGATGGCCGAGATCACCGCGAGCACGACTGCTCCGCCGATCTGGACGCTGGTGTTCACCAGGCCCGAGGCCAGCCCCTGCTCGTGGTCGGCGACCCCCGACGTCGCCTGCGCGTTGATCGACGGGAAGGTCAGCGCGAAGCCGACGCCGAGCAGCAGCATGGTCGGCAGCAGCAGGGCAACGTACCCGAGACCGGGGTCGACCCGCAGGAACAGCACGTAGGCCAGCAGGAACGCTCCCATCCCCGTCGCGATCAGGACCTGGGTCCGGAAGCGGGCCAGGACCCGGTCGATCCGGGTCGAGCTCGCGACCACCAGCAGGCCAGCCGGCAGGAATCCCAGCGCCATCGTGAGCGGCGACCAGCCGAGGGAGTCCTGCAGGTAGAGCGTGACCAGGAACTGGAACGCGAAGTAGCCGCCGGCCATGATCGCTCCCGCGACATTGGCGTGCACGAGGTGCGCGGACCGCAGGATGCCCAGCCGGATCAGCGGCGTCGGGTGACGCAGCTCGGTCACCACGAAGGCGACCGCGAGGACTGCGCTGGCCGCGAACAACCCCAGCACGGTCGCACTGGTCCAGCCGCGGTTCGGTGCCTCGACGACACCTACGACGAACAGCAATAGCGCACCCGTGCTCGAGATGGCGCCGAAGATGTCGAAGTCGGAGAAGCGGGTGAGGCTACGGGCCGAGATCGGGATGACCCTCCACCCGACCGCGACGAGCAGCAGCGAGACCGGGCCAGGCAGCAGGAAGACGGCTCGCCAGCCGATCTCGGTGAGCAGTCCGCCGAACACCAGGCCGAGCGAGAACCCGCTGGCGCCGACCACGGTGTAGATGCCGAGCGCCTTGTTGCGGGCCGGACCCTCGGAGAAGGTCGTGGTGATGATCGACAGGCCGGCAGGCACGGTGAACGCCGCCGCCACGCCCTTGACGAAGCGCAGCGCGACGATGGCCTCGGGACTGCTGAGCATCGCGCTCGCGACGGACGCGAGCCCGAAGACGGTCACCGCAGCGAGGAAGACACGGCGACGGCCGAGCAGGTCGGAGGCCCGCCCTCCGAGGAGCAGCAGGCCGCCGTACCCGAGGACGTAGCCGCTGACGATCCACTGGAGGGAGGACGCCGTCATGCCGAGGTCTCCCCCGATGGACGGCAGCGCCACACCGACCATCGAGATGTCGAGGCCGTCGAGGAACAGTGCGCCGCAGAGGACGACGAGCAGCAGCCACGTGCGGGAGGTCCATCCCTCGGCTGCGTGAATGGTTGCGGAGCTCGTGGGTTCGGAACTGGTGGAATCGGACCTGGTGGAATCGGACCTGGTGGAATCGGAACTGGTGTCCGGCACGATCGGCGCCGGCGTTGTGGTGGAGGACATGTCGGCCATACTTATGCATGTGCATTCAATGCGCAAGCATAATTTGCAGAAACATATTATGCGGACGAATGTGGTATGGTGCCCCCATGGCACAAGCGACGGACGACGAGGTCCTGGCGCAGGAGTGGCACCACCTGATGGGGCGCTACCAGCGCCTGATGTGCTCCCTCGACCGTGAGCTCAGCGCGGCACACGACCTCACCGCCAGTGAGTTCGAGGTCCTGCAGCAGCTCTCCGAGGCCGACGAGGGCAGCATGCGGATGGCGCAGCTCGCCGAGAGCGCCCACCTCACCCAGAGCGCCCTCTCCCGACTCGTGAGCCGCCTGGAGCGCGACGGGCTGCTGTCCCGCAAGACCTGCGACCACGACCGCCGGGCGTTGTTCGTCGCCCTCACCGACGTCGGTCGTGAGCGCTACGCCGACGCCCGCCCCACCCAGCGTCGGGTGCTGCGCGAGAACGGCACCGACTGCCTCGACCGCGCCAACTGAGTCCCACCCGGCAAGTTTCTGGCACGGGCTCTTTACTCTCGCGGACTGCGGCTTTACCTTTCTCGCGCCAGGGGTTCGGGACCCTGACGCACCGGGAGTTCCGCGCATGCCGACGCGCACGCGGAGCCCCTGACGTGTCTCTGTTGCCGACCCATCACTCTCGGGAAGGCACCACACATCATGCGAAAGTCACATGCGAGCGCCATCGGCCTACTGGCCGCAGTCGCGCTCACCCTGCCGTTCGCGGCGGTCGGAGCACCCCTTCCGGCGGCCGTCGACGACGACGGGAGCCTCACGCCCGGACAGCTCGAAGCTGTCGAAGCCGGCTTCCAAGTAGCCCCGAAGACCTCGGACGAGCAGCGCGGAGCCGCCGCGGTCCTCAACCCCTTCATGGCCAACCTGCCGGACCTGACCAAGGCCGACTACGCCACCTGGGTCGAGCGGATGGCCGACGAGGGCAAGGCGCGGGCCGGCTCCGCGAGTCTCGCCGGGCTGCAGAGCCAGGCATCTCCCGGCGCGGACACGCCTGCCGTCGTCCACGACGAAGAGGAACCGACCGGCACCGCCGGATCCAACGACAGCGTCGAGAATGCCGAACGTGTCACCACCTTCGGCACGACGGCCACGAAGAACAACCGGCTGCGGATCCTGGGGTCTTTCGCTGATCTGGCCCCGGCGGTCGACGACCTCGCACCGACGACGGAGGACAACGGGTCGATCACACTGGCGACCGACAGCACGATCGACGGTGAGGGCGCGGTCGAGACGGACTCGACGATCGGCGACGGTCCCCACGGCAGCAGCGGCGACGACACCAACGACTTCGACTTCTACGCGGTGGACGTCGAGGCAGGACGCTCGCTGGTCGCGGATACCGAGGGCAGCCCGGCCGGCTTCGACAGCATCCTCGCGGTGTACGACGCCGCGGGCGAGGTCGTCGCCTCGGACGACGATGGCGGCACCGGCGTACTCAGCGCGCTGACCTACACCCCCGAGGCCGCGGGCACCTACTACGTCATGGTGGGCGGCTTCTCCCTGGCAGGCCCGCTCCCCGCCGACCCGTTCGACTCGGGCAGCGGGTCCGGTGGTGCCGACGAGGGCGCGTACCACCTCACGGTCAGCGCCCAGCAGGTCGACGCCGACTTCTACTCGGTCAGGCTGCGGCCCGGTGACGTCGTCGGAGGCGTCGCCAATGGTGTCGCGACGGGCTTGGCCGTCACGACTCCGTCCGGAGAGCAGCGCGTCGGCTCGGTGGGGCTCGACGCCTCGTCGCTCTACCCGCCCACCTCTCCCCTGCCGGGCGGCGGCAACACCACGCTGGCCTACGTCGCCGAGGAAGCCGGCTGGTACGCCGTCCAGGCCACTGGTGGCACCGGCGCCTACGACCTGACCGTCGAGGGCTACCGCCCGGGCACCCAGGGCGACGCCGGCCGCCGGCAGACCGTGCTCCTCGACTTCGCGCCCGGCCGGGTCAACACCGGCATCTGGGGCGGGCCCGGCACGCGCGAGCTGTCGCCGTTCTCGGCGTTCATCGCCAAGTGGGGGCTCGCGCGCTCGCAGGAGCGCCAGCTCGAGAACCGGATCACCAACACCGTGCGCGCCAACATCCAGACCGAGGTCGAGGAAGCCGGCCTCAACGACTCGGTGAATGTCGACGTGGTCACGACTCGCACGCATCCCGAGCTCGAGGGCATGCCGAACGTGTCCCACGTCTACATCGCAGGCACCATCGCCGAGTCGGGGCTCAACACGATCGGCATCGCGCAGTTCATCGACCCGGGCAACTACGGCCACGAGGATCAAGCCATCGTGCTGCTCGATGTGCTGAGCAACCCGGCCGGTCCGATCTCGTCGCTGAACACCTTCATGAACGCTTCGAGCGACCGGCTGAAGTTCGTGTCCAGCGCGGTCGGCAATGTGGTCGCCCACGAGATCGGGCACACCATCGGGAGCTACCACACGGACTTCTCCAACGACGTGCACAACATCATGGACTCCGGTGGTGGGTTCTTCGCCCAGAACCTCTACGGCGTCGGCCCCGACATGATCGGGGGCACGGCCGACGACGAGAACACCATGTTCGAGACGGACACCTACTCCCCCGCCGAGGGCTTCACCGGGCTCGAGGACACGCTCAACGTCACCGCATGGGGCTACGCCGGCAAGTGACCTGACGGTTCGAGCATCGCCTGACCACCGGGTCGTCCCGTCGTCCCGTCGTACGCAGTGCGGCGGGGCGGCCCGGTGCCCTCATGTCCACGGCAGCAACACTGCACCGCCTGCCGCGCACCCGAGGGTGAGCAGCAACATCACCCCGACCCAGACGATGGCCGGAAGCGGTGTGATCCGGGCGAGCAGGTCGGCATCCGAGGTGCCACCGCCGTGTCGTCGTCGCGCGATCTGCAGCTCCACGACCCCGCGAGGCGCCCCGAGCAGCAGGAAGGCGGTCAGCCCCCACGCGGCGAGGCCGTGCACGGTGGCGCTCCCCCACCAGGTGACGGCGACCAGCAGCACGGTCGCGACGAGCACGACGTACAGGCCGAAGAAGTTGCGGATCTGGAGGAGCAGCAGGGCCAGCAGGACCAGTCCCGACCACAACGCCAGCAGGTCTCGCTCGAGGCTGATGAGCACCGCACCGCCGAGGCCGGCCAGCGCCGGAGCGGGATAGCCGGCGATCGCCGTGAGCATCATTCCGGGGCCGCGCGTCCTGCCCCGGGAGACGGTGAGGCCCGACGTGTCGGCGTGCAGCTTGATGCCCGACAACTTGCGACCCGACACGAGGGCCGCCGTGGCGTGCCCACCTTCGTGGACGATCGTGAGCAGGTGGCGGGCCACCCGCCAGAAGCCAGGGACGAAGACGACCACGGCCGCGGCGGCGGTCATCACAATGGCCAGCTCAGGGTCGAGCGCCGCCTGGGTGCCGAGCACGTCGTCCGCGATGCGCTCCAGGATCTCGCCGAGGCTCACCGGCGGCTCCGCGGCTCACGCGTGGCGACCAGCACCCCGATCTTGTCGATCCGATGCTCCGGGTTGTCGAACTCGTCGGCCCAGTAGTTGCCCTCAGCGTGGTCCTCCCGGGTCGCGCAGGTCGACAGCGTGATCATCGCTCGGGTCGGCGTCCGACCGGGATGGCCTGGTACCGCCGCCCGCTGCTCTCGCAGTGAGCGGGCCGAGCGGAACGACGTCTCTCGGGTGGTCGTGATCCGGTAGACGTAGTCAATACCTCCCGCTCGGACCACCACGCGATCGCCTTCCCTCAGCTCGGGCAGGAACTCGAACGCCCGCGTGGATGACGTCCGATGCGCGGTCACCTGGTAGTTGCCGACGCCGCCAGGGCCGATGCCCCCCAAGGGCCCGTAGGGACTGGCTGCCCGGCCCTCGTTCTGGATCTCGGTGCCGGGAGCGTCGTCGGTGAAACCGCGATAGGCGACGACGGCGAGGTCACGCAGCCCGAGGTCGGGGATGGAGAGGAAGGCGTCGCGCGGCCGGCCGTCGCTCACCGCCAGCGGCGGCGGCGCGGGTGCCGGTGCCGGTGTCGCCTCGGTCGTGGATGCCTCGGCAGGGGCCGAAACGGACGGTTCCTGGCTGGTCGGCGACGGCGAGGCCGGGCCGGAGCCCCCGGCGACCGACTGGCAGCCGGCGAGCAGGATCAACGCCCCACCGACGACCGCCCTCATGGGCCGAGACTAGCCAGCAGGAGGTGAGTGGCCGGCACGCACGCGAGGAACGTGAGCACGCCCAGGTGAGGGAATCGGCGCGACGGTGGGTACCTCCCACCCATGAGCGGTCCCGCACCTGACCATCGCCGTCCCGCCGGCGTGAGCGACGAGACCGTCGCCGCGCTGGGCAAGCTGTCCGAGGCGTTGGAGGCGGTGGAGGAGGCGCGTGGCCACCTCTACACGTTCCACCGCCGCAGCGGCACCGCGGACCTGATGCTCGGCGACGCGGTCCAGATGCTGCGCGAGGCCGGTCACGCCGGGCTCGCCGACGAGATCGACCGCGACCTGGTCGGTCGCAACGTGATCCTCGGGAGATGGACCTTCCAGGTCATCGAGGACTACGACGACGGCTACTTCGCGACGTTCCGGACCCTGGAGGAGAAGGCGCGTCAAGATCTCGTCGGCGGCCGGCGGCACCTCTACGAGGCGGAGATGAAGGAGGACCGACGGACCGAGGGACTGCCGGGACACGAGGCCACCCCCGAGGAGGTCTGAGTGGTTCGCCTACCATCGGGCGCATGCTGAAGCGACCCCATGCCGTCCTGGCCGCGCTCGTTCTCACCGTCGGCCTCGTCGGCTGCGGTAGTGATGACGACGGAGGCAACGACACCGCCTCGGACCCCACCGACACCGGTTCGGCCGACTCGACCGGCGTGGAGTGCACGTACGTGCCCGGGGGTGAGGCGGCTCGTGAGGTCGAGCTCCCTCCTGCGAACGCCACCGTCTCGGGTGAGGTCTCGGTGACGATGGAGACCACCATCGGCGACCTCAACGCGACCATGGACGCCGACGTGACCCCGTGCACCGTCAACTCGTTCGTGTCGCTGGCAGAGCAGGGCTACTACGACGACACCCCGTGTCCCCGCATCTCGGACTCGGGGCTCTTCATCCTCCAGTGCGGCGACCCGACGGGCACCACGGGCGGCGGTCCCGGCTACTCATTCGCAGACGAGCTCAGCGGCAACGAGACGTACCCCGCCGGCACCCTGGCCATGGCGAACGCCGGAGCGGACACCAACGGGTCGCAGTTCTTCGTCGTCTACGAGGACTCGCAGCTCAGCCCCGACTACACGGTCTTCGGCACGCTCGACCAGGCCAGCATCGACTTCGTCACGGACGCCGCCGCCGACGGCAACGACGGCTCGAACCCGGCTGGCGGTGGCGCTCCGAACACGCCCATCGACATCATCAAAGTGAGCGTCAACTAGTCGCCTGGGTGCACCAGCGGAAACGAAGTTCCGCTCAGCTCCTCCGACCTCGCCCAGAGCTTCTTGGCGAGGTCGGGGTCGCTGGCCGCCCGGCTGCGGCCGACGTACACCGGCCAGCCGCGCATCTCGCTGAACCGGTCAGGGCCGACATAGGTGTTGCCCGGCACGTCCATCGTGGCGGCGTACAACGTCGGCAGCGCACCCTGCCAGGTCGGCATTCCCGTGAGCCGGTGGCCGAACGACCCGATCCAGGTCTTGAGCCGGTTGCCGGTGTTCGAGGTGATCGACGTGGCCGTCGACCCGGGGTGAGCCCCGGTGGCGCGGAGGCTGGAACCGACTGCGGTGAGGCGTCGCTGAAGCTCGGCCAGGAAGAGCAGGTTCGCCAGCTTCGACTGACCGTACGCCGCATACGCCCGGTAGCCGCGCCGCTCCCAGTCGAGGTCGTCCAGGTCGAGGTCTCCGCTGTGGTGGGACCGCGAGCCCACCACGACCACCCGGTCGGTCAGCCGCGGCAGCAACAGGTTGGTCAGCGCGAAGTGACCCAGGTGGTTGGTCGCGAAGTGCATCTCCACGCCATCGTTGCTCCGGCCGAACGGCAAGCC
Organism: uncultured Actinomycetota bacterium; assembly: GCA_963845215.1. Lineage (GTDB taxonomy): Bacteria > Actinomycetota > Actinomycetes > Propionibacteriales > Nocardioidaceae > Nocardioides. Next base: position 18,175 of record CAWJRK010000026.1, read on the forward strand.
CAGCACCCCGGCGTTGTTGACGAGCACGTCGACCGGACCCAGGTCGGCGGCAAATGCCCGCACCGACGACAGGTCGGAGACATCCAGCATCCGCACCTCGACGTCACCGGACATGATCGCGGCCGCTGCCTCGCCCTTCGCCTGGTTGCGCACCGCCAGCACCACCTCGGCACCGCTTGCCGCGAGCGCCTTTGCGGTCTCCAGACCGATGCCGGCGCTGGCGCCGGTCACCACGAACCTGCGGCCGTCCTGACGCGGCACCTCTCGCCACGGCGTGATCAGCTCGCGTCGCGCCATCAGTGCGGGACCTCGCCGACGACGTAGTCGACCGGCTCGCCGAGAGCGACCGTGCGCGACACGGTGCAGATCCGGTCGTGGGTCTGCTGCACAGCCCGGGGCAGCATCTCGCGGGCGCGATCGCCGTCCGGGCCCTCGGGGAAGGTGATGTCCACGGTCACCTTGAGGTCGACGAGGTGGTTGCCGTGGTCGTCGCGGACCTTGTGACCCTCGGCCGAGATCTCGAACGAGGCCGGCGTGGCGCGCCGACTGGTGATTGCCTCGACGTTGGAGGCGGCGCAGCCGGCGAGCGAGGCCAGGAGCAGCTCCACTGGAGTGAACTCGGTGTCGTCCCCGTCGCCGATCGGCAGTACTCCCCCGCGCCGGTTCGTCGCCTCGAAGCGCCCCGGCGCGGTGCGGGTGACGCTGAGGCCACGCCAGCTGTCGGAGGTCCGGTCGCGGATGTCATCGCTCATGGAAACACCCTGCCAGAGGCGCCTCGCTCGAGCAGGGTGTCAGGGGCTCAGCGGTCTCGGCGGGCCTGCAACCGGCTGGTGCGGCGCGCGCGGCGCTCGCCCTGCTGGGCGAGCTCGACGTCGCGGAGCAAGGCGTGGTCCTGATCCGAGTGGACTCGTCCGCTGACGATTCCGGCGGCCAGGGCAACCTGCGTGTACATGGTGCATTTCCTCTCGATCCGCGTCCCGCGGATCTGCTCATCTGTAAGGGACAACGTCGCTTTTCGACGCTTACAGAGTAGTAACCCCGAGGACGATCTCCGCATTCCCCGTGAGGGTGATCTCGGCCACGGTGTGGCCCCCGTCCCCGGCTGGTGCGAAGATCACCGCCATGGCGACCCCGACCCGCGAGATCCACCTCGCCGCACGTCCGTCCGGGTTGCCGGCGGACGACGACTTCCAGACCGTCTCGGTCGAGCTCCCCGACCCCGGTGAGGGCGAGGTTCTGGTCCGCAACACGGTGCTGTCGGTCGATCCCTACATGCGTGGCCGGATGAACGACGTGAAGTCCTACGTGCCGCCGTTCGCGCTCGACGCCCCGCTCGAGGGCGGCGCCGTCGGCGTGGTGGTCGAGTCCCGGGACCCCTCGCTGGCGCCGGGAGACACCGTGCTGCACATGGCCGGCTGGCGCGAGCACGCGGTGCTGCCGGCCGCCTCGGTGCGCAAGGTGAACGTGGACGACGTGCCCGACAGCGCCTACGTCGGAGTGCTCGGGATGCCGGGCGTGACGGCGTACGTCGGGCTGACCCGGATCGCCGCGGTGAAGGAAGGCGACACGGTGTTCGTCTCGGGCGCCGCTGGGGCCGTCGGGTCGGTCGCCGGGCAGCTCGCCCGCAAGCTCGGGGCCGCCAAGATCATCGGCTCGGCCGGATCGCCCGAGAAGGTCGCGTGGCTCGTGGACGAGCTGGGCTTCGATGCGGCGTTCGACTACCACGACGGTTCGCCGGCCAAGCTGCTCGCGCCGCACGGCCCTGTCGACGTCTACTTCGACAACGTGGGCGGCGACCACCTCGAAGCGGCGATCTTCCACATGTCCGACTTCGGCCGGATCGCGGCCTGCGGCTCGATCGCCGACTACAACGCGACCGCGCCGGTGCCGGGGCCGCGCAACCTGGCGATGATCGTCTCCAAGCGGCTGAGTGTCCGCGGCTTCATCGTCTCCGACCACTACGACGCGGCGGTCGACTACTTCCGGGTGGCCGCTCCATGGGTCGCGCACGGTGAGATCCGCTACCGGGAGACCGTCTTCGAGGGTCTCGACCGCACCGTGGACGCGTTTCGCGCGCTGTTCAGCGGCGACAACATCGGAAAGATGATCGTCCGGCTCTGACCAGGGAAGGTTGGGCGCTCGCCAGACGTTCACCGGGCATGACAGCTCTCAGCCAGTCCCGCGTGCGGCACAGCGTCGCGTTCAGCCTCCGTCACGACGACGGCAGCCCGGAGGCCGCCAGCTTCCTCGAGGCGCTCGCCGGTCTCGAAGCCATCGATGGCGTCGAGGAGTTCCAGGTGCTCTCGGAGGTCAGCCCGAAGAACGCCTACCGCTATGGCGTCACCATGGAGTTCGCAAGCCAGGTCGCCTACGACACGTACAACGCGAGCCCGGAGCACGTCGAGTTCGTGCGGGACCGCTGGGACACCGAGGTCACCGACTTCATCGAGATTGACTTCGCGCTGCTCGGGTAGCTCTCTCCGGCTTCCGCCTCCGCTGCGCCTAAGTCGCTGCGGTGGGTGGCGGAAGGCTGCGGTTTGGTCCCCAACCGCAAGTAAGACGGCTCTCAACTGCGGTTGGGGACCAAACCGCAGGATTTCCTCGAACCTCCGGGAGCGGTCAACGCAGCGCGTCGGCGGGCAGGTCGAACCAGCGCAGGTGCTCGAAGTCGGCGCTGACGTTGCCGGGGTGGCACGCAAGATCCGGCTCGGGAGCCGCCGCCAGGATTGCTCCGCCCTCGCGGAGGTGGTCGACCAGCAGGGACTCATCGCCGGTCGCCTCGTTGCTCGGCATGGAGATCGCTCCACCGGCGTACGACACGTCGTGGAGTGACAGCGGAGGCGCGACCGGGCCTCGGTGGTGCCGCCAGAGACCGGTGACCGCGTCGAACCGGTAGTCGCCCAGCAACCGCCAGCCGTCGCGAGCGACCAGGCGCACCGCCTCGATGATGTAGTCGGCCACGGCGTCGGAGACGAAGTAGTTGAAGTTGACGCGCACCCAGCCGGGTTTGATGCCTTCGCAGCCGTCGGCGATCTCCCGCTCGAACTCGTGCGATCGCTCGAGGTCGATGCCGAGCAGGCGGTGGCCGTACGGCCCGGCGCACGAGCAGCCTCCCCGCGACTGGATGCCGAACAGGTCGTTGAGCAGCGCGACGACGTAGTTGTGGTGCAGGTAGCGGCCCGAGGGTGACCGGACGACGAACGAGACGATCGAGAGCCGCCGCGCTTCCAGGTTGCCCAGGAGCTCGATGCCCGGCTCGTCGCGCCAGGCTGCGACCGCCCGGGACAGGTGGCGTTCCTCCTGCTCGCGGATGGTGCCGGTGCCGACCGCCTCCTTCAGCTGGAAAACGAGACCGGCGCGCACCGACTCGATGATGGCCGGGGTACCGCCCTCTTCGCGGTGGGTGGGGTCGGCCAGGTAGCGATGGTCGTCATCGTTGACGTACAGCACCGTGCCACCGCCGGGCACGTCCGGCACCCGGTTGCCGAACAACGAGCGTCGGGCCACCAGAACGCCCGGGGTCGACGGACCGCCGATGAACTTGTGTGGCGAGATGAACACCGCGTCCTTGTACGACGCTGGCAGGGCGGGGTCGATCGCGTCCATGTCGACGTCGATGTACGGCGCCGCCGCGGCGAAGTCCCAGAAGCTGAGGGCCCCGTGCTCGTGCAGCAGCGTCGAGATGACGGCTGTGTCGGAGACGATGCCGGTGACGTTGGACGCGGCCGAGAACGTGCCGATCTTGAGCGGCCGCTCGGCGTACTTCTCGAGCTGCACGCGTAGGTCGTCGCAGTCGACACCGCCGTCGGCGTCCTGCCGGATCACCACGACGTCGGCGATCGACTCCCGCCACGGGATCTCGTTGGAGTGGTGCTCGTACGGACCGAGGAAGACCACCGGCCGCTGCGCCGGCGGGATGTGCTCGGTCAACGCGTGCTGGTCGTCGAGCGCCGACGGCACCCGCAGCCCGAGCACACCGATCAGCTTGGCGATCGCGCCGGTGCACCCCGACCCGGCGAAGATCACCACGCAGTCGTCGCCTCCACCGACCGCCTTGCGGATGATCTCGCGGGCCTCTTCGCGCAGTCGCGTCGTCTGCAGTCCGGTGCCACTTGACTCGGTGTGGGTGTTGGCGTAGCTCGGCAGGACCTCGTCGCGGATGAAGTCCTCGATGAAGGTGAGGGCGCGCCCGGACGCGGTGTAGTCGGCGTAGGTCACCCGGCGCCGGCCGTACGGCGTCTCCATCACGTGGTCGTCGCCGATCACGGATTCGCGGATCAGCCGCAACAGCGCCTCTGTGTCTCCCGCACCTGGAGCCATGGCCCCACGATAAGCCTCACTACTGCGCTGGTTGCTCCACTCGGGCGTCGAACTCGGCCCTGGCCTGGGCGATCTCGGACTGGTGCTTCTCCGTCCACACCACCAGTGCCTGGATGGTCCCGAGCAGAGTGGCACCGAGGGGCGAGAGGCAGTACTCGACGCGGGGAGGAACGACGGGGTAGACCGTCCGGCAGACGAGCCCGTCGCGCTCGAGCTGGCGCAGGGTGACGGTCAGCATGCGCTGGCTGATGCCGTCGATCTCGCGGCGCAGCTCGTTGAACCGCATGGTGCGCTCCTCCAGCAACGAGATCACGAGCAGCGACCACTTGTCGGCGATCCGGTCCAGGATCTGCCTGACCTCGCATCCTTCGCGGGTGTCCCACTGGAAGGCGTCCCAGCAGTCTGCGCCGGGCACGGTCACTTCCGAGGAACCGGGTGACGTTGAAGTGCCTTCTTCCACCATGCCCTGATCGTGGCGCATCCTGGGTGAAGTTACAAGAAGTAACCCACTTATCAACAGTAACTACCCAGGAGCGTGCATGACCACCGTCCCCACCCGTCCGACGAGCCCGGCCGTCGAGAGGATGAGCGCCCGCGCCTGGGCGCTGCTCCTGGTGCTGTGCGGCGCCCTCTTCCTGGAAGGGGTCGACATCGCCATGCTCAACGTCGCCGTCCCCTCGATTCGTTCCGACCTCGACCTGACGACCGGCACGGCCCACTGGATCCTCAGCGCCTACGTGCTCGGTTACGGCGGCTTCATGCTGCTAGGCGGACGCTCGGCCGACCTGTTCGGCCGGCGCCGCGTCTTCCTGGCCGCCCTCGCGGTGTTCGTCGCATTCTCCGGTCTCGGCGGTCTCGCGGATCACGGCTCGCTGCTGGTGCTGGCCAGGTTCGTCACCGGCGTCTCCGCGGGGTTCATGGCCCCGGCCGGTCTCAGCATCATCACGACCAGCTTCACCGAGGGACCGCTCCGGGACCGCGCGGTCGTCATCTACGGCGCCACTGGCGCCGCCGGCTTCAGCCTCGGCATGGTGGCCGGCGGGCTGCTGACCAGCATCAGCTGGCGGTGGGTGTTCTTCGCACCCGTGGTGGTCGGTGCGCTGCTCTTCGTCGCGGGTCGCGCGCTGATCCGTCAGGACGAGCCGCGGCTCGAGAGCACTTCACGGTTCGACCTCCCGGGTGCCGTCGCCGTCACCGCCGGCATGTCCGCCGCGATCTATGGTCTCGTCGCGCTGGGCGAGGCGCACGACGTCCGGCGTGGCACCGCAGCACTGCTGCTGGCCGCGGCGCTGCTCGTCGCCTTCGTCCTCGTCGAGAAGCGCTCCGCGGCACCGCTCGTGCGTCTGGGCATCTTGCGCAACTCGCTGCTGGTGCGCACCAACGTGGCCGGGATGCTCTACATGGCAGCGTTCTTCGGGTTCCAGCTCGTGCTCACCCTCTACCTGCAGGACCAGCGCGGCTGGTCACCCCTGGAGACCGGGCTCACCTTCGCCATCATGGGTATCGACCTGATCCTGGCTCCCCTGCTGACGCCGCGGTTGGTACGCCGGTGGGGCAACGTGCCGGTGATGGTCGCCGGGTTCGTCTCGGCCATGCTCGCCTACGGGTTCTTCCTCCGCCTCAGCGACGACTGGGGCTACCTCGACCTGCTGCCGATGCTGCTCCTGGTGGGCATCGCGTTCGCCCTGGCCTACGGGCCGCTGACGCTGGCGGCCACCGAAGGGGTTGCGGAGTCGGAGCAGGGCCTGGCCGGAGGACTCCTCTACACGGGCTTCCAGTTCGGCGCAGCGCTCGGACTGGCGCTGGTCACCATCGTGCTCGTCGGCGACGGCAGCGAGCTGACGGTCGACGACTACCGGACCGCGCTGCTGGTGCCCGCCGCGTTGGCCCTGGCAGCTGCACTGGCGGTGTTCGGGGCGGGCAGGCGACCTGCCGCGCAGGCCCCGTCCACACCGGCCCCTTCTACTCTGGGGGCGTGACCTCAGCCGCCCGCAGTCTCCAGCAGCAGGAAGCGATCGCGCGTCGAGCCCTGCTGAGCGTCGAGTCCTACGACGTGCGCCTGGACCTGGCGTCCGACACCGCGACGTTCGGGTCGGTCACCACGCTGAGGTTCACCAGCGCCGGCGGCCCCACGTTCGTCGACCTGAAGCCGACGTCGGTGCGCAGCATTGCGCTGAACGGGCGCCCGATCGATGCCGATCTGCTGGAACGCGGGCGGCTGCCGATCGACACCCTGGCCGGCCCCAACGAGCTGACCGTCGACGCGGTGATGCCGTTCCGCAACGACGGTGAGGGGCTGCATCGCAGCGTCGACCCGGCCGACGGCCAGCACTACGTCTACGGCATGTCGTTCATGGACGCGGCGCCCACGATCTTCGCGTGCTTCGACCAGCCGGACCTGAAGGCGGCGTACACGTTCCACGTGCGGGCGCCGATCGGCTGGACGGTGGTCGGCAACGCCCCGGGCGAGGAGGTTGAGCCCGGAGTGTGGGAGCTCGAGCCCACCCAGCCGCTGTCGACGTACTTCGTGACGATCGTGGCCGGTCCCTACCACGTGGTCCGCGACGAGCACGACGGCATCCCGCTGGCCCTGAGCGCCCGCGCCAGCCTCGCCCCTCACCTCGACAAGGACGCCGACGAGCTCTTCATGATGACCCGGCAGTGCTTCGACGAGTTCCACCGGCTGTTCGGCATCCGCTACCCGTTCGGTGCCTACCACCAGGCGTTCGTGCCGGAGTTCAACGCCGGCGCGATGGAGAACCCCGGCTGCGTGACGTTCCGCGACAACCTGATCTTCGCCAGCCGGGTCACCCGCGGCGCTCGGATCCTGCGGGCCGCGACGGTCGCCCACGAGATGGCCCACCAGTGGTTCGGCAACATCGTCACGCCGACCTGGTGGGACGACCTCTGGCTCAACGAGTCGTTCGCCGAGTACCTCGGCAACCGGGTCACCGGCGAGGTCACCGAGTACGCCGACGTGTGGACGCACATGGCCTACTCGCGTCGCCAGTGGGGGCTGGTGGCCGACCAGCGCCCGACCACACACTCGGTGGCGGGCAACGGAGCCGTCGACGCGGTGGCGGCGCTGCAGAACTTCGACGGCATCTCCTACGCCAAGGGATCCACGATCCTCAAGCAGCTCAACGCGAGCATGGGCGACGAAGTCTTCATCGCCGGCGCGGTGGACCACATGACGTTGCACCGGTTCGGCAATGCCACCATGCACGACCTGTTCGCCAGCTGGGAACGCGCAGGCGCGGGTGATCTGTCCGCGTTCATCGGCAGCTGGCTGCTCACTGCGGATGCCGACACGATCACCCTCGACCGCTCGGCCGGTGTGGTCCGGCGTACTCCCCCGGCGGAGCACCCCGCCGACCGCTCCCACACGTTCCAGGTGGCGACGGCCGCCGACGACCACTGGCAGCACGAGCCGCTCAGCGTGTCCGGCCCCGAAACGCCCCTCGAAGCACAGGACCGCCCGCTCGTCTTCGACGTCCACCACGACACCTGGGCGGTTTTTGCGCCCGACCCGGTCACGATGACTTTCCTCAAGGAGCGGCTGGCCTCGGTCACCGATGTCGAGCTGCGGGCAGCAGTCTGGAACAACCTCCGTAGCGGCTATCACTGCGGGCTGCTCGACCCGGCAGACGTGGTTGACGTCGCCGTGGCCAGTCCCCCCGTGCAGGACACCGACGACTCCCCTCGCCACGTGATGCCGTGGCTGCTGTCCCGGGTGGTGCCGCTGGCCCCGACCGGGTCGCTGGAGCGACTGCACGATGCGTTCGTCCGGCTCCTTCCTGGCGCCGAGCCGAGCTCGGAGCTGCAGCTGTCCACCTTCCGGGGGGCTGTCCGGACCGCGTCCGACTCCGGCCTGTTGACGGCATGGCGGGACGGTGAAGACCTTCCAGAGGGGCTGACCCTCGACCTCGACCTCAGCTGGCGGATCCTGGTGCGGCTGGCCTCTCTCGGCGAGACGACGCGCGAGGAGCTCGACCGAGTCCTGGCGGCCGAGCCGACCACCGTCGCCGGCGTCGAGCACACCCGCGCGGTCGCTTCGCTGCCGACGGCCGAGGCGAAGGCGTTCGCCTGGGAGCGCTTCACCGGTGCCGTTGACGCGCCGAACTACGAGCTGGAGGCCGCCGGCCTCGGTATGTGGCGGGGCGGGCAGGAGGAGCTGACCCGGCCCTACGTCGAGCGCTACTTCACCGAGCTCCCCGCCACTACCGAGGTGCGCAGCGGGTGGGTGCTGGCGGAGGCGGCGGAGGCGTTCTTCCCCCTGTCGCACGCCGACGAGCACACGCTGGCCCAGGCACAAGGTCTCCTGGCCGACCCCGACGCGCTGCCGGCGTCGGTGCGGAAACGGGTCGTAGACCTGGCCGACGAGACCTCGCGGCAGATCGGCATCCGGGCGGCGTACCCCCATGCCTGAGCTGGCACGCCGCCCAGGCCCGACGGTGCGGACCAAGGTCACCGAGTTCGACGGTGGTGGCGAACGCACCCACGAGGACCGGCTGGTCACCGAGGAACCGCTCGAGATCCGGCTGGCCTGGCCGGGGACGCCGGCCCAACGCGTGTGGGTCACGATGCGCACGCCCGGCCACGACTTCGAGCTCGCCGCCGGGTGGCTCGTGCACGAGGGCGTCGGCCGCGGGATCGCGGAGGTCGCCTACTGCACCGATGCCGACCTCCGGCCCGAGCAGGAGTTCAACGTCGTCACGGTCACCCTGGCTGCCCCGCCGACTGGACCGCTCGCTCACCAGCACTCCGCTCTCTCGTCGGGTTCCTCGGCCTGCGGGGTCTGCGGTCGCGACACGATCGACTCTGCGGTCGCCATCTCGGCTGCATCGTGGTCCGGGGCCCGCCCCGATCCCGACGTCGTACGCCGGCTGCCCGGTCTGCTGCGCGAGCGCCAGATCCTCTTCTCCCGCACGGGCGGCGTGCACGCCGCCGGGCTGTTCACGTCCGCCGGGGAGCCGTTGGTGGTCCGCGAGGACGTGGGCCGGCACAACGCCGTCGACAAGGTCACCGGCTCCCGAGTCCTCGGCGGCGAGTCCCCAGCCGAGGCGGTCCTGGTGGTGAGCGGCCGGGCCGGCTTCGAGCTGGTGCAGAAGGCCGTCGCGGCCGGCATCGGCACCCTCGTGTCCGTCGGCGCACCCACCAGCCTCGCCGTCGACCTGGCCGGGCGTGGCGGGCTCGACCTCTATGGGTTCACCAGCCCGGAGCGCACCGTTCGCTACAACTAGGAGGTTGCTGAACAAGACGGGTCAACGCGAGCGCCGACCGGTGCGTGCGGTGACGAGACCGCTGAGGGAAGGCGTGGCGGGTCACATCGACCGAGGCGGCTGCCAACGCTCCACCGGTCGTCGCGTGGCCGCGCGGATTGTTCAGCAGGCTCCTAACGCCGGGTCTTGACCAAGGTGATGGTCTGCGTTGACGTCTTCGGCACTCCACCCGTCGGGCTGAACGTGACGCGAAGCGTGACCGTCGCCTTGCCGGTGCGTTTGAGCTTGCGCCACAGGGCGACGGTGGGTTCGACAGCCAACTTGACCGTCTGCTCCGTGCGCGAGCGGGCCTGGGTGACGACGACGCCCTTCCCCCTCGCGGACGTGACACCCGCGCCGGGCACCTGCACCACCAGGGTGGCCGAACCCGACGCTCGGTGCTTCCGCACCGTCGTCACGGTGAAGTTGTTCGGCGCTCTCAGCCCGAACCGCACGTTGTCGACGTACGGCGACGCCTCACGCCCGAGCGCATCGATCCGAATGCCTCGGATCAGCCGATCGGAGGTGAACCCCACAAAGCGGGGAGCGCTCGGGGCGAAGTGGCAGTCGATGGAGAACTCCTCGGGTGGCCCACCGTCGACGAAGTAGACCGCCACGTCGCACAGGGTCCCGAAGTACTCGACACCCAAGTCGAGCCCGACTGCGTCGACCGGCACGGAGAAGCCGATGATGATTTCGCCCGGCCCGATGATCTTCCCCGACGGCACCCCGAAGTTGTCCCCGATCCGGGCGGCGATCTTGACGTCAGGATCGGGATAGCGGTCGGACAGGTACACGACGCCGGGCTGCAGTCCGTCGTTCTCGAAACACCCAGTTGGCGTCTCGGAAGAGACCAAGGGACCGCACCCTTCGACGATGCCGTCGATCGTGGCCGTCTCGAAGTCCTCTACCGTGAGGTTCGGCAGCGCCCCATCGAACGCGTCCCGGTCCTCGATCAGGACAGTCTCGGCCTGAGCTGCTGGCGCCGCGTATATCGAGCTCGCGGCCACCACAGCCACTGCGGTCGCCACCGACAACAGTCCTGCTCTATGTACCCTCATCCGCACTCCTGGTCCTCCGCGTCCCCGAGGCAGCGTGGACGTCTGGAAGTCACAGCGAACCACGGAAACCCGGCGGCGGCGACCCTCGGCGTGGGTACGCGGCTGTGTCGGCGCCCGCCCTTACGGTCGGAGCGTGCGCATCCTCCACACCTCCGACTGGCATCTGGGCCGGTCCTTTCATCGTGAGGGGATGCTCGCGCACCAGGCCGCCTACATCGACCACCTGCTCGAGGTCGTGGAGAGCGAGCGGGTCGATCTCGTGGTCGTCGCGGGCGACATCTACGACCGAGCCCTCCCGCCCGTCGACGCGGTCCGGCTCGCCGACGAGACGCTGGTGCGGCTCGCTCGCTCGCGTGCTCGAGTGGTGTTGACCAGCGGCAACCACGACTCCGCCCAACGGCTGGGGTTCAGCTCCCGCCTGATCGATGAGGCCGGTGTCCACATCCGCGCCGACGCGTCGACGGTCGGCTCGCCGGTGCTGCTCGGTGACGAACACGGACCGGTGGCTGTCTACGGCATCCCCTACCTCGATCCGCACGCCGTGGCCGAGCCGTGGCAGCTCAGTGCGCGCACTCACGAGGCTGCGCTCACCGAGGCGATGACCCAGGTCCGCGGCGATCTCTCGCGGCAGCCGGCCGGCACGCGTTCGGTGGTGCTCGCGCACGCGTTCGTGGCCGGCGCCCAGCCGTCCGATTCCGAGCGCGACATCAGTGTCGGTGGCGTGTCGATCGTGCCGACCACGGTGTTCGACGGCATCGACTACGCCGCCCTGGGTCACCTCCACGGCCAGCACACGCTGGCCGACGGCATCCGCTACAGCGGCTCCCCGCTTGCCTACTCGTTCTCCGAGTCCGGACACCGCAAGGGCTCCTGGCTGGTCGACCTCGAGCGCGCAGCGCTGACGGCCGTGCTGGTCGAGGCGCCCGTGCCGCGTGCCCTGGCCCGGCTGAGGGGCACCCTGGACTCGCTGCTCGCCGACCCGGCTCTCACCGCGCACGAGACCTCGTGGGTCGAGGCCACCCTCACCGACCCGGTGCGGCCGAGCCAGGCGATGGATCAGCTTCGCCGTCGGTTCCCGCACACGCTGGTGATCGGCTTCGAGACGCCCGCGCCCTCGCTCGGCGCGCCCGGCATGGCATCGACCCAGGCGCGCTCCGATCGGGAGATCGCCGTCTCCTTCATGACCGACATGCGCGGCGAGCCGCCCACCTCGGCCGAGACCGAGCTGCTCCAGAACGCCGTCGATGCCTGCTGCGACGACCGCGACGTCGATCTTCTCCTCAGTGAAGGAGACTGATGCGGCTCCACCATTTGGAGGTCACCGCGTTCGGTCCGTTCGCGCAGACCGTGCGGGTCGACTTCGACGAACTCTCTGAGGCGGGACTGTTCCTTCTGTCCGGGCCCACCGGCGCTGGCAAGACCAGCGTGCTCGACGCCGTCTGCTTCGCGCTCTACGGCGACGTGCCCGGAGACCGCAGCGCCGCCAAGCGGCTGCGTTGCGACCAGGCAGCACCCGGAGTCCGCCCGCTGGTGACCCTGGAGGTGACACTGGGCAGCAGGAGGTTCCGCCTGGTCCGGTCGCCGGCCTGGGAGCGACCGAAAAAGCGTGGCACGGGCGTCACCACCGAGCAGGCCGGCGTCACCGTCTCCGAGCTGACGAGCAGCGGCTGGCAGCCGCTGTCGAGCCGGCTCGACGAGACCGGCGACCTCGTCGGGCGGTTGGTCGGCATGACGCTGACCCAGTTCACCCAGGTGGCGATGCTTCCGCAGGGCCGGTTCCAGGCATTCCTGCGAGCCCGCTCCGAGGATCGGCACCGGCTGCTCCAGCAGCTGTTTCAGACCGGGCGCTTCGAGCAGGTGGAGCGGTGGCTGCGCGACCGGCGCCTCGAGCCTGCGCCACCAGTGCGACGACGCCCGCCGGGCGGTCGTCGAGCTGGTCAGCCGGCTCAGCGAGACCACCGGTGAGCCCGTGCCCGATGACTGGGACGTCGACGGTCTGGCGGCGTGGGTGACCAGCCGGCGCACATCGGCGGAAGCCGAACGCGAGGAGGCGGACTCGGTCGTGACGGACCGCACCACCGAGGAGCACAGTGCTCGTGCTGCCCTGGAGGCCGCGCGCGCACTCCTGAAGCGGCGCGAGCGGGTGGCCGCGGCAGCGGACGAGCGGGACCGGCTGGTTGCGGACTCCGAGGCGCACGAGGAGCGGGTAGCGCGCGGTCGACGCAGCTCGCCGGGCCGCCGCGATCGCGCCCGTGCTGCGACTCGCGGCAACGGCGGGGACGACCCTGGCTGCCGCAGAACGGGCGGCGGCTACCGCCACTGCTCGCGTGGTCGCCCTGACCGGGCGCGAGCTGGCCGGGAGTGCCGAGTTGAGCGGCTTCGTCGCCGAAGCGACCGATGCTGCGGCTCGCGTGCGCGCCTTGCAGCCTCGGGCGACCCGGCTCGAGCAGGTCGCCGAGGAGATCGAGCGGCGGCAGTCCGAGGGACTGTCGCTGCAGACCCAGCTGACAGAGGTGGCCGGAAGGCGCGCGGCGACACCGGCACTGGTCGTGGCGCTACGGGAGAGGCTGACGCAGGCAGAGGCGGCGACGATCTCCCGGGAGACCACCCACCTCCGGCTGGTGGCGGTGCAGGAGCGGCTGACCGCCCACGCGGAGATCGCGGTGCTCGCCAACCGGATCGAGGCCGCTCGCGCTGCCTGGCGGGTCGCGCAGGAGACCGCGCTGGTGCGGCGCGAGGAATGGTTGTCGGTGAAGGAGGCGCGGCTCGAGAGCATGGCCGCCGAGATCGCCGGGCAGCTGGCCGTCGGTGCCTGCTGCCCCGTGTGTGGCTCGGCCGACCACCCCGCCAAGGCAACCCACTCCCCTGGCACGCCCGATGCGGTGCTCGAGAAGGAGTCGCTCAAGGCGCTCGACGACGCCAAGGCCACCGAGCATCTGAGAGAGCTCGAGGTGCGCGACCTGGAGACCCGGCTTGCAGTGCTCCGGCAGTCGGCCGGCGAAGAGGCCCCCGATGAGTTGAGGGCCACAGCTGCCGAGCTGACAGCCGAGACCGAGCGACTCAGTCGGCTGGGCGAGCAGTCGCCGCAGCTGGCTGGTCGGTTGGCGGAGGCCCAGGCCCAGGAAGATGCCGACGCCGAGCTGGCGAAGACCCTGGCCGCGCGCTGCGCCGCGGTCGAGCAGGCGTTGGCAACGCTCACTGCCGACCGCCACTCGCTGGAGGCAGAGCTCGCCGAGGCCGTCGGACCCGACCACGACCTCGAGACCGTCCTGGACGCGCACGTCGCGGCCGCGGCAGCAGGCCGGTCCGCGCTGGAGGCGCTGGGCGCGCTCGACGGCGCTGAGGCGGCGTACACCGAAGCGGAGCGGGCGCTCACCACCGCCGCCGTCGACCACGGGTTCGCCGACCCGGCGGAGGCAAGCGCGGCCGCGCTGCCTGCCGACGACCTCGGCCGGCTCGAGGTGCGCGTCAGCCAGCACCAGCAGCGGCTGGCCGCCGTCACCGAGGTGCTGGCCGAGGCGGGCGCTCACGACCTGGTCGCGGCACCGCCGCCCGATCTAGACACGTTGCAGATCGGCCACGACGACGCGATGCGCCACCTCGCCGAGGCGCAGACGGCCGCTGCGACGTGGCGCTGGCGAGAGCACCGCCTGGCCGAGCTCGAGACCCAGTTGCAGGCCGCGGTGACCGCCTGGCGGCCGGCGCACGAGGAGTTCGAGCTCACCACCCGGTTGTCCAGCTTCGTAGAGGGCAAGGCGCCCGACAACCGGCTGCAGATGCGGCTGTCGGCGTATGTGCTGGCCTACCGCCTCTCCCAAGTGGTGGCGGCCGCCAACCTCCGCCTGGCGCGCATGAGCGACCAGCGCTACTCCCTCGAGCACACCCCTCATCGCGGAGCCGGCGAGACCCGAGGCGGCCTGAGCCTCCAGGTCCGCGACGACTGGTCCGGTGAGTCGCGAGACCCCGCCACCCTGTCGGGCGGCGAGACGTTCGTGGTCTCGCTTGCCCTCGCGCTCGGGCTGGCCGACGTGATCAGCGACGAGTCCGACTCGGCCGCGGTCGGGTCACGGCTGGAAACGCTGTTCGTCGACGAGGGCTTCGGGTCGCTCGACGCCGACACGCTCGACGACGTGATGGACACCCTCGACTCCCTGCGCGACGGCGGCCGCGTCGTCGGAGTGGTCAGTCACGTGGCCGAGATGCGCGACCGCATCCCCACCCAACTGCTGGTCTCCAAGTCACGCCAAGGCTCCACCCTCGCCGTACGCCGCTGAGCCGTGCTCCGGACGCCGGCGTTCGCTCATCGGACTGCGGTTTGGTCACCAACCGCAGATTTGCGGCTGGAATTCCTGCGGTTGGGGACCAAACCGCAGAGACTACGCCGCCCCGACCGTCAGCTGGAGGTGCCGGCGGCGCCGTGCTCGAGCGCCTCCAGCAGGGCGTTGTTGAAGTCCGGGATGTCGTCGGGCTTGCGGCTGGTGATCAGGTTGCCGTCGGTCACGACCTTCTCGTCCACCCACTCGGCGCCCGCGTTGCGGAGGTCCGTCTGCAGGCTCGGCCAGGAGGTGACGCGACGGTCCTTGACCACATCCGCCTCGATCAGCGTCCACGGCGCGTGGCAGATGGCGGCGACCGGCTTACCCGCCGCCACGAAGTCGCGCACGAAGGACACGGCGTCCTCGTCGGTTCGCAGCGCATCGGGGTTGGCGACGCCGCCGGGCAGCACCAGCGCGGCGTAGTCGTCGGCGTCGGCAGTGGCCACCGACACGTCCACGGCCTGGGTGTCCGCCTTGTCGAGGTGCTCGAAGAGCTGGACCTTGCCCTCTTCCGGGCTTACCAGCACCGGTTCGTAGCCGGCGTCCTCGAGCGCGGACCACGGCTCGGTGAGCTCGGCGCGTTCGATGCCTTCACCTGCGACCAGAAATGCGACCTTTGCTTTGCTCATGCACCCCGGTACCCGCGTCGCTCACGGTCACACGGGGTCACCCGCGGTCACCCGCGGTCACCCGCCCAGGCTGGTCCACGAGGACACGTCGAGCCCCCAGTCGCGCCGCAGCCGCTCGGCCTGCGGCCGGTAAAGCACCTGCAACGACTCCTTGAGCCCCGGCGTCCACTCCCAGGTCACCTGGTCGGTGCTGCTCGAGCGGGACTCGCTACGCACATCGGACAGCTCAACGGGGTCCAGCCCCAGGTCCCGCCAGATCGCGTCCACGGCCGGCTGCGGGTCCTCGCGGATATCCTCGAAGATCATCACGCGGATCCGGTCGCGACCGACCGCGGCCGCCCACATGTCCAGCTGGTCGGCGTAGCAGCCCGACCAGGTCTGGATGGTGATCGGCACGGGGTAGGGCCAGGGCATGGTGATCTTGCGGGCGCTGCGCTTCTGCATCCACTCGCGGGTGAGTCCGAGCAGCATCGCCGAGCGGTACCGCTCGATCGGATCGCGCAGCATCACCAGCACCGGCCCTTTCGGGGCGAGGCGAGCGGCGGCGAACGGCGCCGAGGCGTGGCGGAGGTACTGCGGCGACCACTCCCCCCGGCGTACGCCGTCGTCAGGGAACAGGTCGAGGTACGCCGAGTCCTCCAGCCGGCCGTCGGCGATCTTGTGCAGGAGCTGCTGCTCCTTCTTGTCGTTGGTGCCGAGCCCGACCTGCGGGTGCTGGGTCAGTAGGTCGGTGAGCCAGGTCGTGCCACTGCGCTGCGCACCGATGCCCACCCACGCCGGATAACCCATGTGCCCCACCCTATTGAAGGCAAGTAGGTTCGTCCGCATGAGTGGTCCCGGCCTCGACCAGAGCTTCATCGACCTTCCCTACCGGAGCCTCGGAGATGCCGCGCTCGCCCGCGCACAGGCACTCGGTGCGAGCCACGCCGACTTCCGGTTCGAGCGGATCCGCTACCAATACCTCGGCGTGCGCGACGGCGTGCTGCAGGGGGCTGCCGATGCCGAGGACCTGGGCTTCGCCGTGCGCGTGATCCACAGCGGCGCCTGGGGATTCGCGGCCGGGGTGATCCTGACCGACGAGGAAGCCGTCCGAGTCGCCGAGACCGCGGTGGCCGTGGCCAAGGTCGCCGCGGCCATGACCCCCTCGCCGGTCGAGATCGCTCCCGAGCCGGCATACGACGACGTCACCTGGATCTCTTCCTACGTCGTCAACCCGCTCGACGTGCCGGTCGCGGAGAAGGCAGCGCTGCTGATCGACTGGACCAACCGGCTGCGCACCGGCGCAGCGGTCGACCACGCGTCCGCGTCGCTGCAGCAGGTGCAGGAGAACAAGTACTACGCGGACCTGACCGGCACCCGCACCACCCAGCAGCGGGTCCGGCTGCAGCCCGGCTTCGAGGCGATGGGCGCCGGGGCCGACACTTTCGACTCGATGGCCTCCATCGCGGCGCCCGTCGGCCGCGGCTGGGAGTATCTCACCGACGGCGGCTACGACTGGGACGACGAGGTCGACCAGGTGCCGGAGCTGCTCGCCGAGAAGCTGAAGGCACCGAGCGTCGAAGCCGGCACCTACGACCTGGTCATCCATCCGTCGAACCTCTGGCTGACCATCCACGAGTCCATCGGCCACGCCACCGAGCTCGACCGCGCTCTCGGCTACGAGGCCAACTACGCCGGCACCTCGTTCGCGACGTACGACAACCTCGGCACCCTCCAGTACGGCTCGCCGATCATGCACGTGACCGGCGACCGCACGATCGAGCACGGCCTGTCCACCGTCGGCTACGACGACGAGGGAGTGCAGACGCAGAGCTGGGACATCGTCCGCGACGGGGTGCTCGTCGGCTACCAGCTGGACCGCGCGATGGGCCGGATGAAGCCCGAGCTCAACGACGCACGCTCCAACGGCTGCGCGTACGCCGACTCCCCCGGCCACATCCCCATCCAGCGGATGGCCAACGTCTCGCTCCAGCCGGCGGCCGACGGCCCGTCGACCGAGGAGCTCATCGGCCGCGTCGACCGCGGCATCTACGTCGTCGGCGACAAGTCGTGGTCGATCGACATGCAGCGGTTCAACTTCCAGTTCACCGGCCAGCGCTTCTACAAGATCGAGAACGGCGAGCTCGTCGGCCAGCTGCGCGACGTTGCCTACCAGGCGACGACCACCGACTTCTGGGGCTCGATGGAGGCCGTCGGCGGTCCGGAGACATGGATCCTGCACGGCGCCTTCAACTGCGGCAAGGCCCAGCCCGGGCAGGTGGCGGCGGTGAGCCACGGCGCACCCACCTCCCTGTTCCGCGGCGTCCGCATCCTCAACACCAACGAGGAAGGTGGCCAGTGATGACCACTCCCCTGACCGGCACGGTCACGCCCCAGTCGCTCGTCGAGCACGGCGTCGCAACCTCGACCGCCGACGACTGCATCGTGATCGTCAACGACAAGACCAGCGCCAACCTTCGCTGGGCCAACAACACCCTGACCACCAACGGCGTGATGCACGCGATCAGCGTCACCGTGATCTCGTTCATCAAGGTCCCGGGCGCAGACGGCGGCGTGTCCACCGGATCGGTCACGGGCAGCGCGACCTCGCAGTCTCAGGTGGACGCGCTGGTGCGGGCCGCCGATGCCGCCGCCCGCGCGGGCTCCCCCGCGGAGGACGCCAACGACCTCGTGCGCGACCGGACCACCGCCGACTGGGACGACCAGCCGGTGCCGACCGACATCCACGTCTACGACACCTTCGCGCCGGCTCTGGGCGAGGCGTTCGGCCGGGCGGCCGCAGCCGACCGGGTGCTCTACGGCTTCGTCAACCACGAGATGACGACCACCTACCTCGGCTCCACCACCGGGCTGCGCCTGCGCCACGTGCAGCCCAACGGGCACTACGGCTGCACCGGGAAGACGAGCGACCTGAAGGAGAGCGCCTGGGTCGGCGGCTCGACCCGCGACTTCACCGACGTCGACGCGCTGGCGATGGACGCGACCCTGGCCCAGCGGCTGGGCTGGGGCGCGCGGCGGGTCGACCTGCCCGCCGGGCGCTACGACACGATCCTGCCGCCCACCGCGATGGCCGACCTGATGATCGACGCCTACTGGTACGCCGGCGCGCGGGTCGCCTGGGAGGGGCAGTCGGTCTACAGCCGGCGGCCGACCGGCACCCGGATCGGCGAGACGATCACGGCGCCGGGGGTCAACCTGTTCAGCGACCCGGCGTACGACGGGCTGCAGTGCGAGCCGTTCAACGTGGCCGCCGCGTCGGGCAACGAGTCGTCGGTCTTCGACAACGGGCTGCCGCTGGAGCGCACCGACTGGATCCGTGACGGCGAGCTGACCGCCCTGACCCAGACCCGACACTCCGCGGCGATGACCTCGCAGCCGGTGACCCCCGCGATCGACAACCTGATCCTCTCGGTCGACGGCGCGACCGGCATCGATCGACGACCTGGTGGCCGGCACCGAGCGCGGCCTGCTGCTGACCTGCCTCTGGTACATCCGCGAGGTCGACCCGCAGACCCTGCTGCTGACCGGCCTCACCCGCGACGGGGTCTACCTCGTCGAAGGCGGCGAGATCACCGGCTCGGTCAACAACTTCCGGTTCAACGAGAGCCCGATCGACCTGCTGCGCCGCTTCAGCCACGCCTCGGCCACCGAGAAGAGCTTCAGCCGCGAGTGGGGCGACGACTACTTCTCCCGCACCGCCACGCCAGCCCTGCGGGTGCCCGACTTCAACATGTCGAGCGTCAGCCAGGCGATGTGAGCTCACTCGACCTCGGCGTACTGCTCGGTGGACATGGCATCGATCGGCACGAGGGTCAGCAGGGTGAGGATCACCAGGAAGATCAAGGACCAGCCGCCGATGACGAACGATGACAGCAGCGTCGCTAGCGGCCACAGACATGCGGTGGTGGAAGCTGACCTTCGCGATCCGGAAGATGTCGGGATCCAAGCCTGGGCGGAAGAAGCCCGCCCGCAACAGCCTCAAGAAGAGGCACGAGTAGCCCGAGCATGCTCACGAACGAGGTCACGGCCAACATCCGCACAGCCGCAGTGAAGTCTGGCTCGGTGTGGATGGTCTGAGACATCAGGTCGAGCGTGAACGGCGTGGTCGCCCACATCGCGAGCGCCAAGAAGGCGAGCAGCATGCCGTAGTAGTCGATGCCGACGCACCACGACGACATCCGCCGTAGGACCGACCACGCGCCGATGATCTGGGCGAAGCCTAGGAGATACACCAGGTACTCCGGCACCTCCGCCAGGAGGGCGGCGCCGAGCTGACCCTCGTCGTAGTCCGGGACGCTCAGGTTGAGCATGAGCAGGGTCGCCGAGAAGCCATAGACGCCGTCGATCAGGTTGTTCACCCGGCCCCACGGCATCCGCGGTTGCCGTGATGAGTGCCAGGACTCGACCAGGGCACCCAGGGGACTCATGCACGACCGTAACCGCGCAGTCGGCACCGCGTCCGGCGAACCCGTGCGAAGCAGACCTCACCAGGGGAGCTGACCGGTTCGGTTCGGCCGTCGACCAGCTCCCGGCGCGGCTCCAGGTCCTCGACCCGCCGCCGACGGGCCAGGCCGACGACCAGCACGCCGAGGAGCAGGCCGGGAACCGCCCAGCGCCACCCGGTGAGGCTGAACCACCGCGTCTCCTCCCGGACCACCGGAGCTGGCGGAGCTGACCGTCTCCGCCTCGGGAGTCGCCTGCGGGACGGCGTCGCCGACCGGCTTGCTCTCGGGGCCGATCAGGCCGAGCGACGTAGCCAGATCGCTGACCCGGTCACCGTTGCCCAGCCCCACCCAGGCCCCGCCGTCGGTCGCGAGCCAGGCGTCGCCGGACGGGTCCAGTCGCAGCTGCTCGGTGCGCCAGACGCTGACGTCGTGCGCCAGCCAGGTGACGTTGAGGTAGGCCGCGTCGAGGGGAATCGCTCCTGGTGCGGGCCCCTTCGAGGTCGAGCCGGGCGCCGTGCAGCAGCAGGTCCAGCTCTTCGTACCGCGGATCGCTGTAGTAGATCGCGGTGGCCCGCTCCAGCTCCGGGTTGGTCACCAGCACACTGGTGGGCCGCCGGCGTCGGCCGGTGCCGCTCCCAGCAGCATCGACGCGGTCGTCAACAGAACGGCAATCAGGGCTCGGCGCATCTCTACCTCCTCGACAGGTACCCGCACTACACCGCCGCTCGCCGATAGGTTCCGTCAGCGCACCGATCGGGCCAGCTCCACCGCGGCCGTCTCGGTGAGGTCTCCCTCGAGCCGCAGCGTGCGAGTCCCGTCCACCCAGATCAGCGTCTGCGCGGCCAGGCGCGGAGGCACCGACTCCTCCTCGCCGGCCTCGTCGAGCACCACCAGCTCGTGCGGACCGGCGATCCAGAGTCCCTCGTGGCTGCCCACCCGCACGGGGCGACTGTCCAGAACCGTCTTCCAGAAGAAGGGTGAGAGCTCGGCCTCGAACTGGTCGAGCCGGATGACGTCGGCGCCGAAGCCCCAGCTCATCGAGACCGCCCGCCGGTCCGCGGAGACGCCGACGCCGACCGGCTCCCCGAGCTGCTCAGGGACGTACGGATGGAAGCCGACGAGCGCCTCGGCCTCGGCCAGGGACAGGTCAGCCTCGACCGGCGGAGGTTCCGGGCTCCCGGTCGGAGCATCGGGGTCCGTGGTGACCACGACACCGTGGAACCCGAACCACTCGGCCACCTGTGCCCCGACCGGCGACACCCCGGCCCCGACCAGGGTGAGGGCGAGGAGCAGTCCCGCCACCCACCGGAGCCTGGCCCGCAGCCACTCGTGCACACCGTCCGACCACGACCCGCGCCCGCGATCGTCCGGGCACGGGGGCCGCGGCGACCCGGTCGAGGATGGCCACCGTGAGTCGTTCCGTCGGGACCGCGATCTCGATCCCGGCCGCTAGGTCTCGCAGTGCGCGGTCCGCCACGCTCGGTGTCTCAGCCATTGCCTGCCTCCTCTCCGGTGGTGGACGTCGATCAGGTCCTCGTCGATCAGGTCACGGAGTCTCTTGAGACCCCGGCTGAGCCTCGACTTCACCGTGCCGCGCGGGAGACCGAGCACCGTCGCCGTCTCCGCCTCGTCGAGCTCCAGCAGGTAGCGGCAGGTCACGACCAGCCGCAGCGGTGCGTTCAGCTCTCGCACCGCCGCCAGCACAGCAAGCCGCCGGTCCTCTCGCACCGCGTGGTCGCCGGGATCGGCAGATTCGCGGCCCACCAGCTCAGGCGACAACAGGGTCGACGCCTGCTCGCGCGCACCTCTGCGCTCCGCCGACCGGTGGAGGTTGCGGGCCTCGTTGGCCACGATTCGCAACAGCCACGGCCGGAACGGCGCGTGGTCACGGAAGCCGCCGAGCTTCGCGTAGGCCTTGATGAACGCCTCTTGCACCACATCCTCCGCAGCCGGACCAGCACCCAGCAACGTCGCCGTCCGCACCGCCATCGGGGCATGCCGACGCACCAGCTCGGCGTACGCGTCGACCTCGCCCGACCGCACCCGAACCACCATCGCCCAGTCGTCCTCTGTGCCTATCGCTGCTCCGTTCTCGAAGTCCTGGCACCGTGTCTACACCGCTGGCACGTCATCGGTTCCCGGTCTGGACCGGTTGCCGGCGATTCCAACCACCAGAGGGCGGTCTGCGTCTTGTCGTCGTACATCAACAACAACCAGATGCAGGAGAACGCACCATCATGCGCACATCACCACCCTGGCCGTCGCCAGCCACCGCCCTGATCGGGCTCGGCGCAACGACCGCCCCGCCACCGCCTCGCCTGACCGGCTCCGGAGTCCACCGCCTCCGACGGTCAAGGAGCGCGGCATCGTCCTCGAGTGCACCGGCTCGGCCGGCGGCCTCGACGCCTACGTGAACGTCTACGAGAACAACCCGTACGACAACTACTTCCAGGTCATCCTCAACGACGACCCGCAGCTCGCGGGGTCGCGCGAGCCGGCCGACATCTGGAGCAAGGGCAAGGTCCGGGCCGCTCTGCGGATCGACGGTCACCGCGCCCTCGTCACGGGCACCGCCCGCAAGGTCGGCGCTCCGATCCACGTGCACGAGGAGTACGACGACGCCGGCCAGCACATCGTCGCCGACGGGACCCACAAGCGGCTCCGCAACCACCTGGTGCTCCGCTACGACGGCACCGTGGTGCCGCTGACCTGCGACCCGGCGTTCTTCTACAAGCTGGACGTCACCAAGACCGACATCACCGGCGACTGACTCACTCGGCGAAGGCCTCCGGCGGCGGGCACGCACACACCAGGTTGCGGTCGCCGTAGGCCTGGTCGATCCGGGCGACGGGAGGCCAGTACTTGTCTGGGTCGATGCCGGTCGGGAAGACCGCCAGCTCGCGCGAGTAGGCACGGTCCCACTCGCCTACCAAGGTGCGCGAGGTGTGCGGCGCTCCCCGGAGCGGGGAGTTCTCGGGCGTCCACTCCCCCGCGGCGACGCGGTCGATCTCGGCCTTGATCGCGATCATGGCGTCACAGAAACGATCGATCTCGGCCAGGTCCTCCGACTCGGTCGGCTCGACCATCAGCGTGCCGGCGACCGGGAACGACATGGTCGGGGCGTGGAAGCCGTAGTCGACCAGGCGCTTGGCCACGTCGTCGACGCTCACGCCGCTGTCCTTGGTCAGTCCGCGCACGTCGAGGATGCACTCGTGGGCGACGAGTCCGCCGTGCCCTCTGTAGAGCACCGGGAAGTGCGTCGCCGAGGCGGGAGGCGATGTAGTTGGCCGACAGCACCGCGATCGCCGTGGCCCGGGTCAGGCCCTCGGCGCCCATCAGGCGGATGTAGGCCCACGAGATCGGCAGGATGCCCGCCGAGCCGTACGGCGCCGCGCTGATCGGGCCGATTCCCTCGCGCTTGGCCTCCTCCGGGTGCATGCCGTGGGAGGGCAGGTACGCCGCCAGGTGCTCGCGCACCGCCACTGGCCCGACACCCGGGCCGCCACCGCCGTGCGGGATGCAGAAGGTCTTGTGCAGGTTGAGGTGGGAGACGTCGCCGCCGAACTCCCCCGGCTTGGCGTAGCCGAGCAGCGCGTTGAGGTTGGCGCCGTCGACGTACACCTGACCGCCGTGGCCGTGCACGATCTCGCACAGCTGGGTGATCGTGTCCTCGTAGGCACCATGGGTCGAGGGGTAGGTGACCATGATCGCGGCGAGGTCGTCGGCGTGCGCGTCGCACTGCTTACGCAGGTCGTCGAGATCGACCGACCCGTCGTCGGCGGCCTTCACCACGACCACGCGCATGCCCGCCATCACCGCGGAGGCGGCGTTGGTGCCGTGGGCCGACGACGGGATCAGGCAGACGTCGCGCGCGCCCTCCCCACGGGCCTGGTGGTAGGCGCGGATGGCCATCAGCCCGGCGAGCTCGCCCTGCGAGCCGGCGTTGGGCTGGATGGAGACCCGGTCGTAGCCGGTGACCTCGGCGAGCCAGCCCTCGAGCTGGTCGATCAGCGCGCGGTAGCCCACCGCGTCCTCGGCGGGCGCGAACGGGTGCAGATCGGCGAAGCCGGGCAGCGACACCGGCTCCATCTCGGTGGTCGCGTTGAGCTTCATCGTGCAGGACCCGAGCGGGATCATGCCGCGGTCGAGCGCGTAGTCGCGCGCAGACAGCGTGCGCAGGTAGCGCAGCATCTGGGTCTCGGAGCGGTGGCTGTTGAACACCTCATGCTGCAGGTACGGCGTGCGGCGGAGCAGCTCGACGGGCAGGGCGTCGGGGGTGCGGGTGTCGACGTCGCCGAGCGCGGCACCCTCGACCCCGAAGGCGGCGAGCACGGTCTCGACCACGTCGCGGCCGGTGCGCTCGGAACAGGAGATGCCGACGTGGTCGGCGTCCACCAGCCGCAGCTGCACGCCGGACTCATGGGCGGCGGCGACGATCTCGACGGCGCGGCCGGGCACCCGGGTGAGCACGGTGTCGAAGAACGCACCGTGCACCACCTCGACGCCGGCCTCGCGCAGGGCGCCGGCGAGCACGACGGCGCAGCGGTGGGTCCGCTGCGCGATCGTGCGCAGCCCCTCGGGGCCGTGGTAGACGGCGTACATGGAGGCGACGACGGCCAGCAGCACCTGGGCGGTGCAGATGTTGGAGGTCGCCTTGTCGCGGCGGATGTGCTGCTCGCGGGTCTGCAGCGCTAGGCGGTAGGCGGGCCGGCCCTCCGCGTCGACGGACACGCCGACCAGGCGCCCCGGCAGGTGTCGCTCGAGCCCGGAGGCGACCGCCATGTAGCCGGCGTGCGGGCCGCCGTAGAACAGCGGGACGCCGAAGCGCTGGGTGGAGCCGACCACGACGTCGGCGCCGAGCTCACCGGGCGACTCGAGGAGAGTCAGCGCGAGCAGGTCGGCGGCGACCACGAGCTTGGCGCCCTTGGCCGCGACGTCCTCGGCGAGCTCGCGTGGGTCCAGGATCCGCCCGGACGCTCCGGGGTACTGCAGCAGGACCCCGCAGAGGTCGCCGTCCGGCACCCCGTGGGCGAGGTCGGCGACGACGACCTCGATGCCCATCGCCTCGGCGCGGGTGCGGACCACCTCGATCGTCTGCGGGAGCGCATCGGCGTCGACCACGAACGGGCCCGACGCCTTCGGGCTGGCGCGCCGCACGAGCGTCATCGCCTCGGCCGCCGCGGTCCCCTCGTCGAGCAGCGAGGCGTTGGCCGTCGGCAGCCCGGTCAGGTCGCCGATCACGGTCTGGAAGTTGATCAGCGCCTCGAGCCGGCCCTGCGAGATCTCTGGCTGGTACGGCGTGTAGGCGGTGTACCAGCTCGGATCCTCGAGCACGTTACGGCGGATCACGGGCGGCGTGATGGTCGCGTGGTAGCCGAGACCGATCATCGGCTCACCTGGCACGTTGAGGCCTGCGAGCGCGCGCAGCTCGCGCGCGGTCTCCTCCTCGCTCAGCGCGGCCGGGAGGTCGAGCTCGGCCGCGGCACGGATGCCACCGGGCACCGCCGCGTCCATGAGCGCGTCGAGCGAGTCGAAGCCGAGCCGCTCGAGCATCTTCTCGACATCGTCAGGCCGGACGCCGATGTGTCGGTCGACGAACGGCATCGCGCCGTCCAGCTCGGCAAGCGTGGGGTGATCGGACACGGCGGGGCTCCTCAGATCGGTCGACACAGAATCCGTCGTAAAGGCGCCTCCCCCTCTGTCACCTCGCCGTCGAGGCTTCACAGTTGCCTGTCCCGCACGGTCCTGGCGCCTGAGAGGTTCCGGGGAGGAATTGCCCCTTCGGCGCTCCGAAACGGGCTTGTCGGAGACTCTCCCGCGCGGTGTGTTCGGCGTGCCGATCCTAGCAAGGACGCGCACGCTCCCGGCCATTTGGCGCGATCGCGCCGTCTGGACAGTTCGCACCCCTCCCGACCTGTCCATCTGGCGCGATCGCGCTGAGAATGACGATCGGCCCGCTGCCATGAGGGCAACGAGCCGACCGGAGAGTGGGGGAAATTACCCGATCTTGCGGGCGGCGCGGCGCGCCGCGAGCTCGTCGTTGGCCGAAGGCGCACCGGACTCGTCGGCCGCGCGCTCGCTGGGGAGCTCGGCCAGGGTGCCCTCGATCTCGCGCCAGACACCGCCGATCGCGATGCCGAAGACGCCCTGCCCGCCCTGGAGCAGGTCGATGACCTCGTCGTTGCTGGTGCACTCGTAGACCGAGGCGCCATCGCTCATCAGCGTGACGCGGGTCAGGTCGTCGGTGCCGCGCTCGCGCAGGTGGGAGACGGCGGTCCGGATCTGCTGGAGCGAGATGCCGGCGTCGAGCAGCCGCTTGATCACCTTGAGGATCAGGATGTCGCGGAAGGAGTAGAGGCGCTGCGATCCGGAGCCGCTGGCGCCGCGCACGGTCGGCTCGATCAGGCCGGTGCGGGCCCAGTAGTCGAGCTGGCGGTAGGTGATGCCGGCAGCGTTGCAGGCGGTGGGGCCGCGGTAGCCCAGGTCGGAGGGCACGGTCGAGACGTCGTCGGTGAAGAGCAACCCCTGCTCGTCGGCCATCTCGGCAGCTTCGATGGCGGCAGTCGAGCTGTCGTCCGAGCCGGCCTGCGGCGTCTGGTCCTTCACGCGGTCCTCCGTGGGTCTACTTCGGAATCAGCAACTCCGGGGAAGTGGACAATCACATGCTGGGAGTTACAACGAAGACAGTTCAAGGTAAGCCCCGCAGACAGGGTGGTCAAAGACACCGGCGGCGTGTCGCAACCCTCAACCTCAAGTTGAGGGTCAGGTCTCACCCGGACGGCGCCTCGAAGTCCTCCGGCGAAACGTGGTCCAGGAACTCCCGGAACTTCTCGACTTCGTCCTCTTGCTCGGCAGGCACCGCGAGCCCCGCCTCGTCGAGCACGTCCTCGGCGCAGAAGATCGTGGTGCCGGTGCGCAGCGCCAGGGCGATCGAGTCCGACGGGCGAGCGCTGACCTCGGCTCCTGAGTCGAAGACCAGGGTCGCGAAGAAGACGCCGTCCTTGACGTCGGTGATCCGCACCTCGGTGAGCGCGTTGCCGGTGGCCTCCAGCACGTCCTTCATCAAGTCGTGGGTCAGCGGCCGCGGCGGGATGACCCCCTGCTGGGCGAAGGCGATCGCCGTGGCCTCGACGGCACCGATCCAGATCGGCAGGTATCGCTCGCCGGTGACCTCGCGCAGCAGGACGATCGGCTGGTTCGAGGGCATCTCGACCCGGACACCCATCACATCTACCTCGCGCACGCTCACCACAGTACTCCCGGGGTGGAGCACATCTACGAGCGGCGCAGGCCCGACTTGACGAGGGTCGCGTGGAGGCGCACCGACAGTGCGGCGATCTCGCTGACGGCCTCCTCCGCGCGCGCCGAGGCCGAGGCGTCACGGCCGCGCTGGAGCGGCGCCACCACCTGCTCGACCAGGCCGACCTCACGGTCGGCAGCGGTCTTGAAGGCGCGCAGGTGGCGCGGCTCGAAGCCGAAGTCGGCCAGCTCGCGCGCCGTCTCCGCGATCACCAGGGAGTCGCTGTCGTAGTGGCCGGTGCCCGCTCGGGCGGTGATCAGTCCGTACTGCTCCAGCTGGTCGAGCAGCTCCTCGCTGATCCCCGCGATCTTGATCAGCTCCTTGCGCGAGAGCCGGACGTTGTCGCGCCGGTTGAACGACGCCGCCGAGGGCAGACCGTCCTCCGACAGCGCCACCTTCGGCACCGTCGGCACCACCGCCTCGATGGGCGGCGGCTCGAGGCCGCGGTCGATGGCGTCGAGGTGCTCACCGATGACCTTCAGCGGCAGGTAGTGGTCGCGCTGCATCCGCAGGATGTAGCGCAGCCGGGCCACGTCGTCCTCGGAGAACTTGCGGTAGCCGGCCGGCGTACGTTCCGGCTTGATCAGGCCCTTGTCCTCGAGAAACCGGATCTTGGGGATCGTCACGCTCGGGAAGTCCACGCGGAGCTCGTCGAGCACCTGGCCGATGTTCATCCGGACCATCCCCGACGACGCGCCGGAGGCGGGGCCTGGTGAGGCCGACACCCTCAGGCGCTCTCGTGTCCGGAGAAGAACACCAGGCGGTACTTGCCGATCTGGACCTCGTCGCCGTCGCTCAGGTCGTGGGCCTCGATCCGGTCGCGGTTGACGTAGGTGCCGTTGAGGCTGCCGACGTCACTCACGGTGAAGCTGTCACCAGCACGGTTGAACACCGCATGCCGACGAGACACGGTGACGTCGTCGAGGAAGATCTCGCTGTCCGGGTGGCGACCGGCGTTGACCACGTCGACGTCCAGGAGGAAACGGCTGCCGGCACCCGGGCCCTTCTGCACCACGAGCAGGGCATGCCCGACCGGAAGGGCGTCCACCGCAGCCGCGTCGACGGGGTTGAGAGCCCGATCCGAGGTCTCGGTCTTGTCCGCACCGCGCCGCCGATCTGGATCGTCGCGGTCGACTCCCCCACGGACTCGGTCGCGCCCAGAGGGTCACCGTTGGCGAGGCGCGCGCCGCATTGGGAGCAGAAGCGAGCGTCGTCCGGGTTCTGCTTCCCGCAGACGGTGCAGAACGGCATCGGGGTCCTCCGGTCCGAGTCAGACAGGTTCATTCAAGGGGGAGCCAAACCCTCAAGGCTGACCTGAGGTTGACGGTTGTCCCGAACCTACCAGCCGGGCGAGCGGCCCTGGACGAGATTGCGACGAACTTCAGCCGTCGAGAGTGCCCTGGTAGGTCTCCGCCGACATCAGCTCGTCGACGGCGCCCGCGTCGACCGGCACGAGCTCGAAGAGCCAGCCGCCTTCGTAGGGGTCGTTGTTGACCAGCTCGGGGGTCGCGTCGAGCGCCTCGTTGCGGGCGACGACCTCGCCGGTGACCGGCGCATAGACGTCGCTGACCGACTTGGTCGACTCCAGCTCGCCGCAGGCAGTGCCGGCCTCGACGGACGCCCCGACCTCGGGGAGCGAGACGTAGACGATGTCGCCGAGCGCGTCCTGGGCGTAGTCGGTGATCCCGATCCGGATCGAGCCGGCGTGCTCGCCGGGGCTCCGGACCCACTCGTGCTCGGCGGTGTACTTGAGGTCCTCGGGATACAAGGTGACTCCTGGATCGTTGGCGAGGTGCGGTCGGGCGACTGTCCTGGGCAGGCTACTGGTCGAGGTCGGGTTCGGCGTACTCAGGCTGAACCGGGCGGCGCACGGCCTCGATGTCGAGTGAGGTCAGCTGGTCGACCTCGAGCGTGCCGCCGTTCTCCTCGACCTGGTACTTGCGGACCCAGCGATGAAGGTCATCGCATCGGCCAGCACGTTGGGCTCGCCGATGACGTCGATGACGTACGGCGGCGATATCAGCTCTCCGTCGACCAGGAAGCCTCCGGAGACGTCCTCGAACGAGGTCTGCGCGACGACCCGGACCGTGGCGTTGATCTGGATGGCCTCCGCGCCGACCGTGCGCAGCTCCTGGATCACGTCGAGCATCGAGCTCAGCTTGACCTGGTCGGTCACCTCCTCGATCGTGATCCGGATCCCGCTGCCCGTCACCGGCACCAGACCGGCCAGGATGGCGAGGGTGTCGGCCTCGGTCGCTGCCTGCTCGATCGCGGCCCGGGTGCGACTGGTGGTCGAGGACAGCTCGGCGCGGGCCTCCTCCAGACGGTCGCGTTCGGCCTCGGCGCGCTGCCGGGCCCCGGCCAGTCCGTCGAGCACCGTGATCAGGTCCTGCTCGCGCAGACCCGCGTAGTCGTCGTCGACTTCGGTGGCGCGCACCTGGGTCACGCCGGCGAAGCCGACCAGGGCGAGCAACAGTCCCACGGTGATCTGCCGCCGGGTGGGTCTGAAGAGTGACGTGAAGAGGCGGTCGCGACCAACCGGCCCGTCCTCGATCTCGTCCGGCTGGATCTCGTCCGGCGTCGGCTCAGGCATGGAAGAGGTGCCTTCGGATGGCGGCGACGTTGGAGAAGATCCGGATGCCGAGCACCACGATCACCGCAGTGGTCAGCTGGGCGCCGACGCCGAGCCGGTCGCCGACGTAGACGATGCCGGAGGCGATGATCACGTTGCTCACGAACGAGACCACGAACACCTTGTCGTCGAAGATGCCGTCGAGGTAGGCGCGGAGCCCACCGAAGACGGCATCGAGCGAAGCCACGACGGCGATGGGCAGGTACGGCTCGAGACCGAGGGGGACATCGGGCTGGAACACGAAGCCGAGCAGCACTCCGACGAGCAGGCCGAGAACGGCGATCACGGTCCGGTCTCCTCTTGCTTCGGGGACTGGGCGGCGGTCGAGACCGAGCGCAGCCGCAGGAAGCGTTGCGGCGCCGCGGGCAACGACAGGTCGTCACTATTGTCCATGTTGTACGTGAAGCCGTACTCGCGGGCCAGCCCATCGAACGCCAGACCGCTCGAGCTGTCGATGAAACCGGCCTGCAACGTGGCGGTGTCGCCGATCGCCAGCACCGTGTACGGCGGCGCGATGCCGACGCTGTTGATCTCGACAGCAACCCCGGAGGTGCGGATCGCGCTCATCGCGGTGAGCCGCTGCCCGTTGATCGAGATCGCCTCGGCACCGGCGGTCCACAGCCCGTTGGCGAGCAGGGCCAGGTCGGAGTCGCGCACCAGCTGGTTGCCGTCGGCGTTGGGCGCGTTGTCGACGGTCACCCGGACACCAGGACCGTGCACCGCCAGAAAACCGGTCCGCACCTCGAGCCGCTGCAGCCGGGTCGCTGCCGCCTGAGCCTCCTCGTTGATCAGGGTCAGCTGATCCGTCAGCTCGCCGTTGCTGTCGCGCAAGGCCGCGATGTCCGACTGCAGTCCGTCGACCCGGTCGCGCTGGGTCTCGATGCGATCGATCAGCGCGTTGCGGCCGGCGTTCTCGACGTCCTCGCTCAGGTTGGTCTGCACGAACGCCGTGGACACCAGCACTCCGAAGACCGCGATCACGACCCCGACTGCGACCAAACGCCGCTTGTCGGAGCCGCCGGGCGCGGGCCTATCACCGAGCGCTCGGCGCTCGGCTGCGATCCGGTAGTCCTCGTCGAGCGACTGCTGGGTGATCAGCGTCAACAACGGCATCGTTACCCGCGGCGGCAGCTCAGCCATCGGGCACCGTCGAACGACGTTCGGTGGTCGCGATCAGCTTGCGCACCTGCCACGCGTACAGGACACCGGCCCACCAGTAGAGCCCGATCCCCCACAGCGCGAAGGCCCAGCCGAAGACCTGCGCCAGCGTCGGGATCACCCCATCGCCGTCACCGAGCAGCAGCAGCGGGAAGGCGTAGAGCAGGTTGAAGGTAGCCGCCTTGCCGAGGAAGTGCACCGGCAGCGAGCTGTAGCCGCGGGTGCGAAGGATCGGCACCAGCCCCCACATCAGCAGGTCGCGCAGCGGCAGCGAGATCGCCACCCACCACGGGATGATGTCGCGCAGGGCCAGCCCTACGACGACCGCGAGGATGTAGAGGCGGTCGGCGACTGGGTCGAGGATCTGGCCGACTACGGACTGCTGGTTGAGCTTGCGGGCCAGCCAGCCGTCGAGGAAGTCGGTGATGCCGGAGAACATCAGCAGTGCCAGCGCCCAGCCGTCCTCCTCGGGTCCGAGCACCAGCCACAGGAACACGGGTACGCCGGCAAGCCGGAGCGCGCTCAACAGGTTGGGCACCGTCCACACCCGATGCCCTACTCCGGTGCCGCTCCGACTCGTCCACCACGGGCGTCACCCTAGTGTGGGGAGGGAGCTGGACTCGTCGAAGTGGGCCGCGTCGCGGATCTCCCCGACCAGCTCCTCGATCACGTCCTCGAGCGTCGCGATCCCCAGTGTCGCGCCCGTCGGCGTCGACCACCTTCGCCATGTGGGCACCCTTGCGCTGCAGGGTCTCCAGCGCGTCGTGCAGCAGGTCATCGGCGGCGACCTGTGCGAACGGCCTGATCCACTTGTCGGCGATCGGTTGCTGACGCAGCTGCTCGTCCGGCTCGAGCGCGTCCTTGATGTGCAGGTAGCCGAGCAGGTCACCCTCGGCGGAGGCGACCGGAAACCGGCTGAAGCCGGTGGCGGCACACAGGGCCTCGACGTCCTCGGGGGTCGATGCTCGGAGCACGGTGGTCAGCGTCTCGGGCGGCATCAGCACCGTCGTCGCGGTCTTCTCGGTGAAGCCCAGGGCGCCGGCCAGTCGGTCGTACTCGTCGGCCTCGATCAGGCCTTCGCCGCGTGACTCCTCGACCAGCGCAGCGACCTCCTCGCGCGTGAACGTCGAGCTGACCTCGTCCTGCAGCCGGACACCGAACAGCCGCAGCACGCTGTCGGCGACGGCGTTGATCACCACGATCACCGGTCGCAGCACGGTCACGAACGCCCAGATCACCGGCGCCAGCACCAGCGCGGAGCGTTCGGGCCCAGCAAGGGCGATGTTCTTCGGGATCATCTCGCCGAGCACCACGTGGAGGTAGACCACGATCGCGAGGCTGATCGCGAACGCGATCGGGTGCAGGAACGAGTCGGGCACGTTGACGGCGTGCAGCACCGGCTCCACGAGGTGGGCGATGGCCGGCTCACCGATCGCGCCGAGCAGCAGCGAGCAGACGGTGATGCCCAGCTGGTTGACGCCGATGACCAGCGAGATGTTCTCCATCGACTTCAGCGCCAGCTTGGCCATCCGCGATCCCGCCTCGGCACGCGGCTCGATCTGGCTACGCCGCGCGGAGATCATCGCGAACTCGGCGCCGACGAAGAACGCGTTGCCGAACAGCAGCAGGACGGCAAAGCCCAGGGCGGCGAAGTCACTCATCGGCGCCGCCCCCGTCCGGTGTGGCGCCGTCGGTCGGGAGCAGCCGGAGCGTGAGCCGATCGACGCGCAGGCCGTCCATCTCGTCCACGGTCAGCACGGCGAGCCGCTCGCGAGGCTGCTCCGGGTCCGTGGGGTCCGGCACCGGCACCTCGGCCACATCGCCCACCGCCGGGATGCGACCCAAGCACCTTCAGCACGAGCCCGGCGATGGTGTCGTAGTCCTCGCCCTCCGGCAGCTCCACCTCGGTCAGGTCCTCCACCTCGTCGGGGCGCAGCAGGCCCGAGAGCGACCAGCTCCCGTCGCCGCGCTGCTGGCCCTCCTCCCCCATCGGGTCGTGCTCGTCGGCGATGTCGCCCACGATCTCCTCGATCACGTCCTCGAGGGTCACGATCCCGGCATGCCCGCCGTACTCGTCGAGCACCACGGCCAGCTGGAACCCTTCTCCGCGCAACAGCCCCATCAGCGGGTCCAGGCGCAACGAGTCCGGCACCACGATCGGCTTGGCCATCAGATGCTTGACCTTGGTGGTTGCTCGTTCGTGCATCGGCAGCGCCACGGCGTGCTTGACGTGCACGGTGCCGACCACGGCGTCCTCGGCGTCGAGGACCGGGAAACGCGAGTGGCCGGTCTCGCGGGTGAGCTCGATGACCGCGCTCGCTCGATCGTTCTCCTCGAGGGAGTGGGTGCGCACCCGCGGCGTCATGATCTCCCCGGCAGTGCGGGTGCCGAACTCCACCGACCGCTCCATCAGCTCGGCCGTGTCGGGGTCGAGCGTGCCGACGACGGCCGAGCGCTGGATCAGCGATGCGAGCTCGGTCGAGCTGCGAGCCGAGCGCAGCTCCTCCTGCGGCTCCATACCGAGACGGCGTACGACGGCGTTGGCGGAGCCGTTGAGCACCCGGATCGGGACCCGGTTGATCCCGGTGAACACGCGCATCGGCAGCTGCGTGGCGCGAGCAGTGGCCATGGGCAGCGCGATGGCAAGGTTCTTGGGCACCAGCTCGCCGAAGAGCATGGTGAGGAACGTGCTCAAGGTCAGGGCGATGGTGATCGCCACCGGGCCTACGGCCCCGTCGGGGACGCCCAGCTCGCCCAGCGGGTCCCTGATCAGGTCGGAGATCGCGGGCTCGGCCAGGAAGCCGATGCCGAGGTTGGTGATGGTGATGCCGACCTGGGCGCCGGAAAGCTGGGTCGAGAGCGACTGGAGCGCGGACTGCACGCCCTCGGCCGCCGCGTCGCCCTCGGCTGCGGCCCGGTCGACCTGGTTGCGGTCGACGGTGACGAACGCGAACTCCGCCGCGACGAAGAGACCGCACAGGGCGATCAACAGCAGTGCGACCGCGAGAAGTATCCAGGGGGTCATCCGCAGCCACCGAAGCGCTGCGGACTTCTACTTTGAGAGCCGTCCATGGGCGGTGCTCGTCGTACCTTTCCAGGGCCTGGGTATGGGCGATGCTGCGAGTCATCACCCTAACGTGTGGCCACGTGAGGACCGCTACCGTCGGCGGGCGTCGTCAGGCGCAGCTCGGCGTCGAAGCGCGGCCAGGCCTCGACGTCGGCCGGCTCGGCCGACATACGCGCGATCGCCGGTGGGCGACAGCCACAACCGGTTCCCGTCGCGCGAGTACGCCGTGGCGATGGCGTCGTCCGGCAGCGGCATGTCGGCGACGAACTCCGTCGTCACGAAGGGGCGAAGGTCCTCGACCGGACGACGGACAAAGAACGTCTCGTCCCGGCCCTCCCCCAGCGACAGGAACGTCATGCCCTGCCAGTCGCAGTGCTCTGGGCCGGGCATGGAGACGATCTCCGTGGTGAGTGCCGGGAGGCCGTCGGCGCCGGTCCAGAGCTGGTAGCCGAAGAAGCTCTCGGCCACCGCCGCGGGGAACTCCGACAGGTCGCAACGAGCCCACGACTCTCGGTACCACCCGTCGCCGCCGGCGCCCTCGGTGGCGGGCCCGTCACGGAAGATCAGGGCGGTCTTGGTGTCGCCGTCCGCGCTGTAGGTGAGCAGCACCCGGTCGTCGTCGGTCTTGGCGACCTCGTAGTCGAGCTCGGGCATCTGCAGGAACATTCCTTCGGAGAGGGCCGTGTCGAAAGCCTCCTCCACCGTGTCGCTGGTGGCCCCGCCCTGCGTAGACGTCGGCATCCTCGAAGCCGCCGACCACAGACCCGTTGCGACACTCGACGACCTGGCCTGCCGCTCCGAAGCGACCCTTGTCGACGTGCAGCGGCCCGTCGTACTGCTGGTCGGCGCGGGGCAGGTCGATCGCAGCTCCGGTGTCGTCGCCGCACCCGCCCAGCGCCGCAACGGCCAGCACGAGCCAGGCGACCGTGGTCTGCGGTCCTCGCCTCATGTCACTCCTCGGTGTCCTCGACAGGGTAGACGCGAAGAGGCGCCGGACGGTTCCGTCCGGGCAGCGCGGTCAGGCAGCCCGGCGTTCGTCGACGAGCAGGGCCGCCACGTTGAGCGCGGCATAGCCGAGCGTCACTGCGGCGACCTTCCGCTTGATCGCCGGGTCGTTCGAGCGCTGCAGGAGCACGACGCAGTCGGTCAGGTCGCCGGCGATCCGCAGCACCATGGAGGTGCGGACGGCGCCGCGCGACCGACCGAAGATGCCGAGACCGCCGATGACCAGGTCGCGCACGCCGTACGCGCGAGCCAACCCGTCGTACGCCGACAGCTCGTCGGCGTCGGCCTCCATCGCCGTGCCGAGGTGACGCGGTTGCACCAGCGAGAACAGCGCGTAGGCGGTGGTGGCTGAGGACATGATGCGGCTCGCGACGTGGGTCATGGGCGGTGGTACCCGACCAGACCCCTCGGCACGCCCGCGCTGGTCACACCCAGTACGTGTCGTGGCGCACCATGAACTCGGCGCGCTCGTCGTCGGTCATCGGCTCGCCCCGGCCGAGCCGGTCGAGGGTCTCGAAGTAGTCCTCGCGCGGCGCGCCGGGCGAGAACATCAGCAGCATCCGCGCGTGGTCGCCGCCTCGGAAACCGTGGATGCCGCCCTCGGGCACGTGCAGGAAGTCGCCGGCCTTCGCGGTGACCCAGTCGGCGCCGTCGTACAGCTTGACCGAGCCCTCGAGCACGTAGAACGACTCCGAGATCGCGCGGTGGAAGTGTGGATCCGGACCGGACTCGGTCTCACCGAACGACCAGCGGTACAGGCCGAGCTGGCCGGCCGTCTGCGTCGCCCGTCGCGAGGTACTCGCAGGTGCCACCGTTGACGTAGGTCAGGTCCGGAGGAGTCGCATCGGGGCGCGACCAGGCGCTCACCTCGCCGCCTTCACCGTGGTAGCGTGTCGGGCGGGTAGGCGCGATGGAGAGACATGCAGCGCCAACGCTAGTGCGATGGCTCATCGCACGGCATCCACGCTTCCGGACAGGTGCACGTGGGCGGCCGGACGCCCCGCCACCGTCAGCAACAGCCACTGCATCGGCCCACGCACGATCTCACCAGCGCCCCAGGCCCAGTCGGTGTCGGTCGCCTCGAACCGCACGCCGCGGTACGGCGCCCGCAACCGCAGGGCAGGTGGCAGCGCCAGCAGCCGGTCGGCGGCGACGACGGCGGCATCCAGCGGCATCGGGTGCTCGATGCCGAGCGGCACGCAGATGTCCTGGGTGTGGATCAGCACGTCGGCCAGCGGCTCGAGCTCGCTCACTCCCGGCGGGCGTCGTCGCGAACCGGCGAATCCCCGGATGGTGGCGATGATCTCGTCATGCTCCAGCGGGGAGCGCAGCGCCAGCTCCCGGATCATCGTGTTGAACCTGAACCCGGATCGCACCAGCGGACCGATGACATCTCCCACCCTCGCCTGGGCGAACGTGAGATGGGCAGCCACGTCGCGCACCGTCCAGCGATCGCAGAGCGAGGGCTCGACCCAGGCCCGCTCGGGTAGACCGGCCAGCAGGTCGGCCATCACCTGCCGCTGTTGGTCGGTGTGCGCCCACACGGTGTCCGCATCCATCTCTCCGCTCCGACGTGAACTAGTACCAATCTCTGTCTAAATTGCCACCGCTACGACAAGGTGTCAAGCATGAAGAACGAGCTGCCGCACGACGCGCCGGAGCGACCGAACCTCGGCGTCCTGCTGTTCGTCTCCTACCGAGCACTGGAGCGGCGCGCGTACGACGCGGCCGTCGCCGCCGGGGCCACCAACCTCTCGATCGCGCAAGCCCGGATCCTCCAGCGAGTGGGACCCGGCGGCACCCGGGTCAGCGACCTGGCAGAGCAGGCTCTCGTCACCAAGCAGACCGCGGGCTACCTGGTCGAGCAGCTCGAGCAGGCGGGTTACGTCGAGCGGGTCCCCGACCCCAGCGACGGCCGCGCCCGGCTGGTTCGGCTCACCGCTCGAGCCGAACGGCTTGTCCCGGCCGCCAACGCCGAGGTCGAACGCACGCTTGCCGAGTGGGAGGCCCACGTGGGCACGGCCGCACTTCGGCAGGTGGACGAGACGCTCGCCAAGCTGTGGGAGATCACCGACCCCCAAGGGCGGTAGTCAGAGCAGCGGCAGGTGGGGGTCCTCGCTGGGCGTGCGTCCGCCTGCACGTCGGATCCAGGTCACCGGATCCTGCTCGACCGGCGCCTCCCCCGCCCTCTCGGTGTACGCCGCCGCCAGCGCGTCGCACACCGCCGCGAGCGCATCAGGGTGCACCGGGGATGGCAGAGTCTCCGGGAAGCGCCCGGTGCAGGTCGTCACCGTGGAGGACAAGCTCGATGAGCCTGGTCATCAAGTAGTCGTGCCTGCGCAGTGGACCCCGCCGGCCCATCAGCACCTCAGCGGAGCTGGTCGTCGAGAGCCCGCCAGGACTTCTCGGCGATCGCGTCGATGCCACCGAGCAAGTCGTCGCTCAGGGAGAGCGCCAGCTCGCGGGTCATCTCGGCGATCGACCTCGCGGCCGGCTGGTATGCCGCGACGTAGCGACCCAACGACATCGGCTCGGCGTCCGCGGGGGCAGCCGACACGTCCGCCACCATGCCGAGCCCGAGGCCGAGGTGTGCGACCAGCTCGCCGACCGACCAGCTGCCGAGGCCGCTGGGGAGCTGGCGGTTGCCGATGACGTCGACTTCCTCGAGCCAGCCTCGTAGCGCCGACCACTGTTGCCGCAGCAGATGTTCCACGTCGGCCACCCTCTCGCGCGGCGACCTCGACTCCCACCGCGGAATGCGCCAGCCTCCAGCGGGATTCCTGCCAGGTTGTCCTGAGTGGGCTGGACCAGCCGCGCGCTGAGTTCCCTCAGGCCCCGCGGATTCCTAGGCTCAGCGCCCGAACCCCAGCGAAAGGACCATCCGATGACAGAGGTACAGGCGGAGCCCGGCTCTGCCTTCCAGCGAGTGCTCGCACTGGTCGTGCTGCTTGCGGCCGGCATCGTCTGCCTGCCGCTCTCGGCGTACCTCTTCGACGACGAAGGATCCGAGAACTGGATCCTCCCCGCCGCGCTGGGCGGGATGATCCTGCTCGGGGCGCTCGTCGGTGCCGCCCTGCCCGGGCTGGCGCGAGCCGGGTCCTCCCGGGCCAGGGCGGCTCGCGTCGGCGCCATCATCGGAGCCGTGGTCACCGTCGTCGGCACCGTGATCTTCTTCCTGCTCCTCAACGGGTTCGACGGGGCCTAGGGCCTAGGCCGGCTGCGTCGCCGGCGCCAGGTACGTCGACAGCACGTCGTAGCGTTCGAACTCCGGCGTGCCGGTGGGCTCACCCATGACCTGGGTCAGCGCCGGACCGAGCTTCTCCCTGCTGAACCGCTCGAGGTGCTCCGCGGACTCCCAGACGGCGACGACCTTGACGCTGCGGCCGTTGCCGATCACGAACCTCGCTTCGAGGCCCTCCGGCTCACCGCCGAGAGCCGCGATGACGCGCTCGACACCTTCCTTGCCGGCGACGGGCGGGGTGGCAATGCTCATGATGCTCATGTCGATCTCCTCGTTCCGGCGGTCCGGGTGGACCGCGATGGAGAGAAGGTAGGAGTGTCGACCGGGTCCGGACGTCCGCCGGATTACTCACTTACCTGCTCAACCGCCACGCGGCCACCTGCGCCCGGTTGCTCAGGCCGAGCTTCGTGAGCACGTGTTGCACGTGGTTCTGCGCCGTGCGCTCCGACAGCACCAGTCGCTCGGCGATCTGCCGGTTGGTCAGCCCCTCGGCGACCAGGTCCGCCACCTCGCGCTCGCGCGGCGTGAGCGGGTCGTCGGAGTTCGCACTCAGCAGTCGGTCGGCGCCCAGCGCCCGAGCCGCGCGACTCCCCTGGCGGCGCAGGCGAGTGCCCTCGGTGCCGCCGACACAGGAGGCGAGGAGCAGCCGGGCTTCGGCCACGAAGGCGGCGGCGCCTGCAGCTTCCGCGCTCGCCAGGGCCGAGGTCAGCCAGGGCTCGGGGTCACGATCGAGCGCCCTCGCGGCGATGCCCAGGGCGAGGTCGACCGGGCCGTTGTAGCCGACACCGGTGCCCATCGCGTGCTCACCGCGATAGACCTCGAGCCGCGACCAGAGCGCCTCCAGGTCCGCCAACCTGCCCAGCGTCGCCGGCGTCCCTGACGCCGAGCACGAGCCCGGGCACGACGAAGAAGACCGGCAGCTCCCAGCCCGCCGACCGGACCGGCACTGAGGTACGTCGCCTCCGCGGCCTCGAGCTCGCCCGCGGCGATCAGCAGCTGGGTGCGCGAGAGCGGATTCATGGTCACGAATCGTGGCGGCGAGACGAACGGCTGCCGGATCTGGTCGACCACCTCCGGCTGCGGCGACAGGTGCATGCTCAAGGCGGTGTGCAGGGCCAGCCAGACGCCCTTGGCAGGCATCGGCTCCCACGGGCTCATCGTCGTGTACGCCGTGCTGCGCCAGCTCGATCGCTTCCGGGAATCGACCCTGCGCCTGGGCCAGCGCGGCCGCCGTTCGCTGATAGTGCCAACGAGCCACCGGACCACCCAGGTGGTCGGCCACCGTCCGGAGGTCGGGCAACGCCGGCCGCGGCAGCAGTGAGCTGACCTCCCTCCAGGCTGGTCTCGACCTTCCAGAGCCGACCCCACAGCTCGTCCGACGCACTGCCGAGCCGCTCGGCCGCGGCGGTCACCTCGTTTGCCAACTGTCGTCGTTCGGCG
Organism: uncultured Actinomycetota bacterium; assembly: GCA_963845215.1. Taxonomy (GTDB): domain Bacteria; phylum Actinomycetota; class Actinomycetes; order Propionibacteriales; family Nocardioidaceae; genus Nocardioides. Next base: position 58,050 of record CAWJRK010000026.1, read on the forward strand.
CGGCCGCTCGGGCCGGGCAGCGCCTCCTGCCGAGCGCGCAGCGCGTCCACCAGCGCCCGGTCGTCCTGCGTCCCTCTGGCCAGGGCCAACGCCTCAGCACTCGCCGCATCGGTGAGCTCCGGGTCGCCGGCGTAGAAGGCCAGGCGGCTGCGCAGTGCCGAGAGCCTGGCCCGTAACCCCTGGTCGTCCGGCGGTTCGGCCAATGCCCGGGCGCACAACCCGGCAGACAGCCCGTTGATGGCGGGGTCCGCTGCCGGCGGCAGCACGAGCGCCGCCTCGGCGAGCTGGTCGGCGGTCGTCGCCAGGTCCGCTGCCGCGCTGGCCGCCGAGGCGGCGCGCGCCAGGTCTCCGGCGGCGCCGGCCGCCGTGGCCAGCTCGACAAGGAGGTCCCGGCGCGCCAGGTCGTCAGCGGCGGCCTCGATCGCCAGCTCGAACAGCCGAACGGCCTCGTCGGGCGTCGAGCGCCGGGCGGCCTCCCGCGCGGCCGCGGCTGCCCAGCGGCGTACCCCTTCCACGTCGCCGGCTGCGTGGGCGTGCCAGGCGAGCGTTGCCAACCGATCCGGCGTCTCGGCGTACACGCTGAGCAGCGCCGCGCCGATCCGGGCATGCCGGTCCCGCGCAGCACTGGGCGCCAGCGACTGGACGACGGCGTCGCGGGTCAAGGCGTGTGAGAAGCGTGTCTGTGCGCGGTCGAGCAGGCCTTGGGCGGCCGCCGGCTCGAGGTCGGGAGCAGGATCCCGGTCGAGGGCGGCCGCGAGCGCGTCGAGATCGAGCTCGCGGCCCAGGACCGCGGCCAGCTCCAGGGTCTCGCGGCTCGTGGCCGGCAGCCGGTCGAGGCGGCCGGTGACGATGTCGATCACGCTTCGCGGCGGTCGCTGCGGATCCCAGCTGCCGTCTGCCTGCGCTCGACCGACCTCCACCACGAACAGCGGGTTGCCCCCGGTCACCGCCTGCACCTCGTCGGCGCTCTCCGGGACCGGCACCAGCTCAGCCACCTCCGTGCTGGTGAGCGTCGCCAGGTCCCAGCGCGTCGCGCCCGATGCCCGTTGGAGATCCGCGAGCCAGGCGGTCCCGGGGGCCGGGCGGGCCGTGACCACCAGCAGGAGACGAGCCATGGCCGCCTCGTGCGAGACGTGGAGGAGCAGTCGTCGCGAGGCGTCGTCCATGACGTGCACGTCGTCGAGCACCACGACGAGCCCGCCGGCCGCCGCCGCCTGCGACAGCGTTGCGGTGACGGCCTCCATCACGGCGTACGGATCGTTCGGCCGGTCGGCGTCGAGCACGGTCCGGTCCGCAGGGACGGCGGACAGGACCTGCCGCCAGGGCCAGTACGCCGGAGCCGTCTCCCCCTCCGGGCTCCGGCCCCACCTCGTTGGCACACCGGCGGCCAGAGCGCGTCCGGCCAGCTCGGCGGCAAGTCGGGTCTTGCCGATACCGGCCTCGCCCACGAGCAGCGCCACTCCCCCGTGACCTCGCCGCAACCCTGTCAGTGCCGCGTCGAGCGAGTCGAGCTCGCGCGCCCGGCCCACCAGGGGATCAGTGGTGATAGGCATCTGGACTCACGAGCTCCTCGGCTCTGTGGACGAGCGGCGCGAAGACTTCGAGCGGCTCGGCCTTGCCCTTGAGCGGGATCGTGCCGCGCGAGACGAGCGCAGGTCCGCGCAGCAGGAGCGCGCGGGTGGCGCCGGTGATCAGCACGTCGTCGCCGGTCTCGGCGGGTCGCCCCTTCGACGCGGGCCGCGACGTTGACCGCGTCGCCGATCACGCTGAAGTTCAGCCGGCCGCCACCGCCGATGGACCCGGCGACCACCCGACCGGTGTTGACGCCGACTCCTACCCTGAGCCCGGTGTCGCCGGTGTTGACCGCGGCGGCGATCTCGCAGGCGGCCGACACCGCGCGGTCGGCATGGTCCAGGTACGGCTCCGGAGCGCCGAAGACGGCCAAGAGCCCGTCGCCGATGAACTTGTCGACGTGCCCGCCGTGCCGGTCGACGATCGGCACCATGGTCTCGAAGAGCCGGTTGAGCGTCGCGATGACTGCGGTGGCCTCGGCGTTCTCGGCGTACGACGTGAACCCGCGCACGTCGCAGAACATGATCGTCACGTCGATCTCCACCCCCTCCTGCGGGAACTGTCCCGACAGGATGATGGCGGCGACCTCCTTGTCCATGTAGGTGCCGAACGCCTCGCGCATCTCCTCCCGCTCCTGCAGTCCGCGCGCCATCAGGTTGAAGTCGTAGGCCAGCTCGCCGAGCTCGTCGCTGGTGACCACCGGCACCCGAGCGGTCAGGTCGCCGTCGCGGACGCGCTCCAGCGCCAGCCGCACGTCATTGATCGGCTCCGTGATCCCGCGCGACAGCAGCGTCGCCAGCTCGTAGGAGAGCGCCAGCCCGATCAGCAGCGAGACACCCACGGCGGCAGCGAGCTCGCCGGACCCGTCGCGGTCACCGACCACGCTGGCCACGAGCACCCCGGTCGCTGCGGTGTACGCCGGCAGGCCGATCCGGAGCCGCTTGCTCACCGGCAGCCCGTGCCGTTCGAAGGGGAAGTCGTCCGGCAGCGCCTCGGCGATGTCCGCCACCAGCGGCCGGGCCAGGGTCTCGCCGACCGAGTAGCTGAGCACGGTGGCGTAGGCGGCCGGGATCACACAGGCCAGGATCACGACGAAGAACCCGGTCCATTCCAGATCCAGGAGAAACACCCCGAGCACCGACGTCGGCAGCACCACCGTCAGGTTGACCCGCCACGAGTCGCGCCGGAACTGGCGCAGGGTCAGCGTCGTGGCCGCCTCCCACGCGGCAACGGTCGCCTCTGCGCTGGGGGTCTCCGTCCGGCCCCAGGCGACGATCGTGTCGAACGCCGGCCGGGCCCGCGCGGCCGAGTAGGCGACCGCGAAGAGAGTGAGGCCGGTGCACGTGCCGGCCAGGGCCGCGACCTCGAGGGCTGTCGGGTCGTAGTAGGCGCTGAGGATCAAGATGGTCACCAGCGCCACGACCATCGACACGCCGGCCTCGCCGGCGACGAGCACCAGCTGGTAGCGCGATCCCAGGCGCTCGTACATCCATCGGGTGAACCGGTCGAGCACAAGGCGAGTGTGACTGTCCTCAGCACATCCGTCTATGAGGCGCGGCGTACGCGCCCTCGTCCAGGCTGGTCAGCCTGGTCCAGTCCGGGTCAGGACGCGAGACGGGAGCTGCGGCGGTTCAGGTTGCCGAGCAGGATGTCGCGGATGACCTGCGACTCGGGGTCGTCCTGCCAGCGCAGGGCGGCCAGCAGGTCGTCGACCTCGGCGGGCGTTGAGTAGCCGGCGAGGTCGCGCTCCAGGGCGCGGTAGGCGTCGCGCGCTTCGCGTCGCTCGCGGAGCTCGTCGCGGACACCGGCCAGGATCCGAAGGTGGGGGGCACGTGCAGTGATCTTCATGCAGACAATTCTCCGGCGCGACCATCCATACGTCCAATGTAGAACCGAGGACCAATCCATGCGTTAGCGTCATGGGTATGGACACCGAGACCCTGCGCTGGTTCCAGCACGTCACCGACGGCGTGACGGTGACCGAGGTAGCGGACATCTATCGGGTCAGCCAGCCCGGGGTGTCGCGGGCCCTGGCCCGGTTGGAGGAGGAGCTCGGCACTCCTCTGCTGCGCAAGACCGGGCGGTTGCTGCGCCCGACCCACGCCGGCAGCGTGTTCAAGCGCCACGTCGACACCACCCTGCACGCCCTCGACGACGGCGTAGCTGCCGTCAACGAGCTGGTCGACCCCGAGACCGGCACCGTCGCCGTGGCGTTCCAGCTCTCGCTCGGAGCATGGCTGGTGCCGAACTTGATCAGCCGGTTCCGCGCTCAGCACGCTCAGGTCCAGTTCCGGCTCCAGCCCTCGGACGACGCCCTGGGCTCGTCGCTCGTCGCCGAAGGACGGATCGACCTGGAGTTCACGTCTCGCCGACCCCGCAACCCCGCGGTGCGCTGGCAGCGGCTCTTCGCCCAGCCCCTGCTCCTGGCCGTGCCTCCCGGACATGCCCTGGTCGGCCGGGACGAGGTCGCCCTGGCCGAGGCAGCGGACGAGGACTTCGTGATGCTGCGCCCCACGTGGGAGCTGCGCGCCCTGACCGAAGCGCTGTGCGCCTCGGCCGGGATCGTGCCCCGTGTGGCCTTCGAGTGCGACGACCTGCCTGTCGTACGTGGCTTCGTCGCAGCCGGACTCGGCGTGGCGATCGTGCCCGGCACGGACTCCGGGCCGGAGAGCGACGGCGCGGGCGGGGTGCGACTGATCCCGATCTCCGACGACGGCGCCTCCCGCGACGTCGGGCTCGCGTGGTCCCGGACCCGCCGGCTGCTCCCCTCCGCCGAGCTGTTCCGGCAGCACGTGCTCGGGTGACCCGAGGCCCCCTCCCTCGTTGGACCAGCATGCCGAGATCGTGGGTGCGGGTCTGCTTGGTTGCGGTCCTGGCGGTCGCGCTGCCGCTCGGCACGACGACCGCCGGTGCGATCCCCATCCCGGGCGACCCGCTTCCGCCGAGCGCCCCGGCCTACGTCGGTGCGCCGGCCACGCCTCGCCCGGTCCGCGCGCCGCTGCCGCCGCAGCACCCGTACCTCGCAGACGACCCCGGCAACAACATCCACAACGACGCCTACATGACCGATGCCTACCCAGGGCGCGGCCCGCTGGGCATCCGGCCCACGGTGTCCTCGACCCTGCAGGTCGCCGAGTGCGCCAGTCTCACCTTCGACCGCCGCGGCCGGATCGAGACCGTCTGCGTCGGCGTCACCAGCCCGTCGCTGAAGCTCTTCGACCCGACCACCCTCGAGGAGCTGGCGTCGTACCGCCTGCCCAAGCGCCGGCTGGGGCTGGACGTGTTCAGCGACTTCTCGGGCGGCGGCTACTTCTACCTCGACCACCGCGACCGCGCGGTGATCCCGACCGGCAACCAGCACCTCCAGGTCGTGGCGCAGAATCCGGCTGGCAACGGCTTCGTGCTCGAGCGCGAGGTCGACTTGAGTATGGCGATGGGAGCCAAGGACAAGATCATCTCCGTGCTGCCTGCCTGGAGCGGAGAGCTCGTGTTCGTGACGGAGGCGGGCGTCGTCGGCGCGGTGGACCGCCGCACCTCGCGGATCCGCGTCCACCGGCTCGGAGAGATGGTGACCAACTCGTTCGCCGTCGACGAGACCGGCGGCATCTACGTGGTCTCGACCGAGGCGCTCTACCGGCTCGATCTCACCCGGACGGGAGTGCCGCGGGTGACGTGGCGAGAGAGGTACGCGAACACAGGGGAGCTGAAGCCCGGCCAGGTCTCCCCCGGCTCCGGCACGACCCCGACCCTGATGAACGACGACTGGGTCGCCATCACCGACAACGCCGACCCGATGCAGATCGTGGTCTATCGGCGAGACCGCCGCGTGCAGGGCGACCGGGAGGTGTGCAGCGTGCCGGTCTTCGCGAAGGGCGCCAGCGCCACCGACAACTCCCTGATCGCGGCCGGCCGGGCCCTCGTGGTGACCAACAACCACGGCTACGCCGGCCCGGTGCAGACGATCGCCGGACAGCTCACCGCCCCCGGCATCGAGCGGGTCGACCTCGACCGCGACGGTCAGGGGTGTCACGTCGTGTGGCGCAACCGGACGGACCGGTCCCCCTCAGCGGTGGCCAAGTTGTCGCTCGCCAACGGCCTGATCTACGCCGTCACCCGCGTGCGCCGCGGGCTGGTCGACTCGTGGTACCTGACCGCGCTCGACTTCCGCACCGGCCGGGCCGTGTTCAAGCAGCGCTACGGCACGGGGCTGGGCAACAACGTCAACTACGCGCCGGTCAGCCTCGGCCCGGATGGTGCGGCGTACGTCGGAGTGCTGGGCGGTCTGGTGCGGATCGCCGACCGCCGGTGACCGCTGACAAACTGAGTTACTCGCGTTGGATCAGCCAGGCGCGTTGAACCACGGGCTCCGGAGGTCGAAGAACGTGGGCTCCCCGATGCCGAGCGAGTTCAGCTCCTCCATGTTCGCCTGCAGCTCTGGCGGGGGTTGCTTCTGCTCGCCCTCGCGGGCCTCCGCCTCGGACGTGAAGTAGATGACCAGCGTCCACGCGTCCTCGTCGTGGTCGGCGTACAGCGTGCCGAGGATGTCGGGCCGGAACGACGGCCAGTCGAAGTCGTCGTTGGCCATCAGCTCGCGAGCACGGTCCGGGTTGGTGCTGCGCCCCTGCATCACCTGGACGAAGCCCGCCTGCGACGGGTCGCCGTAGACGTTGGTCACCACCGAGGTGCTGTTGTGGAAGTCCGGCTCGCCGGTGAAGAGCGCCGCCATGCCGTCCCACCACGCACCCTGCTCGGGCCGGTCGCTGTTCTGCTGCGCGGCCCCCTCGGACTCGAACCTGGCCACCGCGACCAGCTGGCCGTCGTCGGTCACGCCGGAGGTGCTGCCGAGCCAGCCCACCGCCTGCGGTGCGATCTCCGCTTCCCACTTGTCCAGCTGCGCTCGCACCTGCGCGGCATCGGACACCTGACCCTGGATCACCTGAACGAACATCTCGGCACCACCTTCTCCTGGACGTCTTTCGACGCTACTCCCGGAAGGACTGGCCCGACTAGGTCCGGGACCTTACGGAGTGAGTACGCCGATCCGCGTCGCGGAGGATGCCCTGGATGGTGGCGTTCTTCTCGGTGCGGAGGTCGAGCAGGGGGTTCAGCACGCCGCGCAGCGTCGACATGGCGGCCCATCGCTTCGGCGCGATGATCCGTGGCGCCCGGCGCTCGACTCCGTCGACCACCGCCTGTGCGGCCTCGGCCGGCTGCAGCTTCTTCATCAGGAACGTCGGGAACGTCGACTCGAAGCGCTTCCCGATCGGGTCGGTGAAGGCGTCCTGGGTCATCGCCGTGTCGATGAAGCCGAAGTAGGCGACACTCGCGGACGCCCCGTGCTGAGCGAGCTCACCGCGCAACGCGCGGCCGTACTGTTCGACGGCCGCCTTCGACATCGCGTACGGCGACATCAGGACGCCGTTGACGAAGGCGTAGATCGAGGCGGTGACGACGACGTGTCCGCGGTTCTGGATGATCTGCGGCAGGGCGGCGTGCACCGTGCGGTAGACACCATGGATGTTGACGTCGAGCACGCGCTCGAACGTCTCCGGGTCCATGGCCCGAGCGGTCGTCGGGGCCGGCGCGATGCCGGCGTTCGCGATCACGATGTCGAGCCGGCCGAAGGTGTCGACCGCACGCGCCACCACGTCCTGCATCGCGGCGGTGTCGGTGACGTCGGCGCCGATGCCGACAGCCCGGTCGCCGAGCTGTTTCGCCGCGAGGACGGTCGCCTCGGAGTCGAGGTCGACCACCACGACCTTCGCGCCGCGTTCGTAGAGATCCTGGGCGGTGGCGAACCCGATGCCGCGAGCGGCTCCGGTCACCAACGCGATCTTGTTGTTGACGGAGTAGTGCGGCATCAGCCGGCCAGCCTTCCTGTAGAGGTGTTCGTTGCGGAGAGTTGTTGGTCGAGGAACACGATCTGGTCCGCGAGGATCTGCCGCTGCCAGGGCCCCTCGTAGACGTCGAAGTGGTCCAGCGGGTAGTTGCGCACCTCGGCGTGGGCACCGGCAGCCAGGGCCGCGCCCCATGCCGCAGCCGGGGGTGCGACGTGGTCGTTCTCGGCGACTTGGACGAGGATCGGCGTGGTCAGCCGCGTGGCCATTCGGCCTGGACGGTTCAGCGCCACCTCGAGCGCGACCCGCGCACAGACCTCGTTACGCCAGGTCGGGCCGGCGAGGGCCTGGTAGCCCTCCAACGCCCCGGGCGCGGTGATCATGGCGGTCGATCCGGGTGCGCCGACGATCGGCAGGTGATGCGGGCTGCGCCCCATCAGGCTGCGCGCGACGTCGCGCAGGCCGTGGGCAACCAGCGGCAACAGCTTGGTGGGATGGGCCTTCGCGATGGCGAGGAGCGCGGCGAGTCCGTCCATTGCCGGGGTCAGCGAGACGATTGCGGCGATGCGGCCGTCGGTGACCGCGACCGGCACCACGTGACCGCCCGAGTACGACGTGCCCCACAGCACGATCCGCTCCGGGTCGACTCCGGGCAGGGTGCGGGCCGCAGCGACGGCTGCGTGGTAGTCCTCGCGCTGGCGCCGGTAGGACACCCGCTGGCGAATGGAGCCTTCCGACGTACCGAAACCGCGGTAGTCGAAGACCAGCACGTCGAGACCGGCGTCGGCCAAGCCCGCGGCGTAGTCGAGCAGTCCGGTGTCGCGGGTGCCGCCGAAGCCGTGCGCCATCACGACGCAGGGGCGGGAGCCGTAGACCGTGTGCCCCGACGTGGTCGCGCTGAGATGCCAGGCACCGCAGCGGACGCCGTCGCTGAGAAACGTGACCTCGCGGAAGGGGTGAGTGCTCATGCCACGAGCGTGGCCGAGCCCCTAGCTCGCGGTCTTGGCCTCGAGCGACACGTTTTTGGCCTAGCGCGACATCAGGTCTGCGCGGTACTGACGAGGAGTCTTGCCGAACCAGCGCCGGCAGGCCCGGTTGAGGCTGCTCTGCTCCGCGAATCCGAGCAGACTCGCGATCTGGCCCAGGTAGAGGCGCGGCTCGGCGAGGTAGCGGACCGCCTGCTTGCGACGCACCTCGTCGATGATGTCCTGGCAGCGCACGCCGTCCTCCGCGAGGCGTCGCTGCAGGGTGCGCGGGTGCATCGCCAGCTGCGCTGCGATGGCCTCAGTGGTGCAGTGGCCAACCGGGAGCAGCCGCCTGCTCAGCGCGGCCACTTGCGCCGTGATCCCGGCGTCGTGTGCCAGGACCTCGCTCTCCAGGTACCTGGTCGCGATCCTGCGGGTCTCCGGGTCGGCGCTGTCGATCGGCCGTTCGGCCAGGCTGCCGGGCACGCGGAACCCGTAGTGCGACTGCCCGAACCGCACGGGGCAGGCGAATGCCTCGTCATAGGACGAGTCCGGGCCTACCTGGTCGTGCATGAACAGGACGTTGCCGAGGTGAGTGTCAGGACCGGCCAGCAGGCCCACGACGCGCGAGAAGTTGGCCATGCTCAGCTCGTAGCACTGCCGGAGCTGGGCCAGGCCTGGCTCGTTGATCTCGTAGGTGAAGACCAGGTCTCCCCCCGGACTCGGGGTCTCGATCTCCAGCTTGAGCGCCGGCGAGTGGATGTAGAGGAATCGGGCGACCACCGTGAGCCCGTCCGCGACCGTCTCCTCGTTGCGGACGATCACGGCGATCGGGCCGAGGACTCCGAGCCCCTGCCAACGGGACAGCCGCAGACCGAAGTCCGCGCAGCCCAGCTCTTCGGCAGTGGTCTCCGCCAGGAGTGCTGCCGAGCGGAACGAGACGAACTCGTCCGGGTCCTCACCGATGTTGCGCGGTAGCTGGAAGCGGCCCAGGAGCGCCTCCGGGTCGCCGCCCAATTCGCGCACCAGGTCGGCGTAGCCCCACAGGTTGGTGCCTCGGATCAGGCTGCCCATGCGCACCGCCTTGTCGGGCTAGGCCAAAAGGGTGTCGTCCGAGGCCAAGACTAGCGGCTGTCCGCTCCCCCATCCTCGAACTACCAGCCGAGACCACTGCGAGGAAGCCATGAGCACACAGCACTTCGATGTTCTGATCATCGGTGCCGGCCTGTCCGGCATCGGCACCGCCTGCCAGATCACCCATGCGCACCCCGGCAAGAGCATCGCCGTGCTGGAGCGTCGTGAGCGCCTCGGCGGCACCTGGGACCTGTTCCGCTACCCAGGCGTCCGCTCCGACTCGGACATGTTCACCTTCGGCTACGAGTGGCGGCCGTGGCTCGACTACAAGGTCCTCGCTGACGGCGCCTCCATCCGCGACTACATCGCGGACACAGCGACCGAGTACGGCATCGACCAGAAGGTCCAGTACGGCCTCAAGATCGTCGCCTCCGACTGGTCCAGCACCGCGAGCCAGTGGGTGGTCACGGCGCTGCACGAGGCAACCGGCAAGACCCAGACGTTCACGTGCACCTTCTTGATCGGCTGCACCGGCTACTACAACTACGACGCCGGCTTCCTGCCGAGCTTTCCGGGCGTCGACCAGTTCCAGGGCGAGTACGTGCACCCTCAGCACTGGCCCGCGGACCTCGACTACGCGGGCAAGAAGGTGGTGATCATCGGGAGCGGTGCCACCGCCGTCACCATGGTCCCGACGATGGCCGGCACCGCCGAGCACGTCACCATGCTGCAGCGTTCGCCGTCGTACGTCCTCTCGCTGCCGTCACTCGACAAGATCTCGAAGTTCCTCGGTCGCTTCCTCTCCGAGGACCGGGTCTACCAGCTGGCTCGCTTGCGCAACATCAAGCTGCAGGCCGCGATCTACAACTCCTGCCGTCGTTGGCCGAAGGCGATGCGCCGCTTCCTGCTCTGGCAGGTACGTCGCCAGGTCGGCCCGTCGGTGGACATGGCCCACTTCTCGCCGACATACATGCCGTGGGACGAGCGCCTGTGCGCGGTGCCGGACGGTGACCTGTTCAAGTCACTCGCCGCCGGTGAGGCATCGGTCGTCACCGACGAGGTCGAGACCCTCACCGAGAAGGGCATCCTGCTGAAGTCCGGTCAGCACCTCGAGGCCGACATCGTGGTCACGGCCACCGGCCTCAACGTTCAGGTGCTCGGCGGGATGCAGCTGTCGATCGATGGCGAGGCGTACGAGATGCGCGAGCACATGACCTACAAGGGCGTGCTCGTCGAGGACCTGCCGAACATGGCCTGGATCTTTGGCTACACCAACGCTCCCTGGACCCTGAAGTCCGACCTGGCCGGCAAGTACCTGTGCCGGCTGCTGCAGCACATGGACGACAACGGACACCTCGTGGCTACCCCGCGTGACATCGACGACTCAGCGCTCGACGAGGGGATCCTCGACTCTCTGCAGTCCGGCTACGTCCAGCGGGCCAAAGAGACGCTGCCGCGACAGGGTTCGAGCACCCCCTGGAAGATCCTGATGGACTACCAGGAGGACTCGAAGATCCTGCTCGAGGACGCCCTCGAGGACGGCGCCCTGCAGTTCCTGGCGCCGGTGCGGATCGAGGCGGTGGCATGAGCAGCTTCCTCGTCGCGATGAGCCCGGTCCTCTTGTTCTGGCTGCTTCCGATCGTCCCGCTGCTCTACACCGGCGTCGTGGCCACCGTCGTGAACGTCGCGAAGCGAGCGAGCACGTCAGTGCCGCGGCTGCGTGGTCAGGGCGCTCCGCGCACCAAGCCGCACTGGCAGACATAGCGACTTCCGGGAGCGTGCTGGGTCCGATACCAGCACCAGGTCTGTCGCGCGATTGCGACCATGTGGGCACCCCTTCAGACAGGCAGTCCAGAACAGGTACCCCTCACTCACCAGGGGGATGCCACGTAGTCCTTGAGGAACACTCCGTGCAGGTCCTCGCCGGCCTCGCCGCGCACGATGGGGTCGTAGACCCGCGCAGCGCCGTCCACGAGGTCCAGCGGCGCCTTGAACCCCTCCTCCGCCAGCCGCACCTTCGTCACGTGTGGCCGCTCGTCGGTGATCCAGCCGGTGTCGACTGCGGTCATCAGGATGCCGTCGGAGGTGAGCATCTCCGCTGCGCTGGTGTAGGTCAGCATGTTGAGGGCGGCCTTCGACATGTTCGTGTGCGGATGCCCGGGACCCTTGTAGCGGCGCCCGAACTGCCCCTCCATCGCCGACACATTGACGACGTACTTCCGCCGGGCCGGTGAGGCCGCCAAGGCCGGGCGCAGGCGGCTGATCAGGATGAACGGCGCGGTCTGGTTGCACAGCTGCACCTCGAGCAGCTCGAGCTCACCGATCTCCCCCACGCCCTGCACCCAGCTGTTGGTATCGACCACGTCGGGCACCAACCCGCCGGCGTCGATCCGGTCCACGTCGGCCGACCCCGCCGTCATCGCCAGCTCGGTGAGCTGGTCGGCAGTGGCAGCGTCGGCAGCCAGCACGGGATGCGCGTCGACCGAGCCGACCAATGCGGCCGGGTGGAGGTCGCTCGTGTGGCCGAAGGTCACCAGCTCCGGCCCCCCGTTGTCGTGGTGCAGCTCCGGCGGCAGCGGCGTGTGCTCGGCCTCTGCGAGCGGCGCGTAGGCGCCGGGACTGCGCCGCACGGTCTGCGCAGCGTTGTTGATCAGGATGTCCAGGTGACCCCGGGCGCGTACGTCGTCGGCGAGCCCGATCACCTGGGCCGGGTCACGCAGGTCGATGCCGACCACGCGCAGCCGGTGCAGCCACTCGTCGCTGTCGGGCAGGCTGGCGAAGCGGCGTACGGCGTCGTGCGGGAACCGGGTCGTGATGGTCAGGTCGGCGCCGTCGCGCAGCAGACGGAGCGCGATGTACATGCCGATCTTGGCCCGGCCGCCGGTCAGCAGCGCCCGCCGGCCGGTCAGGTCGGTGCGGGCGTCGCGCTTGTCGTGGCTGAAGACCGCGCAGTCCGGGCACAGCTGGTGGTAGAACGCGTCCACGTCGGCGTACTTCTGCTTGCAGATGTAGCACGCCCGGGGCACCAGCAGGCGTCCGGCGATCGCACCCCTGGCCGTCGAGGTGAGCGGCAGTCCGGCGGTCTCGTCATCGATCCGCGAGGCCGATCCGGTGCCGGTCAGCTCGACGACGGCTCGGTCGGCGGCGGCCACCTGCTGCCGGTGCGCGCGGCGGCGCTCCTGTTTGGCGGCCTTGAAGAAGCCCGCCGTCGCCCGTCGCAGGGCGACGAACGCGGGGTCGTCCTGGTCGAGGTCACCCGCCTCCTCGAGGACGCGCAACGCGATCTCCAGCTCCTCCTCACGCACTCGCAAAGTATGACGGGGTCCGCGCCGGTCCCGTCATCGGCGCGGACCCGGCTGTCAGCTGCCCGCGGTGTCGTGATCTGTCCGACCAGACCGTGCGCCTCCGGTGCACGGTGAGCGGCGTCGGGCGCCTCGACCAGGCAGAAGACCGTGCCGGCGTCGTCGACCAAGTACTGCTTGCAGTTGACGCCGTACTGGTTCTGGGTCCCAGGTCGGCCTTGTGGGCGCCGGCCACATCAAGGCGTCCGGGTGCTCGCCGAGGACGAGGGGTCGGATTCCTGGTAGTCGGCCGATCTGTCACACTCAGCCTCATGCCGGAGTCTCTGGCTGAGAATGACCAGGCAGCCGCACCACCTGACCCGGAACCCACACCGGCTAGGGCCGACGCGCGCCCGCCTGCGGCTCCAGGGCGCGATCTTCCTCCGGGTCACGGAACCGTGGGCCTACCGCTCGCCGCCGTCGGCCGATGCCTCGCCATCCTGGCTCCGGGCCCGACCAGGTCGCTGCTCTTCCACGGTTGGGTCCGGTCGCTGCTGAGCGGCACTGGGCCGGTGCCGGCGACGTGGTCGTGCTGCCCTATGGCGATGCTCACTCCATGGGAGGCACGGTCGCCGCGACCGCCGTCTCGATCGCCAAGCTGATCAGCCGCGCCGCCCTGGCACCAGATGCCGACCATCCATCACGGCGGGGGTGGCCGGGTCACCGCGTGGTCTGCGGCTACCTGACCTGCGAGGACCCGATGTTCGACCCGAGGCTCCGGGTGTTCCAGCCGGTCTTCGTGGTGAGACCTCCCACGGGTCCCGCCCGCGACTGGGTGAAGGCCAGCATCGAGTACGCCGTCCAGCAGACCACCCGAGTCGCCGACGACCGGTTCGAGGTGCCGCCGCAGGTGCCGGAGCTGCTGCTGGTCGAGATCCTCAAGCTCCACCTCGCGAGCAGCCCGGCTGCTGACCAGGGCTGGGCGAAGGCGATCCGCGATCCGGTGCTGGTGCCGGCGCCTCGCCGCGATCCACTCCTCGCCCGAGAAGAAGTGGAGCGTGGCGATCCTGGCGCAGAGGCACACGTGTCGATCTCGCTGCTGGACGAGCGGTTCCGTGACGTCCTGGGCCGCACCGATCCGCTACCTGACCGGCTGGCGCATGCACGTCGCCGAGGACCGCTCCGCTCCTCCGACCTCGGCGTGACCACCGTGGCGACCTACGACTCGAGAGGCGTTCAGCCGTTAGCGCGTCCACGGGCTGGCCCCGTGCGAGCGGCGGCACAGCCACGTGTGGCGCGTGGACTGGCGCGAAGTGATCCGGCGCCTAGTGCGCCGGCAGCAGCACCCGGAAGCGACAGCCGGGCGACTCGTTCGCCACCGCGACCTGGCCGTCATGGGCCTCGACGATGCCGCGCACGATCGCGAGACCCAGCCCGGCCCCCCGACCGTGGGCGCTCGCCTCCGGGCTGCGGGCGGCGCTGCCCTGCCAACCCACGTCGAAGACGCGCTCCATGTCCTCGTCGCTGAGACCTCCGCAGCCGTCGACGACGCTGAGCTCGACACCTTCAGGCACGGCCCGGCCTTCGATGGAGACGATCCCGTCGGCGGGCGTGTGGCGGATCGCGTTCATCACCAGGTTGGAGATGACCCGCGACAGCTCGGTCGGGTCGGCCACCAGGTCCAGCCCCTGCTCGACCCGGCCGCCGACGCGCACGTGACGCGCACGCGCGATCGGGTCTGCCGCGGCGAGCGCCTCGCTGACCAGGTCCCCGAGCGCGACTCGCTGCACCGACAGCTTCAGCACGCCCGCGTGGATCCGCGACAGCTCGAAGAGGTCGTCGACCATCCGCACCATCCGATCGACCTCGCTGCGCATCTGGTGGTGGTAGCGAGCAGGGTCCTCGGCCAATCCGTCCTCCAACGCCTCGGTCATCGCCCGAAGCCCGGCCAACGGCGTACGCAGGTCGTGGGACACCCACGAGACCAGCTCGCGCCGGCTCCCCTCGAGCCGCTCCTCGCGTTCGCGTGAATCGCGCAGCCGCACGCTCGTGCGCGCGAGCTCCTGCGACAGCTCCTGCAGCTCGGCCGGGCCGGCACCTGATGGCATGAAATCTCCGCTGTCGCCGAACCTCTTGGCCTCGTCGCGCAGGGCCCGCGACCACGCGGAGAAGGCCGCTCCGACCGCCGCGGCGAACGCGACGCCAACGACGGCGGCCACCACGGAGACCAGCACCACGACCTCGAAGTCGTGGCTCGACAGGAACATGGCCTCTGCCGCGCCGAGCATCCCGGCCAGCACCGCCGCCACGGCGACCACGGCCACGCCGGCGGTGAGCAACCGCAACGACCGGTGCCGCTGGGTCCACGCGAGGAGCAGACCGACCACGCCCACTCCCCCGGACCAGGCCGCTGTGATCAGCACGATCTCGATCTGGTCGCGGTTCATGCCGCCGCCTCCCAGCGGTACCCGACGCCCCAGACCGTGACCAGCCGCACCGGCATCGTGGGGTCGGCCTCGACCTTCTCGCGCAACCGGCGTACGTGCACGGTGACGGTCGACTGGTCGCCGAACGACCACCCCCACACCTGCTGCAGCAGCTCGTCGCGCGAGAACGCCTGGCCAGGGTGGCCGACCAGGAAGCGCAAGAGGTCGAACTCCCGGGAGGTCAGCGGCAGCTCCGCCCCTTCGCTGTACGCCGCGTGCCGGTCGCTGTCGACGACCAGGTCGCCGTCGGTGATCCGGCCGGGCTTCGGCGCCTCGCCGTCCCCGACGCGGCGCAGGACGGAGTCGACGCGCAGCGCGAGCTCACGCGGGCTGAACGGCTTGGTGACGTAGTCGTCGGCACCGCGCTCCAGCCCGACGACGCGGTCGGTCTCCGAGCCGAGCGCGGTCAGCATGATCACCGGCACGTCGCTCGTCTCGCGAAGCTGCCGGCAGACCTCGAGGCCATCGATGCCCGGAAGCATCAGGTCCAGCACCACCAGGTCGGCGGGGTCGGCCCGCATCGCCGTGAGCGCGTCCTCGCCGTTGGCCGCCTCGACGACGTCGTGCTTGTGAGCGCGGAGGTAGGAGACCACCACCTCGCGCACGGTGTGGTCGTCGTCGACCACCAGAACCTTGGGCATGCTCCCAATGTCCCAGGCGCGGCGGCTCACCGACAGCATTCGGCGGCAGCCGTCCCCGGTCCGTAAGAACTTCCTCAGGAGCGGTACTCGGGGTTCTCGAAGTCGAACCGCGCGCCGGCGTTCCACTCCGAGCGCTGGTTGCCGTGGTCGGGCACGCCACCGGCGTCCTTCAGCATCCGCGCCAGGTGCAGCAGGTTCCAGGTCATGAACGTGGTGTTGCGGTTGGTGAAGTCGTTCTCGGGCCCGCCGCTCCCGGGGTCGAGGTACGACGGACCCGGGCCCGCCTCCCCGATCCAGCCCGCGTCGGCGTTCGGCGGGATCGTGTAGCCGACGTGCTGGAGGCTGTAGAGCACGTTCTGCGCGCAGTGCTTGATGCCGTCCTCGTTGCCCGTGATCAGGCAGCCGGCGACCCGGCCGTAGAAGAGGTACTGACCCTTGTCGTTGAGCATCCCGCTCAGCGCATAGATCCGCTCGATGATCTGCTTGGTGACGCTCGAGTTGTCGCCCAGCCAGATCGGGCCGGCCGATCACCAGGATGTCGCTGTCGAGGATCCCGGGGTAGATCTCGGGCCAGGCGTCGGTCTCCCACCCGTGCTCGCGCATGTCCGGGTAGACACCGGTGGCGATGTCGTGGTCGATGGCGCGGATCACCTCGACCGAGACGCCGTGCTTGCGCATGATCGCCGCGCTCGCATCGACCAGGCCCTGCGTGTGGCTGGGCTCAGGGCTGCGCTTCAGAGTGCAGTTGACGAACGTTGCCCTCAGGCCGGAGAAGTCCAGGTCGACAGTCATGCGAGGACTGTCCACCCTGCCACCACCGGCGACAACCACCGACAGGTGACGGACTGCTTACAGGACCGATGTCTCCTCGGTCCCGGTACAGGTGTCCCCGGCGTCGATCTCGCCGAAGTCGCGCTGGCCGAAGCCGCCGTCGATCGCGTCGTTGCCCTGGATGCCGTCAGACGCCCGGAGGTCACGTTGCCCGCCAGCCCCGCCAGGGTGTCGGCGCCTGGGCCGCCCACGAGAAGATTGGCGCCGCTGCTGCCGGCGATGACGTCGTCGCCGACGCCGTCGTGCGCGTTCTCGAAGCCCTTCAACACGTCCACTTCGCCAGCGGCGCCGGTGACGCCTGAGGCGCTGGCGAGTTGATCGACAGGGTCTCAGTGCGAAGGCTGCAGCGCACCACGCTGGAGCCCCATGTTCGGTGGTAGACCGCTCCTCGGCTGGCCCCCTTGGAAGGCAGATGTCCACCGGCGTCGGACAGGGGACGCGAACGCGACAGAGGCCACCTCCCACCTCAGCGGAAGACGGCCTCTGACCTGCAACTTCTTCGGTCGGGCTGACAGGATTTGAACCTGCGACCCCTTGACCCCCAGTCAAGTGCGCTACCAAGCTGCGCCACAGCCCGAAGCCCGGCGGTGTGGCTGCCGGGGCGCGTGAAGATTACCGCAGCCGGTGGCTCAGCCTGGAATCGGGCTCACCGCGCGGCGGCAATGTCCCTGCTGATCGTCGTCGACGAGGTGTCGCCGGCGACGAAGGCCGAGGCCGGGATGGTCTTGAGGTCCTCGATCAGCCGCTCCGACCAGCGGGGGCGCTGCTCGCCCGAGAAGTTCCACGGGGAGCCGAGGTAGCGCGCCGCGCGAGTCAGGCCTTGGAGCCGATCAGCTCGAGCACGGCAACGGTCATCGCCTTGATGTCGTCCTCGGTCAGGTCCGCCGCCTGGAGCAGGGTGACCTGCACGACGGTCTCTCCGATCAGCACCGCACCGGCACCGATGGTGCTGCCGCCCATGCCGCCCGCGCCACTGCCAACCACGACGAAAGCATCGTCACCGACGCCCTCGAGATCCTCGACCTCGCCTTCGACGATCGTGGTCACGCCGGTGCGGGTGCCCTCGAAGCCACCCGCAAAATCGTTGACCGTGGTCTCGTTGAGCGCCGCTGAGGCAGCTCGAGGATCAGCCGTCTGAGCGAAGTTGCAGCCGCCACCGGGGATCTCCTGGGCCGCGACCGTGCCGCCCAGCACCTCGCTCATCTCCTCGGCCGTGATCAGCCCACAGATGCCGAGGGGTCCACTCGGCTCCTCGACCTCTTCGGACTCCTCGGACTCGGTGGGTTCGGTGTCCGGCTCGCCGCTCGACGACGATGTGTCGTCCGCCGTGCCACCGTCGTCTCCATCATCACCGCCGCAGCCAACGAGAAAGAAGGTGGCCAAAACCGTGGACACCGCGAGGGTGCGCGTAAGAGACATGCCGAAAACCTAGTGGCCACGCTGACTCAGGAGTGAGCAAACGCGTGACTGCCAGGTCAAATCAGCGCTTCCGCTTCTCCCGCGGACGCTGCTGCAGGATGATCGGCGTCCCGACGAACCCGAACTCCTCACGCAGGCGACGCTCGACGTAACGCTCGTAGCCGGCGTCGAGCTTGCCGCTGGTGAAGAGGATGAACATCGGCGGAGCCGTGCTCGCCTGGGTGCCGAACAGGATCTTGGGCTGCTTGCCGCTGCGCACCGGGTGCGGGTGCTCGGCGACCAGGCGGCCGAGGAACGCGTTGAGCGCGCCGGTCGTGACCCGGGTCTCCCAGCCCTCCAGCGCCTTGTCGATTGCCGGCACCAGCCGGTCGATGTGCCAGCCGGTGCGAGCGGTGACGTTGATCCGCGGGGCCCACTGCACCTGCACCAGGTCGCGGTCGATCTCGCGGTCCAGGTAGTAGCGGCGCTCCTCGTCGACCAGGTCCCACTTGTTGAACGCGATCACCAACGCCCGACCTGCCTCGCGGACGGTCTGCAGGATGCGCACGTCCTGCTCGGAGAGCGGCTGGCTGCCGTCGACGACCAGCACGGCGACCTCGGCGCGGTCGATGGCGGTCGTCGTACGCAACGAGGCGTAGTACTCGTGGCCCGAAGCTTCCTTGACCCGCTTCCGGATGCCGGCGGTGTCGATGAAGCGCCAGAAGCGGCCGCCCAGCTCGACCAGCTCGTCGACCGGGTCGACGGTGGTGCCGGCGACGTTGTCGACGACGACCCGCTCCTCGCCGGCCAGCTTGTTGAGCAGCGACGACTTGCCGACGTTGGGCTTGCCGACGATCGCGATCCGGCGCGGCCCACCGGGCTCGGCGTCACGGTCGGGCGGGGGCTCCGGCAGCGCGGCGAGTACGGCGTCCAGCATGTCGCCGGAGCCGCGTCCGTGCAGTGCGGAGACCGGCCAGGGCTCGCCCAGGCCGAGGTTCCACAGGCCGAACGCCTCGGCCTCGGTGCGCGCGTCGTCGACCTTGTTGGCCGCGAGCACGACCGGCTTGCCGGACTTGCGAAGGAGCTTGACGACCGCCTCGTCGACATCGGTGATGCCAACGGTCGCGTCGACCACGAACAGCACCGCGTCGGCCAGGCTGATCGCGATCTCGGCCTGAGCCTTGATCCGTTCGGCCATGCCCTTGGCGTCGGGGTCCCACCCGCCGGTGTCGACCACCGTGAAGGCGCGGCCGTTCCAGTGCGCGTCGTAGGACACCCGGTCGCGGGTGACACCCGGCACGTCCTCCACGACCGCCTCGCGGCGGCCGATGATCCGGTTGACCAACGTCGACTTCCCGACGTTGGGGCGACCGATGATCGCCAGGACCGGCACCGGGCCTGTGACCTCGGCCTCGGGTACCTCACTCATGCAGACTTCTCCGTGACTCCCCCACCGGGGTCGGGCTCGCGCTCGCCCTTCGGCAGCGGTCCGGGGAGCTGCCGACCGGTCAGCTCCAACGCGTCGTCCAGATCCTGGAGCATCCGCTCCCGCACCTGCCGCGACGCAACCCCCACGGTCTCACGGGTGCGCGGCCACGGCGATTTCTCGAGTGTGATCGGCTCTCCGAAGTACATCTCCAGGGTGGATCCGCGCGGCGGCATCGAGTTGGTCGTGCCGCCCGGCTCACGGGTGCCGATCATGATCACGGGCACGATGGGGGCGCCGGTGACCATCGCGAGGTAGGCGGCACCGCGGTGGAACCGGTCCAGGGTGCCGGAGCCTCGACCGCCCTCGGGGAAGATGCCGACGGCCCCGCCGTCGCGCAGCACGCGCAGGCTGGTCTTCACCGCCATCGGGTCGGTCTGGAAGCGGTCGACGGGGATCTGGCCGGCCTTGAGCAGGAACGGGCCCAGACGTCCGTCGAACATCTCCAGCTTGGTCAGGGCGTGCACCGGCCGGGGGGCGAAGATCGCCAGGATCGGGCCGTCGAGCACGCCCACGTGGTTGGCGGCGAACACCACGGGACCCTGCATCGGCACTCGCTCGGGATAGTGCGACACAACCTTGAAGCGGCGGCGGATGAGCGCCCGGGCGGTCGGTCGCAGCCGTGTCAGCCGAAACGTTGCCGGGTGCTGGACGTGGTCGGTGCGCGGCAGCTGCTCGTGTGGCGAGGTCACGCGCTCACCTGGGTCACAAGATCCGAGACGAGGTCGATGACCTCCTCCAGCGTGTACGCCGTGGTGTCGATGTGCACGGCACCATCGGCCCGCACCAGCGGAGCCGCGGCGCGGCCGGAGTCGATGCGGTCGCGCTCGAGGAGTGTCTCCTGCGTGGCGGTCAGGTCGGACCCGCCTTCCTCGGCTGCTCGGCGAGTGGCCCGCGCGACCGGGTCGGCGGTGAGATAGACCTTCACCGGCGCGTCCGGCCAGACCACGGAGCCGATGTCGCGGCCTTCGACCACGATGCCCGCTCCGGACGCGATCTCCCGATCGACGATGCTGCGCTGGAGCTCGAGCAGCCGCGCCCGCACTTCGGCCACGGTGCTGACCGGGGAGACGGCGGCGGTGACCTCGTTGCTGCGGATCTCGACGGAGACATCGATGCCGTCGACGTGGATCGTGGGTGCGACCGGGTCGGTGCCCGACTCGATCCGGGGCTCTCCTGATCGCGCCGCCACTGCGTCGGGATCGAGCACGGAGACGCCCTCGCGGAGCATCCACCAGGTCATCGCGCGAAACTGCGCGCCCGTGTCGAGGTAGTGCATGCCCAGCCGCTGGGCGACCCCGCGGCAGGTGCTCGACTTGCCGGAACCGGACGTGCCGTCGACGGCCACGACCAGGCCGCCGTTGGGCATGCCCGCAGGGCCGAAATCGGTGCTGCTCACGGGGCGTGAGCCTACCGGTGAGTCACCCAACCGCGGGATTCGAGCGACTCCAGCAGGTGGTCAACGCGCTCGACGGCGACCACCAGCTCCACCAGCCCGACCGGGCGCCCGGGATCATGGTCGATGCGCACGTCCTCGATGTTGACGTCGCTCTCGCCGGCGTCCGCGAACAGTCGCGCCAGCTCCCCCGGATGGTCCGGCACGGCCACGAACAGCGAGGCCATCGGCCGCACCGGCCCACCGTGCTTGCCGGGGATCGCCCGGGTGCCGTCGACACCGCTCGCCAGCACGGCTTCGAGCCCGCCGCGGTCACCGGCGTCCAGCGCCGCGATGACCTCGTCCAGACGCTCGCGTACGCCGGCCAGGAGCGCACCCACGGCGGCGGCGTTGGCGGTGACGATCTGGCCGTAGAGAACTGGATCGCCGGCCGCGACCCGGGTGACGTCGCGGACCCCCTGCCCCGAGAGCGCCAGGTGGTCTGCCGGAGCGTCGGTCAGCGCACCTGCGGCGAGGACGGCCAACAGGTGGGGCAGGTGCGAGGTGCGGGCGACCGCGAGGTCGTGCTCCTCGGGGCTCATCCGCACCGGCACCGCCCCGCAGAGCAGCACCAGCTCCTCGACCAGGGCGACCGCGGCAGGGTCGGATGTGGCGTGCGGGGCGATCGCCCACGGGCGACCGTCGAACAACGAGCTGGTGGCCGCCAGCGGCCCGGAGCGCTCGCTGCCGGCCATCGGGTGGCTGCCGACATAGCGCTCGGCCTCGGGCAGTCCCGCCACGGCGTCCGCCGGGCCGGCCTTCACGCTGCCGACATCGGTGACGACGCCATCACCGCTGGTCAGCGCTGCGGTGATCGACTCCGCCAGGTGGTCCGGTGGCACCGCGATCACCACCAGCTGGGGTCGGTCACCCCCTGCCTTCGGCCGCCCGGCACCGAGGCCCGATGCGGTGCGCAGGTTGTCCTCGGAGACGTCGGTCAGGATCACGTCCAGTCCTGCTGCCCGGCAGGCCAGGGCGATCGAGGTGCCGATCAGGCCGGCCCCCACCACCTCCACCGGACCCGACAGGGCAGAGTCGACGCCAGTGTCGACGTCACTCATCCGGGATCTCGCGCACCCGGGTGAGGTCCTTGCGCAGCGCCGCGGCTCCGTGGAGGTAGACGTGGGTGATGTCGGCGCGGGCCAGGTAGGTCTCGACGTGCGCCATCATCCGCACGACGCGGGGCATGGATCCATCGATCTCGAGCTCGCGGGCGCAGAGCAGCGGGATGTCGCCGAACCCCAGCCGCCGGGCGGCGTACGCCGGGAACTCGGAGACCAGGTCGTCGGTGGCCGTGAAGATCACCGAGATGAAGTCGTCGACCTCGAGCTGGTTGGCGGTCATCACGTCGGTGACCATCTCCGCCACGCGTTCGAGCATGTGGTCACGCTCGTCGACCTCGAGCTGGGTGGCTCCGCGTACGGCTCTCACATGCACGCGGCGATGCTATCGGGCTGGCGGGCCTAGAGCTTGGCGGCCTCGAGCAGTTCGCCGAGCTCGTCGAGGGTCAGGTCACGCAACTCGCCGGTCTTCAGCGACCCGAGCCGCACCGGACCGAGCTGGGTGCGGGTGAGCTTGCGCACCGGGTGACCGACCTGGTCGAGCAGCCGGCGCACGATCCGGTTGCGGCCCTCGTGGATCACCAGCTCGACGATCGACTTCTCCTTGGCCTGGGCGACCACCTTGGCCCGGGAGACGGTCACCGGGCCGTCGTCGAGCGTCACGCCGTCGAGCAGCATCTGCAGGGTCTCCTTCGAGAAGCTGCCGTCGACCTCCGCGACGTAGGTCTTGTCGACCTCGTAGGAAGGGTGGGCGATCCGCTGGGCGAAGTCGCCGTCGTTGGTGAGCAGCAGGAGCCCCGAGGTGTCAGTGTCGAGGCGGCCGACGTGGAAGAGCCGCTCGGGTCGGTCCGCCACGACGTCGGAGATCGTGGGCCGGCCCTCCGGGTCCGACATCGTCGAGACCACGCCGCGCGGCTTGTTGAGCACGAGGTAGACGTGGTCGGAAACCGGCGGCAGCCGCTTGCCGGAGACCCGGATCACCGCGGTCCGGGGGTCCACCTTGGTGCCGAGCCGGGTGACGATCTCGCCGTCGACCTCCACCTCGCCGGCGAGCATCAGCTCCTCGCACTTGCGCCGTGAGGCGACGTTCGACTGCGCGAGCAGCTTCTGGAGCCTGATCAGGCCGTCGTCGTCGGTCTCGAGGCTCACTGCTCGTCCGGCGCCGGCGAGTCGGCCGGCGGCTCGGGTGGCGGGTCGTGCGGGGACTCCTGGGCGGCCATCGCGCTCAGCTCGTCCTCGAGGTCGTCCATCTCGGGGAGGTACGGCGCCAGCTCGGGGAGCTCGTCGATCGAACGTCACGCCGATGCGCTCCAGGAAGTAGCCACTGGTGCGGTAGAGCGTCGCTCCGTGCTCGCCGTCCTCGCCCGCCTCCTCCACGAGCCCACGGGCGAGCAGGGTGCGCATGACCCCGTCGACGTTGACGCCCCGGATCGCCGACACCCGCGCCCGAGAGACAGGTTGCTTGTAGGCGACGATCGCGAGCGTCTCGAGCGCGGCCTGCGTGAGCCTGGCCTGTTGCCCCTCGAGCACGAACCCCTCGACGACCGCTGCGTAGTCGTCGCGGGTGTAGTAGCGCCAGCCTCCTGCCACGTTGCGCAGCTCGAAGCCACGCCCCTGCTCGTCGTACTCCGCCGCGAGCTGGCTCAGCGCGGCGACGACCTCCTCTGCGGGGTAGCCGACCGCCGACGCCAGGGTCACGTCGTCGAGCGGCTGGTCGGCGACCATCAGCACCGCCTCCAGCGACGGCCGGAGGTCCGCCACCGGCACGTCGAGTGCCTGCTCCTCGGTCGTCTCGGTCATGCTGTCGTCTCCTCGGTCGGGGGTGCGCCGTCGAACTCGTCGGTGACCAGGTCCTCGACCGTAGCGTCGTCCGGGCCGGTCCACCGGACACTCAGCTCGCCCAGCGCCGACACCTGCTCGAAGGCCACCGCCCCCTCCCGGTAGAGCTCGAGCAGGGAGAGGAACCGCGCCACGGTCGTCAGCGTGTCAGGCGAGTCGCCGCACAGTGCCCGGAAGGTCATCGTGCCACTGCGCCGCAGCCGCTCGACCACGAGGGCCGCCTGCTCCCGCACGCTCACGGTGGCGGCGTGGATGTGCTGCAGCGAGACCTCGAGCGACGGTTTCGGAGCGAGCGCCTTGGCCGCGAGCGCCGCGAACTGGTCGAGGCCGATGCCGATCAGCACCTCCGGCAGCAGCGAGGCGAAACGGTCCTCGAGCCCGACCGCGCGCGGGTGCCGCCTGACTCTCCACCGCGAGCCGGGCCGCGACGACGCCGGCGACCTCCTTGAACGCCTTGTACTGCATCAAGCGCGCGAAGAGCAGGTCGCGCGCCTCGAGCAGGGCCAGGTCCTCCTCGTCCTCGACGTCGCCCTGGGGCAACAGCCGGGCGGCCTTGAGGTCGAGCAGGGTGGCCGCGACCAGGAGGAACGAGGTGGTCTGCTCGAGGTCCCAGACCGCGCCGCCCGCCTTGACGTGACCGATGAACTCGTCGGTCACCCGGGAGAGCGCGACCTCGGTGATGTCGAGCTTGTGCTTGGCGATCAGGCTCAGGAGCAGGTCGAACGGCCCCTCGAAGTTGTCGAGGTGAAGCTCGAACGCCGGCGCCGGATCCGTCCCTGCGTCGGGTCGGGAGGCCGTAATGGTCACTCCTCGGTCAACCGTCGGACCAGGGCACTGTCGTCGCCCTTGGCCTGGTAGTCCGCGAGCACCAGCATGACCGCCTCACGCACGAGGCGGCCGCGATCGACCGCGAGACCCTGGCCGGCGCGCAGCGCCAGGCGGGCGCGCTCGATCTCGAGCAGCTCCTCGGAGGTGACGTAGACGGTCATCTTCTCGTCGTGCCGGATCCTGCCGCTCGGCTTGGGCGGAGTGCCGGACTCGGCGTCCGCTGTGTCCGGAGGGCTGTCCGGGACCGCGCGGACCCGGCGCGGCTTGTCGTCGCCGGCAGCGGTCGGGCGGAAGAGGTCGTCGGCTGCGGGCAGGTTCACGCGTCGAGGCACCGGACCGCCACCTCCCTGGCGAGCTGGCGGTAGGCCTCGGCACCCGCCGAGTCGGAGGCGTAGCTCGTGATCGGCTCGCCGGCCACGGTCGAGTCGGAGAACTTGACCGTCCGCCGGATCACCGTGTGGAAGACCTTGTCGCCCCACGCCTGCACCAGGCGCTCCAGCACCTCGCGGCCGTGCAGCGTGCGACCGTCGTACATCGTGCCGAGCACGCCCTCGATCTGCAGTTTCGGGTTGAGGCGCTCGCGCACCTTGTCGATCGTGGTCTTCAGCAGGGCGACGCCGCGCAACGCGAAGTACTCGCACTCCAGAGGCACGATCACCCCGTCGGAGGCGGTGAGCGCGTTGACCGTCAGCAACCCGAGCGAGGGCTGGCAGTCGATCAGGATGACGTCGTACTCCGCGATCGCGGGACCCAGCACCCGCTGAAGCGTCTGCTCGCGCGCGACCTCGTGGACCAGCTGGACCTCGGCCGCGGAGAGGTCGATGTTGGAGGGGAGAAGGTCCATGCCGGGCACGCCCGTGGGCACGACGACGTCCTTCACCTCCACGTCGCGCTGGAGCAACAGGTTGTAGATGGTCAGGTCCATCTCGTGGGGGTTGAGACCGAGACCGACCGAGAGCGAGCCCTGCGGGTCGAAGTCGACGAGCAGCACCTTGCGGCCGTACTCCGCGAGCGCGGCGCCCAGGTTGATCGTCGTGGTGGTCTTGCCGACTCCGCCCTTCTGGTTGCACATGGCGATCACGCGCGCGTTGCCGTGCTCGCTGAGCGGGGGCGGGTCGGGCAGCGCCGGCATCGGGCGCCCTGTGGGCCCGATCTCCGGGTCGTCGGCGCCCGAGGAGCGATCGAAGGGGATGACGTAGGTCATGGGCTCGGCCTCGAGAAGTGGGGAAGATGGATCGGCCGGCGCGGGAGTCGGCATGAGCGGGGGCATGTCGGGGGCACTGCTCCCGCCACCTTGCGGTGACATTCCGCGATTACTCATAGCCGCTCCTCGCCGGGCCCTTGCGGGACCTGATCTGCCGTCGGACCCCCATCAGACAATGTCGACACAACGACATTGCGCCGACTCGCCGTGGCGAGGCTAGGTCTCTTCGGCCGGGCCAACAACCCGGTTCGGAACTCCCACAGGCACCATGGCCGATCTGTTGATGAACTGTGCACGAGGTCCCGCCTGAGTGCACAGTTTCAGCGGGCCTGTGCAGCAATCTGTGGAGAGCGTCCGGCTCGAGAAGAGGGTGCGGTTTGGTCCCCAACCGCAGAATTTCGGCCGATTCTCTGCGGTTGGGGACCAAACCGCATACCTCAAGCTCAGAGCCGCCGCATCGCGGTCGTCTGGATCACGAGCTCGCCCACCTCGTCGGAGGCGTCCAGGTCCACCTCGGCCTCGATCACCCAGTCGTGGTGGCCGGCGGGGTCGGCGATGGTCTGGCGCACCGGCCACCGGCGGGTGCCCTTCTCGACGACCAGCAGCTCCGGGCCGCGGGCGTCGGCGTCCATCCCGACGACGTCGTGCTCGGCGTAGTAGTCCTCGATCGCCTGGTCCCAGGCCGACCGGGTCATCGTCACCTCGAGCGGCGGGTCGGTGCGGTCGGCGTCGGCCCGCTCCATCGTCATCAGCCCGTCGAGGTCGTCGCGGGCCACCAGCGCGACCCGGCGCCACATGGCGTTGCGGATCATCACCTGGAAAGGCCGCTCCTGCAGCGAGATCGCCCGCGGCGCCGGCGGCGGAGCCCCTTCGGCGACCGTGCGCGCGACGTGGGCGGGGTCGTTGAGGGCCTCCCACTCGTCGAGCAGCGACGAGTCGGTCTGGCGCACCGTCTCCCCCAGCCACTCGATCAGGTCGTCCAGCTCCGGCGGTCGATGCGCGTCGGGCACCGACTGACGAAGCGCGCGGTAGGCGTCGGTGAGGTAGCGCAGCACCAGACCCTCGGACCGCGCCAACCCGTAGCGGCCGACGAAGTCGGTGAAGCTCATTCCCTGCTCGTACATCTCCCGCACGATCGACTTCGGGTTCAGCGCGTCCTCGGCCAGCCACGGATGGCTCTGCCGGTAGATCTCGTACGTCGCCTCCAGCAGCTCCAGCAGCGGCTGCGGCCAGGTGATCTGGTCGACGAGCGCCATCCGCTCGTCGTACTCGAGGCCGTCGGCCTTCATCTCCGCGATCGCCTCACCGCGGGCGGCGTGCTGCTGGGCGAACAGGATCTGTCGGGGTGACTCGAGCACCGCCTCCATCACCGAGACGATGTCGAGCGGGTAGGTCAGCGACTCCGGGTCGAGGGTGTCGAAGGCAGCCATCGCGAACAGCGACAACGGTTGGTTGAGCGCGAACGCCTCGGGCAGCTCCGCGGTCAGCACGTAGCGGCGCCCCAGGTCGTCGGGCTCCTCGAGCCGGGTGATCACACCGGAGCTGACCAGGCTCCTGGCCAGGCGAAGCGCGCGCCGGGTCAGCTTGAGCTGGCTGCGCCGGTCCTCGTGGTTGTCCTGGAGCAACCGCCGCATCACCCCGAACGCGTCCTCCTCGCGGGCCGCGACGTTGACCAGCATCGAGTTGTCGACCCGCATCCGCGAGACCAGCTGCTCGGGCACGCCCGCGACCAGCTTGTCGAACGTCTGCTCGCTCCACACCACCGTGCCCTCGGGTGGCTTCTTGAGCTGCGGCTTGCTCTTCTTCTTGGCCTGCTTCTCGGCGCTCATGGCAGCGTTCTTGGCCGCCGACTTGGCCTTTGCCTTCTCGTTCTCGATCACGTGCTCCGGCGCCTGTACGACGACGTAGCCGGCCGTGTCGAAGCCGGCGCGACCCGCGCGGCCGGCGATCTGGAGGAACTCGCGGGTGCGCAGGATCCGCTGCCGGGTGCCGTCGTACTTGGCGAGGGCGGTGAACAGCACCGTGCGGATCGGCACGTTGATCCCGACCCCGAGGGTGTCGGTGCCGCAGATCACGGTGAGCAGACCTGCCTGGGCCAGCTGTTCGACCAGCCGGCGGTAGCGGGGCAGCATCCCGGCGTGGTGCACGCCGATCCCCCGCCGCACCAGCTTGGACAGTGTCTTGCCGAAGCCGGCCCCGAACCGGAAGTCACCCAGCAGCTCCGCGATCGCTGCCTTGTCGACCGCGTTGACGACCTTGCTGGTGAGCAGGGAGGTCGCGTGCTCGACCGCGGCAGCCTGGGTGAAGTGGACGACGTAGACCGGTGCCTGCTTCGTCTCGACCAGCTCGTCGAGCGTCTCGGCGAGCGGCGTCATCGCCCAGGTGAAGCTCAACGGCACCGGGCGCTCGGCGTCGTCGACGACAGCGGTCTCCCGGCCGTTGCGCTTGGTGATGTCGGCCGCGAGCGCGGTGACGTCTCCGAGGGTCGCCGACATCAGCACGAACTGCGCCTGGGGCAGCTCGAGCAACGGCACCTGCCAAGCCCAGCCGCGGTCCGGCTCGGCGTAGAAGTGGAACTCGTCCATGATCACCATGCCGACATCGGCATGGGAACCCTCGCGTAGCGCGATGTTGGCCAGCACCTCCGCGGTGCAGCAGATGATCGGCGCGTCGGCGTTCACCGCGGCGTCACCGGTCAGCAGGCCGACGTCGTCGGCGCCGAAGACCTCGCAGAGGTCGAAGAACTTCTCGCTCACCAGCGCCTTGATGGGCGCCGTGTAGAACGACACCCGGTCGTCGGCCATCGCTGCCATGTGCGCACCGATCGCCACCACCGACTTGCCGGAACCGGTCGGCGTCGCCAGCACGACGTTGTTGCCCGAGAGGACCTCGATGATCGCCTCGTCCTGGTGGGGGTAGAGCTCCAGGCCGCGTCCGGCCGCCCACTCGACGACCCGGTCGTAGACGGCGTCGTAGTCAGTCACGAGCCCTCGGATGCGCGGTGGCAAAAACCTCGCGCAGGTTGTCGACGGTGACCAGCGTGTAGACCTGGGTCGTGGTCACCGAGGCGTGGCCCAGCAGTTCCTGTACAACACGTACGTCGGCGCCACCGTCGAGCAGGTGGGTCGCGAACGAGTGGCGCAGGGTGTGCGGCGAGACGTCGCGGGTGACGCCGGCCCGGTCCGCGGCCTTGACCAGCACCGCCCACGCCGACTGCCGCGAGAGGCGCCCGCCGCGGGCATTGAGGAAGAGCGCCCCGCCCGCACCACCCGTGGTGGCCAGCTCCGGCCTGCCGCGCACCAGGTACGCCGACACCGCGTCGCGCGCGTAGGACCCGATCGGCACGATCCGCTCCTTGCCGCCCTTGCCGCGCAGCAGCACCGTGCCGCCGATGCTCTGCCCTCCGCTGGCGTCAGCGACCTCCAGGTCGTCGACATCGAGGCCGACCGCCTCGGAGATCCGGGCGCCGGTGCCGTAGAGCACCTCGAGCAGCGCGCGGTCGCGCAGCGACAAGGTGGTCCCGGCGGCACCAGCCGCCTCCAGGATCGCCTCCACGTCGGCCAGCGGGAGTGCCTTGGGCAACCGCTTCGCCGGCGTCGGCGGCTTCACCCCGACCGCCGGATCGGTCTCCGCGAGTCCGTCGGCGACCGCGAACTTGTGAAACCCGCGCACGGCTACGACGGTCCGTGCCGCGGAGGTCGAGCTCAGCGCGGGGTGGTCGTTGTCGCCCTCGCGCAGGCGCATCAGGAACCCCGAGACCGTGCTCTCAGTGATGGCGGACAGGTCTGCCACGCCCACCTGCCCGAGGTACTCGCGGTAGCGCCTGAGGTCGCGGCGGTACGACGTCAAGGTGTTGGTCGCCAGCCCCTTCTCGACCAGGAGGTGGTCGAGATAGGTCCTGATCGCCCGGTCCAGCGCTGTGGTCTCGCTCAGACGAGTGCCTCCTCCAGCGGGGCGGTCTCGATGCCGACCGCCTCGCCGACGGGCCCGTTGGTCAGCTTGCCGGCGTGGGTGTTCAGGCCCAGGGCGAGGCTGTGGTCGTCACGGCAGGCCTGGACCCAGCCCTTGTTGGCCAGCGAGACGGCGTAGGGCATGGTCGCGTTGGTCAGCGCGTAGGTCGAGGTGTTCGGCACGGCGCCGGGCATGTTGGCCACGCAGTAGAACGTCGAGTTGTGCACGGTGTACGTCGGGTCGGCGTGGGTCGTGGGGTGGGTGTCCTCGAAGCAGCCGCCCTGGTCGACGGCGATGTCGACCAGCACCGAGCCCGGCTTCATCTCCGACACGAGCTGGTTGGTGACCAGCTTGGGCGCCTTGGCGCCGGGGATCAGCACCGCGCCGATCACCATGTCGGCCTCCCGCACCTGCTGCTGGATGGCCAGCTGGGAGGACGCGAGCCCGTGCACCCGGTTGTTGTAGCGCCAGAACGACATCCGCAGCTTGTCCAGGTCGGTGTCCAGCAGCGTGACGTCGGCACCCATGCCGAGCGCGATGTTGGCGGCGTTCTGACCCGAGACGCCGGCGCCGATGATGACCACCTTCGCGTTGGCCACGCCACCGACGCCGCCCATCAGCACCCCGCGGCCGCCCTCGGCCTTCAGCAGCGAGTAGGCACCGACCTGGGGCGCGAGGCAGCCCGCGACCTCCGACATCGGGTAGAGCAGCGGCAGCCCGCCCGAGGGCAGCTGCACCGTCTCGTAGGCGATCGCGGTCACCTTGCGCTGCGAGCAGCTCCTCGGTCAGCGGCTTGTCGGCAGCCAGGTGGAGGTAGGTGAAGAGGGTCAGGCCCTCGCGCATCCGGTGGTACTCCTCGGCGACCGGCTCCTTGACCTTGAGCACCATGTCCACGCCACCGTCGGCGCCCCAGGCCGCGTCGGCGTCCGGCACGATCTCGGCGCCCGGCGGCGACGTACTCGTCATCGCTGATCGACGAGCCCACCCCCGCGCTCTTCTCGACGAAGACCTGATGGCCGTGGGCGACCAGCTCGTGCACGCCGATCGGCGTGATCGCCACCCGGTACTCGTGGTTCTTGACTTCCTTCGGAACGCCGACCTTCACCAGTCTTCTCCCCTCGGATGCGACCCCGTTGTCACGTCGCCGCGACCTTACCGTCAGACCAGGCCGCGTGCCCTGGCCAGGAGCACGCAGGCAACCAGCGGGGCGTCGGAGAGCCGCCCGGCGACGACGGCGTCGTAGAGCTCCTCGAACGGCACCCAGCCGATCTCCATGTCGGCCTCCTCGTGCTCGAGCTGGAAGTCGCCGCGGGCGGCCGGGCTGACGTCCCTGGCCAGGAACAGGTGGTGCACCTCGGCCGAGATGCCCGGCGAGGGATACAGGGAGGTGAGGTGGGTCCAGGTCTCTGCCTGCAGCTCGGCCTCTTCGCGAAGCTCGCGGATTGCCACCGACTGGGGCTCCTCGTCGGACCCGTCGAGCAGCCCCGCCGGGAGCTCCACGAACCGCAGACCCGCCGGGTGGCGGTACTGCCACAGGCACAGCGCCCGATCGTCGGCGTCGAGCGCCAGCACGATGACGGCCCCGGGATGCTCGAGGGTCAGCCGCCGGTGCGGCTCGCCACCGTCGGGCGACACCACCTGGTCGGCGCGCAGGGCGACCACCCAGTCGTCTCGGTGCAGTTCGGTGGTCGCGACCACGGGCCAGCTCTCCGGTTGGTCGGACAGTGGCGGGGTGTCCGCCACGTCAGCTGTCGAGCCCAGGCTGTGGCTCGGCCAGTGACTGGGGCTCGGGCTCCCGCCGCAGACCGGTCTCGTCGATCGGGAAGCGCAGCTCCTTCTGCCGTTCGATCGCCGCTCCGATCAGCCCCTTGAACAGCGGGTGCGGGCGGGTCGGGCGCGAACGCAGCTCCGGGTGGGCCTGGGTCGAGACGTAGTAGGGGTGCACCTCGCGCGGCAGCTCGACGAACTCGACCAACCCGAGCTCCGGGTTGGTGCCGGAGAAGACCAGGCCCGCGGCCGCGAGCTGCTCGACGTAGGTGTTGTTGACCTCGTAGCGGTGGCGGTGGCGTTCTTCGATGTGCTTCTCGCCGTACGCCTCGCGGACCACGGTGCCCTCCCCCAGCTCGGCGGCGTAGAGGCCGAGGCGCATGGTGCCGCCGAGGTCGCCGGCGCCCTCGACGTAGGACTTCTGCTCCTCCATCGTGGCGATCACCGGCTCCGGGCAGTCGGGGTCGAACTCCGTGGACGCGGCCTTCTCGAGGCCCGCCACCGAGCGGGCGTACTCGATCACCATGCACTGCAGGCCGAGGCAGAGGCCGAGGGTCGGGATGCCGCTGGTGCGGGCGTAGGTGAGCGCGCCCAGCTTGCCCTCGATGCCGCGGACCCCGAAGCCGCCTGGCACGCAGATCGCGTCGACGTCGTGCAGGTGTCGGCTCGCGCCGGCCGGGGTCTCGCACTCGTCGGAGGCGACCCAGCGCAGGTGCACCTTGGCCTCGTGGGCGAAGCCTCCGGCGCGCAGCGCCTCCGCGACCGAGAGATAGGCGTCCGGCAGGTCGATGTACTTGCCGACCAGGGCGACCGTCACCTCTTCCTTCGGGTGGTGCACCCGGCGGAGCAGGTCGTCCCACAGGGTCCAGTCGACGTCGCGGAACGGCAGGTCGAGCCGACGCACGAGGTAGGCGTCGAGTCCCTCGCGGTGCAGGACCTTGGGGATGTCGTAGATGGACGCCGCGTCGGCAGCGCAGACCACGGCCTCCTGGTCCACGTCGCACATCAGCGAGATCTTGCGCTTGATGCTGTCGGGGAGCTCGCGGTCGGCCCGGCAGACCACGGCATCGGGCTGGATGCCGACCTGGCGCAGGGCGGCCACGGAGTGCTGGGTGGGCTTGGTCTTCAGCTCTCCGGACGGGCCGATGAACGGCACCAGCGAGACGTGGAGGAAGAAGCAGTTGTCCCGGCCGATGTCGTGGCGGGTCTGACGCGCGGCCTCGAGGAAGGGCAGCGACTCGATGTCGCCGACGGTGCCGCCGACCTCGGTGATCACGACGTCCACCTCGGGGCCGCCCATCGCCAGGATGCGTTCCTTGATCTCGTTGGTGATGTGCGGGATCACCTGCACGGTGTCGCCGAGGTAGTCGCCGCGGCGCTCCTTGGCGATCACGCTGGAGTAGACCTGACCGGTGGTGACGTTGGCGATCTGGCTGAGGTCGGTGTCGAGGAACCGCTCGTAGTGGCCGATGTCGAGGTCGGTCTCGGCGCCGTCGTTGGTCACGAAGACCTCGCCGTGCTGGAACGGGTTCATCGTCCCCGGGTCGACGTTGAGATACGGGTCGAGCTTCTGCATGGTGACGCGGAGACCGCGCGACCGGAGGAGCCTGCCGAGGCTGGATGCCGTGAGGCCCTTGCCGAGAGAGGAGGCGACGCCTCCGGTGACGAATACGTGCTTGGTGGGCTGGGCCATCTTCACGGAATTCGATCCTATCCCAGCACTGAAGGTTTCATGGTGTTACCGCAGAGCTCGGGCGGGTTGAGCCACGTCGAGCAGCTCGCGGGCATGGGCCAGGGCGGTGTCGCTGTCGGCCAGACCGGCCAGCATCCGCGACAGCTCGCGCTCCCGCTCCTCGTCGTCGAGCACGGTGAGCCCCGAGCTGGTGACCGACCCGTCGCTGGACTTCTCGACGAGCACGTGGCGGTCGGCGTACGCCGCGACCTGCGGCAGGTGGGTGACGACCAGCACCTGGGCGCTCTTGGCCAGCTGCGCCAGCCGGCGACCCACCTCGACCGCCGCGGCACCACCGACCCCGGCGTCGACCTCGTCGAACACGAAGGTCGGCACCGAACCGGTCGCGGCGAGCGAGACCTCCAGGGCCAGCATCACCCGCGAGAGCTCACCGCCGGACGCGCCCTTGTGCAGCGGGCGCGCCTCGCCGCCGGTGTTGGCCGACAGCAGGAACTCCACCTCGTCGACGCCGGCCGCGCCGTAGCGCAGACTCCGGTCGCCGACCGGCAGGTCGCCCTCGGACTGGTGCACCGCGATCTCGACCGTCGCATGCGGCATGGCCAGGTGGGCGAGCTCGCTCGTGACGCCGGAGCCGAGCTTCTTCGCCGCGGCCGTCCGGGCCTGCGACAGCGCCTCGGCTTGGCGCACCGAGCTGGGCACGCAGCTCGTCGCGCTCGCCGAGCAGCCGGTCGATGCGCTCGTCGGTGGAGTCGAGGTCGAGCAGACGTTCGGCGGCCTGGGTTGCCCACGCGAGCACCTCGTCAGCCGTCTCGCCGTACTTGCGGGTCAGGGCGGTCAGAGCGGCGCGACGCTCGGAGACGGCCGCGAGCCGGGACGGGTCGGTGTCGATGCGCGCGGCGTAGGAGGCCACGTCGGCTGCGAGGTCGGACAGGAGGTAGGTGATCTCGGCGAGGCGGTCGGCGAGCTCCCCGCGCCTCCGCGTCGTGGTCACGCACGCTGTCGAGGTGGCCCCGCGCGGCGGAGACGGCGCCCAGTGCGTCGGGCGTGCTCTGATCGCTGGAGAGGGCCTCGCGAGCCTCCTCGGCTGCCGTACGCAGTGTGTCGGCGTAGCCCAGCCGGGACTCCTCGGCAGCCAACGTGACGTCCTCACCGCTGGCCGGCGAGACGGCCTCCACCTCGCCCAGGCCGAAACGGAGCAGGTCGGCCTCGCGAGCCCGTTCCCGAGCGTTGGTGGTGACCTCCTCGAGGTCGCGCTGCACGCTCTGCAGCCGCCGGTAGGTCTCCGAGTACGCCGTCAGCAGCTTCGTGAGCTTGGCGCCGCCGAACTTGTCCAGCGCCTCCCGCTGGGCGCGGGCCTGCAGCAGCCGGTGCTGGTCGGACTGTCCGTGCACAGCCACCAGCGGTTGCGCGACCTCGGCGAGCGTGGCGACGGGCACCGACGCGCCGCCGACGAACGCGCGCGAGCGGCCCTCGGCCGACACGTTGCGGGCGAGGACGACGCGGCCGTCCTCGACCTCTCCCCCGGCCTGGTCGACGGCACCGGCGACCTCGGGGAGCTGGGCCACGGAAATGACCCCTTCGACCCGGGCCTGCTTCGCTCCGGATCGCACGGCACCGGTGTCGGCCCGTCCGCCGAGGAGCAGGCCGAGCGCGGTGACGATCATGGTCTTGCCGGCGCCGGTCTCGCCGGTGATCGCGGTCAGCCCCGGGCCGAGCTCGAGCACCGAGGCGTCGATCACGCCCAGCTGGCCGATCCTGATCTCCTCGATCATGCGTCGCCCCCACGGCGGCGGCGCTCGGCAGACCCGCGCCAGCCCTCGACGGGGAGGCCGAACTTGGCCACCAGGCGGTCGGTGAACGTCTCCTCGTGCAACCGGGCCAGGCGCAGCGGGTGCTGGCCGCGGCGTACCTCGATCCGGGCACCCGGAGGCAGGTCGACGGTCCGCCGTCCGTCACACCACAGCACGCCGGAGCCGTCCGTGCGGGCCAGCACCTCGACGGCCACCACGGACGTCGGGGAGACCACCATCGGCCTGGCGAAGAGGGCGTGCGCACTCAGCGGCACCACACACATTGCCTCGACGCCGGGCCAGACGATGGGTCCTCCGGCACTGAAGTTGTAGGCGGTCGAGCCGGTGGGGGTCGCACACACGACGCCGTCGCAGCCCCATCGCGACAGCGGGCGCCCGTCGATCTCGACGACCACCTCGAGCATCCGCTCCCGGGCGGCCTTCTCCACACTCGCCTCGTTGACTGCGAAGGTGCTGGCCACCAGCTCGCCGTCGCGGAAGACCTGGACGTCGAGCGTCAACCGGTCCTCCACCGTGTACTGGTGGGTCACGATCGCGTCGATCGTCGACTCCACGTCGTCCATCTCGGCCTCGGCCAGGAAGCCCACGTGACCGAGATTGACGCCCAGCACCGGGGTCAGGCTCTCGTGGGTCACCTCGGCCGCCCGCAGGATGCTGCCATCACCGCCGATGACCAGGGTCAGCTCGCAGTCCCGGCTCGCATCGCTCTCGGAATCGGTGAGCTCCAGCGGCGGGTCGTAGGCCACGGGGTCCAACCCCATGTCGGCGGCCTCGGCGGCCAGCAGCCGGACTGCGATGCCATGGCTCGTGAACGCCTTGCAGAACGACCTGGCGACGTCGCGCGACTCGGCGCGCCCGGTGTGCGTCAGCACGAGCACCCTGCGGGTGCCCTCCGGGTCGCGGATCTCAGGGACTTCGGTCACGGATCAACTCTCTCACCCGGCACCCCCAACGAGGCCGCGCCCCGCACGACGCCGTCGATGTCCTCGGCCCCGACGGTCGCCCGGCCCTTGCGGAGCCAGAGAAAGAACTCCACGTTGCCCGATGGGCCTGGCAGCGGGCTGGTCGCGACCATCCTGGCTCCCCAGCCCCGGCGCTCGGCCTCCTGGGCGACAGCATTCACGGCCTCGGCGCGTAGGCCCGGGTCACGCACCACGCCACCCTTGCCGACCCTCTCCTTGCCCACCTCGAACTGCGGCTTCACCATCAGGGCCAGGTCGCCGTCGTCCTCGGTCACGCCGAGGAGCGCGTCGAGCACCAGGCGCAGGGAGATGAAGGACAGGTCGCCGACCACCAGGTCCACCTTCCCGTCGATCGCCTCGACGGTCAGGTCGCGCACGTTCCGGCGATCATGGATGACCACCCGCTCATCGGAACGGAGCCGCCACGCCAGCTGTCCGTAGCCGACGTCGACCGCCACCACCTGGGTTGCTCCGTGCCGCAGCAGCACGTCGGTGAACCCCCCGGTCGACGCCCCGGCATCCAGACAGCGGCGCCCGGCAACCACCAGCCCTTCCGGCTCGAAGGCCGCCAGCGCACCGGCCAGCTTGTGCCCGCCGCGGGAGACGTAGTCCGGCTCCCCCTCGACCTCGCTCACCACGATCGCAACGTCGGTCGTCACCCCGGTGGCCGGCTTCGTGGCCGACGCACCGCTGACACGGACTCGGCCAGCGGCGATCAGCTCGGTGGCGTGCTCGCGGGAGCGAGCCAGGCCGCGTCGTACCAGCTCGGCGTCCAGCCGGAGGCGGCGCGGTGGCATCGCGTCAGGGTTCTTGGAGCGGTTCGGGATCGGCGTCGGGACCGGGCTCCGGGTCCGGGTCGTCCAGGGTCCGGCGCAGTCGCTCGTGGGCGGACTCGAAGACCGCCACGTGCTCCTCGACCGGCTGACCCGTCAGCCGCGCGACGTCGTCGACCACGGAGTCCGTGCTCTCGAGCCCAGTGGGCACGCGCTCGGTCGCGGTCTCCTCGACGGTCGCCTCCAGATCGTTGACGACATCTCCCGCACCCTCCTCGGTGCCGGCTTCGTCCACGGGCTCCTCAGTCATGGAGCCGAGGCTACCGGTCCGTCGCTCCGTCACGGTCAGGCACCATCAGCCCGTTGGTCTCGACAGCCTCGCCCGTGCGATCGAGGTGTGCCCAGCCAGCTGTCGCCACGCCCCGCCACCAGGCATCCACGGACCCGCCACCGCTCACTGCGAGCCCAGCAGCCGTGTTCACCGTCCATCCCTCGCTGTGTGTCTCCGTGCCTGCCAGGGTGACCGGTCCTGGGACGGTCAGCAGCCCGCCGAGGTCAGCCGCGACGTAGGTCGGCCGCTCCTCGGGCCGCGCCCGGACCAGCTCGTCCAGGCCGGTGACACCCGTCATCACCAACAACGAGTCGACGCCGGTGTTGATCGCGCCGGCGATGTCGGTGTCCAGACGGTCGCCCACCATCAACGGACGATCCCCACCGACCCTCCGCAGCGTCTCGTCGAGCAGAGGACGCTGCGGCTTGCCCGCCACCACCGGGCTCACACCCGCGAACCGGCTCACCGTCTCCACCAGCACCCCGTGTCCGGGAGCGACGCCGTAGTTCGTCGGGATGCTGCCGTCGGTGTTGCTGGCGACCCACCACAGCCCGTCGCGGACGCGCACGGCAGCCCGCATCACGTCTCGCCACAGCACCTCCGGCCCGTAGCCGCTGACCAGCGCCTGGGCATCTGCGGCGTCCACCGAGACCGGCTCGAGGCCCGCCAACCGCACCTCGTCGACCAGCGCCGGTGCGCCGAGCACCGCCACGGGAGACGACGCCGGCAGTCGGTCGGCCAGCAGCCGTGCGGCTGCCTGCGCTGAGGTCACCACGTCGCCCGCGGCCGCGGGCACGCCGAGGTCACGCAGGTGTTCAGCAACGGTCTCGGGGCTGCGCGAGGCGTTGTTGGTGATGAAGGCGCACCTCATGCCCGCGACCCTGACCCGGGACAGGTGCTCGGGAGCTCCGGGCACGGGATGTGACCCGATGTAGACGACCCCATCGAGGTCGAGCATCGCCAGGTCGTAGGCCGAGCTCAGCGGCGCGTCGCTGTGGCCGAGCATGCGTCCTCCTCGGGCTGGGCAACGCCCCGCACCCTACGATGCGAGGCATGGATGCCGGTTCAGTGGTCATCCCGCCGTACGTGGCGGGACCACTGCGGCTGGCCCCCTTTCGAGCCCTGATGCTCGCACCCAACCGGATCGGCGACCCCGCCTCGGCCCGCGCCTTCGCGCGTCCCTACAAGGACGTCGCGGCCCGCCTGAGCCGGTGGGAGGAGCACGGGCAGCTCTGGCACGACCCCGACCCAGCCCTCTACCTGCACGAGTACACCGCGGCCGGCATCACCATTCGCGGGTACGTCGGACTCGTCGATGTCTCCCGACGAGCAAGCCGATCCGAGGACCGAGCGATCCTTCCGCACGAGGGCATCTACCCGGCTCAGGCCGACGACCTCGCGGCCCGGATGGAGGAGATGCAGCTCAACCCGGCGCCGATCCTGCTGGTGCATCGGGCGCCGGCCGACCTGCGATCCCTCACCCACGAGGTGATCGCTCGATCACCCGACCACAGCTTCATCGATCGCGCCAAGCAGCAGCACCGGGTCTGGGCGGTGCGGGATACCCTGTGTCTCTCTCGCGCCGACGCGGCCCTGGCCGGCTCCCGGGCGCTGATTGCGGACGGCCATCACCGCTACGCCGCCTACCTGAGGCTGCAGCAGCGGGCGCCCGAAGGGCCGGCGCACCAAGGCCTGGCGATGCTGGTCGACCAGGACGACACTCCTCTCTTCCTCGGCGCGATCCACCGCGTCTTCGCCGGCACCTCGTTCGACGACGTGCTGATCGCTGCCACCTCGCTCGGACTCTCCACCCAGGAACTGTCCGAGTCGGCAGCGATCGCGGCGCTCGCTCCTCGTCACCTGGTGGTGACCGACTCCGAGCGGTGGGCCTCGATCGAGCTCCCGGACCGCGACGATCACGCCGCCGTCGAGGTGCTGCACGACCGTCTGGTCCCGGAGTTCCCGCATGGTCCCCGACGGATCGGCTATCACCACACGGTCGATGACGCCCTGGCTCAGATCAGCCCGGACCTGGGCGTGGCTGTGCTGATGCCCGCGCCTGACGTGGGCCAAGTGCTGCGCATCGCCGGTCACGACCGGCTGCTGCCGGAGAAGGCCACCTCCTTCCAGCCGAAGCCCAGCCTGGGCGTGCTCATCCGCTCGCTGCGCGACGGATGACCTTGCCGCGAGCCACGTCGACCTCGACCCTCGAGACCGTGGCGCCGCCGGACTTGAAGAACCGTCGACGCAGCGCGCCGCCGACCTCCACGATGTCGCCGTCGTGCCAGCTGGGCACCGAGCGCTTCACGCGGCCCGACCACACCGCGCACTCGAGCGTGTCCACACGCGAGCGGGACGCCCCGGAACCGGCCGCAGGCGGCGGCCTCCCGATCACCACCCGGAACGTCCACACCGTGTCCCCGCTGGGCAGGACTCGCTCCTCCGGCTGTCCCGACAGCCGTCCCGCGCAGCAGCACCTCGTTGGTCTCTTCGGTCGTCCGATCGACCTGGTCTTCGTTCGTCTGTGCAGACATTGCACATCACCTCCGCGGACAACGCTCGGTGCCGCGGCCGACAGTCGACCGCTGCCA
>CAWJRK010000027.1:0-32721 GCA_963845215.1 uncultured Actinomycetota bacterium
CCTGAGAGCGTCGATCGCCTCCTGGCCAGCCGAACCTACGACGCTCGTCCCGACCCACGGCGACTGGCAGCCACGCAACTGGCTCGTCGATAGCGGAGTGGTCAGCGTGATCGATTTCGGCCGCGCCGACCTCCGCCCGGCCAGCACCGACTTCGCACGCCTGGCGGCTCAGGAGTTCCGCGGCAACGCAGTCGTCGAGGCGGCCTTCCTCGACGGCTATGGAGGTGACCCTCGAGAACCCGGCGCGTGGCAACGCATCCGGCTGCGCGAGGCGATCGGCACTGCGGTGTGGGCGTTCCGGGTCGGGGACGAGAAGTTCGAGGCACAAGGACATCGAATGATCGCCGAGGCGCTGGATCAGTTCTCCTGATCATCGCCCCGGTGCTTGCCGTGCCGCTGCGGGCATGCCACTGGCCCCGGCCTTCGTTGTCTGGCCGGGGTGTGGGGCGTGGTGGTCAGGGTTCGCCCTTGATCGAACTGGTGCCGCGGTGGTCGCGGATCAAGTGGAGGCCGTTGGGGGTGGTCCAGAGGTAGGTGCCTCGGTCGATGACGGCGTAGTCCCACGCGCCGTGGGTCTTGGCGCGGTGGTGCCGTCGACACAGTGGCGCAGTGTTGGTGGAGCTCGTCTCGCCGGGCCGGTAGGGGATGACGTGGTCGGTGTCGCACCGCTGACGCGGGTTTGGTGCAGTGCGGGAACGCGCAGTGCACGTCGACGAAGGCGTTCTGGTCTTTGAGTCGGTCGGGTGCTTCGTAGGCCTCGACGTGGATGTGGTCGGCCAGGTCGACGACCGGCTTCACCGTGACGTTCGCGGCCCGTGCACCATTCCCGGATCTGCTCCACGCTGATCGGGGACCGGGTGTTGCCGCACCGGCCGACGGTCTCGGTGCCGGTCAGCGCGTCCTCGGAGATGTGGACGACCAGGTCCACGGCCCGGCCGGGCTCGGCGTCTTCGAACCCGAACGCCAGCTGGCGCCGGGCCAGGTCGCCGAGCGCTGTGGCGCGACGCACATCCAGGGACTCGGTGCTGCCCAGGTCAGCCTGCTGTTTGGCACCCAGCCTCAGCGCGTCCTCGAGGTCGAGGGCGTCGGCCAGGTCGACCTCGGCGTCGATCCGGACGGTGCCGTCGAAGGAGACCTGGTCGGCGTGGACGTCGACGTGCCGCTTCTCGGCGGCCTCCCGGCGTTTGGCTTCGGCGGCTGCGGGGTCGAACCGCACCATTGCTTCTTCGACCGTGCGGTCCAGCTGTGCCCACGAGCACGAGTGCGCCACCGGTGCGAGGTGCCGGTCGACCTGGGCGGCACCGGCCATGGGGAGGCTGGTGGTGTGGGCGGCGATCCGGCGGGCCCGCCACAACGGCAACCGCCCCTCGACCACTTTGCCCCAGAGCTTGGGAAGGCGGTAGCGGAGCTCGAGGATCCCGCCGACCTGCGCGAACCCCGACTCGGTCGTGACACCCAACGCGGCGGCGTACTCCATCAACGCGAACTCCGAGACCAGAGGCGCACCGGGGCCGGCGACCGGCAGGGCCTTGTCGGCGAAGAACCCGACACACGCGGCCGGATCGGCTTCGTTGAGGATCGCCCACTCGATGGTGGCTCGGCCATCGCGACCTCGACCGCTTCGCGGTCGGCCTTTTGGCCGCGCAGCACCGCCAGCACCTCGGCGGTGCGGCCGATCCGGTGTGGGTTGCGGTGCTGGTCATGACAACTATCCAAGCACCGACCACCGACACTCATGACCCCGAAACCGGGGTTATCCACCGATCCACTGGTCACGGTCAGGTAACGACTTTCCCGCTCTACTACAGGGGTTTCGAAGCTCATCCGGACCCTCCACCTCAACAACCGGGTGGTCGAGTAGCCGTGTCGGCTACCGGGGTCTCGACGACGCGGTCGCTCGTCCCTCGCTCCCGCTGCTCGACCAACCAAGACCTCCCGTTGGTCGAGCCCCCAAGCCAACCCGCGAACCCGACCCCATCGCGTTGGGCAGACCGGCTCAGAGGTCTCGACGACGCGGTCGCTCGTCCCTCGCTCCCGCTGCTCGACCAACCAAGACCTGACCCGACCCAGGTCGAGCGTCGAGCCCCGATAGGCGACGCCATTTCGCGGCCGGAGCGGGACTGGTCAGAGGTCTCGACAAGCGGCGCTCGCTCGCTCCGCTGCTCGACCAACA
Organism: uncultured Actinomycetota bacterium; assembly: GCA_963845215.1. Classification (GTDB taxonomy): domain Bacteria; phylum Actinomycetota; class Actinomycetes; order Propionibacteriales; family Nocardioidaceae; genus Nocardioides. The sequence continues at coordinate 2,174 of CAWJRK010000027.1, forward strand.
AGACCCGCCGTAGGTCGAGCAGGCCGAGCCCCTGGGCGAGGACGTCGTCGAGCCCATCGCGTCGGCGTAGATCAGCTCACGAGGTCTCGACGACGCGGTCGCTCGTCCCTCGCTCCCGCTGCTCGACCAACGAACACCCGACCCGACACAGGTCGGCGTCGTCCCGATAGGCGCGCATTTCCGGCCGGAGCCGGGACGTCAAGGGCGCGACGGCCAGCGAACCCTTGACGGCCGGCGAGGCCGCATCGCGCCTTCGGGAGGACGATCGACCACAGTCAACGTGTCGGCTACCGGGGTCTCGACGACGCGGTCGCTCGTCCCTCGCTCCCGCTGCTCGACCAACGAATCCCAGCCGACACCCACAGTCAACGTGTCCGCACAGAGGTCTGCGACGACGCCCACCGTGTGGTCCCTACAACCCGGCGAGACCCGTCTCGATCGCCTCGATCACCCGGGGCCGAAGCCGAGCGACGGTGACGACCTCGTCGACCGAGCCGACCCGGACCGCCCGGTGGATGTCGTGTACGCCGTCGAACTCGGCCGCGACCTCGCCGATCTTCTCCGGGCGCATGGACGCCCTGAGCTCGGCCAGCTCGACGACCAGCCGACTTCGCTCCGACCCGGTGGCGTCGGCGATCTGTCCCTCGAGCTCGCGCAGCCGCTCATCGGCCGACGTCCGCTTCTCGACCTCACCGGCGAACACCACGGCAGCAGCGGGTGCGCCGCCGATCACCGAGGCGAACGATCCCTCGAGGGCGAGCACGGTCATGTGGGGGTTCAGGGCCTTGGAGAAGACCACGAACGCACCGCCGTGGTAGCGCGAGATGACGCAGAACACGATCGGGCCGTCGAAGTTGACGATCGGCGCGACCGATCTCGGCGCCGTACTCGAGCTGCAGGTTGCGCATCGAGTCCGGCGAGCCGTCGAAGCCGGACAGGTTGGCGAGCACCACGAGCGGACGGTTGCCGCTGGCCGCGTTGATCGCCCGGGCGGCCTTCTTCGAGGAGCGCGGGAAGAGGGTGCCGGCGGTGTAGACGTCCGGCCCGTCGGTGGGCGGGAAGCCGCGGCGCGGCACCGGTCGCGACTCGATGCCCAGCAGGCACACCGGATAGCCACCGAGGTGGGCGTCCTGGACCACGGCGGTGTCGGCGTCGGCCATGCCGGCCCAGCGCTCGAGCGTCGGGTGGTCCTGGTCGGCCAGGGCCCGCATCACGGTGCGGATGTCGAAGGCCTTCTTGCGGTCGGGGTTGGTAGCCGCGGAGAAGATCTCGCCGACCGTCGTGAAGTCGCTGTCGGGCGTCGACGTGCGGGAAGGGCGAGACGTCGCGGTCCGACCGGGTCGATGGTGACCGCCCGACGCGGCCGCGACTCACCGGGTACGACGTAGGTGTGGTCGTAGTGGGCCATCAGCACGCCGAAGGCACCGGCGAGGTCGGGAGCCCAGTACTGCGCCTGCCCGTTCGGCCCCATCACCCGGTCGTAGCCGCCGATGCCGAAGTTGTCCTCGGCGGAGACGCCACCGGAGAAGTCGAGCGACTGCTTGCCGGTGAGCACCATCGCGCTGTCGGGGGTCATCACGAGGATGCCCTTGGTGTGCATCAGCATCGTGGCCTCGGCGTTCCAGTACGGCTGGGCGCCGACGTTGATGCCGGCGACGACGACGTTGATCTCGCCGCCGGCCTGGGTGAACTCGATGATCCGCTTCAAGCCGGCCGCGACCCAGTCCATGTTCTCGGTGCCGGAGTCCATCGAGATCCGGGCGCCCGCGGACAGCGCGAACCACTCCAGCGGCACCTGCATCCGCTCGGCGAGGTCGATCGCCGCGATGATGCGTGAGCACTCCGGCTCCGACACCGCGCCGAGCGCCTTGGTCGGGTCGCCGCAGAGCACCACCCGGGTGACGCCCTCGGGGTGCAGGGCGGTCGGGGTGGTGACGACGGCGCACCAGGATGCCGGCCTTGTTGAGCCCGGGCGGCCGGTCGACCGGCACCAGCACGCCGGTGTCGTCGAGGTCGTGCTCGACGAAGCCGCCGCTCGGATCCGGTGAGCACTCCGGCGAGCTCGTAGGGGTAGACGAGGCCGCGCCGGCGGGCGCGGACGACGTTGCCGGCGTACGTGTCGTAGCGGCTTGAGGCGTTCGGTCGGCGGCCCCTCGAGCGACGGCCGTGACCCCGGCGCCGGGCCGGGCGCGGAACCGGATCGCGATCGGTGTCGGACGGTCCCGTCCGGCCCGAGCACGCGGCCCTGCGCGAGCACCTCTTCGATGCCGGCGCCGTCGGTGAGCGGGGTGATCTTGCTCTGCAGCGTGGTCAGCTGCTCGGGCTCGGCCTCGACGATCGGCCAGACCTGCACCCAGACGTGGTTGGTGTCGAGCTTGCTGCCGGCCGCGCCGCGCGACGTGCGCACGCGCCGGATCGCCTCGAGGCAGTTCTCCACCGCGCGCTCGGCGTGGGGCAGGCCGATGACCCGGCCGTCCTCGTCGCGTACGACGGCGAGCTGGCGCACCTGCGCGAGCGCAACCAGCCGGCGGTCGGCGGGGTTCTCCTTGGCGACGCACTCGTAGAGCAGCACGTCCTCGGGCGCCTCGATGCGGGTCACGTCGAAGTCGCGCAGCCGCCACAGGTCGAGCCGGCGGCCGACCATCGGGTGCACGCCGCGCACCAGGTCGTCCTCGACGACTCCGCCGCCCTGCGACGGGTCGGTAGGTGAAGTAGTTGACCGGCCGGTCCTGACCCGGACAGACCGCGATCGCGACCCGGCGTACGTCGTGGAAGAACGGGCAGCGCGTCGACGATCCGCGCGAGCTGCTCGCGTGGCCTGCTCGGCGGTCTCCGGCGCGTCGGGCCAGTGGAGGTAGAGGTCGAGCACGGCCTCGTCGCCCGGCGTGCGGGCCGCGACCTCGGCGCCGAGCGCGGCGATCAGGCGGCTGTCGGGGTCGACCAGCTCGGCGATGGTGCCGATGGTGGAGACCAGGTGGGTCGGGCGGTCGTCGAGCGTGTAGTCGGCGACCGCGAACGTGCGGCCGACCCGCGACTCGGAGCGCAGGCCGCGCAGCTCGTACTCGCGGTAGTGGCGACCGACCAGCACCTCGAGCATCGGCTCGTGCTCGGGGATGCCGGCCTCGAGCCGCTCGGCGAGGAACCGCACGATCTGTTCGGGGATCGCGGCCAGCTCCTCGATGCGCTCGGCGCGATCGGGGGCGCCGGGGTCCGCCGCCAGCGCGGCCACCTCGTCGCGCACGCCGGCCAGCACGCTGAGCCGCTCCTGGTCGACCAGCGGTTGGTCGAACCACCGGAAGCGCGTGCTCCGGGCCAGGTCGCCGACCACCGGGAAGCGCAGCTGGGTCGCCCGCACCAGGCGCTCGAGCAGGTCGCGCGCCGGCCCGGCCAGCTCCTCGCTCGGCGGCGGCTCGGAGATCCAGCGCTGCAGCACCTCGGTCGCCAGATGTACGTCGGGGGCCGAGCGCTGCTGCGCCAGGAAGATGCGGAACACCGCTTCCTCGAGCTCCGGCGTGCGGTCCCAGTCGGTGACGCCGTAGTGGGCGAGCACCTTCGCGAGCCGGTCCTTGAACTGCGGCGTGAGTCCGTCTCGCTCGACGTCGAGGCTCTGCAGATAGCTGTGGAAGTGCTCCTTCGGGCTGTGCACGCGGAGCTCGGTGTGCAGCTCCTCGCCGGCGGGCCGGTTGCGGCTGAGCTCGGCGAAGTCGGCGAACAGGCCGAGCAGCCTGATCTCGTCGCACACCACTTCGCTCACCGGCCGCGACCAGCTCGTCGCGCGCGGCGAGGTAGTCGGCGATCACGGTGCCCTCTTCGCGGAGGTCGATGTCGAAGCCGCAGAGCATCGCGGCGACGTCCGCCCGGCTGCGCGCGGCGCGATCCTGCGCGGAGGCGTCGGCCGGAGCAGGCGGCAGGTCGAGCGCCGGGCCGACCTGCTCGGGCGCGGCCGGGGCGTCGGCGGCGTCGTCGTCCAACGGCTCGAGCCGCACCAGCGGCGCACCGGTCTCGACCTGGCTGCCGGTCATCACCAGCAGCTCGCGCACCTTGGCGGCGAACGGTGCCCGCAGCACCGTCTCCATCTTCATGCTCTCGAGCACCAGCACCGGCCCGCCGGCGGCGACGGTGTCGCCGACTGCGACGGGTGAGGCGACCACCAGGGCGGGCGCGGGCGAACGCAGCACACCGCCCTCGTCGCGGCTGACCCGGTGGGCCACACCGTTGACCTCGACCAGGTGCACGGGTCCGTGCGTGGCGGTCACCAGCCGATAGCGCCGGTCGCCGACCGTCATCCGCGTGTGGAACTCGTCGAGCCGCTCGACGTCGGCCACCACCGTGTGCTCCACGTCGCCCGCGGCCACGCGCACCCGGAAGCGCTGCGGTCCGATCTGGATGACGATGACCTTGTACGCCGTACCCCGCAGCTTGAAGTCGACCGCCCGCCCGACCTTGTGCTGCACCTGCGGGCGGCCGCCGTGCGCGCTCTCGAGCAGGCGGGCGATCTCGACCTGGGCCTCGTCCTCGTAGGCCTCGATCCCGGCGGCGACCACGGCGACGCCGGAGTGCTCGTGGTTGACCAGCCGGCCCTCGGCACGGACCCGGTCGATCCAGCTGGTGTCGGCCCAGCCGTCCTTGCCGTCGATGACCTCGGACTGGTCGAGCAGGTCGAGGATGAAGCTCTTGTTGGTGGCGCCACCCTCGATCACCACGGTGGTCTCGGCCATCGCGCGGCGCAGCCGGGCCAGCGCCTCGTCGCGGGTGCGGCCGTAGGCGATGATCTTGGCGATCATCGAGTCGAAGTCGGCGGGGATGGTGTCGCCCTCGCCGACGCCGGTGTCGACGCGCACGCCCGGCCCCGACGGCAGCTCGAGCAGAACGATCCGGCCCGGCGACGGAGCGAAGTCGCGGTCCGGGTCCTCGGCGTTGAGCCGGGCCTCGACCGCGTGCCCCTTCTCGGGCGGCTTGGTGCCCTCCAGCCTGCCGCCGGCCGCCACGTGCAGCTGCAGCCTTGACCAGGTCGAGGTCGGTGGTCACCTCGGTGATCGGGTGCTCGACCTGCAGCCGGGTGTTGACCTCGAGGAACGCGAAGGTGCGCTCGCCCGGGTGGTAGAGGAACTCCACGGTGCCGGCGCCGACGTAGCCGACCGCGACCGCGAGCCGCTCCGCGGACGCCTTGACCTCGTCGGTCTGGTCCGGGTCCAGCAGGGGCGAGGCCGACTCCTCGATCACCTTCTGGTTGCGACGCTGGATCGTGCAGTCGCGGACGCCGACCGCCCAGGCCGTGCCGTGGCCGTCGGCGATCAGCTGCACCTCGACGTGGCGGGCGCCGGTGACCAGTCGCTCGAGGAACACCACGCCGCTGCCGAACGCGCGCTCGGCCTCGTCGCGGGTGCGCTGATAGGCGTCCTCGAGCTCGGCGGCGGTGTCGACCTTGCGGATGCCACGGCCGCCTCCGCCGGCGGTCGCCTTGAGCATCAGCGGGTAGCCGATCTCGGTCGCCGAGGCCAGCGCCGCCTCGAGCGTGTCCACGCCGCCCCTGCTCCACGGCGCGACCGGCACTCCCACCTCTTCGGCGAGGAGCTTGGACCCGATTTTGTCGCCGAGCTTGCGCATCGCCTCGGCGCTCGGGCCGATGAAGGTCACGCCGAGCCGGGCGCAGAGGTCCGCGAACGCGGGGTCCTCGGCGACGAATCCCCACCCCACCCACACCGCGTCGGCCCCGCAGGCGACGAGCACCCGCTCGAGCACGGCGAGGTCGATGTACGGCCGAGCCGAGGCTGGGCCCAGCGGATAGGCCTCGTCGGCCTCGCGCGCGAACATCGCGGTGCGTTCCTCGTCGGTGAACAGCGCGATCGTCCGGATCGGCGGCCCGCCCTCCGCGTTCACGTCACGGACGGCATGGATCAGCCGCATCGCGGCTTCGCCGCGGTTCACGATCGCAATCCGAGAGAACACCCGCTGGACCTCCAGACCCGACGGCCCTCGTGCGGAACCGTCGCCGCGAGACTGTCACGTCCGCATGGTTACGAGCGAGTCACATCGCCGTCAGGCCAGTGAGAGGAGCACCTCGAGCAGCGCGGCTGTGGGCGGAGGGTCGGGCGGGTCGCCGTACGTCGCGACGTAGATGTGCCGCGCGGCGCCCGGGATCTCGTAGGCGTTCACGTCCGGGTGCTGGTAGGCGCTCGAGGGCCAGGCCCGGCATCGTCGCGACCGCCCCGGCGGCCACCAGCGACTGGATGGTGACCATGTCGTCGGTGGAGTGGGCGACTCCGGCTCGAAGCCTTCTCGGGCACACACCTCGACCAGATGCGCCCGGCAGCGGTCACACCCGGCCACCCAGCGGGCGTCGCGGTGCTGGGCGACCTTGCGGCGGCGTCCGGTGGTGAGGAGGTACGTCGGGTCGTCGCGGAGGAAGGTGAGCCGGACACCTTCGGGGTCGGGTGCGGTCTCGTCGTAGCGGAACACGATCGGCGGCATCGACCTCGCCGGCCCGCAGCAGGCCCAGCGCCTCGGGAGGGTGGGTGTCGGTGAGCTCGAGCCGGAGGCCGGGGTGCAGCTCCGCGAGCCTGGCCGAGACCTCCGGCATCATCGAGACGATCACCGAGCCGAACGTCGCGACCCGCACCCGGCCGGCGCTCAGCCCGACATGCGCCGACAGCTCCGCGGCGGCCGACTCCACCCGGCCGATGATCTCCGTCGCGCGCTCGGCGAGCACCCGGCCGGCCTCGGTCAGCCGGATGCCACGGCCGACCCTCTGGAACAGCTGCGCACCGGTCTCGGCCTCGAGCCGGGCGAGATGGTGGCTGACCGAGGGCTGCGAGAAGTGCAGCTCGTTGGCAGCGGCGGTCACCGATCCGTGGCGGGCCACGGCGGCGAAGATCGCGCAGCCGGTTGACGTCGAGCATTCATCAACTCTATCTATGATTTTCCATCAAGATAGGCATTAGACGCCATGAGTCAGCCGGGCCATGCTCGATGCATGACCACCACGCAGACCACACCGGCCCGCACCGGGCTGGCCGACCTCCTGGACGGCATCCGGGACCAGACCCGACGGGGCCTCGACCCCCGTCGTACGGCGCTCGCTGTCGCGGACGTCCTCCGGGCCGGGATGCCCGGCGTCGACGTACTCACCGAGGACGAGCGCCACGGCGACCCGGACAACCTGGTCAGCGTCCTGCTCCACACCGAGCCGGCCTTCTCGGTCAAGGCGTTGGTGTGGCGGCCCGGGCAGCTCACCGCGATCCACGACCACGTCGCCTGGTGCGCTTTCGGGGTGATGCAGGGTGTTGAGTACGAGACGCTCTACCGCGACCACGGTGACCACCTCACCGAGATCGGCCGGGTCGCCAACCAGGTCGGCGACGTCAGCGGCTTCGCGCCTCCGGGCGACATCCACCGGGTGCACAACACCGGCGACGTCACCGCGATCTCGCTGCACGTCTACGGCGTCGACCTGTCGATCGACGGGATCGCTGTCCGCCGCTACTACGACCTGCCCGTCCGGGCCACGAAAGGCTGATCGACATGTCACACATCCAGCGTTTTGACCACATCGGCATCACCGTCGCCGACCTCGAGTCGGCGACCGCGTTCTTCGTCGGACTGGGCCTCGAGCTCGAGGGCACCGGGACCGTGGAGGGCGAGTTCGTGGACACCGTCTGCGGCATCCCGGGCGCGCGCTGCGAGATCGCGATGCTGAAGCCGCCCGATGGAGGGTCGCGGCTGGAGCTCGCGAGCTTCATCACGCCCGACCACGTGCCGGGCTCGCCCGCCGCGATGGCCAACGAGATCGGCCTGCGCAACGTGTCCTTCGAGGTCGGCGACCTCGACGCGGCCCTCGAGACCGTGGCTGCCGGCGGGTACGGGCTCGTTGCCGGCGTCGGTGAGTTCGAGAGCAGCGTGCGGATGGCCTACGTGCGCGGCCCCGACGGCATCATCGTGTCGCTGTTCCAGTACCTCGACTGAGACTGAGGGGAACGTTCTCGTCCGTGCCCGTCGGCCGGCATCATCAGGTCACCGTGACGGCGTGTGGCGAGCCCTGGGTGAGGTCGATCCAGAATCGGTCTGCCTCGTGGCGGCAACCGTCGTGCCGACCGCCGTTGCGCAGGATGACCCGGCGAGACGGCTCGTCGTCAGGTGCGCAGCACAGCAGCACCTCGCTCGAGACCGAGCGAGCGGCACTCGTCGAGCGCCGCCGCGAGCATGCGGGTGGCGATGTGCCGGAGTTGCCGTCTCCAGGGCGCCTACGACGTGATACCCGATGTCACCCGCCCTGTCTCGTCGCGGAGCTTCCCCTGGTCCAGCTCCCAGGTGCACGTGACCTCATCGCCCAGGGTGCCGAGGTAGTACGCGCTCGCAGACGGTGCCGCTGACGAGGTGGTACGAGACTGTCCGCTGGTGACCGTCACCCCGCGGCGTACCTCGACGAAGCCGTCGAAGTCGTCGCTGGCCGGACCCAGCCAGTCGGTGCCGATGCCGCGTTGAGGCGGTCCGCCTACTCGGCCGCGGCCCTCGATGTCTCGGCCCGTGACTCGCCACGCGCCGACCAACGAGCTCGCACAGCTCGACGAGCTGTGGGTGCGGTGCGTCCGGCGCAGTGCACGACCGTTCCGGTCAGAACGCGTGCAGTTTCCACGAGATCGTTCCAGTCGCCGGGACGGTTACCGCCAACGGCTCAGGCAGCGACAGGGGCAACGCGCGGGCCCATCAGGCCCTCCTTGCGGGCGACGAGCGCGGAAGCGCCGATCGTCACCGCGACAGCGACGACGTTGCAGGTCAGCATGAAGATGCTCTTGACCAGCACGAAGGTCTCGAGCGACTGCGAGTTCAGCAGCCAGAGGCTCGTCAGGGCGCGGCCGACGCAGATCGCGGCCCACATGGCGGTGAGCCACCAGAAGAGGCGCTGGATCCGCGGGCGCAGGTGCAGCTCGTGGTCCATCGGGTAGAAGTCGCCGGCCAGCCGCGCAACCAGCGGGCGGGCCGAGGCCAGCGACAGCAGGAACGCGGTGGCAACGATGCCGTCGCTGATGATCGGCTGCAGGAAGTAGAGGAACGTGCTGTCGGCGACCAGCGAGATCGCCGTGCGCCCGGTCAGCAGGACCGCGGTCAGGATCAACAGCCCCGACGTACGCCGGCGCGTCACCTTGCGCCACGCGATCGCGCCGTAGGACCACACCAGCGCGGAGATGATCGCCGTCCACACGCCCCAGACCTGCAGGGCGACGTAGAACAGCGTGGCCGGGATGATGCACGCGATCAGCAGGCTCAGCGACACGCGGCGGATCACCATCACCAGGCTGGGCCGGTGCGGCGAGGCGCAGGCGTCAGCGGGCGCGGCCAGGACTGTTCCGAGAGAAGACATGGGGCCTTACTGCCGACTCGCACCGGTCGGTCGTTGGAGTAGCTGTTCACCTCGGACTGACGAAGTGAACGCAACGTCGACGACTTCCTCGGCTTCTTCACCATAACGTCCATGCCACGCCCGCGCGTCACCCTGGAGTACTGGGTGTGGATGGTGGCCGGACGGCTCCCGGGCCTGGTCACTGTGAGGGATGACGGCATGGCCGTTCGGGCATTGACCCTCGGTGGGCGGGCCCGACACGGCGCCGCAATCCCCGATGATCGCCCCACGCGCCACTAGCGTGACAGCGCAAGCGATGCCACCGAAGGAGGGGGACCGTGGGCTCAGCCGTGCGCGGCCCCTGGACGGGGCCGCCGCTGTTGCTGATCGCCGTGACGGTGCTCGGCTTCGCGATCGCCCCTCTGGTGGGCTCCTCCGACGACGCCAGCGCCGGCGAACCGCAGGGCCAGGTCCAGCTCTCGTCAGGCACGCCGACCCGGACCGACGGCTTCCTGCGCGCTGACGACGCCGCCGTCCCCGACCAGGGCACACCCAAGCGCTCCGCACCGATCAAGCCGATCCCCAGGCAGGTGGTCGGGGTGGCGACGTTCAACGTCTTCCGGCAGCTCACGACCTCGCAGATGTTGTCCGACGCGCGCACCCTGGCCCGCAATCCGGCCATCGACATCATCGGCTGGCAGGAAGGCTGGGACAGCGCACCGGTGTACGCGGCGTTGCAGCCGGCCGGCTGGACGACCAAGCGCTTCCCGAAGGGAGCCAAGGAGCTGGCCGTGTCGTGGCGGCGTTCGGAGTTCAAGTTCGTGGGCGCCGACCAGCGCCTGGTCGCGCGCGGCGTGTCCGACGAGGCCGGCCGCTACCCGTTCGGCGACCGCTGGGCGATCCGGGTGACGCTGCGCGACCGCAACACCGGCGAGCTGATCTCGGTGCTCAACACCCACCTGCCGCAGGCGATCGAGAACCTCGACAACCCCGGCCACTGGCGCCCGACCTACAACTCGGCGCGGGCCCGGGTGCAGCTGTCCCGCTTCGCACGGATGTGGGACAAGGCGCCCGGACGATGGGTGATCGGCACCGGCGACTACAACGTCGACGCCCGCGCCGAGTCGCGCGAACGCCCCCACGGCGGGCTGTCCCGGATGTTCGCGGGCCGGGCCGTGTCGTCGTACTCCGTGCTCGGCAGGAACATCTCCGCGACCCACCCGATCAGCGGACGCCAGATCGACTACGTGTACGCCGCCCGCAAGGACGTGCGCCAGGAGCGCCTGCGCTTCCTCGACCAGCGCACGATCCCCGGTCTCAACAGCGACCACCGCGCTCTGTTGGTCAGGTTCGCGCTGATCTTAGCGCCCACGGCGGAGAGCACGAGCGTCACGATCAGCGCCGCTGCCGCGAGCAGCACGGCCACCAGCACAGAGCGCTCGAGGCTGTTGGTCACGGCGTCATAGACCGAGGTGGCGAGGTCGCGATCGGCACTAGGCACGGAGTCGAGCGCGGCGGATCGCACCGCCGAGAGCACCGGCCAGAGCAGGGCGGCGGTGACCAGCGAGGCGCCGGCCAGGATCGCGAGCGCCCGGAGCCGTCGCTGGGCGACGAGCAGGGTGATCGCCACCAGCACGACAAACGCGATCGGCAGCACGATGCGGGCAGCGTCGAGCGCCTGGTAGCCCTCCTGGGCCGCGCGTAGCTGACGGCTGTCGGGGGTGAAGACCACGCCGGGTGGCGCCACGTCCTGGATCGGCAGCCCCTGCGCCCGGATGGCATCGAGCACGGCCTCGACCATGGCGGCGAGGTCGAGCGGCCGGACCTCGCCGGCCCGGTCGGCCTCCAGCGTCCGGAGCAGCTCAGCGTGGCCCTGGCGGTTGGCAGCCTCCCAGATCGGCCGGAAGGACGAGTTGGTCACGACGGCCCTCACTGCTGTCCGGAGTGGCGGCACGAGCGGTCGCCTGCCCCGCAGCCGGGAGCTGCTCGAGGCCGATCACGTCGGCGGCGTGCGCCTCCAGACGGTCGATCAGGGCGTCCTGCACCTTCTCGTCGTCGGCGAGCGGGCCGACCGCACCGACGTAGCCGTCGGTGTCGGTCACGCGTTCGGCAGTCCAGACGGCAGTGATCGCCACGGGCAGGATCAGAGCAGCGAGGAGCGCGGTCAGCCCCGAGGAAATCCACGCACCTGGTCAGCGGCCCTTCCACACGGGCGGACGCTTCTCGGCGAAGGCGGTGGCGCCCTCCATTGCGTCCTCGGAGACGAACACCGGCGCCATCAGCTCACCCTGCTTCCGCCACCCCTCCTCGAGGGTCCAGTCGCGGCCGGAGCGCGCGATCTGCTTGGTGATCGCCACCGCGAGGGGTCCGTTGGCCGCGATCGTCGCGGCGAGTTCGAGGGCCCCGTCGAGCGCGCCACCCTCGGGGGTCAGCCGGTTGACCAGGCCCAGGTCGGCGGCTCGCTGGGCGGTGATCGGCTCTCCGGTCAGCAGCATCTCGAGCGCGACCGCCTGTGGGATCCGCTGCGCGAGCAGGAGCGCCGCGCCGGCGCCGGCCACCAGCGCCCGCTTCACCTCGGGCACTCCGAGCTTCGCGCTCTCCGAGGCGACCACGAGATCACAGGCCAGCAGCAGCTCGAAGCCACCGGCGACCGCCCAGCCCTCGACTGCGCCGATCAGCGGCTTGCGCGGCGGCGCCTCGGTGATGCCGCCCAGGCCCCGCCCCTCGACCAGCGGCACGTCTCCGGTGAGGAACGCCTTGAGGTCCATACCGGCCGAGAACGTGCCTCCGGCGCCGGTGAGCACCCCGACCCGCAGGTCGTCGTTGCCGTCCAGCTCGTCGACGGCCGCCGCGATCCCGCGGGCCACGTCGCCGTTGAGGGCGTTCTTGGCCTCGGGCCGGTTGATGGTGATGATCTGTACGCCGTCACGTGCCTCGACCAGGACTGCCTCGCTCATGGAGAGAACGTACCGTCCGGGCAGGCCGCCGGAATGGGAGCATCGGCGCGTGACCCACGTGCCCTCGATCTCCCGACGCATCGCGCTCGAGCAGGTCGGCCCGCTCCGGTTCCGTGGCGGCGTACACGACACCCCGCTCACCCGTCTGTACGGCGGCGAGGTGGCCGGCCAGGCCGTGCTGGCCGCCGGTCACACGGTCGACCCGGAGCGGCACATCCACTCCGCCCACATGCACTTCCTGCTGCCGGGCGACCCGCAGCTGGCGGTCGAGCACGAGGTCGACGAGGTGCGCGACGGCGGCAGCTTCACCACCCGGCGCGTCGAGTCGAGCCAGCGCGACCGCGTCATCTTCACCATGACCGCGACCTTCCAGACGCCCGAGGCCGGGCTCGAGCACCAGCTGCCGGCCATGACCGCACCGCCGCCCGAGGACCTGCAGTCGGCGGAGGAGATGTTCGCCGACGACCCGGACAACCTGGTGTGGTTCGGCTGGCTGTCGGAGGCTGCCGACATCGAGGCGAGGTTTCCCGAGCTGCCCGCCCGGGCCGCCGCCACCCGCGGCGTGAAGGCATCTCCACAGCAGCGGGTCTGGCTACGCGCACGGCAGCCCATCGACCACGGCGAGCTCGCGCAGGCCGGTGCTCTGGCCTTCGTCTCCGACCTCCTCCTGCTGTCTGCCGCACTCGGGCCGCACCAGCTGACGTTCCAGGGCGGGCAACTGCAGTTCGCCACGATCAACCACACCATCTGGTTCCACGCGCCGCTGGCGATCGACAGCTGGTTCCTCTACGAGCAGAAGAGCCCGTGGGCCGGCGGCGGCCGGGCGCTCTGCACCGGCGAGATCTTCGACCGCGCAGGGCGGCTGTGCGCGACGACCGTGCAGGAGGGTTTGCTCAGAGTGTTGAGCTAGAACCTCGGCTCGACCAGGATCTTGGCGTGCGCCTCAGGATCGGCGAGCGCGTCGAAAGCACCGGCCACCCCGTCGAGCCCCACGGACCCCGTGATCAGCGGGGTGGGGTCGACCTTGCCGTCGGCCAGCAGGTGCAGCGCCTCGCGGAACTCCTGCGGCGTGTAGCCGAGCACGAACCTCAGGTCGATCTCCTTGTTGATCGCGATCGACGGGCGGATCTGGTCATCGCCCATGCAGACGCCCACGACGACCACGCGGGTGTAGATCGGCGCGCTGGCGATCACGTCGTCGATCACGCCCGGCACCCCCACGCACTCGAAGACCACCGGCCCCGACGGGGAGGCGCCCACCGCGTCGGCGGCGCGCAGCACCTGCCACCACGGCAGCATCGGCACCGCCCGCAGCTTCTCCATCGCGCCGACGGCGAGGTCCATGAGTCCCTCGGCAGACACGAACTTGTCACTGAAGGAGGAGTACGGCGATGCCGTGCCCGGGTCGACCACGACGTCGGCGCCCATCGCGGTGGCCAGCGCGCGGCGGCCGGGCGAGAAGTCACTCGCCACCACCCGGCGTACGCCGGACGCCTTGAGCATCGCGATCACCCCGAGGCCGATCGGCCCGCAGCCGATCACGTAGGCGACCTGGCGCTTCCCGACCTCGCCGCGGCGTACGGCGTGCAGGGCCACGGCCATCGGCTCGGTCAGGGCGGCCGTCGTGGGGGCCAGCCCGTTGGGCACCTCGAGCATCAGCGACTGCTCGACCAGGACCTGCTCGGCGTAGGCGCCCGGAGCCGTCTCGCACAGGCCCAGCGGATGCACCTTGCCGCCGTGGCGCAGCAGCGGGAAGGCGACCACGGGCGTGCCCGGCTTCACCGAGCCGCGGGTCTTCGGGCCGTAGTCGGCGACCGTGCCGCAGAACTCGTGGCCGAGCACGACCTGGTGCTCGGGGCGCATCACCCCGTCGTAGCCCGCCGCGGCGGCGGCATCGGCCAGCTCGTCGGAGTGCATGCGGGCATGGAGGTCCGAGCCGCAGATCCCGCACGCCACCACGTCGAGCAGGGCCTGGCCCTTACCCGGCACCGGCGCGGGCAGGTCGGCGACGCGCAGCTTCGTGTCCTGGCACACCACGGCTCTCATGAGCCGACGTTAGCGCTACTGGCCGTCGCGGATCTTGGCCAGCCGCTGGTTCAGCAGGGGCACCCGGTGCTCGTTGCCATGCAGGGCGACGTAGCGCTCGCCGAACGCCGCCAGCAGGGCGTCGTCGAGGCGGCGGACGGCTCCTGGCGGGTAGCGGTAGTCCATCCGCTCGTTGAGCGCCAGGTCGTCGGTGGCGCGCAGCGCCTCGCTCAGCTCGTCGAGGGAGGTGATGCCGAGCTCGAGCAGAAGTCCCGAGATCCAGGCGTAGTGGTCGGTGCGCGACCAGCCCGCGTCGGCATACTGCCCGGCGAGGAACGCCGCCAGCTCGCGCGGGTCCAGCCGCGGGTCGTCGCTCGGCTCGGCCGGCCCGGGAGCGTGGGGGCGCAGTGCCTCGCGGATCGAGGAGAACTCGCGATCGGCCAGCTCGAGCAGGCCCGCCGCGAGGGTGAAGCGGCGGTCGAAGTCGGGCGCGTGCTCGGCGGGCACCGTGCCCTTGTAGCGGATGTCGTGCTCGAACTCCGCCCATGCGTGCTGCAGCACGGTCCGGATCTGCACCGATGCGCGGCGGCCCTGGTCGAGCCCGATCAGCAGGTGGCGGCTGGCGTAGCCGAACCGGCCCTCGCTGGCGGTCTCCTCACCGAGGTCGCGGTCGTCGTGCACCATCACCTGATCGCCCAGCAGTTCGGCCACCGCCGCCACGTCGCTGTGCACGTAGGTGATGATCCGGACGCCGATCTGGTCGGTGATGTCGCGCAGCGGGTCGGGATAGCGCAGCTCGCCCTCGAGCGTGCGCGACGCCTTCTCGGCGAAGCTCGGCACGCTCTTGGTGCGGCCGGTGACGCTCAGGTAGTTGATGCCGGCCTCGTCGAGGATGGAGGTGACCCGCGCGATCGCCTGCTCGCCGGCCTCGATCAGCGCCGGCTGCTGCACGGCGTAGTCCTGCACCGCCCGGCGCACCGGATCGTCCGGCAGGTCCGCCGGCAGCGTCGGGGTGACGATGTAGCCGGTCTCGAGATCGCCGTACGTCGTCAGCTTGCCCGGCTCGAGGTCCGACATCCGCGCGACGTAGGCACACAGCACCGCGTCGACCTGGTCCTCGACGACGCGCAGCTCGCTCTTCCGGCTGGCCGCTTCCACCAGTCCACGCAGCACCTCCCACGTGGGGCCGGTCTCGACGATCGTCTCCAGCAGGCCGACCAGGGTGAGCAGCTCGCGGCGCAGCAGCTCTACGTCGCGGCCCTGCTTCTGCTTGTACTTCAGCGTGCGCGGCAGCCCGAAGAGCACCACCGTCGCCGGGTGCGGGTAGACCTCGATCGCGCGCCGCTCACGGCCCGACCGCGGGTTCATGTCGAGGCCGAGGCGATGACACAGCCGGGCGCCGCGGGTGCCGTCGGCGAACTCCGGCTTGCCGGTGTTGGACGGGTGCGGCGCGGCCTCGTAGCTGCGGAAGTCGGCGGCCAACGCCTTCTCCGCCGGCCGCGACCCGGTGGCATTGGTGACGATCAGCGGGGCGTCGATGCCGACCACACACGGACCCTCGGTGTACGCCGCCAGCGACTCGACGATCTCGTCGTCACTGCCCACCGTCGCGACGTGCACCAACCGGCCGCCCTCGTCGAGGACCGCGACGCCCGTGGGCCGCCGCTCTCCCCACGCGAGGTCGATGCCGATGTGGTGCACGTCGGGAGCGTATCGGCGTCACGCCGGCTGGGCCGCCAACCAGTCGTCGAACGTGGGACCGGCGATGACCGCTCCGGGGCCGGGCAGCAGCGCGCCGTTCCTGATGGGCTCGTACGCCTCGCGCGCGACCACCGTCAGGTCCTCGCCCCGGCGGGCCACGACCTTGCGGGCCAGCTCGGCGATCTGCTCGGTCCGCGGGCCGGCGATCTCCACCAGGTCCCCGTCACGTTCGCCGCTCGCCACCTCGAGCAGCACCCGGGCCACCTCCACGACGTCGACGGGCTGGGACAGCATGTCGTCGACCGTGGTCGTGGTGCCGTCGCGCCCCCACCCGATCGCCTGGCCGGGGAAGTCGTGGAACTGCGCCGCCCGCAGGATGCGCAGACCGGGTGAGTGGTCGCGGTGCGCGCGCTCGTGCGCCACCTTGGCCACGTAGTAGGGGTGCTCAGGCACCAGCTCGAGGCCGATGATCGACAGCACGACGGTGCGCGCGACGCCGGCGCGGGTGGCCGCGTCACCGAGGTTGGTGCCGACGGTCTCGAAGAACTCCGCGGCCTTGGCGTAGTCGACCTGGTTGGTCACGTCGACGACCACGTCGACCCCGGCCAGCGCCCCGTCGAGTCCGACCGGGTCGGTGAGGTCGATGCCGGCCGCCCGCGTCAGCGGTACGACGGTGTGCCCGGCGGCCTCGGCCGCTTCGACGAGAAGGGTGCCGACCATGCCGGTCGAGCCGGCAACTGCGATACGCATGATGTGCTCCTTAACTCGGATAACTTGTATCCGCGATACTACCAAAGAACTCGGACATGCGGAATCCGGGTATCCTGGCCCCATGAAGATGTCGGCCGGAGTCGAGTGGGCCATCCACAGCTGTCTGGTGCTCAGCCAGGCCGAGGGGCCGGTGCCCGCTGCCCGGCTCGCCGAGTTCCACGACGTCTCGCGCAGCTACCTCGCCAAGAACCTCCAGGCCCTGTCGCGGGCCGGGCTGGTCAGCTCCACCGAGGGCCGCGACGGCGGCTACCTGCTGACCAGGGAAGCCGACGACATCAGCGTGCTGGAGATCGTGCAGGCCATCGAGGGGGCCGAGCCGGCGTTCCGCTGCACCGAGATCCGCCAGCGAGGGCCGATGCCCGCCTCGAAGGAGGTCTGCCGACGACCGTGCGTCATCGCCAAGGCGATGGCCGACGCCGAGCACGCCTGGCGCACCTCGCTGTCCGGTGTCTCCGTCACCGACCTGGCCGAGGGCCTCGCCAGCGCCGTCGGGCGCCAGACCCTGACCGGGCTGCGCGGCTGGCTCGCCGACGGCTAGGAGCGTTTGACCACGCCTCTCCCAGGCTGGGGCTAGATTGGGGGTAGGGAGCCGGGGAGGGTGACTTGAGCACATACGACGACGCCGCAACGCGTCCAGACACTGCAGAGCAGCCAGAGGGCCGCCGTCGCGCTACGCCGCCCGTCACGTCCGGCATGGTCTCGGCCACGAGCGAGCGGGTGGCCGACGCGCTGTCGCGGCCCGACGGCCGCCAGGCCGGCGAGGACATTCTCGGGATCCTGCGCTCATCCCCGGCCACGACCCGGCCAGCACCGGTCGTGGCCGCCCCGCCCGTCGTTGCGCCGCCGACGCCGCTGCCGGCGGCGCAGCGACCCAGGCCGACCTTCGATCCCACTCCCGAGCTTCCTGAGCCGGCTCCGGCGCAGACCCGGCGGATGGCGGAGGTCACCGGCGAGCCCACCACCGTGGACTTCTCGCCGAAGAAGGGCGCCCGGCAGCTGATGGGCACGGTGCTGGTGCTCGTGCTGCTCGCGACCGCCGGCGTCGGCCTCCGCGCGTACAACGAACCCACGCCCGTGAGCATCGGCATCGCCGCGACCCTCGGCGTCCTGCTGCTCGTCACCTGGGGTGTCCGGGCCGCCAGCCCGTTGACCCTGATGACCGTCAAAGGCGGGCTGCTCGAGGTCAGGCAGGGCGGGCTCCACCTGAAGTTCGACCTATCCAGCCACTACACGCCGATCGAGGTGCAGGGCACCCCCGGCCGGCGCGACTGGCGGGTGCTGTTCGGCCGCGGCACGCTGCCACCGTTCGTGGTCGACCCGACCATGGTCGACGCCCAGGCCTTCATGGACGTGCTGGAGCGCTACCAGCCCCAGGCGTGACTCAGCGAGCGGTGTCGATCCAGTAGCGCTGCTTGCCCTTGCGGACGTCCTCCAGGACGCCGCCATTGGCCACGATCGTCGCCGCTGACGGCCGGTTGTCCTCGTCGCAGGTCACCAGCACTCGATCGAGCCCGAGCGCGGCCGACCGGCGTAGCGCGAGACCGAGCGCCCGGGTCGCGTGGCCCTGGCGGCGCCGGCCCGGCCGGATGGCGTAGCCGATGTGCCCACCCTCCTCCAGCAGGAACGCATTGAGCTCGTGGCGGAGGGCGAGGAAGCCGACCACCTCGCTCGGTCTCGTCGGGCCCGGAGTCGACGATCCAGTAGTAGTCGCAGTGCACCATGCCCTCGGGCAGCACCCTGTTCGGGGTCGGCGTACTCCAGCAGCTGGTCGACGAAGACCTTGCACGCCTCCGCGGTGTAGTCGAGCCGCCGGTCCTCCGAGCGGTGCCACACGCCGGATCCGTGCACGACCTCGTCGCCGAAGTCGAGCATGGCGGACTGCCAGCTCCGGCTGAGAGCGATGTCCGGGAGGTGCAGGCGGGTCATGCACCCATTCCATCAGCCGCGCGGACTAGAACGTGTTCTAGAGTGGCGGCATGCCCGGTTACGTCCAGGACGACATCTCGCCCGAGGAGCTCGAGCGGCAGCGCGCGCTGTACGGGCCGTTCACCCAGTCGGTGCGGGAGCTGCTCGACGCGACCATCCGCACCACCGTCGACGCCGACGAGATCCGGGCGGCGCACGCGGAGATCGAGGCGATCACCGAGCGGCTGCGCAAGGAGCAGCTGGACGGGGCGTACGGCGTCCGGTTCAGCCAGACCGGCCGCGGCCGGCCCTGGGGCAACACCGTGGTCGGCCTGCGCAACGCTGCCGCTCCGCCCTTGGTGATCGAGCACTCCGAGGCCGCCGACGGCAATGTCTGGTCCGACTTCCACCTCGGGGCTGCCTACGAGGGCCCGCCCGGGCTGGTGCACGGCGGGGTGTCGTCGATGATCCTCGACCAGATGCTCGGCGAGTCAGCCGGCGCCGGTGGGCGGCCCGGCATGACCGCCACGCTCACGCTGACCTACAAGCAGGGCACGCCGCTGGGCGACCTGCGGGCCGAGGCGTGGATCGAGCGCAGCGCCGGCATCAAGACCTGGGCCAAGGGCCACATCATCGGGCCCGACGGCGTCACGGTGGAGGCCGAAGGGCTGTTCATCATGCCCAAGTGGGCGCGGGAACTGATGAAGGATCGCGAAGAGACGCCGCGCTACTTCGAGTAGCCGTGGCCGCATCGCGTTGGGTAGATCGGCTCCGGGGTCTCGACGACGCGGTCGCTCGTCCCTCGCTCCCGCTGCTCGACCAACGAATTCTTTCGTTGGTCGAGCAGGCCGAGCCCCTGGGCGAGGCCGTCGTCGAGACCCATCGCTTTGGGTAGATCGGCTCCGAGGTCTCGACGACGCGGTCGCTCGTCCCTCGCTCCCGCTGCTCGACCAACGAATTCTTTCGTTGGTCGAGCAGGCCGAGCCCCTGGGCGAGGCCGTCGTCGAGACCCCAAGCTCACACGCCAACTAGACCCATCGCGTTGGGTAGATCGGCTCCGGGGTCTCGACGACGCCGCTTGCTGGACGACCCGCCTACAGGCCGACCTTGACACCGCGGACGCCGTCGTCGGTGAGCCGGGCCTCCTCGAGGGCCTGCTCCTCGAGCTCCCGGCGCCGGGCTTCGACCGCGTCGTCGTACTCGCCGGGGGCGGAGACCAGGTCGGTCGCGCCGCGCTTGAGCCGCGCCAGCGCGCTGCGCGCGAAGATCTGCTGCTCGGTGGCGGTGCGTTCCGAACGGCCGCGACCCAGGAACGAGATGAACCAGTGCATGACGGCGGTGACGCGGTTCTTGAAGCCGGTGATGTAGAAGAGGTGCACGGCGAGCCACATCAGCCACGCGATCACACCGGTCACCCGCAGCTTGCCGATCATCGCGACCGCGCGGAACCGGCTGATGGTCGCCATCGAGCCCTTGTCGAAGTACTTGAACGGTTTCTGGGCCGGCTTGCCCTTGAGGCGGCCGTCGATCTCCTTGGCGGCGTACTTGGCGCCCTGGATCGCCACCTGCGCGACGCCGGGCAGGTTGTCGAGCGCGATCATGTCGCCGACCACGAAGACCTCGGGATAGCCCGGCAGGGTCAGGTCGGGGTTGACGCCGATCCGCCCCGAACGGTCCAGCGGGGCTCCGGTCTGCTCCGCCAGGGTCCTGCCCAGCTCGCTGGCCTGTACGCCGGCAGCCCAGACCTTGGTGACGGCGTCGATCCGCTCGACCCGGCCGTCCTTGTGCTTGACCTCGAGCCCGCGCTCGTCGACGTCGGTGACCATCGCGCCCAGCATCACCTCGACCCCGAGCTCCTGGAGCCGCTTGGCGGTCCAGGCCCCGAGCTTGGCCCCGAACGGCGGCAGCACCTGCGGTGCGGCATCGACGAGCACGACGCGCGCGGTGTGGGTGTTGATCGCGCGGAAGTCGCGCTTGAGCGTGCGGTGGGCGAGCTCGGCGATCTGCCCGGCCATCTCGACGCCGGTCGGCCCGGCACCGACGACGACGAAGGTGAGCAGGTGGTCGACGTTGTCGCCACGGGTGGCGCCGATCTCGGCCATCTCGAAGGCGCCGAAGATCCGGCCGCGCAGCTCCAGGGCGTCGTCGATCGACTTCATGCCGGGAGCGAACTCCGCGAAGCGGTCGTTGCCGAAGTAGGACTGGCCGGCGCCGGCGGCGACGATCAGGGAGTCGTAGGAGACGACGGTCTCGCGGCCGAGCACGTGGGAGGTGACGGTGCGGGCGGACAGGTCGACCGCGGTGACCTCGCCGAGCAGCACGCGGGCGTTCTTCTGCCCGCTGAGCACCTCGCGGGTCGGCGGCGCGATCTCGCCTTCGGAGAGGATGCCGGTCGCCACCTGGTAGAGCAGCGGCTGGAAGAGGTGGTGGGTGGTCTTCGCGACCATGGTCACCTCGACGTCCGCGCGACGGAGCGCCTTGGTGCCGAACAGCCCTCCGAACCCGGACCCGACCACGACCACCTGGTGCCGGTCGGGCGTAGCGCCTGGCGCGGCGTTCGGAGGGGCAGTGGGGGTGGCTGTCGGCTCGGTCATCGAGGACCTCCGTGGTCGGATGTGGGGTGCTCTCCTGGTTCCCATTGTCCGGTGGTGGGTACCGCCACACCCAATCCGGGTGCTCGTCTCGTGCGTCACACGTGACTGACGGGGTGGACGGCAGTTAGATAGAAAGTTCACTCAGAACGTGTTTGGTTCCCGATTCGGGTGGGTAAACCGGCCGAGAATGGACTGACTTGATCCGAAAAGCGTTGTTACCAGTCGGAGGCAGCTCGTGCCGCTGAACCGGCCAGCCCTGTCCTTGGGCTCTGGACCCCGTGGTGTGCAGGATGCACGCCGCTGGGTTTCGGCGACATTCGCCGACATCAACCGCAACGATCTGACCGAGTGCGCCGAGCTGGGCGTCTCCGAGCTGGTCACCAACGCGCTGCTCCACGGTGTCCCGCCCATCTACGTCGCCGTGCGCGGCACCCGGGAGCACCCGCGGGTGGAGGTGCGCGACCGGTCCACCGACAAGCCGATCCTCCCGGAGCCGATCGACCACGACGATCAGGACGCCGAGCTGCTCACCTTCGGCCGCGGCCTCAACATCGTGGCCCGCGCCTCCGATGCCTGGGGCGCCGAGATCGAGGAGGACGGCAAGGTCGTGTGGTTCACGCCGGCTGCCCACTTCTCCGACAGGGGCAGCGAGGGCGTGATCACCGGCGTCGCCGTCGACGACCCGAGCGCGGTGGCCGGTGGCGACGCCGTGGCGCTGGACATCCGCAACGTGCCGGTGGCGGCGTACACCGCCTTCCAGCGGCACTACCGCGAGCTGCGCCGCGAGGTGCGCCTGCTGGCGCTGGCCCACGAGCAGGAGTACCCGCTCGCCAAAAGCCTCTCCGACCTGTTCGGCACGTTGGAGAAGCCGCTGCGCCACGACCTCGGCGCCGAGCAGGTCGACGCCGCCGACGCGGCCGGCGAGACCCACCTCGACCTCGATGTCGCGATGCGGCGAGCGGACGCCGCCAAGGTCGAGCGCCTCATCGAGCTGCTCGACCTCGCCGACGCCTTCTGCCGCGAGGAGCGACTGCTGTCGCTGGCCCGCAGTCCCGAGCAGATCGTCTTCCAGAAGTGGTTCCTGGGCGAGGTCGTCCGTCAGAGCGCCGGTGCAGCTCCCGATCGCCTGGGCGTCGGCCGACGCACCCGCCCTCCCCCGCACCAGCGTCTCGTGACCCCCAGCCCCCGGGTGCTGGCCGCAGTGGCGGTCGGCGGGGCGGTCGGGGCCCTGCTCCGTTTCGCGTTGACCTCGTGGGTGCCCGACGGCGACGGCATCCCGTGGACCACCTTCGCGATCAACCTCGCCGGGTCGGCGGCCCTGGCCGGCCTGGCCGGCGTCCGCCTGGTCCGTACGTCGGCGGCCTGGGCCGCGATGCTGGGCCCCGGCCTGCTCGGCGGCTTCACCACCATGTCCGCCGCCTCGGAGCAGACCCGGTCGTTGCTCGACCGCGGCGACCCGCTGCTGGCGGCGGCGTACCTGGTGGGGTCGGTGCTCTGCTGCGTGATCGGCGTGGTGCTGGTGCGCCAGCGGGTGTTCCTGGTCAACGAGGTGGCGGACACGTGAGCGCGCTCCTGGTGGTGCTCGGTGCGGTGGTGGGCGCGCCGCTGCGGTTCGTCGTCGCCTGGTGGCTCGATGACGACTGGCCGTGGGGCACGCTGCTGGTCAACGTCGCGGGGTCGTTCGTGCTGGGCCTGTGCAGCGGCTGGTCGCTCGACGGCGAGGAGCTGGCGCTGGTCGGGGTCGGCTTCTGCGGTGCCCTGACGACGTACTCGTCCTTCGCGGTGCAGACCGCGGAGCTCGGCCGGAGGCGAGGGGCGGCGTACGCCACGCTCACGCTGGGGCTGGCACTCGGCGCCTGCGCGCTCGGGTTCGTCCTGGCTTAGGCGTAGCCCAGGTCGTGGAGGCGGTCGTCGTCGATGCCGAAGTGGTGCGCCACCTCGTGCACCACGGTGATCCGCACCTCCTCGACCAGCTCGTCCTCGGTCTCGCAGTAGGCGAGGAGCGGGCCGCGGAAGATGAAGATCCGGTCTGGCATCTCGAACACCTCGGGCATGCCGGTGCGCTCGGTCAGGGCCACTCCCTCGTAGAGCCCGAGCAGGTCGTCGGGCTCGTCGAGCGGCGGCTGGTCCTCGACCAGCACCACGACGTTGCGGACCAGCGAGGCGAGCTCGTCGGGGATCCCGTCGAGGGCCTGGTCGACCAGCGCGTCGAAGCGGTCGGCGCTCATCTCGATCGGCACCGGCCCATTGTGACGGCCTGATCTCGATACGGGTCGCCCACCCCGATCTACGCCTTCGCAAGCTCAGGCGTAGGGGCGTGAAAATCACAAACGCTCCAGATGCGTGATCTGGAGCGGTGGTGTGATGCTGAGCGACCCCGACGGGACTCGAACCCGCGGCCTCCGCCGTGACAGGGCGGCGCGCTAACCAACTGCGCTACGGGGCCAGGATGTGGTGCATACGTTCTGGTGAAGCGGTCGTGACTCTAACCCATCGTCGGCGGCGACTCCCAATCCGGGTCGGCACCCGACCGGCATCCTCAACGGGTCGTGGAGCATCCACGGCCAAGCACCCCCCAGCTTGATCGGCATGTCATCGTTGACGTCACCTGTACGCCACTCTGACTAGAGCTCGAGGTCTATGTCTGACGAGAACGTGCCGCCCCCGCAACCGTTCGGTATGGACCCTCCCAAGCCGCCTGATGATCAGGACGGGCAACAACCCAGGGCCTACTACGCGCAGCCCAGACGAAGCCGGTTTGCTCGGTCGCGGGCGAGGGTCTACGGCAGCATTCTCGTGCTCCTGTTGATGTTCGTGGTGGCACTCGTGCTGGTCGTGATGAGCATCGAGCGCGGCTAGTCGAAGGCCGGCAACTCTTGACTCCTGTGTCATGGTGGAAGCCCCGAAATTGCTACGCGCGCCAACAGGTGAGTTCAGATGCCCGATCAGCCGCCCCCGCAACCTTTCGGCATGGACTCGCCCGATTCCGCCGAAAGACCCGATCCAGCGAAGTCGTCTCGGGCCTACTATCCGCCGGCCCGCCAGTCTCGGGATACCAACACGGCCAGAACTCTCATCGGTGCCATGGTGCTGCTCGCCTTGCTATCGGCGTGTGTGGTCCTGATCTACGCCAACATGACCCGCGGCCGGTAGTCCTGCCGAGAAGCGACGGATCCGGTCGGCGGGAAATACATCGACCTCGTCGTCGTCGTCCTCGACCGACCGGTGGATGACCTCGCACCACCACGTCCCATCGTCCGCCTGCCACTGCATGCGCAGGTCGCCGAAGATCCACCCCCGTCCGTCGACATAGACCTCGACCTGGCTGGGGCCGGAGCCGTAGTCGATGCCGAGATCTTGGTGGTTGTCCAGCATGCTCACGAGGGTCACAGTGCCATCCGGCCTCGACATCCGGAAGACTTGCCAAGCAAATCTGTGCACCCCCAACGGGATTCGAACCCGTGCTACCGCCGTGAAAGGGCGACGTCCTAGGCCGCTAGACGATGGGGGCCGGAACTGCCCGAACAGCATAGGGGTGGCGCTGGGAGCCGCCCAAACCGCGTCGTAGCCTCGTGGTCATGACGCCACATCGTCTTGCGTTCGTCGAGACCGCCCGCATCGCCATCGACCTGGCCACCGCGTCCGAGGTCGGCGCTGCCTGGGACTCCGAGAGCGCGTGCGCCGGGATGACCGTCGGGGGTCTGGCACAGCATCTGGTGTCGCAGGCTTCGATCACGGTCAACCTGCTCGAGGCGGAGCCCGGAGGACTGGAGCCGATCGCGATGCTGGAGCACTACGAGCGGGCCGCGTGGGCCAACTCCGATCTCGACAGCGAGGCCAACGCCGGCATCCGCAGCAGCAGCGACGAGCGGGCCTCGGTCGGGCAGGACAGCGTGGTGGCGGGCGCGCACGAGGCCGTGAGCAACCTGCCGGCGCTGCTCGCCGCGCCGCGGGATCCCGACCGCGTGCACATCTCGTGGCAGGGCTGGTCGCTCACCACGGATGACTTCCTGACCACCCGGATGATGGAGCTCATCGTCCACTCCGACGACCTCGCTGCGAGCGTCGACCTGCCCACTCCCGAGTTCCCGGACGATGCCTTCACTCCCGTCCTGGGCCTGCTGAGTGGCGTCGCGGTACGCCGTCACGGCCAGGCCGCCCTGGTCCGCGCCCTCAGTCGCCCGCAGCGAGCGCCGGCTCAGGTTTCCGCCTTCTAGGGTCTTGACGCTGGCCGCCGCTTTCGTGACCCGGGGATGGCTCCGGTAAGGTTTCGGTCGCTCGGGCAGGTAGCTCAGTTGGTACGAGCGTCCGCCTGAAAAGTGGAAGGTCGGCGGTTCGACCCCGCCCCTGCCCACGAGCAACCCAGACGCCCCCGCCGGATCCCGGCGGGGGCGTTCTGCGTCCCGCTGGTCCGTACCACCGTTGACGGGCACGGCGCCGAGCATCACCCTGAGCCAACGGCTCAAGGGGGATCCATGGAGTTGACCTGGGGAAACAGGTTCACCCACGCGGTGATCGTCGCAAGTCTCGGGACAGCGGGAAGCCTGTGGCTGGTCGCGCCACCTGCGTCGGCCGCACCACTGTGCTTCGGACGGGCCGCGACCGTCGTGGGGACGGAAGGCACACCCGGTCGTGACGTGATCGTCGGCACCGAAGGTGACGACGACATCGACGGCGGTGGTGGCGACGACGTGATCTGTGGTCGCGGCGGCGATGACTACCTGATCGGCGGAGACGGCAACGACCGCATGGACGGCGGCGCGGGCGACGACTCGTTGACCGGCGACATCGAGATCTACGTCGGGGACGCCACCGGGTCCGGGCGGGACGTGATCCACGGCGGCGCGGGCGACGACTACCTCACCGGCGACAACTACGCCACCGATGGCGACGCCATCGGTGGCTATGCCGACACGTTGTACGGCGACGCCGGCGACGACGACATCGTGGGCGACAGTCAGGTCCTCGCCGCCGGGGTCGCCAGCGGCGGTGGCAACGACACCATCGATGGCGGGCTGGGGGCGGACATCGTGGTGGGCGACAGCTCGTCCCTCTTCAGTGGCGGGGCGACCGGCGGTGGCCAGGACGTGATCACCGGCGGGGCCGGCGACGACTACCGGCTGATCGGCGACAGCTCCGCCCAGTTCGGTGGCGACGCGGTCGGCGGTGGCAACGACAAGATCACCGGCGGCACCGGCACCGGCGCGAACCTGCTGGAGGTCATCGGCGACTCCTACGCCAAGCAGGAGGGCAACGCGATCGGCGGCGGCAACGACACGCTCCGCTACGGGGAGTCCGATGACGGCTTGGTCATCGGAGACAGCCTGGCCCCCAATTTCGGCGACGCCTCCGGCTCCGGGTCGGACACGATCGCCGGCAGCAGGGGCGCCGACACGTTCCTGGTAGGCGACAACGCGGCAAACCTGGGCAACGTCTCGGGTGGTGGGCGAGACGAGATCCAGGGACTGGCCGGCGACGACACCATGTTCGGCGACAACGTGCAGGGCGACGGCATCAGCGTCCCCAACGGCGTCCTCAACGACCGGTGCTACGGCGGGCCAGGAGCGGACGAGGTCTTCGACTGCGAGGTCACCCTGGGAGTTCCGTGAGGGCACAACGGTGAAATCGTCTGGATCGGCAGGTCCGCCTGAGGAACGTCAGACCCCGCGCAGCCGCACCGCGGCCTGCTGCCGCACCCGCGCGTCCACCAGTGGCTGCTCGGCCATCAGCTCGCGCAGCTGCACGTCGGCCAGGACCAGCAGCCGGCAGTCGGTGCTGGCCGTGACGCTCGCCAGCCGCGGGTAGGAGAACTCCGCTCCCCAGTCGAACGCCGCGAGCTCTCCGAAGAACTCCCCCGCGTGCATCGTGGCCACCGCACTGTCGTCCACCGTGACCTCGACCTCGCCCTCGAGGAGGAGGAAGAACTCGCGGTCGCTGCCCCACTGCCGTACGACGGGCTGGCCGGCAGCGACCAGGCGCTGGCGCCCGAGGGTGGCGACGCGCTGAGCCGTCGCGTCGTCGACCCCCAGCAGGAGCGGGAAGGTCCGCAGCTCGGCCGGCAGCCCGGCCGGCGCGCTCGGCCAGCCTTCGGCGATCGCCGCCGTCTCCGGCCGGTCGGGCGCCGGTGCGGGCGTGCCCGTGCCGCCGTCGACGACGGTCTGGGCGAGCCAGTCCAGCACCCCCCGCACGTCGTCCCAGGTGGTCTCGTGGTTGAGGATGCAGACCCGCAGCGCGTAGCGGCCCTGCAGCCGGGTCGATGAGATCAGCGCGTAGCCACTGGCCGCGAGCTCGGCGACCAGTCGCTGGTTGAGCCGCTCGAGGTCGGTCTCGTCGTCGACCCCCTCCGGATGCCGCCGGAAGCAGACGATGCCGAGCGTCGCGGGCGCCATCAGCTCCAGGTCGGGGCTGCTCTCAACGTGCTGCTCCGCCCGCTCCGCCAGGTCGAGACAGGCGTCGACCGCAGCGACGAAGGCGCCGAGCCCGAAGAACTTCAGCGACACCCAGACCTTCAGGGCGCGCGACATGCGGGTCAGCTGAAGGCCCTGGTCGGCGATGTTGACCTCACGGTCCGACCGGGAGTCCTGGAGGTAGTCGGGATGAATCTCGAACGCTTCCCGCAACAGGTGCCCCTCGCGCACCAGCACGGCACCGCACTCGAACGGCTGGTAGAGCCACTTGTGCGGGTCGAGGGTCACCGAGTCGGCCAGTTCCAAGCCGCTGAACGCCGCTCTGCCGCGCTCGGTGATGGTGGCGAAGCCACCGTAGGCGGCGTCGACGTGCAGCCACAGGCTGTGCTCCCGACAGATCTCCGACAGCTCGGGCAGGGGGTCGACCGCCCCGGTGTTGGTGGTGCCGCCGGCAGCCAGCACGGCCAGCGGCTGTCGCCCGGCGTCGAGGTCGTTGCGTACGGCGCCGGTCAGGGCCCGGGTGCGCATCCGGCCGTTGTCGGAGGGGAGCACGCGCACCTGGTGGGGGCCGAACCCCAGGACGCGCGCCGCCCGGGCCAGCGAGGAGTGGCCCTGGTCGGAGACGTAGACCACGAGGTCCTCGCGCATCTGTCCCACCAGCGACTCCCGTGCGCAGGCAAGGGCCGTCAGGTTCGCCGCCGAGCCTCCTGAGACGAGCACGCCGGCGGCGGTGCCGGGATAGCCGATCCAGGAGGCGAACCAGTCGAGCACCGTGAGCTCGAGCTGGCTCGGACCCGCCGACTCCATCCAGTTGCCGACGTCGATGTTGTAGGTGCTGGCGATCAGGTCGGCGAGCGCCCCCGGCCAGGTGCTCGAGCCCGGCACGTAGGCCAGGTAACGCGGGTGGTCGATGCGGCTGCGGAACGGCAGGACTGCCTCGTCGAGCTCTCTCAGCACGAGCTCGAGATCGCTGCCACCGAGGGGAGCCGGCACGCCGAGTCGCTCGGCCATCTCGGAGGTCGTCGCCCGCTGCAGCACCGGCTCAGAGGCTCGGAGCTGCTCGCGCTCGACCAGCCAGTCGACGACGCGATGGCCGATCTGCCTCATCGTGTCGGGGTCGACGCCCAACGGATCCTGCTCCATGCGCCCTCCAAGAGGTCGGGACTCACTCTAGAGTCCGGAACATGGCCGGCGCAGGCGTCATCGCACGAGTGCGAGCCGTGCGCGGGCTGACCGCGCTGGTGCTCGGCTACGGCGCTTTCATCGTCGCCGAGTACGCCGCCTGGGTCGCGGTCCTGGTCTACGCCTACGAACGCGGTGGGGCGACCGAGGCGGGCCTGATCGCGCTTGCCCAGCTGGCACCGGCTGCCCTGGCGGCGCCGGTGCTGGCGCGCTGGTCGGAGCGGCTCCGCGGCGCCCGCGTGCTCCAGGTCGGCTACGCCTTCCTCGCCCTGACCCTCGCCGGCTGTGGCGTGGGTGTGCTGGCGGACCTGCCCGCTCTCACTTACGGAGCGGCCGTCGCCTCGGCGCTCCCGATGGTCGTGCCTCGCCCCGCGCAGATCGGGGTGCTGACCGAGCTGGTGGACGATCCCCTCGACCTCGCGTCAGGATCCGTTTCTCTGGGTTGGGCAGAGAGCGCCGGTGTCGTCGGCGCCGGCCTGCTCGCGGGGGTGGTGCTGACCGGAGGAGGCGCCGGGTGGCTGCTGCTCAGCACTGCGGCTCTTGCCGTCGCCTCACTCGTCTCCACGCTCCCGGCCGACGCCGCAACCGCCACCAGGGCAGCCACTCCCGACGTCTCACCCGGGCCGACCGGACCGGCGCCGCCACCGGCCGCCGTACCACCCCCGTGGCGTTCGGTGTGGCCACTGGTCTCCCTGCTCACCGTCGGCAGCGTGCTCGTGGCGGCTCTCGACGTGTTGTTCGTGGTGCTCGCGGTCGACGTGCTGCGCCAGGGCGAAGGCTGGGCCGGCTACCTCCAGATGGTCTTCGGCCTCGGCGCCGTGCTCTCCGCGCCGATCACGGCTCGACTGGTGGGCCGACGGCTCGCGCCGGCGGTGGTGGTGGCAGCGATCGCGACCGGCGCCGCGCTGGCAGTCACGGCTCCCGGGCCCGGACTGGCCGTCACGGTCGCGGCCGTGATGGTGGTCGGCGGCGGCCGGGCGGTTCTGGACGTCTCGACCCGGACCCTGCTGCTGCGGGTGGTGCCGCAGCAGTCGGCGGCCCGCACCTTCGGCGTCGTCGAGGGATGCACGATGGGCGGTTTGGCACTGGGCTCGCTGCTCGTGCCGGTGCTGGTCGCGGCCGGCGGACCCTCCACCGCGCTCATCGGAGTGGCCTGCCTGCTGCCGCTCGCGGTGGCCGCTACCGCCGGACTGCTGCTGCGCTTGGACGGCGAGGCACCCGGGCACCGCGACGCCCTCGCCGCCCTGCGGGCGTCACCGCTGCTCCATCAGCTGCCGGCGACGGCGCTGGAGGCGCTCGCCGGCGTTGCGGAGCGGTGCTCGTTCGCTCCAGGCACGGCGATCATGAGCGAGGGTGAGGCCGGGCTGGACTACCACCTGATCACCGGTGGCCAGGCGGAGGTCACCCGGGCCGGTCGGCTGCTGCAACACCTCGGAGCCGGAGAAGGTTTCGGCGAGATCGCGCTCCTGCGCCACAGCCCGCGCATTGCGACCGTCGCGGCGCTCACGCCCGTCACGACCCTGCGCCTCGGAGGCCGAGCCTTCCTCGACGCCGTGACCGGTCACCGGGCCACGCTGACCCGCTTCACCCAGCACGTCGACGACCGCCTCTCCCCCACCGACTGACCCCCCAGCGGTCAGGCCAGCTGTCGACCCACGACCTCGTCGAG
>CAWJRK010000028.1:0-74667 GCA_963845215.1 uncultured Actinomycetota bacterium
GATGCAACGTTCCCTCCTCTCTGTCACCCGGGTCCGGCCCTCCTGACCCTCATGCGTCCACGACCAACTCGCTGGTCAGCATCGACCCCCTTGCTGGCTACTCCGGTGAGCGGTTTCGCCTACGGCACCAAGATCGCCGCGAGTGTCCTGGGGGCGGTCGACGTGAGCTCGGCCCGACCGCGCTGGTGGCGGTTCCGATGGG
Organism: uncultured Actinomycetota bacterium; assembly: GCA_963845215.1. Lineage (GTDB taxonomy): Bacteria > Actinomycetota > Actinomycetes > Propionibacteriales > Nocardioidaceae > Nocardioides. The sequence goes on from CAWJRK010000028.1 coordinate 203, forward strand.
TGTCAAGGTCTCGGCGCGCGCGACCACGGACGGTGGGGGACTGGTCGACCGGGCCGGGAAAGCGCTCGCTCCAGGAATATCAAGGATTCAACTATCGTTGGATCGAGTGACTTCCGAAGGAGGTGGGCACGATGCCCGCAATCACCGTTGACGACCTGACGGTCCTCGATCGCCTGCGTGAGCCGGGACTGGGCGACCAGCCGCGACCTGTCTGGAAGGTCAGCACGGCACCGCAGGGCTACGAGGGCGAAGGCTTCCCGGTGCGGCGCGCGTTCGCCGGCATCGACCTGCAGCAGCTCGACCCCTTCGTGATGATGGACCAGATGGGCGAGGTGGAGTACGCGCCCGGCGAGGCCAAGGGCACGCCGTGGCACCCACACCGCGGGTTCGAGACCGTCACCTACATCATCGACGGCGTCTTCGACCACCAGGACTCCCACGGCGGTGGCGGCTCGATCACCAACGGCGACACCCAGTGGATGACGGCCGGCTCCGGCCTGCTGCACATCGAGGCGCCGCCCGAGTGGCTGGTGGAGAAGGGCGGCCTGTTCCACGGCATCCAGCTCTGGGTGAACCTGCCGCGCGACGCGAAGATGAACGCGCCGAAGTACCAGGACATCCGATCCGGTGAGGTGCAGCTGCTGACCTCTGCCGACGCCGGGTCGCTGGTCCGGGTCATCGCCGGCACCGTCGACGGTCACGCGGGACCGGGCTCGACGTACACACCGATGTCGCTGGTGCACGCCACCATCGAGCCCGGGGCTCGTCTCGAGCTGCCCTGGCCCGTCGACTTCAACGCTCTCGTCTACGTGCTCAACGGCAGCGGCTCGGTGGGCGCCGGGGGCGTGGACGCTCAGCCGATCCGCACCGGCCAGTCGGCCGTGATGGGCGCCGGCGACTTCCTGACCATCACCGCAGACAAGGCACAGGAGAGTCGCTCGCCGAAGCTCGACGTCGTCGTTGTCGGCGGCCAGCCGATCAGGGAGCCGCTGGCTTGGGCGGGTCCGTTCGTGATGAACACCAAGTCCGAGGTGCTCGAGGCCTACCAGGCCTTCCAGCGCGGCGACTTCGGGCACATCCCGGCCTGAGCTCGCGAGCCGCTGCCGGTTAGCGTTTGCTGACCATGGCCAGGATCTACCGCGACACGTACGGCGTCCCTCACGTCCGGGCCACGACCGTGCTCGACCTCGCTCGCGGCCAGGGCGAGGTGGTGGCGCGGGACCGGGCCTGGCAGATGGAGTGGCTGCGGCGCCGGGCGACCGGCACGACCGCCGAGATGTTCGGGGTCGAGGGCCTGCCGTGGGACCGGTTCGCCCGACGGTCGCTGATGATCGACACCGCCCGCCGGGCCCACGAGCGTCTCGACGACGAGACCGCAGGCTTCGTCGCGGCGTACGTCGAGGGGGTCAACGCCGGCCTGCACGCCGATGCGCCCGAGCTGAAGACCCTCGGCATCGAGCCGCAGCCGTGGCCGGAGTGGATGCCGCTGGCGACGTTCCATGCCCAGCACCTACTCTTCGCCAGCCTCGGCAGCGAGATGTGGGAGCGGCGGGCGCGAGAGGTGCTGGGCGACGACGCCGCGCTGCTGTCCCACGAGGGACCCGTGTCCAGCGGCAGCAACGCCTGGGCGGTCGGCGGCGGGCGCACGGCGAGCGGGCTGCCGCTGATCGGCGGCGATCCGCACCGGACGATCGAGTCGCCGGGCGTCTACCTCCAGATCCGGCTGGCCTGCGACGAGTTCGACGTCGCGGGGTTCACCTTCGCCGGGGTGCCCGGCGTGCAGCACTTCGCCCATGCCGGCGACGTGGCCTGGGCGATCACCAACGCGATGGCCGACTACCAGGACGTGCAGGACGCCGGCCCGGTGCTGCGGCGGTGGACCGAGACCATCGCCGTCCGCGACGGCGAGGACGTGGAGGTCGAGGTCGAGGTCACCGAGCGCGGGCCGGTGTTCACCGACGGGCTCAGCTTCCGCGGCGCCTCGACGGTGCTCGGCGACCTCGGGTTCAACGCCCTGCTGCCCCTGCTGCGCTCGCGGACCGTCGACGACGTCGACCGCGCTCTCGACGCCTGGGTCGAGCCGGTCAACAACGCCGTGATCGCCGATCGCCACGGCAGCGTGCGCTACCGCCTCGCCGGCAGGATCCCGCTCCGCAACGGCGCGGAGTGGACCGGCTGGCACGGTCCCAACCGGGCCGACATCGAGCCCGACGGCCAGGTGGTGACGGCCAACGAGCGGCGCGGACCTGAGAGCGACCTGGTCGGCGCCGACTTCGCACCGGCGTACCGCGCCGATCGCATCCACGCGCTGCTCGACGGTCGGGACGACCTCACCCCTGCCGACTTCTGCGCCATCCACAACGACACCTACCTGGCGACGGTGCCGCTCATCCGCGGGCTGGTGCCGGGGGAGTTCGACGACTGGGACGGCCGGATGGACGCCGACTCCACCGACGCCGCGCGGTTCGCGGCCTGGCGCAACGCGTTGGTACGCCGGATCGCCGCCGAGCCGGTCTTCGCGCCGTTGCACGAGCCGACCGCCGACGCGCTCCACGCGCCGTGGCTCGACGTGACCGCGCACATCGGCCTGGCCCTGCCGAGCCTCGTGGCGGCCGGCACGCCGTACGGCATCGACCTGCGCGAGCTCGCCCGGCTGGCCCTCGAGGACAGCCGCGAGCACCCCGCCACCTGGGGCGAGACCCACGTGGTCACCCCCATCCACGCCTTCGAGGCCACGAGCTTCGAGCCGCCCGACCTGCCGCTGCTCCCGGTCGACGGTGACGGCGACTGCGTGCGCTGCACCGGGTCGCTACCCGGCCTCTCCGACGAGGCCTATCGCGGGTCCGTGGCCCGCTACGTGTGGGACCTCGCCGACCGCGAGGCGAGCGGCTGGATCGTGCCGCTCGGCACCCACGGCCGACCGGGCCACGCCCACCACCTCGACCAGCTGCCGCTGCTGGGCCGCCGGCGAGCTGGTGCCCCTGGTCACCGACTGGGACCGGCTCGAGGAGGAGCGGGGCTGAGGGCTGCGCCGGGCCACTTCTGGGTAACTCCTCACCACGAGGGAGAACCTGAGGAGGACCCATGGACAGCGACACCCTGACCTGGATCATCGTGGCCGTCGTCATCGCCTTGGCGCTGGTGGCCCTGGTGATGATGGCGCTGCGCAAGAAGCGCGAGCGCGAGGTGGAGAGCCGGCGGGAGCGGGCAGGCGAGCTCCGCAGGAGGCGACCGCCACCGCGCCCGCCGTCACCGAGGCACAGCTGCGGGCCGAGGAGGCGGAGGCGCGAGGCGAGCCTGGCCCGCACCGAGGCCGAGCGCGCCGAGCGCCTGGCCGCGGAGGAGCAGCAGCGCCTGGCCGTCGAGGAGGCGAGCCAGGAGCACCTGCACCGCGAGGCGGACCGGTTGGATCCGGACCTGGACCGCCCCGGCCGGCAGCGGCGACGGAGGGGCCCACAAGGCCTGAGCGTCAGAGGCGCTTCTCGAACCACGCCTCGGCGTAGGGGTTGTCGTTGTAGCGGTCGATCTGCCGGTAGCCGGCCCGCTCGTACATCGCGATCGCCTCGGTCAGCGTGCCGTTGGTGTCGAGGCGGACGACGTCGTGGCCGAGCCGCGCGGCCAGCTGCTCGAGGTCGCGCAGCAGCCGGGAGCCGAGGCCGGCGCCGCGCCAGTCGGGGTGCACCCACATCCGCTTGATCTCGGCGACGCCGCCGCCGAGGTCGCGCACGCCGCCACAGGCGACCGGCTGGCCGTCGCTGGTCGCGACCAGGTAGGTGCCCTCGGTGTCGGGCGCTGCCGGGATCGAAGCCGTCGGGGAAGCGCCGGTCGAGCTCCGCGAAGTAGCGACCGACCGCGTCCGCCGCCATCGGGTGGCTCGGGCCGACCTCGAGCAAGCGGCACCGTCGCCGCGCGCACCAGCAGGTCGGCGGTGGCCAGCGCTTCGGAGAGCCGCTCCCGCTGCCGCTCGGTCAGCGGCTCGATCATCGACTCGGCGTGGCTCTCGGAGCGGTCGTCGAGCCGTTGCCGGGTGGTGCGCCCGCGCCGGGTCAGGGTCGACCATCCGGCGCCGCCGGTCGGCCGGGTCGGGCTGCACCACCGACGAGCCCGCGCTCCTCGAGCGCGCGCAGCAGCCGGCTGAGGTAGCCGGAGTCGAGGTCGAGCCGGTCGCGCAGCTCGCGCACCGACGCTCCCGCCGCACCGATCTCGAAGACCAGCCGAGCCTCCCGCAGGGGCAGGCCGAGCCCGAGGAACGACTCGTCGAGCGCGCCGATCCGCTGGGTGTAGGTGCGGTTGAAGCGGCGCAGGGTCTCGGTGTGGCTCACTTCTCTGACTTTAGTCAGAGAATTGCCGCCGCTCAAGACCGTTCATCGGGCGGCCACGCGTCCACGCAAGAATGCTCGCCGTGAGCACCGAGGGCCGTGACGTCGTCCCGCTCCGCGAGGCCACCAGGGCCTGGTTCGCGATCTCGCTGCAGACCTTCGGCGGCCCGGCCGGTGCAGATCGCCGTCATGCAGCGGACCCTGGTCGAGGAACGGCGCTGGATCGGCCAGCAGCGCTTCCTGTTCGCGCTGTCCTACTGCACGCTGCTGCCCGGCCCGGAGGCGCAGCAGCTGGCGACGTACGTCGGCTGGCTGCTCAACGGCATCCGGGGCGCGCTCATCGCCGGCATCCTGTTCATCCTGCCCGGCGTCGTGGCCATGCTGGTGCTGTCGGGCGATCTACGTCGACTCCGGCGACACCACGTTCGTCGACTCGGTCTTCCTCGGGCTGGCGCCGGCGGTGATCGCCATCGTGATCCAGGCCGTGATCCGCGTCGGGAGCAAGGCGTTCACCCATCCGACGCTGGTCGGGCTGGCGGTCGCCTCGTTCCTGGCACTGAGCCTGTTCGCCGTGCCGTTCCCGGCGGTGGTGGCCGCCTCCGCCGTGATCGGCTGGCTGCTGGGCAGGTCCATCCCGACACCTGACCACGGCCAAGAAGGCGGCGGCCGACGACGGCCCGCGCCGCTGATCAGCGACGACGCCCTGCACGCCGAGCGGCCGTCGGCGCGGCGCTCGGCGCTCATCCTGTCGACCGGACTCGCGCTCTGGGCCGGCCCCGTCGGTCATCGCGGGCATCGCGTTCGGCCGGTCGAGCATCTTCGTCGACCAGGGCCTGTTCTTCTCCGGCGCGGCGCTGGTCACCTTCGGCGGCGCCTACGCCGTCCTCGCCTACGTCGCGCAGCAGGCCGTCAACGTCTACGGGTGGCTGGCGCCGGGGGAGATGGTGCGCGGGCTGGCCCTGGCGGAGACCACGCCCGGGCCGCTGATCATGGTCGTACAGTTCGTCGCGTTCGTCGGCGCCTACCGCAGCCCGGGGACGCTCGACCCGTGGGTGGCCGCGATCATCGCCGCGCTGCTGACGACCTGGGTGACCTTCGTGCCGTGCTTCCTCTTCATCCTGCTGGGGGCGCCGTACGTCGAGCGGTTGCGCGGCAACCACGCCCTGGCGAGCGCCCTCACCGGGATCACTGCCGCGGTGGTCGGCGTGATCGCCAACCTGGCGCTGTACTTCGCCCTGCACACGCTGTTCGACGACACCCGCCGCATCACCGACGGGCCGTTCCGCTTCGACGTGCCGGTGCTCGACTCGATCCAGTGGGCGGCACTCGCCATCACCGTGCTGGGCTGCGTGCTGACCTTCCGGCTGCGCTGGTCGGTGCTGCGCACGCTCGGCGGGTGCGCCTTCGCCGGCGTCGCGGTCGGTCTGGTGCAAGCGCTCTGAGGCGGCAGCCTCCGGGAAGACAACCGCCCCCGACCGGCGTACCGATCGGGGGCAGTGCTTGCCTGGGGTGAGTAACGGGACTTGAACCCGCGACATCCGCCACCACAAGGCGGCGCTCTACCAGCTGAGCTATACCCACCAAGCCGGTCCTGGCGCTAGCCACGACCATCGAAGATTGTAGACGGATCAGGCGGTCTCGTCGGAATCGGGGGCGGGGATCCCGGTGAGCGAGCCGCCGTGCCGGTCGGCCACCTGCTTGGCGGTCACGGCGTCCGGCCCGGGCGCGGCCACGAAGACGGTCTCGCGGTAGTAGCGGAGCTCCTCGATGCTCTCCTGGATGTCGGCCAGCGCCCGGTGGTTGCCGCGCTTGGCCGGCGCCGAGAAGTAGGTGCGCGGGTACCAGCGGCGCGACAGCTCCTTGATCGAGGAGACGTCGACGATCCGGTAGTGCAGGAACGCGTCGAGGTCGGGCATGTCGCGCACGATGAACGAGCGGTCGGTGCCGACGGTGTTGCCGGCCAGCGGTGGACGGCTGCCGGGGGCGCAGTGCTCCTTGATGTAGGCGAGCACCTGCGCCTCGGCCTCGGCCAGCGTGATGCCGGAGTCGAGCTCCTCGAGCAGGCCCGAGGTCTCGTGCATCGTCGCGCACGAACGGGATCATCTGGTCGAGGGCCTCGGCCGGGGGCTTGATGATCAGGTCGACGCCCTCGCCGAGCACGTTGAGGTCGAAGTCGGTCACCAGGGCCGCCACCTCGATCATCGCGTCGGCGCCGCAGGTCGAGCCCGGTCATCTCGCAGTCGATCCAGACAAGTCTTTCGCTCACGGTGCTTCAGCCTACTCACCGGTCCGGCCGCCGCTGGGTGCGGTGGTCGCAACTCTCAGGTATCGCTCAGGGCCGCTGTCTAGAGTGACGTGCGTGAGGGAGTGGTTCGGCCTGCTGGCGCGGTTGGTCGTCGGCGGCGTATGGATCGCTGCCGGCGCGATCAAGCTCACCGACCCCAACGCGAGCGTGGCCGCGGTGAAGGCCTACGAGCTGCTGCCGACGCTCGCTCGTCGAGACGGTCGGCTACCTGCTGCCGGCCCTCGAGGTCGTGGTCGGCCTGGCGCTCGTCGTCGGCGTGCTGACCCGCGGCGCCGCCGTCATCTCCGCCGCTGCTGTTCGTGGCGTTCATCATCGGGATCGCCTCGGTGTGGGCGCGCGGGATGGAGATCGACTGCGGCTGCTTCGGCGGCGGCGGAGCCGACCCCGATGCCTCGTCCAACTATCCGTGGGAGATCGCCCGCGACGTCGGACTGCTGCTGCTGTCGGTCTTCCTGGTCTGGCAGGGCAGGACCAGGCTGGCCCTCGACTCCGTGCTCTTCCGGCGGCGTACGCCGGCCGCGACGCTCGACGACGAGCTCGACCAGCTCAACGACCTAGACCACGACCCGGAAGGCGTCTGATGTCCACCAAGAAGAACAAGGCCACCGAGCGCGCCGAGCGGGCCGCGGCGCTGCTGCGGGAGCAGCGGGCACGCGAGCGCCGGCGCAACCTGATCACCGGCGGCGTCGTCGCGCTGGTGCTCGTCGTCCTGGTGGTCGTCGGCATCCTGATCAGCAGGGCCAACGAGGTGGACGCGCCCACCGGCGAGCGACTACGGCGTGGCGATCGGCGACGCCGACGCTCCCCACAAGGTCGTCGTCTACGAGGACTTCCTGTGCCCCGCCTGCGGCGCGTTCGAGGCGGCGACCCACGAGCAGCTGGCCGACCTGGCCGACGACGGCAAGGTGCTACGTCGAGTACCGGCCGTTCGAGCTGCTGTCCAGCTTCGGCGACTACTCGCTGCGCTCGGCCAGCGCGTTCGGCGTCGTGCTCGAGGAGTCCGGGCCCGAGGTCGCCAAGGAGTTCCACGACCTGCTGTTCGCCGAGCAGCCTGCCGAGGGCGACGAGCCCTACCCCGACGCCGACTGGCTGGTGGAGAAGGCCGTCGAGGCCGGCGCCACCGAGGCCGACGTGCGACCGGGCATCGAGGCGGGAGCCAACGACTTCGGCCGGGAGGCGACCCAGGAGGCCGAGGACGCCGGGGTCAACAGCACGCCGACGATCCTGCTCGACGGCAACGCGTTCAACGGCGACTTCGACGAGCTCCTGGCCGAGCTGCAGTGACCAGCTCGATTCGCCCGCTGAGCGTCGACTTCATCGCCGGACTGCCGAAGGCCGAGCTGCACGTGCATCACGTCGGCTCGGCCTCACCCCGGATCGTCAGCGAGCTGGCCGAGCGCTATCCCGGCACGGTGCCGTCGGACCCGGAGGCGCTGCGCGCGTTCTTCGAGTTCCGCGACTTCGCCCACTTCATCGAGGTCTACCTGGCGGTCGTGGCCCTGATCCGCACGGCCGACGACATCCGCTACCTCACCTACGAGATCGCCCGCGAGATGGCCGAGGGCCAGTCGCTGCGGTACGCCGAGCTGACCTGCACGCCGTACACCTCGGTCATGGCGGGGGTGCCGATCGAGGCCTACACCGAGGCGATCGAGGACGCGCGCGTCGCCGCCGAGCGGGACTTCGGGCTGGTGCTGCGCTGGATCTACGACATCCCGGGTGAGTTCGGGGTGCCGTCGGCCGACGCCACCCTGGGCTACGCGCTCGACCACGCGCCCGACGGGCCTGGTCGCATTCGGCCTCGGCGGCCCCGAGGTGGGGGTGTCGCGGACGCAGTTCGAGCCGCACTTCGCAGCGGCCCGGGCGGCCGGGCTCCACTCGGTGCCGCACGCCGGCGAGACCACCGGACCCGAGACGGTCTGGGACGCCGTCCGCCTGCTCGGCGCCGAGCGGATCGGTCACGGCACCTCGTCGGCACAGGACCCTGCCCTGCTCAGCCACCTCGCCGAGCACGGCATCCCGCTCGAGGTCTGCCCGTCCTCCAACGTCGCCACCCGTGCGGTGGCCTCGCTCGCCGAGCACCCGTTGCCGACGTTCGTCGAGGCCGGCGTGACGGTCACCATCAACTCCGACGACCCGCCGATGTTCAGCACCAGCCTCAACCAGGAGTACGAGATCGCAGCCGACCTGCTGGGCCTCGACGAGAAGGGCGTGGCCGACCTGTCGAGGGCCGCCGTGGACGCGTCGTTCGCGCCCGACGAGGTGAAGACGAGGCTCCGCGGCGGAGATCGCTGATTTCGAGGCCGCCGACCCCTTGCGCGAGGGCGCCGAGCGGGAGTAGAACTAGCGGTGTCGGAAGGACTTCGGTCCGGAAGACACGAGGCCCGGTCAACTCATACTTGACCGGGCCTCACCTATTTCCTAGGTGCCGTGCGTGAGCGGGCAGGCCCGTTCGCGATCCCCGCAGCCTCATACTCCGCAGGGCCTCAACTATTTGTATCCCGAGCCCGCTCGGGATCGCGGTACCTGCGCCGCGTGTCGCGGCGGCCGGGTCGGGGTACCACCTGTGGCATGTCGCCTTCTCGGGCCCTCACGCCGATGGCCACCTTGATCGACGCCAACTGGCTGGACTACCTCCTGGTCGCGATCTACTTCGCGTTCGTGCTCGGCATCGGGGTGATGGCCCGGCGCTCGATCTCCGACTCGATCGACTTCTTCCTGTCCGGCAGGTCGCTGCCGGCATGGGTCACCGGCCTGGCGTTCATCTCGGCCAACCTCGGCGCCGTCGAGATCATGGGCATGTCGGCCAGCGGTGCGGAGTTCGGGCTGCCGACCGTGCACTACTTCTGGGTGGGCGCGGTGCCGGCCATGCTGTTCCTCGGCGTCGTGATGATGCCGTTCTACTACGGCTCCAAGGTGCGGTCGGTGCCGGAGTTCATGCTGCGGCGGTTCGGCACCGGGGCCCACCTGGTCAACGCGAGCAGCTTCGCCCTGGCCCAGCTGCTGATCGCCGGCATCAACCTCTTCCTGCTCGGCTCGATCGTGCACGCGCTGCTCGGCTGGCCGCTGTGGGTCGCGCTGATCGTGGCCGCGGCGGTGGTGCTCTCCTACATCACCCTCGGCGGTCTGTCCGCTGCGATCTACAACGAGGTGCTGCAGTTCTTCGTGATCGTGGCCGCGCTGCTGCCGCTGACGCTGATCGGCCTGCACCGGGTCGGGGGCTGGGGCGGGCTCCAGGACAAGATCACCGACTTCGCCGACAACGCACCCGGCTCGGCCGCGGTCGCGCCGGCCGAGCAGCAGCTCAACTCCTGGCCGGGGCAGGCCCTGTCGGGGTTCGACTCCGAGCTGCTGTCGGTGATCGGCATCGTGTTCGGTCTCGGCTTCGTGCTGTCCTTCGGCTACTGGACGACCAACTTCGTCGAGGTGCAGCGGGCGATGGCGTCGAACTCGATCTCGGCCGCGCGGAAGACCCCGATCATCGGCGCCTTCCCCAAGATGTTCGTGCCGTTCATCGTGATCCTGCCCGGCATGATCGCCGCGGTGCTCGTCAACGAGATGGTCGAGCTCAAGGGCGGCGGAGCCCCACCCGGCGGGGCCTCGGGAGAGGGAGTCACCTACAACGACGCCCTGCTCCTGCTGATGCGCGACGTGCTGCCCAACGGACTGCTCGGCCTGGCGATCGCTGGCCTGCTGGCGGCGTTCATGGCCGGCATGGCGGCCAACATCTCGGCGTTCAACACGGTCTTCAGCTACGACCTGTGGCAGCGCTACATCCGCAAGGACAACGACGACGACTACTACCTGCGGATCGGGCGGATCGCGACCGTGGGGGCGACCGTGATCGCCATCTTCACCGCCGGGATCGCGTCGAACTTCTCCAACATCATGACCTACCTCCAGACGCTGTTCGGCTTCTTCAACGCACCGCTGTTCGCGACGTTCATCCTCGGCATGTTCTGGAAGCGGATGACCGCGACAGCGGGCTGGGTGGGCCTGGTCTCCGGCACCCTGGCCGCGGTGACCGTGGCCTTCCTGAGCGAGGACACGTTCGGCTCCGCGAGCCTGGGAGTGATCGGGGTCGGCGGCCAGGGAGCGGCGTTCCTGGCGGCCGGCGCGGCGTTCGTGGTCGACATCGCCGTCAGCATCGTGGTCTCGCTGGGCACGACGCCGAAGACGGCGGAGGAGCTGCGCGGACTGGTCTACTCCGAGACGCCTCGCGAGGACCTGGTCGACCCCGACGAGGCGGCCCTGCCGTGGTACCAACGCACGCTGCCCCTGGCCGGCATCGCCCTCGGCCTCGTGATCATCCTCAACCTGGCCTTCTGAGAGGTACGTCGTGACCGACAACAGCAAGAAGACCGCAGGCATCTTCGACATCCGCAACATCATCGGCGCCCTGCTCGGCATCTACGGCGTCGCTCTCCTGCTCGCCGGCATCTTCGCCGACACCGCGCCCGAGAAGACCGGCGACGTCAACGCCAACCTGTGGACCGGCCTCGGGCTCGCGATCGCCTCGGGGATCTTCCTGGTCTGGGCCAAGCTGCGGCCGACCGTGGTGCCCGACGAGGTCGAGCCGGCGGGCGACGACCCCACCCGGCCGGCCCCACGGCGTACGCCGAGGGGTTAGGTCAGGCGGGTTCGGCTCCTGGTGCAGCCGGATCTCGTAGTCGAACACCGAGCGCAGCTTGGTCGCGAGCACCCGGGTGGCGATCCCGCCGGTGGCGTCCTTGACGATCACCTCGACGTGCAGGTCGTGCTCGTCGGGCCGCGCGACGGCGGCGGCACCGCTGGGAAGGGTGAAGAGGACGTGGCTCTCGGTGGTGCTCATCACCGTCACCATGTCCATGCCCGCGAGCACGCTGGCGACGTGCGGCCAGTCACCCTCGATCACGAGGACGTGCTCGACGAGCTGGCCTCGAGCGGGCGGACGGGCTTCCACGACGACAGGTTGCCAGACCCGAGGGGTTGTCGAGGGGCGATTCCAGGAACACCGGCGCCGGGAGGGCCCTTTGTGACTGACGTAACTTCGCCGTGGAGCGTCGCGTTTGCCTGGTAGCGAGAAAGGCTGGCCCCCACATGCTGCACCACACCGACCCGTCCCGACTACAGCCGACGGCTGTCGATCCGATCAGGACGGCTGCTGGGCATGGTCGTGGTGGCGCTGCTCCTCGGCTCGTTCTTCGTCGCCGTGGGTGGCGTGGCGCGACCGCTGATGCCGGCGGCGTACCCGGCGGCGCCGGATCGCTGCCCCGAGCCGCGCCGGGCGTTCGTGCCGAAGTCGATCGTGATCCCCGGGGTGGACAGGCACACGACCGTGCTCGTCGCTGAAGCGCGACCGCCGCGGCGTGCCCCGCACCCCGCCGCTGACCGACCGCGGCAAGTGGCAGTTCGCGTGGGACAAGACGGCGAACATCAGGCCGGGCATGAAGCGCGGCAACGTGAAGCTGAACGCCCACACCTACCCCGACGGCTCGGCCCTCGGCAACCGGCTGCTGCGAACAGCTGCGCGAGGGCCAGCTGATCGTCGTCCACGGCGACGATGGCCAGAAGCTCTGCTACCAGGTGTCGCAACCGCTTCCAGGTCTCCGGTGACCGGGGCTACCCGCCCTACTACTCGACGACCGGCCCCCCGAGGCTGGCGATCCTGGTCTGCTCCGGAGTTCGCCGCGGTCCGGGCGACTGGAGCCACCGGACGATCTGGTACGCCAAGCCGTTCTCCAGCAGCAGCGACAACTAGCGCGCTCGCCGCGTTCTCTATCGTGAGCCCATGAGCGATCGAGGCGTCATCGTCGTGGGTGCCGGACCCGGGGTGAGCGGGTCCCTGGCCCGCCTGCTCGCGCGCGAGGGGTACGCCGTGGGGCTGGTCGGCGTCGACGCCGAGGTGCTCGAGACACTGAGCGCCGAGGTGGTCGAGGCCGGCGGCACGGCCGAGTGGGTGGTCGCCGACGTGACCGACTGCACCGGCCGCGACCGAGGCGATCGCCGAGCTCGGGCGGCGGCTCGGCAGGGTCGACCTGCTGCACTTCAACCCGAGCGCCTTCACGGGCAAGGACCCGCTGGAGCTCACCGCCGACGAGCTGCTGGCCGACGTCGCGCTGGGCGTCGGGGCGCTGCTGACGGCGGTGCAGGCCGCGCGACCGTTCATGCGACCGCGGCAGCCGGGTGACGGTGACCGGCAGCATGGCCGCCGACCAGCCGTCGCCCGGGGCCGCCTCGCTGGGCGTGCAGAAGGCCGGCGTTCGCAACCTCGTGCGCAGCCTGGACGCCACCCTGGAGCCGGACGGCATCCGTGCGGTCACGGTCACCGTGCGCGGCACGCTGGGCAAGACCGGACCGTTCACCCCCGACCGAGTGGCCGAGGCCCTGATCGCCGCATCGCGACAGCGCGAGGACGACTGGCGCGTCGAGGTGCCCTACGACGGTCCGGTGTCTGCCTGAGGAAACCCGTCACTCGGCCGTAGGCCGCGTGGCACGCGACGCCGACGACGACCGAGGCCACGACCGCGGCGGGCGCGTGTCCGGCAGCCTCGAGCGCGGGGTAGACCTGCCAGTGGGTCAGGTAGATCCAGAGGCTGGCCGACCCCACGACCTGCACGAGCCGGGCCAGCAGATCGGGAAGAGCGACCGGTCGCGCCCACAGCAGCAGCGCCACGCTGCCGGCAACGATCAGCTCTCGCTGCAGGTCGCCGAAGAACCCGAGGACGCCGATCGCGGCGGTGACCGCGACCAGGGCGCGCTGCCCGCGCGTGCGCGCCTCGGCCGCCGCCCAGCCCAGGGCGAGCACCCAGAGCACGACGACCACGGAGTACTTCTCGGTGCCGGAGGCGTGGACGCCGACGAGCAGGTAGCGGGCGGCCAGCGTCGTGCCGACCACGATCATCGCCAGCGCGAACGGGTGCGCCCGCTGCCACCGGTCGACGCGCCGCAGGGCAAGCGAGCCCGGCGATCCCGAGGTACGCCCAGACCAGGGCTTCGAGGAACCAGAACTGCCAGTCCGTGGCTCCAGTCGCCGGACCCGACCACGCCGTTGAGGTAGACCGCCGTCGAGATCCGGTAGTCGCCCGTGACCAGGGCGCAGCCCGCGATCCACGCGGACGCCGGCACGGCGACGGCCGCGAGCGTGGCGACGAGCCGACGGGCACGCGCCCGGCGGCCATCGACCCGCAGCGTGAACCGCGCGAGGTTGAAGCCGGCCACGGCGAGCAGGACGTGGGCGCCGCCCGGGATCAGCCAGAGGTCGGTGTGGGTGACCACCACCATCACGATCGCCACCGCCCGCAGCAGCACCCCGATCTCCACCGGCGTCGTGAACCGGCGCTGCCGCCGGGTCGTCCGGGTCAGCTCGTCGATGCTCAGCCGCGGCCAGTCCCGGGCAGGTGGCCGAGGTGACGGGCCAGCCGGGTCGAGACCTCGACGAAGGAGAGTGAGTCGCCGCCCAGGCTGGTGAACGTGTCGGTGCCGGCGACGTCGGTGCGTCCCAGCGCTACGGCGTACAGGTCGCGGATCGAGGTCGCGGCGTCGTCCTCGGGAGCCTCCGCGGCGGAGGCGTGGCGGCTCAGGGTTGCGTAGTCGCACTTGCCGCTGTCGGTGCTGGGGAAGCTCTCCACCTGGTGCACCCGCACAGCCCCGGCGGGCACCGCGGAGAGACCCGCTACCCGGTCGCGGACCTCGCGCAGGAGACGCGGCTGGGTGACGAACGCGTGCAGCGTCTCGTGGTCGGCGACCAGCCGCACGGACAGGCCTGCGTCGAGGAGCTGCCGCTCGACCCGGTCGAGGTCCACCCGGAGACCGAAGACCTTGGCGGACCGGTTGAGCCGACCGGTGATCTCGAACAGGCCGTCGTCGGCCTGACGGGCCAGGTCGCCGGTGCGCAGCTCGCTGGTCTCGTGCCCCCGCGCCAGGTCGGCGACGCTCTCGGCGTAGCCCATCATCACGTTGGGACCGGTGTAGACGAGCTCGCCCACGTCGTCGGAGTCGAGCCGGGAAGCGGGTCGATCCGGAGCTCCCCGCCGGGCACCGGGATGCCGATCGCGGTCGGGGCGCTCGGCAGCCAGGGCCGGCGGGAGGTAGGCGATCCGGGCGGTCGCCTCGGTCTGCCCGTACATGACGAACAGCTCCCACCCGCGGGCGCGCCCCAGCTCGGCGTAGCGGATGACCTGCTCGGTCGGCATGCGCCCACCGGCCTGGGTGATGTAGCGAAGAGTCGGGAGGTCGCGGCTCGCGAAGTCGCTCGCGTCGAGGAGGTCGAACGTGTACGGCACCCCCGCGAAGCTGGTCACGCCAGCCGCCGTCGCGAGATCCCAGAAGCACTCGTCGGCGACCGAGAGGTCCGTGAGCACGATGGAAGCGCCGCTCACCAGGTGGCTGGTGAGCACCGAGAGCCCGTAGCAGTAGTGGAGCGGGAGCGAGGTGAGCGCCCGGTCGGTGGGGCGCAGGTCGAGGTACGCGGCGATGCTGCGGGCGTTGGCCTCGATGTTGGCGCGCGACAGGCGGACCAGCTTGGGCGAGCCGGTCGAGCCGGACGTCGAGAGCAGCAGCGCCAGGTCGGGGTGCAGGTCGCGTGCGGCGGCGTAGGTGCGCACGATGTCGGCCTGCCGAGCCGCATCCCCGCTGCCGACCACCAGCACCGGATGGCGGGCGGAGAGGGCGGCGAGGTAGGTGACGACGGTTTCGACGTCGTTGGCCGCCTCGAGCAGCACCAGCCGGCGGGTGGTGCCGAGCTCCGCGGCCCGCGCATGGACGCGATCGGTGAGCTCGGCATAGGTCACGGTGCCGCCGGGCCCGACGAGGGCAGGGTCGGCGGGGTCGCCGCCGAGAAGGAACGGCTGGTGGATGGGCGCCGGCGCGGGCGCGGTCGGTGCGGGGTGGTCGTCATCGGTCCGCGCCAGGTGCGAAGCACAGGGCTTCGCCGATCAGGCCGAGCCGGACCCGGTCACCGGTGCGGGGCACCGCGTTGGCAGGCGTGCGGGCGATCAGGCTGCCGGCGTAGCCGTCGACGCGGGCGCGGATCGTGGCGTCGTGGCCGAAGTAGCTGACCTCGACCACCTCGGCGTCGACGCCACCGAGGGCGCCGGTCGGCACCACCTGGAGCTGCTCGGGACGGATCGCGAGCGTCACCCGACCTGCCTCGGTGCGGCCCCGGACGGGCACCGACCCGAGCACGCAGTGCGCCATCGGCGTCCCTTCGGGACCGATGACGATCTCGCCGGGCAACAGTGCCGCGTGTCCGAGGAAGGCCGCGACCTGCTCGTCGGCGGGGGAGAGGTAGATCTGGCGCGGGGCGTCGACCTGGAGGAACCGGCCGCTGGCCATGACGGCGACCTGGTCGGCCAGCGAGAGTGCCTCGCCCTGGTCGTGGGTCACGAGTACGCCGGCCGCACCGCTGGCCTGGAGTGCCCGGACGACCGAGCGGCCGGTCTCCTCGCGAAGCCCCGCGTCGAGCGAGGAGAAGGGCTCGTCGAGGAGCACCAGCGACGGGCGCGGAGCCAGCGCCCGGGCCAGCGCGACCCGCTGCTGCTGGCCACCGGAGAGCTGATGGGGATAGCGGGTGGCGAGGTCGCGAGGGAGTTCCACCAGCTCGAGCAGCTCCGCGACGCGGCCGCTGACGCCGCGCCGCTGTCCGCGCGGGAGCCCGAAGGCGATGTTGCGGGCCACGTCGAGGTGGGGGAAGAGCGCGCCCTCCTGCGGCACGTAGCCGATGTCCCTCTTGCGCGAGGGCACGGACCGACCCGGCTCGGCCACCGGCAGGCCGCCCAGCACGATCGAGCCCTCGTCGGGGTCGAGGAAGCCGGCGATGGTGCGGAGCAGCGTGGTCTTGCCGCAGCCCGACGAGCCCAGCACGGCGGTCACGCCGTCCTCGACCAACAGGTCGACCCCGGTGAGCACGACGTGTGCTCCGAACGACACGCGGAGGCCGGTCACGGTGAGCGCGGTCATCGCGACGCTCCTACCGTGACCCGGCTCAGCAGCCAGGTGGCGGGGATCGACAGCACGATCAGGGCGAGTGCGTAGGGAGCTGCGGCGCCGTACGCCACCGAGGAGGCATCCGACCAGAACTCGGTCGAGAGCGTGGAGGTGCCGATCGGTGACAGCAGCAGGGTCGCGGTCAGCTCCGTCGAGACCGCCAGGGAGACCAGGGCCACAGCCGCGCCGATGCCGGGAAGGATGAGCGGGAACGTCACCCGGGCAGCCGCGCGCGGGCTGCTGCAGCCCAGCGAGCGGGCGACGTCCTCGAGCACCGGCGGCGCCAGCTCGAGGCTGGACCGGACGCTGACCAGCGCCCGGGGGAGGAACAGGATCACGTAGCCCAGGACCAGCAGCGGAAGCGTCTGGTAGATGCCGGGCAGCGATCGGATCGAGACGGTGACCAAGGCCAGCGCGACCACGATGCCCGGCAGGGCGCTGGTCGTGTACGTGCTGCGCTCCACCAGGGTGGTCAGCCACCCACGGTGGCGAACCGCGAGCCAGGCCACCGGGAGTGCAGCGGCGGTCGCGACCAGTCCCGCCACCACCGCCAGGCCGATCGTGGTGGTGGTCGCGGCCGACAGCTCCCCGATGTCGACGGCCGTGGAGGAACCGCGGACCAGCCAGCGGGCCAGGCTCAGCAGCGGCACTCCGAGCGACAGCGAGACCAGCCCGGCGAGGAACGCGGTGACGACCGGGCGACGGGCGCCCAGGCTGACCCGCTCGGCTGGGCGGTTCGCCCCCGCACCCACCCGGGACAGGACACGGCGACGGCGCATCAGCAGCTCGAGCCCGAGCAGCGCCAGGCAGTAGGCCACGAGCACGGCGGCCAGCAAGGTGGCCTGGGGCCCGTTGAAGGCGGTGCCGTACTGCTCCAGGATCGCGGTCGTGAGGGTGGGGTAGTTGAGCAGCTGGAGGGCGCCGTACTCGGCGAGGAGGTGCAGCCCGACCAGCAGCGAGCCACCCAGCACCGCAGGGCTGATGGCGGGCAGGACCACCCGGCCGAAGGTCGACCACGGCCCGCGGCCCAGCGAGGTGCTGACCTCTTGCAGGCTGGGGTCGAGGCGTCGCAGCGCGGCCACGGTCGGGAGGTAGACCAGCGGGTAGTAGGACAGGCTGACGACCAGCACCGCTCCCCAGTAGCTCTGCACCGCGTGGGTGGTCGAGACCCAGCCGTAGCCGTTGACGAACGCCGGCACCGCCAGCGGGGCGCACATCAGGGCATGCCACCAGCCGCGACCCGGCACGTCGGTGCGCTCCACGATCCACGCGCAGCCCACCCCGAGCGCGGCACTGACCAGGACGCCGCCCAGGAGCAGACGCGTGGTGTTCCAGAGCAGCTCGCCGATCCGCGGGCGGACGAGGAAGTCCAGCGCTGCCCCCGGGCCGAGCTCGGATGACGAGACGACGACGTAGCCGAGCGGCAGGAGGCAGAGGGCAGCGACCAGGACCGCCACCGCCAGCAGGACGGGGGTGCGGACGTGGCCCGAGCAGCGGCCTGCGGGTCGGACTGTGCGTCCCGCGACCGCACTGATGTCGGCGCCAGCGTCATGTCAGAGGAATCCCACCTCGGTCATCAGGTCGACGACGGCCTGTCCGTCCAGCTCCGACACATTGATCACCGGTGGCTGCAACGAGTCGAGCGGCTCGACCGGAGGGTCGAGCTGGACGGCGGGGTTGAGGGGGTACTCCAGCGCGTAGCTGTCGGCCAGCCCCTGCTGGCCGGCCTCGCTGGTCAGATAGTCGATGAACTTCTCGGCGTCGGTCTTGTTGTCGCTGGAGGCGAGGATGCCGGCTCCGGAGACGCTGACGAAGGCGCCGGGGTCCTGGTTGCGGAAGAAGTACAGAGCGCTGTTGTCGCTCACCTCGCCCGACTCCGCCTGGTCGCGGTACCAGTAGTAGTGGTAGATGATCCCGACCTCGGACTCACCGGAGTTGACCGACTCGAGCACGACGTTGTTGCCGTCGTAGACGGTGCCGTTGGCCTTGATGCCCTCGAGCCAGTCGCGGGTGGCGTCCTCGCCCTCGAGGGCGAGCAGACCGGCGACGATCGCCTGGAAGTCGGCGCCGGTCGGCGAGAACGAGATGCGGCCGGCCCACTCCGGGTTCGCCAGGTCGAGGAGCGAGGCGGGCAGCTCGGCCTCGTCGACCAGGTCGGTGTTGTAGACCAGCACGGTGGAGCGAGCCACGAACCCGGTCCACAGCCCGCTCGTCGGTCGGAACTGGGCGGGGATCGGGGACACGATGTCGCTGGGCAGCTCGGCGAACAGTCCCGCCCGCTCGACCTGCGACATGGCGGGGGAGTTCTCGGTGAGGAAGACGTCGGCCTTGGACGCGTCGCCCTCCGCCACCAGCTGGGCCGACAGCTCCAGGTCCTTGCCGTTGCGCAGCTCGACCTCGATGCCCGTCTCGTCGGTGAACGCCGGGGCCAGCTCCTCGATCAGCTGCTCGTGCTGGGCGTTGTAGACGACGATGGACGGCCCGTCGTCGTCGTCGCTGCAGCCGGCGACGGCGAGCAGGGCGACGAGGGTGGTGACAAGGCTCAGGGTGGGGACGATCGGTGCGCGCTTCATGGTTCCTTCACAGGGTTAGGCTTGGCTAACCATAGCGGCCCGTCAGCTCGCTGCCGATGCGCGCCAGCTCTGCCTGGACAGCCGGCGGCTCGAGCACCTCGACCATCGAGCCCCAGCCGGCCAGGTTGCGGGCGATGTCGCGGGGGGTGGGGGCAGCGACGCGCACGCGGCTGCGGCCGTCGTCGAACTCGGCCTCGGGGTGGCAGTGCCGGCCGAAGTGGTCGCGCAGGATCGCCACGAACCTGGTCTCGATGAGCAACGTGGCCCAGGTCCGGGACCGCTTCTCCTCGACCGCGCCGACGACCTGCTGCCAGGCGGCGTCGAGCGCGAAGTCGTCGGGGCGCTCGGCGGGCTCGTCGGTCGGCTCGGCAGCGACCACCCGGTCGAGCCGGAAGGTGCGCTGGCCGCGTTCGGTGCCGGCGATCAGGTACCAGATCTCGTCCTTGTCGACGAGGCCCCACGGCTCGACCAGGCGCACGGAGCTCTCCCGGGCGCTGTTGGTGTAGGTGAGCCGGACCTTGCGGCGGCGTACGACGGCGGTCTGCAGCAGGTCGACCAGCTCCGGACGCGGCCGGTCGACCCCGCTCCACTTCGTGCGGTCGGTCATCGTGGCGCTGGCTGCCGCCTCGGCGTCGGCGCGGAACGTCTGGGGCAGCGCCCGCACGCAGCTTGCGCAGGGCGGTCTTGGCCTCGCCGGAGACCGACGCCGCCGGGCCGACGAGCAGGAACAGGGCCTGCGTCTCGGTGGCCGACAGTCCGCTGAGGTCGGTGCGGGCGCCACCGACCAGCGACCAGCCGCCGCCGCGACCGGCTTGTGGGTAGACGGGGATGCCGGCGGCCGACAGGGCCTCGAGGTCGCGGCGAGCGGTCGCGACCGAGACCTCGAGCTCCTCGGCGAGCTCGGAGGCGGTCACCCGCTCGCGGTGTTGGAGGAAGAGGAGGGCTGCCACCAGGCGGTCTGCGCGCATGCCTCACCTTCCCCAACAAAGTGATCAGTTGGTGAGCACTTTAGTTGCGAAGACTCGTACTTGTCAGGCACCGAGGCACCACCACCCCGAAAGGCGCCACCCATGTTGCGAGGACTCACCACCGTCAACTTCTTCGCCGACGACCTGTCGGCCGCGATCGCCTGGTACACCGAGCTGCTCGGCATCGAGCCCTACTTCGTCAAGGAGATCGGTGGCGCCCCGGCGTACGTCGAGTTCCGGATCGGCGACTTCCAGCACGAGCTCGGCTTCATCGACGGGCGGTTCGCGCCGGAGAACCGGTCGGGTGGCGCCATCACCTACTGGGCCGTCGACGACGTCGAGGCCGCCTTCGCGCGGCTGCAGGAGCTCGGCGCGACCGTGCACCAGCCGGTGCGGGAGCAGGGGCCCGGGTTCGTCACCGCGTCGGTCATCGACCCGTTCGGCAACCTGCTCGGCGTCATGTACAACCAGCACTACCTCGACACCGTCGAGAAGGTCGGCGCTCTGAGATGAGCAACCGTGCTGAACATCGTCTCGGGGAGCAGCGTCGAGGCGTGGCGGGAGTGGCTTGCCGCGAACGCCGCACGCCGAGACCGAGGCGTGGCTGGTGATCCAGCACAAGGACAACGGCGTGCCGAGCATCCGGATCGAGGAGGCGATGGAGCAGGCGCTCTGCTTCGGCTGGATCGACGGGCTGCACCAGAAGCACGACGCCGGCAGCTCCCGGCTCCGGTTCACGCCGCGCCGGCCGAAGAGCACCTGGAGCGCGGTCAACCGCGAACGCGCGGAGCGGCTGATCGCGCAGGGCCTGATGACCGACGCAGGTCAGGCGATGATCGACCTCGCCAAGGAGACGGGCACCTGGGAGGCGGTGCCGGACGGCGTACCGGAGCGATCTCGGGGCGCTGCTGGACGCCGATCCGGTCGCGTCCGCGCAACTTCGATGCGTTCCCGCCGTCGTCGAAGCGCCTGATCCTCGAGTGGATCGGCGGCGCCAAGAAGCCCGAGACGCGGCGAGCGCCGGATCGTCGAGACGGTGGAGCTCGCGAGGGAGAACGTTCGGGCCAACCACCGGTGAGCGGTGGCGTCGTCAGGAGATGACCGCGTCCACCGTCTTCTTCAGCGCGCTGGGCTGGCTCGGCTTGCGCGGGGCCTTCTTGCGCTTCGCCTCCATCTCGGCGCCGATCTCCTGGAGCACCTTCCGCGACAGGCCCTCCCGCACCTTCGGGAACCACTCGTCCTCTTCTTCCTCGATGTGATGGCGCACGTTCTCGATGCAGCACCATGGTCTTGGCGTCGAACCGCTCGGCGTCGGGCTTCAGCGCCGCCAGCTCCATCACGAGTACGTCGGCGACGTGGTGCTCCTCGTACGACTCGAGCACGTCGTCCTCGACCTCGGGCAGCAGCTCCCTGAACGCGGGGGTACATGACCTCGTTCTCCAGGTAGGTGTGCACGGTGAGCAGCTCGATGATCTTGTCGACCACCTGACCCTTCCGCTTCTCGGCCTCGGTCACCGAGCTTCTCGAAGTCGCTGAACAGCCTGCGGATCTCCTGGTGGTCCTTCTTCAGCAGGACGATGGCATCGGTGCTCATGGGCGCGCTCCTCGGGTAGGCGTCTGGGCGCCTCCAGTACCCAGGTCGCGCCGTGGCTCACGGCTCCAATGCGTAGCCGAGCCCGCTCGAGGTGATCAGGTGCCGAGGTCGGGCCGGGTCGGCCTCCAGCTTGCGACGCAGCTGGGCGGCGTACACGCGCAGGTAGTGGGACTCGTGCTCGTAGCCGGGCCCCCAGACCTCGCGAAGGATCTGCTCGCGGGATACGAGCTTGCCGACGTTGCGGGCGAGCAGCTCGAGGAACGACCATTCGGTGGGGGTGAGCCGGACGTCGGACCCGTTGCGGCTGACCTTCTTGCGGGCCAGGTCGATCACCAGGTCGCCCACCTCCACCAGCGAGATCTCCGGCGCCGACGTCGGCCGCCCGACGGACGGCGGCGCGGAGCCGGGCCATCAGCTCGTTCATCGCGAACGGCTTGGTGACGTAGTCGTCGGCGCCGAGGTCGAGCGCCTCGACCTTGTCCTCGCCGTGCTGTCGCGCGGACAGGACGATGATCGGCACCTTGGTCCAGCCGCGGAGCCCGGCGATCACCTCGGTGCCGTCGAGGTCGGGCAGGCCGAGGTCGAGGAGGATCGACGTCCGGGTGCTCGGTGGCCGCGGCCTGGAGCGCGGAGCGGCCGTCGGCCGCGGTGACGACGTCCCAGCCGGCCGCGCGCAGGTTGATCGCGAGCGCCCGGGCCAGGGCGGGCTCGTCGTCGACGACCAGCACCTTCATGCCCGCGGCACCGCCAGCACCATGGTCAGCCCGCCACCGGGCGTGTCCTCGGCGGACAGCGTGCCACCGATCGCCTCGGCCAGTCCGCGCGCGACGGCCAGGCCCAGGCCGAGGCCGCCCGGGGAGGTGTCGTCGAGTCGCTGGAAGGGCTCGAACATCCGCTCCCGGGCAGAGGGGGGCACTCCGGGTCCGCGGTCGACCACCATGATCTCGACCGTCTCCCGCAGCACGTGTGCCTGCACCCGGACCGGACTGCCCGGCCGAGACCCGCACGGCGTTGCCCACGAGGTTGGCGACCACGCGCTCGAGCAGTCCCGCGTCGGTCAGCACCATCGGCACCGACTCGTCGACCTCGAGCGCGACGGCGTCCGCCGCGTGACCCGCGAGCGCCAGCGGGATGATCTCGTCGAGCGACCGGGCCTGCAGCTGGGGCTTCAGCAGACCGGTCTGCAACCGGGACAGGTCGAGCAGGTTGTCGATCAGCCGCTCGAGCTGGTCGGTCGACGAGGCGACCGAGGCGACCAGCTCGCGGCGGTCTTCCTCGGGCAGGTCGCCGGCCACCAGTCCGTCGACCGAGGCTCGCATGGTCGCCAACGGGGTGCGCAGGTCGTGGGAGACCGCGCGCAGCACGGCGGTCGAGGTCGCCTCCGCCGACTCCAGCGCCGCAGCCCGCTCGTCACGGGCCTTCAGCCGCCGGTACTCCAGCACCAGCGACGTCTGCACGGCGAAGGCCTCGAGCACTCGCTGGTCGGTCGCCCGCAGCGGCTCCCCGCAGAGGGCCAGGACGTGGTCGTCGTCCACGCGGACTCGAGTGTCACCCTCGTCGGGCGTGGACGCGCAGGCTGAGCCGCTGGCGGCAACCACCGTCCACCCGGCCGGCGCCTTGGCGAGCAGCGCGACGGCATCCTGGCCGAACGTCTCTCTCAGTCGTCCCACGATCGCCTCGGCCGTGTCCTGGCCCGTGAGCACCGATCGCGACAGGGCACCCATGGTCGCGGCCTCGGTGCGGGCCCGCACCGACTCGGCGGCTCGGCGAGACGCCCGGTCCACGACGGATGCCACGCCGGCGGCGACGGCCACGAACGTGACCAGCACCAGCACGTTGCGGGGCTCGGCGACGGTGAAGTTGCCGACGGGAGGCGTGAAGAAGTAGTTGAGGGCGAGGAAGCTGACCACCGATGCCAACAGCGCGGGGAGCAGGCCGCCTACCAGCGCCACGAGCACGGTGGCCGCGATGAGACCGAGCATCGCCAGGGGCAGATCGTCGGTGTCCTGGAACTCCTGGAGCGCCCAGGTGAGCACCAGCGGCACCACGGCGGCCGCTGCCCATCCGGTCACCTGGCGTGTGCGGGAGAGCGGGGACAGGAGCTGGCGCGACCGGGTCGCTGTCCGGGCGACCTCGTCGTGGGTGACCAGATGCACGTCGATGGAGCCGGCCAACGACGCGATCCGGTCTCCGGTGGTGCCGGTGAACAATCGCCGGAGTCGGCCGTGGCGAGAGACGCCGACCACCATCATCGTCGCGTTGGCGCCGGCGGCGAAGTCGACTACCGCCGCCGAGACGTCCTCGCCCACCACCGAGTGGAAGGTTCCGTCGAGCGAGGCGACCAGCTCCTGGGCGCGGGCTATCCGCCGCTCGTCGGGACCCTGCAGCCCGTCGGTCGCGATCACGTGGACGGCGAGCAGCTCCGACCCTGCCGCTCGCTGCGCGAGCCGCGCCCCCCGGCGGATCAAGGTCTCACTCTCCGGTCCGCCGGTGACCGCCACGACGATCCGCTCCTTGGTCGGCCAGGTGTGCTCGATCTGATGGGCCCGCCGGTAGTCACCGAGCGCATCATCGACGCGGTCGGCCAGCCAGAGCAGGGCGAGCTCGCGCAGCGCCGTGAGGTTGCCGACCCTGAAGTACGACGTCAGCGAGGCATCGATGTTGTCGGGCTTGTAGATGTTGCCGTGAGCCATCCGCCGACGCAGCGCCTCGGGAGACATGTCGACGAGCTGGATCTGGTCGGCCGTGCGCACCACCTCGTCGGGCACCGTCTCGCGCTGCCGGACGCCGGTGATGCGCTCGACCTCGTCGTTGAGTGACTCGAGGTGCTGGATGTTGACGGTGGTGATGACGTCGATGCCGGCGGCCCGGATCGCCTCGACGTCCTCGGCCCGCTTCTCGCGCGCGCCGCCCGGCACGTTCGTGTGCGCGAGCTCATCGACGCACACGACCGCCGGCTTGCGCGCCACCACGGCCTCGGTGTCCAGCTCGGTGAACTCCGCCCCTCGGTGGCTGAGCGTCCGCCTCGGGATCAGCTCGAGCCCCTCCAGCTGCTCCTCGGTGTTGGCCCGGCCATGGGTCTCCACGTAGCCGATGACCACGTCGGTGCCACGGTCTCGGCGACGCCGGGCTTCGCCGAGCATGGCGTAGGTCTTGCCCACGCCCGGCGCGGCGCCGAGGTAGACGGTGAGCCGCCCGCGCCGTGGCGTGTCTTCCATGAGCTCAGTATCCCGCTCAGCTGCCGGCGAGCTGACGGACCGCGAGGTTGAGCATCAGCACGTTCACGGCGGGCTCGCCGAGCACCCCGAGCGCGCGACCCGTGGTGTTGTCGTCGACCAGGCGTTCAACGTCTGCCTCGGTGAGGTTGTTTGCCTCAGCCACCCGCGGCACCTGCAGCTCGGCGTACTCGACCGAGATGTGCGGGTCGAGCCCGGAGGCCGACGCGGTGACGGCATCAGGAGGGATCGCGGAGACCGGCACGCCCTCGCGGCCGGCGATCTCGGCCTGGCGCTCCTTGATCGCGGCGACCAGATTCGGGTCCTCGGGTCCGTAGTTGGAGCCGTACGTCGACTGGGTGTCGTAGCCGTCGCCGGCGGCCGAGGGCCGTGGCTGGAACAAGGCCGGGTCGTCCACCAGCTGCCCCAGCAGCTGGGATCCGACGGCGTCGGAAGCGTCGTTGGTGTGGGCACCGGTGGCGGTGACCAGCGACCCGTTGGACTTCCAGGGTGCCGCCACGGCGGCGACGCCGGTCACGGCCAGCGGGTAGGCGACACCCAGGATCAGGGTCGCGGCGATCAGCAGCCGCAGGCCCGCGAGGCTCTGGCGGAAGAGGGCATAGAGGTCTTTCATCGTGTTCCTTAGATGCCGGGGATCAGTGAGATGACGAGGTCGAGGAGCTTGATGCCGACGAACGGCGTCACCAGGCCGCCGGCTCCGTAGATGAGCAGGTTGCGGCGCAGCAGGTCCGTGGCCGACGACGGCCGGTAGGCCACGCCACGCAGTGCCAACGGGATCAGCGCGACGATGACCAGCGCGTTGAACACAACGGCCGACAGGATGGCCGACTCGGGGCTCGACAGCTGCATGACGTTGAGGACGTCGAGGTCCGGGAAAGCCTCGTGAACCGGTGGCGAACATGGCGGGCAGGATGGCGAAGTACTTCGCCACGTCGTTGGCCACCGAGAACGTCGTCAGTGCCCCGCGGGTGATGAGCAGCTGCTTGCCGATCTCCACGATGTCGATCAGCTTGGTCGGGTCGGAGTCGAGGTCGACCATGTTGCCGGCCTCCTTCGCGGCCGACGTGCCGGTGTTCATCGCGACTCCGACGTCGGCCTGGGCGAGCGCAGGGGCGTCGTTGGTGCCGTCGCCACACATCGCGACCATCCGGCCGCCCTGCTGCTCCTTCCGGATCAGCGCGAGCTTGTCCTCCGGCGTGGCCTCGGCGAGCACGTCGTCGACGCCGGCCTCCTCCGCGATCGCCTTGGCGGTGATCGCGTTGTCACCGGTGATCATCACCGTGCGGATGCCCATCGCGCGCATCTCGTCGAAACGCTCGCGCATCCCGGGCTTGACCACGTCCTTGAGGTGGATGACCCCGAGCAGCCGGGAGCTCCCGTTGACTCGCTCGGCAACAACGAGGGGAGTGCCGCCGGTGGAGCTGACGGCGCCCACGATCTCGTCGAGCTGGGGGTTGGTGGCGCCGGCCCAGGACGTCACCGCGGACCCGGCTCCCTTCCGCACCTCACGGCCGTTGAGGTCGACGCCGCTCATCCGGGTGGTCGCCGAGAACTCGACCAGCACAGCGTCGGTCGGCACCTGGCGCTCACCGCCGACGAGGGAGACGATGCTGCGACCCTCTGGTGTCTCGTCCGCAAGGGAGGAGAGCAGCGCGGCCTCGGCCAGCTCCTCGCTGGTGACTCCGTCGAGCGCGAGCAGCTCGGCCGCCTGCCTGTTGCCGAGCGTGATGGTGCCTGTCTTGTCGAGCAGGAGCACGTCCACGTCGCCGGCAGCCTCGACCGCCCGGCCCGACATCGCCAGCACGTTGCGCTGGACCAGCCGGTCCATGCCCGCGATGCCGATGGCGGACAGCAGGGCACCGATGGTGGTCGGGATCAGGCAGACCAGCAGCGCGGTCAGGACGATCAACGGCTGCCGGGCGCCGCTGTAGTCGGCGAAGAACCACAGGGTGGCGCAGACCACCGAGAAGATCGCGGTGAGCGAGGCGAGCAGCACGTTGAGCGCCATCTCGTTGGGCGTTCGCTGCCGCTCGGATCCTTCGACCAAGGCGATCATCCGGTCCACGAATGACTGTCCGGGCTCGGACGTGATCCGGATGACGATCCGGTCGGAGAGCACGACGGTGCCTCCGGTGACGGCGCTGCGGTCGCCGCCGGACTCACGGATCACCGGTGCACTCTCCCCGGTGACTGCCGACTCGTCGACCGAGGCGATCCCCTCGATGACGTCGCCGTCGCCGGGGATCCGCTCACCCGCCTCGACCACCACGACGTCGCCGGTGCGCAGCGAGGTGGACGGCACGTCCTCGACCGAGCCGTCCGGCCTACGTCGCCGGGCGGTGGTCTCCTGCTGGAGGGCCCGCAGGCTGGCGGCCTGGGCCTTGCCGCGACCCTCCGCCACGGACTCCGCCAGGGTGCCGAAGAGCACGGTCAGCCACAGCCAGATCGTGACCAGCCACCCGAGGGTGCTCGGGTCGACGACGGACATCACGGTCGTGGCGACCGCGCCGAGCTCGACCACGAGCATCACGGGGGTCGAGACCAGCTCGCGCGGGTCGAGCTTGCGGAGCGCTCCGGGGAGCGCCTCGGCAAGGTTCACGTTCTTCAGGGGGTTCACGACAGCGACTCCACGATCGGACCGAGGGCGAGCACCGGCACGTAGGTCAGGCCGACCACGACCAGGGCGACGCCGGAGAGGAGGGCCACGAAGAGTGGCCGGTGGGTAGGCAGGGTGCCGGCGCTCGGCGGCAGCTGCTGCTGCGTCGAGAAGCGCCCGGCGAGAGCGAGCACGAACACGATCGGCAGAAACCGGCCGAGGAGCATGCAGAGCCCGAGCAGGGTGTTCCAGAACGGAGTGCCCGAGGTCAGTCCGCCGAACGCGCTGCCGTTGTTGTTGGACGCCGAGGTGACGGCGTACACCGCTTCGGTGAGGCCGTGCGGACCCGAGGCCTGTAGGCCGGCCAGTCCGTCGGAGGCGGTCAGGGCGACAGCGCTGCCCACAAGCACCAGCACTGGCGTGGTCAGGACGTAGAGCGCGACCATCACGATCTCGCGCTGCCCGATCTTCTTGCCGAGGTACTCCGGAGTCCGGCCGACCATCAGGCCCGCGAGGAAGACGGTGACGACGGCCAGCATCAACATGCCGTAGAGACCGGCGCCGACGCCGCCGGGAGCGATCTCGCCGAGCAGCATGTTGAAGAGGGCCACTCCGCCGCCGGGAGCGGTGAACGAGTCGTGCATCGAGTTGACCGCGCCCGTCGAGGTGCCGGTCGTCGCGGCGCCGAACAGAGCCGAGGCCGCGGTGCCGAAGCGGACCTCCTTGCCCTCCATGGCGCCGCCGGCCAGCCCCGGCGCCGTGCCGGGTCCGGCCATCTCCGCCCAGGTGAGCAAGGCGATGGAGACACCGAGCAGGGCCACCATGACGGCCAGGATCGCGATGCCCTGGCGGCGGTCCTTGACGATGTGGCCGAACGCCCAGGCCATGGCAAGCGGGATCAGCAGGATCAGAAAGATCTGGAAGATGTTGGTGAACGCCGTGGGGTTCTCGAACGGATGGGCGGAGTTGACGTTGAAGAAGCCGCCGCCGTTCGTGCCGACCTCCTTGATCGCCTCCTGCGTGGCGACCGGTCCGGTGGTCAGCTCCTGGGTGCCGCCGGTCAGCGTGTTCATCAGCTCGTGGGTCGCCAGCGTCTGCACGACGCCGAACAGGACGAAGATCGCCGCGGCCGCGACCGAGAGCGGCAGCAGCACGCGGACGACCCCGCGCACGAGGTCGGTCCAGAAGTTGCCGACGCGGCCCGCGGCCCGGGAGCGCGCGATGCCGCGCGCGAACGCGGCGGCGATGCCCATGCCCACGGCGGCTGACACGAAGTTCTGCACCGTGAGGCCGGACATCTGCATGAGGTGACCCAGGGTCGCCTCACCCGAGTACCACTGCCAGTTGGTGTTGGTCACGAAGCTCACGGCCGTGTTCCAGGCACCGTCGGAGGGCAGGGCCGGGAAGCCGAGCGAGAGTGGCAGGTGCTGCTGCAGCCGACCGAAGCCGAAGAGCAGGAGTACGCCGACGAGGGAGAAGCCGAGCACCGACAGCGCGTACGTGCGCCAGTGCTGGTCGGCGTCGGGGTCGAGCCGGAGCGCCCGGTAGGTCACCCGCTCGACAGCGAGGTGCTGCGGCGACGTGTAGACGCCGGCCAGGTAGCGCCCGAGGAACGGGACGGCCACGGCCAGGGCGACGACCAGCACGGCGATCTGGCCGAGCGCAGGAGCGAGCTCGCTCATCGGTCACCACCCGGGCTGTCGTCGAGCCGTCGATCGAGTACGCCGACGAGAAGCGCCAGCAGGGCGAAGACCACGAGGGTCAGGAGGATGAGGACGACATCGTTCACGCCTCATTCGTAGGCCTCGGACGGCCTCTCAAGCGCCTGTCTTGACGGTTCCTTGACGCTCGGCGGCACGATCTTGACGTATCTCGACGACGTGATTGCGGCACGATGGAGGCATGCTGCACCTCCGCGTCACGGCACCGTCAGAACTCACCCAAGAGGTGCTCGACGTGTTCGCCGCTGACCAGGCTCGAACCGGTGGGCACCTGGATCTCGAAGGACGGCTTGGCTGCCGAACGCCGGACCCCGGGCAGCAGCGCCGACGCCGTCGTCTGGGCCGAGGTCACCCAGCGTGCCTACGAGGAGTCCGAGCTCAACTGGACCTTCCTGGCGTTCATGACGTTGGCAACGCTGCTCGCGAGCATCGCGATCCGGCCGGCTGGGCCACCCTCTCGATCCAGCACGAGGTGTGGAATCGGATGGCACGAAGACGCACTCGGGCTACTCGTCGCCCGTCAGGTTGAAGCCGCGCAGCCGTCTGCCGGTGAGCCAGACGCCGAGGCCGATCACAGCGGCGGCGGCGATGCCGGCGTACCCGGGGCTGAGGTCGACCAGCTCGTCGTCGGCGACCTGTTCGATGATCGCCTGCGCCCAGCGGGTGACGCTGAGCCAGCGCACCCCGGCGAGCAGGCCGCCGAGCAGGCCCTCCCAGATGAGCAGGTAGATGAGCCCGATCACGACCGCATGGCGGTTGAGGACCGAGAGGAACGCGAACAGTGCGCAGTAGGTGATGCCGCTGACCAGCGCGCCGAGGGCGAAACCAACCCCGAAGGCCGGGTCCTCGGAGAGCATGATCAGGCCGGCGACGAGCACGGGGACGACCGCGAAGACGACGACGCACGATGCGGCGACCACCAGCTTGCTGGCCACGATCGTGTAGCGCGAGATCGGCTTGGCCAGCAGGTAGGAGATCGATCCGTCGTCGATCTCGGTGGCGAAGAGGCCTGAGGTCGCAAGCAGGGCGATGAGCGGCACCATCACGCTGAGCCCGAACCCGCCGATGGTGCCCACGGTGGCTTCCTCGTCGGCACCGATGAGCACCCGAACGAGCACCGCCAGCGCGATCAGCACCACGGGCAGCGCGAACAGGATGATGCCGCGGCGCCTGCCGAAGATGCTCCGGATGCCGAGGTTCACGATGGTGGTGGAGATCATGCGGACACCAGGTAGGCGAAGACGCTCTCGAGCGACTCGTCGGTCGGGCTGACCTCGAGGAGCCGGATGGAGTGGTCGCGGGCCAGCTGGGGGAGCACCTCGCTGAACCGCCCGAAGTCCGACGCCTCCACCTCGATCCCGCCCTCCGAGCGGAGCCGTGCCCCGCGCACCGACGCGTCGCCGAGCAGTGCGGAGGCCATCGCCCGGTCGTCGGAGGTGCGCAGCACGAAGCGGTTGGGACGGTCGGTCATCAGCCGCCGGATCGCCCCGAAGTCGCCGGAGGCGGCGTGGCGGCCGGCGACCACCACCTCGATCTGGCGGGCCACCTGCTCGACCTCCTCCAGGATGTGCGAGCTGAACAGCACCGTGCGGCCCTCGGCACCCATCGAGCGCAGCAGGTCCATGAGGTGCATCCGCTGCCGCGGGTCCATGCCGTTGAACGGCTCGTCGAGCAGGAGCACGGAGGGGTCGTGCACGAGCGAGGAGGCCATCTTGATCCGCTGCCGCATCCCCTTGGAGTACGTCGAGATCTCGCGGTCCTGGGCATCGCTCATCTCGACCAGGGCGATCGACCTCGCGGCCGCGGCGCCTGGGTCCGCGAGCCCGTGGAGCTCTGCGTTGGCGACGACGAACTGGCGCCCGGTGAGGTAGTCGAACAGCGCCTCCCGCTCGGGGACGAGGCCGATCTTCCGGTAGACCGACTCGTTGCGCCACAGCGGCTCGCCGTCCAGCGTCACGGTGCCGGTCGAGGGGGCGAGGAAGCCGGACATCAGTGCGATCAGCGTCGACTTGCCCGCACCGTTGGGGCCGAGCAGGCCGGTCACCCCGGGCTCGATCGTCATCGACACGTCGTTGACCGCGACCACGTTGCTGTACCACCGCGACACGTGGTCCAGGTGCAGGGTGCTCATGCGGGGTCCGCGTTCATGTCGTCACCTTCCGGTAGCGCAGCAACAACGCGCCGAGCGAGCCGAGGATGGTGAGCACCGTGGCGACGAGGTAGAGCATCCCCATGCCGTCGCTGGTGGGCGGCGTCAGCGACGCGGCCGGCGAGTCGAACAGGAAGACCTGCACCCCGTTGACGAGCGTGTACGGCGAGAACAGCCCGGCCACCTCACCCACGGTCTCGCTGCCGACCTCTTCGGAGATCCCCTGGATCGTGGCCACGACGGTGTAGCTGACGAGCAGCACCACGATCACGGCCGCCACGGCCAGGCCGCGACGGATGGTCAGCGCCGAGACCACCGCCGCCAGGCCGGAGAGGCACGCCGCGAGCAGGAGCGCACCGGCGAACGCCCCCAGGAAGTCCCGGGTCTCCTCACCGACCGGGAGGTCCGCGAGCAGCCCGCCGGCGTACATCACGAGCAGGGGAGTGCCGATCAGGACGAACGTCGCCGCGGTCAGCGACGCCAGCCGCGCCAGCACGTAGGTGGTGCGCTGCATGGGCCGGGCGAGGTAGAGCGTGATCGTGCGGAACCGGAGGTCGCGCGACAGGAGTGCCGGTGCCTGCGACGCGACGAAGACCGAGATCAGCAGCTGCGTGGTGATCGGGTACGTCGAGTAGGCGACGATCTGCTGGTCCAGGTCGAGGAGGTTGCGGGCCTGCACCAGCACTCCCACCAGGATCAGCGCGGGGAGCACCATCAGCCCGAGCAGGATCATCGGCAGCACCTTCGACCGGCCGGACCGGCCCAGCCCGAAGGCGTTGCGCAGCCCGGTGGCGAAGAAGGTCCGCGCGACCGCACCCTCACCCAGCCGTGGGCCGGCGTAGGGGCGGTAGCCGAGGTCGTGGATGACCGCGCCGGCCGGGGCCGCGATGGGCGCAGAGCTCTCAGACGGGCTGGACACTGCCGGCACCTCCTTCTCGGAAGACGTCCTCGATGCGGTGGTGGCGTTCCTGCAGGCGGACCAGGCCGAGGCCCAGGTCGATGGTGAGGTCGCGCACGACGTCGTAGGTGGAGTCGTCGCGGATCTCGACCTCGATCATCCGGCCCTCGGCGTCGGCCGGGCGAGCGGTCAGCCCGGCGTCGACCAGCGCCTGCCCGAGCAGTCGGTCGGCGTCCGGGCGGCCCTGGACCTCGACCAGCAGGCTGCCGGTGCGGTGCAGGAAGTCGCTGGTGGCCGAGGACCGGAGCAGGCGGCCGCCGTCGAGCACGACGACGTGGTCGCTGACCCGCTCCAGCTCGCCGAGCAGATGGGAGGTCACGAGCACCGCGATGCCGAAGTCGGTGCCGATCCGGCGCACCAGCGCGAGCATGTCGTCGCGCGACGAGGGATCGAGTCCGTTGGTGGGTTCGTCCAGCAGCACCAGGCGAGGGTCGTGGACGATCGCCTGGGCCAGCTTGGCCCGCTGCTTCATGCCGGTGGAGTAGCCACCCATCGGTCGGTAGCGCTCCTCGGCGAGGCCTACGTGGCGCAGCACGTCGGAGGCGCGCTCGCGGGCGGCGGCGTACGGCAGCCCGGACATCTGGCCCATGTGCACCACGAAGTCGCTGGCGGAGACGTCGGCCGGCAGGCAGTCGTGCTCGGGCATGTAGCCCACCAGCGCGCGGATCAGCCCACCCTCGGTCGCGACATCGTGACCGAGCACGCGCGCCGTGCCGCTGGTGGCAGGCGTGAGCCCGAGCAGGATCTTGATCAGGGTCGACTTGCCGGCGCCGTTGGCGCCGACCAGTCCGGTCACGCCGTCCCCGACGCTGACGTCGAGCTGGTCGAGTGCGGTGACGCGGGGATAGCGCTTCGTCAGCCCCACGGTTTCGAAGACCACCACGTCAAGGTAGCCGCTCGCTAAAGAAGTCCACGTCGCGCGAGCAGCCGATCGAGCTCGGCGTCGCGGCCCCTGAGCTCCCGGAACGACTCCAGCGGGTCGCGCGACCCGCCGATGCCGATCACGTGCTTGCGGAACAGGTCGCCGTTGGCGCGGGTCAGGCCGCCGTTCTCCTTGAACCACTCGACCGTGTCGGCGTCGAGCACCTCGCTCCAGATGTAGGAGTAGTAGCCCGCGCTGTAGCCGCCCGCGAAGATGTGGGCGAAGTACGGCGAGGAGTAGCGCGGCGGAACCGCCGGTAGGTCGAGGCCGACCTCCGCAAGCGCCGCCGCCTCGAACGCCGCCACGTCGTCGACCTTCGCGTCCGGGCCCAGCTCGTGCCAGGCCAGGTCGAGGAGCGTGGCGGCGAGGTACTCGCTCGTGCCGAAGCCCTCGTTGAAGATCTTCGCCGCCTCCAGGCGCTCGACGACGTCGCTCGGCAGCGGTTCCCCGGTCTCGACGTGCTTGGCGTAGTTGGCCAGCACCTCCGGCCACATCATCCACATCTCGTTGACCTGGCTCGGGAACTCCACGTAGTCGCGGAAGACGTTGGTGCCGGCCTGCTTGGGGTAGGTCACGCGGGCGAGCAGGCCGTGCAGCGCGTGGCCGAACTCGTGGAAGAACGTGGTCGTCTCGTCGTAGGTCAGCAGGGTGGGCTCGCCCGCCGCCGGCTTCGAGACGTTGAGGTTGTTGACCACGATCGCGGTCGGCATGTCGAGCAGCGCCGACTGATCGACGAGGCTGTTCATCCACGCGCCGCCGTTCTTGGAGTCGCGCGTGAAGAGGTCGAGGAGGTAGAGCCCGACCGGGCTGCCGTCCTCCTCCCGCACCTCGAAGACACGGACGTCCGGGTGGTACGCCGCGAGGTCGTCCCGCTCGGTGAACGTGATGCCGAACAGCTGCGTGGCGGCGAAGAAGACCCCGTCGTGGAGGACCCGCTCGGCCTCGAAGTAGGGGCGAAGCGAAGCCAGGTCGACGTCGTAGGTCGACTCGCGCACGCGCTCGGCGTAGAACGCCCAGTCCCATGCCTCGATCGGGTGTCCGGCCTGGCGCTCGAGCGCCTCCTGCTCGGCGAGGGCGTTCTTGGCCGCAACGGGTGACATGCGCTCCATCAGGTCGCGCACCGCGCGGGTCGAGCCGGCGGTGTTGTCGACGGTCACGACCGCGGCGTGGCTGTCGAAACCGAGGAGGGCGGCGCGCTCGGCGCGCAGGCGCACCATCTGCAGCAGGATCTGGCGGGTGTCGTGCGCGTTGCCCCTGCTGCCGCGGGCGCGCTGGGCCTCGGAGAGCCGGCGCCTCGTCTCCCTGTCGGTGAGCGACGCCAGGCGGGGGTGCGCGGTCGGCAGCACGAGGGTGATGACGTGCTTGCCCACGAGCCCGCGCTCCTCGGCCGCGGCAGCTGCGGCGGAGATCTCGCCGGCCGTGAGCCCGTCGAGCTCGGCCACGTCGTCCACGACCAGGGCCAGCTCGTTGGTGTCGGCGAGCAACGCCTGCTCGAACTCGGTCTGCAGCGTGGAGAGCTGCCCGTTGAGCTCCTTCAGCTGCTGCTTGTCGGCGTCGGAGAGACCGGCGCCGGCCAGCGTGAACTCCGTGTAGTAGCGCTCCACCAGGTACTTCTGCTCCGGGTCGAGGTCCGCGGTGTTCTCGTGCACGGCCTTGATGCGGGCATAGAGCTCGGAGTTCAGTCGGATCGCGTCGTCGTGCGCGGCGAAGCGGGCGGCGTACGCCGTCTGCAGCTCCTGGTTGGCGGGGGTGGAGTCGGCACTGGTGTTGTTGAAGAAGACCAACGTGGCCCGCCGCAGCAGCTGACCGCTCCGCTCCAGCGGCACGAGCGTGTTGTCGAACGTCGGCGGCGCGGGGTCGGCGACGATCGCCTCGATCTCGGCCACCTGTTCGGCCATGCCGCGGTCGAACGCCGGCGCGTAGTGCTCGTCGGAGATCGCCCCGAACGGCGGCATCGCGAACGGGAGCGGGCTGGGTGCGAAGAAGGGGTTGGTCACCGGGCCACCTTAAGGAGGTGGCGGTCGGTCGCCTACTGGTTAGCCCGGTTCAGATGTTCGTCGGGATGTGCATGACCGTGCCGCCGTCGACGACGAACTCGGCGCCGGTGGCGAACGACGACTCGTCGCTGGCCAGGAAGACCACGAACGCCGCGACCTCCTCGGGCTGGCCGGGGCGGCCGAGCGGGATCGGGATCAGGCCCTCGGGCATCTGGTCGGTGGCCGGGGTGCTGATCCGGCCGGGGTGCAGGGAGTTGACCCGGATGCCGTGCGGAGCGAGCTCCATGGCGACCGACTTGGTCAGGCCGGTCAGGCCCCACTTGGAGGCGACGTACCCGTGCGCCCACGGGGTGCCGCGCAGGCCCTCGATGGAGGAGGTGTTGATGATCGAGCCGCCACCGGCTGCGATCAGGGCGTCGGCGGAGGCCCGGATGCCGAGGAACGCACCGGTCAGGTTCACGTCGAGCATCTGCTGCCACAGCTCGCGCTTGTAGCGCTGGAGCTGGCCGCCGTTGAAGATGCCGGCGTTGTTGAAGAGCACGTCGAGCCTGCCGAACTCCGCGACGGTGTAGGCGACCGCGCTCCGCCAGTCCTCGTCGCTGGTCACGTCGAGGTGGACGTAGCGGGCTTGGTCTCCCAGCTCGTCGGCGAGCGCCTTGCCCTCGTCGTCGAGGAGGTCGCCGATGACGACCTCGGCGCCTTCGGCGACGAGCATCCGGGCGCTCGCGCCGCCGATGTTGCGCGCACCGCCGCTGATCAGCACGACCTTTCCCTCTACACGTCCCATGCGCGGCACGATAGCGTCGTTTCGACCCAGGTAGAACACGTTCCAGTTCAGGAGACTCCATGGCCATCCGCGTCGCCCAGGTCAGCACCGGCAACGCCGGCAAGCTGACGCTGCGCCAGCTCATCGCCGACGACCGGTTCGAGCTGGTGGCCGTCTCCACCTCGAGTCCCGACAAGGTGGGCAAGGACGCGGGCGAGCTCGCCGGCGTGGACACGGTCACCGGCATCGCGGCGGTCGGCGACCTGGACGCGCTGATCGCGGCCGGGCCGGAGTGCGTCGTCTACTGCGCGATGGGCGACACCCGCCCGGTCGAGGCGACCAACGACGTCCGCAAGCTGCTCGAGGCCGGCATCGACGTGGTGGGCTCGGCGCCCGGCACGCTGCAGTACCCGTGGGGCACGATGCCGGACAAGGTGATCGACAAGGTCGAGGCCTCAGCCCAGGCAGGCGACGCGTCGCTCTACATCACCGGCGTC
Source organism: uncultured Actinomycetota bacterium (assembly GCA_963845215.1). Taxonomy (GTDB): domain Bacteria; phylum Actinomycetota; class Actinomycetes; order Propionibacteriales; family Nocardioidaceae; genus Nocardioides. The sequence goes on from CAWJRK010000028.1 coordinate 36,770, forward strand.
GACCCCGGGTTCGCCAGCGACCTGATCCCGCTCGCCCTGGCGAGCACCTGCCAGCGGATCGAGCAGATCAAGTGCTACGAGCTGGCCGACTACGCGACGTACGACGGCGCCGAGGTGATGTTCGACCTGATGGGCTTCGGCCACCCGGTCGACTCCACCCCGCTGCTCTTCCTGCCCGGCGTCCTGGGCCTGGCCTGGGGCACGGCGATCCGGATGATGGCCAACGGGCTCGGCATCGAGGTCGACGAGATCGTCGAGCACTGGGAGGCCGAGCCGGCACCCGAGAGCTACGACATCGCCGCCGGTCGCATCGAGAAGGGCACCATCGCCGCGCTGAAGTTCTCGATCAGCGGCATGGTCGACGGACACCCCGCGATCGTCGTGGAGCACGTCACCCGCACCCGCGACGACCTGCGACCCGACTGGGCCAGGCCGGCCGCGGGTGGCGGCTCCTACCGGGTCGAGATCACCGGCGAGCCCAGCTACGTCGTCGACGTCGTGCCGAGCAGCGAGCACGGCGACCACAACCACGCCGCGATCGTCGCCGCCTGCGGCCGGATCGTGAACGCGATCCCCGACGTACGCGCCGCCGAGCCCGGCATCCGCACCACCCTCGACCTGCCGCTGCCGACCGGCCGCGGCACGATCTCCTGGTTGGACAGGCCGGTCGCGACCAGGGCCACCATCTCGCGTTCGCGCGGGGTGAGCACGGCGAGCTGTTCGGGGTGGTGCGGCGGGGCGTCGTCCGGTGTGGCCAGGAAACGGGCGACCAGGGAGCGGGTCGCGGCGGGGGACAGCAGGGTGTCGCCGTCGGCGATCGTACGTACGGCGTCCAGCAGGTCCTCGGCCCCGATGCCCTTGCCGATGAAGCCGCTGGCCCCGCGCGCAGCGCCTGGGCGACGTACTCGTCGGTCTCGTACGTGGTGAGGATCAGGATGCGGCTGGCGCGCAGTTCCGGGTCGGCGCAGATCTCCGACGTGGCGGCGAGACCGTCCACCTCGGGCATCCGGATGTCCATGATCACCACGTCCGGGCGCAGCTCGCGGGTGAGGCGCACCGCCTCCCTGCCGTCGGCGGCCTCGCCGACCACGGTGATGTCGTCGGCGGTGTCGAGCAGCATCCGGAAGGCATCGCGCAGCAGGGCCTGGTCGTCGGCGAGCAGCACCCGGAGCGTCACGGCGTCCCGGCCTCCGGTCGCCGCTCGACCGTCGCGTCGTCGCCGTCCGGCGTTGGCGCCGCGCGGTGTCCTTGACGGGCGGGAGGGGCAGCTGGGTGGAGACGAGGAAGCCGCCCTCCGGGCGCCTGCCCGCGGAGAGCTGTCCGCCGACCGCGGTGGCACGTTCACGCATCCCGATCAGACCGTAGCCGGGCGGACGGCTCTCGGCGGACGCCGGCTCGTGGACGCGGTCGCGCGTCGACCCCGTCCGTCGTCGGCGACGGTGATGGTCACGCGATCGCGGTTCCAAGTCGAGGCGCACCCGGGCGCTGCCGGTGCCGGCGTGCTTGGTCACGTTGGTCAGGGCCTCCTGGACGATGCGGTAGGCGGTGAGGTCCACGCCCGGCGGCAGCGGCCTGGCCGTGCCCTCCTGGTGCACCGACACCTCCAGACCCGCGCGGCGGAAGGACTCGAGGAGCGTGGGGAGCCGGGACAGCCCGGGCGCCGGTTCGGCGGGCGCGGCCGCGTCCCCGGACTGACGCAGCAGACCGACCGTGGCCCGCAGGTCGTCGAGCGCGTCGCCGGTGGTCTCGACGAGCTCCTGCAGGCTCTTGCGGGTCTGCTCCGGGCGGGTGTCGAAGAGGTGGGCGGCGACCGTGGCCTGCGCGTTGGCCAGGGTGATCTGGTGGGCCACGAGGTCGTGCAGCTCCCGGGCGATGCGCACCCGTTCCTCGGCGACTCTCCGGCGCGCCTCGCTGTCCCGGCTCTTCTCGGCCCGCCGGGCCCGCTCCTCCACGGCCGCCAGGTAGGCCCGCGGTTCTGCGCCGAGTGACCCGAGCACGCCGGCCACCAGCGGGAACGCCGCCACCGACGCCGATCCGGCTCGCGTCCTGCCACGAGAGGGCCCCGAACAAGGGGGTGGAGGCGACCAGCAGCGCCGCGGACGACGAGCAGCGCACGCGCTCGCCGCGCGCCGTTCGGTGCGCACGGCGAGCGAGACGAGTAGGCGGTGATCACGGCGGGGGCCACGATGAGCGGGGTCAGCAGGAGGCCCAGGAGCGGCGACCAGCACGCCGCACGCGGTCGTGGCGGCCATGGCGGCCAGCGGGCGCGCGGTGCCGCAGCGGCAGCACGGCGCAGGACACCACGGCGATGAGCGTAGGCGGCGGCAGGCGGCGGCGACAGCGTGCTCGTCGACCTGCACCACGCCGCCGAGCAGGCAGAGCGCGAACGCCGTCGCCGTGATCGCTCGCCTCCCGCCACCACGTGCCGCGTGGTCGCGGGCGAGCGCCACCCGGGTTCGTCATGGCCGGCTCGAGCTACCCGGCCGACGGGCAGCCGCCGCACCTGCCGCGTCCGGCTCGGCGGCCGGGGCCGGGACATGCCTGTCTCAGCGCCTCGCCCTCGATGTCCACGTTCGGCAGCACGCGGTTCAGGATACGGGGCAGCCACCAGGCCCGGTGGCCGAGCAGCGCCATGACCGCGGGGGCGATCGCCATCCGGACCACGAACGCGTCGAAGGCGACGGCGGACGGCCAGGCCGACGCCCATCGTCTGGATGGTCGGGCTGTGGATCCCGATGAACCCGGCGAACACGCTGATCATGATGATCGCCGCGGCGGCCACCACGCGTCCGCTGTGCCGGAAGCCGCTGACGATCGCCTCGTCCGGGGACGCGCCATGGACGTAGGCCTCCCGCATCCGGGTGAAGAGGAAGACCTCGTAGTCCATGGCGAGGCCGAACACGATGCCGATGATGAGGATCGGCATCAGCGACATGACCGGTCCGGTCTGCTCGATGCCGACCAGGTCCGCCGCCCCAGCCCCACTGGAAGACGGCGACGAGGACGCCGAAGGCGGCGCCCACCGACAGCAGGAAGCCGAGCGCGGCCTTGACCGGGACCAGGATCGAGCGGAAGACCACCATCAGCAGGAGCACCGCCAGGCCGATGACCACGGTCAGATAGGGGATGAGGGCGTCGGACATGGCTTCGGAGATGTCGATGTTCAGCGCGGTGGTGCCGGTCACCAGGATGTCGGCGCCGGTGTCGGCCTCGACGTCCGGAGACCGCGCCCCGGATCGTCGTGCACCAGGTCCTTGGTCTCGCCGCTGGTCGGCGCGGTCTGCGGGACGGCGGTGAGGACGGCCGTGTCCTTGGTCTCGGTTGAGCACCGGATCACCGACCGACGCGACCCCGTCCACTCCCCGTACGGTCTCGACGACCCGGTCCGTGGCGGCCCGGGCGTCCGCGGACTTCGACAGTGTCCACGACCACGGTCAACGGGCCGTTGAAGCCGGGGCCGAAGCCCTCCGACAGCAGGTCGTAGGCGCGGCGCTGGGTGGTCTCCACCGGCTTGGACTCGTCTCCGGGCAGCCCGAGTTCGAGGCTCAGCGCCGGTAGCGGCGACGGCGCCGAGACCCGAGTCCGGCGACCATCAGCACGGCCACCGGCCGGCGCAGCACGAACCGCGCCCAGCGGGTGCCGAGGCCCGGGCCGGGCGGCCGCGGCGGGCACCGGGTGCGGGCGCTCGGTCGCCGTGCCGGACGGCCTTGCGGGCGGCGCGGGACAGCACCCGCCGGCCGAAGAAGCCGAACAGCGCGGGGACCAGGGTCAGGGCGACGAGTACGGCGAGGGCCACGGCGCCCGCACCGCCCAGGCCCATCTTGGTGAGCTCGGGGATTCCGACGACCCCCAGCCCGACCAGGGCGATGAAGACGGTCGCGCCGGCGAAGACGACGGCGGATCCGGCGGTGCCCACCGCCAGGCCGGCGGCCTCCTCCGGCTCGCTGCCCCGGGCGCGCTCGTCGCGGAAGCGGGAGGTGATGAACAGGGCGTAGTCGATGCCGACCGCCAGCCCCAGCATCAGCGCCAGGATGGCGACGGTGGACGTCAGGCCCAGCGGAACGGCCAGCGCGGAGACCAGGCCGAAGGCGATGGCCACGCCCGCGAAGGCGGTCAGCAGCGACAGTCCGGCCGCGACCAGCGACCCGAGGGTGAGGACCAGCACCACCGCCGCCACCGCGACGCCGATCGATCTCCGTCGTACCGCCCAGCTCCACTTCCGCGTCCAGGGCCGAGCCGCCGATCTCCACGGTCAGCCCCGCGTCCCGGGCCTGGCTCCGCGGCGTCCTCCAGGGCGCTCTTCGTCGACCCGGTCAGGTCGACGGCGTCCGCGGTGTAGGTGATCGTGGAGTAGGCGATGGTGCCGTCCTCGCTGACGGCGCCGGTCTCGTACGGGTCGGTGGTCGACGCGACCTGATCGCCCCCGTCCAGGGAGCCGAGCGTGTCCTCGACGGCCGCCTTGTGCTCTCTGGCCGTCACCCGCTGCCCGTCCGGGGCCTGGAACACCAAACGGGCCTCGGCACCCTGGGAGTTGCTCTGGGGGAACCGCTCGTCCAGCAGGTCGAACGCCTTCTGCGACTCGGTGTTCTCGCCTCCGGACCGAGCCAACTGAGGTTCCGCTACGAATCACCTGCATGAGCGATCACGTCAACCCCCAGGCCAGGCGGAAGCACCTGCACTCGGACCAGCAGCTCGCCGCGCACGCCGACGCCAAGGCCGAGGATCTGGTGCGCAGTCACGGTCAGGGCAACGGCGTCCGCTTGCACGGCACCTACTTCGTAGTCGTCTCGATCGTCGCGCTGGTGCTGCTCGTCGGCGCTATCGCGATGGCCAGCGCCCAGATGTGACGAGGGTCGAGACTCAGCGGACCGCCAAGCCGACCCAGGACGCAACCACGAGAGTGCCGACGAAGACCTCCACGCGTCGGGCCCACTTGAGCGGGTAGAGACGACCCTCGAAGTAGTGCGCGATGAAGCCGCGTTCATGCAGGCCGGGACGACCGGAGCCCCTGCGACCCCAGTTCTCGGCCAGTGACAGCGGACAGGCGCGTCGCAAGATCGCCATCCGGGCACCCCAGAGCGCGGAGGCAACATGGGGGATGAGCACCCAGGGCACGAGCCAGGCCAGGAAGCCGCCGAGCACCGTGAACGCCACGAACAACATGTGCGTCACCAGAGCGGTGAGGGACGCGAAGCGGTGCACGTCTTCGAGTGTAGGCCCGTCCCATGTGAGATCTTGACGCACGTGAGAGGCGGACTGGACGGCGAGGTGCTGCGGCGGTTGCGCGATGCCGGCCCGCAGACCAAGGCCGAGCTGGCCGCATGGCTGCGGGTGCCACGGACGACACTTCAGGCCTCGCTGCGGGTGCTCGTCGCTGCCGGCCACCTTGAGGACGGGCCCCTTGCTCCCAGCTCGGGTGGGCGCCGGTCGGTCAGCGTGCGCGTCGCCCCGTCTCGGGTTGCCGTGGCGGTGTCGATCGGCGAGCGCAGGGTGCGGGTCGCCGTACTCGACGGCCAGCTCACGATCTCTGCGGGCGTGAGCATCGACCTCCACGACCGCGGATCCGCGCCGGACCCGATCTCCGAGACCGTCCTCAGGGCAACCCAGCAGCTGCTCGGCGGGCGCATCCCCGTGGCCATCGGGGTTGCGTCGGCCGACACGGGGTCGGGGCTGCTCGGCGAACTCATCAGCACCCTGGGGGAGGTGTACGCCGGCACGCCGGTCGCCACGCTCCCAGCCGTGCGCGCGATGGCGCTCGGGGAGCGCCGGTCGGGAGCGGCCAGGCACGTCGACGACTTCGTGGCCGTGCGACTGGGCGGCAGCGTCACCACGGCGACCGTCGCAGGAGGTCACCTGGGCACCGGGGCCACCGGGCGGTCGGGCGAGATCGGACACCTGCGGGTGGAGGAGTTCGGGCCGGCGTGTGTCTGCGGGCTCACCGGCTGCCTGGACTCCTTTGTCAGCTCGGTCGCGCTGGTGGGGCAGGCCACCGAGCTCGCGCGACGCGGACGCTCCGCGCCTCTCGCCCGCGTGCTCGACCAGTCCGGCGCACTCGATCTCGCCGACCTCGTCTCGGCGGGTCAGGCCGGGGACCCCGCCGTGGTCCAGCTCGCTCGAGAGCTCGGTCAGCGGCTCGGACGGGTGGTCGCGAGCCTCGTGGCGCAGGCAAACCCCCGGTGCATCGTGCTGGGTGGACCGGTGGCTGCGCTCGGCGGTCACCTTCTCGGCGACCTGCGCGCCACGGTCTACCGCTTGGCCCCCGCGCGCCTGGCCGAGGATCTCGAGATAGTGCTGAGCGAACTGGGGGAGCAGGCGGTGCTCATCGGTACGGGCTCGGAGGCCCTCGAAACCTGGATCGTGAACGATTCGGGCGCCACTTATGACGAGAACGGCCAGATATAAGAGCCGTTTGGTTCGAACTACACAACTCGGGACGACAAGATTCCTCCTAACGCTTGCCAGTGACGGTGGCCACGCTTAGTTTGGGCGTCGCCCCAACAAACGGTGATCGCGATCACATCGAACTAGCACCCCCGTCACGACGCAGGTTCACGGACCGGAAGCGCGGTCCCTGCGTCACTCCCGCCGTCGGCAGCACTGGGCTGCCCACGCGTCGGCCGAACGCGCCTGCCCGAATGCTGCCCCGCTGGAGAGGAGACACCGTGTCGACGTTCACCCCGGCCTCGACAGACCAGAGTGTCGCCAATCCCGACGTCCGGCGGTCCAACCTCGGGCTCGCTCTTCGCCATCTGCGCGACAACGGGTCCCGCTCGCGGGCCGCACTGGCCTCCGACCTGGGCATGACCCGGTCGACTGCCTCGACCCTGGTCACCGAGCTGATCGAACGCGGCCTGGTCACCGACGGGCAGCTGGTCCAGAGCTCTGTGGGCCGTCCGAGCACGACAGTCGAGCTCGACGGTCGCGGGGTGTGCGGCATCGGGGCGGAGATCAACGTCAACCACGTGTCCACGATGGCGCTGGACCTGCGTGGTGAGGTGGTCGAGGAACGCAAGCTCGCACTCGACGCCCGGTCCCTCGACGCCGATCGCGTTCTGTCCCACTTGGTCGACCTGGTCCGGGAAACCGTGGCGGAGCTCGAGCGGCGCGACGCCACGACGGTCGGCCTGACCGTGGGTGTTGCCGGGCTGTACGACCAGACGCGCGATGTGCTGACCCACGGCCCCAACCTCGGCTGGTACGACGTCCCGGTCGGCTCGATACTCCGTCGCGACCTCGGTGCGGCGTACCCCATCGTCGTCGACAACGAGGGCAACCTCGCGGCCGCCGCCGAGGTCACGCCGGGCGACCCGGGCCGGCAGGAGATCCTCGTGCTGCACGGCGAGATCGGCGTTGGTGGCGGCATCGTGACCGGCGGGCGGCTGCTGAGGGGCAGCCACGGCTATGCCGGCGAGTTCGGGCACATGATCGTCGAGCCCCGCGGACGCCAGTGCGGCTGCGGCCGGCAGGGCTGCTGGGAGACGGTGAGCGGACTGCGCGCCCTGCTCGAGAAGGCCGCCGACCCGGACGACGCGATCCGCAACCCGAGCATGGACATCGACGACCGGCTGGCCGAGCTCAACCGCCGCGCGGGCCTCAACGACGCGCGGACGCTGGACGCGCTCGACGAGGTCGGCGCCTGGGTCGGCATCGGCGCGGCGATCCTCGCCAACGCCCTCAACCCGGCGACCATCGTGCTCACCGGCTACTACGCCGCTGTCGGACACCACATGCGCCCGGCGATCGAGCGCGAGCTGCGCGCCGGAGTGCTCGCCCCCGACTCCGGCGGCACCCGCGTCGAGCTGTCGACCCTCGGCTTCAGTGCGGCCGTGCGCGGTGGCGCGACCGCCTCCCTCGAATCCGTCTTCGCCGACCCCACCCGGGTCGCTCGGCGATCCGCGTCAGGAGCTATCGCATGACCGAGTCGTTGCTGCGGATGGAGGGCATCGGGAAGCAGTTCTCGACGGTGCGTGCGCTCGACGGCGTCGACCTCGACGTGCGGGTCGGCGAGGTCCACTGCCTGCTCGGCCAGAACGGCGCCGGCAAGTCCACGCTGATCAAGATCCTGTCCGCGTCGTACCAGCCCGACGAGGGCACGATCTGGTGGAAGGGCCAGGAGGTCCGCTTCGCCCACCCGCAGGCTGCGATCGACGCCGGGGTCGCCACGATCTACCAGGAGCTCGACCTGGTGCCCGGCCTGACGGTGGCGGAGAACATCTTCTTGGGCCACGAGATCTCTTCGCTCGGGTTCTCCCGGCGCGGCGACGGCCAACAAGCGTGCGCAGGAGATCCTCGATCGCCTCGGCCACGGCGAGGTCAGCCCTACTGGTCTGGTGGGTGACTTGTCGCCGGCCGGCCAGCAGGTGGTGAGCATGGCCCGCGCCCTGTCCCACGAGGTCGACCTGCTGATCCTCGACGAGCCGTCGGCCGTGCTCGACAGCGGTGAGGTGGAGAACCTCTTCCGCGTCATCCGTGCACTGACCCAGCAGGGCGTGGCCGTCGTCTACATCTCGCACCGGCTCGAGGAGATCCGCCAGATCGGTGACCGGATCACCGTCCTGAAGGACGGGTCCACCGTGGCCACGGGACTGCCGGCGGCCACCACCCCGACCGCCGACCTGATCAAGCTGATGACCGGCCGCTCGATCGAGTACGTCTTCCCGGAGCGAAAGGTTGATCCGCCTGCCCTGCGCCACACCGTGCTCGAGGTGCGTGACCTCTCGCTTGCCGGGGTCTTCGACGACGTGACCTTCGCGGTGCGCGCCGGGGAGATCGTCGGGTTCGCCGGGCTTGGTCGGCTCGGGTCGCACCGAGATCCTCGAGACGATCTACGGCGCCCGCCGGTCGACGACCGGCACCGTCGAGATCGAGGGCAAGAAGCTGCGCCGCGGCGCGGTCGACGCGGCGGTCAGTGCCGGCGTCGGCCTGGCTCCGGAGGAGCGCAAGAGCCAAGGCCTGCTGCTCGACCAGACCGTGTACGCCAACATCACGGTCTCCTCGATGAAGTCTTTCCAGCGCTTCGGATTCGTCCAAGGGGCACGCGAGAAGGAGAAGGCGAGCGAGCTGGTCCAGTCACTCGACGTGCGCCCGCGCAACATCTCGCGCCACGTCCGCACCATGTCGGGCGGCAACCAGCAGAAGGTCGTGCTGGCTCGCTGGTTGCTGCGCAGCTGCCGCGTGCTGCTGCTGGACGAGCCGACCCGCGGCGTAGACGTCGGCGCCAGGTCGGAGATCTACAGGCTGATCCGCACACTGGCCGACTCCGGCGTGGCCGTCGTGGTCGTGTCCAGCGAGGTCGAGGAGGTCCTCGGCCTGGCCGATCGGGTGCTCGTCGTCCGCGAAGGGCGCGTGGTGCACGAGGCCGCCGCCGCCGACATCGACGAGTCCCGGGTCCTCGACCTGGTGATGGAAGGAACCCCCGCATGAGCGACCACACGACCGGGCCCACGACGGAGCATTCCTCAGGCCCCCCGGTGGACGAGGAACCCCTTCCCGCCGAGCACGTAGACCCGCTGGGTGCGCTGCCGCCAACGGGGCCGACCGACTCCTCCCAGGCGATGGAGGCGCCGACGGCGCACAAGAGCCGTAACAGCACCCTGGCGTGGCTGGCCGACGTCGGGTTCTTCCGGATGCTGGGCCTGATCATCGCCCTCGCGGTGGTGTGCATCGTGGGAGCGATCTCTGCTGGCGACCGGTTCGTCGACGGCGACAACGTGCTGATCATCCTGCGCAGCTCGACCGTGATCGGGGTGGTGGCGATCGGGATGACGTTCGTGATCACCGGTGGGGGCATCGACCTGTCGGTCGGCGCGATCCTCGCCCTCTCCTCGGTGTGGGCCACCACGCTCGCCACCCGCGAGATGGCGATCGACACCCATTGGAGCCTGATGGCACTCACTGCTGTCGCCGTCGGCGGCGGGTGCGGCCTGGTCAACGGGATCCTGATCGCCTACGGCAAGGTGGTTGCGTTCGTCACCACACTCGCGATGCTGGTCGCCGCGCGCGGGCTGGCCGAGATCATCTCGCAGAAGAAGACCCAGATCGCGACCGACGTCCCCGAGTTCTTCGGCTTCTTCTCCAACAAGCCGCTCGGCATCGACATGACGATCTGGATTTTCGTGCTCGTCGCTGTCCTCGGGTGGATCCTGCTGAACCGCACCACCTTCGGGCGGCGCACCTTCGCCGTCGGTGGCAACCCGGAGGCGGCGCGGCTGGCCGGCATCAACGTGCGCCGCCACACCGTGCTGCTCTACGTGCTGGTCGGGGCCTGCTCGGGCATCGCCGCGGTGCTCATCATCGCCCGCACCAGCACCGGCACGTCGACCCATGGCCAGCTGCTCGAGCTCGATGCCATCGCCGCGGTGGTCATCGGCGGCACGCTGCTCGCCGGTGGCCGCGGCACCATCACCGGCACCGTGCTCGGGGTTCTGATCTTCACGACCCTGACCAACGTGTTCACGCTCAACAACAGGGACAACTCCGAACAGTCCCTGCTCAAGGGCGCCATCATCGTCGCCGCCGTCCTGCTCCAGCAGTGGGTGGCGTCTCGGAAGAGCATCACCTAGCACCCATCTGCACCCCCACCCCGCACGACTCGTCACGCACGACCACCAAGGAGCGCCACATGTCCCTGAAACAGATCACCTCCAGCCGGAAGAAGCTCACGGCGGCTTTTGCCGTGGTCGCCGTGCTCGCTCTCAGCGCCTGCACGAGCAACGAGCCGGACGATGCCAACGAGAACCTCGAAGGCGGCACCTCGGAAGCCGAGGAGGGCTCCAACGACGAGGTCGGTGACACCATCACCATCGGCTTCTCGGCTCCGGCCGCCGACCACGGCTGGATGGCGTCGATCACCGAGTCGACCCGCACCGTCGCCGAGCAGTACGACGATGTCGAGCTGATCGTTGCCGAAGGCACCAACGACCCCCTGGTCCAGATCCAGCAGGTCGAGACCTTCATCAACGACGGGGTCGACGCGATCGTGCTGCTGCCCTTCGACGGCGCTGCGCTCACGCCCATCGCGCTCGAGGCCATGGCGGCCGGTATCCCGGTCATCAACGTCGACCGCGAGTTCAGCGACCCGAACGCCGCGCGCGTCACCGTGCTCGGTGACAACTACGGCATGGGTGTCTCGGCCGGCGAGTTCGTCTGCGCCGAGGCGGGTAATGGCTCCGACGCCATCGTCGCCGAGATCGCCGGCATCGACTCGCTGCCGCTGACCCAGGACCGCAGCCGGGGCTTCGAGGACGCGCTCAAGGAGTGCGGTCTCGACGTCGACAACCGAGTTGCCGCCGACTTCACCGTCCAGGGCGGCGAGGAGGCCGCGGCCAACCTGCTGCAGGCCGCTCCGCAGATCGACTACCTGTGGAACCACGACGACGACCAGGGAATCGGCGTGCTGGCGGCGATCGAGAACGCGGGCCGCGACGAGTTCGACATGATCGGTGGCGCCGGCTCCAAGAACGCAATGGAGGCCATCAAGTCCGGTGAGGGCGTCCTCAAGGCCACGGTCATCTACCCCTCGACCCAGGGTGCCGACGGCCTCAAGCTGGCGCGACTGCTGGCCCAGGGCAAGTCCGTCGATGACCTCGTCGAGGTCGAGGTGCCGCGCATGGTGCAGCTCTACGCACCGGTCGTGACGGCGGAGAACGTCGACACGTACCTGGCGACCGCGTTCGAGTCCTGACCCACTGACACCGTCCCGGATCGCGCACACCACGCGCGGTCCGGGGCGGTCACCACCCCTGACCACGATCGGAGCACCCATGACCAGCACGTCTGACACCGGCGACGGGTCCGACGCCCGCCTCAATGTCGCCATGGTCGGACACTCGTTCATGGGGGCAGCCCACTCGCAGGCCTGGCGCACTGCGGGCCGCTTCTTCGACCTGCCACGCACACCTGTGATGCATGTGCTCGGAGGGCGCGACGCCGACCGAACCGCCGCCGCCGCCGCCAAGCTCGGCTGGCAGGAGTGCGACACCGACTGGCGTCACCTCGTACGCCGTGACGACGTCGACCTCGTCGACATCTGCACTCCGGGCGACTCGCACGCCGAGATCGCCATCGCGGCACTCGAGGCCGGCAAGCACGTGCTGTGTGAGAAGCCCCTGGCCAACTCCGTGGCCGAGGCCGAGGAGATGACCCACGCCGCCGAGGAGGCCGCGGCCCGCGGTATCCGTGCCATGGTCGGCTTCACCTACCGGCGGGTGCCGGCGATCGCGCTGGCTCGGCAGATGGTGGCCGCGGGGCGACTCGGGACGATCCGCCACGTCCGCGCGCAGTACCTCCAGGACTGGATCGCCGACCCCGACGCGCCGCTGTCGTGGCGGCTGCAGAGGGAGCGGGCCGGCTCCGGCTCGCTGGGTGACATCGGCGCGCACATCATCGACCTGACCCAGCACATCACCGGAGAGGCGATCACCGAGGTGTCCGGACATCTGGAGACCTTTGTCAAGGAGCGCCCGCTGGCCCTCGAGCACGCCGGGCTCTCCGGCACCGCCTCGACCGAGCGGGGTGAGGTCACCGTCGATGACGCGGCCATGTTCCTCGCCAGGTTCAGCGGAGGTGCCGCAGGAGTCTTCGAGGCCACCCGCTTCGCCACCGGCCGCAAGAACGCCATCCGGGTCGAGATCAACGGTTCTCTGGGCAGCCTCGCCTTCGACTTCGAGGACATGAACGTCCTGCAGTTCTTCGACGCGAGCCTGCCCGACGACGAGGCCGGCTTCCGCCGGATCCTCGTGACCGAACCGACCCACCCCTACGTCGCCGCCTGGTGGCCCCCCGGCCACGGCCTGGGCTACGAGCACGGTTTCACCCACCAGGTCGTCGACCTGGTGACCGCCATCGCGCAGGGCCGAGAACCCACCCCCACGTTCGCCGAGGGCCTGCAGATCCAACGAGTCCTCGACGCCGTCGAGACCAGTTCCGACACCCGTTCCTGGCAGGAGATCCCCGCATGACGAATGACGCGTACCAGCCCCGCCCCGAGGACAAGTTCTCCTTCGGTCTCTGGACCGTGGGATGGGAAGGCGTCGACGTCTTCGGTCCGGCCAGCCGACCGCCGCTGGACCCGGTGGAGAGCACCTACAAGCTCGCCGAGCTCGGCGCCGCCGGGGTCACCTTCCACGACGACGACCTCCTGCCCGACGACAGCACTCGCGACGTCACGCTGAAGCGCTTCGAGGAAGCCCTCGCCCAGACGGGCATCCGGTGCGAGATGGTGACCACGAACCTGTTCAGCCACCCGGCGTTCAAGGAGGGTGGCCTCACCGCGAACGACCGCACGGTCCGCCGCTACGCCACCGCCAAGGTGCTGCGCAACATCGACCTCGCCGCCCACCTCGGCGCGGACACGTTCGTGATGTGGGGTGGCCGCGAGGGCGCCGAGCACGGCGCCAGCAAGAACATCCCTGCGGCCCTGGACCGGATGGCCGAGTCGCTCAACCTCGTCTGCGCCTACGTGAAGGAGCAGGGCTACAACCTGCGCTTCGCCCTCGAGCCCAAGCCCAACGAGCCGCGCGGCGACATCCTGCTGCCGACCATCGGTCATGCCATCGCCCTGATCAGCGAGCTCGAGCACCCCGAGATGGTCGGCCTGAACCCGGAGGTCGGGCACGAGGAGATGGCCGGGCTGAACTTCGCCCACGGCATCGCCCAGGCGATGTGGCACGACAAGCTCTTCCACGTCGACCTGAACGGCCAGCACGGTCCGCGGTTCGACCAGGACCTGCGCTTCGGCGCCGGCAACCTGCGCGGCGCCTTCTGGACTGTCGACACCCTGCTCGGTGCGGGAGGTGGGAAGGCCTACGAGGGCTACGTCCACTTCGACTTCAAGCCGCCGCGGGCCGAGAACGTCGACGGCGTGTGGGAGTCGGCGCGCGGCTGCATGCGCAACTACCTGATCCTGCGCGAGCGAGCCCTCGCCTTCCGGGCCGACCCCGAGGTGCGCGCCGCTGCCGACGCGGCCGGCGTCGGTGAGCTCTCGACACCGACCGTCGACCCTGGCGAGTCGCTGTCGGCGCTGCGCGAGGCCGACTACGACCTGGACGCGATGGCGGCTCGCAACGTCGGCATGGAAGCACTCGACCAGCTAGCGATGGACCACCTCCTCGGCGCCCGCTGAGGAGGGGGCGGGCGGGGCCACTCAGGCGCCGCCTGCCGACACCACCCACTCGACACGACCACCCCTACCAGGACTTCCCGCACCACCAGCACCACTAGGGCCGAACGCCCGGGGACCCGCCTCGGAACCGATGGAGCGCAATCCGTCATCAACGAAGGGAATCGTGATGAACAACATCATCACGCGGCTGCGGAAGCGCTCGCGCAGCACGCTCGGCTCAGGTCTGGCCATGATCGTGGCGCTGCCGCTCAGCGCCGCGGTCGGCCTCAGCCTCACGGCTACGTCGGCAGACGCCGCCGCACCCCGTGCGGCGGCCGCCACGGTGGCCGCCGCCTCCGCCAAGTCCGCCCCCGCCTCCGCTCCGCTCGGCAAGGCCGTGCCGTGGACCGCCAACGCGTCCGCGACCGCGCTCGCGGACGAGGCGTTCGACGCCCTGCTCTTCTCGAAGACCGCAGCCTTCCGGCACGCCAACATCGACGAGGCCACCACCGCGATCCAGCAGCTCGGCACCGCCAACGGGTTCACGGTGACGGTCACCGAGGACAGCACCGCCTTCACCGACGAGAACCTCGAGCAGTACGAGGTCGTCATCTTCCTCTCCACGACCGGTGACGTGCTCAACGAGACCCAGCAGGGCGCCTTCGAGCGCTACATCCAGGGCGGCGGCGGCTACGCGGGCATCCACGCGGCCTCCGACACCGAGTACAGCTGGCCCTGGTACGGCGAGCTGGTCGGCTCCTACTTCAACAACCACCCGAACGGCACCCCGACCGCGACCGTCAAGGTCGAAGACCACGCCCACCCCTCCACGACGGGCATCGAGGGGCGCTGGCAGCGCACCGACGAGTGGTACAACTTCCGCACCAACCCGCGCGGCAAGGTCCACGTCCTGGCCTCGATGGACGAGACCAGCTACGCGCCGGGCAACGGGGCGATGGGTGCCGAGCACCCGATCGCCTGGTGCCAGGACTACGACGGTGGCCGCAGCTGGTACACCGGCATGGGCCACACCGAGGCGTCCTTCGTCGACGCCAAGTTCCTGGGCCACATCCTCGGCGGCATCAAGACCGCCGCGGGGGTCCTGCCCTCGGACTGCAAGGCGACCCTGCAGCCGAGCTTCGAGAAGGTGGCTCTGGACGAGAACACCTCGAACCCGATGGAGCTCACCATCGCCGATGACGGCCGGGTGTTCTACATCGACCGCAACGGCGCCGTGCGCATCATCCTGACCAACGGCACCGTGGTGACTGCCGGCACGATCCCGGTCTACACCGGCCAGGAGTTCGGTCTGCTGGGCATCGCCCTCGACCCCGACTTCGCCACCAACAACTGGGTCTACCTCTACTACTCACCCACCGGCGCCACGGCGACCGACCGCATCGCGCGCTACACGATGTCGGGCAACACCCTGCAGCTGAACACGGCGACGACGATCCTCGACGTCCCGACCCAGCGCGACCAGTGCTGCCACGCCGGCGGTGCGCTCGAGTTCGACAACGACGGCAACCTCTACCTCGCCACCGGTGACAACACCAACCCGTTCGACTCCAGTGGCTACGCGCCGATCGACGAGCGACCCGACCGCAGCGCCTGGGACGCCCAGCGCACCTCGGCCAACACCAACAGCCTCAACGGCAAGGTGCTGCGCATCAAGCCCCTGCCCGCGGGTGGCTACTCCATCCCCGCCGGCAACCTTTTCGACGAGGCTGCCGACAGCCAGCAGAAGACCCGGCCCGAGATCTACGCCATGGGCTTCCGCAACCCGTTCCGGATCGGTCTGGACGAGCAGAACAACAACCTGCTCGTCGCCGACTACGGCCCGGACGCCGGTTCGGTGAGCGCCACCCGTGGGCCCAACGGCCGCGTGGAGTGGAACGTTCTCGACCAGCCCGGCAACTACGGCTGGCCGTACTGCGTCGGCAACAACACGCCGTACAACGACTACAACTTCGCCAGCAGCACTGCCGGCGCGGCGTTCGACTGCGCCAGCCCGGTGAACAACTCACCCAACAACACGGGCCTGACCAACCTGCCGGCCGCCAAGTCCGCGGTCATCTGGCAGAGCAACAACGGCTCGATCACCGGCACCCCTGAGATCGGTGCCAGCGGCGCACCGATGACGTCGGGCACGTACTCCTTCGACCCCGACCTCGTCTCCGATCGCAAGTGGCCCGCCTACTTCGACAGCAAGGCGATCTGGGCCGACTGGAACAACAGCCGGCTGTTCACGGTGCAGATGAATGCCGACGGCACCAACTACACCGACATCAACCGGTTCCTGCCCAACCTGCCCATGGTGCGCCCGCACGCGCTGCAGTTCGGCCCGGACGGCGCCCTCTACATGATCGAGTGGGGCGGAGGGTTCAACGGCAACAACACCGACTCCGGCATCTACCGGATCGACTACGTGGAGGGCAACCGCGCCCCCGTGGCCCGGGTCACGACCAACCAGACGTCGGGTCCCGCGCCACTGACCGTGGAGTTCGACGGGTCGGAGTCCTTCGACGCCGACACCGGCAACGCGACCGGGCTCACCTACGCCTGGGACTTCGACGGCAACGCCACCACCGACGCCACCACGCCGACCGGTAGCCACACCTACACCGCCGCCGGCAACTACACCGCTCGGCTCACGGTGACCGACGAGGGCGGCCGCACCGGCACCACCAACATCGACATCGTCGCGGGCAACACCGCGCCGACCGTCGACCTGGTGCTGCCGCTCAACGGCGGCTTCTTCGAGTTCGGCGACACCTTGGAGTACGAGGTCACGGTCACCGACCCTGAGGACGGCGCGATCGACTGCAACGACGTGGTCGTCCAGCCTGGGCTGGGCCACGACGTGCACTCGCACGACTACGAGCAGTACGACGGCTGCAGCGGCAGCTTCCCGCTGCCCGGCGACGTCGGTCACGTGGGTGCCAACATCTACGGCACCATCAAGGCCACCTACACCGACAACGGGGCCGGCGCTGCCGGGCCGCTGACGACCGTCGACGGCGTCGTCGTGCACACCAAGCACAAGGACGCCGAGTTCTTCGACCAGACCGGCCGCACCGGTGGCAACACCACCGGCACGGCGGGTGTGGCGGTCCAGACGACTACTGACACCGGGGGCGGCCAGAACGTCACCGGCGTGGAGAGCCGGCGACTGGTTCCGTTGGGACGTCATGAACCTGACCGGCATCACCGGTGTCACGATGCGCGCTGCATCGACCACCGCCGGAGCCGCGTTCGAGGTTCGTCAGGGCTCGCCCACCGGCACCGTGATCGGCACCCTGACGGTGCCGAACACCGGTGGCGCGCAGACCTTCCAGAACGTGACGACGACGTTCACGGGTGCGACGACGACCAGCGAACCGCTGTACTTCGTCGCCACGACTGGTGGGGCCAACGTCAACTGGCTCGAGTTCGCCGGTCGGGGCATCACTGACAACCAGCCCCCGACGGTCGCGATCAGCGCCAGCACCCTCAACGGAGAAGCGCCGCTGCCGGTGCAGTTCACCAGCACGGTGAACGACGCCGACGGCGACACCCCCGTCACCTACGCGTGGACGTTCGGGGACACCACGACCTCGACCGCGGCCAACCCGAGCCACACCTACACGACTCCCGGGAAGTACGTGGTCGGACTGACGGTCACGGACGCACGAGGAGCCAAGACCACGAAGACGCTGGAGGTCACGGTCACCCAGGCCGAGGACATCTGCTTCAGCGGTCGCTCCGACGACTTCGTCGGCGACGCCCTCGACACCACGCGCTGGAACCGCAGCGTCCGGGTCGACCAGGCGATGACCGTGGCCAACGGGACGCTCAACATCCCGATCACCGCGACCGACATCTACCAGAACACGAACACCGCGCCCAACATCGTCCTCCAGGACCTGCCGGCCGGGGCGTTCGAGATCACGACCAAGGTCACGCTGCCTGCGACCAAGGGATACCAGCAGGGCGGCCTGATCATCTACGGCACCGACAACAACTACCTCAAGCTCGTCTACTCCGGTCGCTCCACGGCCGCGGGTGGGAGCAAGGCAGCCAACGTCATCCAGTTCGCCAAGGAGGTCAACGCCACGGCGTCGGAGTCCAACTCCACCGCTCTCGGCGCGACCTTCCCCGACACCGTGTGGCTACGGATGTCGAGCACCGACGGCAATGTCGTCACCCCCACCTACAGCACTGACGGGGCCACCTGGCTCCCGATCACCACGTCGGGCGGCACAGCTGCGCCGCGCGACCTGACGAGCATCACCGCACCCAAGGTCGGGCTGCTCGCCCTGGGCAGCACGGCGGCGTCGGCAACCCCGCCGATCACCGCGATGTTCGACTACTTCACCATCACCCCCGACGACACGGCAGTGCCGTGCGCCGACCCCGGGTGCCTCGTCGACAAGTTCGACGGGAACGCGCTGGGTGGGGACTGGAGCACGGTGCGGCCCAGCGGCAACCTCGTGGTCTCCGGTGGTTCGGTGAAGATCCCGCTCGAGGCGACCGACCTGTACCAAGGCACGAACACCGCACGGGACCTGGTGCTCACCGACCTGCCCGACGGCCCGTTCGTGGCCACCACCAAGGTCAGCGCCCCGATCAACCGGTCCTACCAGCAGGCTGGCCTGCTGCTCTACGCGGACGACAACAACTACATCAAGCACGTCTTCCAGGGCCGCAGCACCGAGCCGAACGCTGCGTCCAACATCATCCAGAGCGCCAAGGAGGTCGCGGGCACCGCTGCCGAGACCAACACCCCGGGGCTCGGGGCTGCTTTCCCGAGCACCGTCTGGCTGCGCCTGACCAGCACCGACGGCATCCAGGTGATGGGTTCCTACAGCACCGATGGTGAGACGTGGACGGACATGCCGGGCGGGTACGACCTGACCGGCATCACCGACCCGAAGATCGGTCTGCTGGCGGCGGCCAACACCGCCAACGGCGCCGGCATCACCGCCACGTTCGAATGGTTCTCGCTGGGTGACGACGCCGAGTGCGAGCCGGAGGGCGAGGAGCCGACCGACACCACGGCACCGACGACGACGCTCACCATCGCGGCGCCTGAGGCGTCCGGGTGGTACACCACGCGTCCGTCGTTCACGCTGGCCGCAGTCGACGAGACGGGCGGGTCGGGCGTTGCCTCGACCGAGTACCGGATCGCCGGAGGCGCCTGGACGCCGTACACCGCAGCGGTCTCCGTGACCGGTGAGGGCGAGCGTCTGGTGGAGTTCCGGGCGACCGACACGGCGGGCAACGTCGAGGTCATCAAGTCGCAGACGATCAAGGTCGACACGGTCATCCCGACCGTGGCAGCCGAGGTCACCGGCGAGGAGACGACCAAGGCGGTCACCCTGACCGCTCTGGACGCCACCTCGGGTGTGGCGAGCATCGAGTACCAGATCGATGACGCCACGACGTGGTCGACGTACGCCGCAACGCTCCCGTTCGACGAGCCCGGCACCTACGAGGTGCGCTACCGCGCGACCGACGTAGCGGGCAACATCTCGACGGTCGGCACCTCGACCGTCGTGGTGGAGGAGGACCAGGAGCCGACCGACACCACGGCACCGACGACGACGCTCACCATCGCGGCGCCTGAGGCGTCCGGCTGGTACACCACGCGTCCGTCGTTCACGCTGGCCGCAGTCGACGAGACGGGCGGGTCGGGCGTTGCCTCGACCGAGTACCGGATCGCCGGAGGCGCCTGGACGCCGTACACCGCAGCGGTCTCCGTGACCGGTGAGGGCGAGCGTCTGGTGGAGTTCCGGGCGACCGACACGGCGGGCAACGTCGAGCCGATCAAGTCCCAGCTGGTCAAGGTCGACACGGTCATCCCGACCGTGGCGGCCGAGGAGGCTGGCACCCAGATCAAGGCACTCACCCTCACCGCTGCCGACGCGACGTCGGGCGTGGCGAGCATCGAGTACCGGATCGGCAGCACCGCCACCTGGTCGACGTACACCGCATCACTGGTGTTCGACGAGCCCGGCAGCTACGTCGTGCGCTACCGCGCCATCGACGTGGCGGGCAACGTGTCGGCGGTCGGCACCTCGATCGTCGAGGTCGAGGAAGTGGTCCAGGCTCCCAGAGTCAGCATCACCGTGTCGCCGGCGGCGCCGAACGCCAGCGGCTGGTACACCTCGCCGGTGACCGTCACCCTCACGGGTGCCGGTGGCCAGGGGCCGGTGAAGCTGGAGTACCGGACCACCAACGGCAACTGGGTGCGGTACACCTCGCCGATCCGGATCACCCGGGACGGGATCACTCTGGTGCAGGCCCGAGCGAGCGACGCCGCTGGCGCGGTCTCGGCACCGGTGACCAAGACGATCAAGCTCGACGCCAAGGCGCCGACCCTGACCGTCTCCGGCATCCCCGACGGCACGAAGCTGACGGTGGCTGCCGTCCGCACGGCGCGGGCCACGGCGCGGGACACCACGTCCGGCGTCGCCAGCCTCGACCTTCGTCTGAACGGCGCGATCGTGACCTCCCCGGTGAACATCGACGCTGTGTCGCTGCTCACCGGAGTTCACAGTCTCGTGGTCACGGCGACCGACGAGGCCGGCAACGTGACGTCAAAGACGATCGGGTTCGAGGTGGTCGCGACCTACCCCGGTGGCAACCAGCTGGTGCAGCGCTTCGTCGCCGAGCACAAGGTCACCGCTCAAGGCGGTCGGCTCCTGAAGGCGGAGCTGAGTGCGGCGCAGCGCGCCGCGAACCGTGGTGACGAGCACGAGGCCACCTTGGCGCTGGCCAGGTTCGAGGTCCTCGCAGGAGGCGTCGACGACGCTCAGGCGAAGGCGGCGCTCCTGGACCTCGCGGCCGAGCTCGAGAGCCAGCTCTAAGCGGCCGGCGTAGAGAAAGGAAAGCGTCCGCAGATGGGTCACTCGGCCACGCGGCACCGTCAGGTGCCGCACCCGACCGCTCGCAGGTTCGGCCCTGCGAGCGGGCCGGTGGCCGGGTGCCCCGTCCGGGCGGGGGAGCGACCCATAGGGCCGCTCTCCGCGGGCCGGTGCCGGGGCTGTGCGCTCCGTCCCGGCATCGGTTCGCACCGGCACCTGCTCCATCCCAGACCTGCACCACCAGCACGAGCGCCACCAGCGACCAGCACGACCAGCACGACCAGCACGATCAGCACCTAGCCGAAGCACCATCGCAACTTAAGGAGCACGCAATGCCACGCCCCATCACCTTGTTCACCGGCCAGTGGGCCGACCTGCCCTTCGAGGAGGTCTGCCGGCTCGCCTCGGAATGGGGCTACGACGGCCTCGAGATCGCCTGCTGGGGCGACCACCTGGATCCGTGGCAGGCCGCCGAGGACGACGCCTACGTGCAGGGGAAGCTCGACCTGCTCGAGAAGCACAACCTCAAGACCTGGGCCATCTCCAACCACCTCACCGGCCAGGCCGTGTGCGACGACCCGATCGACGCTCGTCACCAGGCGATCCTGTCCGACCGGGTGTGGGGCGACGGGGACCCCGAGGGCGTGCGCCAGCGTGCGG
The DNA here is from genome assembly GCA_963845215.1 of uncultured Actinomycetota bacterium. Classification (GTDB taxonomy): domain Bacteria; phylum Actinomycetota; class Actinomycetes; order Propionibacteriales; family Nocardioidaceae; genus Nocardioides. The sequence goes on from CAWJRK010000028.1 coordinate 58,379, forward strand.
CCGAGGAGATGAAGATGACCGCTCGCAGCGCGCAACGCCTCGGGGTCAACACGGTCATCGGCTTCACCGGCTCGGCGATCTGGAAGTACGTCGCCATGTTCCCGCCGGCCACCGAGGAGATGGTGGCGGCGGGATACACCGACTTCGCCGACCGCTGGAACCCGATCCTCGACGTCTTCGACGAGTGCGGCGTCCGGTTCGCGCACGAGGTGCACCCCTCGGAGATCGCCTACGACTACTGGACGACGGTCGCGACGCTCGAGGCGATCGGCCATCGCGAGGCGTTCGGGCTCAACTGGGACCCTTCCCACTTCGTGTGGCAGGACCTCGACCCGGTCGGGTTCCTCTGGGACTTCAAGGATCGGATCTACCACGTCGACTGCAAGGACGCGAAGCGCCAGGTCGGCAACGGCCGCAACGGCCGGATGGGGTCCCACCTGCCCTGGGCGGATCCTCGCCGCGGCTGGGACTTCGTCTCGACGGGTCATGGCGACGTGCCGTGGGAGGCGTCGTTCCGGATGCTCAACACCATCGGCTACGACGGCCCCATCTCAGTGGAGTGGGAGGACGCCGGCATGGATCGCCTCGTCGGCGCCCCCGAGGCGCTCGAGTTCGTACGCCGCCTCGCCTTCGACCCGCCGAGCGCGGCCTTCGACGCAGCGTTCTCGTCGTCGTCCTGACGTGATCGGGAGGTCGACGTGAGATCGGGGACGGGGGCCGAAGCTCTGCGGGCAGGCTCGTCGGTGGCGAGCATCGACCTTCGGGCCCGTCGTGCCGAGCTTCGGCTCACGCCCCACGAGGTCGCGGCCGATGTCGGCGTACACGTCAACACCGTGCTGCGATGGGAGCGCGGCGAGCGGCTGCCGGGTCCGGACGTGATGGAGGCACTCGCTCAGTCGCTGGCGACCGACCGCGCCGCGGTGGTCCGCTTCTTCGACGGGCACCGGCAGCCCGCCCAGCCGGGCTCCCGGGTCCGGGCCACCGGTCTGCGCACCCTGCGGCACGGGCAGGGCTGGTCGGCAGCGCACGTCGCGACGAGACTCGGAGTCCCGGTCTCCACCGTGTTCAACTGGGAGTCGGGCCGCGTCGGCATGCCGGCCGACCTGATCCCGCGGGTCGGGGCGCTGCTCGAGGCGCCCGGCCTGGTCCTGGCGCCGGACGACATCAGGACGTTCTTGAGCTGGCATCGGCCGGTGCCGCCGGTGCAGCGTGGACCCCTGCGCAAGGCACGCAGCCGCCGAGGCTGGTCGCAGCAGCGCCTGGCCGACGAGGTCGGTGTCTCCCGCGATCTCGTCGGGGCCTGGGAGCGCGGCCGGGCGCCGCAGATCGGCCACCAGCGTCGGCTCGCGGGTGCGCTGGGCACGGACGTGGCCACCGTGGCCGCGTGGTTCGACACGTCCCCGCCGGTCGGGCTGCGGCCCGCCGCTTGGCGGCCCGGCGACCTGAGCCAGGTGCTGCGCGACCTGCGCGCGTGGAGCGGGCTGCGTCAGCGTGACGTCGCCCGCTACTGCGGACGCTCCACCGCTGCGGTCCGGTCCTGGGAGTCCGGGCGCACCGTGCCACCACCCGCGCAGCGCGACCTGCTCATTCAGCTCTACCGGCTGCCGCCCGCGGCGCTCGACGTCGCGTTGCCGGATACCCCTGAAGGGACGAGGAACGCATGACGCTCGTGCTCGGGATCGACTCCTCGACCCAGTCCACGAAGGCGTTGCTGGTCGACGCCGACGACGGCACGGTCGTCGAGTCGCGAACGGCGGCCCACCCGGCCGGCACCGAGGTCGACCCACGCGCCTGGCTCACGGCGTACGACGAGGCGGCCGGCCCGCTCGTGGACCGCGCTGCTGCCGTGTCGGTGGCGGGACAGCAGCACGGCATGGTCGCCCTGGATTCCGACGGCCTGCCGGTGCGCGACGCTCTGCTGTGGAACGACGTGCGCTCGGCATCCTCCGCGCGCGACCTCGTGGCCGAGCTGGGCGGCGCGCAGGCCTGCGCCGAGGCCGTGGGCAGCGTGCTCGTGGCGTCGTTCACCTCCAGCAAGCTGCGCTGGCTCCGCGACCACGAGCCCGCCGCGGCCGGCCGCGTCGCGCAGGTGCTGCTGCCGCATGACTACGTCTCGAGACACGCAGGCGCTCCCGGCACGAGAGCCTTCACGGACCGTGGGGACGCGTCGGGTACTGGGTACTTCGACACCGCCCGCGGGGCGTGGCGCCCCGACCTGCTGACGGCGGCGCTCGGCCACGAGGCGGCCGTGCCGGACGTCGTGCCGGGCGGCACCGTGGCGGCGACGACGACCGCAGGGGCGGTCGTCGCGGGCGGCACCGGCGACAACATGGGCGGTGCGCTGGGCATGGCGCTCGAGCCCGGTGACCTGCTGGTCTCCATCGGCACCAGCGGCGTGATCTCTGCCGTCAGCCCGGACCCGGTGGCCGACGGCTCGGGCACCGTCACCGGGTTCGCGGATGCTGAGACCGGCTTCCTGCCGATGGTCACCACGATGAACGCCGCGGGGATCCTCGATCTCCAGGCGCGCTGGCTCGGTGTCGACCACCACGAGCTCGCCTCGCTCGCTCTCGCGGCGCCGTGGGGCTCCGGCGGGCTCAGCGTGCTGCCCTACTACGGCGGCGAGCGCACGCCCAACCGGCCCGACGCCGTCGGCACCTGGCACGGGCTCACACCCGCGACGACGCGAGGTGACCTGGCCCGGGCGGCGTTCGAAGCGCTGCTCTGCGCCCTTGCCGACGCCGTCGACCTGCTCGTCGCCACCACTGGCGTGGCACCGGCACGGCTGCTGCTCGTCGGCGGCGCCACCCGCAGTCCTGCGCTGCGGGCCATGGCGCCCGCGCTGCTCGGTCGAGAGGTGATCTTCCCGGCTCCGGGTGAGTACGTCGCCCTCGGCGCCGCTCGGCAGGCTGCCTGGGCGTTGGCCGGCACACCGGTTCCTCCGACCTGGCCGCGACAAGGCCTCGAGGTGCTCCCGCCACCCGACGACGGCGATCGCGCGGCCGGAGAAGCGGTCCGAGCGGCGTACGCACAGCTGCGCGAGCACCTGACCACCACCACCCAGACCCGAGGACCCGCATGACGAGCAACGCACCCGACGACCACCGGCCCGGACCGCTGAGCCGCACAGGCGTGTGGTTCGTGGGCGCCCGCGGCTCGGTCGCGACGACCGCGGTGGTCGGCGCGCTCGCCGTGCGACACGGGCTCGCGCCGGCCACCGGCCTGGTGTCCGAGCTTCCCGAGCTCGACCCGGCCGGGCTCCCGGACCTCTCGAGCCTCGTCTTCGGCGGTCACGACGTCACCTCACGAGCACTGCTGAAGAAGGCGGAGTCGCTGGCGGACGGCGGGGTGCTCCCGGCAGCGGTGGTCGCCGCGGTGCATGCCGACCTCGACACGGTCGACGCCGAGGTGCGTCCCGGCTACGCGTTCGGTGACGAGGCCGCGGCCGAGGCGATAGCGAGGCTGTCGGCGGACATCACCGACTTCCGTGAGCGGCACGGCCTTGCCCGGGTGGTCGTCGTCGACGTCGCCAGCACCCAGCCCCCGGTCGCGGACCCCGAGATGTTGAGGGGCGTTGCGGACCCGCTGCCGGTCGGTGCGGTCTACGCGCTCGCCGCCTTCGCCGCCGGCGCGCCGTACGTCTCCTTCACGCCCAGTCCCTGCCTGAGGCTGCCCGCGGTGGTCGAGGCGGCAGAGCGCAGTGGCCTGCCGTACGCCGGCTGCGACGGCAAGACCGGAGAGACGTTGCTGAAGTCGGCGCTCGCGCCGATGTTCGCCATGCGGGCGCTGGAGCTTCGCTCGTGGACCTCGGTCAACCTCCTCGGCGGCGGGGACGGCGCGACGCTGGCCGATCCGGAGGCGGCGCGGAGCAAGACGGCGGCCAAGCGCGGCGGGCTCGACGCCATGGTCGGGCGGCCGGTGCCGGGTCCGATGCACATCGACCACGTCGAGGACATGGGGGAGTGGAAGACCGCCTGGGACCACGTGCGCTTCGACGGGTTCCTGGGCACCCGGATGACGCTGCAGTTCACCTGGCAGGGCTGCGACTCGGCCCTGGCGGCACCCCTGGTGCTCGACCTGGTGCGGCTGGTGTCCGCTGCCCACGCGGCCGGCCGGTCCGGGCCCCTGCCCGAGCTGGCGTTCTTCTTCAAGGACCCGATCGGTGGCACCGAGCATCGGCTGTCCGAGCAATGGCGCGAGCTCGTCGCCTGGCGTCATGGCCTGAGCGCATGACCGGGCTTCCCGCGGCGCGAGACCTGGCCCAGCTGGTCCGGCTGCCCGCTGCGCTGTCCGTGCCCGGTGATGCCTGGTCGGGAGCTGCCTGGGCGCGGACGAGACCGACGGGTGCGGCCGCACTGATGCCGCTCGGATCGGTGCTCCTCTACTGGGCGGGCATGGCACTCAACGACTGGGCCGACCGCGAGCTCGATGCCGTCGAGCGCCCCGAGCGGGTGATCCCGACCGGACGAGTGACGGCCGGCACGGCTCTCGCCGTTGCCGGGGTGCTCGGCGCCGGGGGAGTCGCAGTGACTGCCGCGGCAGGCGGTCGCGCGGCCCTGCGGGTGAGCGTCCCGCTCGCCCTGCTCGTCGCCACCTACGACGTGGTGGCCAAGGACTCGGCCGCCGGCCCGGTGGTCATGGCGTCCACGCGCGGGCTCGACGTACTGCTCGGTGCGGCGGTGGCGCCCGGCGCGGCTGCTGCGCCGGCCGCGGCGGTCGCCGTACACACCGCGGGGGTCACGCTGCTCAGCCGGGGCGAGGTGCACGGCACCAGCGCGAGCACCGCTGTCGCTGCGCTGGGTGCCACCGGCACCGCGATCGGGGTGCTGGCGGTGACGACCTGGCGCGACGCCGACGTCCGCACCAGCCACCGGTTTGCGGCCGCCGGGTTCGCGGCCCTCTACGCCGCCGCCGTGGGTGGAGCCCAGGCAAGAACGCTCGTCGATCCCAACGCCGCGCAGGTGCGTGCAGCCACCGGTGCCGGCATCGGTGGGTTCACGCTCCTCCAGGCCGCCTGGCTCGCAGCGCGCGGCCGGCTGCTGACCGCGGTCACCGTCGCGGGTGCAGGTCCACTGCTCCGCAGGGCCGCCCGGGCGGTGAGCCCGACATGACCCTGCGTCTCGGATACGGACTGAACGGGTTCGCCGGCCATCGGCTCGCCGACGCGTGCGCCGTCGTCTCGTCGCTCGGCTACGAGGGCGTGGGCCTGACCCTCGACCAGCCCCACCTCGACCCGTTCGGCGACCTGCCGCGCGAGATCGCACACGCGAAGCGGTGTCTCGAGGCCTACGGCCTCGCCTCGGTCGTCGAGACGGGTTCCCGCTACGTGCTCGACCCCTGGCACAAGCACGAACCGACCTTCGTCAGCGATGAGGGCCGCGACCGACGCATCGAGCTCCTGCGCCGCGCGGTGCGCATCGCCCACGAGCTCGGCTCCGAGGCCGTGTCGTGCTGGTCAGGCACCGCGCCCCCCGGCGTGGGCTCAGCGGTGCTGTGGCGCCGAGTCGTCGACGGGATCGGACGCACCCTCGACGAGGCCGCGCGCCTCGGCGTCACCGTCTGCGTCGAGCCCGAGCCCGGCATGTTCCTGGCCACGCTCGACGACGTGCTGGCCCTCAGGGAGCGGCTCGGCAACCCGGAGCACCTGCGGCTGACCCTCGATCTGGGACACCTGGTGTGCAACGAGCCCCGCACCCCTGCTGACACCGTGCGCCACGCGGCCCCCTTGCTCGGCAACGTGCAGGTAGACGACATGGTCCGCGACGTGCACGAGCACCTGGAGCTCGGCACCGGTGAGCTCGACCTCGACAACGTGCTCGGTGCCCTCATCGAGGTCGAGTACGCCGGTCTCGCCTGCGTCGAGCTGCCCCGCCACTCCCATGCCGCACCGGCTGTGGCCGCGTCGACCATGGCGGCGTTGCAGGCGTCGGTGGAGCGGCTGGGGTCCGCTGCCGAAGCAGTGGAAGGAGTCCGATGACCTCCGCTCGTGCGCTCGTTGCCCCGGAGCAGCTGCGCGCCGCTCTCACCCCCGAGGCCACCCGCGCCCTCGACGAGATGCTCGCCGCCCTGGCGGCCGACCCGGAGGGCCTCGGCCGCGTCTTCCCGGCAGCCGCCCGGCGTACGGCACGGGGCGAGCTCGGCGACGGCGGCCCCCGGATCGAGGACGCCGTGCGGGTCGAGCTGGTGCAGGTCGCGTCCTCCGGGCTCGCGTCCGAGGTGCTCCTCGACGAGCTGAGCCAGCTCTACCGTCACGGCGACGCGGACGAGAAGCGCGCTGTGCTGCTCGCGCTCTCCGCCCTCGACGACCCCGGCGTCGATGGTTCGGCGATGCTGCTCGACGCACTGCGCACCAACGACGTCCGGCTCGTCGCCGCGGCCCTGGGCCCGCACGCGCGCCGGCTCTCGACCCACGACTGGCGCCACGGAGTGCTCAAGTGCCTCTTCGTCGGCGTCCCCCTCCGCACCGTTGCCGATCTCGCCGAGCGCGCCGACGCCGAGCTGGGCGCGATGGTGCGGCGCTACGTCGACGAGCGGGAGGCGGCCGGTCGTCCGGTGCCCGCCGACGCCGTCCTCGTGCTCGACCTGATGACCCCGACCTCGATCCCAGGCCTGGAGGGCTAGGACATGCGCATCTTCGATCCCCACATCCACATGAGCTCGCGCACCACCGACGACTACGAGCGGATGCACGCGGCCGGGGTGCGTGCCCTGGTCGAGCCTGCGTTCTGGCTCGGCCAGCCGCGCACCAGCGTGGGGTCGTTCACCGACTACTTCGACGCACTCGTGGGCTGGGAGCGGTTCCGGGCCTCGCAGTTCGGGATCGCCCACCACTGCACGATCGCGCTCAACCCCAAGGAGGCCAACGACCCGCGCTGCGCGGAGGTGCTGGACGTCCTGCCGCGCTATCTGGCCAAGGACGGCGTAGTCGCCGTCGGTGAGGTCGGCTTCGACTCGATGACGGCTGAGGAGGAGAAGGCGTTCGTTCGCCAGCTCGAGCTCGCGGTCGAGTTCGAGCTCCCGGCGATGGTGCACACCCCCCACCGGGACAAGGAGGCCGGCACCCGCCGGACCCTGGAGCTCGTGGAGGCCTCCGGCCTCGAGCCCCACCGGGTCGTGGTCGACCACCTCAACGAGCTGACGGTCGGACAGGTCGCCGAGAGCGGCTGCTGGATGGGCTTCTCCATCTATCCCGACACCAAGATGGACGAGCACCGGATGGTGCGGATCCTCGAGGAGCGGGGCCCGGACCGGGTGCTGGTCAACTCTGCCGCCGACTGGGGCCGCAGCGATCCCCTCAAGACCGCGGCGACCGGCCAAGCGATGCTGGCGGCGGGCTTCTCGGACGACGACGTCGATCGCGTGCTGTGGCGCAACCCCATCGAGTTCTTCGGTCAGAGTGGCCGCCTGCTCCTCGACCAGTTCGGAGAAGGCCGACGCTCCGGAGACGTTCGAGGGCAACTCCATCCTGCGTGGACCGAGGGTAGACGCATGAGGCTGCGCCATCCTGACGGTTCGGTCGTGCACCTCGCCTACGGCACCAACGTGCTGCCGGCCCAGGACGTCGACGGGCTGGCTGCCCAGGCGACCGACTTCGGCGAGCGGCTCCGGGCTCACCTCGGGGTCGACCGGATCGGGCTCGGCATGTGGCTGCCGGCCGCCGCGGCGCATCGGCTCGCCGGCGACCTTGGAGAGCTGGAGCGGCTGCGCAAGACCCTCGACCATCACGGGGTCGAGGTGGTCACCCTCAACGCCTTTCCCTACGCGGACTTCCAGGGGGAGGTGGTCAAGAAGGCCGTTTACCACCCGACCTGGAGCGAGCGCGAGCGCCTCGACTACACGCTCGCCGCCGCCCGCGTGCTGGCCACGCTGCTGCCCGACGACGTCGAGAGCGGGTCGATCTCGTCGCTGCCGCTCGGCTGGCACTCCCCGTGGCTGGCCGATCGCCAGCACGGGGCCGAACGCCACCTCGCCCAGCTCGCGACCGGCCTGGCCGAGATCGCGTTCGAGACCGGTCGCATCATCCGGGTCGGACTCGAGCCGGAGCCCGGCTGTGTCGTGGAGACGACGGCCGAGGCCGTGATCCGCCTCGATGCGGTGGACCGGGAGTGGATCGGGGTCTGCCTCGACCTGTGTCACCTCGCGGTGGGATTCGAGGACGCGGCGAGCGCTCTTCAGCGACTGGATGCAGCCGGGCTCGATGTGGTCAAGGCACAGCCGGCCGCTGCCCTCGTGGTCGACGACCCCGGCGACCCCGCTGCCCGCGCCGAGCTCGCGGCGTACGCCGAGGACCGGTTCCTGCACCAGGTGCGCCAGGAGGGGCCGTCCCGGCTGATCGGTCGTGACGACCTGCCCGACGCTCTCGACGGGCATCGTCCGCTCCGCACCGGGAAGCCGTGGCGGGTGCACTTCCACGTGCCGGTGCATGCGGACCCGCGCCCGCCGCTGCGCAACAGCCGCGAGGACCTGCGGGCGTCCCTTGCCGCGCTGGTCGGCGGGCCGCGGGCGCGCGTGCACCACCTCGAGGTCGAGACCTACACCTGGTCGGTGCTCCCCGGCGGGGCGCCCACCGACGAGGACTCGTTGGCGCAGGGTCTGGCCGGCGAGCTGGCCTGGGTGCACGGCGAGCTCGTCGGTCTCGGCCTCACCCCGCTCTGATCCGCACACCACCCCTACCGGAGGACTTATGGACAAGCTGCTCGTCGTCGACGTAGTCGGACTCACCCCCGACCTGCTCCCACACATGACACGGCTCCGTCGCTTGGCTGAGGCCGGGTCGTCGGCTGTCCTGACACCGGTGCTGCCGGCCGTCACCTGCAGCGTGCAGTCGACCTTCCTCACCGGCCTGCCCCCCGCCGAGCACGGGATCGTCGGCAACGGGTGGTACTTCCGCGACCTCGGCGAGGTCCACCTGTGGCGCCAGCACAACCGCCTCGTGCAGGGCGAGAAGGTCTGGGAGACGATCCGCCGGCAGGTCCCGGGCTACACGGTCGCCAACGTCTGCTGGTGGTACGCGATGGGAGCCTCGACGGACTGGACCGTCACCCCGCGCCCGATCTACTACGCCGACGGCAAGAAGGCCCCCGACTTCTACGCCCGCCCGCCAGAGCTGCACGACGAGCTGGTGGCGGAGCTCGGGCGAGTTCCCCCTGTTCCAGTACTGGGGCCCGACCGCCTCCATCCGCTCCACGGAGTGGATCGTCAACGCGGCCCGGCACCTGATGCCGCGCGCCGACCTCACGCTGGCCTACCTGCCGCACCTCGACTACGACCTCCAGCGGTTCGGACCCGACGCACCGCAGGCCCGCCAGGCCGCTCGCGACGTCGATGCGGCGCTGGCGCCGCTGCTGGACGACGCCGCCCGGCTGGGCGCCAGGGTCGTCGTGCTGTCGGAGTACGGCATCACCAAGGCCGACACCCCGGTCGACATCAACCGGGCGCTCCGCTCGGCGGGGCTGCTGGAGGTGTACACGCAGGACGGCATGGAGTACCTCGACCCGTGGACCTCGCGAGCGTTCGCCGTCGCGGACCACCAGGTGGCCCACGTGTACGTCGCCGACCCGGCCGATCTCGAGCGGGTCCGCTCGTGTGCGCCGGCCTGACCGGGGTGGCCGACGTACTCGACCGGGCTGGTCAGGCCGGGGTCGGGCTGGACCACGAACGCGCGGGGGAGCTGGTGCTCGTCGCCGAGCCGACGGCCTGGTTCACCTACTACTACTGGGACGACGACGACCGGGCACCCGACTTCGCCCGCGGCGTCGAGATCCATCGCAAGCCCGGGTACGACCCGGCCGAGCTGTTCTTCGACCCGCGCGGACCGGTTGGTCAAGGCCAAGGCGGCGCTCACCCTCGCGCGCAAGGCGGCCGGCCTGCGCTACGCGATGAAGGTCGTGCCGCTCGACCCGTCGCCGGTGCGCGGCACCCACGGCCGGCTGCCCGCTCGCGACCAAGATGCGCCGATGCTGCTGTGCGACCGGGCCGGGGCGTTCGGCGACCGCGTCGCGGCCACCGAGGTCAGGGACCTGCTCCTGGACCTGGCGGGCGTGGGTGCCGGATCTCCGGCCGGTGCGCCGGTGCCGTGATGGACACCGAACACCTGCTCGAGCGCGTGAGAGAGCGGCTCCGCACACCTCCGTCGTGCGGCGTACGTCATCTCGACCGGGTCGTCGCCGATGCCCTGCGGCCGGGCAAGCTCCTGAGGCCGGATCTCGTGGTGCACGGCGCGGCGGCGGCCCTGGGCGACCGCTCCCCGGATCCCGAGGTCGAGCGGCGAGCGGTGGCGGGCGCACTGTCCGTGGAGCTCCTGCACGTCGCCACTCTCGTGCACGACGACATCATCGACGCGTCAGCGCTACGGCGCGGGCGACCGTCGGTGGTCGCCACCGCGGGAGTGTCCACCGCGATCGTGATCGGAGACCTGCTGCTCGCTCGTGGCGCCGCTGCGGCTGCGGAGTCGGGGGCGACTGCCTCCGCGGCCTGGGCTCGTGCCCTCGACTGCATGGCGGCCGGTCAGCTGCGCGAGGCCGGCCTCGCCGCGGACCCCTCGGTGGAGGCGCATGCCGAGTACGCCGCCCTCAAGACGGCCGAGCTGTTCCGGGCCAGCGCCGAGATCGGGGCCCTCGCCTCGGGCGCGGCTCCCGACGTCGTCGCAGCCCATGGCACCTTCGGGTTCCACTTCGGCATGGCCTTTCAGCACGTCGACGACCTGCTCGACACCGTCGGCGACCCGCGCAGGATGGGCAAGCCGATCGGCGTCGACGCCGCCAACGGCGTGCCGACGGCGGTCTCCCTCCTCACCGAGCTCGACCCGACGGAGGAAGTCGCCCAGCTCGTCGCCGTGGAGCTCGCCGCCGCGCGAGCAGCCCTTCCGCCCGGTCGGAGGACGGCCGAGCTCGCCGTCTGGGGAGCGGCCGCCCTCCACCGAGGGTTCGGCGCCGCCATCGACGAGAAGCACCAGCGCTCCGCGCACCACCTGACGTCGGCCTTCGGCCGTCTCGACCCGACCTCCGACCTCCGACCCCGGGAGCCCTGACCCATGCACCTCCATCTCCGCCTGCACCCCAGCCGACCCGTACTCCGCCGCATCCTGGGCGCGATCGCGGTCGCCCTGCTCGCCGCGCTGCTCGGGTGGGCCTCGCCGGCCGCTGCCCACGACGAGCTGGTGACGTCCGATCCGGCCGAGGCCGGCCTGGTCGAAGTGCTGCCCTCTCGAGCCGTGCTGACGCTGAGCGGCCCCATTGAAAAGGTCCGCGAGGTCACCGTGACCGGGCCCGACGGCAGCGTGGTGAACGGCGACCCGACGCACAACGGAGCGGAGGTGCGCCAGAACCTGTGGGCCGGCCCGGACGGTGCGTACGTGATGACGTACGAGGTCGTCTCCGCGGACGGCCACGACGTGCGGGGCGAGGTGCACTTCGAGGTCGGCTCCCTCTCCGCGCCCAACGGCGGCGAGACACCCGGGTCGGCGACCAGTGACGCGACCGACTCCGGCTGGTGGGAGGGCGGGGGAGACGTCGTCGTGCCCGCGGCGCTGCTCCTGCTCGCTGGTGCTGCTGCGGTGGTGCTGTCACGCCGCAACCGGGCGGGTCGCACTACCTAGCTGGGACCCGCCCCAGAAAGTCCGAGAGCAGCCGACGGAACTCGTCGGGGTGCTCGACCGCCGGCACGTGCCCGCATCCCCCGAGCACGTGCAGGCGTACGTCGGCCAAGTGGTCGAGCAGGGGAAGGGCCGCCTTCCCCAGCGGGGTGACGCGATCCTGGGCGCCGTGGACGAGCAGCACCGGAACACGGACGTCTCGCAGCGTCTGAGTCGCGAGGGTGAGGTCGTCGTTCCAGCGGGCGCGGGGCGCGGGGAACAACGGCGCGAACGCGCTCGCCCCCGCTTCCATCGCTGCGGCGCGGGCCTCGATCGCCGACTCGGTGACGAGCGCCTGGTCGAAGACCAGGCGACCGAGCATGTCGCGCGCCCCGGACGTGCCGGCGGGGGCACCCCAGATGGCGTCGAGCTCGTCCGACAGGGGCGCGCCGGGGGCGCCCATCGTCGAGACCCCCACGACGTGGGTGACCTGCTGGGGCCGCGCGGCGGCCAGGGCCAGCGCGACGGCACCGCCCATGGAGTGACCCACCACGGCGTACGACTCGATGCCGAGGGCGTCCATCAGTCCTGCGGCCTGCTCGGTCCACAGCCGCAGCCCGCCCCTGGAGCCGGCCGGGAGGGGTGTCCCGCCGAAGCCCGCTTGGTCCGGCGCCACGAAGCGCCAGGACGCCCCGAGCGCCTGGGCCGTCGCTGCCCAGGCTCCGGACCCGGTGGTGCCGGGCCCGGAGCCGTGCAGCAGCAGCACCGCAGGTCCGGTGCCGCTGTCGAGGACCTGGACGGGCGAGCCGTTGACTGGGACGGTCCGCCCTTCCGTCACCAGCCCACGACGGGGGAGCTCATGCCGGCACGGAGGCGACGGACCTCGCGAAGAGCTCCATCATGGCCCGGCCGAACTGCGGCATGTCGGGCCAGCCCCGGCACGAGACGAGGTTGCCGTCCACGACGTCGGGCGCGTCGATGACCGTCGCGCCCGCGTTCTCCATGTCGCCGGTGATGGGCGGGAAGCACGCGGTCTTGCGGCCCTTCAGCAGCCCGTAGACCGCCGGCACCTGCGCGCCGTGGCACACCAGCGCGATCGGCAGGTTGCGAGCGAAGAAGTGCTCCGTGATCCGCCGGACGTCCGCGTCGACCCGGATCCACTCCGGGGCCCGGCCCCCGGGGATGATCAGCGCGTCGTAGCGCTCGACATCCACGTCGGCCCACGGCACGTCGACCGGCAGCTTGCGGCCGTTCTTCTCGACGTAGGCATCGGAGTCGGGGTCGAACTCGTGGATGACCAGCTGCACCGGGCGCAGGGTCCGGGACGAGACGTCGACGTCCCAGCCACCCTCCTGCACGCGGTAGTAGGGGTACATCGTGTCTAGCTCCTCGGCGGCATCGCCGGTCAGGAGCAGCGCTCTGGGCACCTGCATCTCCTTGCTCGCTCACGGTCGGGTGCGGACGGATCCAGGATCCGATCCGATCGGATTTTGAGTCCGATGTGTTCAGGATCGCGTGACCGACGCCACGCGTCAACCCCCTTCCGGCGGCCGGTCCGGCGCGTCGGACTCGTCGAACACGCGGCGGAACCGGTCGCGCGACAGCAGGATGTGCTGGCGCATGGAGTACGCCGCGGCGTCGGTGTCACGCGAGGCGATCGCGGCGAGCACCTCGTCGTGCTCGCCCATGGCGAGGAAGGTGACCTGGGTGTCGTAGACGAGCCGGAACAGGTGCACGTGCGTGTGCAGCCGGGCGAGCGCCTCGCGCACGAGCAGGTTGCCGGCGGTCTGGGCCACGAGGTCGTGGAAGGCGGCGTCGCGCAGTCCGAAGCTGCCGTACGACGGGTGCCCGTCGCCCTCCGCCAGCTCGGCCATCTCCGCCAGCATCCGGCGCAGCCCCGAAACCTGCTCTGTTGAGGCGCGTTCGGCTGCCCTACGGGCCGCAGCGGGCTCGAGCAGCAGGCGGATCTCGAACATGTCCTCGAACCGGTCGCGGGTGATCTGCGGCGGGATCCGGTAGCCGGCATGGTGCACGCGCACGACCAGGCCGTCGGTCTCCATCCGGTTCAGGGCGTCTCGGATCGGCGTCTGCGAAACCCCCAGCTCGCGCGCCAGGGCATCGATCGTGACCCGGGAGTCCGGCACGATCCGTAGCGACATCAGCTGTCCGAGCAGCCGGTCGTACACCTCGTCGGCCAGCCGCTTCCGCGGTCTGCCGCCGGGCGTCTCCGTGCCGTCGCCGTCGCTGCCGTGGTCCGTCGACCGATGGTCCCGCCCGAGGATCGCTTCACCGTCCATAGGTCGTGGGTCCCCCTTCTCGCCTGCGCCGAACAACTGTTGACAGCGGCAGATCCGCCACCCCATACTCTCGCAAATCAGATCGTATAGGAAATGGCACCATTCGTCTCTCCGCCTCGACCTCCTGGAGTCCCCCTTGAGCATGCTCGCCGTCCTGCGCGGACCGCGTCAGGTCCTGTTCGGAGCCGGTCAGCGGCACGCCCTCGGCACGGTGACCGCGGCCCTCGGGTCCAGGGCGCTGGTCTGCACCGACGCCAGGTTCGGGGCCACGCGCGAGTTCGCCGAGCTGGTCCAGCTGCTCGAAGGTGCAGGCGTCCAGGTGACTGCGTTCACCGAGGTGCTGCCCGACGTCCCCGTGCACCAGGTGGCCCAGTGCGCCGAGCTCGCGGCCCGCACCGACCCGGACGTCATCGTCGGCATGGGCGGGGGCAGCTGCCTCGACCTCGCCAAGGCGGTGGCCGTCGTTCTCACCCACGGCGGCGAGCCGTCCGACTACTACGGCGAGCTCCGCGTGCCCGGTCCCGTGCTGCCCGTGGTTGCCCTGCCCACGACGGCCGGCACCGGGTCGGAGGTGACGCCCGTGGCCGTCCTCACCGACCCCGAGCGCGTCAGCAAGGTGGGCATCTCGAGCCCCCACCTCATCCCGCACACGGCCGTGTGCGACCCCGAGCTCACCCTCGGCTGCCCACCGGCGCTCACCGCGAGCGCAGGAGCCGACGCCCTGTCCCACGCGATCGAGGCGTTCACCGCGGTCCGCCGTCCGGTGACCACCGAGCTGGCGACCGAGCGCGTGTTCGTCGGCAAGAACGAGCTGACGGACCTGTACGCGCTCCTCGGTGTCCGCCTGATCGCGGGCAGCCTGCAACGCGCCTGGTCGACCCCGAGCGACACGACGGCTCGGGAGGCGATGATGCTCGGGGCCACCGCGGGTGGGTTCGCCCTCGGCACCGCAGGCACCGCCGCCGCGCACGCGATCCAGTACCCGGTCGGCGCCCTCACCCATACCCCGCACGGGGTGGGGGTCGGCACGCTGCTTCCGTACGTGATGGAGTTCAACCGGCCCGCTCGGGTCCCGGAGCTGGCGGCCATCGGGCTGGCGATGGGTGCACCCTCGGACGCATCCCTCGATGACCTGGCCGACGAGGCGATCGACCGGGTCGCCGCCCTGCTGGCGTCGGTGGGGATCCCCACCACCCTGGCCGAGCTCGGACTGCCGCTCGAGCGGCTGCGCTGGACTGCCGAGCAGGCGATGGGAGCCGAGAGGCTGATCGCGAACAACCCGCGACCCCTGGACGTCGACGTCCTGGAGCACATCATCCGTGGTGCTCACTCCGGCGACAGAGGCGCGCTCCGCGAGGCCCGCATCGAACCATCGACGCCCGACCTGACCGCCGAGGCGGGTGCCCTGTGACCGTCATGGACGCCGCGATGCGGCCGGTCGCCGACGCGATCCAGGTGCCGACCGAGCTGCTGGTGGGAGGTGTCTGGCGGCCCGCCGGCGGGGGCCGTCGGATCGAGGTCTCCGACCCGGCGACCGGCACCGTGCTCGCCTGGGTCGCCGACGCGGACCCCAGCGACGCTGAGGCGGCCGTCGACGCCGCGGCGGCCGCGGCCGCCGGCTGGGCGGCGACCTCCCCCCGCCACCGCGCCGACCTGCTGATGCGGGCCTTCGAGCTCATGCTCGACAAGAGCGAGGAGCTCGCCCTGCTCATCTCTCTGGAGAACGGGAAGTCCCTGGCGGACGCGCGGTCCGAGGTGACCTACGCCGCCGAGTTCTTCCGGTGGTACGCCGAAGAGGGAGTCCGCCTGCGCGGTCAGGTGGGCCACTCGCCGAGCGGCGCCAACCGGCTGCTGGTGACCCACCAGCCCGTCGGCGTCAGCGTGCTCATCACTCCGTGGAACTTCCCCGCAGCCATGGCCACTCGCAAGATCGCGCCCGCCCTGGCCGCGGGCTGCACAGCGGTGCTCAAGCCGGCCGCGGAGACGCCGCTCACGGCCCTGGCGGTCGCGGCTCTGCTGCAGGAGGCGGGCCTGCCGGCCGGCGTGCTCAACGTGATCACCACCTCCGACCCAGGTCCTGTCGTGGAGGCCATGCTCACCGACCGGCGTACGCGCATGCTGTCGTTCACCGGCTCGACCGAGGTCGGGCGCCTGCTGCTGCGCACGGCGGCCGACAACGTGCTCAAGTGCGGGATGGAGCTCGGCGGCAACGCTCCCTTCGTCGTCCTGGCCGACGCCGACATCGAGGCGGCTCTCGAGGGCGCCATGGTCGCCAAGATGCGCAACGGCGGCCAGGCCTGCACCGCCGCGAACCGGTTCTTCGTGCAGGGGCCCGTCCACGACAAGTTCGTCGAGGGCCTCGTCGCCCGGATGGGTGCGGTGCGGGTCGGTCCGGGCACCGACGAGAAGACCCAGTGCGG
>CAWJRK010000029.1:0-96341 GCA_963845215.1 uncultured Actinomycetota bacterium
CGCCGTCGACCGAAGGAGAACCGCATGACGCTGGTGCTCGGCATCGACTCCTCGACCAGTCCACCAAAGCCCTGCTCGTTCGACGCCGACGACGGACCGTCGTCGAGCTCCGACGAACAGCGGCCCACCCGGCAGGCACCGAGGTCGACCGCCCGCGCCTGGCGGCGCGAACGACGAGGCGGCCGGTCGGCTCGTTCGCCCGGCTGCGGCCATCTCCGCGGCCGGGCAGCAGCACGGCATGGTGGCCCTGGACTCCGACGGTCTGCCGGTGCGCGACGCCCTGCTGTGGAACGACGTGCGCTCTGCGTCATCCGCTCGAGAGCTCGCGGCCGGATGGGCGGCCCGCAGGCCTGCGCCGAGGCCGCGGGCAGCGTGCTCGTGGCCCGTTCACCTCCAGCAAGCTGCGCCTGGCCTTCGGCGACCACGTAGCCCGCCGCCGCCGCACGCGTCGCGCAGGTGCTGCTCCCACACGACTACGTCTCGCAGCACGCCGCCGCTCCCGGCACCAGGGCCTTCACGGACCGCGGTGACGCGTCGGGCACCGGCTACTACGACACCGGCCGAGGGGAGGGGCGCACCGACCTGCTGTCGGCAGCGCTCGGCCACGAGGCGGCCCTGCCGACGTGGTGCCGGGCGGCACCGTCGCGGCGACGACTACCACCGGCGCGGTCATCGCGGGCGGCACCGGCGACAACATGGGCGGCGCGCTGGGCATGGCGCTCGAGCCCGGTGACTTCCTGGTCTCCATCGGCACGAACGGCGTGATCCTCGGCGGTCAGCCCGGAGCCGGTGTCCGACGGGTCGGGCACCGTCACCGGGTTCGCTGATGCCGAGGCCGGCTTCCTCCGATGGTCACCACGATGAACGCCGCGGGGATCCTCGACCTCCAGGCGCGCTGGCTGGGGGTGGACCACGACGAGCTTCCGCCTCGCTCGCCCTCGCGGCGCCGTGGGCTCCGGCGGGGTCACGCGCTGCCCTGCACGACGGCGGCGAGCGCACGCCCAACCGACCCGACGCCGTCGGCACGTGGCACGGACTCACCCCCGCGACCACGCGAGGCGACCTCGCCCGAGCGGCTTTCGAAGCGCTCCTCTGCGCCCTGGCCGACGCCGTCGACCTGCTCGGCGCCACCACCGGCGTGGCCCCGAAGCGGCTGCTGCTCGTCGGCGGGGCCACCCGCAGTCCCGCGTTGAGGGCGATGGCGCCTGCGCTGCTGGGGCGCGAGGTGGCCTTCCCTGCTCCGGGCGAGTACGTCGCCCTCGGCGCCGCCCGGCAGGCCGCCTGGGCGCTGTCCGGCACTCCGGCTCCGCCGACCTGGCCCCGGCAGGGCCTCGAGGCGCTGCCGCCGCCCGACGACGGGGAGCTCGCGGCCGGGGAAGCCGTCCGAGCGGCGTACTCACTCCTGCGCGAGCACCCACCGACCGAGACCAGAGGACCCGCATGACGAGCACGTCACCAACGACCACCGACCTGGCCGGCGACCGCACGGGCGTGTGGTTCGTGGGCGCCCGTGGTTCGGTCGCGACGACCGCCGTGGTCGGCGCCCTCGCCGTACGCCACGGGCTGGCTCCGTCCACCGGCCTCGTGACCGAGCTTCCCGAGCTCGACCCTGCCGGTCTACCCGACCTCTCCAGCCTCGTCTTCGGCGGCCACGACATCACCTCGCGCGCCGTGCTGAAGAAGGCGGAGGCGCTGGCGGACGGCGGGGTGGTCCCGGCAGCCGTGGTCGGCGCGGTGAGCGCCGATCTCGAGGCGGTCGACGCCGAGGTGCGGCCGGGCTACGCCGTCGGAGAGGAAGCCGGGGCCGACGCGATCGCCAGGCTCTCCGCGGACATCACCCGCTTCCGCGAGCGGCACGGCCTGACCCGCGTGGTCGTCGTCGATGTCGCCAGCACCCAGCCGCCGGTTGCCGACCCCGAGACGGTGCACGGCATGGGGGACGCTCCACCGGTCGGGGCGGTCTACGCCCTCGCGGCCTTCGCCGCCGGCGCGCCCTACGTCTCCTTCACGCCCAGCCCCTGCTTGCGGCTGCCCGCGGTGGTCGAGGCGGCAGCGCGCAGCGGCCTGCCGTACGCCGGCTGCGACGGCAAGACGGGAGAGACGCTGCTGAAGTCGGCGCTCGCGCCGATGTTCGCCATGCGCGCGCTGGAGCTCCGCTCGTGGACCTCGATCAACCTCCTCGGCGGCGGGGACGGCGCGACGCTGGCCGATCCCGAAGCCGCGCGGAGCAAGACGGTCGCCAAGCGCAGCGGGCTCGACGCCATGGCGGGGCGGCCGGTGCCGGGCCCGATGCACATTGACCACGTCGAGGACATGGGGGAGTGGAAGACCGCCTGGGACCACGTGCGGTTCGACGGGTTCCTCGGCACCCGGATGACCCTGCAGCTGACCTGGCAGGGCTGTGACTCCGCCCTGGCAGCACCCCTGGTGCTCGACCTGGTGCGCCTGGTCTCCGCAGCACACGCCGCCGGCCGGTCCGGTGCCCTGCCCGAGCTGGCCTTCTTCTTCAAGGACCCCATCGGTGGCAGCGAGCACCGGTTGTCCGAGCAATGGCGCGACCTCGTCGCCTGGCGCCAGGGCCTGAGCGCATGACCGGGTTCCCTGCTGTGCGAGACCTGGCCGAGCTGGTGCGGCTGCCGGCGGCGCTGTCGGTGCCGGGTGACGCCTGGTCGGGATCTGCCTGGGCCGGGACGCGTCCGACGGGTGCGGCCGGGCTGATGCCGCTCGGATCGGTGCTCCTCTACTGGTCCGGCATGGCGCTGAACGACTGGGCAGATCGGGAGGTCGACGCCGATGAGCGTCCTGAGAGGGTCATCCCGACCGGACGGGTGACAGCCGGCACGGCGCTGGCCGTCGCTGGTGTCCTCGGCGCTGCGGGCATCGCGGTGAGTGCCGCGGCAGGCGGACGGACAGCGCTGCGGTTCAGCGTCCCCCTTGCCCTGCTCGTCGCCACCTACGATGTCGTTGCCAAGGACTCGGCCGCCGGCCCGTTGGTCATGGCCTCAACGCGCGGGCTCGACGTGTTGCTGGGCGCGGCCGCGGCACCCGGGGCGGCTGCCGTGCCGGCGGCTGCCGTGGCCGTGCACACCGCAGGGGTCACGCTGCTCAGCCGCGGCGAGGTGCACGGCACCAGCGCAGGCCCCGCGATCGCGGCGCTGGGCGCCACCGCCACCGCGACGGGCGTGCTGGTGGCGACGACCTGGCGGGACGCCGAGGCCCGCACCATCCATCGCTGCGCGGCTGTCGGGTTCGCGGCGCTGTACGCCGGCGCCGTCGGCTCCGCGCAGGCCCGCGCGCTCGCCGACCCCGCCGCCGCCCGCGTCCGCGCCGCAACCGGCGCCGGCATCGGCGGGCCTCACGCTCCTCCAGGCCGGCTGGCTCGCCGCTCGGGGGCGGCTCCTGACCGCGATCACCGTCGCGGGTGCCGTTCCCGTCTTCCGCAGGGCCGCCCGGGCGGTGAGCCCGACATGACGGTGCGACTCGGCTACGGACTGAACGGATTCGCCGGACACCGGCTCGCCGACGCCTGCGCAGTGGTCTCGTCCATCGGCTACGAAGGCGTGGGCCTGACGCTCGACCAGCCCCACCTCGACCCGTTCGGCGACCTGCCGAGCCAGGTCGCACACGCCCGTCGGTGCCTCGAGGCACATGGCCTCGCCTCGGTCGTCGAGACGGGGTCGCGCTACGTGCTCGACCCCTGGCACAAGCACGAGCCGACGTTCGTCAGCGACGACGGCCGCGACCGCCGCATCGAGCTCCTGCGCCGCGCCGTGCGCATCGCCCATGAGCTCGGTTCGGAGGCAGTCTCGTGCTGGTCGGGCACCGCGCCCGCCGGCGTCGGCGCCGCCGTGCTGTGGCGCCGGGTGGTCGACGGGATCGGCCGAACTCTCGACGAGGCGGCGAGACTCGGCGTCACCGTTTGCGTCGAGCCCGAGCCCGGGATGTTCCTGGCGACCCTCGACGACGTGCTGGCGCTGAGAGCTTCGGCTCGGTCACCCCGAGCACCTCCGGGTGACCCTCGACCTGGGGCACCTGGTCTGCAACGAGACTCGCACGCCCGCCGACACCGTGCGGCACGCCGCGCCGCTGCTCGGCAACGTGCAGGTCGACGACATGGTCCGCGACGTGCACGAGCACCTCGAGCTCGGGACCGGTGAGCTCGACCTCGACAGCGTCCTCAGCGCTCTCATCGAGATCGAGTACTCCGGCCTCGCCTGCGTCGAGCTGCCCCGCCACTCCCATGCGGCGCCGGCCGTGGCCGCGTCGACCATGGCGGCCCTGCAGGCGTCCCTGGAGCGCTTGGGATCCGCTGCAGATGCTGTGGGAGGACTTCGATGACGTCCTCGCAGCAGGTTCGCGCCGCGCTCACCGTCGAGGCCGCGCGCGCCCTCGACGACATGCTCGCCGGGCTCGCGGCCGAGCCCACCACCCTCAGCCGGGTCTTCCCAGCAGCCGCCCGCCGTACGGCGCGGGGTGAGCTGGGCGACGGCGGCCCGCGGATCGAGGACGCCGTCCGGGTCGAGCTGGTCATGGCGGCGGCATCCCGGCTCGAACCCGACGCTCTCCTCGACGAGCTGAGCCAGCTCTACCGCTACGGCGATGCGGACGAGAAGCGCGCCGTGCTGCTCGCGCTGTCCGCGCTCGACGACCCCGGCGTCGACGGTTCGGCGATGCTGCTCGACGCACTACGCACCAACGACGTCCGGCTCGTGGCGGCGGCGATGGGGCCGCACGCGCACCGGCTGGCGGCCCACGACTGGCGCCACGGCGTACTCAAGTGTCTCTTCATCGGCGTCCCCCTACGCGGCGTCGCCGATCTTGCCCAGCGCGCCGACGCCGACCTCCGCGCGATGGTCCGGCGCTACGTCGACGAGCGGGAGGCGGCGGGCCGTCCGGTGCCCGGCGACGTAGCCCTCGTGCTCGACCTGATCACCCCGACCTCGATCACAGGCCTGGAAGGCTAGATATGCGCATCTTCGATCCCCACATCCACATGAGCTCGCGCACCACCGACGACTACGAGCGGATGCACGCGGCCGGGGTGCGCGCCCTGGTCGAGCCTGCCTTCTGGCTCGGCCAGCCCCGCACGAGCGTGGGGTCGTTCACCGACTACTTCGACGCGCTGGTGGGCTGGGAGCGGTTTCGGGCATCGCAGTTCGGGATCGCCCACCACTGCACGATCGCGCTCAACCCCAAGGAGGCCAACGACCCTCGCTGCGCCGAGGTGCTCGACCTCCTGCCCCGCTACCTGGCCAAGGACGGCGTGGTCGCCGTGGGTGAGGTCGGTTTCGACTCGATGACGGCGGAGGAGGAGAAGGCGTTCGTGCGCCAGCTCGAGCTCGCCGTGGAGTTCGGGCTCCCGGCGATGGTGCACACACCGCACCGGGACAAGGAGGCAGGCACCCGCCGGACGCTGGAGCTGGTGGAGGCCTCGGGTCTCGAGCCGCACCAGGTCGTGGTCGATCACCTCAACGAGATGACGGTCGGACAGGTGGCCGAGAGCGGTTGCTGGATGGGCTTCTCGATCTATCCCGACACCAAGATGGACGAGCACCGGATGGTGCGGATCCTCGAGGAGCGGGGCCCGGACCGCGTGCTGGTCAACTCTGCCGCCGACTGGGGGCGCAGCGATCCCCTCAAGACCGCCTCCACCGGCCGCGCGATGCTCGACGCGGGCTTCTCGGAGGACGACGTCGACCGGGTCCTGTGGCGCAACCCCGTGGAGTTCTTCGGCCAGAGCGGCCGCCTGCTCCTCGACCAGGTCGGCGAGCAGTCGGACGTGCCGGAGACGTTCGAGGGCAACTCCATCCTGCGCGGTCCGAGGGCCGACGCATGAGGCTGCGCCATCCGGACGGCTCGGTCGTGCACCTCGCCTACGGCACCAACGTGCTGCCCGCCCAGGACATCGACGGGCTGGCGGCCCAGGCAACCGGATTCGGCGACCGGCTCCGGGCCCACCTCGGGGTCGACCGGATCGGGCTCGGCATGTGGCTACCGGCGTCCGCGGCGCATCGGCTCGCGGGCGACCCGGGGGAGCTGGAGCGGCTGCGCAAGACCCTCGACCATCACGGGGTCGAGGTGGTCACCCTCAACGCCTTTCCCTATGCGGACTTCCAGGGTGAGGTGGTCAAGAAGGCCGTCTACCACCCGACCTGGAGCGAGCGTGAGCGCCTCGACTACACGCTCGCCGCTGCCCGCGTGCTGGCGGCGCTGCTGCCCGACGACGTCGAGCGTGGGTCGATCTCGTCGCTGCCGCTCGGCTGGCACTCTCCCTGGCTGGCCGACCGCCAGCACGGGGCCGAACGCCACCTCGCCCAGCTCGCGACCGGGCTGGCCGACCTCGCGGACGAGACCGGACGCATCATCCGGGTCGGCCTCGAGCCGGAGCCCGGCTGTGTCGTGGAGACGACGGCCGAGGCCGTGGTCCGCCTCGATGCGGTGGACCGGGAGTGGATCGGAGTCTGCCTCGACCTGTGCCATCTCGCCGTCGGGTTCGAGGACGCGGCAAGCGCTCTCCAGCAGCTGGATGCGGCCGGGATCGACGTGGTGAAGGCGCAGCCGGCCGCTGCCCTCGTGGTCGACGACCCTGGCGACCCCGCCGCCCGAGCCGAGCTGGCGGCGTACGCCGAGGACCGGTTCCTGCACCAGGTACGCCAGGAAGGACCCTCCCGTCTGGTCGGTCGTGACGACCTGCCGGACGCGCTCGACGGGCATCGTCCGCTCCGCACCGGGAAGCCGTGGCGGGTGCATTTCCACGTGCCGGTGCATGCGGACCCGCGACCGCCGTTGCGCAACAGCCGCGAGGATCTGCGGGCTTCCCTGGCCGCGCTGGTCGGCGGCCCACGCGCTCGCGTCCACCACCTCGAGGTCGAGACCTACACCTGGTCGGTGCTGCCGGATGGGGCGCCGACCGATGAGGACTCGCTGGCGCAGGGACTGGCCGCCGAGCTCGCCTGGGTGCACGCCGAGCTCGTGGCCCTCGGCCTCACCCCGTTCTGACCCCTGCTCATCCACCCTCCGGAGGACCTGATGGACAAGTTGCTCGTCGCCGACGTGGTCGGCCTCACCCCCGACCTGCTCCAGCACATGCCACGGCTGCGACGGCTGGCCGACACCGGGTCGTCGGCAGTCCTGGAGCCGGTGCTGCCGGCCGTCACCTGCAGCGTGCAGTCGACCTTCCTCACCGGTCTTCCGCCCGCCGGTCACGGCATCGTCGGCAACGGGTGGTACTTCCGCGACCTCGGCGAGATCCACCTGTGGCGCCAGCACAACCGCCTGGTGCAGGGCGAGAAGGTCTGGGAGACGATCCGCCGACAGATCCCGGGATACACGGTCGCCAACGTCTGCTGGTGGTACGCGATGGGGGCCACGACGGACTGGACCGTCACTCCACGGCCGATCTACTATGCCGACGGCAAGAAGGCCCCCGACTTCTACGCCCGGCCGCCGGAGCTGCACGACGAGCTGGTGGCGGAGCTCGGCGAGTTCCCGCTCTTCCAGTACTGGGGCCCGACCGCCTCCATCCGCTCCACGGAGTGGATCGTCAATGCGGCCCGGCACCTGATGCCACGCGCGGACCTGACGCTCGCCTATCTCCCGCACCTCGACTACGACCTGCAACGGTTCGGACCCGACAGTGCGCAGGCCCGCCAGGCCGCCCGCGACGTGGACGCCGCGCTGGCGCCGCTGCTCGACGACGCCGCCCACGCCGGCGCCAGGGTCGTGGTGTTGTCGGAGTACGGCATCACCAAGGCGGACACCCCGGTCGACATCAATCGGGCACTCCGCTCGGCCGGGCTGCTGGAGGTGTACTCGCAGGACGGCATGGAGTACCTCGACCCGTGGACCTCGCGAGCCTTCGCCGTCGCGGACCACCAGGTGGCCCACGTGTACGTCGCTGACCCGGCCGATCTCGAGCGGGTCCGATCGCTGTGCGCCGGCCTGACAGGGGTGGCCGACGTGCTCGACCGAGCGGGCCAGGCCGGCGTCGGGCTGGACCACGAACGCGCGGGGGAGCTGGTGCTGGTCGCCGAGCCGACTGCGTGGTTCACCTATTACTACTGGGACGACGACGCGCGGGCACCCGACTTCGCCCGCGGCGTCGAGATCCACCGCAAGCCCGGCTACGACCCGGCCGAGCTGTTCTTCGACCCGCAGGACCGGCTGGTCAAGGCCAAGGCCGCCCTCACCCTCGCCCGCAAGGCGGCCGGGCTGCGCTATGCGATGAAGGTCGTCCCGCTCGACCCGGCGCCGGTGCGCGGCACGCACGGCCGGCTCCCCGCTCGCGACGCGGATGCGCCGGTGATGATCTGCGACCGTCCCGGGACGTTCGGCGACCGCGTCGCGGCCACCGAGGTCAGGGACCTGCTGCTCGACCTGGTGGGAGTGGGCGCCGGCTCTCCGGCCGGGTCGCCGGTGTCGTGATGGACGCCGGAGCCCTGCTCGAGGCGGTGCGGGAGCGCCTGCGCATGCCTCCCTCGTGCGGAGTGCTTCACCTCGACCGTGTCATTTCCGATGCCCTGCGGCCGGGAAAGCTCCTGCGGCCGGATCTCGTGGTGCAGAGTGCCGCGGCCGCCAGCGACGAAGCCGCATCGCGCGAGGTCGAGCGGCGCGTGGTGGCGGGCGCACTGTCCGTGGAGCTGCTGCACGTCGGCACCCTCGTGCACGACGACATCATCGATGCGTCCGCGGTGCGCCGCGGACGGCCGTCGGTGGTCGCCACCGCGGGTGTGGCCACCGCGATCGTGATCGGAGACCTGCTGCTGGCCCGTGGCGCCGCCGCGGCTGCGGAGTCGGGGGCGACGGCCTCCGAGTCCTGGGCGCGCGCCCTCGACTGCATGGCGGCCGGTCAGCTGCGCGAGGCCGGCCTGGCTGCCGCACCTTCGGTCGAGGCGCACGCCGAGTACGCCGCGCTCAAGACGGCAGAGCTGTTCCGGGCCAGCGCCGAGATCGGGGCCCTCGCGGCGGGCGCTGCCGACTCTGTCGTCGACGCTCATGGGACCTTCGGCTTCCACTTCGGCATGGCCTTCCAGCACGTCGACGATCTCCTCGACGCCGTGGGTGACCCGCGCAGGATGGGCAAGCCGATCGGCGTCGATGCCGCCAACGGCGTGCCGACTGCGGTCTCCCTCCTGACCGAGGTCGACCCGACGGAGGACGTGGCCGAGCTCGTCGCCATGGAGCTCGACGCCGCGCGAGCAGCCCTGCCGCCCGGTCGGCGGCCCGCCGGGCTGGCCGGGTGGGGGGCTGCCGCCCTCCGCCGAGGGTTCGGCGCCGCACTCGACGAGAACCATCAGCGTTCCGCGCACCACCTGACCACGGCCTTCGGCCGGCTCGAGCAAACATCCGACATCCTCCGACCCAGGGAGCCCTGACCATGCGACAACTTCATCTCCGCATCCCGAGCGCGATCGCGGCCGTCGTGCTCGCTGCGCTGCTCGGGTGGGCTTCGCCGGCCACGGCCCACGACGAGCTGGTGGCGTCCGACCCCGCCGAATCCGGTCTCGTCGAGGCCCTGCCCTCCCGCGCCGTGCTGATGCTCAGCGGCCCGATCAGCGAGGTCCACGAGGTCACCGTGACCGGCCCGGACGGCAGCGTCGTGAACGGTGACCCGTCCTTCAACGGAGCCGAGGTGCGCCAGAACCTGTGGGCCGGTCCGGACGGCGAGTACGTGATGACCTACGAGGTCGTCTCAGCCGACGGCCACGACGTCCGAGGAGAGGTGCACTTCGAGGTCGGTTCCCTCTCTGCGCCGAGCGACGACGAGACCGCTGGCTCCGAGGCCAGTGCTGCGTCCGACTCCGGATGGTGGGACGGGGGAGGAGACGTCATGGTGCCCGTGGCGCTGATCCTGCTCGCCGGCGCGGCTGCGCTGGTGCTGTCACGTCGCAAGCGGGCCGGACGGATTATGTAGCGCGGGGCCCTAGGAAGTCCGACAAGAGCCGTCGGAAGTCATGCGGGTGCTCCAACGCTGGCACGTGCCCGCATCGCCCCAGGACATGCAGGCGCACGTCGGCCAGGTGGTCGAGCAGGGGCAGGGCAGCCGTCCGCAACGGGGTGACGCGGTCCTCGGCGCCATGGACGAGCAGCACCGGTGCGCGGACCGCTGCCAACGTCTCAACCGAGAGGGAGAGGTCGTCGTTCCAGCGAGCGCGGGGAGGAGGGAACAGCGTGGCGAACGCGCTCGCGCCCGCTGCCATCGCTGCGGCTCGAGCCTCGACCGCCGACGCGGTCACGAGCGCTTGGTCGAGAACCAGTCGACCGAGCATGTCTCGGGCCCCGGCTCTGTCGGCCGAGGCACCCCAGATGGCGTCGAGCTCGTCCGACAGGGGTCCTTCGGGGGCACCCATCGTGGAGACCGCCACGACGTGGGAGACCTGTCCTGGCCGGGCGGCGGCCAGCGCCAGGGCGACGGCACCGCCCATGGAGTGACCCACCACGGCGTAGGACTCGATGCCGAGCGCGTCCATCAAGCCCGCGGCCTGCTCGGTCCACAGGCGGAGGCCGCCCCTGGAGCCGGTCGGTAGCGGCGTACCGCCGAACCCGGCTTGGTCCGGCGCGACCAGGCGCCAGGCGGCACCGAGCGCCTGGGCCGTCGCTGCCCAGGCTCCGGACCCGGTGGTGCCGGGCCCGGAGCCGTGCAGCAGCAGCACCGCAGGTCCGGTGCCGCTGTCGAGAACCTGGACGGGCGAGCCGTCGACTGGGACGGTCCGCCCTTCCGTCATCGGCCCACGAGGCGGGCGCTCATGCCGGTACGGACGCGACGGACCTCGAGAAGAGCTCCATCATCGCCCGGCCGAACTGCGGCATGTCCGGCCAGCCGCGGCAGGAGACGAGGTTGCCGTCCACGACGTCAGGAGCGTCGATGACCGTCGCGCCCGCGTTCTCCATGTCACCGGTGATGGGCGGGAAGCACGCCGTCTTGCGGCCCTTCAGCAGTCCGTAGACCGCCGGCACCTGGGCACCGTGGCACACCAGGGCGATCGGCAGGTTGCGGGCGAAGAAGTGCTCGGTGATCCGCCTGACGTCCGCGTCGACCCGGATCCACTCCGGGGCCCGACCTCCGGGGATGATCAGGGCGTCGTACTGCTCGACGTCGACCTCTGCCCAGGGCACGTCGACCGGCAGCTTGCGGCCGTTCTTCTCGACGTAGGCGTCGGAGTCCGGGTCGAACTCGTGGATGACCAGCTGGATCGGGCGCAGGGTCCGGGACGAGACGTCGACGTCCCAGCCACCCTCCTGCACGCGGTAGTAGGGATACATGGTGTCTAGCTCCTCGGCGGCATCGCCGGTCAGGAGCAACGCTCTGGGCACCTGCTTCTCCTTGCTCACGGTCGGGTGCGGATGGATTCCAAATCCGATCCGATCGGATTTGGTCCGATGGGTTCAGGATCGCGTGACCGACGCCACGCCGTCAACCCCCTGTCGGAGACCCGTCCACATCGGGCTCGGTCGAACAGGCGGCGGAACCGGTCGCGCGACAGCAGGATGTGCTGGCGCATGGCGTACGCCGCGGCGTCGGTGTCCCGCGAGGCGATCGCGGCGAGCACCTCGTCGTGCTCGCCCATGGCCAGGAAGGTGACCTGGGTGTCGTAGACGCAGCCGGAAGAGGTGCACGTGCGTGTGCAGCCGCGCGAGCGCCTCGCGGACGAGCTGGTTGCCGGCGGTCTCGGCCACCAGGTCGTGGAAGGCGGCGTCGCGCAGCCCGAAGGTGCCGTACGACGGGTGCCCGTCGCCCTCGGCCAGCTCCGCCATCTCCTCCAGCATCCGGCGCAGCCCCGTCACCTGCTCCGCCGAGGCGCGTTCAGCCGCCCTGCGGGCTGCAGCGGGCTCGAGGAGCAGGCGGATCTCGAACATGTCCTCGAACCGGTCGCGGGTGATCTGCGGCGGGATCCGGTAGCCGGCGTGGTGCACCCGCACGACCAGGCCATCGGCCTCCATGCGGTTCAGGGCGTCTCGGATCGGCGTCTGCGACACCCCGAGCTCGCGCGCCAGGGCGTCGATCGTGACCCGGGAGTCAGGCACGATCCGCAGCGACATCAGCTGTCCGAGCAGCCGGTCGTAGACCTCGTCGGCCAGCCGCTTCCGGGGCCTGCCGCCAGTCGTCTCCTCACCGTCGCCTCGCTGCCGTCCTCCGTCACCGATGGTCCCGCCCGAGGGTCGCTTCACCGTCCATGTGTCGTGGGTCCCCTTCTCGCATACGTCTCAGTACCTGTTGACAGCGGCAGATCCGCCACCCCATACTCTCGCAAATCAGATCGTATAGGAAATGGCATCGCGTCATCTCGTCACCATCGACCTCCTGGAGCCTCCATGAGCATGCTCGCCGTCCTGCGCGGACCGCGCCAGGTCCTGTTCGGAGCCGGGCAGCGGCACGCTCTCGGGACGGTGACCGCCGCTCTCGGGTCCCGCGCGCTGGTCTGCACCGACGCCCGGTTCGGGACCACGCGCGAGTACGCCGAGCTGGTCCGGCTGCTCGAGGGCGCCGGGGTGCAGGTGACGGCGTTCACCGAGGTGCTGCCCGACGTCCCCGTGCACCAGGTGCCCCAGTGCGCCGAGCTCGCCGCCCGCACGGACCCGGACGTCGTCGTCGGCATGGGCGGGGGCAGCTGCCTCGACCTCGCCAAGGCGGTGGCCGTGCTCCTCACGCACGGCGGCGAGCCGTCCGACTACTACGGCGAGCTCCGGGTGCCCGGCCCCGTGCTGCCCGATCGTCGCCCTGCCCACCACGGCCGGCACCGGGTCGGAGGTGACGCCCGTGGCCGTGCTCACCGACCCCGAGCGCGTCAGCAAGGTGGGCATCTCGAGCCCTCACCTCATCCCGCACACGGCCATGTGCGACCCGGAGCTCACGCTCGGCTGCCCGCCGGCGCTCACCGCGAGCGCGGGAGCCGACGCCCTGTCGCACGCGGTCGAGGCGTTCACCGCGGTGCGCCGTCCAGTGACCAGCCGAGCTGGCGACCGAGCGCGTCTTCGTCGGCAAGAACGAGCTGACCGACGTCTACGCACTCCTCGGGGTCCGCCTGATCGCCGGCAGCCTGCAGCGCGCCTGGTCGACCCCGGGCGACATGGGCGCCCGCGAGGCGATGATGCTCGGGGCCACCGCCGGCGGGTTCGCGCTCGGCACCGCCGGCACCGCCGCGGCGCACGCGATCCAGTACCCGGTGGGAGCGCTCACCCACACCCCGCACGGGGTCGGGGTCGGCACGCTGCTGCCGTACGTGATGGAGTTCAACCGGCCCGCTCGGGTCGCCGGAGCTGGCCGCGATCGGGCTGGCGATGGGCGCGCCCCCGGACACGTCCCTCGACGACCTGGCCGACGAGGCCATCGACCGGGTCGCCGCCCTGCTGGCGTCGGTCGGGATCCCGACCAACCTGGCCGAGCTCGGGCTGCCGCTCGACCGGCTGCGGTGGACTGCCGAGCAGGCGATGGGAGCCGAGCGGCTGATCGCGAACAACCCGCGGCCGCTGGACGTCGACGCCCTGGAGCACATCGTCCGCGCCGCTCACGCCGGCGACCGAGCCGCCCTTCGAGAGGCTCGCACCGCGACCTCCGCGCCGGACCTGACCGCCGAGGCGGGTGCCCTGTGACCGTCATGGACGCCGCCATGCGGCCGGTCGTCGACGCGATCGAGGTGCCCACCGAGCTGCTGGTGGCAGGCGTCTGGCGACCCGCCAGCGAGGGCCGCCGGATCGAGGTCTCCGACCCGGCGACCGGCACCGTGCTCGCCTCGGTCGCCGACGCGGACCCCAGCGACGCCGTGGCGGCCGTGGACGCCGCGGCTGCCGCGGCCGCCGGCTGGGCGGCGACCGCCCCGCGGCACCGCGCCGACCTGCTGATGCGGGTCTTCGAGCTCATGCACGAGAAGAGCGAGGAGCTCGCCCTGCTGATCTCCCTCGAGAACGGGAAGTCCCTGGCGGATGCTCGGTCCGAGGTGACCTACGCCGCCGAGTTCTTCCGCTGGTACGCCGAGGAGGGCGTCCGCCTGCGGGGCCAGGTGGGCCAGTCGCCGAGCGGCGCGAACCGGATGCTGGTGACCCACCAGCCGGTCGGCGTCAGCGTGCTCATCACCCCGTGGAACTTCCCCGCGGCCATGGCCACCCGCAAGATCGCGCCGGCGCTGGCCGCCGGCTGCACCGCGGTGCTCAAGCCGGCCGCCGAGACGCCGCTCACGGCCCTGGCGGTCGCAGCGCTGCTGCAGGAGGCCGGCCTGCCGGCCGGCGTGCTCAACGTGATCACCACGTCCGACCCAGGTCCCGTCGTGGAGGCCATGCTCACCGACCGGCGTACGCGCATGCTGTCGTTCACCGGCTCGACGGAGGTCGGGCGCCTGCTGCTGCGCACGGCGGCCGACAACGTGCTCAAGTGCGGGATGGAGCTCGGCGGCAACGCCCCGTTCGTCGTCCTCGCCGACGCCGACGTCGACGCGGCGCTCGAGGGCGCCATGGTCGCGAAGATGCGCAACGGCGGCCAGGCCTGCACGGCCGCGAACCGGTTCTTCGTGCAGGGGCCCGTCCACGACACGTTCGTCGAGGGCCTCGTCGCCCGGATGGCAGCGGTGCGGGTCGGTCCGGGCACCGACGAGACGACCCAGTGCGGCCCCCTCATCGACGCCGCGGCCGTCCACAAGGTCGACCGGCTCGTGCAGGACGCGCTCGAGCGAGGTGCCCTGGCCGTGCTGGGCGGCCGACCGATCGACGGGCCGGGCTACTTCTACCCCCCGACCGTGCTGGTCGACGTGCCGCCGGACGCCCGGATCCTGCACGAGGAGGTGTTCGGACCGGTGGCTCCGGTCGTCCGCTTCGACAACGAGGAGGAGATGTTGGCGATGGTGAACGACACGGTGTTCGGCCTGGTCAGCTACCTCTACACCGGCGATCTCGGCCGCGGCCTGCGCCTGTCGGAACGCATCGAGAGCGGCATGGTCGGCCTCAACCGCGGGTTGGTGTCCGACCCTGCCGCGCCCTTCGGCGGCACCAAGCAGAGCGGCCTCGGCCGCGAGGGGAGCACCGAAGGACTCCTCGAGTTCATGGAGACCCAGTACGTCGCGACGTCATGGTGACGCCGCCCGCGCCGCTGCCCCGCGAACAGCTCAACCACAGCCTCGGAAACAGCCCCGACAAAGGAAGCAGGAAATCAGATGCGGTACGCACAACGAGCTCGACGGAGGTTCCTCCCCGTTCGGCAGGTGCAGGTGGCAGCGGCCGCTCTGCTCTTGGCGACGGCCCTGGCTGCCTGCGGCAGCGACGACGACGGCGGGGGAGGGGAGTCGGGCGGCGGCAAGGCGCCGGCGACCATCCCGGAGCTCACCGACGACCCGCTGACCCTCAGCTTCATCTGGTTCGAGTGGCCCCCCGCCCAGGCGCTGGAGGACTTCGCGAACGCGGAGTACACCAAGGAGCGGCCGAACGTGACCATCAAGGTCAACACGGTGCCGAACGCGAACTGGCACGACGCGATGTTCACCCAGTTCGCCGCCCGGCAGACCGACTTCGACATCGCGATCCTGGACTCGCAGCACATCGGCGAGGCCGTGACGAACGGCAACATCCTCGACCTCACCGACTTCGTCAACGAGAACATCGACGTCGACGCCTACGACCCGTACCTCCTGGCGGCCTACGGCCAGTACCCCCAGGCGGAGACGGGCACAGCGCGACGAGGACGCCAGCCTCTACGGCCTGCCGCTGCTCGGCGACACCTGGACGATGATCTACCGCAAGGACCTGATCGGCGACAAGCCGCCGCAGACCTGGGACGAGATGATCGACGTCGCCCAGCAGTGCCAGGACGACAACCCCGGCGTCAGCGGTCTGGCCTTCCACCAGTCCAACGGCTCCGACGCCGCGGCCGTCACCTACAACACGGTCAACGGCGTCTACGGCGGCAACCTCTGGGACTCGCCAGACGCGCAAGATCGAGGGCGTCATCAACGACGACGCCGGCCAGAAGGCCATGGACGTCCTGGTCAACGAGATGAAGCCGCTGACCGCCAAGGGCTCCGGCAACTGGTTCATCGACGAGGTGAACGCGGCGGTCGCCCAGGGCAAGGCGTGCATCGCGTTCAACTGGATCGCCGCGAGCGGCGGCCTGCTCGACCCGGAGCAGTCGACGCTCGGCACCACGCGCGAGGAGATCCTCGAGAAGCTCGGGCTTCGCCACCCTGCCGACCCAGGAGACGGACTTGGTGCCTCTCGGCGGCATGGGCATGCACGTCTCGGCCTACGCCGCCGAGGCGCAGCAGGCCGAGGCCCTGAACTTCATGAAGTGGTTCGAGCAGGCAGGACATCCAGAAGAAGTGGGCCGCGGCCGGCGGCGTGCCGTCGCGCACGGACGCCCTGGAGTCGCCCGAGTTCCTCGACGCCGGACCGTTCAACCAGGTGTACGCCGACTCGGTGTCGCGGATGCGGGACATGTGGAACGTGCCCGAGTACGCGCGCCTCATCGACATCGAGAACACCAACGTGAACGCGGCTCTCAACGGCGCCAAGGACCCGAAGGAGGCGCTCGACGACATCGCCAAGGAGCAGCAGGACGTGCTCGACTCCAGCGGGGGCGGCGGGCTGTGACTGACCCCATGCCTACGACGACCGACCCCCCGGTGCAGGAGGCGGCTGCGACGCCGCCTGCACCGGGGCGGCGGCGTCGCCGACTGAGCGACCGCTGGCTCGCCGTGGCCTTCATCTCCCCGGCGCTGCTGCTGTTGCTCGCGATGTCGGTCTTCCCGCTGCTGTGGGCGTTGTACCTGTCCTTCACCGACTACTCCGCCACCCGCGGACGGGCCCGCCGACTTCGTCGGGTTCGAGAACTACATCGACATCCTGACGTCGGCGCAGGTCCACCAGCGGGCCCTGACGACGTTGCTCTACGTGGTCGGCGCGGTCGCCCTGCAGACCGTGCTCGGCTTCGCCATCGCCTACCTGATCTCGCGGCGCACGCACGGGCGCGGACTGCTGACCACGCTGTTCCTGGTGCCGATGATGCTGTCGCCGGTCGTGGTCGGGCTGTTCTGGCGGTTCATGCTCGACACCCAGTTCGGCGTGATCAACAGCATGCTCGGCTCGCTCGGGCTCGGGCAGGTGGAGTGGCTCACCCGGCAGCGAACGGCGCTGATCTCGCTGATCGTGGTCGACACCTGGCAGTGGACGCCGTTCATCATGCTCATCGCGCTCGCCGGCCTCACCGCGGTCCCCAAGTACCTGTACGAGGCCGCCTCGATCGACCGGGCGTCGGAGTGGTTCCGGTTCCGCACACATCACCCTGCCGCTGGTGTGGCCGCTGCTCCTCATCGCCGTGATGTTCCGGGCCATCGAGGCGTTCCGGCTGTTCGACCTCGTCTACATCCTCACCAGCGGAGGTCCGGGGGTCTCCACCGAGACGTTGTCGTTCCACGTCTACAAGGTCGCGTTCCTCGGCTTCAACACCGGGACCGCCTCGGCGTACGGGATCCTCATGGTCCTCGTCGTCATCGTCCTCACGCAGTTC
This sequence comes from uncultured Actinomycetota bacterium, assembly GCA_963845215.1. Lineage (GTDB taxonomy): Bacteria > Actinomycetota > Actinomycetes > Propionibacteriales > Nocardioidaceae > Nocardioides. The sequence goes on from CAWJRK010000029.1 coordinate 17,486, forward strand.
TACCTGCGCTACCTGAACAAGCTCAAGGAGGGCTGATGGCCATCTCCGTCGACGAGGCCGTGTCCGCGGGTCCCGCCGCCGACGACGCGCCGCCCGCGCGCCGCCGCGGCGGCCGGGGCCGCTCCGTGCTCGAGGTCGCGCTGCTGACCGTGCTGGCCGTCGTGATGCTCTTCCCGGTGCTGTGGATGATCGAGACGTCCATCAAGGAGAACCGGGACGTCTACGCCGTCCCGGCCAAGTTCTTCGGCTTCGACAGGTCACCCTGGACCACTACAAGGACGTGTTCGTCGCCCCCGGCGGCGGTCGCTCGGACCTTGTCCGTCGCGTTCCTCAACTCCGTCGTGGTCGCCGGGGTCTCCACGGTGCTGGCCACCGTGCTGGGGGTCCCGGCGGCCTGGGCCTACTCGCGCTTCGCCCTGAAGGCCAAGAAGGACCAGCTGTTCTTCATCCTGTCCACCCGCTTCATGCCGCCCGTGGTGGTCGTGATCCCGATCTTCCTCATGTACCGCCAGAGCTCGGACTCATCGACACCAAGCTCGGCCTGATCCTCATCTACGCCGCGTTCAACGTCCCGTTCACGATCTGGATGATGAAGGGGTTCGTCGACGAGGTGCCCGCGGAGTACGAGGACGCCGCCATGCTCGACGGCTACACCCGCCTGCAGGCGTTCCGGAAGTTCACCCTGCCCCTGCTCGTGCCCGGCATCGCCGCGACGGCGGTCTTCGCACTCATCTTCTCGTGGAACGAGTTCGTGTTCGCCGATCTTCCTCACCTCCAGCCAGGACGTGCGGACGGCGCCACCCGCCATCGCCGGCCTCATCGGCGGCACCACGGTGGACTGGGGTCTGGTGGCCGCCTCCTCCGTGGTGTTCGCCCTGCCGGTGCTCGTCTTCGCCTACCTGGTGCGCAAGCACCTCGTCGCCGGCGTGACGCTCGGGGCGGTGCGACGCTGATGGCCGGCATCGAGGTGACCGCCCTGCACAAGCGCTACCCGGACGGGACGGTCGCAGTCGAGCACGTGGACCTGTCCATCGGCGACGGCGAGCTGTTCGTGATGCTCGGCCCTTCGGGCTGCGGCAAGACGACCACGCTGCGGGCCATGGCCGGCCTGGAGAGGCAGACGTCGGGCGACATCCGCATCGGCAACACGCTGGTCAACGACCTGCCGCCCGCCGAGCGCGACATCGCCATGGTGTTCCAGTTCTACGCGCTCTACCCGCACCTGAAGACCCGCGACAACCTGGCGTTCCCGCTGCGGGCCGAGGGACTGCCCGAGGCGGAGGTGCACGAGCGGGTCGACGAGGCCGCCCGGATGATGCAGCTCGGTCCGCTCCTGGACCGGCGACCGCAGCCGGCTGTCCGGCGGGGAGCAGCAGCGCGTCGCGCTCGCTCGCGCCCTGGTGCGACGACCGCGCGCATTCCTCATGGACGAGCCGCTCACCAACCTGGACGCGGAGCTGCGGGCGGACATGCGCACGGAGATCAAGCACCTGCAGGCCGAGCTGGGGACGACGATGGTCTACGTCACCCACGACCAGGTCGAGGCGATGTCGCTCGGTCACCGGATCGCCATCCTCAACAAGGGCCGCGTCGAGCAGATCGGCACGCCGCTGGAGGTCTACGACCGTCCGGCGAGTCTCTTCTGCGCCGCGTTCATCGGCTCCCCGCCGATGAACCTGATCGAGGTCGAGGTGGCCGACGGGGCGCTGCGCGGTCCGGGCGGACTGGTCCTCACGCCACCGCCAGGCCTGCCGCGCGACCGTCGCCTGGTCGCCGGCGTCCGGCCGGAGGCGCTGGAGGTCACCGACACCGGGGGCGGAACGGTCGGTCCCGGCCCGCGTCGTCTCGGCGGAGTGCGCTGGGCGACGAGATCATCTACGTGGTCGACCACGGCGGGCAGCGCGACGTCCGGGTCCGGATGCCACCGACCGCCCGTTTCGCCGCGGACGCACCGGTCGGGCTGCGCCACGCCGGCGGGACCCCGCCGGTCTACGACGTGAGCACGGAAGAGCTGGTGGCCTGATGGGAACCGTGGCAGCGCACGGGCTGCGCAAGTCCTTCGGCAAGGTCCAGGCCCTGGACGGGGTGACGCTGGACGTGCCGGACGGCTCGTTCTTCGTCGTGCTCGGGCCCTCCGGGGCGGGCAAGACGACCACCCTGCGGGCGATCGCCGGCCTGGAGAAGCTCGACGCCGGGTCGGTGCATCTGGACGGGAGGGACGCGACCGGTGACACCCCGGCCGAGCGCGACCTGGCCATGGTCTTCCAGAACTACGCCCTCTACCCGCGACACACGGCGTACGAGAACATCGCTTCGCCGCTGCGGGCACGCCGCGCGTTCGTCCAGCGAGATCGCCGCTGCCGTCGAGCAGATGGCGAGCCTGCTGCACATCGAACGTCTGCTGCAGCGCCGTCCCGCGCAGATGTCGGGCGGTGAGATGCAGCGCGTCGCCCTGGCCCGGGCGCTGGTCCGTCGCCCGCGCGCGTTCCTCATGGACGAGCCGCTGACGAACCTCGACCTCAAGCTCCGCGTCGAGATGCGCACCGAGCTCACCCGCATCCACCGGAGCCTCGGCGGGACCTTCGTCTACGTGACCAACGACCAGGTCGAGGCCCTGTCCATGGCCGACCAGGTCGCGGTGCTCAGGGAGGGGAAGGTGCAGCAGGTCGGCACGCCGACCGAGGTGTACGAGCGTCCGGCCAACCAGTGGGTCGCGGGCTTCGTCGGGAGCCCGCCGATCAGCCTGCTCGCCTGCCACGCCGAGGGAGATCGGCTGGTCGGTGCGGAGGGCTGGACGCTGCCGCGGCCCCGCTGGACCACGGCCGAGGACGGTCGTCCGCTGCTGCTGGGCCTGCGCGCGGAGGACCTGTCCGTCGAGCAGCGCGGGGAGCGCGTCGTTGCCGGGGGAGCTCTACGGGCTCGAGCCGCTCGGTGACCGCACGGTGGTCGACGTCCAAGTGGGGACGGAGATCCTCAAGGTCAAGGCACGACCCACCGTCACCGGTACGCCGGGCGAGCGGCTGCCCGTCACGGTCGACCTGGACCGTGCGCACCTGTTCGACGCGGGCACCGGGCTGTCGCTGTCCGAGGCCGGCCGGTAGCCAGGTCCGTGGTGGTCGTGCTGCCTCGCGGCGCGGCAGGCTGCGCGGTGCGACCGGGTCAAACGGGACCTGGTTGTCCGCGGCCGACCAGGCCGTTCTCAGCCGCCAGCCCACGAGCTGGATCAGTGCCGGCTTAGGTTGGCTACCGTGAACACGGGCCAGCCGATCTCGGTCCTCCACTGCGATCGGTGAGTGGCGTCGCGTGATCCCACGAGATACGTCTCTCGCGGACCGCCCCGGCCACGCTGAGTGCGCTGGAGACTACCAGGCGCCGACCTCGCCGCAGGTGACGTCGACATCGTCGTGATCGCCGACGTGGATTGCTACGTCCAGCTCCACAGCCGGTAGCCCCACCGGGTGCACGCGTCCCTTGAGCGGCGGGGTCCCGCGGATGGCCAGTGCACCAGAGCGTGTCCGCGGCCCACCTCGCACAGAGCGTTGTCGCACACACCGCCCGGTCGGCCGAACTGCCTCACGCAACGGCGCCTTCTTGCCATCCAGCTTACCATGGCGCCGTCATACTCTATCTCCAGGACGTCGTCAGCTCGACGTCGTCCTCGAGGCGGCCCCGGCAGGATTCGAACCTGCGACAAACGGATTAGAAGGCCGTTGCTCTATCCAGCTGAGCTACGGGGGCTCGGGGACGAAGCCCTTGGAAAAGTATGCCGCAGTCGGATCAGGCAGGGCGGTTCGAGTCGGGGATCTCGATGCTGATCGGCTTGCCCTCGGAGAGGAAGAAGAGCGCGCCCTTGCGGAGGAACTCGTCGAACGTCCAGTACAGGACGGCGGCGAGCGGGACCACGAGGCCGAGCTCGCGGAAGGCGACGAAGGTCGGCCAGGTGTTGCGGAAGGCCTTGTCCCAGTAGGGGTTGCGGGGGATCTCGAGGGAGTCGGTGAGCTCGTCGCCCAGCTGGTAGCGGGTCGCGGCCGCGAGGAACGGGTACGACGCGGCGCCGCCGTCGAAGTCCGAGGCCAGGTTGAGCAGGGTGTCGGCCAGCTAGATGCCTTCGGGCGTGGCCGCGAGGACCGGGTCGAGCACGGCGTGGGACTGGGCGATCGCGTCACCCCAGCTGGCGGGGATGTACTCGTCGCGGATGCCGAGCAGGTGCGCGGTCAGCTGCCAGGAGTGCAGGAACCCGTCGGCCTCGGCCGGCGGGATGCGGAGGTCCCACGCGGTGAGCTTCTGCCACGAGAACGACGCCAGGCTGTGCCAGGTGATCATCAGGTCGCGCTGGCTGATCGGGATGGTCTGGTCGGCGGTCTGCTGCCAGTGCCCCGACTGTCGGCAGCAGGTGGCGGACGGCGGCGTGCACCATCCGGGTCTTGACGCAGGTCACGATCATCTCGCCGTTCGGGGCGAAGGCGTTCTTCGGTGCCGATGTCGTAGCCGAGCTTGGCCGTCTTCGAGATCCGGTCCTTGAGGTCGGCCCCGCCCTTGGAGTAGTAGACGGCTCGCGCTTCGTGGGGGATCGCGGTGCTCATCATCCCGCTGCCGAGGCCGTAGAGGACGCCGAGGTAGAGGCCACGCTTGGTGTTGAAGGTGTACGACGAGGCGAGCTTGCTCGGGCTCGCCCAGGACGGCAGCTGCCGGGCTTCCTCCATGAAGGCGCGGACATCGGCCGGCAGGCCCGCGGGCAGCGGCTGGCTGTTCTTGGTCCAGGTGCGCAGGAGCGCGTTGACGGCAGGCACGTCGCCGCGCTCGATCGACGTCGGCCATCAGGTGGTCGGCCGCGTCGTCCCAGACCCAGCGCGGATCCGCGCCCGGCGCCGATCCCGGCGACCGAGCCGGCCGGCGACCAGCTCCAGGCCGGGCCTCCTAGGGTCGCGGCGCCCACCGCGCCCACGGCACCCGCACCGCCCACGCGCAGCATGCCGCGCCTCGAGATTCCGCTCATGACGTGCTCCTGGGAGGCGAGAGATACAAATCGTGTCTCTTTGTATCTCTGATTGGGCGCACCCCAGGCAAGAGAACGGGGATGACTCGTGCCCGTGGACCCCGAGAGCTCTCTGCTGATGCGGGCACTCAGCGACTCGGTCGACCGGGTCGACGACGAGGAGGAGTTCAGCACCCGCATCCTCGACGCCGCGGGCGAGCTGTTCGGCCGCCGCGGCATCCAGCGCGTCACCATGGAAGAGGTGGCCAAGGCAGCGGGGGTCGCCCGGGTGACGATCTACCGCCGGTTCGCGACGAAGGACGTGCTGATCGAGCACGTCGTACGCCGTGAGTTCCGGCGCTACTTCGACCAGTTCCTCCGCGACATCAAGCAGGCGCGGACCGCGGCCGACCGGGTGGTGGTCGGGTTCGTCAGCTCGCTGCGGGCCATCCGTGGCAACTCCCTGATCGGTGGCCTGCTGGCGGCGGAGCCCGATCTCCTGGTGCCGTCGCTGGTCGGCGACGAGGGGCGCACCCTGGGGACCGTGCGCGAGTTCATCGCCGGGCAGCTGCGTCGCGAGCAGGCGGCGGGCACCGTCGCCACCGACCTGGACGTCGACCTCGTGGCCGAGATGATGGTCCGCATCTCGACGTCGTTCCTGGTCACGCCGAGCGGCGTGGTCGACCTCGACGACGACGAGCAGGTGGCCGAGATCGCGCGGCGTTTCCTCGTGCCGATGATCGAGGCGACCGACTGACCTGGGTCAGCCTGTCGTCGCGACGAACCGGTCGACGCCCAGCTCGACGAGACGCTCCACCTCGGACGCCTGGCCGGGGGCGTTGAGCAGCGAGACGCTGACCGTGCCACCGTGGTTGGCGATCCGGAAGTAGCGCAGCTCGACGACCAGAGGCACGACCGTCTCGCCCACGGTGATGTCGCCGTCGAGGGTGAGGTTGACCTGCTGGTCGAGTCCGTCCACGGTCCGGTCGTCCGAGACGGAGATGTCGAACCGGACAGCGGTGCCCTCCTGCTCGTACTCCGCGCTGGTGCAGTCCCGCATCGCGGCCTGCAGCACATCGAGGCTGGTCTCGGCGCGGTCGGCCTCGGCGTACGACGAGAAGCCCGACAGCACGCTGACCTCGCTCAGGGTCCCGGCCGGCCCGGCCTTGCGGAACTCCACCTCGAGGCTCGGTCTCGCCCTTCTCCTCGTCGAAGGCCTGCGCCGCACGGCTGAGGCAGTCGTCGCCCTCGGTGGCGCCGTCGCTCGTCGGGCGCCTGCTCCCGGTAGCCGGGACCGAGGTCGTCGAGCGTGAGCAGGGCAGGGCCGGGCGCTCGGCCTCGCTCAGCACCTTCGGACCCTCATCGTCGGCAGGGTCGCTGCCGCAGCCCGCGAGCGAGAGCACCAGGAGCGGTGCCACCAGGCCCGCGATCAGCCTGGGAGCAGCCCTCACTCCCGCGTCGCTGACATCCAGGCCTCGACGTCGGCGGCCGTGCGGGGCAGGGACGCCGAGAGGTTGCTGGCACCGTCGTCGGTGACCAGGATGTCGTCCTCGATCCGGATGCCGATGCCGCGCAGCTCCTCGGGCACCAGCAGGTCGTCCTGCTGGAAGTAGAGGCCCGGCTCCACCGTGAGCACCATGCCGGCGGCGAGCGTGCCCTTCGCGTAGGCCTCGGGCGCGGCCATCCCGCAGTCGTGCACGTCGAGGCCGAGCATGTGGCTGGTGCCGTGCAGCGTCCAGCGGGAGTAGACCTTCGACTCCGGGTCGAGCGCCTCCTCGGCAGAGACGGGGAGGAGCCCCATGTCGTCGAGGGCGTGGGCCAGCACCGTCATGGCGGCCGTGTGCGCAGCCGTGAACGGTACGCCGGGGCGGACCGCCTCGATGCCGGCTTCCTGAGCCGCCAGCACGACGTTGTAGAGCTCGCGTTGCAGCGGGGAGTACGTGCCGGTGACCGGGAGCGTGCGGGTGACGTCGGCGGTGTAGAGGTTGCGGCCCTCGACGCCCATGTCGAGCAGCACCAGCTCGCCGGGCGTGATCGGGCCGGTGTTGTCGATCCAGTGCAGCGTGGTGGCGTGGGCGCCGCCGGCAACGATCGAGTCGTAGCCGATGTCGTTGCCCATGGTGCGGGCGCGGCGGAAGAACGTGCCCTCGAGCCAGCGCTCGCCGTGCTCGATCACGCGGTCCCACTCACGCACGCAGTCGCCGAAGCCGAGCGTGGTGATGTCGCAGGCCTCCTGCAGCTCGCCGACCTCCCACTCGTCCTTGATCAGCCGCTGCTCGGAGATCACGCGTCGGAAGTCGTCGTCGAGCGTCTCGTCGGCGGCGACCAGCCGGTCGACCTCGGCCGAGACCCCGCGGTGCACCCTGGTCTTGCCGGCGGCGCCGAGAGCGCCCTCGAGCTCGTCGAGGTGGCGGACCTCCAGGCCCAGCGACGCCGAGATCTCGCCGAGCGAGGGCCGGCGGCCGGCCCACAGCTCGCCGTACTGCCGGTCACGGAAGAACTCGTCGGTGTTGCGCTCGGACCGGGGGCGGGCGTAGAGCACCGACTCGCCGTCGTCGATCACGAGCACGGCGTCCGAGGTCTGGTTGCCGCAGTAGTAGGTGTGTGCCGTGTCGGGGCGGAAGCGGTAGTCGGTGTCGTAGGAGCGCACCTTGTAGCCACCCGCGGGCAGCACCAGCCGCTCACCGGGGAACAGCTCCGCGAGGCGGGTACGCCGAGCCGCGGCGGGACCCGAGATCGGGTGCGGAGGCAGATCCAGCTCGCGATCGCCCCAGCCCTGGCGCATGAACCTCGAGTAGGCCTCGGGCACGGCCGGGTCGTGCGACTCCGTCTTGGGCTGGCTAGGGGGCTGATTCTTGGGTGCCGTGGTCTCGGGGGTGGTCTCCTCAGTCACCCTGTCACCTTACGCGTTGACGCATGTGACAGGAGTGGCTGCCGATAGGCTGTGTGGCATGTCCAGCACCCGTCGCGACAGCCGCGCGTTCACCGTCACGGTGAGCGTGCTGGTCGCCGTCGGCGGGCTGCTGATGCTGGCGATTCTGGCGCTGTCGGGAGCCCCGGCGATCATGTTCCTGGCGACCGGCATGGCGGCTATTCCGGTGGTGCCGCTGGTGCTGTGCTACCTGTGGCTCGACCGCTACGAGCCCGAGCCCAAGAAGCTGCTCGCCTCCGGGCTCCTGTGGGGCGCCTTCGTGGCCACGATCGCCGCGATCGTGATCGGTGGGCTCGGCGGGCTGGTGGTGCCCTTCACCGAGGAGCAGTCGCTTGCGATCGTCGCGCCGGTCACCGAGGAGGCGAGCAAGGGACTGTTCCTGCTCCTGCTCCTGTGGTGGCGGCGGGCCGAGCTCGACGGCGTCCTTGACGGCATCGTCTACGCCGGCATGGTCGGCATCGGCTTCGCGTTCACCGAGAACATCCTCTACCTCGCCGCGGCGTACAACGGCAGCGACGGCGTCGGCCCCGGCGGCGTCGTCGGCATCACCACCACGTTCGTGCTCCGATGCCTGCTGAGCCCGTTCGCGCACCCCTTGTTCACGACGTTCATCGGCATCGGTGTCGGCCTGGCAGTGACCTCGCGCGCCCCATGGGTCCGCATCCTTGCGCCGCTCGGGGGGTACGTACTGGCTGTGGGGGCACACGGCCTGTGGAACGGGTCCACGATCTACGGCGCCGAAGGTTTCTTCGGGGTCTACCTCGTGCTGATGGTCCCGGCGTTCGTTGGCCTGGTCCTCCTCGGGGTCTGGGCCCGGCGGTCGGAGGCCCGGATGCTCACGGTCGCGCTCACCGATGCCGCGCAGCGCGGGTTGATGCCCGCCACCGACATCGGATGGGTCGTCGACCTGCGAGCCCGGCGTGCCGCCCGCCAGCATGCCAAGCAGTACGCCGGCGACGACGCCGCCAAGGCGATGGCCGACTACCAGCAGGCCGCGATCGAGCTCGGCTACCTGCACCACCGGCTGCTGCGCGGCACCGCGCCGGCCGACTACCAGCTGCGCGGCCAGGACTACCTGGCCCGGATCAACGCCGTACGCCCCCGGATCGCCTTTCCGGGACAGGTGGTGCCGACCCGATGAGCTCCTATGTCACCGGGTCCGTCGACGACGGGAACGACAAGATGCTCACCGCCCTCGTCCAGCTGCGAGGGGCGTTGCAGGCCGCGGTGATGCCCCTGGACCTGCCCGGAGTCGAGGAGCAACGCATCGCCCAGCGCGAGATGGTCGACCAGCTCGAGGACTACATCATCCCGCGGCTGATGACCATCGATGCGCCGCTGCTGACGGTGGTGGGCGGGTCCACCGGCGCGGGCAAGTCGACGCTGGTCAACTCCCTGGTCGGCCACCGGGTGACCGCGCACGGCGTGCTGCGGCCGACCACCCGGTCGCCGGTGCTGGTGCACAACCCCGCCGACGCCCACTGGTTCGGCCCGGACCGGCTGCTGCCCGACCTGCAGCGCGTCTCGGAAGCCACCGACGACCCCGATGCCCTGCAGCTGGTGCCGGCCAGATCGGTGCCCCCGGGCCTGGCGATCCTCGACGCACCCGACGTCGACTCGGTCGAGGAGCGCAACCGGCTGCTCGCGGCCCAGCTGCTCGCGGCCGGCGATCTGTGGCTGTTTGTCACCTCCGCCGCGCGCTACGCCGACCAGGTGCCCTGGGACTTCCTCAAGAAGGCCGCTGAGCGCTCCACCGCTGTGGCGATCGTGCTCGACAGGACGCCTGTGGACGCCGTGCAGACCGTGGCGAGCCACCTCGCCCGGATGCTGGCCAGCCGCGGCCTCAAGGACTCGCCTCTCTTCACGGTGACCGAGGGGGTCGTCGACGACGAGGGTCTGCTGCCGGCGCAGCAGGTGGCCGAGATCAGGGCCTGGCTCGACTCGCTCGCAGCCGACGTCGAGGCCAGGGCAGGAGTCATCAAGCAGACGCTGGACGGCGGGATCCGCGACCTCAGCCGGCGTACCCATGCGGTGGCGGACGCCGCCGCCGAGCAGGTCGCCGCAGCGGCCCGTCTTCGCGAGGACGCCGACCGGGCCTACGACGATTCCATCAAGGCGATCGCCGCTGCGGCCGCCGACGGCACGCTGCTGCGAGGCGAGGTGCTGGCGCGCTGGCAGGAGTTCGTGGGCACCGGCGAGCTGCTCAGGTCGCTCGAGACCCGGGTCGGCTGGATCCGCGACCGGGTGGTCAACGCGGTCAAGGGCAAGCCTCAGCAGGCGGAGCGGGTCACCGTGGCGGTCGAGTCCGGGCTCGAGACGCTGATCCTCGAACACGCGGAGGCCGCTGCCGAGCGCGCCGAGGCCTCGTGGCTGCAGCAGACGGCCGGTCAGGGACTTCTCGCGGGTGTCGACCAGGAACTCGGCCGGGCCTCGCGCGATCTGCGCCGCAAGGCCGAGCGCGCGGTGCGCGAGTGGCAGCAGGAGGTGTTCGAGATGGTGCGCGCGGAGGGCGCCGACAAGCGGAGCACCGCCAGGTTCCTCGCCTTTGGGGTCAACGGCCTCTCGGTGGCCCTGATGATCGTCGTCTTCGCGCACACCGCCGCCCTGACCGGGGCGGAGGCCGGCATCGCCGGAGGCTCGGCCGTGCTCGGCCAGAAGCTGCTGGAAGCCGTCTTCGGCGACCAAGCCGTCCGCGATCTCGCGGAGCGGGCCCGGCGCGACCTCGAGGAGCGGGTGCGAGCCCTGCTCGATGAGGAACGCGCCCGCTATCTCGTCCTCATCGACGCCTTGGAGGTGCAGCCGCAGGCCGCCGAGCTGGTGCGCGAAGCGTCACGTAGGGTCGATGACCTGCGTTTCGCTGCCGCGCGCAGCGAGCGACGTCCGACCAGATCTGGGGGGATCGCTTGACCAGCCTGCTGGAGGGCGCCCGAAAGCTGCTGACCCGCGGCACCGACATCGGTGCCCGGGTCGAGGGGCTGGAGACGGCTGCCCAGGCGGCCCGTGGGCGGCTCGACGACACTCTGGTGGACGAGGCCGAGGGGGTCGCCAAGAAGACGGCATCCCGGTTGCGGCTGTCGGCCGACCACACCGTGGTCGGCATCGCCGGCGCAACCGGCTCGGGCAAGTCGTCGACGTACAACGCGCTGACCGGGCTGGAGCTCTCCGCCGTCGGCGTGCGCCGGCCGACGACGTCGTGGGCCAGCGCCTGCGTGTGGGGGAGCGAGGGCGCCGGAGAGCTGCTCGAGTGGCTCGGCATCCCACCGCGCCACCAAGCCACCCGCGACTCCATGCTCGATGCCAGGACCGGCCGCGACGACGATCTCAACGGTGTCGTGCTGCTGGACCTCCCCGACCACGACTCCACCGAGGTCTCGCACCACCTCGAGGTCGACCGCCTGGTGCAGCTGGCGGACCTGCTGGTGTGGGTGCTCGACCCGCAGAAGTACGCCGACGCCGCGATCCACGAGCGCTACCTCGCTCGGCTCGCCACCCACGCCGAGGTCATGGTGGTCGTGCTCAACCACATCGACACCGTGCCGGAGGACCGTCGGCAGTCCATGGTCGACGACGTACGCCGGCTGCTGGTCGCCGACGGTCTCCAGCAGGTGCCGGTCTACGCGATCAGCGCCCGCCACGGCATCGGCATCGACCAGCTCCGTGCCGAGATCGCTCGTCGGGTGGCCGGCAAGAAGCAGACCGCGACCCGTCTCGAGGCAGACCTGAAGTCCGCCGCCTCACGTCTCTACCAGGCCAGCGGCACCGGCAACACGCGTGCGCTGAGTGATCGGCGAGTGGCGGACCTCGACAACGCGCTCGCGGATGCGGCCGGGGTGTCGACCGTGGTCGACGCGGTCGAGCGATCCACCCGGCTGCGCGCCGGCCGGGCCACGGGGTGGCCGGTCACCTCTTGGCTCTCCCGGCTCAAGCCCGACCCGCTCAAGAAGCTCCATCTCGACCTCGGCAGCGCAGGCAAGGCGCTCAAGGGCCGGTCGCGCAAGGCGATCCCCACGACCACGCCGGTGCAGCGAGCCAGGGTCGACACCGAGGTGCGGACTCTGGCCGACGATGCCTCCGACGGACTCGGCAAGCCGTGGGTCGATGCCGTCCGCCGCGCGTCCACCTCACGCATGGGTGATCTCAACGACCGCCTCGACGCGGCGATCGGCGCCACCGACCTCGGGGTCGCGAAGATCCCCGCGTGGGCGGGTGCGGTGCGGTTGTTGCAGTGGCTGCTGATCCTGGCGGCCTTCGCCGGTGCGCTCTGGCTGGGCGTGCTCGCGGCGGTCGACTATCTCCAGATGCCCGAGCCGCCGCTCCCCGAGGTGGAGGGCTACGCGCTGCCCACGATCCTGCTGCTCGGCGCGATCGTGCTCGGCATCGGGCTGGCGCTTGTCTGCCGGGTCCTGGTGCGGGCCACCGCCCGCCGCCGGGCCGCCTCAGCCGACGCGCGGCTCCGGGCTGCCGTGCACGAGGTGGCCGACGAGCTCGTCGTACAACCGATCGCAGCGGAGCTGAAGGCCTACGCCACCGTCCGCAACGGGTTGACCAAGGCCTTGAAGAACTAGCCCATATGTCGTCCACAGGGTGACCTGCCGCGCCCTGTTTCCACAGGTTCTCGGCACCGAGCGTGCCGCTGTCGGTGGCCGCGCGAAGTCTCCATCCCGTCCAGAACGCATCAGACGAGGAGAGAGACATGTCCAACGACACGATGGTGACCCTGCAGGGCCACGTCGGCGGCGACGTACAGCTGCGGACGGCCGGGGATAGCTGCGTTGCCAACATCCGGGTCGCGTGCACGCCGCGCCGCTACCAGCGACGCACCGACGAGTGGGTCGACGGTCAGACCCAGTGGTACACCGTGAACGCCTGGCGGGCCCTCGGCGAGCACTGCGCGCGCTCACTGCGGCGGGGCGACCCGGTGATCGTCCACGGGCGGCTGCACGCCCGCACCTACATCAACAAGCACAACGTCGAGGTGTTGACGTTCGAGGTGGAGGCGCTGATGGTCGGCCACGACCTGAGCCGGGGCATCAGCCAGTTCATCCGGGTGCCCAAGGCACAGCCGGTCGACCACGCTGGGTCGGCCGAGGCGACGGAGCCGGCTGCAACGACCACCGCCCCCTCCCGCGAACGGGAGGAGGCGGCAGCCACGGCAGCGTGATCGAGATGCGCGCTACGGGATGTAGCTGGTCCAGACGGGGTCCTCCGCGAGGGTGCGCAGCTGCGCGAGCGTGAGCGGCGGCACGTCGGCCGTGGGTGCCTCGTAGCCCGGTTTCTCACCGGTGGAGTTCATCACCGTGAAGTTGAGCCCGCCACCGTCGGGCCCGAGCAGGAAGACCTCGTAGAGGGTCGTGCCCGACTCCACGTTGCTCGACGCCCGTCCGATCACGGTGCCGGATGCGTCGTGGATCGGTCGGCAGATGTCGTGATAGCCACCGCACTTGGTGCGCTGCTGCAGCGCCTGCCCCTCGGCGTACGTGCTGGTGTGCTCGTTGCCGGCGGCGTCGGTGGTGGTCACTGGATCCGGCACCGCGTCCAGGTCCGGTGCGTACAGGATGATCTGGATCCCACCGGGGCCGGTGCTGGCCGCGAGGGTCCCCGACAGCCCGCCGATCATCTCGGCGTCGGAGCCGGCCGGCACGCCCTCCTCGGTGATGTCGACGTCCTCGACGGTCACGCCCTCGGGCAGCTGCCGCTCGAGCTGTTCTGCCAGTCGGGTGCCGGGCGCGCTCCACCAGCCCTCCTCGACCTCGACCGGCAGACCGGAGCCTTCCGGCACCTCGCTCGGGAAGCCGGAGATCTCCGTCGACGTGGGCGAGGGCGTGGGTGCGGGTGTGGGGTCGTCGGCAAACTGAGGGCTGGCGCCACCGGAACCACCCAGGGAGGGCAGCGTCAGGGCGGCCACGGCCGCGACCGCTGCCACGCCGCTCAGGGTGAAGGTCACGCGCCGCCGGGTGCGGCGCCGCCGTCCGGAGGCCAACGCGGCCGGGCCGCAGCGGTCCGGCGCGTCGAGGTCGCGGAGCGATCGCTCCATCACGGCGCGGAGGTCGGCGCCGTCGTCGAGATGGGTCATGTCGTGCTCCTGCTCGTGGGGATGGAAGGGGTGGTGTCGACGGACTCAGCCAGGAGCCCGCGCAGGGTGCGCAGCGCCCGCAGGCTGCGGTTCTTCACCGCGGCCTCGCTGAGATCGAGGTCGTCGGCGGTCTGGGCGACGCTGCGGTCCTCCCAGAAGCGCAGCACCACGACTGCCCGGTCCAGCGGCGCCAGCTGGGACAGGGCAGTCATGAGTGCCACACGTTCGGTGGGGTCCGGCGGGGTCGCCGGCACACGTGTCGCACCGACTTGTGAGGCATCGGCGACGGGCAGCTCGGTGCTGCTCCGCCGGCGTCGCTCGGAGAGGAAACTCTTGATCAACACTCCGTGCACGTACGCCACGGGGTCGTCGGCCGCCCGGACCCGGCCCCACGACGCGAAGGTCTTCGCCAACGCGGTCTGGAGGAGGTCCTCAGCGGCGTGCGAGGAGGTGGTGAGCAGGTAGGCGCTGCGATAGAGCTGGCTCGATCGTGCGGCCATGAACTCGGCGAACTCTGCATCGGTTCCCGCGTCGCGTCTCACTCGCTCTCGTCTCCGTTCGGGTTCAGGTGGGCTTCCAACCGTAGAGACGCCGTGACCCCCCGATCAGGTCTCACGCCGGTTTCCCCGTAGGCTCGTGGACCATGGCTGAGTATGTGTTCACCCTGCGCAATGTGCGTAAGGCCCATGGCGACAAGGTCGTCCTCGAGAACGTCACCCTTTCCTTCCTGCCGGACGCCAAGATCGGCGTCGTCGGCCCCAACGGGACCGGCAAGTCGTCGCTGCTGAAGATCATGGCCGGGCTCGACAACCCCAACAACGGCGACGCGATCCTGGCCCCCGGCGCGACCGTCGGCATGCTCCAGCAGGAGCCCCCGCTGACCGAGGGCAAGACGGTGCTCGAGAACGTCGAGGAGGCCGTCGGCGAGATCAAGACCAAGCTGGCCAGGTTCAACGCGATCTCCGAGGAGATGGCCGACCCCGACGCCGACTACGACAAGCTGCTGCCCGAGATGGGCGACCTCCAGGAGTACCTCGACCACGCC
Source organism: uncultured Actinomycetota bacterium (assembly GCA_963845215.1). GTDB lineage: Bacteria > Actinomycetota > Actinomycetes > Propionibacteriales > Nocardioidaceae > Nocardioides. Next base: position 32,511 of record CAWJRK010000029.1, read on the forward strand.
AACGCCTGGGACATCGACAGCCGGCTCGACCAGGCCATGGATGCCCTGCGGTGCCCGCCGCCGGACGCGATCGTCGACACTCTGTCCGGTGGCGAGCGTCGTCGCGTCGCCCTGTGCAAGCTGCTGCTCCAGCAGCCGTCGCTGCTCCTGCTCGACGAGCCCACCAACCACCTCGACGCCGAGTCCGTGCAGTGGCTGGAGAGCCACCTCAAGAGCTACCCCGGCGCCGTCCTGGCCGTGACCCACGACCGCTACTTCCTCGACAACGTGGCCACCTGGATCCTCGAGCTCGACCGAGGCCAGGCCCACCCCTACGAGGGCAACTACACGACGTACCTGCAGACCAAGAAGGACCGGCTCAAGATCGAGGGCCAGAAGGACGTCAAGCGCCAGAAGATGCTCGAGCGTGAGCTCGAGTGGGTGCGCTCCAACGCGAAGGCCCGCCAGACCAAGAGCCGCTCCCGGTTGGCGCGCTACGAGGAGATGGCGGCCGAGGCCGACAAGATGCGCAAGATCGACACCTCGGAGATCAACATCCCAGCCGGTCCCCGGCTGGGCGACATCGTGCTCGAGGCACACGACCTGGCCAAGGGCTACGACGGTCGCACGCTGATGCACGATCTCTCGTTCACGCTGCCCCGCGCCGGGATCGTCGGCGTGATCGGTCCCAACGGCGTCGGCAAGACGACGCTGTTCCGGATGATCACCGAGCAGGAGCCGCCCGACGAGGGCGAGCTCAAGGTCGGCACGACGGTCAAGATCTCCTACGTCGACCAGAGCCGTGGCGGGATCGACCCCAACAAGAACGTGTGGGAGGTCGTCTCCGACGGCCTGGACTTCATCAAGGTCGCCAACTTCGAGATGAACTCGCGGGCCTATGTGGCGTCGTTCGGGTTCAAGGGCCCGGACCAGCAGAAGAAGGCCGGCGTCCTCTCGGGTGGAGAGCGCAACCGGCTCAACCTCGCGCTGACCCTGAAGATGGGCGGCAACATGCTGCTGCTCGACGAGCCCACGAACGACCTGGACGTCGAGACCCTCTCGTCACTCGAGGACGCGTTGCTCGACTTCCCGGGCTGCGCCGTGGTCACCTCGCACGACCGGTGGTTCCTCGACCGGATCGCCACCCACATCCTGGCGTGGGAGGGCGACGAGCGAGGACCCGGCCAAGTGGTTCTGGTTCGAGGGCAACTTCGCGGCGTACGAGGAGAACAAGATCGAGCGCCTCGGCGTCGAGGCGGCCCGCCCGCACCGGGTCACCCACCGCCGCCTGACGCGGGACTGACGCCGACCCGGCACTAATCCGGGAGGCGCAGCTCCATCTCGGGGTGGCGGGCGATCAGGTTGTCGGAGACGGCATCCATGACCCGGCCGAGTGTCTGGAAGTCCTCGTCGCTGGCGAGGTCGACCAGGTGCTCGCGCACACCCTCGACATGGGTGGGCGCGACGTTGCGCAGCAGCAGTGCGCCGCGTTCGGTGATCCGGGCGATCACACCGCGGCCGTCGTCGGGGGACTCGCAGCGCTCGACGAGCTCGGAGGCCTCCATCCGCTTGATGGTGTGCGTGATCCGGCTGCGGCTGTGCGCCATGGCGTCGGCCAGTTGGGCCATCCGCATCTGGCCCTCGCGCTCGGAGAGCCGCACGAGGATCTCGTACTCGGCCAGCGAGATGTTGTGGTGTCGGCGCAGGTCGTCGTCGAGGCGATCGAAGAGCAGCGTGGTGCCGAGCACGAGTGCGCGCCACGAGCGCTGCTGGTCGGTGTCCAACCAGCGCGGCTCCTCCCCGATGTCCGGCATCCGGCCAGTCTATGAGTCTGCTGTGGAATCTGTCGGTGGACACGTCGCTTGACCTCGAGCGTGCTTCGACTCGCTACGGTCCACGACATGCGCTACCGAACTCTCGGCCCCACTGGTCTCCGTGTCTCCGTGTCTCCGAGCTCGCCATGGGTGCGATGCGGCGACGTGCTCCCCCGACCGGGCCACCACCTCATCGATTGAGCGCTGACCCGTCAGAAGATCTTCTGACGGGTCAGCGTTGGATCAGACGCGCTCGAGGATCAGGGCCATGCCCTGGCCGCCACCGACGCACATGGTGATCAGGCCGGTCGACTTGTCGTGGAAGTCGAGGGAGTTGATCATCGTGTTCTGCAGCCGGGCGCCGGTCATGCCGAAGGGGTGACCGACGGCGATCGCGCCGCCGTTGACGTTGAGCCGGTCGAGGTCGATGCCGAGGTCCTGGTACGACGGCACCACCTGGGCCGCGAAGGCCTCGTTGATCTCGACCAGGTCGATGTCACCGATGCTCATGCCGGCGTGGGCCAGGGCGCGCTTGCTCGCCTCGACCGGGCCGAGGCCCATGATCTCGGGGGAGAGGCCGCTGACGCCCGTGGACACGATCCGCGCGAGCGGGGTCAGGCCGAGCTCGGCGGCCTTGGTGTCGGACATGACGATGACCGCCGCGGCGCCGTCGTTGAGCGCGCAGCAGTTGCCGGCCGTGACCACGCCGTCCGGACGGAAGACCGGCTTGAGGTCCTTGATGCCGTCGTAGGTGACGCCGGCACGCGGGCCGTCGTCGGCGCTGACCACTCCGCTGGGGGTGGTCACCGGGGTGATCTCGCGCTGCCAGAACCCGTTGGCGAGCGCCTTCTCGGCGAGGTTCTGCGAGCGGACACCGAACTCGTCGAGCTCCTGGCGGCTCAGCCCGCGCAGCTTGGCGACGTTCTCGGCGGTCTGACCCATCGCGATGTAGACATCGGGGAGCAGTCCGTCCTCGCGCGGGTCGTGCCAGCCCTGGCCGCCCTCGGCGGTCTTGTCGGTGCGCGCCTTGGCCTCGTCGAACTGGTGGTTGTGCGTGTCGGGCCAGTGGTCGGAGGTGCCCTTCGCGAACCGCGACACGGTCTCGACGCCGGCAGAGATGAACACGTCACCCTCGCCCGCCTTGATCGCGTGGAAGGCCATCCGTGTGGTCTGCACCGACGAGGAGCAGTAGCGGGTGATCGTCGCGCCGGGCACATCGTCCATGCCGTTCAGCACGTTGACCACGCGAGCCATGTTGTTGCCGGACTCGCCGCCCGGCAGGCCACAGCCGAGGTAGTGGTCGTCGATGGTGTTGGGGTCCAACCCCGGGATCTTGTCGAGCGCGGTCTTCACGATGAACGCCGTCAGCTCGTCGGGACGCATCTCCGTGAGCGATCCCTTGTTCGCGCGCCCGATCGGCGTGCGGGCGGCGGAAACGATGACTGCCTCAGGCATGGGTGATGCTCCGTTCTGGTGGATGTCCGTTCAGACTAGAACAGGTGTCAGCACTGCGGTCTGGCAGAGTCCATGCCGTGCGTCACGTCTACGAATGCCCCATGCGATGGGCCGACCTCGACATGCTGGGCCATGTCAACAACGTGGTGTACGTCGACTACCTGCAGGAGGCGCGAGTCGACCTGCTCCGCAAGCACTGGGGCGAGCGGTCGGGCGGCGCGGTGACGGAGGGCCTGGTCGTGGTCCGGCACGAGGTCACCTATCAGGCCCCGCTGGTCTTCCGCTTCCGCCCGGTGAAGATCGAGTGCTGGGTCACCGAGATCTGGGCGGCCTCGTTCTCGATGGGATACGAGGTCTTCCACGACGACGGCGACGGGGGGCGCGTGGTCTACCTGCGAGCGACGACCCTCCTCGCGCCCTTCGACTTCGCCAGCGAGCGCCCGCGGCGGCTGACCGCTGAGGAGAAGGAGACGCTGGGCGCCTACCTCGAACCGACCGACCGGGGTGCCGGTCGCAACCGGTTCACGGTCGCGCGCAGCGAGCGCGGTCACTACCCGGTCCACGTCCGCTTCTCCGACGTCGACGTCTACGGCCACGTGAACAACGTGAAGTACTACGAGTACCTCCAGGAAGCACGGATCAGGTGGTTCGCGGCACTGACCCGCGACCTCGACGTGCCACCCGCGCACTTCGTGGTGGCGCAGACCGACGTGGACTACCGACGGCCGATCCTCTTCCGCAAACAGACCTACGACCTGTGGTCTCAGCTCGGCCGGGTCGGCAACTCGTCGATCACCCTCGAGTCGGAGATCTGCGACGGCGACGACGTGCTCGCCCGCGCGAGGGTGACCACGGTCTTCTACGACCTGGAGACCGGGAGAGCGATGCCCCCGCACCCCGACGTACGCGCGCGTCTCGAGGCCGAGGCCAGGTAGCTCACTCGAACGTGTTGACCATGAACTGCGCCGCGTGGGTGACGTAGTCCCAGAACTGCGCGTCCTGCTCGGGGGTCAGCTCCACCGAGTCGAGGGCGGCGCGGAAGTGCATCAGCCAGTGGTCCTTGGCCTCCGGGTTGACCGCGAACGGCGCGTGCCGCGCGCGCAACCGCGGGTGGCCTCGCGAGTCGGAGTACGTCGTCGGGCCGCCCCAGTACTGCACCAGGAAGAGCAAGAACCGCTCCTCGGCCGGGCCGAGGTCCTCCTCCGGGTAGAGCGGACGCAGCACCTCGTCGCCGGCCACGCCTTCGTAGAACTTCGCGACGATGCGTCGGAAGGTCTCGAAGCCGCCGATCTCTTCGTAGTAGGTGCTGCTCACTTGCCAAGAATAGGTAGAGCCATGGTGCCGAGGGCCCAGGGGGAGGGGCGAACGGCGGCGTGCCAGACTTCCGAGCATGGCTACTACGCGCATCGCACAGACCATCTGGGAAGGTTCGCTGACCGAGGGATCGGGCCGGGTCGAGCTCCAGTCGTCCGGTATCGGCACCTTCGACGTCTCCTGGCCCTCGCGGGCCGAGGAGGCCAACGGGAAGACCAGCCCCGAGGAGCTGATCGCCGCGGCTCATTCCTCCTGCTTCTCGATGGCACTCTCCGGCGGCCTCGCGAAGGCCGGCACCCCTCCGACCAAGCTCGACACCAGCGCCGAGGTCGAGTTCACCCCCGGCACCGGCATCACCGGCGTCAAGCTGACCGTCGTCGGCACCGTCGAGGGGATGACCGAGGAGCAGTTCGTCGAGGCCGCCGAGGGCGCCAAGGCCAACTGCCCCGTGAGCAAGGCCCTCACCGGCACCACGATCACCCTGGACGCCTCGCTCGCCTGACCTGTCGCTGACCAGTCACAAACTTTCTGACGGGTCGGCGTCGGTCTCCTGCTCGGCGGGTGTCGTGGCATCGCGGTGCCACACCACCCGCTGGGCGAAGGGCATCTCGATGCCCTCGTGGTCGAAGCGCGCCTTGATCCGCTGACGCATCTCGCGGGCCACGGCCCACTGCTCGAGCGGCAGCGGTCTTCAGAGCGACCCGCACGGTCACTCCGTCGGCGGCCAGCTCTTGCACGCCCCACACCGAGGGCTCCTCGATCACCCCGCCCTTGAAGTCCTCGTCCTCCCAGAGGTCGTGGGCGACCTCCTCGAGGATGCGGCGTACCCGCACCAGGTCCTCGTGGTAGGCCACCGAGATGTCGAGCACCGTGCGCGCCCAGTTCTGGCTCATGTTGCCGACGCGCATGATCTCGCCGTTGCGGACGTACCAGACGGTGCCGTTGACGTCGCGCAGCCGGGTGATCCGCAGCGTCACCGCCTCGACGGTGCCGACGGCCTCGCCGAGGTCGATCTCGTCGCCGACGCCGTACTGGTCCTCGAGGATCATGAACACGCCCGAGAGGAAGTCACTGACGAGTGACTGGGCGCCGAAGCCCAGGGCGATGCCGAGGATGCCGGCGCTGGCGATGATCGGCGCGATGTTCACCCCGAGCTCGCTGAGGATCATCGTCGCGAACACCGCGACCAGGACGCCGGTGATGATGCTCTTGAGCAGGCTGCCCATGGTCTTGGCCCGCTGCACGCGGCGGGTGGTCGCTGCGAGGTTGATGCCCGGCAGTACGCCGCCCTCCGCCCTGCGGATCACCCGGTCGACGACCCGGTGCAGCAGCCATCGCACAGCGAGGCCGAGCAGCAGCAGGCCGACGATGGCCAGCGGCTTGCCGATCACCACGTCCGCGATGTCGGCCAGGGTGGAGTTGTCGGTCCATTCGAAGACCTGGTCGCAGATCTGCTCGCCGTCGGCGCACGGGTTGGCGGACTGCAGAGGTGACATGGGCCATGCCTACCATCCACGCGTCTCCCCATCGAACCCCACGGCTGTCCGCGACCGATACGCTGTGGTCCGTGACCACCTCGATCTCCGCTGTCCTCCGCCGGATCGTCGTTCTTGCCGTGTCCGGGATCACCGTCGCCGGGCTCTCGCTGGCTCTGGCCGCACCCGCCGGCGCCTCGGTGCCCGAGGCCTGGGACACGCCCGACTCCGTCGACAAGCTCGGCATGCTCCTGCTGCTCGGCGGCGTCCCGCTGCTGCTGGCCGTGGTGATCGCGATCGCGGTCTACGTGCCGGCGTTGGCCAGGGGTGAGCGAGTCGCGCCGGGCGCTCCGCAGCCGGACAACCAGTGGCTCGGCGGCCCGCGCAAGAGCGCCGGCGAGCTCGCCGGCCCCGACTCAGCAGACTCCCAGGCCGGAGGCGCAAGTGGCCGCTGGTGACCACTTCACCAACGCCGAGCGGTTCGCACTCGACGAGGCGATCCGCAAGGCCGAGCAGCTGTCGCGTGCGGAGTTCTCCGTGTTCGTCGGCAACGCCGAGAGCGACCCCCGCGAGTTCGCGACCCGGCTGCACAACTCACTGGTGGCGCCGGCCCGCAGCATCCTGATCATGGTCGACCCCGAGCAACGAGCGCTCGAGATCGTGACCGGCGGCTACGTCCGCCGCACCCTGAGCGACAGCGAGGTCGACCTGGCCGCGCTCGCGATGCAGAGTGACTTCGCCGCCGGCGACCTGGTCGGCGGGCTCAAGCGCGGCATCCAGATGCTGGCCGACCACGCTCGCTCACCCGAGACGCTCCACGCGGACTGAGCTCAAGCGAGCAGAGCGCGAGGAACGTGCAAGCCGCGCGACCGAGGAGCGAGGTCGCGACGGGCGTGTCGACGACCAGGGGCTCGGCCTGCTCGACCAACTGAGCTCAGGCCTCGGCGTCCTTGGCCTGGGCGGCCAGCGCCCGGGCCGCGTCGGCGCGGCCTTCCCTGACGTAGCGGATCGCACCCGGGTTGGCCGTGGCGGTCTCCAGCCACGCGTCCACCGTGTCGAGCAGCTGCTGGGAGGCGAGCACCCGCGGGAAGATGAACTCCAGGGCGATGGATGCCTTGTGCGCGCCGAGGACGTCCCAGGTGCTGCCGACCGCGTCGAGGTACTTCGCGAGGTACGGCGCCAGCACCTCGTTCTGCCCGGCGCGGGGGAACGCCTTCACGATGCTGCGGTGGGTCTCGTTGGGCACGTTCGGGTCGATCATCGCCTTCTCCCAGGCGACGGCCTTGGCTTCGGCGGTCGGCATCGAGGCGCGAGCGGCGGCAGCGAACTCCTGGCCGGAGATCGTGTTGTCGCGCGTCAGCTCCTCGTCGATGCGGGCGTCGTCGGCCTGGCCGAGCCGGGCGAGCTCGCCGAGGATGATCCAGCGCAGGTCGGTGTCGACGTCGAGACCCTCGAAGCCCAGCGAACCGGACAGCAGGGCATTGAGGTCGGCGATCGCCTGGTCGCTGTGGGCAGCGTGGGCGTACGAACGGGCGAAGGTCAGCTGCGAGTCGCTGCCGGGCTCGGCGTTCTCGAGCAGCTTGCGCAGCCCCTGCTCCCAGACGTCGGACAGCGCCTCGCGGTTGTCGGGCGCGGAGAAGAGCGTGACCGCCTGCGCGGCGCAGGTCGGGATCCGGCTGACGCCCCAGGCGTCGGTCTCGCTGCCGATGTTGCCGAGCACCAGGGCGACGTAGTCGCTGGCCCTCATCTCCGCATCGCGGGTCATGTCCCAGGCGGCGCCCCACACCAGGGCCCGGGCCAGGGAGTCGTCGATGCGCGCCAGGCCGTCGATGGCGGTGACCAGGGAACGCTCGTCGAGCCGGATCTTCGCGTAGGCAAGGTCTTCGTCGTTGAGCAGGAGCAGCGCGGGCTGCTTCTTCCCGACCGCTTCGGGTACGACGGTGAGCTCGCCCTCGACGTCGACCTCGACGTAGTCGGTGCGGACCAGCTTGCCGTGCGCCCCAGAATCCAGCGCCTCGTCGTACCAGCCGATGCCGATGCGGTGCCGCCGCAGCGTCGGCCAGTCGGGGTGGGCGGTCTGCCGCACGGAGAAGGAGGAGTAGGTGCCGTCGTCGGCCAGCTCGAACTCCGGGGTGAGCGTGTTGACGCCGGCTGTCTGCAGCCACTCCTGGGCCCAGCTGCCGAGCTCACGGCCCGAGGACTTCTCGAGGGCGGCGAGCAGGTCGCCGAACTCGGTGTTGCCGAACGCGAAGTCCTTGAAGTACTGCCGCAGGCCCTGCATGAACGGTTCGAGGCCGACCCAGGCCACCAGCTGCTTGAGCACCGAGGCGCCCTTGGCGTAGGTGATCATGTCGAAGTTGACCTCGACCGCCGCGAGGTCGAAGTTGTCGGCGGCGATCGGGTGGGTGCTGGGCAGCTGGTCGGCGCGGTAGCCGGTCTGCTTGCGGGCGTTGGCGAAGCCGGTCCAGGCCTCGGTGAAGTCGGTGGCCTCGGCCTCGCAGTAGTAGCAGGCCCACTCGGCGAACGACTCGTTGAGCCAGAGGTCGTCCCACCACCGCATGGTGACGAGGTTGCCGAACCACATGTGCGCCATCTCGTGGGTGATCACCGAGCAGCGGAACTCGTAGAAGGAGCGCGGCTGGCGGCTGCGGGGGAGGTACTCGTCTCGCAGGGTCACGCAGCCGGCGTTCTCCATCGCGCCCATGTTGTACTCCGGCACGTAGAGCTGGTCGTACTTCTCGAACGGGTACGGGAAGTCGAACTTCTCCTCGAAGAACTCGAAGCTCTTCTTGGTCAGGTCGACCAGCTCCTCGCGGTCGAGGAACTCCACCAGCGACTGGCGGCAGTAGTGGCCGAGCGGGATGGTGCCGAACTTGCCCTCGTAGACGTCCTGGACCTCGTGGTACTCGCCCGCGACGACCGCGGTGATGTAGGTCGACATCGGCTTGGTCGGCGGGAAGTTCCAGACGGCCTTGCCCTCAGCCACCGGGGTCGGCTCCGGCGTCGGTGCGTTGGAGACGACCTTCCAGTGGTCCGGCGCGGTGACGTTGAACGTGAACGGCGCCTTGAGGTCCGGCTGCTCGAACGTGGTGAACACGCGGCGGGCGTCGGGCACCTCGAACTGGCTGTAGAGGTAGACGCGGTCGTCCACCGGGTCGACGAAGCGGTGCAGGCCCTCGCCGGTGTGGGAGTAGGTGCAGTCGGCGCGGACGACGAGCACGTTGTCCGCCGCTAGCCCGGTCAGCGCGATCCGGCTGTCGGCGTACGCCGAGAGGTCGACCGGCTCTCCGTTGAGGGTGATCTCGTGCACCGTCGCACCCACCAGGTCGGCGAAGGTCTCGGCCCCCGGCTCGGCGCAGGTGAACGCGATCGTGGTGGTCGAGCCGAACGTGGTCGGATTCGAGTCTTGGGGCCACGTCGTGAGGTCCAGGTCGATGGAGTACGACGTGACGTCGAGGAGTGCGGCGCGGGTGGCGGCCTCCTCGCGGGTGAGGTTGGTTCCAGGCATGTCGGCATCCTGCCACTGCGATCCACGCGAGCACCCATTCGGGCGGGCCGTCATCCCGGCAGCGCGGACGCGAACTACGGACGTGTAATTCGTAAAAGTCAAGAGCGACACGCTGTAACAGGTGGGATTTTTGGGGTTTTTGTTGCGTAATCACGCTCCCGTGGTCGATGGTGTCTCCGTGCCCTCTGCGACTCAGCTTCGGAGGCTGCTGCCTGCCCTGCCTGCCGGGATGGTCGCGGCCCTGGTGGTGAGCCTGCTCTCGCTGGTCGCCCCGGCGCCCGCCCAGGCGACCTCGACCTACCTGTGCACGGGCTACACCACGTGCGAGGCCCAGGGGTACTCGAACGCCGGCTACGCAGCGGTCAGCAGTCGGATGTACTGGCGGATGTACGCGGGGCACAACTGCACCAACTACGCCGCCTACCGGATGATCAAGGCCGGCCTGCCGACCGAGCGCCCGTGGTCGGGCAGCGGCATGGCCTACAACTGGGGTGTCGCGAACGCCGAGATCACCGACCAGACGCCGACCGTGGGCGCCATCGCCTGGTGGAAGCGCAACTCGGGTGGCGTCGGCTCCAGCGGTCACGTGGCCTACGTCGAGCGGGTCCTCTCCTCGACCGAGATCGTGATCTCCGAGGACAGCTGGGGCGGCGACTTCGCCTGGCGCTACATCAAGAAGGGGAGCGGCAGCTGGCCCAGCGGCTTCATCCACTTCCGGGACCAGGCCGCGAGCGCCCTGGCCAGCACGTCCCCGCCGACGATCGTCGGCGTGCCGCAGGTGGGGGTGCAGCTCAAGGCCACCGTCGGCGGCTGGCGGGGTGGTCCGACCGCGTACGACTTCCAGTGGATGTCCAACGGGGTGGCCGTGCCCGGCGCGACCCTGACGGCGTACACGCCGACCGGTGCCGACCTCGGCAAGGCCATCTCGCTGCGGGTGACGGCGAAGCGCACGGGCTACACGTCCGGTATCGCCACGTCGGCGCCCACCGCGCCGGTGGTGAAGGGCGCGTTCACGGTGGTCGCGCCCACGGTCGTCTCCGGCACGCCGCTCGTCGACGAGGTGCTGACGGTCACGCCCGGCACGTTCGCGCCGGCGCCGCAGGCGGCGGTCATCCAGTGGCGCGCTGACGGCGTGGTCATCCCCGGCGCCAGCGGCAGCACGCTTCCGCTCACCCCCGAGCTGGTCGGGAAGGCGATCACCGCGCTCACCATCGCGAAGGGTGACGGCTTCGTGAAGGCCGGGTCGCGCTCCGTGCCGACCGGTCCGGTGCTGGCCGGGACGATCGAGGTCACCCAGCCGTACGCCGTCGCCGGCCGAGCCCGGCACGGCCAGACCCTGACCATCAAGCCCGGCACCTACACGCCCCCCGACGCCGCCTTCTACTACACCTGGCTGCGCGACGGCGCGCCCATCGGTGGCGACGCGTACGCCGCGGCGTACACGCTCAGCGACGCCGACGTCGGCCACCGAGATCAGCGTGCAGGTGCGGCTGGCCAAGGCCAGCTTCCTCGAGCGGCGTCGAGACCGTGCCCGTGGGCCTGGTCCGCACCACGCCGGTCGTGGAGGCCACCGCCAAGGGCAAGCTCGGCAAGGCCGTGGTCAACGTCCGCGTCACCGCGCCGGGCGCCCAGCCCCCGCCGGGCGACGTCGTGGTCAAGGTCGCCGGCCAGAAGGTGACCGCCCGGGTGAAGGACGGCCGGGCTCGGGTCGTGGTGCGCCGGGCTACCCGCGGGCAAGCACGCGGTGCTGGTCCGCTTCCTCGGCACCCAGGTGGTCGAGCCCGGCGCCGACACGACCAACGCCTGGGTCAAGCGCTGAGACGTCACCCCGATCCGGGAATGCCTCGCTAACCGGACTGTTGTTCCATTTATGACCAACGCTGATTTCTGGTTCGATCCCCTCTGCCCGTTCGCCTGGATCACGTCCCGCTGGGTGCTCGAAGTCGAGCAGGTGCGCGACATCGAGGTCACCTGGCACGTGATGAGCCTGGCGTACCTCAACCAGGACAAGGACATCCCGGACGCCTACCGCGAGAAGCTCAAGGGCGCCTGGGGCCCGGTGCGGGTGGTGATGGCCGCCGAGCACAAGCACGGTCGCGAGGTGCTGCTGCCGCTCTACACCGCCATCGGCACCCGGATCCACAACGACGGCCGCGACGTGTCGCGCGAGCTGCTGGCCGAGGCGCTGGCCGAGGCGGGGCTCGAGCCCGAGCTGGTGGACGCGATGGACGACTCGTCGTACGACGACGCGATCGTCGCGCTCGCACCACGAGGGCATGGACCAGGTGGGCGACGACGTCGGCACGCCGACGATCGCGTTCGAGGGCTCGGCGTTCTTCGGTCCGGTGCTCTCGAAGATCCCGCGGGGCGAGCAGGCCGGCGAGATCTGGGACGGTGCGGTGGCCCTCGCGAAGTTCCCCTACTTCTACGAGATCAAGCGCAGCCGCACCGGCGAGCTCGACTTCAGCTGAGGGTCAGCTGCCGCCGGCGACCGCGCCGGTCGCGGCCACCACCGCGACGATCGAGGCGGTCGAGGCGGTGATCGCGTCCTTGACCGCCTTCGCCGCCCACTCGCCCTTGGCGATCTCCTTGGCGCGCTTCTTCACCTCGCGGGCCGACATGCCGTCGTGGTCGACCGCCTTGTGCGGCCGGTCGATGGCCGAGAGCAGCGCGACCAGCGTGCCCGTGCGCGGATCGGGCTCGGCGCCCTGGACGAGCACGGCGGTCAGCGCCCGGCGTACCTCCTGCTCGTGGCTCGCGTCGGCCTCGGGCCAGGTGGTGCGCGGGAAGAGGCCGAGCACCTTGGCGTCCCTGCGCTCGAGGATGCCGCGCTCGACCAGGCGATCGGCCAGGCGGTCCTTGAGGCCCTTGCCGAGCCGGTCGACGAGCTCGGAGGCGGAGCGCTCCTTCTCGGCAACCGTGGACAGTGCCTCGCGGAGGATCGGGTCGGCGGGCGGCGACTTCGACCCGGACGCCTGGACCTTGGCGGACTTCCAGACGCTCGTCTTCTCCGCGACGGTGACGTGCTCGCGGAGCGCGAGGTCGGCCAGGACGGCGCCGCCGAGCACCGTCTGGACGGAGCGGTCGACGACCACGTCCCCTTGTCGGCGTCGAGCAGGAGCAGCAGCAGGTCCTCTGCGAGCAGCGTGTCCATACTCCCGAACGTAGCCCGGCTTGGCCGGCGACAAACCCAGTGGCACCCGACTCCTAGGATCACCTCATGACCCACGTCCTGTCCGCCGTCGCCTGGCCGTATGCCAACGGCCCGCGCCACATCGGCCATGTGGCCGGTTTCGGCGTGCCCTCCGACGTCTTCAGCCGCTACATGCGGATGGCAGGGCACGACGTCCTGATGGTCTCGGGCTCCGACGAGCACGGCACGCCGATCCTGATCGCCGCCGACGAGGCGGGGGTCAGCCCGCAGGCGCTGGCCGACCAGAACCACCGCCTGATCGCCGAGGACCTGGTGTCGCTCGGGCTGACCTACGACCTCTACACGCGCACCACGACGCCCAACCACCACGCGGTGGTGCAGGAGCTGTTCCTCGGGGTCTACGACAACGGCTACTTCGTCGAGCAGACGACGTACGGCGCGATCTCGCCCTCGACCGGGCGCACCCTGCCCGACCGCTACATCGAGGGCACCTGCCCGATCTGCGGCTACGACGGCGCGCGCGGCGACCAGTGCGACAACTGCGGCAACCAGCTCGACCCGGCCGACCTGATCAACCCGGTCTCCCGGATCAACGGCGAGGTGCCGGAGTTCATCGAGACCCAGCACTTCTTCCTCGACCTGCCGGCGCTGGCCGACGCCCTGGGGGAGTGGCTCGACGAGCGCGCGGCGACCGGGCTGTGGCGACCCAACGTGATCCGGTTCAGCCAGAACATCCTCAAGGAGATCCGGCCGCGGGCGATGACCCGCGACATCGACTGGGGCATCGCGGTGCCGCTCGACGGCTGGCGCGACCAGCCGACCAAGAAGCTCTACGTCTGGTTCGACGCGGTGATCGGCTACCTGTCCGCCTCGATCGAGTGGGCCCGCCGGTCGGGCGAGCCGGACGCCTGGCGCGCCTGGTGGAACGACCCCGGACGCCCTGTCCTACTACTTCATGGGCAAGGACAACATCACCTTCCACAGCCAGATCTGGCCGGCCGAGCTGCTGGCCTACTCCGGCAAGGGGTCCAAGGGCGGCGAGCCGCGCGAGTACGGCGCGCTCAACCTGCCGACCGAGGTGGTGAGCTCGGAGTTCCTGACCATGGAGGGCAAGAAGTTCTCCTCGTCGAAGAAGGTCGTGATCTACGTGCGCGACCTGCTCAGCCGCTACCAGCCCGATGCGTTCCGCTACTTCGTCGCCTCGGCCGGCCCGGAGGCGCAGGACTCCGACTTCACCTGGGCGGAGTTCGTGCGGCGCACCAACGACGAGCTCGTCGCCGGCTGGGGCAACCTGGTCAACCGCACCGCCACCCTGATCAACAAGAACTTCGGCGAGCTCCCGCCCGCGGGTGCCTTCACCGAGGACGACGAGGCGATCCTGGCCAAGGTCGTCGAGTGCGTTCGACGTGGTCGGCGACCTGATGTCGCGGCACCGGCAGAAGCAGGCCATCGGCGAAGCCATGCGCGTGGTGGCCGACGTCAACAAGTACGTCTCCGACCACGAGCCCTGGAAGCTCAAGGGCGACGACGAGCGGGAGCGGCTCGGCACGATCCTGCACGTCGTGGCCCAGTGCGTGCACGACCTCAACCTGGTGCTGTCGCCGTTCCTGCCGTTCTCCGCCAACGAGGTCGACCGCGCGCTCGGCGGCAAGGGCGAGGTGGCGCCGATGCCGCGGATCCAGGAGGCCGACGACCTCGACGGCGGCGCGGCGTACCCGATCATCACCGGCGACTACACCGGCGCCCCGAGCCTGGGGACATCACCCGATCGAGGTCGGCACCCCGGTCGCCAAGCCCACCCCGATCTTCACCAAGCTCGACACTGCGCTCGTCGACGAGGAGCTCGCCGGCTCGTGGAGGGTTAGGCGCCGCCTGAACCAGAGCCGAGAGCGCTAGCGCGACTCGACGGCCAGGCGGGCGCTGAGAGCGACGAACGTCGCTGCGAATGTCTTGCGGATCCGGTCGACCAGGCGCGGACGTGAGAGCACCTTGTCGCGCAGGGCTGCGGCGCAGATGCCGTAGATCGCGAAGACCACGAAGGTCATCGCCATGAACACCGCACTCAGCCCGAGCATCTTCGCCAGCGAGCCCGGCTGGCCCGCGGGCACGAACTGCGGCAGGAACGCGAAGAAGAAGATCGTCAGCTTGGGGTTGAGCAGGTTGAGCGTGATGCCGCTGATGATGACGCTGCGCCATCCCGTCGGGCCCGCCTCCTCGTCGACCGACAGCGCACCCTGGTCGCGCCAGGTCGCCCAGGCCATGTAGAGCAGGTAGGCCACGCCGGCGTACTTGATGGTCTGGAAGGCGAGGCCACTCGCGTGCAGCACCGCCGCCAGCCCGGTGATCGCCGCGACCAGGTGCGGCACGGTGCCGAGCGTGCACGCGAACGCCGCCAGGATGCTCGCCCGGGTGCCGCGGGTCAGCCCGGCGGCCAGCGTGTAGAGCGCGCCGGTGCCCGGCGTCGCAACGATGACCAGGGAGGTGATCAGGAAGGCAAGGCTCATGGTCAGTCAGACCGTAGCCGCACAGGGAACTCATCGCACCCCTGGATAAGGTCGCGCCATGACCGCCGCCATGTACGTGCCGACGTTCTTCCTCAAGCAGAAGTTCGCGATGACCACCAACCGATACGAGCTCTACGCGGCCAACCAGGACGGCACCTTCGGGCAGCTGATGGGCTTCGCCGAGCAGAAGCGGCTGGCCTTCAAGGAGCAGGTGACGTTCTACACCGACCCCGGCAAGACGCGTCCGGTGTTCAGCTTCAAGGCCCGCGCCGTGATGGAGCTCAACGCCGGCTACGACATCTTCGACGAGGCCGGCACCCAGATCGGGTTCTTCCGCAAGGACTTCGGCGCCAGCCTGATGCGGTCGACGTTCCACATCGAGGGGCCCGGCTTCGCCGGTCGCGGCCAGGAGCGCAGCCAGGCGGTCGCGCTGATCCGCCGGTTCACCGACATCCCGTTCCTGCCGATCCACTTCGACTTCGTGACGCCCGAGGGTCAGCCGCTGCTGGGGGTCGAGCGGCAGGGCTCGGTGCGCGACAAGTACACCGTGCACGTGCCCGACCCGCGGGTCGACTTCCGCGTCGCGGCGGCGGTCGCGGTGGGCCTCGACGCCCTCATGCAGCGCTGATCGGCCGAGGAAATGGCATTGTTCCCCGAGGCCCGGATGGCGGTCGAAGCGGCCGCCGGAGCCGTGCCCGTGTGGACCGAGGGCTACGACATCGCCGCGACCCGCGAGGCCGACCGGGAGACCGCGCTGGCCGAGCCTCGCGAGGACGTCGCGGAGGTGGCCGACCTCGACGCGGCTGGCGTGCGCGTCCGGCTCTACGTGCCGGAGGGCGCGCCCCGGCCTGGTCGTCCACCTGCACGGCGGCGGCTTCGTCTTCAACGACGTCGACGTGCACGACGCCGGCCTGCCGGCGGCTGGCCAACCGGACCGGGCTGCGCGTGCTCAGCGTCGACTACCGCTGCCCGCCCGAGCACCGCTTCCCGGCGGCCCCCGACGACGTCAGCAGCGTCGTCGCGTGGCTCGACGCCGACGCACCGGCCGAGCTGCGCGAGGGGCCGACGTACGTCCATGGCGACAGCGCCGGCGGCAACCTCGCGCTGGTCGCGGCGCTGCGCCACCCGGGTCGCTTCGCGGCGGCCGCGCTGATCTACCCGTTCCTGGACCCCACCGCGGGCTTCGACTCCTACCTCACCGCCGCCGACGGCTTCGACCCGCGGGAGGCGGCCTGGTACTGGGAGCAGTACGCCGCGCTCGCCGGACGACCTGACCCACCCCGACCTGGCGCCGCTGCTCTCCGACCGGCTCGGCACCCTGCCGCCGACGCTGGTGGTGACCGCCGAGCACGACCCGCTGCGCGACGAGGGCGAGCACCTCGCGGCGGTCGCCGCTGAGGCGGGCGTGCACGTGATCGCGACCCGCTACCTCGGCCAGGTGCACGGCTTCTGGCGGCACGCGTCGGTCTTCCCGGCCGCCGAGGCGCTGATGGGCCAGACCGCCTCGTTCTTCCGCCAGCACTCGGGCCAGTAGCGCGCCGCGCATGTTACTGACCGTCGGAGCGACTAGATGACAGTTGTAACGGTCAGGTAGTAGGCGCGACGGTCAGTAACATGCGGCCGTGACAGCAGACGCCGGCTCGGAGCGGCCGCACCTCGCCGGCCTGGTCGAGGACCGCTGGAACCTCGGGCTCGCCGGGGTGCTGGCGCGCCGCGGCTGGCGGCACCGGGTGGTGGCGCACACCGGCTACGGCAACGCCGACTTCGTCCGGGTGCTGGCGAGGGTGATCCTGGCTCCGCCCACCTACGACCCGAAGGCCGGCGACGCGCTGCTGCAGCGGCGGGGCTGGCGCAACTTCGTCACCGCCGAGGCGCTCGACACCCCGGTGACCGTGACTATCGGGGGATACCGCCACCAGGTCCGCACGGACCGGTCCGGCAACGTCGACGCCCGGCTGCCCAACCCGGGGCTGGCACCCGGCTGGGCCGAGGTGACCGTGCAGGCGGGCGACTCGCCGCCCGGCGGTGGCGCCGGTGCGGGTGATCGGCGACGACGTCGACTTCGGGATCGTCAGCGACATCGACGACACGACGCTCAGCACCTACCTGCCGCGGCCGCTGCTGGCGGCGTACAACACCTTCGTGGCGCGGGAGGAGGCGCGGCGGCCGGTGCGCGGCATGGCCGATCTCTACGCCGGCCTGCTGGCCGACCGGCCCGGATGCGCCGACGGTCTACGTCTCCACCGGCGCCTGGAACACCGCGCCGACCCTGCGCCGGTTCCTCTCCCGCAACGGGTTCCCCGACGGGCCGATGCTGCTGACCGACTGGGGCCCGACCAACACCGGCTGGTTCCGCTCGGGCCGCGAGCACAAGCGCGAGTGCCTGGAGTCGCTGGTGGCGGACTTCCCGCGGATCAGCTGGGTGCTGGTCGGCGACGACGGTCAGCACGACCCGGCCATCTACGCGGACTTCGCGCGTGCCCACCCCGAGCGCGTCCGGGCGATCGCGATCCGCGAGCTGCCGATGACCGAGCAGGTGCTGGCGCACGGCACACCCGGCGCGCTGGGCGACGGCGACATCCCCCAGCAGACGGTGCCCGAGGTGCGTGGTGCCGACGGCGACGAGATCGCGGCCGAGCTGTCGAAGCTCCGCTGATCCGCTCTGAAAGACTGCGCGCATGCGCGTTCACCTCGGCTCCGACCACGCCGGCCTCGAGCTGAAGGAGCACGTGCGCTCCTGGCTCGTGGAGCAGGGTCACGAACCCGTCGACCACGGTCCGTTCGTCTACGACGCCCAGGACGACTACCCCGTCTTCTGCCTCCGGGCGGCCGAGGGAGTGGCCACCGACCGGCGAGGCAGGGGTCGAGAGCCTGGGCGTGGTCGTCGGCGGATCCGGCAACGGCGAGCAGATGGCCGCCAACAAGGTGGTGGGTGTCCGGGCGGCGTTGGTCTGGTCGACCGAGACCGCTGCCCTCGCTCGCGAGCACAACGACGCCAACGTGATCTCGATCGGCGGCCGGATGCACTCGCTCGACGAGATGACCAGCTTCGTCGGCACGTTCCTGGACACGGCGTTCTCGGGGGATGAGCGCCACGTCCGCCGGATCGGCCAGTTGGCGGCGTACGAGCAGACGCACGTGCTGCCGCCGCTGCCCGAGTCTGCCCAGCCCTACGATGCCTGAGGGTCACACCCTCCACCGGCTGGCCCACGAGCTGACCGACGCGTTCGGCGGCCGCAGGGTGCGGGTCGGCAGCCCGCAGGGGCGGTTCGCGGGCTCGGCCGCGCTTCTCGACGGGGAGGTGCTCGAGGGAGCAGAGGCGTGGGGGAAGCAGCTGTTCATCGAGTTCCCGGGCGAGCGGTTCGTGCACGTGCACCTCGGGCTGATCGGCGCGTTCGACGTCCACACCGGCTACGAGGCAGTGCCGCCGCCGGTCGGGCAGGTCCGCCTGCGGCTGATCGCGCAACGGCCCGATGGCTTTGCCTACGCCGACCTTCGCGGAGCGACCGCGTGCGACCTGTGGACCCGCGAGCAGCGCGACGCCGTGGTCGCGCGGTCGGGACCCGACCCCATCCGTCCCGACGCCGACCCGATGCTCGCCTGGGAGCGGATCCGGCGGAGCAGTGCTCCGATCGGCGGCCTGCTGATGGACCAGAAGGTTCTGGCAGGGGTCGGCAACGTCTATCGCGCGGAGATTCTCTACCGCCACCGGATGCACCCGTTGCGGCCCGGCCGCACGCTCCGGGTCGGTCAGTGGCAGGAGATGTGGGACGACCTCGTCGGGCTGATGGCCGAAGGGGTGCGCACCGGCCGGATCGACACGGTCCGCCCCGAGCACACGCCCGAGGCGATGGGGAGGCCGCCGCGCCAGGACGACCACGGCGGCGAGGTCTACGTCTACCGGCGTACGGGTCAGCCGTGCCTCGTCTGCGAGCGCCCGATCCGCACCGGCGTGCTGCAAGGCAGGAACCTGTTCTGGTGCACCCGATGCCAGCCCGCCTTCCGCTCCCGAGCCGTACGCTGAGGCCCGGAATGACCATGACCAGATCTCAGCCCCAGCTGGGGCGCATCGAAACCACCCGGCAGCCGCGCACCTCACTCGCGCGGCGCTGGCGCAATTTCTCCCATCGCGGGCTGACCACCGAGCAGCGCACGGCGCTGGTGCTCACCCTCCTGGTCCTGGCCTACACCGGTGCTCGTCCAGGTGTTCCCGGCCGAGCTGCCGTTCACCGCACTGATGCTCCCGCTGCTGCTCGGCAGCATCCTGCTCGGCCCCCGCACGTTGCCGTGGTTCGTGGTGCTCGTGATGCTGTGCCTGACCTCGACGGTGCCGCTGCAGAACATCAACGGCCGGGTCATCACGGCCCTGGTCGTGCAGTTCCTGATGGGTCTGGTCGTGATGACCACGGGCCTGCGGCGCTCGCGGCTCGGGGTCACGGGCACGGCGGGGGAGTCGATGCTGGTCGACCTCCGTGACCGGATCCTGACCCAGGGCACGATCCCGGACCTCCCCGCGGACTGGGACGTGCAGTCGGCGCTCCGCTCGGCCGGCGGTACGCCGTTCGCAGGCGACTTCGTGGTGGCCTCCACCTCTCGTGGGGCGACCCGCCTGGACGTCGCAGTGGTGGACGTGTCGGGCAAGGGCGAGGAGGCCGGCACCCGGGCGCTGCTGCTCTCCGGGGCGTTCGGCGGCCTGCTGACCGCCCTGCCACCGGACCAGTTCCTGCCTGCGGCCAACGACTTCCTCCTCCGGCAGGACTGGGACGAGGGCTTCGCGACCGCGATCCACCTGTCCCTCGACCTCTGGTCCGGCCACTTCGAGGTGCGCACGGCCGGCCACCCGCCGGCGGCGCACCGCGCCGTGGGATCGGGCCGCTGGCAGGTGCTGCGCACCGAGGGTCCGGTGCTGGGGCTGATCGACGACGCCACGTTCAGCATGGCCGAGGGCTACGTCCGGCGCGGTGACGCCGTGCTCCTCTACACCGACGGCATGGTGGAGGAGCCGCGCCGCGACATCGATCTCGGCATCGACCGGATGCTCGGGGAGGCGGAGTCGCTGCTGCGCGGCAGCTTCGACGACGCAGCGACCCGGCTGGCCGACGCCCTGGGCTCGCCCGACGACGACCGGGCCCTGCTGGTCGTCCACCGGCGCTGACCACGGATCGCGCCGGTTGGGGGAGTCAGGCCGCGGTGTGACAGGATGATCGCTGCCGATTTGCACGCTGAATCGGTGCTGCGGGTGTAGCTCAATGGTAGAGCCTCAGTTTTCCAAACTGATGACGCGGGTTCGATTCCCGCCATCCGCTCCAAGGGGTCTTCCGGTCGTCCGGAGGGCTACTTGGCGGGGCGTAGCGTAGTGGCTAGCGCGCCTGCTTTGGGAGCAGGAGATCGCAGGTTCGAGTCCTGTCGCCCCGACGTAAAACACCCACCTGAACCCACTGATCTAGTTAGGGAGAAACACCTGTGAAGAGCGCCGTCGAGACCTTGAGCCCGACCAGGGCCAAGCTGACTGTCGAGGTGCCCTTCGAGGAGCTCAAGCCAAGCCTCGACGCGGCCTACAAGAAGATCGCTGCCCAGATCAACATCCCGGGCTTCCGCCGCGGCAAGGTGCCGCCGTCGGTCATCGACCGCCAGGTCGGCCGGGGCGCCGTGCTCGACGAGGCGATCAACGACATGCTCCCGAAGAAGTACATCGAGGCGCTCGAGGCCAACGAGCTGCAGCCGCTGGCGCAGCCCGAGATCGAGGTCACCAAGCTCGAGGACAACGACGTGCTGGAGTTCACCGCAGAGGTGGACGTGCGGCCCGACGTCGAGCTGCCGGCGTACGACGGTCTCGAGGCCGAGGTCGCCGACATCGAGGTCACCGACGCGGACGTCGAGGAGCAGCTGCAGGCGCTGCGCGAGCGCTTCGCGACCCTGAGCGACGTCGAGCGCACTGTCACCGATGGCGACTTCGTCGTGCTCGACCTCAAGGCCACCCAGGACGGCGAGGTCGTCGACGGCGCCGAGGTGGCGGGCATGTCCTACCGCGTCGGCCGCGGCGGCATGATCGAGGGCCTCGACGAGGCCCTGCTCGGCATGAGCGCCGGCGAGGAGAAGACCTTCAAGACCCAGCTGGTCGGAGGCGACCTCGTGGGCGCCGACGTCGAGGTCGCGGTCTCGGTGAGCCAGGTGCAGGAGCAGGAGCTGCCCGAGCTCGACGACGACTTCGCCCAGGAGGCTTCCGAGTTCGACACCGTCGAGGAGCTCACCGCCGACGTGCGTGAGCGCCTGGGTCGCGGCAAGCGGCTCGAGCAGGCGGCCTCGGCCCGCGACGCCGTCCTCGAGGTGCTGCTGGAGAAGGTCGAGATCCCGCTGCCCGAGGGCATCGTGGCCGACGAGCTCACCGCGCGCCGCCAGAGCGTCGAGCAGCAGCTCGCCTACGCCGGCACCACCATGGAGTCCTACCTCGACGACGAGGGTCAGACCGTCGACGAGTTCGAGGCCGACCTCGAGAAGCGGGTCCGCGACGCCGTGGCCGCCCAGTTCATCCTCGACGAGGTGGCGAAGAAGGAGGAGCTCGGCGTCGACCAGAGCGAGCTCTCCCAGCACCTGGTGCGGCGCGCCCAGCAGTCCGGCCAGGACCCGCAGGAGTTCGCCAACCACATGTTCGAGCACAACCACGTGCCCGAGATGATCCAGGAGATCCTGCGCGGCAAGGCGCTGGCCACCATCGTGGAGTCGGCTGTCGTCAAGGACGCCAGCGGCGCGGTGCTCGACCTGAAGAACCTGCAGCCCGACGGCACCATCGGCGAGCCCGACGCTGAGGTCGAGACCCAGGTCACCGAGTCCGACGAGGCAGGCGAGGCCGGCGAGGCCGGCGAGGACACGCCCGAGAAGGAGTGACCCAGTGAGTGCACGACCGTGCACTCGTTGAGTAGCCTGACCGGCATGACCGTGACGGCGTCTCCACGCGGCCCGCGCCTGCTCGACGCGCTGTCCCTGCTCTCCGAGGTCACCGACCAGCTGGTGGTCCGGAGCGTCCGCGACACCCACCTGGCGTGGGCGGACCGGGCGCACGGCGTCGCGCGGCGGGCCTCCGGCGGCGGCTCGACACTGCCCGAGGTGGTCCATCGCGGGATCGCCGGTGCGGTGTACGCCGGGCTCGGCGCCGGCCTGCGTGGCGCGGCCCTCGGCTTCGACCGGCTCGCGTCCACCGGCATCGGGCCGGGCCTGGAGGACGGGCCGCGTGGCCGGTTCGTCAGCTCGGCGGTCAACGGGTTGATCGGCGACCGGCTGCTGCGGGAGCGTCCGCAGCTGGCGATCCCCATGGCGGTGCGGGTCGACGGTCGCGACGTCGACATCGACGGCACGGACGGCGGGCTGGAGGCGGCGTACCCCTCGGCGACGGGTCGGCTGGTCGTCTTCCTGCACGGGCTCTGCGAGAACGAGTCCTACTGGAACTTCCACCGTGAGCGCACCGGCACGACGTACGCCGAGGCGCTGGCCGCGCGCGGCTGGACGCCGGTCTTCCTGCGCGCCAACACCGGCCTCCCGTTGCGGGAGAACGGCGCCGTCCTGGCGGCGCTGATGCAGCGCCTCGTGGACGCCTGGCCGGTGCCGGTCGCCCGGGTCGCGCTCGTCGGGCACTCGCTGGGCGGCCTGGTGATGCGGGCGGCGGGTGCGGTGGCGGCCGAGCCTCCCGCGTCGGGCACCGACTGGAACCTCCTGGTCAGCGACGTGATCACCCTCGGCACGCCGCACCTCGGTGCGCCGATCGCCTGGGGGATCGGCCACGGCAGTCGCGGCCTCGGCACGGTGCCCGAGACGGCGGCGTTCGGCCGGATCCTCGACTGGCGCTCGGTGGGCGTGCACGACCTGGTGGCCGGGCTGGCCGAGGACGTACCCCCGCTGCCGCACGCTCGCTACCACCTGGTGTGCGCCACGGTCACGAAGGCTCGTCGCCATCCCCTCGGTGACCTGGTGGGCGACTACCTCGTGCGGCCGCGGTCGGCGTACGGGCGCGATCGCCGCGGCGGACGCCTGTTCCCGGACGCCGACGTGCTGCACGTGGGTCGCACCGACCACTTCGGTCTGCTCAACCACCCGCGGATCCATCGCGCAATGGAAGACTGGCTCGCGTGACCGCAGACACGCAGCCCAACAGAGAACTCAAGGCCGAAGCCACCATCGACGCCCCGCCCGAGCAGGTGTGGGCCCTGCTGACCGACTTCGACCGCATGTCGGAGTGGAGTCCCGAGCTGCTGAAGATGCTCCCGCTCAAGCGCGGCGGTCTGCGGCTCGGCCAGTCCTACCTCGGCATCAACCGGCGCAAGGCGGTCGTATGGCCGACGCGCTCGGTCGTAGCCGAGCTCGAACCCGGCCGCACCCTCGCCTGGGACACCAAGTCCAGCGGCGCCCGCTGGATCTGGGAGCTCGCTCCCGCCGGTCTCTCGACCCACGTGGTGCACCGGCGGCCGGTGCCGAAGTCGCTGACCGTGATGAGCAAGCTCTTCGCGGGCGCGTTCCTCGGTGGCGGCCCGGAGCACGCGAACGAGTTGGAGGAGGGCATGGCCCAGACCGTGGCCCGGCTCAAGGCGGCCGTCGAGGCCGGCTGACCCTGATCTCGAGAGGTCCTACGCTCTCGGCGAACAGGGCGGGATATGCCGTGGGTGCGTCGGTTCTTCGGGCTAGGGTCGGCGACGTGACCCAGACGAATGTGCCCGCTCCCCAGTCCAACGGGGGCTCCGGACTCAATGTCCTCGACGACCACATCTACCAGCGGCTGCTCCGAGAGCGGATCGTCTTCCTCGGTTCCGAGGTGCGCGACCAGAACGCCAACGCGATCTGCGCCCAGCTGCTGCTGCTCTCGGCCGAGGACCCCGAGGCCGACATCTTCCTCCACATCAACTCGCCTGGTGGTTCGGTCGACGCCGGCATGGCGATCTACGACACGATGAACTACATCCCCAACGACGTGGCGACCGTCGGGATGGGTCTGGCCGCCTCGATGGGGCAGTTCCTCCTCTGCGCTGGCACCAAGGGCAAGCGCTACGCCCTGCCGCACGCGCGGATCATGATGCACCAGCCCTCCTCGGGGATGGGTGGCTCGGCCTCCGACATCAAGATCCAGGCCCAGCAGTCCCTGCACATCAAGAAGGTGCTGCTCGAGCTCATCTCCGAACACACCGGCCAGCCGGTGGAGCAGGTCATCGCCGACGCCGACCGCGACCGCTGGTTCACCGCCGAACAGGCGATGGAGTACGGCCTGGTCGACCAGGTGGTCAAGAACGCGCGGGAAGCCGCTGACGAGGGCCGACCCGCCCGCAACTCCTCCTCTGCAGACAAGGACTGATCGTGAACTACTACATCCCTCAGTGGGAGGAGCGGACCTCCTACGGGTTCCGCCGGATCGACCCCTACGCCAAGCTCTTCGAAGAGCGGATCATCTACCTCGGCACGCCGATCTCCGACGACGTCGCCAACGCGGTGATCGCCCAGCTGCTGTGCCTGCAGTCGATGAACCCCGACCAGGACATCAGCATCTACATCAACTCGCCGGGCGGCTCGATCACGGCACTGACCGCGATCTACGACACCATGCACTTCATCAAGCCCGACATCCAGACGGTCTGCCTGGGTCAGGCGGCCTCCGCCGCCGCGATCCTGCTCGCCGCCGGCACGCCGGGGAAGCGGATGGCGCTGCCCAACAGCCGGATCCTGATCCACCAGCCCTACACCGAGGGCACGTTCGGCCAGACCTCCGACATCGAGATCCAGGCCAACGAGATCATCCGGATGCGCGAGATGCTCGAGCAGATGATCGCGGACAACAGCAACCGCACGCTCGAGCAGGTCAGCCACGACATCGAGCGCGACAAGATCCTGACCGCCCAGGGAGCCGTCGAGTACGGCCTGATCGACTCCGTGCTGGAGTCGCTCAAGGGCACCCCCGCGCTCGCCGGCTGATGTTCGCGAGCCTCCCTACCGGCATCCCCGTGTCCGTCCCCGCATCGGGGGCGGCAGGGGGTACGGTCAGGGAGATTGTTCGACCCAGACAGCTCGACCAGGACACTCGACCAGCTGCTTGCGCTGGCCAAGGAGGATGACCGCCCGTGGCACGCATCGGTGACGGAGGCGACCTGCTCAAGTGTTCTTTCTGCGGGAAGAGCCAGAAGCAGGTCAAGAAGCTCATTGCCGGCCCAGGCGTCTACATCTGCGACGAGTGCATCGACCTCTGCAACGAGATCATCGAGGAAGAGCTCAGCGAGGGCACCGAGGTCAGCCTCGAGGAGCTGCCCAAGCCGAAGGAGATCTTCGACTTCCTCAACTCCTACGTGATCGGGCAGGAGCAGGCGAAGAAGTCGCTGGCCGTTGCGGTCTACAACCACTACAAGCGGGTCCAGGCCGGCCTGCAGCCCGGTGGGGGACCTGGTGGCCAGGGCAAGCACAGCAAGGAAGAGGTCGTCGAGGTCGCCAAGTCCAACATCTTGGTGATCGGACCCACCGGCTGTGGCAAGACCTACCTCGCCCAGACGCTGGCCCGGATGCTCAACGTGCCGTTCGCGATCGCCGACGCCACCGCCCTGACCGAGGCCGGCTACGTCGGCGAGGACGTCGAGAACATCCTGCTCAAGCTGATCCAGGCTGCCGACTACGACGTCAAGAAGGCCGAGACCGGCATCATCTACATCGACGAGATCGACAAGGTCGCCCGCAAGGCGGAGAACCCGTCGATCACCCGCGACGTGTCGGGCGAGGGCGTGCAGCAGGCCCTGCTGAAGATCATCGAGGGCACGTCGGCCTCGGTGCCGCCCCAGGGCGGTCGCAAGCACCCGCACCAGGAGTTCATCCAGATCGACACCACCAACATCCTGTTCGTGGTCGGTGGTGCGTTCTCCGGGCTCGAGCAGATCATCGAGCAGCGGGTCGGCAAGAAGACGCTCGGCTTCACCGCGGAGATCCGCGGCGCGGCCGAGCGGGCCGGCGAGGACCTGCTCAGCCAGGTCCGCCCCGAGGACCTCACCAAGTTCGGCCTGATCCCCGAGTTCATCGGCCGGCTGCCGCTGATCGCCAGCGTCACCAAGCTCGACCGTGAGGCGCTCGTGCAGATCCTCACCGAGCCGCGCAACGCCCTGGTGAAGCAGTACCAGAAGCTCTTCGAGCTCGACGGCGTCGAGCTGGAGTTCACCGAGGACGCGATCGCGGCGATCGCCGACAACGCGCTCGAGCGCGGCACCGGTGCCCGCGGCCTGCGCGCCATCATCGAGGAGGTCCTCCTCCACGTGATGTACGACGTACCCTCGCGCGCCGACGTGGCCAAGGTGATCGTCACCCGTGAGGTCGTCGTCGACGACGTCGCGCCCACGCTGGTCCCGCGCGAGACCGAGGCCAAGAAGAAGAAGTCGGCCTGATCGCGACCGCGAAGCGGGCGCGATCGTCGGTGGTCGAGTAGCGCGCGCGACCGAGGGACGAGGTCGCGACCGTGCGTATCGAGACCCGTGGTGATTCGCGTGACGCCAGCCATGACTAGGCGCCCTAGTCATTTCTAGTCATCTTCCCCGGCTCACCTCGTGCCGAGGGGCCTTGACCGGGAAGAATGCAGTCGACAAGATCCATCTCGTTCCTGACCGGGCAGGAAAGGCGTAGGGCCTGTGAGCCGCAACCAGAAGGCACCGCTGCTGGCGTTCGTCCTCGTGGCGTTGGTGTGTGGCCTCGTCTTGGTCGACACCATGCGCGGCGAGGCGGAGCCGCACCCCCTGGTCGTCCTCAGCCCCGCGCCAGCTCGGCCCCGCGTACTTCCTCGCCCCCGAGCCGGACCCGATCCCTCCGTCCGACCAGGCCGAGCCCTCGCCCGAGGCATCGGGCCCGCCGGACCTGGCTGAGTCAGCGGCGTCCGCCACGCCCGGCAGCACCGATGAGGGACAGTCGTCAGACAGCCAGGCCGCGGACCCGGCGCGCCACGACGACGGCCACCAGGTCCATGGCACGCCCTCGGACGACCAGGCCGGACCTGTCGACACCGACGACGCGGCGGAGGTCGGGGAGCTGTGGCCTCCGAGCTCGGTGCCCGGCATCAAGACCCCGATCGTCGTGGCCTTCACCATCTGTCGACCCCAGACGACCTGTGGCCGGGCAACGGACCGGACGACGAGCCGTCCCAGGATCGCCATCCGACAGGAGCCGTCCGATCCGCCGAGTGCGAGTGCCGATCAGAACGCGGCCGCGGGACCCGGGACAGTCTGAGCCCCAGCAGCCTGACCCGACCAGCGGCCCAGCAGCGCGGCCCGTCCGCGCTCCCTAGCGAGGACGCGAGCTCGAGACGGCTCGCCGCGAGACCGTCCCTCGGATCTAGCGGGTCACTCCTCGGCCGGGGCCGGCTCGACCGGGGCCAGCTCGGCCGCGACGGAGATCTCCGTCGAGTCGTTGGCGGTGAACACCAGCTCGCCGGTGATCTTCCCGGTCGCGCGCAGGTCGTCGGCCGCCAGCTCGGCAGCCGCGACCGCCTCGGCGGGTCCGCTGATCTCCACCCGGGAGAGCTCGGCGCGCATCGAGACCTTCGCCTGCGACTTCGCGCCCCGGATGCCGATCAGCGCGGCGGCGACGGCGTCGACGGCGGACGGGTCGGCGGCCGCGGCGGAGCCGAGCTCGGTCACCTCCGGCCACGACGCGTGGTGGATCGAGTCGTCGCGCCACCACGACCAGACCTCTTCGGTGACGTAGGGCAGGAACGGCGCGAGCAGCCGCAGCTGCACGTCGAGCGCGAGGGCCAGGGTGGCGCGCGCCGACTCGCTGGCGGCGGTCTGCCCCCGGTGTACGCGCGGTTCTTGACCAGCTCGACGTAGTCGTCGCAGAACTCCCAGAAGAACTTCTCGGTGATCTCGAGCGCGGTCGTGTAGTCGTAGGCCTCGAAGGCGTCGGTGGACTTGGCGATCACGCCGCGCAGCCGGCCGAGCAGGGCGCAGTCGATCGGCTCGGTGATCGCGACCGGGTTGGCCGTCGGTGGCGCCGACGCCGCCGAGCACGAACTTGGAGACGTTGAGGACCTTCATCGCCAGCCGGCGACCGACCTTCATCTGGGTCTCGTCGAACGGCGAGTCGAGGCCCGGACGGGCCATGGCCGCGCGCCAGCGCACGGCGTCGGCGCCGTACTTGTCGAGGATCTCGGTCGGGACGACGACGTTGCCCTTGGACTTCGACATCTTCTTGCGGTCCGGGTCGACGATGAAGCCGGAGATCAGGGCGTGCGACCAGGGCACGACGCCGTTCTCGAAGTGGGCGCGGACCACCCGGGAGAACAGCCAGGTGCGGATGATGTCGTGCGCGTGGGTGCACAGGTCCATCGGGAAGACGCGCTGGAACAGGTCGTCGTCGGTCTCCCAGCCGCCGGCGATGTGGGGGCTGAGCGACGAGGTGGCCCAGGTGTCCATCACGTCGGGGTCGCCGACGAAGCCGCCGGCCTGGCCGCGCTGCTCCTCGGTGTAGCCGCGCGGGGCCTGGGTCGACGGGTCGATCGGCAGCTCGGCCTCGCTCGGCATCAGCGGGTGGGCGTAGTCGGGCTCGCCGTCGCTGCCGAGGGGGTACCAGACCGGGAACGGGATGCCGAAGAAGCGCTGCCGCGAGATCAGCCAGTCACCGTTGAGGCCGTTGACCCAGTTGTCGTAGCGGTGGCGCATGTGGCCGGGCATCCACTCGATCTCCGCGCCGCGCTCGACCATCTCGTCGCGCAGGGCGGCGTCGCGGCCGCCGTTGCGGAGGTACCACTGGCGGGTGGCCACGATCTCGAGCGGCTTGTCGCCCTTCTCGTAGAAGTTGGCCTTGCGCTGGGTCGGGGTCGGGCTCGCCGTCGAGGTCGCCGGAGGCGCGCAGCTTCTCGACCATCGCCTCGCGGGCCGAGAACGCCGTCTTGCCCTTGAGGTCCTCGTACGCCGTCGGCGGCCGCGCCGTGAGCCAGCCAGAGCGGGGTGTCGCGCGACATCCGGCCGTCGCGGCCGATGAGGGTGCGGACCGGCAGGTTGAGCTCGCGCCACCAGGTGACGTCGGTGAGGTCGCCGAACGTGCAGGACATCGCGATGCCGGCGCCCTTGTCGATCTCGGCCAGGGGATGGGGCAGGACCGGGATCTCGACGCCGAAGACCGGGCTCTTCACCGGTGGTGCCGAACAGCGGCTGGTAGCGCTCGTCGTCGGGGTGGGCGACCAGGGCGACCACGCTGGGGATCAGCTCGGGCCGGGTGGTCTCGATGAAGACCGTCTCGCCGTCGGGCTTGTGGAAGGCGACCCGGTGGTAGTGGCCGGCGTAGTCACGCGCCTCGAGCTCGGCCTGGGCCACGGCGGTCTGGAACGTGACGTCCCAGAGCGTCGGCGCCTCCTGGAGGTAGGCCTCGCCGCGGGCGAAGTTGCGCAGGAACGCCTTCTGGCTGATGGCCTGGGCCTTCGGGCCGATCGTCGTGTAGGTCTCGCTCCAGTCGACGGAGAGCCCGAGCGTGCGCCACAGCGACTCGAAGATCTGCTCGTCCTCCTCCACGAGGCGCTCGCAGAGCTCGACGAAGTTGGGCCGGCTGATCGGGATCTGCTTCTTCGGGTCGGGCTTCTCCGGGCGGCGTGAAGCTCGGCGTCGTACGGGAGGGTCGGGTCGCACCGGACGCCGTAGTAGTTCTGGACGCGACGCTCGGTCGGCAGGCCGTTGTCGTCCCAGCCCATGGGGTAGAAGACCGACTTGCCGCGCATCCGCTGGAACCGCGCGACCAGGTCGGTGTGGGTGTAGGAGAAGACGTGCCCGACGTGCAGGCTGCCGCTGACGGTCGGCGGGGGAGTGTCGATCGAGAACACGTTGGCGCGCGGCTGCGTGCGGTCGAACTTGTAGGTGTCGTCGGCCTTCCACTGCGCCGACCACTTCTCCTCGAGACCCTCGAGCGCCGGCTTGTCCGGTACGACGACGGCACGCTGATCGGTGCTCGTCGTCTCCGGTGCCTGGGCGTCAGTGGTCTCGGTCATGGACCAAATTCTAGGGGTGGCCGCCTGCCGGATAAATAGGCGGCTGACCAGGGCGGACGAGCACTAGCCTGCATCGGTGGCCGAACTGGAGTTCTTCGACGATCCGAGTGCCTTCCTCGAGGTCGCAGGCGAGCACCTGGCGGCCGACCCCGTGCTCAACACCGTGGTGTCGACGGTGACCCACCGGGCGGTGGACGCCAGCTGCCGACGGGCGCCGGCCCGAGGTGGTGGGTGGCGGTGCGCCAGGACGGTCGAGGTGGTCGGGGCCGGCATGCGGACCGGCCCCGACGCCGCCGTACTGGCTCTACCTCCTGCCGATGCCGCACCGACGGCGCCGTGGCTCTCGCGCGGGCGCTGCACGAGCGCGGCGAAGAGGTCAGGGCCGTCAACGGGGCGCTGCCGACAACCCAGGTGGTCGCCGAGGAGACCGCTCGGCTCACCGGGGGACGCGCCGAGGTCGAGGAGCGGATGCGGCTGCACCTGCTCGGCGATCTGGTCGCACCGCCGCGTGTGCCCGGGCGCCTCCGTCTGGCCGTGCCCGACGACGTCGACCTCGCCCTGGAGTGGTTCGGTGCGTTCGAGAGCGACGCGGCCGAGCAGGCCGGCCGGACCGCACCGCACGGTCCGCTCGAGCCGCAGGACGAACCGATGATGCTGGCGCGCATCGACCAGGGTCGCCTGTGGTTCTGGGAGGACACCGATGGTCACCCTGTCCACCTGACCGGCGCGAACCTGCCCGTCTTCGGCGTGGCCAGGGTCGGGCCGGTCTACACGCCGAAGGAGCAGCGCGGCCGGGGCTACGCCAGCGCGGCGGTGGCACAGGTGTCTCAGGTGCTCCGCGACCAGAGCGCCCAGGTGTGCCTGTTCACCGACCAGGCCAACCCGACGTCCAACAAGATCTACGAGGCCCTCGGCTACCGGCCCGTCGTCGACATGGCCAACCTGGTGATCCACTGACTACGTTGGTCGAGCCTCTGTAGCAGGCACGTTGCCTGTGGTCGAGGTCATCCTCCCCGAAGGCGCGAGCGTGTCGGCCTCCACCGACGCCGTCAAGGGTTCGCTTCGCGCCCTTGACTGCGCCGGCTCCGGCCGGAGATGGCGCCTATCGGAAGGCCGCCGACGTGTGGTCGGGCCGGGCGGCGGCTTCGCCCCCACGTGTGGTCATGAACGCGCCATTTCGGCCCGGAAATCTGCGGTCTGTGACCCAACGTCGCCGGTGTGGCACCGATGTGACCGGTGGTGCCGACCACCCCGAGCAACTCACCAGACGAGGACGGGCTTGACGACCTTTCCGGCGAGCACGTCGGCGACGGCGGTGTTGATCTCGGTGAAGGGGTAGGTCGCGATCAGGTCGTCGACCGGGAACTGGCCGGCGGCGTTCAGGGCGATCAGGCGCGGCACCATCTCCTGAGGGTCGGAGTCGCCCTCGATGGAGCCCTTCACGATCTTGCCGTTCTGCAGCATGTCGATGGCGTCGACGACGTACTCCTCGGCGCCGAGGCCGAGCACGACCAGCGTGCCGCGGATGCCGAGCGACTGCTGCGCCTGCTTCACCACGGCGGGCACGGCGGTGGTGTCGATGCCGTACGTCGCGCCGCCTCCGGTCAGTTCCTTGACCCGGTCGACGACCGAGGCATCGCCGAGCTCGGCGGGGTTGATGCCGATCGCGCCGAACTCGGCCGCGCGCTCGAGGCGGCTCGGCATCAGGTCGACGGCGACCACGGGACCGGTCTCGAGGGTGGCGGCAGCGGCGAGCGCGGCCAGGCCGACCGCGCCGACGCCGTACACGACCAGGCTGTCGGTGGGGCCGGGCTTGATCACGTTGAGGACGGTGCCGGCGCCGGTCTGGAAGCCGCAGCCGTACGGCGCCAGGGTGGTCAGGTCGAGCGACTTGTCGACGACGATCACGTTGTCGGCGTAGGCGATGGCGTGCTGGGAGAAGCTGGACTGGCCGAAGAACGACCCGAAGACCGGCGCGCCGTCGCGCGTGTACGTCGTCGACCCGTCCATCCGCATGCCCATGTAGTTGATCATCAGCGTCGAGTCGCAGTAGCCGACCAGGCCGGCGGTGCACTTCGCGCAGGTGCGGCAGGACCGGAAGCTCAGCACGACGTGGTCGCCCACGGCGATGCCGGTGACGTCGGCGCCGACCTCCTCGACGACGCCGGCGCCCTCGTGGCCGAAGACGTTCGGGAACATCTCCTCGGGCAGGAAGCCCTTCATGGTGATGTCGGTGTGGCACAGGCCGGTCGCCACGATCCGCACCAGCACCTCGTCGGCGCGCGGGCCCTTCGAGGTCGACCTCCTCGAACGCGAAGTCGCCGCCCTGCTGGTTGATGATCGCAACGGTGGTCTTCATCGGTGGTCCCTCTCGAGCCAGAAGTAGTAGAGGTCGCTGACCCCGAAGGCCGCCTGCAGCTTGCCGTTCATGATCCCCATCAGCGTCGCGTCGTCGACCTTCTTGAAGTGGTCGAAGACGGGCATCCGGTCGTAGACCATCGTCGCCGTCGTCTCGCCGCGGAACTCGACCGGCCACAGCGATGCCTCGCCGTCGCCGCCGGCCTTGAGGTTGGAGTAGAGCTCGCCGTCGTCGTCACGACACATCAGCGGCTTGGCGTCGAGCGCGGAGACGAACGTCTTGCCGTGCCAGCGCACCTGCTCGAGCACGGTGCTGGCGACGTGGCCGGTGCTGAAGTCGCCGCCACGCCAGGCGCCGAGGATCTCCTCGACGGTCACCGGAGCCAGGTCGGTCCAGAGGGCGTCCAGGTCGTCGGTGCTCGCCGGCTGCGCGGCTCGGAGCGCATCGAAGCGCTGGTTGAGGGAGGTCATCGCGCCACTCTAGAACGTGTTCCACTTTGGTGGGTCCTAGACTCGGCGGACCATGAGTGAGACGACCGGGCCGCGGCTGGCCGAGACCTACGCCGAGGTCGAGGACGCGCTCCTGTCGCGCTGGCCGGAGACCAGGCTGGAGCCGTCGCTGGACCGGATCCGGGCCTTCGCCACGCTGCTGGGCGACCCTCAGCAGGGGTACCCCGCGATCCACCTGACCGGCACCAACGGCAAGACCTCGACCTCCCGGATGATCGACACGCTGCTGCGCGCTCTCGACCTGCGCACCGGACGCTTCACCTCACCGCACGTCGAGCGGATGAGCCGAGCGGATCAGTGTCGACGGCGAGCCGCTGACCGACGAGGAGTTCGTGCGGGCGTTCAACGACATCGCGCCGTACACGCACATCGTCGACGCCTCCGAGCCGTTCCCGCTTTCCTTCTTCGAGACCATCGTCGGCATGGCGTACGCCGCTTTCGCCGACGCCCCGGTGGACGTCGCCGTGGTCGAGGTCGGGATGGGCGGGGCCTGGGACGCCACCAACGTCATCGACGCGGCGGTGGCGGTCGTGCTGCCGATCGCGGTCGACCACGCGAAGTACCTCGGCACCACACCGGAGGAGATCGCCGTCGAGAAGGCCGGGATCATCAAGCCGGGTTCGTTCGCGATCCTGGCCGAGCAGAGTCGCGAGGTGGCGGCCGTGCTGCTCGCGCGGGTCAAGGAGGTCGGCGCGACCGTGGCCCGTGAGGGCGTCGAGTTCGGCGTCACCTCCCGGGCGCCGGCCGTCGGCGGGCAGGTGATGACGCTGCGGGGTCTGCGCCAGTCCTACGACGAGGTCTTCCTGCCGCTGTACGGCGCCCACCAGGCCCAGAACGCGTCGGTCGCGCTGGCCGCGGTGGAGGCCTTCGCCGGCGACCAGCCGCTCGACGACGCCGTCGTGCGCGAGGCGTTCGCGAGCGTCACCTCGCCCGGTCGGCTCGAGGTCATCCGGCGCAGCCCCACCATCGTGCTCGACGCCGCCCACAACCCGCACGGCGCCGCGGCGGTCGCCGCTGCGCTCGACGACTCGTTCCAGTTCTCGCCGCTCATCGGGGTGGTCGGCGTGATGGCCGACAAGGACGACGAGGGGGTGCTGGCGGCCTTCGAACCGCACTTCGCCCACGTGATCTGCACCCAGAACTCCACCTCCCGCGCCCGGCCGGCCGAGGAGCTGGCGGCGACCGCGATCGAGATCTACGGCGAGGACCGGGTGACCGTCGTGCCCCGCCTCGCCGACGCCATCGACCAGGCGGCGGCGCTCGCCGAGGCGGGGGAGGCCTTCGGCGACCCGCTCGGCTCCGGAGCGGTGCTCGTCACCGGCTCGGTGGTCACGGTCGGTGAGGCTCGCTCGCTGCTGACGAGGCAGCGCTCGTGAGCGGGGCTCAGCGTTCCCCGCGGCGCGGCATGTGCGCGGCGGTGCTGGCACTCGAGGCGATCACGCTCGGCCTGACGACTCCGGTGATGATCACCATCGCCGACGTGCCGGCGCGGACCGCGCTGGCGGTCGGTCTCGGGCTGATGGTGGCGTGCCTCGTCGTCGCCGGGCTGCTGCGCCGTGAGTGGGGCTACCTGCTCGGTTGGGTGATCCAGTTCTGGGCGATCGCGCTGGGCCTCGTGGTGACGATCATGTTCGTGCTCGGCCCGGTCTTCGCTCTGCTGTGGGGGTCGGCCTACTTCCTCGGCCGCAAGATCGAACGCGAGCGGGCAGCGGCCTACGCCGCTCTCGGCAGCGACCCCGCGTGATCAGGTAGCCAGGGCGTCGACCAGGACCGCCAGCGCACGGTCCAGCTCCTCGTCGGTGCAGCCGCCGAACCCCAGCACGAGCCCTCCGAGGCGGTTGCTGCGGCAGTTGTCGACGAGCAACGGCACCTCGAACCCCGCGGCGAGGGCCGCGCGGTGGGCCCGGGCCGCGCGCTCGACCGGCATCAGCACGGTGGCGTACATGCCGGCGACGGGACCCGCGATCTCGCCGTACGGCGCCAGGGCAGCTTCGACCCGAGGGGCCCGAGCGGCGTACACACGACGCGCGGAGCGCACCACCTTGTCGACGTAGCCGTCGCGCAACAGGGAGAGGAAGGCCCGCTGCACGGGCCAGGGCACGGCGTCGTGGGTCACCTCACGGATCCGGTTGACGGTTCCCAGCAGCTCGGCGGGCGGCACCAGCCAGCCCAGCCGCAGGCTCGGCAGCACCGACTTGCTGGCGGTGCCGAGATAGGCCACCCGCTCCCGGTCGAGGCTGGCCAGTGCGGGCACCGGCGCGACGTCGTAGCGGAACTCGGAGTCGTAGTCGTCCTCGATCACGAGCGCTTCGGCGGTCCGAGCGGAGGCCAGCAGCGTCAGCCGGTCCGGGCCGGACATCACCGGACCGAGCGGGTGCTGGTGGGCAGGGGTCACGTACGCCGCCACGCAACCGGTCAGGTCGGTGTGCGGGCCCCTTGCGGGCAGGTCCCGCACCTGCCTGCCGGCGATGACGATGGCTTGCGCTGCCGCAACGTAGCCGGGGTCCTCGAGCGCGATCGGTCCGGGTGGGAGCGCCGCCAGCAGATGACGCAGGCCGGCGACGGTCCCGCCGGTGACGAGGAGCTCCTCGGGGTCGGCGTGGAGGCCGCGGGTGCGCGCCAGGTGGGCGGCCAGCTCGACCCTGAGCTCTGGCAGGCCGCGCGGGTCCTGGTAGCCCCTCGGTGGGGTGGCCGAGGACACGTCCCGCCAGGCTCGCCGCCAGGCCGCCGCGTGCCGCGGGTCGATCCAGGGGGTGCCCGTGCCGAGCCGGAGCGGCAGTGGCGGTCGCGGCGGCGCGGCGCGGCGTCGGTGCGCCGAGCGCGGCGTACCGCTGGCGGCGACGTAGGTGCCCGACCCGTGTCGACCCTCCAGCCACCCCTCCGCCACCAGCTGGTCGTAGGCCTGCTCGGCCAGGGCGCGAGAGACGCCGAGGTCGGTCGCGAGCGCGCGACTGCTGGGCAGTCGGTCTCCGACAGCTGCCGACCCGGACGTGACCATCTCTCGGATCTGGTCGGCCAACTGGGTGCGCAGGGGGAGGCTGCTGGCGCGGTCCAGCCGGAGCGGGAGCGGGAGCAGCGCCATAGTGTCCTGTCGAGATCGCCGGAAATTGGCCCGTGCCCACTGGCCACTTCTCGGACACGATAGTCGCATGTCCGTCGAGATCCCGCTCTCCCCGTCGCCCCGCACCACTGTCACCCGCGGCCGCAACCGCGCCGTCGACGATCGCGAGTCGCTGCACCGGCTGCTCAGCGACGCCCTGGTCGCGCACGTCGCGGTGGTCGCCGACGGGCACCCCGTCGTGCTCCCGGTGGCGTTCGCCGTCGACCTCGACGGTCCCGACGCTGGCGGCACGCTCTACATCCACGGCTCGGTGGCGGCCGGCTGGCTGCGTCGCTCGCGCGACAACCGTCGTCTGCGTGACCATCACCGAGATCGACGGTCTCGTCGCCGCACGGTCGGCGTTCCACCACTCCATGAACTACCGCTCCGCGGTCGTGATCGGTGCGGCGCGGCATCGTGGAGGACCCCGAGGAGATGCTGCACGCGCTGGCGCTCACGGTCGACCACATGATCCCCGGCCGGTCGGCCACCTTGCGGCGCCAGCACCCGCAAGGAGCTGGCTGCGACCTCGGTGCTCGCGGTGCCGCTGCACGAGGCGTCGATGAAGGTGCGCGCCGGGGGACCGGTCGACGAGCCGGAGGACGTCGAGGCCGGCGTGTGGGCCGGCGTGATCCCGATCCGCCGGGTCGCCGATGCGCCCGGTCTCCGGGCGACGACTCGCACGACGACGTGCCGGAGGACGTCGCCAGCAGGGCCGAGGATCTCGCTGGATAGGGTCGCGGCATGACGCAACGCAGCCTGGTCCTGCTGAAGCCCGACACCGTCCGCCGCGGACTGGTCGGCGAGGTGCTCTCCCGGTTCGAGGCCAAGGGCCTGACCATCGTGGCGATGGAGCACCGCACCATCACCGGTGACCTGGCCGACCAGCACTACGCCGAGCACGTCGAGCGCGACTTCTACCCGCCGCTGCGCACGTTCGTGACCAGCGGTCCGATGGTCGCCCTGGTGCTCGAGGGCGACGAGGCGATCGACGTGGTCCGCGCGATCAACGGCGCCACCGACGGCCGCAAGGCCGCTCCCGGCACCATCCGCGGCGACCTGTCGCTCTCCAACCGCGAGAACCTCGTGCACGGCTCCGACTCCGCCGAGTCCGCCGAGCGCGAGATCGCGATCTGGTTCCCGAACCTGTAGGGCTTTCCACAGCCAACGAGACGTCGGTTTCCGTCCTGCTGCCAGGGGCAGGCTCCTGGCATGGAGCTGCGACCCCCGACCGACTCGATCGACGACCCGTTCTTCGCTGAGGTCCGCCGACGGCACCCTGACGTCGACATCGTCCTGCTGCCGCCGGGGGCACCTGCCGGCGAATTTGCCCGCGGAGGTGCCGCCGGACGAGGTCGACGCTGCCCTGATCCGGGTGGTGGCCGAGGCGGCCCGAATGTGGTCCGTTGTGGAGGCCGGGGCTGCGGAGCGGCCCGAGGCGCGGCTGGGCTTCGGTGACTCACCGAGCAGCGTTCGCGCGGTGGCAAGGTCGTCCGCGACCCGCTCGGACGGCTTCGACGCGCTGGTCCGGCTGCGGATCGAGCTCGAGCGAGCCGGCTGGGACCTGCGCCGGCGTGCGGGCGTCGGGGTCGAGCGGCTGACCGGGGTGCACGGCGGACTTCGGGTCAGCGTGTCCTTCGCTGAGGGCTCGGAGCTCCTGTTGCTCACCGTGTCGACGGAGCCCATGGAGGTCGGAGAGGCACGGGCCCGTGAGCTGACCGGCCGGGGGGCTGAGGGCTGATGGAGGTCGTGCCGACGAGCGTCGGCGTCACCTCCCGGGGCTGGGACGAGCAGCACCTCGACGTGCTCGCCGCATCGCGCCAGATCGGCGGCGCGTCAACATCGGGGTTCACGCCTTCCGTGTCCGCTGTCGCCTCCCGGTTCACGACGAGCTGGGAGCGGTTCACCGACGCCCTCGGTGGCGACTGCGAGGCGCGGGCCGATGGCCTGCGCGCCGCGATCCGCGACTACGTCGAGCAGCGACGAGGTGCAGGGGATGCGGCTGGTCCTGCTGATGCCCTACCTGCGGGAGAAGCGATGACAGCGATCACGCTGCCTCCCGAGCCCCGCGTCGTCCCGGCGCTCGTGGTCGACCCCGATGCGATCGGCGATTGCGGCGGCCAGCTGCTGGCGGCCTCCGCTCAGTTCGACGACCTCGGCAGCTTCGTGGCCGGCGGCGCACGAGTCGGTGACTGGGGCGGGCAGGGCGCGACGGCGTACCACTCGTCGATCGCACCCATCGGCCGCCGCGCCGACGCGATGTCGCTCGCCCTGCGCGGGGTGGCCCGGCGGGTGGACGCCCACGCGACCGAGCTGACCGGGCCTGAAGACCCGGCGGGTGGATCTCGAGGAGCGCCGCCAGCACCTGGTGCAGCAGATCGCGCTACTGCGGGAGCAGGCGGCACGGGCCACGGAGGCCGACGCGGCCCGTCATCCAGGGCGACTGCGACCGGGTGCGGAGGCAGGTGATCGGCTTCGACGCCGACGTGGTGACGTGGGTGGCCGACGTCTCCGCCGAGGAGCAGGAGATGACCGACGCGTTCGAGCGGGTGCTGACACTCGAGCAGGTCGACCGCGTCTACGGCGGCGTCGCGGACCCGGCCGATGCGGCGCTCGCGACCAAGCCGCCGGCGGGCGCGACGCCGGGTGAGGTCAACACCTGGTGGGACGGCCTCACCAGGGAGCAGCAGCTCGCGATCATCGCGGCCGGCCCGGGTGCGATCGGCAACCTCGACGGCATCCCGGCGCAAGCCCGCGACGACGCCAACACCGTGGCGCTCGACCGCGACCTCGCCGACTGGGGGCTGCTCGAGCACCGCGGCCTGCTGACCGACGACGAGCGCCAGTGGCTCGACAACGCCCGCGCCGCCGACCGCGCGATCGAGACCATCGAGGGCCGGGTCGACCCGGTCACCGGCGAGCCGAT
Source organism: uncultured Actinomycetota bacterium (assembly GCA_963845215.1). Lineage (GTDB taxonomy): Bacteria > Actinomycetota > Actinomycetes > Propionibacteriales > Nocardioidaceae > Nocardioides. The sequence goes on from CAWJRK010000029.1 coordinate 71,582, forward strand.
CGAGAGCCAGCTCTACATCTACGACCCGGCGGCGTTCGACGGCGACGGCCGGGTCGCGGTCTCCGCCGGCAACCTCGACACCGCCGACAACGTCGCCGTGGTCGTGCCGGGCTTCGGCACCGACGCCCAGAGCGCGCCATACCACGCCGATCGCGCGCGCGACGATCTACGAGTCGACCCGCTTCCTCGACGGCACCCAGACCAACGCCACCATGTTCTGGATCGGCTACGACGCCCCCGACAACCTGCCCTGGACCGGCGAGGGCTGGGACGGCGTCGGCGTGCTCACCGAGGGCGCGGCCACCGAGGGCGGCGGAGCGCTCTCCGACACGATCGACGGGCTGCGCGACAGCCGCGACGGAGACCCTGCACACCTGACGACGATCGGCCACAGCTACGGCTCGACCACGACCGGTCACGGTGCGCACGACGACGGCCTCGCGACCGACGACATCATCTTCGTCGGCAGCCCGGGCGTCGGTGGCGACACCGACCACGCGAGCGACACCGGCCTGGACCCCGACCACGTCTGGGCCGCGGCCAACAGCCGCGATCCGATCACCTACCTCGGCCAACCACGGCTGGGTGCACGGCGAGACCCTGCTCGGCGCCGGACTCGGCGACGACCCGGCGGAGGACGACTTCGGTGCGATCCGGTTCGAGGCCGAGTCGGTCACGCGCGGTGACCACCGCAGCCTGCGAGCAGCACTCGCTCTACTTCGACCACGGCACCGAGTCGCTCCACAACCTCAGCCAGATCGTCAACGGCAACTACGACGGCGTCGACCGACGCCGAGCACAACTACGACCCGTGGTGGGGCGGCGTGCAGGATCCCGAGCACGACCGCGACCCGACCACGCAGGTGACGCGTTGAGATCATGGGTGCTGGCACTGTTGCTGATCAGCGCCGTGGCGGCATGTGACGACCCAGGAGACGACGTGGACGATCCGGCCGGCCCCAGCGCGAGGCTCGAGGCGCAGCGAGCCGACGTGCGCGCGCTGGTCGCGACCCTGGCAGCCGACGCGTCGACAGTGCTGACGGGCCGGGTGCGCACCGCCACCGGCCACTGGGAGGGGTGTGCACTCGGTGTTCCCGGAGGGGCACCGCAACTTCCGCTATCGGGCCTCGGCCCGCATCGACGCCGGGCCCAGCGCTGCGCGGCCGTACCTCGACGCGCTCGCGCCGGCACTCGAGGCGGCCGGGCTGAGCGACGCGACGCCGGGCGAGCGCCCGGGTGGCCGGACGCTCGGGGGCGCTGTAGGGCGAGCTGGAGGTGCGGTTCTCCGAGCTGCCGGGGCAGGGCGACTACGTGCTGCTCGACGCCTCCGGGCCCTGCGTCGACGTGCCCGAGGACGAACGCGCAGGAGTGGGAAGGCCGGCCGGATCCGGCGCCGATCGTCGAATAACGGCTGGTCAGGCGGCGCACTGACCGCCGCTTCGGCGTGCCTGCGCCGATTGCTCCGGGCTCGAAACCTAGGCTCGCAGCGGTACGGCGGGAGCGTGCGCGCGTCGTACGCATCACCCCTTCCCCGGCGCACGGACGAGCTTGCGAGGCATGCGCGCATGGCGAACAGCTTCATCGGCCGTGACATGGCTGTGGACCTCGGCACCGCCAATACGCTGGTCTACGTCCGCGGCAAGGGCGTGCTGCTCGACGAGCCCAGCGTGGTGGCCCTCAACGACAGCACCGGCGAGATGCTGGCCGTCGGCCACGACGCCAAGCGGATGATCGGTCGCACCCCCGACAACATCAGCGCCATCCGGCCGCTGAAGGACGGCGTGATCGCCGACTTCGACGCCACCGAGCAGATGCTGCGCTACTTCATCCAGCAGGTGCACCGGCGCCGCTACTTCGCCAAGCCGCGGATGGTGATCTGCGTGCCCGAGCGGTATCACGCCGGTCGAGCAGCGTGCGGTGAAGGAGGCCGGCTACCAGGCCGGTGCCCGCCGGGTCTACATCGTGGAGGAGCCGATGGCGGCCGCCATCGGTGCCGGGCTGCCCGTGCACCAGGCCACCGGCAACATGGTGGTCGACGTCGGCGGGGGCACCACCGAGGTCGCGGTGATCTCACTCGGCGGCATCGTCACCTCCCTGTCCGTGCGCACCGCCGGCGACGAGATCGACCAGGCGATCGTGGCGTGGATGAAGAAGGAGCACGCGCTGATGCTGGGCGAGGCGACCGCCGAAGAGGTCAAGGTGACCCTCGGCTCCGCGTTCCCGATGACCCACGAACCCGAGGCCGAGATCCGCGGCCGCGACCTGGTGTCCGGCCTGCCCCGCACCGTCAGCGTCTCCAGCGCCGAGATCCGTGAGGCGATCGAGGAGCCGCTGCACGCGGTCGTCGACGCCGTCCGGTCCACCCTCGACCAGACCCCGCCCGAGCTGGCGGGCGACATCATGGACCGCGGCATCGTGCTCACCGGTGGCGGTGCGCTGTTGCGCGGGCTCGACGAGCGGCTGCGCCATGAGACCGGTATGCCCGTGCACGTCGCCGACGATCCCTTGCTCTCGGTGGCCATGGGTGCGGGCCGGTGCGTGGAGGAGTTCGAGGCGCTGCAGCAGGTGCTGGTCTCCGACAAGAGGCGCTTCTGATGCAGCGGCGCGAGTGGCGCGGGATGGCCCGCGGGCCGCAACGCGGTCGCGGTGAGCCGCCACGCGGGCTCGTCATCGCTCTCGTGCTGGCCTGCGTCACCTTGATCACGCTCGACCTCAACGACAGCACCGACTCCGCGCTCGAGCCGGCCCGTCGTGGGCTCGGCGAGCTGTTCGGGCCGGCCGAGACGGCTGCTTCCGTGGTGGTCCGGCCGATCACCTCGATCCCCGACTGGTTCCAGAGCCGCGACTCGCTGCGCGACGAGGTCGACGACCTCGAGGCCGAGAACGCCGAGCTCCGCTCCCAGGTGCGCACCTCGGACTTCGACCGCAACCGCCTCGCCGAGCTCGAAGGGCTGACCGCAGCGGCCGGCACGCTCAGCCATGCACTGGTGCCGGCGCGGGTGGTGGGGCTGGGCCCGTCGCAGTCGTTCTCGAGCACCGTGACCATCGATGCCGGGTCGGACGCCGGGCTGGTGCCCGACCTGACCGTACTCAACGACGACGGTCTGGTCGGCCGCGTGCTGCGCGTCACCCGGACCACGGCCACCGTGCTGCTGATCATCGATGCGGACTCCACCGTCGGCGGCCGCGTCGGCGGGAGCATGGAGGTCGGTTTCCTCCGCGGTCGTGGCGTGATCGGCGACGATGGCCGACTGGACCTCGAGCTCGTGGACGAGCACGTGGTGCCGGCCAAGCACGACACGGTGCTCACCTGGGGCAGCGAGGGCGGCGCGCCCTATGTCACCGGCGTACCGATCGGCCGCGTCACCAAGGTCTTCACCAGCCTGCGCGACCAGACGCAGCGCGCCGAGATCGAGCCGTTCGTGGACTTCGGGGCGCTCGACGTGGTCGGCGTCGTGGTGCCGTCCGGCACCGAGAGCGACCGAGCCCTGATCGAAGCAGATGGGAGCCTGCGATGACGTCGGCCCGCGTGGCGGCAGCCGGCGCCACGGTGTCGCTCGCCCTGGTGCTCCAGATGTCGGTGTTCTCGCACTTCTCGTGGCACGGCGTCGTGCCCAACCTGGTGCTGCTGGTCGTGGTCGGCGCGGCGCTGGTGCGCGGCGCCGAGTTCGGCATGGTGCTCGGCTTCGCCGGCGGGGTGCTGCTCGACCTGGTGCCGCCCGCCGACCACGTCGCCGGTCGCTGGGCGCTTGCGCTGCTCCTCGTCGGCTACGTCGCCGGCCGGGTGTCCCAGGACGCCCGCCTCGACGCCAGACCGACCGGCGACGCGTCGTCGTCGCCGCGGTGGGCGCCTCGTCGTTCCTCGGCACCTCCGTCTTCGCCCTGTCCGGCGTGCTCCTGCGCGACCCGCCGCTGGCCGTGGCGGACCTGCTCCAGGTGATCGCGATCGCGGTGCTGTGGGACCTGCTGCTGACACCGTTGGTGCTGCCCGCCGTGATGGCGATGTTCGTGCGGCTCGAACCCGAGCACGCGACGTGAGCTCGTCGACCGCGAGCCGGTTGCGGCTGGTCGTCATCCAGGCGACGGTGTTCGCGCTCTTCGCCACTCTCTTCGCGCGGCTCTACTACCTCCAGGTCGTCAGCGGTGACGAGTACACCGCCCAGGCCGCGGCCCAGTCGGTGCGGGAGATCGTGGTGCAGCCGGAGCGCGGCCTGATCGTCGACGACATGGGCCGTCCCCTGGTCACCAACCGGATGTCGTGGGTCGTCTCGCTCGACCGCGGCGTGCTGGACCGGATGGACGAGAAGCAGCGCGAGCGGCTGCTCACGAGGGTGGGCAAGCAGATCGACCTGCGCCCGCGGCGGATCGACAAGCTGCTGGTCACCTGCGGACAGGACGGCAGCGAGCCGGGGGTGTGCTGGAACGGCTCTCCCTTCCAGCCGGTGCCGGTCGCCCAGGACGTCGACCGCTCGGTCGCGATCCGGATCGAGGAGCAGCCGGAGGACTTCCCAGGCGTGGTCGTCGAGCAGCAGAGCGTGCGCGCCTACCCTCAGCCGTTCGGCATCAACGCCGCCCACCTGCTCGGCTACCTCAGTCCCGTGACCGAGGACGAGCTCGAGCTCTCGAAGGCGGCCGGCGACCGCTCCATCAACGGCTCCTCGACGGTCGGCCGCGCCGGCGTCGAGCAGCAGTACGACGCCTGGCTGCGGGGAATGCCCGGCTACCGCAACGTCGCGGTCGACTCCATGGGTCGGGTGCTCGGCGACGACAGCGAGATCCTCAGCCAGCCCGGCGACACGCTGGTCACCTCGATCGACGCGAAGGTGCAGAGCGTGGTCGAGCGGCAGCTGGCCGACGCCATCGCGGTCGCGCGGGCGAAGGTCGACCCCGTGACCGGTCGCCCCTACGCCGCCGACTCCGGCGCCGCGATCGTGCTGGAGGCGGACACGGGCCGCGTAGTCGCAATGGCCAGCCAGCCGACGTACGACCCGGGCCTGTGGGTGGGCGGCATCACCAAGAAGCAGCTCAGTGGACTCTACTCCGAGAGGGCGGGCACTCCGCTGCTCGGCCGTGCGACCCAGGGCCAGTTCGCGCCGGGGTCGACCTGGAAGCCGTTCATGACAGCCGGTGCGCTGACCAACGGCTACAGCACCGACACCGAGCTCAACTGCTCGTCGTCGCTGCATGTCGGCAACCGCGACTTCAAGAACTACGAGTCGAACGCGGAGGGCTACATCACCTTCGCCCGAGCTCTCGAGGTCTCTTGCAACACCTTCTTCTACCGCATCGGCTACGACTTCTGGGAGCGGTTCGGCAGCGATGTCGCGGACGTCGACGCCAAGGACCCGCTGGTGGCCGAGGCCAAGCAGTTCGGCTTCGGTCGCGAGACGGGCATCGACCTGCCGGGCGAGGCGCCGGGACGGATCGCGGACCGCTCGTGGAAGCTCGCCTACTTCAACTCCCAGAAGGACTACTACTGCGAGCTCGCCGGCAAGCCGCAAGACGCGAAGACGAGCGACTTCGTCTACCTGTTCGCAAGGGAGTTCTGCGCCGAGGGCTACGCCTACCGTGCCGGTGATGCGGTCAACTTCGCCATCGGCCAGGGCGACACCATCGTCACGCCCCTGCAGCTGGCCCGCGGCTACGCCGCCATCGCCAACGGCGGCACGCTCTACGCGCCCCGGATCGGCAAGGCGGTCGTGGCGCCGGACGGCACCGTGATCCGCAATATCCCGCCCAAGAAGGTCGGCGAGGTCGACGTGCCCGACCGGGTCATCGGCTACATCGACGAGGCGCTCAAGGGCGTCACCCGCCAGGGCACCATGGCCTGGAAGATGGGCGGCTTCCCGCTCGACGAGGTCGAGATCCGCTCGAAGACGGGGTCCGCCGAGGTCTACGGCAAGCAGTCGACATCGTGGGTCGCGTCGTACTCCGATGACTACGTCGTGGTCATGATGGTCAGCCAGGGCGGCACCGGCTCGGGCACCACCGGCGATGGCATCCGGGCGATCTGGGAGTCGCTCTACGGCATCACCGGCGAGCGGGTCGTGCCCGGTCGCGCGGCGATCCCCGGGGTGACGCCGCCGGACGAGCTGCCCAACTTCCGCAACGACGGCTCGATCCTGCCGCCGGCACGATCCGGCAAGGGGGACTGATGCGCCGCGTACCTGCTCTCGACTGGGTGCTCCTGGCTGCCGTGCTGGGCCTGAGCGTGCTGGGGGCGCTGCTCGTCTGGTCGGCGACCAGCACCCGTGACGACCTGACCGGCGGGGACCCCACGGCGTACCTGTGGAAGCAGGTGGTCAACATCGCGATCGGCATCGGGCTGCTGACGGCGGTGCTGGTGACCGACCACCGGTGGGTGCGCATCATCGCGCCGCTGGTGTACGCCGCCTCCCTCGTCGGTCTCGTGCTCGTGCTGACGATGGGCTCCACCGTCAACGGGTCGCAGTCGTGGCTGATGGTCGGTGGCCTGTCGATCCAGCCCTCGGAGTTCGCGAAGCTCGCCGTGGTGATCGGCATGGCGCTGATCGTGGCGGAGCGGGCCGAGGGCCGCTGGCGTGGACAGGTCGGGCTCGCGGAGGTGGCGCTGATGCTCGGCATCGCGGCCGTGCCGGCAGCGCTGATCATGCTGCAGCCGGACCTGGGCACGATGCTGGTGCTGTCGGCAACCGTCTTCGGCGTGCTCGCCGCCGCCGGTGCCCCGCGGCGCTGGCTGGCGCTGCTGGTCGGTGGTGGAGTGACCGCCGCGCTGGCCTCGGTCGCGAGCGGTGCCCTGCAGGACTACCAGGTCGACCGGTTCCTGGCGTTCACGGACCCCGATCTCGACCCGCTCGGTGCCGGCTACAACGTGAAGCAGGCCGGCATCGCGATCGGCAACGGTGGGGTCTTCGGGCAGGGGCTCTTCGACGGGTCGCAGACCCAGTCGGGGTTCGTGCCCGAGCAGCACACGGACTTCGTGTTCACGGTGGCGGGCGAGGAGCTCGGCCTGGTCGGTGCGGGGGTGCTGGTCGCGCTGACGGCGGTCGTGATCTGGCGCGCGTTGGTGATCGCCCGCCGTGCAGACGGGGTCTTCGGCCAGGTCGCCGCGGCGGGGATCGCGTGCTGGTTCGGCTTCCAGGCCTTCCAGAACATCGGCATGTGCCTCGGCATCATGCCCGTCACCGGGGTGCCGCTGCCGTTCGTCTCCTACGGCGGCAGCTCGATGTTCGCGGGCATGCTGGCCGTCGGGCTGCTGCAGAACATCCACCTGCGATCCCGTGAGGCCCCGGCCGCACGGTTGGCACCCACGAACGGCCTGGTCATGGGGTCGGCACGCGGCTGAAACATCCGCTTGGCAGGATGTCGCCCATGCTGTCGATCAGGGTGCTGCCGCAACGCAGGGCTTCCCTGCGCGCCGCCCTGGCGACTCTGGAGATCATGACGGTGCTGGTGGCGGCCCACACGTGGGCCGGAGGCAGCCTGCCGTCGGCCGGCTGGATCGGCGCCACCGGGGGACTGGTCTTCGCTGCGGGCACGGTGGCATTGCGCCGGCGAGTGCCCCTGTGGGCCCTGGTGCCGGCGCTGACGCTGACCCAGCTCTTCCTGCACAGCTGGCTGGTCGTGCTGGCCCCCGCCCCGCAAGCCGGGCACGCCGGGCACGCGCACGGCGGCTACCTCGAGCTCACCTGGCAGATGGTGCTCGTCCACGTCGGGGGAGCCCTGGCCACCGCCCTGATCTGGGAGCTGCGCAGGCACGCCGCCGAGGTCGTGCTGACCTGGGCCGAGGCCGGGCTGCTGCCGGCGCCCGCCCTGCGCCACACCGTCGCTCATGTCGCACCGCAGCTGCCGCTGCGGCGCCCGCTCGTCGTCGTACCCCTTCGTGGACCGCCGGTCGCGCTACTCGCAGCCTGACCTATCCCACGTCTCACCAACCACGAAGGAAACCCCATGATCAACCGACGTACTGCCGCGCGCCTCGGCGCGGCCACCGGAGCCGGACTGCTGATCGCCGCCCTCGCGGCGGCCCCGGCCTCGGCCCACGTGACCATCACCCCCACCGACACCTCGGCGGGGGCCTACACCGTGCTGACGTTCAGCGTCGGCCACGGTTGTGAGGGCTCGCCCACCACCGCCCTGGACATCCAGATCCCGGAGCCGATCCTGTCTGTCACGCCGACCCTGCTGCCCGGCTGGCAGGTCGAGAAGCAGATGGTCCAGCTCGACACGCCGGTCGAGGACGCGCACGGCAACTCGATCACCGAGCGCGTCGGTCAGGTGGTCTACACCGCCGACCAGCCGCTCGCGGACGGCTACCGCGCGGCCATGGAGCTCTCGCTGCAGCTGCCGGACGCGGCGGGAGAGACGTTGGTCTTCCCGGTCGTGCAGAAGTGCGTGCAGGGAGAGACCGGCTGGACCGAGGTCGCCCCCGAGGGCGAGAGCGCCGACGAGCTGGAGAGCCCGGCCCCGACGGTGACCATCACCGAGGCGACCAGCGACGACGGCCACGGCGAGGCCGCGGAGGAGACGGCCGCCGAGGGCGAGGCTCCCGCCACGACCACCCGGACCGTCGAGGTCGAGAGCGACAGCAACGTGGCGTTCGGCCTGGCCGGCCTGGGGGCAGGCCTGATCGGCATCGTGATCGCGCTGATGGCGCTGATGCGTTCACGCCGCGACGCGTGATTCGCTGCCTGTGAACACAGTGCGGTCGGGCCCGCGACGACTCCTGGTCGTCGCGGGCCTGGTCGCGCTGCTGCACGCCCTGATCCTGCTGGTGGGGGCGAGCCCGGCCTCCGCGCATGCCAGCCTGATCAGCACCGATCCCGCTGAGGGCGAGGTGCTGGCGGAGACACCGGACGTCGTGACGTTCACGTTCGACGAACGGGTCTCGCTCAGCGACCAGAGCATCCGTGTCTTCGACGCCCAGGGTGAGCCGGTCGCGGCCGAGGCCACGTCGAAAGACACCGTGGTCGCCGCCGACCTGCCCGACGAGCTCGCCGACGGCACGTACGTCGTCACCTACCGCGTGGTCTCCGCGGACGGCCACCCGATCGCCGGGTCGCTGACCTTCTCGATCGGGGCGCCCAGCGAGACCGTCGTGCCGCCCGACTTCGATGCCGATCCCCCTCGGTCGATGCGGGTGGCACTGGGGATCGTGCAGGCCGTGGGCTACCTCGGCCTGCTGCTGGCGGTCGGGCTGGTGGTCTTCCAGTGCTGGCTCCTCGGTGGTGCACGGGTCTCGACGGCCGCCCGGGACGTGCTCACCCGGGTCCACTGGGGAGCGACGGGCCTGGCAGTGCTGGCCTGGGCGGCCGTGGTGCCGCTGGATGGTGCCTACCAACAGGGGTTCGGCGTCGGGGGCGCGTTGGGCGCGGATGCGATCGACCTCTCGCTGGTCGGCGACAACCTCGTCGTGCTCGGCGTGATCACGGTCGGCCTGGTGCTCGGGCTGCTCGCCTCGCGGGCCAGAGACTTCGCGACACTGGGGGCGGGTCTCGCGATCACGGCACCGTCGGTCATCGGCCACACCCGGGCCTACGAACCGGTGACCCTACTGATCGCCACCGACATGCTCCACCTGGCGGCGGGCGCCGTCTGGCTCGGGGGTCTCGTGGGGTTGGCGTTGACCCTGCCGTCCCTCGCTGGGCGCACCCGCGATGCCGCCGAGGTCCTGGCCCGATTCTCCGGAGTCGCCGCCGGCGTCCTGGGGCTGCTCGTCGTCTCCGGCGCGTTGCTCGGCTGGCGGATCATCGGCTCGTGGTCCGGGCTGTTCGGCACGACGTACGGCCGGCTGCTGATCGTGAAGGTCGGCATCGTCGGGCTGGTGGCCTGCGTGGCCTGGTGGAACAGGTCCCGGCTGCTGCCGCGGGCCCGCGACGCTGTCGGCCACGACGAGCTGCGACGGGCTGCCGACGGCGTACGCCGTGCGGTGCGGGTGGAGGCGCTGCTGATCGTCGCCGTGCTCGGCGTCACCGGCTTCCTGACCAACCAGTCGCCGCGCGACGAGCCGTCCGCGGCAGCGACCGCTCCCAACCGGGTCGAGTCGACCCCGATCGGTGACTACAAGGTGCTGATCACCCTCGACCCGGGCGCCCGCGGCCCCAACACGCTCGCGCTGCAGATCCAGGACCAGGCCGGAGAGCCACTCGACCTTTTCGCCGCCCCTGATGTCTCGGTCAGCAACGAGTCGGTCGACCTGGGCTCGCTCGTGCTGTCGCCCGTGGGAGCCGGCACCTACACCGCTCCTGTCGTCTTCCCGGCGTCCGGCGCCTGGGAGGCGCAGGTGTCGCTGCGGGAGTCCGAGTTCGACAACCCCGTGTCGATCGTGGACCTCGACGTCGACTGACCGTTGCCTGGGTACCGTGGCGGCATGGCGGGCAGGACGGTCAGCAGGGTGCCGTTCGGGGTCCGGGTGATCGACCGGGCCATGCGCCTGCACCCCATCTTCAGCATCTCCCGGATGGACGCCGAGCTCCTGGCCCGCGCCCAGCAGGCCGTGATCCCCGACGGCGGGCGTGGCGTCGCTCGTGCTCGGCCGGCTGGCAAAGGGTGTTGCGGTCTCCGCGACGTCGTACGCCGCCCCGCATGGTGACGTGCCGCTGCGGGTCTACACACCTGTCGCCGGGGCTGGCCGGCGGCCGCTCGTCCTGGCCTTCCACGGTGGTGGCTTCGCGCTGGGGAGCGCGCGGCAGGGCGACTGGGCCTCGAGCATCGTGGCCCGCGACGTCGGGGCGGTGGTCGTATCGGTGGACTACCGGCTGGCGCCGACCCATCCGTTCCCGGCCGCGGTGGAGGACTGCTACGGCGCGCTGGTGTGGGCAGGTGAGCATGCTGCGGAGCTGGGCGTCGATGCCGGCCGGATCGGGGTGATGGGGGAGAGCGCCGGCGGCAACCTGGCCGCCGTCGTCGCGATCCTGGCCCGAGATCGAGGTGGGCCTCGCCTGGCTCACCAGGCGCTGCTCTACCCGGTCACCGACATGACCGAGGCGCTGGCCGAGACCGAGTCATTCCGTTCGAATGCCCACGGCATCGTCGTCTCCCACGAGAGCCTCGAGGCCTTCCGCGGCCACTACCTGGGTCCAGCCGCCGATCCACGTGACCCGCGGCTGTCGCCGGTGCACGCGGAGTCGTTGGCCGATCTACCCCCGGCCCTCGTCGTCGTGGCCGGCCTCGATCCGTTGCACGACAGCGGCGTTGCGTACGCCGAGGCACTGGTGGCCGCCGGTGGCCGGGCGCACGTCGAAGACTTCCACCGCATGCCCCACGGCTTCCTGGGCTTCCCGTACCTGGCGCGCAGTGCCCGGGCGGCCATGGCTGCCGTCGTCGCCTCGCAGCGTGCTGAGTTTGCTTGTCGGTGATCGTTGCTCGGGGTGGTCGGACGGGGCCATTCGTTGGTCGAGCAGCGGGAGCGAGGAACGAGCGACCGCGTCGTCGAGACCTTGGTGGCCAGGTTCGCGTGCTGGCTTGCGGGGTCTCGACAACGGCCTCGCCCAGGGGCTCGGCCTGCTCGACCAACGGTCGGCTTTGTTGGTCGAGCAGCGGGAGCGAGGAACGAGCGACCGCGTCGTCGAGACCCCTGAGCCGATCCGCCCTGACGTGATGGGGTCCGGGTTCACGTGCGAGCTCGCGGGGTCTCGACAACGGCCTCGCCCAGGGGCTCGGCCTGCTCGACCAACGAGTGAGGGTTCGTTGGTCGAGCAGCGGGAGCGAGGAACGAGCGACCGCGTCGTCGAGACCCCTGAGCCGATCTGCCCAACGTGATGGGGCCGGGTTGGCGTGCCAGCTTGCGGGGTCTCGACAACGGCCTCGCCCAGGGGCTCGGCCTGCTCGACCAACGAGTGAGGGTTTGTTGGTCGAGCAGCGGGAGCGAGGAACGAGCGACCGCGTCGTCGAGACCCCTGTAGCTGACACGTTGACTGTGGTGTCGTCGTCCTCCCGAAGGCGCGATGGTGTCGGCCTCCGACGGGCTCGTCAAGGGTTCGCTTCGCCGCTTCGCGCCCTTGACCAGCCCATCTCCGGCCGGAGATGGCGCCTATCGGGAGGCCGCCGACCTGTGGTCGGCTTGGTTTCGTTGGTCGAGCAGCGGGAGCGAGGAACGAGCGACCGCGTCGTCGAGACCCCTGAGCCGGCACGCGAACTCGACGCGGTCGCGTCGGTAGTCGTTGGTCGAGCAGCGGGAGCGAGGAACGAGCGACCGCGTCGTCGAGACCCCTGTAGTAGAGCGGGAAACTCGCCTGTGGACAACCCGCCGAGACCGTTACCCGACCGTGACCGAACAGGCGGGTTATGCACAGGAATCCGACCCCGAAATGTCGGTGGTCGCTGCTGGAATAGACCCATGACCACCACCGCATCGACCAGACATCGGGGACACCCGATCACGGTCGCCGCGGCCGAAATCGAAGACCTCCTCGATGAGCTGGTCGAGCAGTCGACCTGGTCGATGCAGGACGACGAAACCCGCGCGACGCTGACCCGCCTCTCTCGCGCCGAAGCACGCGTGGCCGAGCTGAAGCTCCGCGTCGCCGCCCACGGCGAGAAGAACCGGATCGGCGACGCGTCGGGTGCTTCGAGCACCGCGAACTGGTGGGCCCACGCCACCAAGACCACCCGGGCCGCGACCCACCGCGACGTGAAGCTCGCCAAGGCACTGGACACAGACGCGCACGAGCCGGTACGCCGGGCACTCGCCGCCGGCGAGATCCTGGTCGACCAAGCCGCGGTGATCGTCCGAGCAGTCGACGCACTCCCCGCCGACGCCGAGGCGTGGGTCGCACCGAAGGCGCAGCAGTGGCTGCTCGACCAAGCCACCCGACCACGACGCCAAGACCCTGCGGATCCTGGGGAAACGGATCCTGGAGGTCGTCGACCCCGCCGCAGCCGACGCCCACGAAGCCAGACTGTTGGAGCAGGAAGAACAGGCCGCTGAGGCGGCGGCGATGTTCCGGATGCACGACGACGGCCACGGCAGATGCCACGGGAAGTTCACCATCTCCTCCCGCCACGCCGCCATGCTGCGCAAAGCCCTCCTGGCGAAGGCCGCACCCAAACACCAAGCCGCCGTCAACGGACAGGCACCCGAGCCCGGCGTACCGACGGCCCACAAGATGGGGTTGGCGTTCCAGGAGTACATCGAGACCTACCCCGCCGACGCGTTGCCGAAGGCCGGCGGCGTCAACGCCACCGTCGTGGTCACCATGACCCTCGAAGCACTCCTCGGCGGTTTGAAGGCCGCCCGGCTCGACACCGGCGAGAAGATCACCGCCGCCGAGGCCCGCCGCCTGGCCTGTCAGGCCGGGGTCATCCCCGCCGTGCTCGACGGGAAGTCGAAGGTCCTCGACCTCGGCCGCAAGAAGCGTTTCCACACCGAGGCCCAACGCATCGTCGCGACCATCGAGCAAGGCGGCTGCACCGCCGAGGGCTGCGACTGGCCACCGGGCATGTGTCATCTGCATCATCCGCAGCCTTGGAGCCAAGGCGGCGAAACCAACCGCGACGGCCGCCTCCTCTGCCCCCGACACCACACCCTGGCCCACGACGTCCGCTACGAGATGACGACTCATCCCACCGGCAAGGTCAGCTTCCACCGACGCAGATAGGCCGACCCGGCACGAGGTGACACCGAAACAGGCGGGAGCGACAAGCACGGCGCCAAGAAGGCGTCGTCTGCCGCCAGCGACCCGCGAACCGAGCCCGACCACAGGTTGGCTTCGGGAGGACGACGACCCCGACAGTCAACGTGTCAGCCACAAGGGTTTCGGGTCTCGGCCGCCCGCGGCCTCGAGCGCGCCTGAACTGATGCCACCCGACGTAGAGTCCGGGCACGGTCCTTGCCGTCGACTCCGGAAACACCTTTCTCCCGTGGGGGACAGTGCTCGCCTAGCGGCCATCGGGCTGAGCGCGATCTCCAGAACTCGACCCCCGTGTCCGGGTTCCGCCGGGGGTCCGCAAATTCGTCCGGGGCGGCAGGTAGGGTGATCCCGCTGAGCTTCCCCCGCGTCGTGTGTCTCCCGGCGCACGCGCTTCAGCGTCGACCGGCGACCTGATGGAGTCTCGCCTTGTACCTGAAGAGCCTGACCCTCAAGGGGTTCAAGTCCTTCGCCTCCGCGACCACGCTGCAGCTCGAGCCGGGCATCACGTGCGTCGTCGGTCCCAACGGCTCGGGCAAGTCGAACGTCGTCGACGCGCTGGCCTGGGTGATGGGCGAGCAGGGCGCCAAGAGCCTGCGGGGCGGCAAGATGGAGGACGTCATCTTCGCCGGGACCTCCGGCCGCCCGCCGCTGGGCCGCGGCTCAACGGCTGTTCGCAGCAATTTGCCAGCTGGCGAGATGCACCCCGATGACCTGATGCAGTACTATCCGATCGGTAAGAATGCCGACGGCAACTATGTTCCCTTCGTAGACGGTGCCGCGGATGGCCCAGATCGCATAGTCTTCCATGGTACCAGCGGGCAATTCGTTGCCCTGATCACGCATAGAGGAGAGGCGCAAGGCTACTGGCATGCGGCCATCGCAGCCGACTCGAGCAGTGCCCGGGCTATCCTCAAACCAAGTCGCTGTCTCGACACTAGACCAAGACCCATATCCCTGGTTCTCCCAGATGCTCAGGGGCTGGCGGAGTACCTGACAAACCAGGTATGGAACATACCTCTGATGCCTTCGTATGTGACAAACACAACAACCGCCACCGCCGACGGGGATTTCCCAGGATGTCCGGAAGCACCGGACAACCAAATACACTCGACGACGTGTTGGCTGATCTTCAATTTCCCGTGGAATGAATGAATGAGTGCGTTCTGAATGCAATGGCGCAAGTACTGTCAGCCGCGCTGACGAACTACACCGCAATCATGGCCGATGGGTATCAGGCAAAGTACAACGCCTACAAAATTGTCCTCCACAACCAAGCCGTTGCCTGGGAGGACCTCTGGGTTTCCCACCAAGATGATATTTGGAATTGTTTCGAAGTGCACGGTGGAGCAAATCAGTCGATCGGTTGTGGTAGATTCAAAAATGGAGGCAACTACTACTCACGTTGAAAAGACCCGCGAGATTTCTGTCACAACATGGACACGGACTACAACCTAGATTGTGCCTGGATTGTTCAGTCGGTTATCACGTTACTCGGATCCTGCCGTGAACGGCGGCTCGAACTGCGAGAAGACTGGCATCAACTGTCCTATCAATGGACAGATGTACTTTTCAGAGTTGGACCTAAATTTTGCCGTCGCGGACCCTGGTACAGCTATAATTCAAGCGCTCGGGAACTACACAGACCTCTCAGACTGGCTGGACGACTCTGCCCATCAATTCTGACTTCGGTATGCTAGGACCTCTCGAAGGCGACGTTATTGACGGTGCATCAATGACAGTATTCACAGTGCAAGCTGCCGTGGAAGCTATGCAACAGGTCGCCGATGTTGGAGAGCAGGCTGCAGAGGAGCAGAAGAAAGAGACCATAATGGCCTTCATCATGGCCTTTCTGTTGGTTGTCCCCGGGATCGGCGAAGCGGTCGAAGGCATCGACATCCTCGCGCAAGTTTAACCATTACGCGTCTGATCGATTATGCCGGCAATACCGCTTTAGACGTCTTACGGCGTTGTCGAAGATCCTAGCAGTGCTCCAATGGCTATTGCCACAGCAATTCCTGCTCGGTGCGGGCACCCTCCGCGACCGCGATGCAGATGCTTGGGAAAACGTCGCCAAGATTCGTCGGAAAATGGACGACGCTGTAGTGGGTTCCATGGGCAAGACAGTTTCAGACGAGATGAGCAAAGTAAAGAAACTTGTGAAGGAGTGTTCATAGTTCGTACGCAGAATGGGGGATCCGGTGAGCTGCTCTAGCACTGCATGTAATTTCCTTCTACTTCTAGAAGAGTCGATAGATAAGCAACCGTGAGATTCCACGGTTATTTGTACCATCTGGTTCTTGTTTACTCATGTAGCTTCACATCCCTCCGACCCTGTTGTGGATATATGGTTTTCTGTGCCATTCCGATTACTGATTGCACTGGTATATCCCACACGATATTACCTCTCTGAATAGTGGCCCAGAGCCAGCAGAACGATCCCGTCCTGTCACTCCAAGACCACTGCAATCAAGAGCGAGTCACCTCTGTGACCATCCTGTGCCCAATATGCTAAGAATGATTTGACCTTCCAACACATTCTATGTCATACATGCACTGACGACAGTACTTACTTCTGCGGTGAGGAAGGTAGAGCACGTAGAGGTCCGGGCTGGGCAACAGTCAAATTGATGACGGCAGTGTACGTGGATCCTGACAAACAGATCTATTTCTTGAATTGAAGGTCTCCTAATGACCACATGCTCCTTAAACCATTCTTCGCCAGCAGCGATATAGAGGAAAGTATGCTACTGACATTGCTCACGACCATGCGACAGCTATTAAGTCATGCCAGGACTGCCCTGTATGGGCAATGACGCCGGCAGCAGGGATGCGATGTGCCTCATGTTTCCTGATCGTTAGAGCGACGTGCTGCTCTTGCTCGTGGGTTTGCGACAGCTTCAACCTTCAACCTTGCATCCCACCTTCTTCGCAACCTGCTTTAGTGCAATATTGTTCCGACTGGTGCCCTGTCGTCCTCGGGCACGTACACCTTGGCCCAGGCCTTCAGTTGCGCCTTCTCTGCGATCGGAAATCTGTTATCGAATCCCCTTTCCATCCTAATTTCTCCTGTTGGCCTTAAGGGTTGCCGTCCAATCGATCTCCTTGTACATCTCAGATGAGCCTTTCCACATCGGTCGCTCTTTCAGCACGACGTCGATACCGTCGTCCAAATTGAATAGATTTCTCCGCTTCTTGTCCTCTTTGAATGTATCCTTCATCCATTCGGCCGTTGTGGTTTGGCGACTGCGAAGGGTACCTAGTACGGAGTTTTGCAACGCCGGCAGCACGTCTGGGTTCAGCTTGGCGATAGTAGCCGCGTTGCCGTCAACGAAGCTTCCTATGCTTTCGAAAACCTCGGGGAGAGTTCCGGCTTCTGCCAGATCCTGCCAATATGTAATTGCCCTTTGTCCATCCCTGGAGCATCGAACTTCTCGGCTGTGGCGGGTAGATCTGTCGGTATACCCTTGAAACCAGGGACGAAGACGTCGGGGAGCTTGGCCTTGTTGGCATCATCGATCATGTCCTTTATAAGGGCGTTGTCATCGCATGGGCGTTTGCACGCAGGGGCGATTTTGATCTGTCCGTCCCATTTGCTGCCTGAGATTTGCGATCCGGAGGTCGTCAATGACCCTGACTATTATGAACATGGTTTTCTCCCAGCCGCCCGGCAATCCGCGGGCATCAACCCAGAGACCACATTCGAAGACTGAAAGGAGCAGGAGCAGAGAAAAGAGATGCATAGTTGGCAGAAATGATCTAGGTTGAGATAGTCAGTGAGACTGCAAGTCGAACGCTGCCATGCTGAGCCACTGCTATAAAGTAAGGCTACCTCACTGGGGTTGTTTCCAGTGCCACCCGAGCGGTACTATCGCGCAGAACTGGCATACAGTGTTTTGTCTCTCAGGTGTTGGTGCACGACCAGTGCTGACAAGCTGACTCAACATTTGAATGCGGCACATGCCGTTTTCTGCCCTTTCTCAGTGCTTACGTTGCTTATTTAAGCGCCTTGGCATAGCTTCAGCTTGTCAGGCGCATGTCAATGCAGGTACGGACAGCCCGTCCTTGTGTCAGATACAGGCACACCGTTTGAAGGTTAATGGGAAGGTTAGCCGTACGTTAGCTTCCAGTGTCATCACGCAGGCACTGCTGGCGTCAACCAGGTTAGTGTATACAATTACTCCTGTTAATTTACTTAACAAACCTTTAATATTAGTATAAAGCCCGTTATGGTACCGTTGTCTTAGTAGCTAGTGCGCCGCGTTACCTGGCGCGTAGGCTAATAAATAGGTAGGGGTTGGTTTGGGGTTGGGGTCTTACACCCCAACCTAAGCTTACCTAGGTTTTTAGTTACTTATTTAGGTAGGGTTTAAGGTAGGGGTCGCATGAGACCCTAGTTAGAGGTAGGGTATTAGCTAAAAGGTTAGGGTAGGTCTTATTTAGTAATATACTCTTATAAGCTAGCTGTTTATATATAGACTGCTGTTAAATCCTATAGGGTAGCTAGTCCTAAAAGGGTTTAGGTTAGTTCTTAGGCACGAGCGATATAAGTATCTAATAGAGGGGAAGGAGGTTATTAAGTATTAATAGTTTCTAGTAGAAGTAATAAGTTAATAATTAGAGCCTAAGTAAATCTAAATAATAGATTAATAAATAGGTTAAACACAAGTATCTATAAGGGATTCTTAAGTTCCTATATACTAAGTAATTAGTAGTTAACTATCACTAATTAAGTGTTAATTAAGTTATACTTAGTAATATAGTATACTATAGTTACGTTAGTGTAACTTAGGTATACTAAGTCTACTAATTATCTCTAATTAAGCTTAGAGTATAGCTAACTAACTATCCTATATTTTAGGTAGAGCTAATAGTAATATTATTATACAGAATTAGATCCTCTACTTTAGATCTAGATTCTAATATTATCCCTCCCTTCCTATAATTTATCCTTAAATTATATAGCTATATCTTACTACTAGTTATACTAAGCTAGCCCTATATCTATAAGTACGTTAGCTAGTTATAATATTATCTAGATTCTATATTTCTCTAGCTATTATCTATATATAAAATTATTTAATTTATTACTATTATAGATAAAGCTCTAGTCTAAGAAGTTCTTTAGAAAGTCTTATTTATTATATATATAAGCTTATAGATTAGAAATATAGTAGATGTGTTCGTAAAGGCTAGTGTAATATTAGGTGTAGAGTATAAGTTATAAGATATTACTTACTAAGATAGGAAGAAGTATACGTAATAGAAGTAAAAGAAGATAAGAAAGAGTTAGGAACTACTATTTAAGTACTTATAAGAAGTGTAGAGAATTACGTATTAGAAGGCTAAAGAGTATTATATTAAAGAGTATTAGATCTAGCTAGATAAGCGTACTAGGGATATAATAGGAGTTAAGGAGTTAAATATTAAAGAGTTAGAAGTCTAGGTACTATATCTTTAGAGCCCTTAGATAGGTTCTATCCTAGTCTATTATTATCTCTAGTAACTTAGTGCTTCTAAGGATAGTCTTCCTAACTTTCTAGGATAATCCTTTACCTATTATAGAATTATAATAGTATTATAAGTCTTTTTTCCTTTAAACTATTCTAGTGTAATTCCTATATAATAGTAGTAGTTATATATTTTATCTCTTACTTTCTTTAGGAGTTACTTATAGTTTTATAAGTTACTTTCTAGTTCCTATATATTCTCTAAGTGTAGGTAGCCTTTCTATTTAACTAACTATTCTTATAGGAAGTTAGTACTTTAGAAGTCTTCTTATCTAACTTTATAATATCTAAGTAGTATTTCTACTTTAAATTCTAGTTTCTTCTTTAGCTTTATAATAGAAGGTAGTCTATACTAGTGTCTCTAGGTCTACTAGTTCTAATAGGTTAATATAGAATACTAGGTGTATTTTTATATTAGGTAGTAGTTCTAGTTTATAGTTAACTAGTAATATTTATTTAGAAATAAAAAATAGTCTAACCTTAATATAGTCTAGTTTCTTATATTTCTTCTTTTAGGTATAAAGATTTTTTATAAGTAGATATACTTTATCCCCCTTCTTTAGCTAAGGAGCTAGTTTTTATTTCTAGTTAATATATAAAATTAATTAGTGTTAAGCCTTATTAAGTTATTCTTATAGTTAAATATAGATATTCTTTATCTATTCTACTATAGTTATAGCTTCTACTGCTTAAACTTTTATTAGTAGTATCTAATTAAATAGGTTTAGGTATCTACTATAATTTATATAGAATAGTGTAAATCTAGTTACTACTAATTCTTTATTATTATAGGCTAACTATACTATAGGTAATAATAAAACCTAGTTATTCTTCTAGTTATTATAGTAGATACGTAGGTATAATTTAATTATCTAATTAGTATATTCTATTTATCTATCTATTTATAGATAATAAGCTGTTAATAGCTTTTATTTTATTCTAATAAGTGCTATAAGTATTATCTAGTAGTTTAATGTAAAGAGCTTATCTCTATTACTAATAATTATTTTTAGTATACTATAGTATTATATAAGTCTATTAAGTATAATATATCCTAATTCCTTTACTAAGTATTTCTTAAGGTAGGGTATTATCTTAGCGTATTTAGTAAATTAGTTAATAATAACTAGTATAGCGTTATAGACTTATCCTATTACTAGATCCTTAGATCTAGGTAGACCTATAATAAAGTCTATAGTAATATCTTCCTAAGGTGCTATTAGTATCTAGATTACTTATATCTTCTATACTTAAGATATATTATATACTTATTTCTTTAGTAATCTATATATTTATAAATATATATTATTATAGCTTCTTTAATTCCTTTAAACTATAGTTCCTTTAAATTAGTTCTATTATTTTTGTAATACCTAGATATCTATATATAGGGTTATTATAGTATTATTAATAATCTTAGTTTATAATTCTTTAGGAACTTCTTAGTTAATTACTAGGAGTTAATTAAGTTCTACTATTAGTTCTAGAGATCTATCTACTTACTTTTTAAAGGATTATAGAGAATATCTTAACCTTTTCTCCTACTAGATTACTTTATTAGCTAAGAGCATCTAGCTCTACTATTTTCTTTTCCTAGTATATAGATAATTTTAAACTTATATTATCTAGTAGTCTATAACTATTACTATTATTATAGCTTAAGTTCTTTAGTTATTATAAATCTTAGTAGATTCTTATAATCTATATAGATTTTAAGTATTAAGTAGCTAACAATGTAGATTCTCTAGTACTTAAGTGCTTTTATAATTGCGTAGAGTTCTTTATTATATATATTATATTATATTTCTACATTATTAAATTTATATAAATAGTATATAATAGGGTACTATTATCTATTTCTTTCTTACTTTATATATGCGCCTAGAGCAAGATTGCTTATATTAGTTTTAAAATATAATAGTTCTTTATCTCTAAAATAGACTAGAACTAGTTCTATAATATATACTATCTTAAGGAGTTAGAATAATATTCTATACTCTACTATCTATTTAAAGGGTATATCCTTCTTTATAAGGTTTATTAAGGGTATTATAATCTTTAAGTAATCCTTAATAAATTATTAGTTAAATCTACAGAATCCTAAGAATTCTTAGATATTCTTAGCTAATTTTAGTATTAGCTAGTTCTTAATATATTTAATCTTATCTAGTACTATCTTAATTCCTTCTATACTAATAATATATCCTAGGAATTTAAGTTTCTTTAATATTAAATTTATATTTCTTTAGCTTAACTATAAGGTGTACCTTATTAAGTGCTTTTAAAACTAATTTTAATATATTCTTTATAGTTAGCTTTATTCTTAGAATAGATAAGAATATTATCTATATATATAATAATAAAGATATCTAAGTAGTTTTATAAAATATTATTAATAAGTGCTTAAAACGTTGCTAGTATATTTATAAGTCTAAAAGGTATAACCTTATATTTAAATAATCTATAGCTTATTTAAATACAGTTTTCTATTTTTTATCCTTTCTTAATACATATAAGGTAGTATCTATCTTATAGATCTATTATTAGTAAATACTTTTACTCTTAAGAGTTAGTCTCTAAAGCTCTATAATATTTAGTAGTAGATATATATTCTTAATTATTATATTATTAAGTTTTCTATAATCTATATATAGTTATAGTGTTCTATCTTTCTTTTTAATAAATATAAAAGGACTAGCGTATAGTAATTTTAATAGTTAGATATAGTCCTTTCTTAAGGTTTATCTTAATAAATTCTTTTTCTTACTAGAGTTCTTTTCTAGATTTACTATATAGTAGTCTAAAGGGTAGTGTCTTCCCTTCTATTAGATTAATCGCGTAATCCTAAGGTTAATATTCTAGTAGGTTTACTTTTCCTACTTATTCTTTAAATATATATATCTATATATAATAGTATTTTAGTATACTCTAGAGTGTATTATTTTCTAGCTTCTTACACTTTATAACCTAGTAGTTCCTACTAGTGTCTACTAAGGGTATCTTCTATTTTTTAACTATCTATTATAAGTCTATATTATTAATAGCACTCTTATCTACTAACTATTTTAGTTAATACATAGGTTTTACTTATATATATATTTACAGTATTCTATAGATAGTATTCTCTAATTCCTAATTAATCTATAGGTTATACTTCTATAACTAGGGTAATCCTAATATAATATTATACTTAGATTTGTTTAGTATATTAAGGGTAATTTTCTCCCTATAGTCTTTATATCTAAAGTATAGTAGTAACTTTATATGTAATTATTAGGTGTCTTAGGTATTTAGCTTCTATTTGCAATATAGAGTAGATAAGCTTCTTTCTTAATAGTAGGTTAAAGTCCTAGCTTTAATAGCTATCTATTAAGATATAAAGTTTTCTAATACGCCTAAGTCTATAAGTGCTATAGTCTACTATACAGGGCCGGGGCATTTAGGGCCCAAAATGGGCTCTGGATGGCCCATGCCATAGAATAATGGCAAGACCAAAAACCCTATATCGGCAAAAAATGATTACATAACCCAGAACCCTAATTTTTTTTGACGATGTAGGGTTTTTCTTGGCACTTTTTTTAGATTGAAAAAAAGCCTATATGGGCAAAATCTTAAGGCAACTTTTGCCATTATAGGCCTCCCTGTATGGCGATATAGGCTTTTCGCGAAAAAAGCCGATTGCGGCAAAATCTCAACTTTTGCCATTATAGGCCTTCCCGTATGGCGATATGGCCTTTTCGCAAAAAAGCCTATATCGGCAAAATCTTAACTTTTGCCATTATAGGCCTTCCCGTATGGCGATATGGCCTTTTCGCAAAAAAGCCCATATCGGCAAAATCTCAACTTTTGCCATTATAGGCCTTCCCGTATGGCGATATGGCCTTTTCGCAAAAAAGCCTCATTCGGCAAAATCTTAACTTTTGCCATTATAGGCCTCCCTGTATGGCGATATAGGCTTTTTCTTGGCACCATTCCCAGACTGAAAAAAAAGCCTATATCGCCGCAAAATCTTAACTTTTGCCATTATAGGCCTCCCTATATGGCGATATGGCCTTTTCGCAAAAAAGCCTATAGCGGCGAAATCTTAACGTTTGCCATTAAAGGCCTCCCTATATGACGATAATAACTTCTTGTTAAAAAGCCTATATCAGCAAAATCTCAACATTCCTCATTACAGGCCTTCCTATATAGCAATATAGCCTTCTTATTAAAAAGCCTTTACTATGCTCTTCTACCAGGAAAAAATAAATCACTAGCAACAGATCTTTAGCTCAAACTTGATAGATACACGATCATCATTAATAGATTCCTAACAAACTTTGCAGCTACCATTACCACCAAGCCAGCTGGCAAGCTCCTGCTCAACCCTAACAATTTCTAATCCCGAGTAGAGAGTCTTCTAAATAACAGGCACCCTTAAAGCAAAAAATATAACATTAACCCATACTATTGCGCGCTTAACCACTATGGTTGTAAAGGGTATAGGCCTCTATCCTCCCTACGCTAAATCAGACTACGTATTAGAAATGGTTAGTGTAGCTGGTAGCGTTAGTACCTCTTATAGTATACGAAGGCGGTATATATAGTTATATATATAAGAGTGTTAGCGTTGGTATAGGATATGCTGAACTTGCGCTCTACCCATAGAGCTAGCGTTATCTATAGGATTTAAAGGGGATATAGGGCACTTCCTCCACTAGTGGGGCCAGCATTTCCTACAAGATTTGAAGGGGAAGTAGGGAATCTCCTCCACCGTTCAGGCTAGTATTTCCTACAGGATCCCCTCGCAACTACTCGCAACGTCGAGGTGCTACTACTTGTTATCCCTACCAAGACCACCCCCGTCACAAATGCAGGCAAGCTCGGGTACTACGACTACCCTTAACGAGTCCATCACCCAGCTCCTCAATGATGGCTATGCAACACCACAGAAGGGCGAGACTATGTCGCCTCCTACTAAGCCCTCGCGCCTCAATCAACCCTCAGAGCCGCTGGCCATTCGACAGCCTAGTACGTACTGGCAGCTCTATTCTTTTATGAACACTAACCTCCTAGGTAACCACCTTCTTGATGGTCCCCATAGATCTATTACGAAGACTATATCGCCTCCTACTGAGCACTCGCGCCTCAGTCAATCCTAAGAGCCACTGGCCATTCGACAGCCTAGTAGCGTACTTGGCGGCTGTTGTTTATGACACTAACCTCATAGGTAACCACCTTCTTGATGATCCCTATAGGTCTGTTGCGACTGCAACGGTTAGTAATGGATCTGATCCCCTCGGCCTTCACCTAGAAGGAAGTGATATCAGTAATCAGCCACCTAGAAGGGCTAGGCCTACAACGCTGGTGCGCATTCCCCTACTAAAGTGCGTAGTCTTGGACGAGTGGTCTTCGGGCAAGTCATCTATTATCAGGGCTATCTCGCGTCGGACTATATATCTTGTTAAACACCTTGGCTAGATCGAGCTCATCGCCTTGGGAATGGAGCAGCCAGGCCTGGGATAGGCGTATACTGCCGCTGCCGGAGCGGCGGCGCAAGAGAACCTCCGCGCAGAGATAGGAATCGAAGAGGAGTATCTCAATAGCGTAGGAGATAAGGGTTCGAATGGCTCTGTTAGAGGAGTACGCTTGCGGCAGAAGAGG
>CAWJRK010000030.1:0-44742 GCA_963845215.1 uncultured Actinomycetota bacterium
TTTGACCAAGAGGCGGCTTGGTGAGACTCTTGAAGACGGTCCACAACCGCTTGGACCAGCCCCTCTGATCGGAAGGTTCTCTTCATATGGCCAAGGCGCTGATCGGCTACATGAACAGCGACCTGCGAGACCCCCGCACCACCGCCGAGAACGCTCGGCTTCGTGCGCGTGTGGCCGAGCTCGAGTCCCTCATCCTGCGGCTCACCGAGGAAAACGACAGGCTGGTCGCCTCCCGGGCGGCCGAGCTCCTCGACACCGCTCCGCTGCAGGAGATGCAGCCCGCTTAAGGGCTACCCCCCGTCCGCCCGCGAGGCGGACGTCTACCAGCGACGCCTGAGGCCGGATCCGGTCCGATATTCACGCGACGCCCGGTCGCTCCGACGGCTAGCCTCGCGTCAGTGAGCCGACTTGCCGAGACGGTGGCGCCGGCCCGGCTGGGCGCCGGGTTCCGCTGGCTGCTCGCCTCGTCCTGGGTGACGCAACCTCGGCGACGGCATCGCGCTGGCGGCCGGTCCGCTGCTGGTCGCCTCGCTGACCGACGCGACGCGTTCCTGGTCGCGCTGGCCGCGCTCCTGCAGTGGGCTGCCGCCGCTGCTGTTCGGCCTGTTCGCCGGCGCCCTCACCGACCGGCTCGACCGGCGGCGGATCGTGATCGTCGTCGACCTGCTCCGTGCGGCCGTGCTCGTGCTGCTGGCCACCGCGATCGTCACCGGCAGCGGTCTCGATCGCGCGTGGTGCTGGCTGGCGCTGTTCCTGCTCGGCACCGCCGAGGTGTTCGCCGACAACGCCTCCGCACCCTGCTGCCGATGCTGGTGCACCGCGACGACCTGGCGATCGCCAACTCCCGGCTGCAGACCGGCTTCATCACCCTCAACCAGCTGGCCGGCCCGCCGCTCGGCGCCGCGCTGTTCGCCGTCGGGATGGCGCTGGCCGTTCGCGGTCCAGGCGGTGCTGGTCGCTGCTCGGCGCGGTGCTGGTCTCGCGGGTGGCGCTGCCGCACGCACGCCCGCGACCCGGAGACCCGCGCACTCCGGCACGACATCGCCGAGGGCTTCCGCTGGGTCGGCACCACGCCGCCGTCCGCACCCTGGTGCTGACGATCTTCATCTTCAACATCACCTTCGGCGCGGCCTGGTCGGTGCTGGTGCTCTACGCCACCCAGCGCCTCGGCCTGGGCGAGGTCGGCTTCGGGCTGCTGACCACCGTGTCGGCGCGCTCGGCGGTCTGCTCGGCACGCGCGTCCTACGGCTGGATCACCCGCCGGGTCAGCCTCGGCAACATCATGCGGATCGGGCTGATCGTCGAGACCCTCACGCACCTCGGCGCTGGCCGCTGACCACGACCCCCTGGGTCGCCATGCCGATCTTCTTCGTCTTCGGTGCGCACGCCTTCATCTGGGGCACCACCTCGATCACCGTCCGGCAGCGGGCGGTGCCGACCGAGCTGCAGGGCCGGGTCGGCAGCGTCAACCTGCGTCGGCGTCTTCGGCGGGCTGGTCGTCGGCGCCGGCATCGGCGGCGTGCTGGCCGCAGCACTGGGGCGTGACCGCGCCGTTCTGGTTCGCCTTCGCCGGGTCGGCCGTCTTCGTCGTGCTGATCTGGCGCCAGCTCACCCACATCGCCCACGCCGACGAGGCCGAGGCGCCCGATGAGCCCGCCGAGACTCCCGCCCGCGGATAGTCCGGCACGCATGGCAGGCGATCAGCCGCTCGGCACCAGCCATACGTGCCGGACTATCCCGGGCGGTCAGGTGACGGTCGTGGAGACCGGCACCGTGTGCACGAACCCGTCGACCCGCACCTGCACGAAGAACACGTAGCGCCCGGGCTCGGAGAACTCGGTGTGGAAAATGAGCCGGGTGCCGTCGTCGCTCACCTCGGGCTCGCCCAACGGATGCACGTGTGTGAACGTGCCGGTCTCGACGTGGAAGCCGGTCAGGTGGGAGTACGCGCCGAGGTAGGTGCCCAGGGTCGGTGCGCCGCCGTCGGCGCCGGTGATGGTCAGCGTCATCTGTCCGTCGGGTCCGGACGGCACGGTGTCGGGCGCGACCACTTCCACGACGCCGTCGGAGCCGTCGGTCGTGGTCGACACCTCCTGCGCCGCCCAGGCGCCGGGCACGATCTCGGTGCGGCCCGAGCACGACGTGCCGGCCCTCGGGGTCCGAGGCCGGCGAGAACTCCGCGATCACCCGGTAGGACCCGGGCCCGGCCAGGTTGGTCCGGACGGTCCAGGTGCCGTCGTCGCCCAGGGTCGGGTGCAGGTGGCGGTAGTCCTGCAGGTCGTTGCGCACGACGTAGAGGTGGAGCAGCTTGGTCTGCTCCTCGGTGTAGTCGAGCACCGGCTCACCCGCCGCATCGACCACCCGGAAGGTCAGGTCGCCGGGCTCCCCGGTGCGCCGTGGCAGCCGGACGTCGGTCAGCGACAAGGCGCCGACGGTCGGGGTGGTGCCGTCGCCCAGGGTTTCGCCCTCGCCGCCACCCGCGTGGGTGTGACCGGCGCTCGGGTCGGCCGGGGCGAGCACGATCCGGTCGGGGTCGGTCACGGGTTCGTCGTCCCCGCCGCAGGCCGCGAGCGCAACCAGCGCCACCAGCGCCACGAACACCGCACTTGTCCTCGACCTCACCAGCACATTCTGCCGGGTGACGTGTTTCGTCCGGATCACGGCTGGATGGAGAGGAAGACGAACGACGCCAGCAGGACGAGGTGGACGCCGCCTTGCAGCGGCTTCGCGCGCCCGGGTACGACGGTGAGCACCCCGACGATCACCGTCAACAGGAGGAGCACCATCTGCATCGGCTCGAGCCCGAGCGCGAGCGGGCCGTCGAGCCAGATCGAGGCGACCGCGATGGTGGGGATGGTGAGGCCGATCGAGGCCATCGCGGACCCGAGCGCGAGGTTGAGCCCGGTCTGCACCTGCTCGCGAGCCGCAGCCCGCACGGCCGCGATGGTCTCCGGCAGCAGCACCAGCAGCGCGATGATCACGCCCACCACTGCGTGCGGCAGCCCCGCGGACTCAACCGCGTCCTCGATCGCCGGCGACTCGACCTTCGCCAGTCCCACGACGGCGACGAGGGAGACCAGTAGCAGGCCGAGGCTGGTCAGGGCGGCCCGGTTGGTGGGCGGGTCGGCGTGGTTGTCGCCGTCCTCGTCGTTGAGGATCACCCCGTCGCGATCCACGGGGAGGAAGAAGTCGCGGTGCCGCACCGTCTGGGTGAAGACGAACAGCACGTAGAGCGCGAGCGAGGCCACGGCCGCGAACGCCAGCTGCGATGACGTGAACTCCGGGCCCGGTTCGGACACCGTGAACGTCGGCAGCACCAGGCAGACGCCGGCCAGGGTGACGACGGTCGCGAGCGCTGCGCCGGCACCCTCGGGGTTGAACACGGCCAGGTGGTGCTTCAGGGCACTCACCAGCAGCACGAGGCCGACGATCCCGTTGACGCTGATCATCACGGCCGCGAAGACCGTGTCTCGGGCCAGCGTTGCCGTGCCGTCACCGCCGGAGACCATCAGGGTCACGATCAGGGCCACCTCGATCACCGTGACGGCGACCGCGAGGAGCAGCGACCCGAACGGCTCACCGACCCGGTGGGCGACCACCTCGGCGTGGTGCACCGCCGCGAGCACCGCGCCGACGAGCCCCAACCCGACCAGCACCAGCACGGCGTCGCCCGGGTGACGCCCCCACGTCGCTGCGAGGACCACCGCCGCCAGGATCGGGACCACGAGGGTCCAGGGCAGGCGGCTGGTCGTCGCAGTCGCGGTCATGCCCGCAGCCTATTGAGTGGTGCGAACCCCCCGGACGTGCACGCAGAGCGGCCGGCCGAGCGACTCCGGGTCGGAGCGGAGGTCGCCGTCGACGACCAGCAGGTCGGCGGCGTAGCCGGCAGCCAGGCGGCCGGTCACCCCGCCCAGGCCGCAGACGTCCGCGGCGGTGGACGTGGCGGTGGCCAGCGCCTCGGCAGGTGTGTGTCCGCTGCCCACCATCTCGCTCAAGGCCCGCCAGGCACTGCCGTGCGGCTTGAGTGGCGCGGCTCCCGCGTCGACGCCCGTCACCAGCCTCGCCCCGTGCTGCCGCAGGAGCTCGACGGTCGCGAGTCGTAGGTCGAAGAGCACTTCGGGATCCAGGTTGAGCTTCTCCATCAGCAGGCGGATGACCGGCGGTGGTTCACCCATCCGGTCCATCACCTCTCTGTCCACGCCGAGGGTCATGTCAACGGTCAGGTCACGCGCCACGATGTCGGCCACCAGGTCCTCGGGCACGGTGATGCCCCCGGAGGTGAGGCACGTGAAGTGCTCCAGACCGTCGACGCCGGCGGCGACAGCGTGCCGGGCCCCGGCGAGCGAGTGGGCGTGCGCGAGCACGGCCAGGCCGTGCTCGTGGGCGCACGAGACGAGGTGGCGCAGGTCCTCGGGCGTGAACTGCACTCCGAGCTGGTCGGAGCCCGGCGTCAGCATGCCGCCCGAGGCCATCACCTTGATCACGTCTACGCCGCGTCGAGCGCGCTCATCGACCGCGGCGCGGATGGCGTCGGGGCCCTCGGCCACTCCGCCGAGGAAGTGACAGTGACCCTCGACGGTCGTGAGGGGAGGGCCGGCGGCCAGGACGCGGGGCAAGCCGTCGACCGGGTGGTCCCGGTGGTGCAGGGTCCGGAACCCGACGTCGCCCAGATCGCGCACGGTGGTGACGCCGGCCGCGGCGTGCTGCCGCAGCGACTGGGTGATCACCGCGTCGAGCGCCGCCTCGTCGAGGGTCGCGGCGCGTTCGAGGCTCCCGATGGTGGCGTCGGCGACCAGGTGCACGTGGCAGTCGAAGAGGCCGGGCAGCAGGGTGCCGGCGTACTCCTCGACGGTGCATCCGGTCGGCAGCTCGCACGCCGCCGACTCGACGCCGGCGATCGTGTCGCCCTCGACGAACACGGTGGCCCCGCCGTCGAGGAACTGTTCACCGTCGAAGGCGACGGGTGCCCGCAGCGCGTGCATGAATCTGAGAATCCCGCAGAATTCGGCTCGCGTCGATCCCCTCGTAGACTCGTCGGATGTCCACGAGCGTCTTCGCCCGCCTCGAGCCTCGCCTCCACGAGGTCTCCAAGCCGATCCAGTACGTCGGCGGCGAGCTGAACTCCACCGTCAAGGACTGGGACTGCGCCCCCGACGGCGGCGAGACCGTCCGCTGGGCCCTGATGTATCCCGACGCCTACGAGGTCGGGCTGCCCAACCAGGGCGTCCAGATCCTCTACGAGGTGCTCAACGAGCGGGACTGGATCCTGGCCGAGCGCACCTACTCGGTATGGCCCGACATGGAGCACGTCATGCGCCAGGGCGACGCGGCCGGGCCGATCCCGCAGTTCACCGTCGACGCCCACCGCCCGGTGCGCGACTTCGACGTCTTCGGGCTCAGCTTCTCGACCGAGCTCGGCTACACCAACATGCTCAACGCCCTCGACCTCGCCGGCATCCCGCTGCACGCGGTCGACCGCGGTGACGACGACCCGATCGTGCTGGCCGGCGGCCACGCGGCTTTCAACCCCGAGCCGATCGCCGACTTCGTCGACGCGGCCGTGCTCGGCGACGGAGAGGAGGTCGTGCTCGCGATCTCGGAAGTCGTGCGGGAGTGGAAGGCCGAAGGCCGACCCGATGGGCGCGACGAGCTGCTGCGGCGGCTCGCAGTCACCGGCAACATCTACGTGCCCAAGTTCTACGACGTCGCCTACGTCGATGGGGGGCCAGCTGACGGATCGATCGAGGCCGTGGTGCCCAACCGCCCGGGCATCCCGTTCCGGGTCTCCAAGCACACCCTGATGGACCTCGACGCCTGGCCCTACCCGCGCAAGCCGCTGGTGCCGTTGGCCGAGACCGTGCACGAGAGGTTCTCGGTCGAGATCTTCCGCGGCTGCACGCGTGGCTGCCGGTTCTGCCAGGCCGGCATGATCACGCGGCCGGTGCGCGAGCGCTCGATCAAGACGATCGGCGACATGGTCGAGAACGGCATCCGCGCGTCCGGCTTCGAGGAGGTCGGCCTGCTGTCGCTGAGCTCGGCCGACCACACCGAGATCGGCGAGGTGGCCAAGGGACTGGCCGACCGCTACGAGGGCACCAACGTCTCCCTGTCGCTGCCCTCGACCCGGGTCGACGCCTTCAACATCACCCTGGCCAACGAGTTCTCCCGCAACGGCCGGCGCTCCGGGCTGACCTTCGCCCCCGAGGGTGGGTCGGAGCGGATGCGCAAGGTGATCAACAAGATGGTCACCGAGGAAGACCTGATCCGGACGGTCGCGACGGCGTACTCCCACGGCTGGCGGCAGGTGAAGCTCTACTTCATGGTCGGCCTGCCCACCGAGACCGATGACGACGTGCTCCAGATCGCCGACCTCGCGCGCAAGGTGATCGCCAAGGGCCGTGAGGTCTCGGGTCGCAACGACATCCGGTGCACCGTCTCCATCGGCGGGTTCGTGCCCAAGCCGCACACGCCCTTCCAGTGGGCCTCCCAGCTCGACCACGAGACCACCGACCACCGGCTCAAGCAGCTGCGCGACACCGTGCGCGACGACAAGAAGTTCGCCAGGGCGATCGGCTTCCGCTACCACGACGGCAAGCCCGGGATCATCGAAGGCCTGCTGTCGCGCGGCGACCGCAGGGTCGGCGCGGTGATCGAGCAGGTCTGGCGCGACGGCGGCCGGTTCGACGGCTGGAGCGAGCACTTCTCCTACGACCGCTGGGTCGAGGCCACCGAGCAGGCGCTCGCCGGCACCGGCGTCGACCTCGACTGGTACACGACCCGCGAGCGCGACTACGACGAGGTGCTCCCGTGGGACCACCTCGACTCCGGCCTCGACAAGGACTGGCTCTGGGCCGACTGGGAGGACGCCATCGACCCGTCCACCGACGTCGAGGTCGAGGACTGCCGCTGGACGCCCTGCTACGACTGCGGCGTGTGCCCCGAGATGGGCACCGAGATCCAGATCGGGCCGACGGGGCAGACGTTGCTGCCCCTCGCGGTCGTCTGACGCCCTCGGGCCCGCGGGCCCGCCACGACGTCATGCGGGCGGGGCATCCGCTTGCTCCGTGTGTATGACGTCTGCCGAAACCCGACGCCGGCGCTGCCCAAAGTCACCTCAGAGCAGAGGTAGGTCCAAGGCGTTGGGCAGTCCGGCGGCGTACAACCTGGCGTCGACCTGCTTGAGCGCCTTGAACTCCGGCGGGTCGTAGAGCCGGAACGTCTCGGCGGGCTCCTGGCGCGAGCCGAACGCATCCAGGATCGCGTTCGAGGCCACCCGGGCCGACTCGTTCGCGCCCTCCATGGTGGCCAGGTCGATGTCGGTGCGCACGTAGTCGCCGGCCAGGAAGAGGTTCGGGATCTTGGTGGTGGCCTCGGGTCGGTCGTCCCAGGAGCCGACGGTGTTGATCAGCAGCGGCGTCCGGTTGGTGTTGCGGCCGCGCTGCGGGTCCCACTTGATGCCGGGGTCCAGGAACCACGAGTGGATGGCGTCGTTCGGCAGGGCCGCCCGGGCCGTGTCGTGATGGCGGATCTGGGCCAGCACCTCCTTGGCGATCTCGTGGGGGCGCGAGCGCTTCGCGGTCTTGCGGTTGACCAGGCCGGGGGCGTCCCAGTTGGAGACGTCGACGGAGAGGATGTCGACCACGTCGCCGTTGCCGTAGTCGCGCTTGATGACGCGGTCCTCCCAGAACTGGCCCTGGGTCAACCCGGTGAGCGCCCACGGTGCGTCGATGAAGGTGACGTGGCCCGGAGTGAGCTCCACCGGCTTGCGCAGGAAGTACTGGATGCCGACCATCCAGTCGGGGAAGAGCTGACGGAGGCGGCGCAACGAGGGGTCGGCGCGGAGCAGCTCGGGGGTGAAGGTCTTGGTCACCTGTTCAACCGGCATGGCGTTGACGTACCAGTCCGCCTCGACGCGAGTGCGCGCACCGGCCCCACCACGCAGCCAGGCGGCCCGGATCCGGCCACCCTTGACCTCGTAGCGCTCCAGGCCCTGTCCGCGGACGAACTTCACGCCCAGCGACTTCAGGTGGCGCATCCACGGGTCGATCCACGCCTCGTTGGTCGGCAGGTCGAGCACCCGGTCGAGGTGCCCGTCGGCGCCGCGACCCATGATGTTGTAGACGAAAGCCTCGCCCATGTTGCCGATGGTGCGCGTGCTGGCGATGGTCTCCTTCGCCGCGACCAGGCTCCGGGTCAGGCCGGCGGCCAGGACCGTCTGGTACTCCTTCGACCGCCGATCGGCTCCCACGAAGTCCCACCAGCTGACGTGCTCCCACTGGCCGAACCGGCGAGCGTCCGAGCTGGTGAGGAACACCAGGAGGCGGGAGACGAAGTACGCCAGCTCGTGCGGAGGGACGGTCGACCCGTTGAGGTTGTCCATCAGGTACTTGCGCAGCCCGTCGACGGTGAGCACCTGCTGCGGGTCGGGCCCGATGCCGAAGATGAAGCCGTCGGCCCGGCCCCCGCCGCGCAGGAACTTCGCGCCGGTGGCGTTGGCCAGGTTGTCGCCCACGGTGCCGCCCTTGAAGGGAATCCGGCGCATCGTGTTCGGCACGTGGTGGTAGAAGCCCGGGAAGAACCTGAAGCCGTGCTCGCCCGGGAGGTCGCGCCGACCTCCGCGTCCGGTGCCGCGCACCGGGATGCTCCGAGCCTTCCCGCCCCACGCGCTCGGCTCGTAGACGGTGACCTCGAAGCCGCGCTCGGCCAGCTCGTGGGCCGCGGTGAGGCCGGCCATCCCACCACCCATCACCGCCACCCGGCGTCCGGGCCGGGCGGCGTACGCCGGGGGCGTGCCGCCGGGCAGCAGGGCGGTGCCTGCGGCACCGGAGGCGACGAGCAGGCCGCGGCGAGAAACGGGCCGAGAGACGGGGTGGGCAGACACAGGTGTCGGGGGCACGGACCTGACCTTCTCGAACTCTGGATGACAGGTCAACTGTGACAACGTTGCTGTCATCCACTTCCGGGCGGGCTCAGCCCAGTAAGAGAGCGATCACGAGAGTCCAGGCCGACAGCACCAGGAGGTCGACCACGAGCGCGACCATCGCGAATCCGCGACCCTGGTCCGCACCGTCGCGTGGGCGGCTGAGCGCGAGCACCGCCAAGACGATCGAGACCACATTGGTGACCAGGAGGGGTGCCAGGGACAGCACGAAGGCGCGCACGCCGGTCGACTGGCGCGCCGGGCCGGTTGGCTCTGCAGGCTGCCACGGCGTGATCGGGCCCTCGCCGGGCGGGTGGTACGACGGGTAGCCGCCTTCGGGCGGCGCCGCTTCCGGCTCGGTCGGCCCTGGAGGGCTGGGAGTCTCGGACACGGTCGCCGCCCGGTGGCGTCTAGCCGAGCTTCTCGGTGAGGCTCTTGCCGTCGGGCCGGTAGGCGACGCACGCCAGGTGGTCGCCCGACTCCGGCTCCTCGCTCTGGGTGAGCGCGGTGACGGTCACTTCCTCGGGAAGCGCGGAGATGATGGACACGTCGATGAGGGGCCCGCACGCCTCGCCACCGGACTGGATCTCGTAGGCCTTGGCCTCGTCCGCGTCCAGCGTCTCGATCGCCAGCACCTCGGCGTCGTGCGACTCACTGCAGCTGACGACCTCGATCCCGGACACCCCGTCGTCATCGGTCAGGCCGTCCGCCGTGAAGCACTCCCCGGACTTGAGGTCGTCGATGGGAGTGCCGGCCAGCACGACCCCGAGCGCGATCAGCAGGCCCCACGCGAGGAGGACCAGCACGCTGATGATGAGGGCTGCGATCGCGAGACCCTTGCCGGCCTTCTTGCCGGCCAGCACGACGATCGCGAGCACGATCGAGGCCAGGTTGGTGATGATGCACGGGATGAGGGCGAGCACCAGCGCAGTGATGGCGAGGCCCTTGCCGGGCTGCTTCTCGCCCGGAGGCTGGCCGTACGCCGGGTAGGGCGGGCCGGCCGGCGGCATCCCGGGAGCGGGCTCACCGTAGGGCGGCGGCTGAGGTG
Source organism: uncultured Actinomycetota bacterium (assembly GCA_963845215.1). GTDB lineage: Bacteria > Actinomycetota > Actinomycetes > Propionibacteriales > Nocardioidaceae > Nocardioides. Next base: position 9,969 of record CAWJRK010000030.1, read on the forward strand.
CGCCGTACGGGTTCGGCGGCAGATCCTCGCCCGAACCGGTCGGCTGGTCTGATCCAGGAGGCGGTGGGGTGGTGGACATGGCTGGCTCCTGATCAGACGGTGCTGGATGGTCGGGGACACCCTAGTGGTGGAGAAGCAGTGGCGGGGGCGTTGTCGCTTCGCGTTCGTGAGGGTGCTGGTCAACGCTGGGTCCGCGGGCGGACCGGGCGTCCGGGTCCCGAGGCGGGCTCACTCGCTGGCCCCTTGGTCGGCCGGGACCTCGGCGTACCCGCACGCCGAAGCCTGTCGGAGGCGTTCGGCAGGATGTGCGGGTGCGCCACATCTCCGACGTCGAGCGCCGGGCTCGGTTGGCCGTCCGCCACGCCCTCGCCCCCGGCGCCCGGGTGGCGACTCCCGAGCTGGCGACGCGGGCGGTGACGGTGCTGCACTCGACCGAGCCGGCGACCGTCTATCTGTCGCTGTGGGCACGCGTGCCCGGGCTGAGCATCGGCGACGTCGACCGGGCGCTCTTCGAGGACCGCTCCCTGGTCAAGCAGCTCGCGATGCGTCGCACCCTGTTCGTCTTCCCCCGCGACCTGCTGCCGGCGGCGTGGGGGAGTTCGTCTGCCCGCGTAGCCGACACCGAGCGCAAGCGGGTGGCCAAGGACGTGGTGGTGGCCGGCATTGCCGCCGATGGTGAAGCATGGCTCGACCGTGCTCGGGCGGACGTGCTCGCAGAGCTGGCGGCTGAGTCCACCGGCCTGACTGCCCTGGAGCTGCGGGACCGGGTGCCGACGATCGCGGTCAAGATCGATCTGGCCGGGGCTGTCTGGGTGGCCGGCCGGGTCCTCACCCACCTCGGCGCGACCGCCCACATCGTCCGTGGCCGCAACACGCAGCACTGGCGGCTGTCGCGGCCGCGCTGGACGCTGATGGAGGACTGGCTCGCCGAGGCACCCGAGCCGTTGCCGCCCGAGGAGGGATACGCAGAGCTGGTCCGGCGCTGGCTGGGCTCGTTCGGCCCGGGCACGGAGGCCGACCTGGTGTGGTGGCTGGGTGCGACCAAGGGCGCCGTACGCCGCGCGCTGGCCGACGTGGAGGCGGTCGAGGTGGCCTTGGACGGCGGCGGCAGCGGGTGGGTGCTCCCCGACGACCTGGACCCGGTCGCCGACCCCGGACCGTGGGCCGCCCTGCTGCCGGTGCTCGATCCGACGGTCATGGGCTGGAAGGAACGCGGCTTCTACCTCGGGCCGCACGGCCCGGCTCTCTTCGACCGCAACGGCAACGCCGGCACCACCGCCTGGGTGGATGGCCGGATCGTGGGCTGCTGGGTGCAGGACGCCGAGGGCGTCGTCCACGTGCACCTGCTCGAGGACGTCACTGCTGCCGAGCGCGAGGCCCTGGACCTGGAGGCGGCCCGGCTGACCGGGTGGCTCGACGGCGAGGTCGTCGGCACGGTCTACCCTTCGTCTGCGATGAAGGACGGAAGAGCACGGACGGGCCGCGGGTGAGCCGCGACCAGCCCGAGCAGCAGGCACCGCCGGTCCAGCGGCTCCGGATCCGCTACGCCAAGCGCGGACGGCTGCGCTTCACCAGCCACCGCGACTTCAGCCGGGCCTTCGAGCGGGCGATCTTCCGGGCCCGGATCCCGATGGCCTACTCATCGGGCTTCAACCCCCATCCCCGGATCTCGTACGCCGGCGCGTCGCCCACGGGGGCGGCCAGCGAGGCGGAGTACCTCGAGATCGGCCTCGCCGAGAGGGTCGACCCCGCGACCGTCCATGCGGCGCTCGACGAGGCGCTCCCGGACGGTCTCGACGTGGTCGAGGTGGTCGAGTCGCCCGGCGGCGGCGTGGCCGACCGGCTCGAGGCCAGTCACTGGGTGATGGACCTCGACCTGCCCGAGGCGGACTGCGCGTCCGCGGTGGCCGCCTTCCTGGCTGCCGAGAGCGTGCCGGTGGAGCGGATGACGAAGAAGGGCCTGCGTGAGTTCGACTGCCGGGCGGCCGTCGTGAGCCTGAGCGTGGCCGCCGCGGAACAGGGCTGCCGGATGGAGCTGGTGCTGCGACACGCCGTGCCGGCCGTCCGTCCCGACGACGTGATTCGGGGGCTGGCGGAGGTCGGCGGCCTCACCCCGTCCGGCGCGCCGCTGCTGACGCGGCTGGCCCAAGGCCCCCTCGACGAACAGACGGGATCGATCGGCGACCCGCTGCGCTGATGACCCTGCACCGGGTCGCCTGTGCGATACTGCCGATGGTTGACGACCGCGGTGAAGCTGCCGCCTGACTCGACCCGACGACGTTCTCGCCGGTCTCTCCGCAGTTGTGGAGGTCGGCACGGTGGGTGCAGGTCGTTGCCAGACCGCGACGCGGCCTCCGCGAGTCGGATCTGGATCGGTGACAGCGATCCAGCCCGGACCAGGATGGGTGCCGACGACCGCGGCAGGTGACCAGACCCGCATCCAGTGGCGCACCGCGGAGGGTGTCGGCGTACCGACAGAAGGCTTTGCGCCGTCGATCCGGCAGTGACACGGATCCGCGGCGTCAGACAAGCCCGGGCGCCCCTGGCGGACCCGGGCCGAGGAGCAGCAATGGCTGACGACGACTTCACCCCGCCCACAGAGACCCCGACCGAGGCATCGGCGCAGCCGCCGGCCGACGGCGGTTCGGCTTCCGACACGGGGGAGGGCGCACCCGCGAAGAAGGCCGCCAAGAAGGCGCCTGCGAAGAAGGCGACGAAGAAGGCCGCCGCGAAGAAGACCGCGGCCAAGAAGACCGCGAAGAAGGCTGCCGCGAAGCCCGACGAAGGCGCCGACGAGGCGCCCGCCAAGAAGACCACGGCCAAGAAGACGGCCAGCATGAAGGCCGACAAGCCGGCCGCCGACGAGGCCGCCGACCAGGGCCCGGGCACGATGTTGCTCTTCAAGGCCCCGGAGCCGACCACGGTCACCTCGCGCCCCGCGCGGACCCGCAAGGTCGCCGCGCCGGAAGCCGCGGAAGCCGGCGAGTCGGAGTCGGGTGACGAGCCCGTCGCCAAGGCTCCGGCCAAGAAGGCGGCCGCGAAGAAGACAGCTGCGAAGAAGACGGCCAAGAAGGCCGTCGCGAAGCCCGATGACACCGAGGCCGAGGACGAGGAGTCCTCAGCCGAGTCCGCTGACGGCGACGACTTCGCCGAGGGCGGCGAGGGCGGCTCCCGCCGGCGTCGGCGCCGTGGCGGACGCCGCCGCCGTAAGCCCGGCGACGCTGAAGGTGGCGGCGACGACAACGAGTCGGGCCCGTCCGACTCCGGCGACGGTGACTCCGGTGACGGAGACGGCGAGGGCACGTCTCGGCGGCGTCGTCGGCGTACCCGCGAGGGAGACGACCGCTCCGGTGGCGGCGACGACCCGCAGAACACCGTCACCCGCGTCCGCAAGCCGCGCTCGGCCGAGGACGAGATCACGGCCATCGCCGGCTCGACCCGGCTCGAGGCCAAGAAGCAGCGCCGCCGCGAGGGCCGCGAGGCGGGGCGCCGACGTGCCCCCATCGTCAGCGAGGCCGAGTTCCTGGCCCGACGGGAGTCCGTCGACCGCGTGATGGTGATCCGCCAGCGCGACGACCTGACCCAGATCGGCGTGCTCGAGGACAAGGTGCTCGTCGAGCACTACGTCGCCCGCGAGTCCCAGACCTCCCTCATCGGCAACGTCTACCTCGGCCGCGTCCAGAACGTGCTGCCCTCCATGGAGGCGGCGTTCATCGACATCGGCAAGGGCCGCAACGCGGTCCTGTACGCCGGTGAGGTGAACTGGTCGGCGCTGGGCCACAAGGACGGCGCCCCCCGCAAGATCGAGTCGGTGCTGAGCTCCGGCCAGACGATCCTGGTGCAGGTCACCAAGGATCCGGTCGGCCACAAGGGCGCCCGCCTCACCAGCCAGGTCAGCCTGGCCGGCCGCTTCCTGGTCTACGTGCCCGACGGCACCACCAGCGGCATCTCCCGCAAGCTGCCCGACACCGAGCGCAACCGGCTGAAGAGCCTGCTCAAGGAGATCGTGCCCGACACCGCCGGCGTGATCGTGCGCACGGCTGCCGAGGGGGCCTCCGAAGAGGAGCTCACCCGCGACGTCGAGCGGCTCAAGGCGCGCTGGGAGGACATCGAGGCCAAGACCAAGGGCCAGTCCCCGAAGCTGCTCTACGGCGAGCCTGACCTCACCCTGAAGGTCGTCCGCGATCTGTTCACCGAGGACTTCGCTCGTCTGGTCATCCAGGGCGACGACGCCTGGGAGTCCGTCACCGAGTACGTCCGTTCGGTGGCGCCGGACCTCGAGGGTCGCCTCGAGAAGTACGACGGCGGCCAGAACGACATCTTCTCGGCGTTCCGCGTCGACGAGCAGATCGCCAAGGCGCTCGACCGCAAGGTCTGGCTCCCCTCCGGCGGGTCGCTGATCATCGACCGCACCGAGGCCATGACCGTGGTCGACGTCAACACCGGGAAGTTCACCGGCTCCGGGGGCAACCTCGAGGAGACGGTCACCAAGAACAACCTGGAAGCGGCCGAGGAGGTCGTGCGCCAGCTCCGGTTGCGCGACATCGGCGGCATCATCGTCATCGACTTCATCGACATGGTGCTGGAGTCCAACCGCGACCTCGTGCTCCGCCGGATGGTCGAGTGCCTGGGTCGCGACCGCACCCGTCACCAGGTCGCCGAGGTCACGTCACTCGGCCTGGTGCAGATGACCCGCAAGCGGATCGGCACCGGCCTGCTCGAGGCCTTCAGCGAGAACTGCCCCCACTGCCAGGGCCGTGGCCTGACGCTGCACGACATGCCGGTCGAGGCCAAGGGCGGTGACGACGACCAGCGCCGTGGCGGTGGGCGCCGTCGCGGCGGCCGCGGCCAGGGCCAGGAGGACGACAACGGCTCGAAGGCCGTCAAGCACACCGCGCCGTCGCCCAAGGTGATCGCAGCGATGGCGAAGGCCCAGCACACCGAGCCCGCCGACGCCGACGCCGACCTACCCGATGAGGTCGTGGCCGAGCAGGCCGAGGCTCCCGCGGCTACGGATGCTCCCGAAACCCCCGCGGCCTCCGAAGCCCCCGAGCAGTCGGATCAGACCGACGACGAGGCTGCCCCCGCCGAGGTCGTGGTGACCAAGCGGACCCGCAAGTCGACCCGGGCCAAGACCCCGAAGGCCAAGCCGGCCGAGGAGCCGGCCGAGGCGCTGTTCAGCGAGCCGGAAGCAGAGCCGGAGCCGGTCGCGGAGACCGAGCCCGAGCCGGTGCCCGAGGAGGTCGCCGCTCCGGGCGCGACCACCAAGGTCGTCACCCGCACCAGGCGCAGCGCGAGCCGTCCTGCGGGCACACCTGTGCGCACCGCGGAGCCGGCCGCGCCGATCCAGGTGCCGGCGGCATCCGACGGCGCCGGTGTCGACGGTGACGCCGCGGCCAACGCGCCGATCGAGCCGCCCAAGGTGGTCACCCGCACCAGAGGCCGGAGCGCGAGCCGCGCGGCCGGACCGCCGGTGTTGGTGGCCAGCGACGGCACGGCGGCCGAGGGAGACGCCCCCGTGGTCGAGCACGTGCCGATCAAGAAGAAGGGCACCCGCAAGCGCTGAATCGGGCCGGACTCGGGGGCAGCACACCGCGTTTTGCCGTGGGAGCGCCCGATCCGTACCATTGACCCTCGGGCCACGTTCCGGCGTGCCCACTCTCTGCAGGGCAACCCAATCCTCTTCGCGAGGTGCGACGCGTGGCCGCAGACCCAGACGTAAGAGCCAGATGAAGGAGACCGCGGTGTACGCGATCGTGCGCGCAGGCGCCAAGCAGCAGAAGGTCGCTGTCGGCGACGTCATCGAGATCGACAAGGTCTCGACCGCCGTCGGCGAGTCGATCAGCCTGCCTGTGGTCATGGCCGTGGACGGCGAGACCGTCACGAGCACCGGCCTCGACAAGGCTTCGGTGACCGTCGAGGTGCTCGGCGCCACCAAGGGCCCCAAGATCATCATCCAGAAGTACAAGAACAAGACCGGCTACAAGAAGCGCCAGGGCCACCGCCAGAAGTACACCCAGGTCAAGGTCACCGACATCAAGCTCTGAGTCCGCTGACTCTCACCGGGCTCTCACACGAAGGATCACCGAAATGGCACACAAGAAGGGCGCCGCGTCCACCAAGAACGGCCGCGACTCCAACTCCCAGCGCCTCGGCGTGAAGCGCTTCGGCGGCCAGCTCGTCAACGCCGGCGAGATCATCGTCCGCCAGCGTGGCACCCACTTCCACCCGGGCAGCGGCGTCGGCCGCGGCGGCGACGACACCCTCTTCGCCCTGACCGCAGGTGCGGTCGAGTTCGGTCGCAAGCGCGGCCGCAAGGTCGTCAACATCGTCCCGGGTGAGTGACTGACGCTCACCTCAGCAGCTTTACCGAAGGGCGTCCCACTATCCGGGGCGCTCTTCTTCATTTTCACGCCCCTCGGGCCGAGCTTGCGAGGACCGAGACAAGGGCGGGAGATTGAGGAGGGCTCGGCGCAGGTCCGAGCGAAGCGAGGAACTGCGCGACCCGTCTCGAAATCCGGTTAGATCCAGCAAACATCAACAGGAGCACCGCATGGCAGTCCCCACGTTCGTCGACCAGGTCTCGCTGCACATCAGCGCGGGCCGGGGCGGGCACGGCGTGGCGTCGGTGCACCGGGAGAAGTTCAAGCCCCTTGGCGGTCCCGACGGCGGCAACGGTGGTCCCGGCGGCTCGGTGATCCTGCGGGTCGACCCCGACGTCACCACGCTGGTCGACTACCACCACAGCCGCAAGCGGCAGGCCGAGAACGGCGGCCACGGAGCGGGCGGACACAAGAACGGATCCCACGGCTCCGACCTGGTGCTGCCGGTGCCCGAGGGCACCGTCGTCAGCCTGCCCGACGGCACCGTGCTCGCCGACCTGGTCGGCCCCGGCACCGAGATGGTGATCGCGGCCGGCGGTCGCGGCGGACTCGGCAACGCGGCGCTCGCGTCGTCCAAGCGCAAGGCGCCCGGCTTCGCGCTGCTCGGCGAGCCCGGCGACGAGCTGGAGGTCGTGCTCGAGCTGAAGGTCGTCGCCGACATCGGGCTGGTCGGCTTCCCGAGCGCGGGCAAGTCCAGCCTGATCGCCGCGATCTCTCGCGCGCGGCCGAAGATCGCCGACTACCCGTTCACCACGCTGGTGCCCAACCTCGGCGTGGTGTCCGCGGGCGACGTGACGTTCACCGTTGCCGACGTGCCAGGCCTGATCGAGGGTGCCAGCGACGGCCGCGGGCTCGGCCACGACTTCCTGCGCCACATCGAGCGGTGTGCGGCGATCGTCCACGTCGTCGACACCGCCACCATGGAGCCCGGCCGCAACCCGGTCGAGGACCTCGACATCATCGAGCGCGAGCTGTCGCGCTACGGCGGCCTCGAGGACCGTCCGCGACTGGTGGCCCTCAACAAGGTCGACGTGCCCGACGGCCGCGACATCGCCGACATGGTCATCGACGAGCTGGGCGAGCGCGGCCTGCGGGTGTTCCCGGTCTCCGCGGCGTCCGGTGAGGGCACCCGGCAGCTGATCTTCGCGATGTCGGAGATCGTGCTCGCCGCCAGGGCCGAGCGCGAGGTGGAGGTCGCCGAGCGCATCATCATCCGGCCGCCGAGCGCCGACGGTGGCGACGACTTCACTGTCAAGCAGACCGGCGAGGGCTGGCGGGTGCGCGGCACCAAACCGGAGCGCTGGGTCCGCCAGACGGACTTCTCCAACGACGAGGCCGTCGGCTTCCTCGCCGACCGGCTGAACCGCCTCGGCGTCGAGGCCAAGCTCGCGCAGCTCGGCGCGGTCGAGGGCGACGCCGTGCTCATCGGCCACCCCGACAGCGCCGTCGTCTTCGACTTCAAGCCCGGCATCGACGCCGGCGCCGAGATCCTCACCCGCCGGGGCGAGGACCAGCGGTTCGAGGAGAAGCGCCCCGCCGCACGGCGTCGTCAGGAGATCGACGAGCTGATGCCGGAGCGCGAGGAGGGCGAGACCCGGGCCGACGTGGCCCGCCGCCTCGACCACGCGCAGCAGACCGGGCCGATGGCGTACGAGGTCGGGTCGGCCGACGACCCCGACTGGGCCGAGTCGGACCCCGACGCATGAATACCCGCCGACCTGAGGTGACCGAAGCACGCCGGGTCGTGGTCAAGGTCGGGTCGTCGTCGCTCACCACCGCTGCCGGCGGCATCGATCCCGCGCGCCTGCGGGCGCTGGTCGATGCACTGGCGGCGGGCCGTTCGCGCGGGCTCGAGCTGGTGCTGGTCTCGTCCGGAGCCATCGCCGCCGGCCTTGCGCCGCTCGGTCTCAAGCGCCGGCCCAAGGCCCTCGCCACCCAGCAGGCCGCAGCCTCGGTCGGCCAGGGGCTGCTCGTGCACCGCTACACCGACGAGCTCGCCCGGCACGGTGTGGTCGCCGGTCAGGTGCTGCTCACCCTCGACGACGTGACCCGCCGCGCGCACTACCGCAACGCCTACCAGACCTTCGCGAAGCTGCTCGAGCTCGGCGTGCTGCCGATCGTCAACGAGAACGACACGGTCGCGACCTCGGAGATCCGCTTCGGCGACAACGACCGGCTGGCGGCACTGGTTGCCCACCTCGTGCACGCCGACCTGCTGGTGCTGCTCTCCGACGTCGACGGCCTGTACGACGGCAGCCCGAGCGACCCGGCCAGCTCGCTGGTGTCCGACGTGACCTCGCTCGACGACCTCGCCGACGTACGCATCGGCAAGCCCGGCCGCGCGGGGGTCGGCACCGGGGGCATGCAGACCAAGGTGCAGGCGGCCCAGATCGCGACCGGCGCCGGCATCCCGGTCGTGCTCACCGCGGCCGAGCACGCGGCCGCTGCCCTCGCCGGCGATCCCGTCGGCACGCTCTTCCACACCACCGGACGCCGACGGCCCACCCGGCTGCTGTGGCTGGCCCACGCCACCGAGCCCCGCGGCACGGTGCTCCTCGACCCGGGCGCGGTGCGCGCGGTCGCCGAGCGTCGGGCCTCCCTGCTCGCCGCGGGTGTCACCGGCGCCACCGGCAGCTTCGTGGCGGGAGACCCCGTGGACCTGGCCGGACCCGACGGGCACCCGTTCGCCAGGGGGCTGGTCAACTTCGACGCCACCGAGATCCCGAACCTGATCGGCCGCTCGTCGCAGGACCTCAAGCGCGACCTGGGTGCGGCGTACGAGCGCGAGGTCGTGCACCGGGACGACCTCGTCATCCTGTGAGGCTGCGCGACGCCGCTCTGCGCGGCATCGGTCGTCGTCGCTGCTGGCGCCCGCGGTGCTGCTGACGCTGCTGCGCCTGATCGAGCCCTCGCCGGCGCGGGCCGTCCAGGCCGTCGCTTTCACCCCCTTCGCGCTTCCCCTGTACGCCGCCGCCCTGATGCTCCTCGCCGTGCTGATGGTCGTCCGCCGCACCGTTGCCGTCGCCTACTCCCTGCCGGCCGGGCTCGCACTCGCGGGCCTGGTGCTGCACGCGGCGTGGTTCGCGCCGCGAGTGGCCGGCGAGGTGCCCGAACCCGCGGCGGACGCCGAGCCGGTGGTTGTGATGACCACCAACCTGCTGCGCGGCCGGGCGGACACTGCGGGACTGATGGAGCAGGTGCGCGACCACGGCGTCGACCTGCTCGTGGTCAACGAGATCACCAGCTCCTCCCTGGTCGCGCTGGAGGAGGCGGGCCTGCGGGAGGTGCTGCCCTTCCGCGAGGGCAACCCCGGCGCCGACGGCACGGTCACCGGCACGATGGTCTTCAGCACCCAGCAGACGCTGCTGCGCGACGTGCTCGACACCAGGCTGGGCGGCCTCGTCGTCGACACCCTCGGCCTGCGGCTCGTCGCGGTGCACCCGATGGCCCCCGTCTGGCCCGAGGACTGGCGCGTCGACCACGACCGGGTGCTCACTGCCGTGGAGGAGCACGATCCCGATCTGGTGGCGGGCGACTTCAACGCGACCCCCGACCACCAGCCGATGCGCGATCTCGACGACGCCGGCTACCGCAGCTCGATGGAGCTGATCAACGCCGGCTTCGAGCCGACCTGGCCGGTCGAGGGGCTGTTCGGGCTGGTCGGTTTCGTCGGGCCGGTCGCCCCGATCGACCATGTGCTGGTCAGCGACGACTGGGCGGTCACCGAGTCCGAGGCGACCGAGCTCGACGGCACCGACCACAAGCCGGTCGTGGCGGTCGTCGCCCGGCGCTGAGGGCCGACGACGTGAGGCCGACCACTATCTCGTCGCCGGCTCGGTATCGCCAACCTCACGCCGTACGCTTGAGAGGTTATGCCCGTCTACCTCGATCACGCTGCCACGACGCCGATGCTGCCGGTGGCCGTCGAGGTGATGACGGCGCACCTGCGCGATGTCGGCAACCCGAGCTCGCTGCATGCGTCGGGACGACAGGCGCGGCGGGTCGTCGAGGAGTCGCGCGAGACGATCGCGCAGGCCCTCAACTGCCGGCCGGGCGAGGTGGTCTTCACCTCCGGCGGCACCGAGGCCGACAATCTGGCCCTCAAGGGCATCTACTGGGCGCGGCGGGCCGGCGACGATCAGCGGCGCCGGATCCTGGTGTCGGCCGTCGAGCACCACGCAGTGCTCGACCCGCTCGACTGGCTCGCCGCGTCGGAGGGGGCCGAGCTGGAGCTCGTGCCGGTCGACCGCGACGGCCGACTCGATGTGGCCGCCCTGCGCGACTCCATCGACCGCGACCCGGCCAGGCGTCGCCCTGATCTCGGTGATGTGGGCCAACAACGAGGTGGGCACGCTCCAGCCCGTCGACGAGGTGGTCGCGCTCGCCGCCCCGCACGGCATCCCGGTGCACACCGACGCCGTGCAGGCGGTCGGCGCCGTGCCGGTCGACTTCGCTGCCTCGGGCGTCGACGCGCTGACCCTGAGCGGTCACAAGGTCGGAGGACCCTACGGCGTCGGCGCTCTCGTCGTACGCCGTGAGCTCGACGTGATCGCACTGGTGCACGGCGGCGGCCAGGAGCGCGACATCCGCAGCGGCACCATCGACACCCCGGCGATTGCCGGCCTCGCGTCCGCCATCGAGACCTCGGTGAAGCAGCTCAACGAGCACGCCGCCCGGGTCAGCGCGCTGCGCGACGACCTGGTGCGCGGGGTGCTGCGCGAAGTGCCCGACGCGACCGTCAACGGACCTGAGCTGTTGTCGGGCGAGCACCGGCTGCCCGGCAATGCCCACCTCAGCTTTCCCGGCTGCGAGGGCGACTCGCTGCTGATGCTGCTCGACGCCCGCGGCATCGAGTGCTCCACGGGCTCGGCGTGCTCGGCCGGCGTGCCGCAGCCCTCCCACGTGCTGCTCGCCATGGGGCGTGGCGACGAGGAGGCGCGCAGCTCGCTGCGGTTCTCGCTCGGCCACACCTCCACCGATGCCGACGTCGCTGCCCTGGTCGAGGCGATCGGTCCCTGCGTCGAACGCGCGCGGGCGGCGGCTGCCCGATGAGGGTCCTCGCCGCCATGTCAGGCGGCGTCGACTCGGCTGTCGCCGCTGCTCGAGCCGCCGAGGCCGGCCACGACGTCACCGGCATCCATCTGGCGCTGTCGCGCAACCCGGCGTCGTACCGCTCGGGCGCCCGCGGCTGCTGCACGATCGAGGACAGCAACGACGCGCGGAGGGCAGCCGACGTGATCGGCATCCCGTTCTACGTCTGGGACCTCAGCGAGCGGTTCCACGAGGACGTGGTCGAGGACTTCATGGACGAGTACGCCGCCGGCCGCACGCCCAACCCGTGCCTGCGGTGCAACGAGAAGATCAAGTTCGCGGCCGTGCTCGAGCGCGCCCTGGGCCTTGGCTTCGACGCCGTCGCGACCGGCCACTACGCCCAGCTGCGCACCGGCGCCGACGGGCTGATCGAGATGCACCGCGCCGTCGACCACGGCAAGGACCAGTCCTACGTGCTCGGCGTGCTCGACCAGCGGCAGCTCGCTCACTCGATGTTCCCGTTGGGTGACACGACCAAGGACGTCATCCGCGAGGAGGCCGCCGCGCGCGGGCTCCTGGTCGCCGACAAGCCCGACAGCCACGACATCTGCTTCGTCGCCGACGGCGACAACGCGGGCTGGCTGCGCGAGAAGCTGGGGGAGCGGGCGCCCAACCACGGCGGCGACATCGTCGACGAGGCCTCCGGTGAGGTCCTGGGCCAGCACGAGGGCACCTACGCCTACACGATCGGGCAGCGCAAGGGCCTGCGGCTCGGCGTCCCCGCTGCCGACGGCAAGCCGCGCTTCGTGCTCGACATCGAGCCGGTGTCCGGCACGGTGACGGTCGGGCCACGGGAGCGGCTGGCGGTGCACCGGCTCAGCGGCATCAAGCCGCGCTGGTGCGGCACCGTGCCCGCCGCGCTGTCCGGCACGGTCCAGCTCCGGGCGCACGGCGCCGAGCACCGGGCCCGGGTCACCACGCACGACGACGCGGTCGAGATCGAGCTGATCGACCCGGCGTACGGCATCGCGCCGGGGCAGGCCGCCGTCATCTACGACGGCACCCGGGTGGTCGGGTCGGCGACGATCGCCGCCACCGAGCGAGTCTCTGCATGAGAACCCCACGACGTTCTTCGCCTCCCCCGCTGCGCTCCTCCGCCGAACAACGCCGCGGGGACCCCAAAAGATGACGTTGGCGACCGGCGTCGGGTCGATGCCCGGCGACGACCAGCCTGCCTTCGACCAGGCCGTCCGCCTCGTGCTCGAGGAGCTGCCCGACCTGCCGCACCTACCCGAGGTGCCGGGCCGGGGCGTGACCGCCGGGATGACCGGCCGCGGCCTCGCGGTGATGGCGTCGCTCGGTGCTGACCTCCAGCCGTCGGGCTGGCGGCTCACCGACGCCTCCGGCATCGACCACCGCCGGGCCCGCAGCCTCCTCGCGCAGGACCTCGACGGCCTGGAGGAGCACGCCGACGGCTACGTCGGCAGCTTCAAGATCCAGGTGGTCGGACCGTGGACCCTGGCCGCGACCGTCGAGAAGCCGCGCGGCGACAAGGTGCTCAGCGACAACGGAGCCCGACGCGAGCTCGCCCAGGCCCTGGCGGAGGGACTGCGCGACCACGTCCGCGACGTACGCCGCCGGCTGCCGGGTGTCGACCGGCTGGTCGTGCAGGTCGACGAGCCGATGCTCGCGCACGTGCTGGGCGCGAAGGTGCCGACGGCCTCCGGCTTCGGCCGGCACCGCAGCATCCATCCGCCGGAGGCCTCGGACACTCTTGGCTGGGTGCTGTCGGCGATCGCTGACGAAGGCGCCGTGCCGTGGGTGCACTCGTGCGCCGCCGAGACGCCGCTCGCGCTGTTGCGCGGCGCCGGCGCGCGCGGGCTCTCGGTCGATCTCGACCAGGCGAGTGCCGCCGACCACGAGGTGCTGGCCGAGGCGCTCGATGCGGGCGAGACGGTTGTTCTCGGCGTCGTACCGTCCATGGAGCCGGCCTCCGCCCCCGACGACGGTGCGGTCACCGAGCGGGTGCTGCGGTGGCTCGACATGGTCGGTCTCGATCCGGCAACGATCAGCCCCCAGCTGATGGTTTCGCCAACGTGTGGGCTGGCAGGTTCGTCGTACCAGTGGACGAGGACGGCCCTGACCACGCTGCGGAACGCGGCCTCGCACCTGACCTGACCGCCGACGCCAGGGAGAAACGATGAGCCCCACCTCGCTCGCCGCTTCCGCGCTCGCCTGCCTGATGCTGGCCGCCGGCTGTGACTCCGACGCAGGGCCCAGCGGCGCTCGGGAGGACGAACCCCCGGTGCCGATCACCCGCAAGGCGATCACGGCCGTCCTGCTGGAGCACCTGCCGGCCGACACGATCGAACGCCACGGGTCCCGCAGGTCGGTCGAGCTGATCTACCGCATCGATCACTCGTCGACTACGGATGGCAGCGAGGAAGCCGTGCGCGTCTCGATCTCCCGTGACACCCGGGACCCATGCGTCGGGAATCGGGAATGGCTCACCGGTTGCGAGGTCACCACGCTCGACGACGGTGAGCTGACCGTCTACTGGCAGGTGGAACAACCTTTCGAGGATCCGGGCATCCTCAGGCTGGTGATGATCCGGGACAACGACTCCGTCACGCTCAGCTACCGCGGGGCTCTGATCGAGCAAGATCCGCTTGAGCAGGAGTTCGTCCGCTTCACGTTCGACGACATGGTCGACGCCGTGACCGACCCCCGGTTGGGCCTCACGACCACCTGGACCCCGTAGATGAGTCGTGCCCCCCAGCGTGCGCCGAAGCGCACGGTGAGGGGCACGACCTTGGGGGGCTCAGCCGACGTGCACAGGCGCCTCGGGACCATCGGTCGCGAGCTCGGTGTGCTTGACGTTGAGGAAGACCCAGACCACCACGGAGGCCGCGGCCATCATGATGGCCCCGAGCAGGAACGCGTCGGTCGCGCCCTCGGTGAAGATCTGCCCCTGGGCGATGGCGTCGAGTCCGCCAGCCTTGCCGATCTCCGCCGCGCGGTCGGTGAAGGTCTGCGTCGCCAGCGTGGAGAGCACCGCCAGCCCGAGCGCACCGCCCACCTGCTGCATCGTGTTGAGCACGCCCGAGCCGATGCCGGAGTCCTCGTCACGCAGGTGGTGCACCGCGGTCAGGGTCAGCGGCACGAAGACCAGACCCATACCGACCGACATCAGCAGGATGCCGGGCAGGATGTCCGCGGCGTAGCTGGCCTCGACCGGGTTGATCGGGAACTCGGTGTCGAAGGGCAGCTGCGCGAACAGGAACAGGCCCGCGGCAGCGAGCAGGGTGCCGACGCCCGAGAGGTACCGGGGGTCGAAGCGGTTGATCAGGTTGGAGGCCAGACCGGCCGCGAACACCAGGCCGAAGCAGAACGGCAGGAACGCCACGCCGGCCTCGAGCGAGCTGTAGCCCATGATGTTCTGGATGTACTGGCTCAGGTAGAAGAACATCGCGAACATCGCTGCGGGCGCCAGGAACATCGCACCGAAGCTGGCGGCCCGGGTGCGGTTGAGGAACACCCGCGAAGGCAGCAGCGGGTGCGCCACCCGGCCCTCGATGAAGAGGAACAGCGCCAGCACGGCGGCGCCGCCGATGAGGCTGACCAGGGTCAGGGTGTCGCCCCAGCCCTCGCTGCCGGCGCGGCTGAAGCCGTAGACCAGGCCGAGCAGACCGAGGGTGCCGGTGAAGGCGCCCGGGAGGTCGAGCTGGCCGCGGTGCGACTCCGACTCACGCAGGAAGCGCGGGGCCAGCAGAGCAGCGGCGATGCCGATCGGGGTGTTGATCAGCAGGGTGATCCGCCAGCCTTCGATGTCCAGCCCGAAGAAGCTGTCCAGGCCGGTGAGCCAGCCACCGAGGATCAGGCCGACGGCCGCACCGGCACCCGACATGGCGGCGTACACGGCGAAGGCGCGGTTGCGCTGGGGACCAGCCGGGAACGTCGTGGCGATCAGGGCCAGGGCGGCCGGCGACGCGAGCGCGGCACCGAGACCCTGCAGGCCACGGGCCGCCAGCAGCAGCCCCTCGTTGGTCGCGAGCCCACCGAGCAGCGAGGCGACGCCGAAGACGGTGAGACCGATGATGAAGATGCGGCGGCGTCCGTAGAGGTCACCGAGACGACCACCGAGCAGCAACAGGCTGCCGAACGCGAGTGCGTAGCCGGTGACGATCCAGGTCAGGTTCTCCGGGGCGATGTTGAGGTCGTCCTGGATGAACGGGAGGGCGATGTTGACGATGGTGCCGTCGAGCACGACCATCAGCTGCGCGATGGAGATCAGCACCAGGGCCCAGCCGAGGTGCAGGTTCTTCTCTGACGTGTCGGGAGGGGTCTCCTCCGCGAGCGTTGTGTCGGTCACTTCGATTCCTTCTCGTTGTTTGCGAGGGTCTGGGGGAGCGGGCGCTGCGTAAGCACCGCGGGGAGGATGATCTGGTCGATCACCCGGGTGATCAGGTCTTGGGTGGCGGGTTCGCCCAGCAGGAACTGGCGGTGCAGGACGATGCCCGGAAGTGCGGCGGTGATGATGTCGAGATCGACGTCGTCGCGGATCTCGCCGCGATCGATGGCGCGTTGGAAGATCAGCACCCCGGTCGCCGCCTTGGGTCCGATGAACCGCTCCCGGAAGGCAGCGGCGAAGTCGGCGTCGCGGGCGATCGCGGTAATCACAGCAGCCAGCACCGACATCTGTCGCTGGTCGGTCATCCCGCCCATGCCGCAGAAGGCCTCGAGCAGGTCGCCGCGCAGGGTGCCCGTGTCGGGGACGTCGGGCGCTCCCTTCTGGGAGAGCAGCGCGTCGATGATCAGGGCGACCTTGCCGTTCCAGCGGCGGTAGAGCGTCGCCTTGGAGGCCCGGGCGTGGGTGGCGACCGCGTCCATCGTCAGCCGGTCGTAGCCGACGTCGGCGAGCACGTCGAGGGTCGCGGCCAGGATCTCCTGCTCGCGGTCGCCCTCGACGCGCGGCCGGGTCGCGGCGGCGGCTTCGGTGGGAGTCATTGAGTGTCCTCTGTCACATGGATGAAACGGAACGGTTTCGTTTCATCGAACAGAGTAGGTCGCGCTCCCATTCCTGCCCAACCGAATTTCTCAACTGGTCTGGACCAGCGGCTCTGACCTGCTGTTTGGGACCCGCGTGGATGGCGCGCCCTTGTCGGCGCGACCCGGCAAGATAGGGCCATGACCGAGCCCACCACCGACCCGGCCCCGGCCACACCAGAGGCGCGCGACGAGCACCAGGGCCTCGTCGACCTGATCGAGGACGCGCGCTGGCGCTACTTCGTCAGGGACGAGCCGACCCTCTCGGACGCCGACTACGACAAGAAGCTGCGGCGGCTGCAGGAGCTCGAGGAGGAGTTTCCCGAGCTCCGGACGCCCGACTCGCCCACCCAGAAGGTCGGGGGAGCGGTCTCGACCGAGTTCACGGCCGTCGACCACCTGCGGCGGATGGAGAGCCTCGACAACGCGTTCTCCTACGACGAGCTCGCGTCGTGGCACGCCCGCCTGGCCCGCGACGGCATCACCGATCCGGACCTGCTGTGCGAGCTCAAGGTCGACGGCCTGGCGATCAACCTCCTCTACGAGCAGGGCCGGCTGGTGCGCGCCCTCACCCGCGGCGACGGCGCGACGGGTGAGGACGTCACCCCCAACGTGAAGACCATCGACTCGATCCCGCACCGGCTCACCGGCACTGAGGAGTTCCCCGGTGCCGGCGCTGATCGAGGTCCGGGGCGAGGTGTTCCTGCCAGCTGTCGCGTTCGAGAAGCTGAACGCCTCGATGGCCGACGCCGGCAAGCCGATGTTCGCCAACCCCCGCAACGCCGCTGCCGGCTCGCTGCGCCAGAAGGACCCGCGGGTCACCGCCACCCGCGACCTCGGCATGGTCTGCCACGGCATCGGCGCCCGCGAGGGGTTCGAGCCGAAGGCCCAGTCGCATGCCTACGACGCCTTGGCGGCGTGGGGCCTGCCGACCTCCGAGAAGGTCAAGGTGCTGCCGAGCCTGGCCGAGGTGGAGAAATACATCGAGTACGCCGGCGAACACCGCCACGACATCGTCGACTACGACATCGACGGCGTCGTGATCAAGGTCGACGACGTCGCGCTGCAGCGTCGGCTGGGCTCGACGAGCCGTGCGCCGCGGTGGGCGATCGCGTTCAAGTACCCGCCCGAGGAGGTCAACACCAAGCTGCTCGAGATCCGGGTCAACGTCGGGCGCACGGGCCGGGTGACGCCGTACGGCGTGATGGAGCCGACCCTGGTCGCCGGCTCGACCGTGGAGAACGCCACCCTGCACAACGCCCACGAGGTCAAGCGCAAGGACGTGCGGCCCGGCGACACCGTGATCCTGCGCAAGGCAGGTGACGTGATCCCCGAGATCCTCGGTCCGGTGCTGGCGCTGCGCCCGAAGGGGCTGCGGTCCTGGAAGATGCCGACGAAGTGTCCCGCGTGCGAGACGCCGCTGGCCCAGCAGAAGGAGGGCGACAAGGACCTGCGCTGCCCCAACCACCAGTTCTGCCCCGCCCAGGTGCGCGAGCGCGCGTTCCACGTGGCCGGGCGCGGTGCGTTCGACATCGAGGGTCTGGGCTACGAGGCCGCGGCGGCGCTGCTCGACGCGAAGGTGATCGCCGACGAGGGGGAGCTGTTCGACCTCGACGAGACGGCGTTGCTGAAGGCGCCGCTGTTCACGCGGGCGCCCAAGAAGGGCGAGGGCGACTCTCCGGTGCTCTCGGCCAACGGCCAGCGCCTGCTCGCCAACCTCGACAAGGCCAAGCAGGTGCCGCTGTGGCGGGTGCTGGTGGCGCTCTCGATCCGCCACGTGGGCCCCACCGCCGCTCGGGCGCTGGCCCAGGAGTTCGGCTCGATGGCGTCGATCCGCGGTGCCTCGGAGCAGCAGCTGGCGGCCGCGGAGGGTGTCGGTCCGACCATCGCCGAGGCAGTGATCGAGTGGTTCGAGCGTCGACTGGCACCGCGCGATCGTCGACAAGTGGGAGGCGGCCGGCGTCTCGATGGCCGACGAGCGCGACGAGTCGATGCCGCGCACGCTCGAGGGCCTGAGCGTGGTGGTGACCGGATCGCTCGTGGACTTCAGCCGCGACTCCGCCAAGGAGGCGATCCTGTCCCGCGGCGGCAAGGCGGCGGGCTCGGTGTCGAAGAAGACCGACTACGTCGTGGTCGGCGACAGCGCCGGCTCGAAGGCCGACAAGGCCGAGGAGCTCGGGGTCACGATCCTGGACGAGGCCGGCTTCAAGCAGCTGCTCGAGGGTGGTCCGTCGGCGCTACCCGTCTAGCCCAGTCTGTGGGCAAACCTGTGGGAAAACCCCTCCGGCTGTGGACGACCTGGACCTCGTCTGTGGACGACACGCACTTGCTCCTGTTGAACCGAAGGAATGTTGTCGCAACGTCTTGCGCCGACCGATCGCGAGGGCATAGAACTCTCTCACGCACTTCCTTCGGGAAGAGCGGGACAGCTCGGAGATGAAGGACATACGGCGGGGCAACTCGTCGCAGCAGCCTGGTGATGAGGGTGTTGGTCCGGAGTCGAGGAGCTGTCGATCGGAAGCATCACCGGACCGGTCACCTGAAGGGCCCTTGGAACTCATACTTCCGAGGGCCCTTCGCCTGTGTCGGGGTACGTCACCGAGCCCATCAGCGTGTACTCGGCGAACATCGCGGGCTCCTCGAGCACTTCGGGGTCCTGTCCGAACATCGTCCTCGGCCGCGGCCACGTCTTCGCCGCGAGCCCGCGCGATCGTCCGCTCGATGATGTCGGGGGTCACGACGACGAAACGGCGCACATCCTCGAGCCTGACCAGCTCGAGCGCCTCGTCCCAGCCTCCGGTGAGCTGGAGCGCATAGGCAAGGTTGGACTGGGAGAACGTCAGCACGGCCGGTTCACCGAGCTCGGTCGAGGCCAGCGATGGCATCCCGACCGTACGCAGATGGCCGCGCTGAGATCCTCGAGCCCGATGGTCGGCGGTCAGATTGAGCAAGGCGAGGGCGCGCGGGCGGAGCGCCCGGTGCTCGCCAGCCAGCTCGATGGCGTGTTGGAACAGCATCCTTGCGGTGAGCGGCAAGGTGCCTACGGTGGCGATCGCGACGCTGTTCCACCCGGTGGCGATCAACCGCGGGTCGCCCGGTGAGCTCGGCGAGCGCCAGCACCTGCCAGGAGCGGTGGGTGTGCTCCTCGACATCCCCCGAGGTCAACGCGAACCCGGAAAGGGTGTTCACCAGGGCCACCCGAGCACGCAAAGTCTCGGGGTCGTCGGGGATCCGGTCCAGCAGCTCCCTGACCACTCGCAACGATTGGGTCTTGTCGGTGTTGCCGTAGATGGCGGCGCGCGCCAGGTCCTCGGCCGGCCCGGCTGCTCCGACCAGGTCGCCCGCCGCTTCAAGACCCTTGAGCGCCTCGGTCGCATGTTCGGTTGCTCCATCGTGGTCTCCGGACAGCCGGAGCTGCCGCGCCAGCTTGCTCTGGATCGTCAGCCGGCGTGCAGGCCCCGACCTGGCGAGAGCCTTGGCCAGGTGGCCGGCGGACTCCTTCGGGGCGCCGAGAGCGGCGGCCCGGTCGGCGGCTCGCTCCAGATGATCGGAGGCGGTCTCGGTCAGCTCCGGGACATCGGCGTCCGACGGCACCGCGTCGATCGCGTCCAGATAGTGCTGGGCGATGATCGGCGCCAGCTCGTAGCCCTCGCTCCGGTCCGCCAGCTCTGCCTCGAAAGCCCGGGCCACGGTGAGGTGGGTCGACTTCCGGTCCCGCCGCGACAACGTCGCGTACGCCACCTGGCGCACCGCTCCTTGGACGAACCGATAGTCGCCGAAGTCGGTGCTCAGCCGATCGCTCTCGCGCCGGATCACCTCACGACGAACCAGGCCCGCGATCGCTTGGTCCAGGTCAGCGACGTCGGCGCAGAGCGCCGCCAGCCCCTCTGCAGAAAAGACCAGGCCGAGCACACTCGCTCGGTCCACGACCCTGCGTTCGTCGGGGGGCAGCGTGTCCAGGCGCGCTCCGATCAGTGCTTGCAGGCTCAACGGGGCCGTCAGTGCACCGAGGTCGGCAGCGTCGGCGTCGGCGAGCACGTACTGTCCTGCTCGCGGCACGACGATCTGCTGGTCGACAAGGGCGCGCACCGTCTCCACGGCGTAGAGCGGGATCCCTTCAGCCCGAGCGATGAGCTCATTCCGGAAGATCTCCGGCACCCCCGCGATCATCGCCTCGAGCAAGCGCGCCATCTCCGGCGAGGTGAGGGGTTCCAGATGGACCACGGTCACCCGGCGGTTGCGGACCAGAGACTGGTGGTCCGACAGCAGCTCCGGGCGAGCCAGGATCAGCACGAACACGGGGAAGTCAGCGGCCGCGAGCAGATGTTCCAGGAAAGCCAGCAGCCCGTCGTCCGCGTGCTGGGCATCGTCGATGAGCAGCACGATGGGCTGTGGTTCGTCGGCCTGCCAGAGGCCGACGTACTTGAAGAACGTGGTCCACGCGACGAACAGGTCTTCCCGCGGATAGGACGCACCGGTGTCGAGGCCGAGCAGTACGCCGAGCCGGGGCTCGAGCCATGTCCGGTCGGCCTGGTCCGGCACGCAGCCGGCCAGTCCCCGTGTGAGCAGGTGACGGTTGTCCGTGGCCGCCTCGTCGGCGTCGGCCCCGCCGGCGATCACCGCCAGGCGGCCTCGAATGGCTTCGGCGAGCGCGTAGTAGGCGACGCCCTCGCCGTAGGACAAGCACCGGCCGCGATGCCACAGCACGTTCGCGTCGAAGCCGTCGACGTACTTCTCGAACTCCCAGCCCAACCGAGTCTTACCTACGCCGGCCTCTCCGTCGACCACGAGCAGCCCCGGGCGCAACGTCTCTTGGACCCGGTGGAAGAACTCCTTCACCAGTCGTAGCTCGGCGTCGCGGCCGACCATGGCCGCTTCCAGCCCGTCGTCGCGCCGATCACCGCCGACGCCGGCGACGACGGCACGCACCTTCCAGAGCGGGACGGGCTCGGCCTTGCCCTTCATCGCGTGCGAGCCGGCATCCTCGTAGGCAATCGACGAGGACGAGAACGCCTTGGTCGTCTCGTCGACCCAGACCTCGCCCGTGGCCGCAGTGGACTGGATCCGGGCCGCTGTGTTCACCGGGTCACCAGCGACCATGCCCTGCCCTGTCGCCCCCAGGGTGACAGCGACTTCGGCGGTGGTGATCCCGACCCGGAGAGCGAGACCGTGCATCCCGATCCGGTCACCCAGAGCGGCGACCCGCTCGACCAGCTCCAAACCGGCGCGGACCGCGCGCTCGGCATCGTCCTCACGGGTGACCGGGATGCCCCAGACGGCCATCACCGCGTCGCCGATGAACTTCTCCAGCTCGCCGCCGTAGCGGCCGATCACGGCACGGCACTCGTCGAAGTAGTAGCTCAGCAGCTCCCGGACCTCTTCGGCGTCCCGGCTCTCCGAGAGAGTGGTGAAACCGACCAGGTCCCCGAACAGCACGCTGGTGATCTTGCGGGCGGAGCTTTTCTGCGTCTGCTGCGCGACGTCCGACGGATTGTTGGTCGGCACCGCAGTGGCGCAGTTCGGGCAGAACCGCGCGGCGGGCGGGAGGTCGGCACCACAGGCCGCGCAGATGGGGTCAGCGTGCAACGGGCTGGCACAGGCGAAGCAGTAGATCGCCGCGTCCGCCTGTCCGGCCGTGCCGCACGTGCCACAGATGCTCAACCGAACTCCCTACAGCGAGATCGTTGTCGGTGCCCGCAAGGATGCCGTATCCCGGGCCACGGAGTGAGCGTTCGAGCAGGTCTGCCAGTCATCCACAGCTCGGACACTGTCCTGTGGAGTCAGCCTGCGTCATCTGTGGACGAACCAGGACGAACTGTGGACGACACGCCGTCGATCGAGAATTCCCCTCAATACGTTGGGGATTCCTCTTGCGGAGGGCGCTCCGCAGGGCATAGAACTTCCCTCACGTTCTCCTTCGGGAGGACGGGATCAGCAGGAAGAAGGATCCGTACCACGGGGCAACTCGTGGCGGTGGCTGGGTGACGAAGCCACCGGGATCGGACTGACAGCCGGATCGGTCGGGAGCGTCACCAGTACCGGCCACAATGAAGGGCCCTTGCAACTCATACTTGCGAGGGCCCTTCGCCTATCTCACGACCCTTTTCGAGGTCCGGTGGGCGTCGCAGCAATGTGTGCACGCAGCACCCCTACGATCGGGCCATGGGATTCCTGCAGCGCTTCCTCACCGGTGACGTGCTCGAGGAGCACGAGCTGTCCGCACTGGAGGCGAGAGGGCATCGAGCTCCACGTCCGCAAGGCCAAGGTCAGCGTCGCCTACGACAGCTACCGGGCCCCGGGCAGGCGCTTCAACGGGAAGCGACAGCTCTCGTCGGGCGGGGTGCTGGTGACGCGCCAACGAATCGTGCTCTGGGCGGCAGGTCAGCGGTGGCTGGACCTCGCTCGCGAGACCCTGCCGGCGCCGGGTCTCGACGTCTCGGCGGACGAGGGCGTGCTGCAGGTCGCCTTCGCTGCCGAGAGCTTCCATCCCGACCGTTCCGGGCAGGTGCGCGTCCGGCTCTGGACCAACGAGGCGCAGCGGGTCGCCACCCTCCTCACCGCATGATGTACACACTGCTCCACTCCGTGGTGCCCCCCGTGGCCAAGGCCATCTGGCGACCCAGGGTGCTCGGGCTGGACAACGTGCCGAGCAGCGGCGGCGTGATCCTGGCCAGCAACCACCTGAGCTTCGCCGATTCGCTGGTGATCCCGATCGTGGTGCCTCGCAAGGTCGCCTTCCTGGCCAAGTCCGACTACTTCACCGGCTCCGGTGTGAAGGGCGCGGTGTCGAAGGCGTGGTTCGAGGGGATGGGGATGATCCCCGTCGACCGCGACGACAAGAATGCGGCCCTGGCGAGCCTGGACACGGCGCTGACGGTGCTCGGCCGCGGTGAGGCGTTCGGCATCTACCCCGAGGGCACCCGGTCGCGCGACGGCCGCCTCTACCGCGGCCGCACCGGCGTCGCCCACCTCGCCCTGACCGCCGGGGTGCCGGTGGTGCCGGTCGGGCTGGTCGGCACCGACAAGCTGCAGCCGGTCGGCAGCCGCCTCCCGAGAAGGGTGCCGCTGACCATCTCGTTCGGCGCGCCCATCCAGGTGGCCGGCCGCTTCGACGGAGTGCCCCTCGGCCGCGCCCGCCGCGAGGTCACCGACGAGATCATGAGCGCGATCCAGTCCCTGTCCGGCCAGGAAGAGGCCGGCGTCTACAACGACCACGCCCCCGACTCCTGATTTTCCGCTGACCCGTCAGAAGATCTTCTGACGGGTCAGCGGAAAGTTGGCGCGGGTCAGCGAGTACGCCGGGTGGCTGACGGTGCGCTTCAACCGCCCGTGCACTTAGATCAGGGCATGGCTCGGATCAGGATCGGGATCGACACCGGCGGCACCTTCACCGACGTGGTGGCCTTCGACGAGGACACCGGCGAGCTGGTGACCACCAAGACACCGTCCACGCCGAGCAACCCGGCCGACGGTTTCCTCGCCGGTATCGCGAAGGTGCTGGACCTGGTGGGCGCCGACGGCGACGCGATCACCGCGGTCAGCCACGGCACCACGGTGGCCACCAACCAGCTGCTCGAGGGCAAGGTGGACCGGCTGGGGTTCGTCACCAACACCGGCTACGAGGCGATGCTGGAGATCGCCCGGCAGTCGGTGCCCGACGGCTACGGCAACTCGTACTTCTGGGTGAAGCCCGACCGGATCGTGCCGCGCGACCTGGTGAAGGGGGTCGAGGGACGGCTCGACTTCACCGGCGCCGAGGTCCGCCCGTTCGACGAGGACGGCGCGCGGCAGGTCGCGCGCTGGTTCCGCGACCAGGGCGTCGACACGCTCGGGGTCTGCTTCCTGCACTCCTACGCGAACTCCGAGCACGAGGAGCGGATGCGGGCGGTGCTGGCCGAGGAGCACCCGGTGGCGGTGGTCTCGATCAGCAGCGAGGTGCTCCGCGAGTACCGCGAGTACGAACGCGCCATGACCACGCTCGTCGACGCTGCAGTGAAGCCGCGGCTGTCGGCGTACGTCACCAACATCAAGAGCCGGCTCGCGGAGTACGGCAGCCCGCCGTTCTACGTGATGAAGAGCAACGGGGGAGTGCTGTCGGCCGACGAGGTCGTGCACCAGCCGATCACCACCGTCCTGTCGGGCCCAGCGGCCGGGGCGCTCGGCGCCGCGCTCATCGCCGAGGTCGCCGGCTTCGACCGGGTGCTGACCTGCGACGGAGGAGGTACGTCGACCGACGTCTCGGTTGTCATCGACGGCGAGCCGACCCTGACCACCGAAGGGCTCGGTGGGCGCGTTCCCCAGCAAGATCCCGATGATCGACGTGGTGACGGTCGGCGCGGGTGGCGGCTCGATCGCCTGGCTCTCGCCCGAGGGCACGCTGAAGGTCGGGCCGCAGTCGGCCGGCGCCGACCCCGGGCCGCTCTGCTACGGCAAGGGCGGCTCCGAGGTCACCATCACCGACGCTCACGTCTTCCTCGGCCGGATCCCGCCGCACCTGCTCGGTGGCGAGATCCCGCTCGACGTCGAGGCGGCCGACCGCGGCATCCGCGAACTTGCCGCGCAGCTCGGCCTCTCGCCCGAGGCCTGTGCCGCCGGCGTACTGGAGATCTCGGCGTGGAACCAGGCCAACGCCCTGCGCCAGGTCACGGTCAAGCGCGGGCTCGACGTCCGCGACTTCACGCTCACGACGTTCGGCGGGTCCGGCTCGCTGCTGCTCTGCCGGCTGATGGACGTGCTCGGCATCCCGACGGTCCTGGTGCCGCCCAACCCCGGCAACGTCTCGGCGTTCGGGCTGCTCACCGTCGACGTCAAGAACGACTACGTGCAGACCCACGTCGCCCTGGCCGACCAGCTGGATGCCGCCGAGGTCGCCGCGATGTACGCCGAGCTGTCGGTGCGAGCCGGCGACGCTCTGACCAAAGAGGGGTTCCTGCTCGACCAGCACCGCTTCGCGCGGACAGCCGACCTGCGCTACTTCGGCCAGGCCTTCGAGGTGCGGGTGCCGGTGCCGGAGGGGCCCATCGACGCCGCCGCGCTGAGCACCGTCGCCGCCGCCTTCCACGAGGCCCACACCGGCCTCTACGGCTACGACTTCGCCGACGACCCGACCCAGCAGGTCGAGTGGGTCAACCTGCGGGTGTCCGGGATCGGGCCGATCCAGCGGCCCCAGATCCGCACAGGTGCCGGTGGTTGAGGTGCGAGGAACGAGCCTCGAAACCTCCGGCTCCCGCCCGGTCTGCTTCGACGCCGACCATCGGGTACGCCGACACCCCGGTGCACTGGCGACCGGACCTGCCGCCCGGCGCCGTGATCGAGGGCCCGGCGATCATCGAGGAGTTCGGCTCGACGGTGCCGCTGCACCCGGGCTTCATGGCTCGCATCGACGAGTACCTCAACATCATCGTGACGAAGACCGAGGAGGACTCATGAGCGAGCGGGCACCCACCCAGTTCCCCTACGGCTTCCTCACCGACGACGCCGGCGCGAGCGCCGACCCGGTGCTCGTCGAGATCGTGCAGGGCTCGCTGGCCAGCGTCGAGATGGAGGTCGAGACCGCCATCGCGCGCACCAGCCGGAGCCCGATGATCCGCGACGCGCACGACTTCCGGGCCGGCATCCACGACCGGCTGCTGCGCAAGCTGACCGGCCGCTCGTACTCCGCGCTGGTGCACCCGGTGGCCCGCGACTTCCCGATCGAGGAGATGCGCGAGGGCGACGTCTTCTTCCACAACGACGTCTACCGCTCCGAGGGCGGCATCGGTCACCTGCCCGACCTCTGCGTCACGGTGCCGGTCTTCAGCGGCGGCAACGTGGTCGCGTTCGTGCAGGCCTTCGGCCACCACGACGACATCGGCGGCGCGGTGCCGGGCTCGATGCCGTCGGACGCCACCAGCGTCTTCTCGGAGGGGCTGATGGTCCCGCCGATCAAGCTCTGGGACGCGGGCGTGCCCAACCGCGCGGCGCTGGCGATCATGACCCGCAACTCGCGGATGCCCGAGAGCCTCGCCGCCGACCTCGACGCCGAGTGCTCGGCCTGCCTGATGGGCGCGCGCCGGCTGACCGAGCTGTTCGACCGCTACGGCGTCGAGACCGTCGAGGCCTGCTTCGACGCGATCCTCGACCGGACCACGACGACGTACCGCCGCGAGATCCTCAGCCAGATCCCGGTCGGCACCTGGACCTGGGAGGACTACGCCGAGCACGACGGCGTCGACGAGCCGCAGCTGCACACGCAGCGGATCACGCTCACGCACACCGCCGCCCGACGACCCCGACGGCGAGCGGCTGGTGCTCGACTTCGACGGCACCGGCCCGCAGGCCAAGGGACCGATCAACCACTGCGGCGACTACAGCGACGGCGTCTTCCTCAAGAAGTGGCTGGCGCCGATCCTCCGCAACCTGGCCGAGAGCCCGGAGCGGATGGCCGAGCTCGACGTCAACGAGGGCATCGTGCCGCTGATCGAGATGCGGTTCCCGCCGCCCGGCACGCTGCTGACGCCGGTCTTCCCGGCGCCGACCAACGCCCGCACGTTCGTGATCCTGCGGCTGCTCGGCGTGCTGGCGGGCGTCGTGGCCAAGGCCGTCGACGGCCGGATGCCGGCCGACCAGGAGACGATCCGCTACACCGGCGTGTACGGCGACGACCGCGACGGCCTGCCCTACCTGATGCGCGAGGTGCTGGGCGGCGGCTCGGGCGGGCGCTACTACGCCGACGGCGAGGACACGATCCACGTGGTGCCCGACTCGCGCAACCTGCCGTCGGAGTTCACCGAGGCCCGCTTCCCGTTCCGCGTGGAGTCGCTCGGGCTGGCCATGGACAGCGGCGGTGCCGGGCAGTTCCGCGGCGGACTGGGCTACGAGAAGCACATCCGGATGCTCGAGGACGCCCACTTCATGTCCATCGCCGACCGCTCGATCCTGGCCTGCTGGGGGGTCAAGGGCGGTCTCGCCGGCCAGCCGTTCTCGGTGGCCATCGACGTCGGCGGCCCCAACGAGCGCGAGGTCGACGCACTGGCCGACGCCGAGCCGGTGCGGGCCGGTGAGGTGATCCGGATCCGGACCACGGGCGGTGGTGGCTGGGGCGATCCGCTCGAGCGCGATCCGGCGCTCGTCGTACGCGACGTGGTGTGGCGCAAGGTGTCGCCCGCGGCCGCCGAGGAGCAGTACGGCGTCGTGCTGACCGGCTCGCTCGACGACGACACCCTGGGCCACGACGCCGACGGCACCCGCGAGCTGCGCGCCCGGCTGGCCGTCGGAGCGGGGAGCCACCACGTTCTTCGACCGCGGTCCCGGCTACGCACGGCCTCGCAGGCGGAGCGACGCACGCCGACGTGGACCTGGTGCCGTGACCGACGTCGAGCTGCGGGCGGCCCGAGCGGACGAGGCCGAGTCGATCGCGCGGATCTGGAACAGCGGCTGGCACGACGGCCACGACGGACACGTGCCCGACGAGCTGACCGCCGTACGCACCCCGGAGTCGTTCCGGACCCGGGCCGAGGCCCGGATCCCGCAGACCACCGTCGCCCTCGTGGGCGGCTCAGATCGCGGGCTTCGTGGTCGTGCACGACGACGAGCTCGAGCAGGTCTACGTCGACTCTGCCCACCGCGGCAGCGGTGTCGCGCCGGCGCTGATGGCGGCGGGGCTGCGCCAGGTGGCGCTGCGCCGGGCACGAGCGGGCGTGGCTGGCGGTGGCGGCCGGCAACGCGCGGGCCCGGCGGTTCTACGAGCGCGAGGGCTGGTCCGACGACGGCCTCTTCGACTACGCAGCCGAGGGTCCCGACGGACCGATCGTCGTGCCCAACCACCGCATGGTGCGCTCCACCCGGCCGGCGCTCGCCGAGACGTTCGGTCTCGAGCCGCACCCCGAGGGCGGCTGGTACCGCCAGACCTGGGCCTCGCCGGTGACCGTGACCCTCCCCGACGGCCGGGTGCGACCCACCGCGACGTTGATCTACTTCCTGCTGCCGGCGGGGGAGTCGTCGGCCTGGCACCGGGTCTCGTCCGACGAGCTCTGGCTGGCGCACACCGGGCGCGGTGACCCTCGAGCTGGGCGGCGACGGCGCGACGCCGGGCGAGCCGACGCAGGCGGTGGTCGACGCCGAGCATGCCGCAGGTCCTGGTGCCGGCCGGCGTCTGGCAGCGCACGCTCCCGTCGGAGGCCGACGCGCTGGTGAGCTGCCTGGTCTCGCCGGGCTTCGACTTCGACGACTTCGAGCTCTACTCGAGCGCGTCCCAGACGAGGTAGCCGACGGTCGCACCGACGGCTCCGCAGCCGAGATAGGCCCACCACCAGCGCGCGTTGCCGGCCGATCCGTCCCGCTTCGTTGTCGGTCGGCGT
Source organism: uncultured Actinomycetota bacterium (assembly GCA_963845215.1). Classification (GTDB taxonomy): domain Bacteria; phylum Actinomycetota; class Actinomycetes; order Propionibacteriales; family Nocardioidaceae; genus Nocardioides. Next base: position 38,767 of record CAWJRK010000030.1, read on the forward strand.
CCACATCGACGTGCCGCCGATCGGCAGCAGGAAGTACAGGGCCGGGAAGGCCATCAGCTCGAAGACGACTCCGCAGACGATCGACCCCCACTGCCACGGGTCGCTGAAGAAGCCGTAGTCGAGGAAGTTGGCGCCCAGCGAGGCGAACAGGAAGAACCACATCGGCAGGAACAGGTCGGGCGCATCGATCGAGACGCCGGCGATGGTGCCCGGCGAAGGCGGCCATCAGCATCAGCGGGATCGCGATCGCGATCAGCCAGGTGCCGTCCGGGCACGGCTGGGCGCTGACGTAGGCGCCGCCGTCGGCACACGCGCCGCCGACGTCCATCACTGCCCGCATCGAGAAGAACGCCCAGACCAGCGACATGGCGATCAGCGAGACCGAGAGGCACACGATGGCGATGCGCTTGATCGGCAGCGGCGGAGCGACGGGTTCGGCTGTCATGGCGGCATGCTGGCAGAAAACAGGGTCTCGTCGGCCTAAGGTCGAGGCATGAGGGTCCTGGTCGCGCTCGGCGGCAACGCGATGACCAACGCCGACGGCCGGGCCCGGCCGGAGGACCAGATCGCCGCGGCCGAGGTCGCGATGGCGGCGGTGGCCGACCTGCTCGCCCACGACGTCGAGGTGGTGCTGACCCACGGCAACGGCCCGCAGGTGGGCAACCTGCTGGTCAAGAACGAGATCGCGGCCTCAGTGGTGCCGCCCGTGCCGCTGGACTGGTGCGGCGCGCAGACGCAGGCCACGTTGGGGTTCGTGCTCATGAACGCCCTGGAGGCCGCGCTCGGCGCTCGCGACCTGGAGCGCCCTACGGCGACCGTGGTGACCCGGACGCTGGTCGCGGCCGACGACCCGGGGTTCGCGCGGCCCAGCAAGCCGATCGGTCGCTACCTGGGGGCAGAGGAAGCCGGCGTACTCATGGAGCACGGGGAGACCTGGGAGGACCGCGGCGAGAAGGGCTGGCGCCGGGTGGTGGCCTCGCCCGAGCCGCTGGACATCCTCGACGCGCCGGCGATCCTGGCCATGGTGCGGGCCGGCTTCGTGGTGATCGGGGCCGGGGGCGGCGGCATCCCCGTCGTGCTCGAGGACCAGCGCCTGCGCGGGGTGGAGGCGGTCATCGACAAGGACCTCAGCGCCGCGCTGCTGGCCCGGCTGGTCGATGCCGACGTGCTGCTGATCGCCACCGACGTGCCCAACGTCGTGCTCGGCTTCGGTACGCCGGAGGCCGAGCCGCTCGGCGAGGTGACCGTCTCGCAGCTGCGCGGCTACGCCGCCGAGGGCCACTTCGCCAGCGGGTCGATGGGCCCCAAGGTCGATGCCGCCTGCCGCTTCGTCGAGCATGGTGGCGCGCGCGCCATGATCACCAGCCTGGACAACATCACCGATGCGTTGGACGGTGGCTCCGGCACCGTCGTCGTACCCGACTGACCCCTCGAAAGGATCCCCATGCCCTCCCCTGACCGACCGAGTGCCATCGAAGTCCGCAAGGTCCCGATCCACTCCGTCGCCGACGCCTCCGAGCTCGCGAAGCTGATCGACGACGGCGTGATGGCGGCCGACCGCGTGATCGCCATCATCGGCAAGACCGAGGGCAACGGCGGGGTCAACGACTACACGCGGATCATCTCCGACCGCGCCTTCCGCGAGGTGCTGATCGCCAAGGGAGCGCCCGCCGACCAGGTCAAGCAGGTGCCGATCGTCTGGTCCGGCGGCACCGACGGCGTGATCAGCCCGCACGCCACGATCTTCGCGACCACCGACGCCGAGCCGATCGACGAGCCGCGGCTGACCGTGGGCTTCGCGATGAGCGAGGTGCTGCTGCCCGAGGACATCGGGCGGGTGGCGATGGTGTCCAAGGTCGCCGACGCCGTGAAGGTCGCGATGGAGCGGGCGGGCATCACCGACGTCGCCGACGTGCACTACGTGCAGACCAAGACGCCGCTGCTGACCGTGCACACGATCCGCGACGCCAAGTCGCGCGGCAAGACGGTCTGGACCGAGCACACCCACGAGTCGATGGACCTCTCCAACGGCTGCACGGCGCTCGGCATCGCGGTCGCGCTCGGCGAGATCGAGATGCCGACCGACGCCGACGTGATGCACGACCGCTCGCTCTACTCGGCGGTGGCCTCGTGCTCGTCGGGCGTCGAGCTCGACGTGGCCCAGGTCGTGGTGGTCGGCAACGCGACCGGCGTCGGCGGCCGCTACCGGTCGGCCACTCGGTGATGAAGGACGCGCTCGACGCCGACGGCATCTGGGACGCGATCCGCTCCGCCGGCCTCGACCTCCCCGAGCGCCCGCACACCTCCGACCTCGACGGCCGGCTGGTCAACGTGTTCCTCAAGTGCGAGGTCTCCCAGGACGGCCAGGTGCGCGGCCGCCGCAACGCGATGCTCGACGACTCCGACGTGCACTGGCACCGCCAGATCAAGGCCGCGGTCGGTGGCGTCACCGCCGCGGTCACCGGCGACCCCGCCGTCTTCGTCTCGGTCTCCGCCGCCCACCAGGGTCCCGACGGTGGCGGCCCGGTCGCGGCGATCGTCGACCTGGGCTGACGCGGTAGTCCCTGACGATCGGCCTGCGGAAGCGTCGGTTCACCGTCCGATCGTCAGGGAGTACGCCGGCGATGGGGCCGCCTCCCGAGCCCTGTCGGTGCGCTGTGATGAGGTGAGCCAATGACCACGAAGACCCCGGAGACGACGTACCGCCTGGTGCGCCCCGACGTCGTCACCGAGGTCCCCGAGCTCGACGACGACCAGCAGCGCGTGGTCGACCATCAGGGCGGTCCGCTGCTCGTGCTGGCCGGCCCCGGCACCGGCAAGACCACGACCCTGGTCGAGGCGATCGTCGACCGCGTCGAGCAGCGGGGCGCGCGGCCCGACCAGATCCTGGCCCTCACCTTCTCCCGCAAGGCCGCCGAGCAGCTGCGCGACCGGGTGACCGGCCCGGCTGGGTCGCACGATGTCGACCAGCCTGAGCTCGACCTTCCACTCGTTCGCCTACGGGCTCGTCCGCCGCTACTCGCCGCCCGAGCTCTACTCCTCACCGCTGCGTCTGCTGTCGGCCCCGGAGCAGGACGTGATCCTGCGCGAGCTGCTCAACGACCACCCCGAGTCGGTGACCTGGCCCGACGAGCTGGGGCGCGCGCTGACGACCCGCGGCTTCGCCCGTGAGGTCAACGCCGTGCTGTCCCGGGCTCGCGAGAAGGGGCTCGACGGCCCCGAGCTGCACCGTCTCGGCATCGAGCACCAGCTGCCGGAGTTCATGGCCGCCGGACTGTTCCTCGAGCAGTACCTCGAGAACCTCGACCACCACAGCGCCATCGACTACGCCGACCTGATCCGGCGGGCCACATCGAGGCCGCCGAGCACCGCGACGAGCTTGCGGGCGCACTACGAGCACGTCTTCGTCGACGAGTACCAGGACACCGATCCCGGGCAGGTCGCCCTGCTGCGCCAGCTCGCCGGTGACGGGCGCAACCTGACCGTGGTCGGCGACCCGCACCAGTCCATCTACGGGTTCCGCGGCGCGGAGGTGCGCGGCATCCTCGACTTCCCCCGTGACTTCCCGCAGCCAGGACGGCACCCCCGCCGAGGTCGTCGCGCTGCGCACCACGCGACGGTTCGGCGCCCACCTGCTCCTCGCCTCCCAGCGGGTGGCCGGGCGGCTCGCGCTGCCGGGCAGCATCCCGGAGACCGCCCGCGCGGCCTTCACCAACCCGCGCGCCGAAGCAGGTCGTCGGCGACGGGCGCGTGGTGGTGCGCACGTTCGACACCGACCGAGCCGAGGCCGAGCACATCGCCGACCTGCTGCGCCGCGCCCACCTCGAGGACGGCGTCCCCTGGGACGACATGGCGGTGCTGGTGCGGTCCGGGACGCGCCTCGATCCCGCCGCTGCGCCGGGCGCTCGGAGCCGCCGGCGTGCCGGTCGAGGTGTCCAGCGACGAGGTGCCGCTGGTGCGCGACCCCGCCGTGCGCCGCTGGTCGACGCGCTGCGAGCAGTGGTCAACCTCGACGAGACGACCCCGACCAGGTCGACTACGTCGACCCCTACGCGGGCGCGAGGGGCTGCTGCTCAGTCGCCACTCGCAGGCCTCGACGCCGGCGGACGTCCGGGTCCTCGGCGGGCTTCTCCGGCGCCGAGAAGGCCGAGGCGGCGCAGGCCGGGCGCACTCCCGGCCAGTTCGCCCGAGCTGCTCCGCGACGCGCTCTCGGCTCCCGAGCATCCTCGGGGTCACGGCCGACCACGAGGAGCGGGCGGCGCGGAAGGCCCGCTCTGGCCGCGTTGTTGCGGAGCGCGCATCGGCAGCCTTGTCGACGGGGCCGCCTCCGACCAGGTGCTCTGGGCGCTGTGGTCGGGCACCGACTGGCCGACCGGCTGCGCCAGCCAGTGCACGCAGCGGTCGCGGCGCGCGCCGCCGCACCGCGACCTCGACGCGGTGGTCGCGCTCTTCGACGAGGCCGCCCGGATCGAGGACCGGCGCGGCCACACCGGACTGGCCACCTTCCTCGCCACCCTGGTGGCGCAGCAGATACCGGCCGACACCCTGGCCGAACAGGGGATCCGTGGCGACGCCGTCCGCTGCTGACGGCCCATCGCGCGAAGGGGCTCGAATGGCGGCTCGTGGTGGTGGCCCACGTCGCAGGAGTCCGGTTGGCCAGACCTCCGACGTCGCGCGACCCTGCTCAACGCCGACCGGATCGGCACCGACGGCATGGTGCCGGCGGTGACCACGCGCGAGCTTCTCGCCGACGAACGACGGCTCTTCTACGTCGCCTGCACGCGCGCCCGCGAGCGGCTGGTGGTCACAGCGGTTGCGTCCACCGACGACGACGGTGAGCAGGCGTCACGTGTTCCTGGATGAGCTCGTGCGGGTCCGCCCCGCGAGCACGTGGCCGGGCGGCCGCGTCGACCGCTCTCGCTGGCCGGCATGGTCGCCGAGCTTCGCCGTACCGCCGACCGACGACACGATGTCGGAGCCGCTGCGTCGGGCCGCCGCCCACCGCCTCGCCCGGCTGACCAGGGAGCACCGGGCCGGTCGGGTGCGGGTGCCCAGTGCCGACCCCGCCACCTGGTGGGGCACCCGCGGCCTGACCGAGGGGCAGTCACCACTCCGACCGTCCGACGAACCCGTCCGGCTCAGCGCCAGCGCGCTGACCAGCCTCGAGCAGTGCCCGACCAAGTGGTTTCTGGAGTCCGAGGCGGGCGGCGCGCGCGGCCTCGACCCAGGCGCAGGGTTTCGGCAACATCGTCCACGCCCTAGCCGATCGGGTAGGCCGCGGCGAGCTGGAGGCGGACCCGGCTCTGGTCGACCACCTGATGGGTCACGTCGACGCCGTCTGGGAGCAGATCCCGTTCCGGACGCCGTGGTCCAGCGGTCGCGAGCGAGAAGAGGTCCGCAAAGCCCTGGTCGCTTCCTTACGTGGCACCTGCGTCCCGACGCGCGCACAGTGATCGGCACCGAACGCCGGATCACCACCACCGTCGATCTGCCCGACGGCCAGCAGGTCGTGCTGCCACGGCTACGCCGACCGTCTCGAGGTCGACGCCGAGGGCCGGGTTGTGGTGATCGACCTCAAGACCGGCAAGTACGCACCGACGGTTGAGGAGACGAAGGTCCACCCCCAGCTCGGCCTCTACCAGCTGGCCGTCGAGCACGGCGCAATCGAGGACCTCGTGCCGGATGGCAGCCCGAACCGCTGCCGGTGGTGCCGAGCTCGTGCAGCTCGACAGGAGGCCGACAAGCCCGAAGCGAAGGTGCAGCGACAGGAGCCGGAGCCCGACGATGGTGCGTTCCGGCAGCGGCTGCGCGGGAGGTCGCCCGGGCGGCTGGCCTGTTGCGCGCTGGTCCGGCGGTCGCCGGCGCCCACTGCCGCGACTGCTCGTTCGTGCCCATCTGCCCGATCAAGAAGCGCGGGCTCGGTGACCGAGCCGATAGCCCAGCAGACCACCCAGCCCGTGAGGGAGCCGCTGAGGA
>CAWJRK010000031.1:0-15990 GCA_963845215.1 uncultured Actinomycetota bacterium
TCCACCAAGTATCGCTCTGCTGCTGAGCAGCCATCTCTACGAGAGCCTCTCCGTCGACCACCCCGATGCGTTCGCGACAGCGCTGGCCGCATGGTTCGCGAGCTGGGTCTGGATCCCGTTCGCTTTCCCGGCTCTGACGCTGTTTCCGCTCCTCTTCCCGACCGGACGGCCGGTCACTCCGCGTTGGGGCTGGGTGACGAAGCTGGTCGTGGTGGCGCTCCCCGTCTCGTTCGTCGGCGTCGCCTTCGTGCCCGGCCCGCTCGACGAATACCCCACGGTCGTGAATCCCCTCGGCGTCCCGGGCGCGCTCGAGGACCCGGTCGCGGTGCTGGGTGTCCTCGGCTTCGCGATGATGCTCGTCGCGACGGTGGCAGCCGCAGCGAGCCTGGTCGTTCGCTTCCGCAGGTCGAGGGGAGAAGAACGGCAGCAGCTGAAGTGGGTGGCCACTGCCGCGGCGCTGTTCGCCGCCAACTTCCTCCTCCCTGAGCCATTGGTGGGCGAGGAGTGGGGCTTCGCCCTCCTGCTCCTGGGCCTGCTCATCGTCGAGGTCGCCGTGGCGATCGCGATGCTGCGCTACCGGCTCTACGACATCGACGTCGTGATCAACCGGGCCCTGGTCTATGGCTCGCTGACCGCAACCCTGGCGGGTGTCTACGTCGGCAGCGTGCTGCTGTTCCAGTTGGCTCTGTCCGATGTCACCGAGGGATCGGGGCTCGCCGTCGCTGCCTCCACGCTGGCCGTCGCTGCCCTCTTCGGTCCGGTCCGGTCTCGCATCCAGCGCATCGTCGACCGCCGCTTCTTCCGCAGCCGCTACGACGCCCGACGGACGATCGAGGCGTTCGGCAGCCGGCTGCGCGACGAGGTCGATCTCGGTGCCCTGAGCGCCGATCTCCAGGCGGTCGTCGTGGACACTATGCGACCCGCCCATGTCTCCCTGTGGCTCCGGTCTCCAGGAGTCGAGGCATGAATGCCAAGCGCCTGGCTTGGGGGATCGGGGTCCTCACATTCGCCCTGACGGCAGCTGCCCCGGTCATCGCGACGATCGATGGCTATCGCCTCCTCCTGGCATCTGACATCTTCATCTGGGGCATCACGCTGGTGTTCGCGGTCACGGGACACCTGATCGCAACCCGTCAACCGGGCAACGCGATCGGTTGGCTGTTCATCGGAGTCGGGGCATTCGCCGCCTTGGGTGGGGTCGCCGGTGCCTACGCCGACTACTTCGTCGCGACCGGGGCTGGATCGAGGACGCTCGGTCAGACCGCCGCGTGGTACGGCGAGCTCTCCTGGATGCCGTTCATCCTGGTGCCCGCGACGTTTCTGCTCCTGCTGTTCCCGGACGGTCATCTGCTCACCCCGCGGTGGCGCGTCATTGCTTGGGCGGCGGGTGTGGGCATCGCCGGCAACTTCGTGTCCCAAGCGATGCTCCCCGGGCAGATTGCGGACCAGCCGACGCTCCAGAATCCGTTCGGCGTGGACAGCGTCGCCCGCGAAGTGCTGGAGGGGCTCGCCGTACTCGCACTCGTCATCGCCCTGATCGGCTCCGCCGCCTCCGTCGTGCTCCGGTTCCGCCGAGCCCGCGGCGAGCAACGCCAGCAGATGAAGTGGATCGCGTACGCCGGAGCGGTTGCTGCCATGTCGATCGTGGTCATGGTCCCCCTGTACGACGTCGTCGGGGAGCGCGTGGCCAACGCGACCATGATGCTGAGCATCATCGGTCTACCGGTGGCGACGGCGGTCGCGATCCTGCGCTACCGCCTCTACGACATCGACGTCGTGATCAACCGGACCCTGGTCTACGGCTCGCTGACCGCGACCCTCGCCGGCGTGTATGCCGGCAGCGTGCTGCTCCTCCAGCTTGCGCTCAGCGGCCTCACCGAGGGTTCCGGGCTGGCCGTCGCGGCGTCCACCCTGGCGGTCGCGGCGCTGTTCCGCCCGGTGCGAGGTCGGATCCAGAAGCTGGTCGATCGCCGCTTCTTCCGCAACCGTTACGACGCGTCGCAGACGTTGGCAGCGTTCGGCGCCCGGCTGCGTGACGAGGTCGACCTCACGGCGCTCAGCGCGGACCTCCAGGCCGTCGTCGCCGACACGATGCGGCCCGACCACGTGTCGCTGTGGCTGCGGGAGACCGCGCGATGACGGCCCGCAGGGTGGCCTTCGCGGCTTGGGTCATCTGTGTCCTGACGTCGCTGGCCTCGCTGGTGCTGCTCGCCCGGGGAGTCGGCCGGCACACGCCCGGCGACGACTTCGTCATCGGCGGGTGGGGCGGCCTCGCCTTTGCCTTCGCCGCCCTCGCTTTCGGCACGGTCGGGGCTCTCGTCGCGCACCGCCTCCCCGACAACCGGGTCGGCTGGGTCTTCTGCCTGATCGGCACGGCGGTCGGCGTGGGCGACCTGGCGTTCCAGTACGCCGATCAGGCCCTCTACCGTCCGGGCACAGCCCTGCCTGCCGGTGAGGTGGCCGCATGGCTCCAGAACCTCACCGTCCCGCCGTGCTTCGGGTTCATCGCGCTGGCCCTGATGCTCTTTCCGGACGGCCGCCTCCCATCGCCGCGCTGGTGGCCGGCGGCGGCCGTCGCCCTGGCCGGTTCGAGCTCCGTGATCGTCGGCTACGCGCTGCGCCCGGGACGCCTGGACGCGCCGTTCGACTCGGTGGACAACCCGGTGGGCGCCGCGGGCGGCTTCGCCTTCTTCGACCTGATCTCCGGAGTCGGCTGGCCGCTCATGGGGCTCGGGCTCGTGCTCGCGGCGGCGGCCATGCGCACTCGCTCGAGGCGCGCCGCCGGCCTTGAGCGGCAACAGCTGAAGTGGGTCACCTTCGCCGCCGCCATCGCCGGCGTGATGATCGTCGCCGACGTGGTCAGCTTCTTCCTCGCCGACGACTCCACGCAGTTCAACACGTTCCGGGTCGTGACGCTCGGCATCGGGTTCGCGGTCCTACCCATCGCTGCCGGCGTCGCGATCCTGCGCTACCGGCTGTACGACATCGACGTCGTGATCAACCGGGCGCTGGTCTACGGCTCGCTGACGGCCACGCTCGCCGGGGTGTACGTCGGCAGCGTGCTGCTCCTGCAGCTCGCTCTCAGCGGCCTCACCGAGGGGTCTGGTTTGGCCGTCGCCGCCTCGACGCTGGCGGTCGCGGCCCTCTTTCGGCCGGTGCGAGGCCGGATCCAGCAGACCGTGGACCGTCGCTTCTTCCGGAGCCGCTACGACGCCGCGCAGACAGTCGAGGCATTCGGTCTCCAGCTGCGCGACGAGGTCGACCTGGCTGCGTTGAGCAGCGATCTCCAGCAGGTCGCCGCGGAGACGATGCAGCCGGACCACGTGTCGCTGTGGCTGCGTACACCGGGGGCGAGGGCATGAGCCAGGTCACCGCCAGGCGAGTGTCCTGGAGCCTGGCTGCACTGGCGCTGGCGCTCACCGTGACCGCGCTGGTCTTCTCGGTGACCGACGGCGACCGGCTGGAGGTAGGCAGGGACGCGTTCATCTGGGCGATCACACTGGTCTTCCTGGTCGCGGGTCACGCAATCGCGTCCCGGCAGCCGACGAACCCGATCGGGTGGCTGTTCATCGGCGGGGGTGTGTCCGCAGCGGTATCCAAGCTGGCGGGCGCCTACGCGGACTTCTGGCTGAGCACGGGGGACGGCCCCCGCATCCCGGGCCAGGCGGCCGCTGTCTACACCCAGGTTTCCTGGGTGCCGTTCGTGCTCGTGCCGGCGACGTTCCTGCTGCTGCTCTTTCCCGACGGGCGCCTGCTGTCGCGCCGGTGGCGCCCGGTCGCGTGGTGCGCGGTCGTCGGCATCGCTGGCCTGGTCGTCACGACGGTGCTGAAGCCCGGACCGCTGGAGGATCACCCCGGCTACCGGAACCCGTTCGGCGTCGACAACGCCTTCCTCACCGCCGTCGAGGGGCCGGGCTACCTCGTGCTGCTGATCGGCCTGGTGGGGTCGCCGGTTTCCCTGGTGCTGAGGTTCCGCCGGGCCCGTGGCGTGCAGCGCGAGCAGATGAAGTGGATCGCCCTGGCCGGAGCCATCGCCGCGGTGACGATTCCCTCGGCGATCCTGGCGTACGAGATCCCCGGCGCGACCGCGACCGTGAGAGACGGCGCGATCATGCTCAGCGTCCTGGGCCTGCCGGCCGCGACCACCGTGGCGGTCCTGCGCTACCGGCTCTACGACATCGACGTCGTGATCAACCGGACCCTGGTCTACGGCTCGCTGACCGCCACCCTCGCGGGCGTGTACGTCGGCAGCGTGCTGCTCCTGCAGCTCGCGCTCAGCGGCCTCACCGAGGGCTCCGGGCTGGCGGTCGCGGCGTCGACGCTGGCGGTCGCGGCGCTGTTCCGCCCGGTCCGGGCACGCATCCAGCAGACGGTCGACCGCCGCTTCTTCCGCAGCCGCTACGACGCCTCCCAGACCGTCGAGGCGTTCGGCGCGCGACTGCGCGACGAGGTCGACCTCGCCGCGCTGAGCGCGGACCTCCAGGCCGTGGCCAAGGAGACGATGCGCCCCGCGCACGTGTCGCTGTGGCTACGCACCGAGGAGCAGGCATGACCGAGCGGGTCGAGCCCGAGTGGGCGCTGGTGACGGTGATGTTCGTCGACATCCGCGGCTTCACCACGTTCGCGGACCGGGTGACGGCTCGAGAGGCGACCGACTACCTCAACGAGTTCTTCGAGACCGTCATCCCCGTCGTGGTCGAGCACGGCGGTCACGTCAACCAGCTGCTCGGCGACGGCCTGCTCGCGCTCTTCGGCGCCCCGAAGCCACTGCCCGACCACGCTGACCGGGCGCTCCTGGCCGGGAGGGACATGCTCGACGCGGTACGTGCGCAGATGGGCGACCGCTGCCGGATCGGGGTCGGCCTCAACTCCGGCCTCGTGCTGGTAGGCACGATGGGAGGCGGGGGCTACACCGAGCTCGGGGTGGTCGGCGATCCGGTCAACGTCGCCGCTCGCGTCGAGTCGGCGACCAACGAGCTCGGCGAGTCGTTGCTGCTCACCGAGGCGACCCGTTGCCTGTTGGAGACCACCGACCCCACCCTGAGGCTGACCGCGAGGGGATCGGTGACGGTGAAGGGCAAGTCACAGCCGATCGTCGTACACGGCTTGGAGTCTCGTAACGCTTTCCGGACGCCTTCAGAATAGAAAGGACACGTGATGAGCACGTCGACGAACAAGCCCAGGCGCAGGCTGCGGCGCGGTGCGAAGGTGGCCGAGGGCGCCGTCGCGCCGGAGACCGCCACGCTCGCGGCGACCGCGCAGAGCCCGGTCGACATCGCGCCCAACGACCCGTTGCTCGCCTATCTCCAGTCGGCTGGCGGAGCGGTGGACATCGACTCGCTCGAGCTGGACTCCGACGCCGTACGCGAGCTGAAGGCCGCGGGCGTGAAGCTGGCGATCCCGCTGGTCAGCCAGGGCGAGCTGATCGGCGTGCTCAATCTCGGCGCGCGCCTCTCCGAGCAGGAGTACTCCTCCGACGACCGCCGGTTGCTCGACAACCTGGCCGGCCAGGCCGCGCCGGCGCTGCGGGTCGGCCAGCTCGTGCGCGAGCAGGAGGCTGAGGCCGTGACCCGCCAACGCTACGAGCAGGAGCTGGAGGTCGCCCGGCTGATCCAGTCGCACTTCCTGCCCAAGACCCTTCCCGACCTGCCCGGCTGGCGGATCGCGGCCTGCTACCAGCCGGCCCGCGAGGTCGGGGGCGACTTCTACGACGTGATCCCGCTGCCCGACGGTCGATTCGGCTTCGTCGTCGGCGACGTGACCGACAAGGGGGTGCCCGCCGCCCTGGTGATGTCGGCGACCCGCAGTCTGCTGCGCGCGGCCGCGCAGCGCCTGGTCGAGCCCGGCGAGGTGTTGGAGCGGGTCAACGAGCAGCTGTGCCCCGACATGCCCGAGAAGATGTTCGTCACCTGCCTGTACGGCGTGCTCGACCCCACGACCGGTCACCTCCGCTTCGCCAACGCCGGCCACGACCTGCCCTACGTGAAGACCGCGAACGGCGTCGTCGAGCTGCGCGCGCGGGGCATGCCCCTCGGGCTGATGGTCGGCATGCCGTATGAGGAGAAGGAGATCGTGCTCGCTCCCGGCGACAGCGTGCTGCTGCACTCCGACGGGGTCGTGGAGGCGCATGATCCCGACCGCGGCATGTTCGGCTTCCCGCGACTGATGCAGACGGTCGCCGACTCGCCGAGCGGCCAGGAGCTGATCGACATCGTGCTGCGCGACCTCGACGAGTTCACGGGTCCGGGGGCGCTGCAGGAGGACGACATCACCATGGTCACCTTGGAACGCTCGCCCGAGGGGCCCACCCGCGAGCGGGTGCTCGCCGAGTTCGAGCTGCCGAGCGTCGAGGGCAACGAGCGCGAGGCGATCGACCTGGTCGCCACCGCGCTCGCGGGAGCGGGTCTCGACCAACGCCGCTTCGACCGCCTGAAGACCGCCGTCGGCGAGGCGACCATGAACGCGATGGAGCACGGCAACCAGTACCGGGCCGATCACGCGGTCTCGATCCGGGTGCTCCAGGACGCCGGACGCGGTCCGGGTCCAGGTGACCGACCACGGCGACGCGGGCGAACCCGCCACACCCGAGGCGCCGGACATCGAGGCGAAGCTCGACGGCCGCCAGAGCCCACGTGGCTGGGGCCTGTTCCTGATCAAGGAAATGGTCGACGAAACCATCGTCACCACCAGCGACGGGCTCCACACCCTCGAGCTCGTCGTCCATCTGAGAGGAGACCGGGATGACCGCGAGTGAGCTGCAGGTGGCGGTGCGAGAGCGCGCAGGCGTCGCCGTGATCGACCTGGTCGGAGACGTCAACGGCGCGGCTGGGGACGCGCTCGATCGGGCCTACTCGGAGGCGGCCGACCACGGCGTCGCGCTCGATCGCGCTCAACTTCGAGCGGGCCGAGTTCATCAACAGCACCGGCATCGCGCTGATCGTCGGGCTCCTGGCGCGGGCCCGCACCAGCGGGCTCGAGATGAGGGCTTTCGGGCTCTCCGTGCACTACCGCGAGATCTTCGAGATCACGCGGCTGTCCGACTTCATGACCATCTCGGACGACGAGGACCGCGCTGTCAGCGGGCCCGGAGAGGAAACACCATGACGGAGTCACCGACCACCTTCGCCGTGCGGGAGGTCGCCGACCACATCCAGGCGATCGACATCACCGGCGACATCACCGCCCAGAGCGAGGACGTGCTCATGGACGCCTACGGCCGCGCGAACCAGCAGAAGGTCAACGCGATCGTGCTCAACTTCACCGGCCTCGACTACATGAACAGTGGTGGCATCGGACTGCTGGTCATGCTCCTGGTGCGGGCCCAGCGCCAGCACCAGCGGGTGCTCGCCTTCGGGCTGTCCGACCACTACCGGCAGATCTTCGAGCTGACCCGGCTCGACGAGGCCGTCTCGATCCACGACACGGAGGCCGCGGCGCTGGCCGCGACCTCGGGATCGTGAGGCGTGCCATGACCGAGGAAGTGGCGGCGACTGGCGGGACGACCGCTCCGCCAACTGGGCCGGGCCGGTGTCGCGGCTCGACGTGGGCGACGTACCCGACGGTGCCGTGAGCTTCAACGTCAAGGGCCGGCGGGTGACCTCGCCGATCCAGGGCTTCGGCAAGATGTGGCAGAAGACCTACCAGGTGCGGCTGCCGGTCGCGACGGTCTCGGCGGCCGACCTGATCGCCATGTGGAAGCTGCGCTTCCCCGAGTTCTGGCCGGAGGGCAACACCTTCTACGGCCCGCTCACCGGCATCGAGCCCGGCGAGGTGGCGCTGCTCGACGTGACCCTGCCGGGCAAGATGAAGCTGTCCACCGGAGTGCTCGTGCTGTACGCCGACAAGGAGTCCTTCACGTTGATGACCCCGCAGGGCCACATGTTCGCCGGCTGGATCACCTTCAGCGCCCTCGAGCTCGAGGGCGAGACGGTGGCGCAGGCGCAGGTGCTGATGCGGGCCAGCGACCCGATCTTCGAGCTCGGGCTGACGCTCGGCGGGCACGGGCAGGAGAACCGGTTCTGGCAGCGGACCTTGACCCGGCTGGCCGAGCACTACGGCCACGAGGCCGAGGTCGAGACCGTGGTGGTCTGCGTCGACAAGCGGCGCCAGTGGTCGAAGTGGCGCAACGTGTGGCACAGCTCCGCGATCCGGTCCACGATCTACACCATGGGCGCACCGGGTCGGGCGGTGAAGAGGCTGTTCACCCGGGGTCGCTCGGGTGCCTGACGACGGGCAGGCGGTCGTCGTCGGCTCGGGCCCCAACGGGCTCGCGGCGGCGATCGCCCTGGCCGGCGCCGGGCGCCAGGTCACGGTGCTCGAAGGCGCCGACACCCTCGGCGGCGGCTGCCGGTCCGAGGAGCTGCACGCTGCCGGGCTACGTGCACGACACCTGCTCCACCGTGCACGCGCTCGCGCTGATCTCGCCGTTCCTGCGCGGGCTGCCCCTGGCCGACCACGGCCTCGAGCTCGTGCACCCCGACGTGCCTCTCGCGCACCCGCTCGACGACGGCTCGGCCGTGCTCCTCGAACGATCCGTGCGAGACCACCGCTCGCGGGCTCGGCCCCGACGAGCGCGCCTACCGCAAGCTGTTCGACCCCCTCGTCGCCCACGCCGACGAGCTGACCAGCGAGATCCTCGGCCCGGCCCGGCTGCCCCGGCATCCGCTGGTGCTGGCGAGGTTCGGGCCCAAGGCGCTGCGCTCCGCCCAAGGGCTGGCGCGCTCGCGCTTCCAGGGCGAGCGGGCGCGTGCCCTGCTCGCCGGGTGCAGCGCCCACTCCATGCTCTCGCTGCGCACGCCGGCGGGCGGGGCCGTCGGCATGGTGCTCATGCTCAGCGCGCACAAGGTCGGCTGGCCGGTGGCCCGTGGGGGGTCCCAGCGTCTGGCCGACGCGCTCGCCGGCCATCTCCGGTCGCTGGGCGGCGCGGATCGAGACCGGTCATCGGGTGGAGTCGCTCGCGGAGCTCGACGGTCTCGGCCCGGCGTTGCTCGACGTGACGCCCCGGCAGCTGACCCGGCTGGCCGATGGCCGGCTGCCGTCCGGCTACGCCCGCCGGCTCGAGCGCTTCCGCTACGGGCCGGGCGTCTTCAAGCTCGACTGGGCGCTCGACGGACCGATCCCGTGGCGCGCGCCCGAGGTCGCCCGCGCCGGCACCGTGCACCTCGGCGGCACGCTCGAGGAGATCGCCGCCTCGGAGGAGGCGGCGGTGCACGGCCGCCACCACGAGCGGCCGTTCGTGCTGCTCGTGCAGCCGACCCGCTTCGACCCCACCCGCGCGCCCGCGGGCAAGCACACCGCCTGGGCCTACTGCCACGTGCCGCACGGCTCGCCGCGCGACATGACCGAGGCGATCGAGGCACAGGTGGAGCGCTTCGCCCCCGGCTTCCGCGACCTGATCATCGGGCGCTCGGCCATGGGCCCGGCCGCGATGGAGCGGCACAACCCCAACTACATCGGCGGCGACATCAACGGCGGCGTCCAGGACCTGCGCCAGCTCGTTCACCCGACCCGTGGCCCGGCTCGACCCCTACGCGACGCCCCTGGACGGCGTACACCTCTGCTCGTCGTCGACCCCACCGGGCGGCGGCGTGCACGGCATGTGCGGCTACTGGGCCGCCCAGTCGGTGCTGCGCCGATCCGGTGGTTGAGGTCAGTAGATCTCGATACGCCCGCCGCTCGTCCCTCACGGCGGGCTACTCGATCACCGAAATCTCGTTGGTCGAGTAGCGGGAGCGAGGAACGAGCGACCGCGTATCGAGACCCCTGTGCACGCCGACGAACGCCTGTCCCACCCCGCGACTAAGGTGCTCGGGTGCCAGATCCCAGCCCTCGCCACGACGCGGTCCGCGGCGTGCTGGCCACGGCGGTCGAGGAGCTCGGCGGGTCCGAGCGGCCGGGTCAGGTGCAGATGGCCGAGGCCGTCGCCGACGCGATGGTCAAGAAGGAGCACCTGCTGGTGCAGGCCGGCACCGGCACCGGCAAGTCGCTCGGCTACCTCGTGCCGGCGCTGCTCCACGACCGCCGCGTCGTGGTGGCCACCGCCACCCTCGCGCTGCAGCACCAGCTCGTCGAGCGCGACCTGCCCCGCCTGGTCGAGGCGGTCAAGGACACCGAGGGTGTCGACGCGTCGTACGCCGTGCTCAAGGGTCGCTCCAACTACGCCTGCCTCCACCGGATCCGCGAGGGCGTGCCCGACGACCAGGGAGTGCTGGTCGACGTGCCGCAGGGCTCGATGGCGAGCAAGGTGCTCGAGCTGCGCGGCTGGGCCGAGGAGGAGGCGAAGGACGGTGGCAGCGGCGAACGCGACTCCGCGCCGCGCCACACCGACCGCGAGTGGCGACAGGTCAGCGTCAGCCACCGCGACTGCCTCGGTGCGACGCGCTGCCCGTTCGGCCAGGAGTGCTTCGCCGAGGTGGCCCGCGAGAAGGCGCACCGCTCCCACCTGATCGTCACCAACCACTCACTGCTCGCGATCGACGCGATCGAGGGCGTGCCGATGATCCCTGACTACGACGTCGTGGTGATCGACGAGGCGCACGAGCTGGTCGCCCGGGTGACCCAGGCCGCGACCGACGAGCTGTTCGCGGCCGACGTCGAGCGGGCGGCCCGGCGCTCGCAGCGCCATGTCGAGGGCGAGCAGGCCGACGACCTCGCCGATGCCGGTGAGGCGCTGCGCGACGCGATCGGCCAGTGCAACCCCGGCCGCTTCGAGGCCGTGCCGCAGCAGCTCGCCGACGCCTTGGTGCTGGTGCGCGACGCGGCACGGGCCTGCCTGTCGGCGTACCCCAAGCAGAGCAGCGAAGGCGAAGCTGACGCGGGCATGACCCAGGCGAAGGGCTCGGTGCAGGACGTCTTTGCGACGGTCGAGCGGATGGCCGCCGACGCGGAGTCCGATGTGCTGTGGCTGACCGAGGGAGGCGACCGCCTGCCGCCGCGGCTGTGCGTCGCCCCGCTAGAGGTCTGGGGCCCGATGCGCGAGAAGCTGCTGAGCGACAAGACGGCGATCCTGACCTCGGCCACGCTGATGCTCGGCGGCGACTTCTCCTCGCTGGCGACCAGCGTCGGGCTGCGACCTGCCGAGCGCACCGGCGTCGGCCTCGAACCCATCACGGGTGACGACCGCCCTGCCGTGGGTCGGCCTCGATGTCGGCAGCCCGTTCGACTACGGCCAGCAGGCGATCCTCTACATCGCCCGCCACCTCCCGCCGCCCGGCCGCGACGGACTCGGCCAGGCCCAGCTCGACGAGATCGCCGAGCTGGTCGACGCCGCCGAGGGCCGCACCCTCGGCCTCTTCTCCAGCCGCCGCGCCGCCGAGACCGCCGCCGAGGCGATGCGCGAACGGCTGCCGCACCTGACCACCCTGGCCCAGGGCGACGCCCAGCTGCCGGAGCTGGCGAAGCAGTTCGTCAGCGACCCGCACACCTGTCTCTTCGGCACCCTCAGCCTGTGGCAGGGGCTCGACGTGCCGGGGGAGACCTGCCAGCTGGTGCTGATCGACCGGATCCCGTTTCCGCGTCCCGACGACCCGCTGATGAGCGCCCGCCAGAAGGCGGCCGACAAGGCCGGCGGCAACGGCTTCATGCAGGTCGCGGCCACCCACGCCGCGCTGCTGCTCGCGCAGGGCACCGGCCGTCTGATCCGCACCACCACCGACCGCGGCGTGGTCGCCGTGCTCGACCCGCGCCTGGCGACCGCCCGCTACGGCAGCTTCCTCAAGGCCAGCCTGCCGCCGATGTGGACCACCACGGACCCGCAGGTGGTCCGCAAGGCGCTGGCCCGGCTAGCGGCCGATCACTGAGGCGCGGTACGCCTCGGTGACGTTGTCGTTCTTCGACGAGCCCTGGCAGGAGTAGGGACCACCGATGAAGCAGCGGTAGTTGGTGCCGGCGTTGGCCAGCGTCAGCTCGACGTACTTCACCTTGCTCGCGGAGAACGCCACCCACTTGAAGCCGGAACCCGACGACTTGATCGGGATCGACACGACCCGCACCTTGCCCGACTTCAGCTTGATGCTGGCGACCGCCGCCGAGCCGCGATTGGCCTTGGCCATCCGCAGCAGGAAGCGCAGCTTGACGTTCGTCGAGGTCAGGCGCTTCGACGGGGTGAACCGAATCGTGGCACTGGTCAGGTGGTCGGCCTGCACTTTGCCGGCCTTCGTCTGGCCCCGGCCCATGGCGTACTTCTTGAACAACGGGGACGGCTGGTAGCGGTTGACCCGACCCTCGCTGTAGGCCGCGGCTGGACGCCGGTTGTCGGCCGAGAACCTGGCGAACGTGTCGGGGAAGTCGCCGGCGAGCTTGTTCAGCACCACTTTCACCGCCTGGATGGAGGACAGGTCCTGCTTGCCCTTCGAGCCGTCCGTCCTCCGGATCATGTCGCGGACGATGGTCGGCAGCCCACCCTGCTCGTTGGTGTAGCGCTCGGACAGGTAGCGGAAGAAGATCCAGGTGCCGTAGTGGAAGACGCCGCCGAAGGTGTCCATCGGCACCCGCGGCAGCTTCAGCGGGCTCTCCCGCAGGTACTGCAGGTTGTCGTCGACGCGGTCGTACATCTCGTCCTCGACCCAGGCCGCGGTGGCCTCGAGGAACCAGCTGTCCTCGAAGATGTCGTAGCCGAACTGCACGGCGTGGAAGTACTCGTGCGCGATCGTCACCTGGAGATTCTCGAGCGCGGTGTTGGTCGGGAACTCGTTGGCGGCGTAGTCGTCGTCGACCACGCAGTAGGCCCAGGCGTCGTACGGCCCCTTGTTGGGGATGTCCTGGTCGCTGGTGCAGTAGCCGTAGAGGCCGTCGTCGCCGATGTCGGCGACGTAGATGTCGGTCTTGTTGTTGCCGCCGCCGCGCGTGCCGTCACCCTTCGGCGCGCGGTAGCCCGCGGCGACATAGGTGTCGTGCACGTGCGTGGTCGTGGACAGCACGAGGTCGATGTAGTCAGGTACGCCGTTGCGGTCTCGCCGGTCTCGCCGGTCTCCGGGGCCTCGGCGGGGGTGCCGGTGTTGTCGGTGAGCGACGGAGCGTCGTTGGTGCTGGCGACGTAGTGGACGCAGACGGCGCCATCGCAGACCGGCGTCGCCTCCTTGACGGAGTAGCCACGGTCGGGGTTGCGCGGGCCGTTCGGGTCGGTCGGTCGGGCGAGGTAGCTCTCGGCCTCCGTCCGCTCAGCGCCGGACAGCTCGTGCTTGTGGATCGCGAGATCGCGCAGCGCCAGGGTCAGGTCGCCGACCGGCGCCACCGCCTGGGTGAGCACCTCGGGCAGCGGCAGCGCCTCGAGAAGGCCGCCGACACCGCCGTCGAGCAAGGCCCGCACGGTGTCCAGCGCGTCGGTCGCTGCGCTCGCGGACGGCGTCGCGGAATCGTCTGCTGCGACCCTGGCCTGGGCGGGCGACCCGAGGAGCGAGCTGAAGACCGCGGACAGCGCCACGAGAACGAGAGACCGACGGAAAGGCATGCGCGGGAGTCTACGGCTCGGGACTTCTCGCGTCGGCCGGTCCCGCGGGCCGCACCAGGCCGAGCTCGTAGGCGAGTACGACGGCCTGCACCCGGTCGCGCACCCGCAGCTTCATGAGCAGCCGCGCGACGTGGGTCTTCACGGTGTTCTCGGTGACGAACAGGGTGGCCGCGATCTCGGCGTTGCTGAGTCCTCGGGCGACCTGCAACAGCACCTCGTGTTCCCGATCGGTGAGCCCCGCCAGGTCCACCGGCTCGGGGCGCTGGTCGCGTCGGGCGAACTCCTCGATCAACCGTCGCGTGACGGAAGGAGCAAACATCGACCCCGCCGTCGGCGACCACCCTGATGGCGGCGGTCAGGCGCTCCTCCGGAGCGTCCTTGAGCAGGAACCCGCTGGCGCCGGCCCGCAAGGCGTCGTACACGAACTCGTCGAGGTCGAAGCGTCGTCAACACCAGCACCCGCGGCGGGTCGTTGACGGCGGTGACCTCACGGGTGGCCTGGATGCCGTCGACTCCGGGCATGCGCACGTCCATCAGCACGACGTCGGGGCTGACCTCTGCACACAGGGCGATCGCGGACGCTCCCGTCCTCGGCCTCGCCGATCACCTGGATGTCGGGCTCGGCGCTCAGGATCATCCTGAGCCCGGTGCGCACCAGCGGCTGGTCGTCGGCGAGCACCACCCGGATCACAGCATCTCCAACGAGTACGGCAGCCGGGCGCTGACCCGGAACCCCCCGCCGGGCAGCGGCCCCGCGGTCACCTCGCCGCCCACCACGGCGACCCGCTCCCGGATCCCGATCAGTCCGTGGCCGGAGCCCGTCGTCGCGCCGTTCGCTGGCTGCCCGTTGTCGGCGACGGTGACCTCCAGCGCGTCGTCGGCGTACGCGAGCTCGACCCGGGCGGTGCCGTCGGTCGAGTGCTTGAGGGCGTTGGTCAGCGCCTCCTGCACGATCCGGTACGCCGACAGGTCGACGCCCGGCGGCACTGATCCGGCCGCGCCGACGACTGCGAGGTCTACCGGCAGCCCGGCCTGCTTCACCCGCTCGATGAGCTGCTCGAGGTTGGCGAGCGACGGCTGCGGCGACATTTCCTGACCGTCGTCGGCGCCCGGCTCGGTGTCGCGCAGCACTGCCAACAACCGGCGCATGTCTCCAAGGGCGGAGGTGTTGGTGCGCTCGATCGCGTCGAGCGCGCTGCGCACCGCCGCGGGGTCAGCGTCGAGCACCCGTCGCGCGCCCCGGGCCTGCAGCACGGTCACCGAGATGGCGTGGGAGACCACGTCGTGCAGCTCGCGCGCGATCCGGGAGCGCTCCTCGGCCACGGCACGCCGCGCCGCCTCTTCCTGCTCCTCGGCGAGACGGCGATTCTCGGAGTCGAGCACCGCCTCGCGCTCCTTGCGCAGCCGGATCGCCAGGCCGGCCGCCCACGGACCGCCCACGAACACGATCGTGAACGCGATCGACCCGAGCGCGATGTCGTCGACGCCCTGGTCGTTGGCGGCAGCGTCGCCCAACGCGAACGCCACCATCGACGCCACGACGAGAGCCGCCGCTACTACCGCTTGGCGCCCTCGCGCCCATCTGCCGACCGAGTAGTGCGCAGCGATGTAGACGACGACGAACGAGAGCGACTCCCCGTCGAACTCCGGTGCAGACACGACCACCAGCGGCAGTCCCGCGGCGACCAGCAAGAACCCGATCACCGGCACCCGCCGCCGCAGGCTCAGTCCGGCTCCCGCCACCAAGGCGGCCGGAATGGAGCGCGCCAGCTCGGCGTCGTCGTGGGCGAGCAGCTCGGCCACCAGGAGCGCGGTGAGCACGCCGGCGATCAGTGCGTCGGTGTGCGGCCGAAGCCTGGTGGCCAGGGACATGCGATTCACGGTAGGCCTCGCGGCGGCCCGCCGGAGTCATTCCTGAGGATGAGGCCGGGGATCGCTCGGGCGAGCGACCACGACCGCTCCTGCGCGCGACGACGCGGCCCGGGGTGCTGCCCGACGCTGGTGTCACCACCCAACGAAAGGAACTCCGATGTCCAGCATCCACACCCACGCCGGCTCGTCCACCCAGGTCCGCAGCGTCGCGCCGGTCGCAGCGCTCGTGGCCGTGTTCGCCTCCGCCGCGACGACGTATGGCGCCCACACCTGGTCGGAGATCGCGATCACGGTGCCCGCGATCCTGATCGCCACGGCGCTCGTCTTCGGGCTCGCCGTGCCGAAGGCGCTGCGCAAGGAGAGCGCCGGCGGCACCGCCCTCGGCCTCTCGATCCCGGCCGCGCTGCTGCTGTTGCCGGCGTTCTGCTGGGCGTGCCGTTCGTGCTCGGTGTCGGCGCCATGGTCGTCGGCAACGCCGGGCGCAACGCACGCACCGGTGCCGGCAAGTGCATCGCCGGCCTGGTCGTCGGCGCGCTGGTCGCCGTGGGCTACCTCGCGATCTACGCCAGCGAGATGGCCGCCGGCAACGCCGGTTTCCTCTTCGACTGATCCCTTGCGACCGGGCGCCCTGGCGGCGGTCCTGGGTCAGAGGCTGCGGAGGACCGCAGTCA
>CAWJRK010000032.1:0-84765 GCA_963845215.1 uncultured Actinomycetota bacterium
ACCCCTACGCGTGGACCGCGCCGGTGCGGCGTAATTGCGGAGGCCCACTGGACGGCACCTGCGCCACACCAGCGTCGTTTCGACGGATGGGCACATCGGGTCGCACCATCGGTGGCATCACGCCACTGGTCAGCGACAACGAACTTCGGCACATCGATCCTGTAGGCCGCAGGGATGGTTCTGTCTTCAACGAAGCGGAACCACACGGATCCGTCAACTGTGAGCCGGCGCCCCTGCCCCGCGATCAGGCCCTGGGAACCTCTCAGCGAGGCCCCAGAAGCGGCCTACCCAACGCCAAGGCCGCAGCGATCCGGATGGCTCGGAATGGGCAGATACGGGTGAGACCACGCGTCAGTCCAGCCCGCGTCACACCGCCGCGAGCGGGTCTGCCTTTGTGGCTACTCTGCTCCGATGATGAGCAAGTATCGGTGAGCGAACTCCGAGTTGGCACCTGGAACGTCCAATACGCGCGAGGTATCGAGAAGAACCAGCGCAGGCTCGATCTCCTTGCGTCCCAGGCAGCTCAGTTGTGGGTCCTGACCGAGACCCACGACGATCTCGATCTGTCTGCGAGCCACGTAGCGATCCACTCGGACCAGCGGTACTCCACGCCGGGCGGTAGATGGACGACGCTCTGGACGTCGCTCCCTCTGATCGAACGGCTTCCGACCGCCGATCCTCGACGGTGTGTCGCGGCTCGACTGGACGCTGGCGACGCCGGCGAGGTCATCGTGTACGGGACTGTGTTGCCGTGGAACGGTGACGTCGGGCCAGTCAGAGACTCCCCTGCGAAGGGTTGGGAAGAGTTCCCTCGGGTCGTGCCCGGCCAAGGCCGAGAATGGGCGTCTCTGCGAAAGCGCTTCCCCGAGGCCACCCTCATCGTTGCGGGCGACCTGAACCAGGACCTCGGCGGCAAGCACTACTACGGCACCAAGGCTTGCCGAGCGCTACTCAACAAAGAGTTCGCTAGGGCCGACCTGGCGTGTTTGACCACGACCGATCGGTTTGACGCTGACGTCTTGCAGCATCCGCCCATCGATCACGTCTGCGCAGGACCGGGGCAGGGCAGACGATTCACGACCGAGGTGCACGGATGGAACAACGTCGTTGACGGTGAGAAGTTGAGCGATCATGGCGGCGTCCTCGTGACGTTCTGGGGGTTGGAGGTTCCGCGGTCATCTCGCCCAAACGCTGGCAACGCCCCGCGACCTGGATGAGGAGCGCAGGTCCTAACCAGTAGATGCTGCCGTGCAGCAGACCCTGGGAGGTGGGCGCCTTGGGCGGGCCTCGACGTCAACTAGGTGGCGCACTACGGCTCAACCACTGCTTCCACGCCACGGGCGCCGCCCCGTGCCGAGCCTGCCGCACCACCTCTTCGGTCATCCACGCCCTCAGCGCGCGAAGGTCGCGAGAGGACGCCAGGGTAAGCAGCCGCATCTCCTCGCAGAGCACGTCCGCCGCCTTGACGGCCCTGTCGAGCTTCTCCACCTCCGCACTGAACTCGCGAGGCATCGCCATGTCGACATCGACGAACTCCCGACCCTCGGCTGCTGCCCGCTGCGCGATCCGGCGGCCCATGTGCCGAGCGTGAGCGGGGCCGCTGAGGAGCTCCTGCAGCTCCAAGGCAAGGGCCTGCAGTGTTGGGTTCGCGCGGCCGGCGCCGATGAGCTGCAGTTCGCGAATCAACTCATCGAGATGCTCGTCTTGTCGAAGACTCAGCCGGACCGGACAGTCGTGCAGCCGGACATGTGCCCACCCGGCGGGCAGCATCGGCTCCGACGCCTCCACGGCCTCGTCGTGATGGAACTTGGGCAGACGTACACCGTGCTCACCGGCGGTTCCATTGATCTCGAACCAGACCCGCTTGCCGCCTCGAGTCGAGTCGACACCCCAATCGCTGGCGAGCATCGACACTATCGCCAGTCCCCGCCCGGTCGTCGCTTCGTCCTCGAGCAGTACCTCGACCGGATCGTCCAGGTCGGGAAAGCTGGGCCGCGGTGTCACGGCCTCAGCGGGCACACCCCCGTCGTCCTCAACGCTGATCCTCACCACGTCGTGGTGCAGACCCAAGCCGATGTGCATGAAGGTGCTGGACGTGTGAAGCGCGGCGTTGCTCGCAAGCTCGCTCACACAGAGCGTTGCGTCATCCAGCAGATCGGTGCGGCCCCACGAAGAAAGCCCATCGGCCACGAAACGTCTGGCGGCGGGAACGCTCACCGGCTCCGCGGCCAAGCTCAGTCGGAGTACACGGCCAACCGTCCCGGAGTTCTCGAGCACATGATGATGATGCATCAGGTACGACGTTCTTGCGGCACGCGGTTGAGGGAGGATTCGAATGCTGCGCCGTGGTCGTGAATCAGTTTGCGTCACACCGCCGCAAATCGGACGCACGTAGCTGTTGTGACGTTGAAGGCGACGACTTCGTCGAGCTGTACACCCAAGGTGCATGCCGCCGTCTCCAAGGGCTGGGTGCTGATCTCCGTCCAGGTCCAGCGGTGGATGTAGCCCGAACGTCCAGAACTGGATGTTCGCGCACCCGCTGACGTTCTAGCCTGCGTAAACCGTGGAGGGAAGCTCGTGGCGCTCGAGGCCGATCCCCACCCCCACAGCTCGGGACTCAACGATGAGCAACCCACCACGAAGGAAGAACGATGACCATCACCACCCCCACCCCGTCCGCCGACACCCTCCGCGGACTCTGCGAGGTACACCTGCCCGGTGATCCCGGGTACGACGTCGCCCGCACCCCCTGGGCCGTCGCGGTCGACCAGCGGCCGGCCGCGGTCGCCGTGCCCCACACCGTGGAGGAGGTGGTCGAGGTCGTGAGGGCGGCTGCCGCCGCCGGTCTCCGGGTGGCCCCGCAGAGCACCGGCCACGGTGCCGGACCGCTCGACGGGGTGTCCCTCGAGGATGTCGTGATCGTCCGGCTCTCGGAGCTGACCGGCGTCACCATCGACCCCGCGGCACGCACCGCGCGGGTCATCGGCGGCACCCAGTGGCAGGACGTCATCGCGGCGGCTGAGGCGCACGGCCTGACCGGCGTGCACGGCAGCGCCCCGGACATCGGAGTGGCCGGCATGGCCCTCTCGGGCGGCGTCTCCTTCTACGGCCGCACCCACGGGCTGGCGGTCAACTCCGTGCGGGCCGTCGAGGTGGTCACCGCGGACGGCTCGCTGGTGCGTGCCGACGCGACCACCAACCCCGACCTGTTCTGGGCGATCCGCGGAGGCGGCGGCAACTTCGGCGTCGTCGTCGCGATCGAGATCGACCTCCTCCCCTACGCCGACGTGTACGCCGGCATGCTGCTGTGGGACCGCGAACGCGCGCCCGAGGTGCTCCGCGCCTGGGCCCAGTGGACCCGCGAGGCACCGGAGTCGGTCACCACCGCGATCCGGGTGATGAGCTTCCCACCCATCCCCGAGCTGCCACCGTTCCTCAGCGGTCGCAACCTGGTCGTGATCGACGGCGCCGTCCTCGAGGACGACGAGCGCGCCGCGGAACTGCTGGCCCCGCTGCGCGCCCTGGCACCCGAGATGGACACCTTCGGGCGGATCCCGGTCACCGGGCTGCTCGGCGTACACATGGACCCGCCGGAACCGACGCCGTCGGTCTCCGACCACAGCCTGATCGGCGTGCTGACCCAGGACGCGATCGACGCGCTGCTGGCGAAGGTCGGGCCCGGCACCAACTCCGGGCTGCTGTTCGCCGAGCTGCGACACCTCGGCGGCGCGATCTCCCGGCCGGCGGCCACCGGAGGTGCGCTCTCACACCTGCCCGGCAGCTACGCCCTGTTCTGCATCGCCATGACTCCGGTGCCGGAGGCGGTCGGCCCCGGCCGCGCCGCCACCACCGCCGTGGTCGACGCGCTCGCACGCTGGTCGCAGATCGGCCGGGTGCCGACATTCACCGAGAACAAGGTCGAGACCAACAGCATGTTCGACGGCGAAGCCTGGGCCCGCCTGTCACACCAGCGGGACCAGGCCGACCCGAACCGCCTGTTCGTCGCCAACCACCAGGTCTGACGCAGACCCATCGCCACGTTTCCGCTGACCCGTCAGAAGATCTTCTGACGGGTCAGCGCGAATTCAGGCGTCGCGCAGAGCTGGGCTGACCGAAACCACGCCGTCGTCGTGCTTCTCGTCGACCCACTCCTGCAGCGATCCGTGGTCGTAGGGCACATCGACGAGCACCTGGACCTCGTTGGCGTAGGAGCCGTCCCAGGAGCCGGTGACCACGAAGACTCCCCAGCGGACCTCGCCCTGCCGGTCGAAGTGGACGGCGTACTCCGCCCAGTCCCAGCCCTCAAGAGCGAGACCACTGCACCGCGGCGGGTACGACTCGGCGATGGAGTTGCCAGGACATCGACGGAACGCCGACTCCGTGCGCCGGATCGGGCCACCGCAGTATCGAGAGCATCGATCGCCCTCTTCTGCCGCGATCGAGCACCTAGCAAAGGTGCGTCCAACCGCCGCAACGACACCGACTGACTTCGCCTCCGCGGTGCAACGGGCGGAGCAATTCTGAAGGAATCGGCTTCAAAGCGCCTAGTTAGGCCGGGTGGTGGTGGCTTCCATCTGTGCCATGTCGATATGCCCTAAAAGGGGAATGCGAAATCTCCTGCGGGGCGTACTTTCGCTGTGTTGGTAGTTCCCGTTCGGCACTCGCCGAATAGGAATCCCAGCCGGACCCTCCGGGGCCGCTGCATCTTGCAGTGGCAGAACGCCGAGTCGGCCCCTCAAGGTGGCCTCGGTGTTTTCTTACCCTGCCGGCACGCATCGTGCGACAACCCGATCTCCGGGTCGGGCTAGGTTGCTGACCCACCGTCGGCACGCCCTGACATCTCTCGGCGCGACTTTCACGGTCACAGGCCTCGTGGTAGTCGTCGCCGCCCTGGGAGGGGCACCATCGGCTTACGCGGCACAGCCTGCGGTGGGGCTGGGAACGGCAACACCTTTCGCGGTCCTAGCGGGCAGCACAGTGACAAACACCGGCCCGTCGGTCATCTCGGGTGACCTTGGTTTGAGCCCCGGGACTGCCGTCACAGGTTTCCCGCCAGGCCTGGTCATCGCCGGCGCGACGCACATCGCAGACGCGGTCGCCCTGCAGGCCAAAAGCGATCTGGTTACTGCGTACAACGACGCTGCCGGTCGGTCACCGGTCGTCGACAAGACCAATGACGACCTCGGCGGTGAGACTCTGGTGGCCGGGGTCTACGAGGCTTCGACGGGTATGTCCCTCACTGGGACGGTGACCTTAGATGGGGGCGGAGACTCCTCTGCCGTGTTCATCTTCAAGGCCGGGTCGACGCTGCTCACAGCTGGCAGCAGCCGAGTGGCGCTTCAGAACGGCGCGCAGGCGTGCAATGTCTTCTGGCAGGTGGGTAGCTCTGCAACGGTAGGCACCGCCACGACTTTCGTGGGCACGATCATGGCGCTGACCAGCATCACGCTGCAGACCGGCGCAACTGTCCAGGGCCGCGTGATGGCCCGCAACGGCGCGGTCACCTTGGACACCAACCGTGTCACTCGGCCGTCGTGCATCACCGCGCCACCCACGACCGTACCCACCTCTACCAGTACAGCAACGGGGACGGCGTCTCCGACCGGGACCGCGTTGCCCACGGGCACAGCGTCACCGACCGGGACCGCGTTGCCCACGGGGACAGCGTCACCGACCGGGACCGCATCACCCACGGGCACCGCAGGGCCGATTGTTGGACCGGGCAACCCAGGCAACCCAGGCAACCCGAACAACCCGGACAACCCGGACAACCCCGGAAACCCGGACAACCCCGGGAACCCCCGAAACCCCGGAAACCCGGCCAACCCGGCCAACCCCACGACCCCGCCCTGGGTCCCGAGTGGGCATCCCCCGACCGGACGCACCCCCGTGGAGCTGAGTTCGTCAAGCGACGGTCTTTGGCTCGGGGGTGGGCTCTGCGTCCTTGGTGCCGCGTTCGGCATCGGCGCTGTCCGCCGTCCCACCCGAGCACAGGACCGGTGACCCCTGATCTGCGAAGGCCTCTCCAGCGCATCCTGATTGCGTGCTGCGTCTGCAGTCTCGTATTGGGCGTCGGCTTCATCGCTGCTGCTGCCCGCAGGCCTATGGAGCAGCCCGCGGCTCAGCAGCGCACGGAAACCACAGTGTCACCGGCACACCCACTGCGCCCCGGTGGGAAGCCTCAATGGGTGTCAGCGACGCCGACGGCGCTGACAATCCCCGTCATCGACGTCCAGACACCCGTGGTGTCCTTGGGTCTCATGTCGGACGGGACGGTAGAGGTCCCCGCGAACGCTGAGCGGGCCGGCTGGTTCCATCGAGGACCGGCACCAGGGCAGATCGGGTCTGCGGTCATCTTGGGACACGTGGACTCAGCGGCCGGTCCCGCGGTCTTCGCCCGACTACAAGAGCTCAAGCGGGGCGACGTGATCACCGTTCACACCGAAGGGGGCCGTGGCATCCGGTTCACTGTGCGCCGCACGCAGTCATACCTCAACGACGACTTTCCAGCTCATCGCGTCTACGCCCGCCAAGGCGGCCGATGGCTCAACCTCGTCACTTGCACCGGCGCCTACGACCGCACTCGGGGTGGCTACCAGTCCAACCTTGTTGTTTTCACTAGCCGCATGGACGGATCGGCGGGTCGCTAGCGCGGCCCACCGCCCGTACGCCTTTGCTGAGGCAGCCAACCGGCGGGCGAGTCCTGCCGTTCTCAGCATCGAGTAGCAGTGATAGCCGTCGATCACCATCAAGCGGCGCGGATTGCGCATAGCGCTTCACGGAACTGCCGATGTGCGTGCGGTCAGTCGTCAGGCGAGTCGAAATCTGGTGGCAGCACGACGCGGTTTGCTGACAATCTCGGTGCGGTCATGCCACTACCGACAAGCGTCCACCACGCGGAACATCGGTTCGTCTTTCGCTGAGGCGCGACTCCGGAACTGCGCCCAGCCGTGGTCAGGCTTTGAGCAAGTCCTGGAGACGCGCCGCCAGCTGCTCCGACACCCGAGCCTTGCTGCCAGTGGCGTAGTCGAAGGTGACGATCAGTGACTCGCCGTCTGCAGCGACCGCGCCGTGTTGGTGGCTCACAGCCCGGTACCGCATGACGAACCGGTCGTCGCCCACCTCCCCGATCTGCGCGCCCACGGTCAGGGTGTCGGGGTGAGTCAGCGGGATCCGGAACCGGCAGCTTGCCGAGTGCAGAATCGGTCCGACGCCGTCCGACTGCTCGATCGAGCCCAGGCCGAGCTCCGCGAAGCACTTGATCCGAGCGGTCTCGAAGTAACGGAAGTAGACGGCGTTGTTCACGTGGCCCATGGCATCCATGTCGCCCCACGCAACGGGGATCTCCACCGTCACAGGGAAGTCGCCGAGCAGCTCGCCGATCGGATCCTCGTCAGTCACCGGCTCAGGCTAGCGATGCCTCTTGTCTTCTCAGCGTCGGCCCCGACGCCTCTGCTGAGAGCGATTGCGGACCACGCCCCATCAAGCGATCCCGGTCGATTCAGGGGCCGGCGCGAGGTGAGTCTTTCCGCCGCTATCACCTGTTGCATGTCGTGGCGCTTCTCTTCAGAGATAGCTGTCGGGCACGGGCCCGAGGACGTCCATCTGGTTCCTGTTCGCGATCTCGTCCAGCATGGAGGGGGTCGCTGTTCCCGCCGCCTCGGCAACAGCCAACTCTTCGAAGAAGCCGACCATCGCGCCCGGTGTGAAGAGATTGAGTTTCCTGCCGGGGCCGTCGGATGACACCTTGAACGTATGCGGCGTGCCTCGAGGAACGTAGACGAACGTGCCCGGGGGACAGAGATGCTGCTCGTCATCGATGAACACTAGGTAGTCGCCTTCGAGGACGAAGAAGGCCTCGGCCGCGTCACGATGGCGATGAAGCGGAGGGCCAAAACCCGAGGGCTCCCCTTGTGTCTGCAACACGGTCAGGTCTCCCGACGTGGCATCGCCAGCGGCCAGCACGACGGCTTGGAAGTTCCCCAGATCGAGCAAACGGCCCTGGCCCGGCAGAACGATGAATCCTTGGTCCATGTCTCAGAGTCGCGGTTGTTGTGGCCTGCCATCAATAGGCAGACGAAAGAAGGAGTAGTGACTCCATCCGGCGGTCCCATCTCACGCGCGGCGCCGCCAGCTCACGGTTGGATCGGACCCGCATCATTGCGACTGCACGTCGAGTCGAGGGCCGGCTTGAAGACCTGATCCGTAGTGCGTGACATATGGCCTGCGACTGAACGGCGGCGACTTCATGGCTCTGCGGGATACTCCAACGCATGGAGTTGTCCGTAGGCCCTCTTGAGGGGAGTGAGTGGCCGGCTGCGCGTGCGTTGCTCCATCGCGCGTTCGTCAATGAGCCCTTCACCGTGGAGATGTACGGTCCAGCGGTCCTGGATCGGTGGGGTGGGTCCTGGAGTCTGTATTCCTCATTGCGGAGTGACGACGCGATTGTCGTTCTGGGCGCTCATGTGGGTGACGTGCTGGTCGGCGTCGTGATGGGAAGCATGCCTGGGCAATGCCGGCTTTGTCAGGTGCTGGCGCGCGAGCCCCGGCCCGACGATCAACTCCTCGCCATCGACTGGCAGTTTCACCAGAACGTCGCCCACGTCCATGGACAGCTCGGAAAGCATGCCTGGGTCGAGAAGGCTGCCGTCGAACCTGCGCTTCGCGGTGTGGGCATCGGGCGCCTGCTGCTCGAGTCCGTCGCAACCGCGCTCGAGATCGGGGAACCAGCGGAACTACAACTAGTTCTCGAGTGCGCCCCCGATCGAGTCAACTTCTATGCAGGCTTGGGGTACGAGGTGCTCAGCACCTTCGCAGATCCCGCAGGCCCCGATGCGTCCTTGATGCGACGCAGGATCCGTTGAGATCTCTGCTCGCTCGGACTCGCATTGACCTGATGGAGACGCTTGGGTTGGGTACCGCTGCTCCATGGGCGCGGTACGAGCGGAATCGGATGGTGGGCGCGGCACCCGTGCCCTGGCGTGGGCGGTGCTCGCCGGTTCGATCCTTCAGGTGGTGGCACCCGTCGTCACGATCAACGGGCCGGGGCGGTCTCCGGGCAATGGGTCGGGGCCCGAGCTGCTGATCACCCCTGTGGGGTGGGCGTTCTCGATCTGGGGCGTCATCTACGCCCTGGCCATCGCGCAGGCCGTCGCCGTACTCGTGCGTGGCGCCGATTCGGTGCCGCGTCGACTCCAGATCGACCAGCTGGTGCTCTACCTCGGTGCTGCGCTGTGGATCGTGATGGCTGCCCTCGACAGCAGCCTGGCCACGGCTGCTGCCCTGTTGCTGATGTTGGTGGCCGCAGTCGATGGTCTGCTTGCTGCCGCCCGCACGACGTTGGCGCCGCGCTGGTTCGCGGTGCTCACCCGCGGCGCGATCGGGCTGTACGCCGGCTGGGTGACCGCGGCGTTCTTCCTCAACGCCTCCACCGCGCTGGTCGACTCCGGGGTGGTCGAGGCCGACGAGCTGGCGTGGCAGCTCGGCATGCTGTTCGCGGCCGCAGCGACGTTGCTTGCCCTGACCTTCAGCGCGCGCGGGATCTACGCCTACGCCGCGGCGGGCACGTGGGCGCTGATCGGGATCGCCGTCACCGGAGCCTCCGACGGCACCTCCGAGGTGACGGCCGTCGCCGTGGTCCTCGCCGTCGTGCTGGTGGCCGCTGCAGTCGTGCTGAACTCGAAGGGTCGACTATCGACACCTGCCTCCTCAGGTCGATAGCGTCCTAGCTCGGGGCCGGTCGGGGGACCATCGAGCTGGAGGTCGTCGGATGACGGCAACGGAAGTCGAAGAAGACACCGAGAGCTACTCGCGCACTGCCCTCGCCCGCCATCTGCTCTACTTCGCGGCCCTCGTCGGCCTGTTCTTCGTCTGCCGTCGCGGGCAGCAATCGCCCGTGGTCATCACCGCGCTCGTCGTGTACGTCGTCGCCTCGACGTTGGTGGTGCGCCGGCAGTACGTCACCTGGATGTCGCCGGGTGAGCCGCAGACCCCGCCGTACGGACCGCTGTGTCTGCTGCTCACCGTGGGCCTGCTGTGCGTCGGGTTCGGGTTCGTGGGCAGCTGGGTGATCGAGTCGCGGTGGATGGGCTACCTGCTCTTCCCCGGCGTGGTGGCCGCCTACTTGGCGGCCGGCGGCCTGATGACCCGGGCGCGCACGGTCGAGTCCGCGGCGCGACAACGCGCGATCGGCCGGGGGGCGCTCGTTGCGTGCAGTGCCCTCATCCTGATCGGCCTGGGGCTGCTCGCGCTCTTCGAGAGCCTTCCCGGCTGGCTCGCCGGCGTTGCCGCGCTGTGCCTGGCGATCGGGATGGTGTTCTTCCCGGTCGGCGTCGCATTGCTGGCCGAGCGGGCGGTCGACCGCTTCTACCGGCGGTGGGACTCGAGCAAGACGCAGGTCATCGCCGTCTACGCCGCCGGCGCCGTCGTGACACTGGCGGCGGCCGTCATCATCGGCCTGGTCTCACAACGCGATGTGGTTGTCGATCATCCTGATGGTGATCGCCGGGATGGTCTTCGCGATCGTCTCCGGCACGCTCGCCGACGTGTGCGCGGTGCTCGGCGTGATCGCGCTGATGGGCGTCACGCCGCAGTCGGAGCCGATCCCGGCGGCGCTCGACCCTGGCGAGGGGCAGCGGGTGCTGGTGGCGATCGGCGACTCCTACATGTCCGGCGAGGGCGCGGACACCTACTACGAAGGCACCGACGTCGGCGGGGAGAACCAGTGCCGGCGTGCCCCCACCGCGTGGGCGGTGCAGGCCGCTCAGCGCTACTTCGACGGGCTGGTCTTCCTGGCGTGCTCCGGCGCGCGCACCTACAACGTGCGCCACGACGTACGCGGCGCCGAGACGCCCGAGCCCCGGCCGCAGACCGGCGAGGGACGCACCCAGCTCGACGAGTACGCCGCCCGGCAGGCCGCCCGAGGCTTCACCCCCGGTCTGGTCGTGATCAACCTCGGCGGCAACGACGCGGGCTTCTCCACCATCGGCAAGGCGTGCGCCGTGCCGGGCAGCTGCGACACCGCGGACATGCGGAGCTGGTTCACCGACGAGCTGCCCCAGGTGCGCAAGGAGCTGCAGTCGACGTTCGGGCAGGTGCGCGAGGTCTTCGCGGACACCGCCACCCCCATCGCCGTGACCGCCTACCCCGACCCGATCTACCTCGCGGAGGGCGAGACCGAGCCGTGCGACGACCTCGCGCTGTCGGGAGGCGACGTACGTTTCATCAAGGACTTCCTCACCAAGCTCAACCTGGCTGTCGAAGCGGCCGCCACGGCCAACGGGTTCGCGTTCATCCCGCAGACCGCGCAGGCGTTCGCGCTCGCCGGCATCCAGCTGTGCGACCCGGTCAACGGCTCGCGGCCGGGCGTCAACTTCGTCGGTCTGCGCTCGGTCAGCGGGCTGGCGGACCAGCGGTTCAACCCCGCCAACTGGATCCACAACAGCTTCCATCCCAACGAGCGCGGGCACGCCGCGTTGCTGCGCGCCTTCGACACCTGGTGGGCGCAGACCGGCTCGCTGCTGAAGAAGCCCGGCTCGCTGCCGGCCGGAGCCGACCCCGTGGACGGCGTGGTGATCGAACCGCAGTGCGACCTTGTCGGCGACGGCCTCGACGCGCCGAAGTGCCGCAGCAACGCCGACCAGTGGACGATCCACAAGCTCGCGCAGGCGGCGTTCCCGGGAGCGTTCCTGGTGCTCCTCGTCGCCATCCCAGCGTGGTTTGCGTCGTGCGCCCTCTTCGGGTGGCGCCGTCGCGCGCGCCTGGGGCCGCCCAACTAGCGCGACCAAGCTTCCTGGGTCTCGGACCCGTCACCTGCCGTCCAAAGGCAGGTCGCCGTGTTCGACTCAGGGTGAGGGGACGAAGACGAGCGGCTCCGGCACCGGAAGGTGGCGGAGCCGCTTGCCATGTCTCTTCGTCAGTCTGCTGCCTGGAGAGCCTTGACCTCGTCGCGTGCTGCCGTGATCGCGGCGTGCTGCCGGGTCACCACGTCTCGGAAGCCGTCGCTGAGCTCCTCCTCGAGTGCCTTCTCGTACTCGGAGACCGCGTGGTTCTCGCCGGTCTCCGCCGCACCGAGGACGCTGCCAGCATCGTCACCAGTCAGCGCATCCTTGAGCGAGATCCACCCGCGGTGCAGAGCCGCCGTGACCGTTCCACCCTCGTCCACGTCGTCGTCGTACGCGTGCCCGAGCTCGACGATCTCGCGGCGGAAATCGGCGCGCTGCTTCGACAGGCGTTCCAGGGTCGTCGCCCACTCCGGGTGGTCGCTGTCGCGGAGCTTGTCCGCGGCGCTGGCGAAGCCGCGCTCGCCATCCCTCAGTGTCTCGACCAGTTCCTTGGCGACCTTCTCGTCAACGGACACTCTTGCTCCTTCGTCCCGGTAGTGCTTGGACCATGGCGGTACCCGCCCACTGTTCGCCGAAACTCCGGGCCGACCTCCCGCCGCGGCTATTCGGTTGTACGCCGTCGCGCCGGACGGCAGCATGGCGCGAATGTCCCTCCCCACGCCCACCCTCGACACCGGTCGGCTGCGGCTGCGCCCCTTCACCGACTCGGACGCCGACGCTCTCTACGAGCTGCACAGCAACGCTTTCGTGCTGCGCTACTGGGACTCACCGCCCTGGACCGAGCGGGCGCGCGCCGACAAGTTCCTCGCGACCTGCCAGCGGATGACGGAGGAGGGCAGCGGCGCGAGGGTGGTGCTGGAGCGTCGTCTCCGACGCGGCCTTCCTCGGCTGGTGCGGCCTGACGCAGTGGAACCCGGACTTCCGCAGCGCCTCCCTGGGCTACTGCCTCGGCCGAGGCGGCCTGGGGCCAGGGCTACGCGACCGAGGCCGCGGGCGCCGTGCTGCAGCTGGGCGTTCGACACCCTCGACCTCAACCGCGTGCAGGCCGAGGCCGACACCCGCAACGCGGCTTCCGCCCGCGTGCTGGAGAAGCTCGGCTTCGTCCACGAGGGGACGCTGCGCGAGGACTGCGTCGTGAACGGCGACGTCTCGGACTCGTGGGTCTACGGACTGTTGAGGCGGGAGTGGCGAGGAACTACACCGGGCTGAGGCGGAAGATCCGGATCTCGCGCGGGGCGCACTTCTCGGCGTACACGGCGTAGCCGTTGTAGAAGTCGACGGCTTCGCCCAGGCCTCTTCCCGCTCCTCGCCGACCAGCAAGGTCGCCCGATGCGCGCGGGCCGGACCGCGGAAGGTGACGTCACAGGCCGGGTTGGCAGCCAGGTTCGCGCTCCAGGAAGGATGCGTCGGCTTGCCGTAGTTCGAGCCGATCACGACCAGGTCCGAAGCGTCGGGCACCATCACGAGCGGCTGCGCGCGTCGCTGCCCGCTCTTGGCGCCGACCGACGTCAGGATCCCGACCTTGTTGAAGCCCATCGCACTGACGACGCCCTTGGTCCGCGGGATGGCGAACTTGTCGAACCTCGGCGCGACGTGCGTCAGGTACCAGAGGCCGGCGCGGCTCATCGCGAACTTCTCCAGCCCTACCTCATGCGGCCGCAGCCGACGTCCGCGCAGTGGGCTGTGACGACGCCAGGGCATGCCCACGAGTTACGCCGCTCCGGCCGCAGCCGCTCTGCGTCTCGGCGCTCATCCGCGGGAGCCTGCTCAGTCGACCGGCGGGGTGTCCCAACCCGAGGCGAACCACTCCACGGACCCCGTGGCCGGGTCGTACGACCGTCGCTCGATGGTGCCGATGTTGCCGCCGTACACGTGGATCCCGATGGTGGGCTCGTCGCCGACGGCCGTGACGGCGTGGACGTCGTCGTCGGTGGTGCAGCAGACGGTCACCTGCCCCCGCGTCCACTCCTGCTCGCCCGCCGGCGTCAGCGCGCGCCGTCTCGTCCGGGCCGGGCTTGAGGTAGCGGAGCTCGCGCTCGGTGCCCGAGTAGATCCCGGCCACGCCCCAGGTCTCGTGGGAGTGCACGGGGGTCTGCTGGCCCAGGTTCCAGACCACGCAGGCCAGCGACCAGCTGTCGTCAGGGGCGATGTGCAGCGGATACGTCACGTGCCGGTCCGTCGAAGGGCGGATGACCTCTCGGGGCAGCTGGTAGCCGCTGGCCAGCAGGGCGCTCAGTCGCTCGGCCACCTGAGCCGTGATCACGTGCTCGTCGTCGGTGGCGGCGACCAGCGAGGCCACCTCGGTGATGAACACGTCCAAGCGTGTCCACCGTCGTCGCGCTCATCGCTTCGCCGTGAAGGTCAGGTGGGTCACGCCGCTCGGGTCGATGTCACCTCGATGTCGAACGTCTCCTCGAGCGCCTCCAGTCCGTCCCAGACGCGGACGCCGCGGCCGAGCACCATCGGCACCTGCACGAGGTGCATGTGGTCGACCAGCCCGGCCGCAACGAAGTCGCGTACGACGGTGGGCCCGCCACCGATCCGCACGTCGAGCCCGCCCGCCGCTGCCCGGGCCTGCTCGAGCACCTCGGCGGGCTGGCGTCGAGGAAGTGGAAGGTGGTGCCGCCCTCCATCTCGATCGGTGGGCGCGGCCGGTGGGTGAGCACGAACGTCGGCGAGTGGAACGGCGGGTTCGGGACCCCACCAGCCCTTCCAGTCGGCGTCGTCCTGCCAGCCCGGCGGCCCGAACTTGTTGGCGCCCATGATCTCGGCGCCGAAGCCCTGGCTGTGGCGCACCGCGAAGGCGTGGTCGGCACCCTCGGAGCCGCCCGGGTTGCCGCCCATCTCGTTCCAGAAGCGGGTGGCGAACATCCACTCGTGGAGGCGTTCGCCGGCGTGACCGAACGGCGTCTCGAGGGCTTGCCCGTCACCGGTGGCGAAGCCGTCGAGGGAGATCGCGAGATTGTGGATGCGGACCTCGGACATGGTGTTGCTCCTCTTCAATGCATCCGGTTGGAGTCTTGTAGGAACTGTTTCCTCAAGATACTGTGTCTGCGGCACACAGTTGTCAAGACCTCTTCACGAACGTGACCGGAAAGTTGGGTGGGATGGCACAGCAGGATGCAGCCGCGGCGCCTCAGCAGACGATCGACCTGCTGTGGGGGATGCGGACGGCCCCCAGCCGCGGACCCAAGGCCACGCTGACCATCGAGAAGATCGCGGCTGCGGCGGTGCGCGTGGCCGACGCCGACGGCATCGACGCGGTCTCCATGCAGCGCGTCGCCGAGAGCCTCGACTTCACCAAGATGTCCCTGTACCGGCACGTGTCCGGCAAGGCCGACCTGGTCGCGGTGATGATCGAGCACGCGGTCGGGGACCCGCCCGACCTCCAGCGGGTCAAGGGCGGCTGGCGGCCGCGGCTCGAACGCTGGGCGCGCGCCCTGTCCGCCACCTGGGAGGAGCACCCGTGGCTCCCCGGAGTCACCGTCGGGGACCGGGTGATGGGCCCCAGGGAGATCGGGCTGGGTCGAGGCGGCGGTTGCGGCACTCGACGACACACCGCTCTCCCCCGCCGCTCGGATGGACGTCGTCACCGCTGATCAGCGGACACATCCGCAACACCCAGGCGCGCGAGGACGCCGGCACCCAGCCATGGCACGACCGGAGCTACGGCGACGTACTCCGACGACGACCGGAGCAGTTCCCGGCACTCAACCAGCTCGCCATCGGCCGCACCCGCACTCCCCGGCAGTCCCGCGACTTCGGCCTGCGCTGCGTGCTCGACGGCGTCGAGCAGGCGCTAGCACCAGGCCTGAACCCCTTGACTCGCTCGCTCGAGCCATGGAGGTTGGACCGCAGGTCGTTCGCGCGCCGTTTCGCCCAGGTCGGCTTCCAGGAGCGCGGACCGGAGGGGATCATCGGCTGTTGCCGCGGACCGACTGACGCATTCCGCGCACGAGACCAGCCCTGCGAGCCGTCAGACCACTACTCGCGCAGCATCCGAATGCCCAGCGCCGTCGCCGTCAGCAGGAGCCCGGCGACGAAGACGATCCCTGCGACCCACCCCGGCGCACCGTCAAGAGGGCCGAAGTACATCAACGCCCAGACGACGAGCAGCACCAGGCCGATCCGGAGGGCACCTAGGGGGGCGAACTTGGCCGAGCTCGAAGCGGTCATGCACGCAGTCTGCCTCAGTGGTTTCGAGGTTCGCCGCTGACGCTCCTCACATCTCAACCACCGGCGCGAACCAACCCGGACACGCTCTGGGCGACAGACCGCTCGGAACCGAGCTCACTCGCTCGGCGGCTCCTGGAAGGCACGGACCTCGATGCGGCCGCCGAGCGCCTTCGACGCGCGGGCGGCCCAGTCGAGGGCGGTCTCCTCGTCAGCGACATCGATCACCCAGAAGCCTCCGAGGTACTCGGGGGCCTCGACGAACGGACTGTTGACCTTGCTCAGCGACGCACCGGTGTTGTCGACCGTGATCGCGCTCGAAGGCGGCATCAGGCCACCTGCGAAGACGAAGGCACCGGTCGATGTCCAGCTCCTCGATGATCGCGCCGGTGGCAGCCATGGCCGCCTCGAGCTCGGCCGGGTCCATGGTCTCCATGGTCGGTTCCTCGTCGGAGTCGTGCGGGACGGACAGCAGGTATTGGGTCATGCCTGATCCGACCGTCCTCGACGCGAGAACTCATCGGTGACTTCCGCATCGCGGCCCCTCAGCGATCGGAGACGCTGATCCGGAGGGTGACTCCGTCGTCGACCGGTCCGGGGCCAGGCACCTGTTGGTCGAGCCGTGGTGGCTGCGGCACCGCATGCACGAGAGCAGGTCCCGACAGTCAGCCGACACACGTGAGACGCTTTTCGGCGGCCTGTCGTCAATCTCCGGAGGCGGGCGGGGTCCGCGGCTCCAGGTAGACCGACTCCTCCGAGTTCGAGGAACTCCGCGGACTTCTCCTTCATCGCGACGTCGGGGTCGAGATCGCTGCCGAAGCGATCGCGGACGTCCTGCGATCCTCCATCGAGCAGAACTTCGGTCCGTACATCGAGCAGAAGTGGGCGGTCTGGCGCTCTCGGCTGGGAGGGTCTCGTCGTGGTAGGTCTCCGCGGTCTGTGGGGTCGAGCGCGAGCGCGAACTGATCACGCCAACGGAACTCGAACCGGGCCTTGCTGAGCGCGTCGTCCCACGCACGGGCGCCCGGGTGGGCTTTGGCGATGTCGGCGGAGTGCGCGGCCAGCTTGTAGGTGACCACGCCGACCCGTACGTCGTCGCGGTTGGGCAGCCCGAGGTGCTCCTTGGGGGTGACGTAGCAGAGCATCGCGGTGCCATGCATCGCGATGGTCGCGGCGCCGATCGCGCTGGTGATGTGGTCGTAGCCGGGTGCGATGTCGGTCGCGAGTGGGCCCAGCGTGTAGAACGGCGCGCCGTGGCACCACTCCTGCTGGAGCACCACGTTCTCCTCGACCAGGTTGAGCGGCACGTGTCCCGGCCCTTCGACCATCACCTGGACGTCGTACTCCCAGGCGCGCGCAGTCAGCTCGGCCAGGGTCCGCAACTCGGAGAACTGGGCCTCGTCGTTGGCGTCGGCGACCGACCCGGGTCGCAGCCCGTCGCCGAGGCTGAAGGAGACGTCGTAGCGGGCGAAGATCTCGCACAGCTCGTCGAAGTGGGTGTAGAGGAAGTTCTCCTGTGGTGCGCCAGGCACCAGCCGGCCATGATCGATCCTCCCGGGACACGATGCCGTGACTCGGTGCGCGGTCATCGGCACGTAGCGCAGCAGTACGCCTGCGTGGATGGTCATGTAGTCGACGCCCTGCTCGCACTGCTCGATGACGGTGTCGCGGAAGATCTCCCAGGTCAGCTTGTCGGCCTGGCCGTCCACCTTTTCCAGGGCCTGGTAGATCGGGACCGTCTCGATCGGGACCGGGGAGTTGCGCAGGATCCACTCGCGGGTGGTGTGGATGTCGTCGCCGGTCGAGAGGTCCATCACCGTGTCCGCGCCCCAGGTATCCGCCCAGGTGAGCTTGTCGACCTCCTCGTCGATGCTGCTGGTCACCGCACTGTTGCCGATGTTGGCGTTGACCTTCACCAGGAACTTGCGGCCGATGATCATCGGTTCGGACTCGGGGTGGTTCACGTTGGCCGGAATGATCGCGCGACCAGCGGCCACCTCGCTGCGGACCAGTTCGACGCCGCAGCCCTCACGCGCCGCGACGAACTCCATCTCCGGGGTCACCCGGCCCGCCCGGGCGTAGTGCATCTGGGTGACCCGCACGCCGTCGAGGGAGCGCCGCGGAGGGGCCGCCTCCCCCGGCGACTCGGCGCGGGCGCTGCCGCGCCGGACCGCGGCCCGTCCGTTGTCGAGCAGCTCGGTCGCGCGGCCGTCGTACGTCGTGGTGTCTGCTCGGTCTCGCACCCAGGTCTCGCGGAGCCGGGGCAGGCCGCTGACCGGT
Source organism: uncultured Actinomycetota bacterium (assembly GCA_963845215.1). Lineage (GTDB taxonomy): Bacteria > Actinomycetota > Actinomycetes > Propionibacteriales > Nocardioidaceae > Nocardioides. Next base: position 18,297 of record CAWJRK010000032.1, read on the forward strand.
TCCGAGCCAGGGCCCTCTGTGCTGTAGCGGTCGAAGGTCTCTCCGTTGGTCAGGGCGACCCGGGTGACGGGCACGCGTACGTCGGGTCGGGGCCCTTCGACGAGGACGCGGGTGTGGGCTTCGTGGACGGTCATGCGGTGTCTCCTCGGGTGTGGGCGATCGGGCCGCGGCCGCGGCCGTGGGTCCAGGACTTGCTGAGCCGGAGCTGACCGGCGGTGTACGCAGCGGACCGTCGGACCGCTGAGGTCAAGGGGACGTCGTGGGCGAGATGGACGGCGAGCGCGGCGCTGAACGTGCAGCCGGTGCCGTGGTCGTTGGCGGTCTCGACAGCCGGGTGCGACAGCGCAACCGGGTCCTCGCCCTGGACGGCGACCCAGTCGGTGCAGGTCCCTGTCGATCCGCCGCCGGTCAGCACCACCGCTGGGCCGAGTCGGGCCAACGCTCCAGCCATCCGGTCTGGAGAGCCGGAGGTCCCGAGCAGCGCGCGGGCCTCGTCGGCGTTCGGGGTGATCACCGTTGCGACCGGCAGCAGGTGCTCGAGGTAGGCACCCGCGACCTGCGCGCCGCCGAGGACCGACCCGCTGGTCGCGACCAGCACCGGGTCAACCACGAGAGGAACACCGAGGGCACTGAGGCGTTCGGCGACCAGGGCGACGACCTCGGGTGTGCCGAGCATGCCGGTCTTGGCCGCTGCCACCGGCAAATCGTCCAGCACCGCGTCGATCTGGGCCGCGACCATCCCTGGCGGGACCCGATGCACGGCGTGCACACCGGTGGTGTCCTGCGCCGTCGCGGCCGTCACGGCGACGGCGCCATGGACGCCGAGGTCGGCGAACGTGGTCAGGTCCGCGGCGACACCTGCAGCTCCGCCGGAGTCGGTGCCGGCCACGGTGAGGACGACTCGCGGACAGTCCCGGCTCACGGCCCGACCTCCTCGAGCAGCCGGCGCACGACAGCAGCGGGCGAAGCGGCACGCATCACGGCGCCCATCACGGCCACCCCGTGGGCACCGGCGGCACGAGCCTGTGCGGCGTTGCCGGGGGCTACGCCACCGAGCGCGAGGACCGGGATCGCGTGGCCGGCATAGGCGTCGCGGTCGACCGGGGGGCCGTAGCCCGGTTTGCTCAGACTGGCCGCGAAGGGCGACAACGTCACGTAGGCCGCACCCTCCTGAGCCGCACGTCCCACTTCCTCGACGCGTGTGGCACGACCGGGCGAACCACGCGTGGCCCGCGGGGGCCTGGTCCGCGGAGAGGTGTACGCCGGCAGCCGCCGGATCCGGCCGTCGTGAGGCGATCACCACCAGACCCTCGATCGCCGCAAGGTCGGTCATCAGCCGGTGCCGGGCTCCCTGATCGAGGTCGTGCTCGCGGACCACGACATGGCTCAGGCCTGCCCCGGCGCAGTCGCGCACCGTGTCGACCAGGTCGCGCCCTGCAGGGAGGAGCTGGGTGCGGTCGGTCAGCAGCAGGAGCCTCGGCGCGATCAACCGATCCTCCCGGTCGATGAGCTGGACGCCCGCGCGGTGGCCCGCAACGGGATCCTGCCCGCGCGCCGGGCCGCGAGACCGGCGTCGACGCCGAGACGGACCGCCCGGGCCATCGCGACCGGGTCGTCGGCGCGGGTGATCGCGGTGGCGGCCAGGACGGCCGAGCACCCCAGCTCCATCGCGTACGCCGCGTCACTGGCCGTGCCGATGCCGGCATCGAGCACGACCGGCACGGACACCGAGGCGACGACTGCCTCGATCGCGTGCGGGTTGAGGATCCCCAGGCCCGAGCCGATCGGCGCACCGAGCGGCATCACCGCCGCACAGCCGACGTCCTCGAGGCGGCGGGCGAGCACTGCGTCGTCGGTCGTGTAGGGCAGCACGACGAAGCCGTCGGCGACGAGAAGGGCGGCAGCCTCCAGCAGCTCGACGGCATCGGGCATCAGGCTCGCCTCATCGCCGATCACCTCGAGCTTGACCCAGTTCGCGCCGAGCGCCTCGCGAGCCAGCCGCGCGGTCAGCACGGCTTCGCGAGCACTCGTGCACCCGGCCGTGTTCGGCAGGACCGGCACGCCCGCCTGGGCGATGGTGTCGAGAAGGCCACCCGCCTTCAGACCCGAGGTGCGGCGTACCGACACGGTGACCAGCCCCGGTGCTGCCGCCTCGAGCACCGGTTCGAGGAGGGACAGGTGAGGTAGCCCGCCGGTGCCGAGAAACAGCGGCGAGGCCAGGTCGCGGCCGGCGATCGAGACGCTCATCCGCCCTGCACCGCCGTCACGACGTCCACGACGTCGCCGTCCCGCAGTGGCCAGGCTGCCCAGCGCTGTAGCGGGATGACGGTTGCGTTGACGGCGACCGCCACCCCCGCCGGCTCGCGTCGTCCGAGGTGCCGCTCGACCAGATCGGCGACGGTCGGTGCGCTGTCGGCCGGCGCCCCGTTGAGGATGATGCTCATCGACTCGTCCGTTCTCGCGACAGTCGGCGCGGATCGAGAGCCGGCTCGACGTGACCCGTCTCGAGGTGATCGGCGACCAGACGTGCCGTCAGCGGGGCGAGGAGTACGCCGTGCCGGAAGTGGCCAGCAGCGAGGACGACACCGTCCACCCCCGACGGCCCGACCAACGGCAGGTTGTCCCGGGTGCCCGGACGGTCCCGAGCGATCGCCTCGATGAACTCGGCGCGATCGAGACCGGGCACCAGCTCTCGTGCGGCGTGGAGCAGCCGCGCGACCCCGCCCACCGTCACCACCGGCTCCGCGTCATGCTCCTCCGAGGTCGCTCCGATGACCACCTCACCGGAAGCCCGCGGGACGACGTAGACGGGGTCGCCGAGTACCCATCCGCGGATGGTGTGCCTGGGCAGCGAGCCACCGCGCGCACGGACGATCTCGCCGCGCACTCCCCGCACCATGGGAGTGAACGGCTGCGGCAGCCGCGCGCCGGTCGCGACGACGATGACGTCACCCGGCGCCATGCTCTCCGCAACAACACGTGTGCGTGCGAGCAGTCCGGCGAGCACGGTGCGCGGGTCCACGCTGTGGTCATCGCGCAACCAGGCACCCCCGAGCACGCGCGGACCGAGCATCGGCTCGCGCCGGTGCGCCTGACGACGGTCGAGCATGGTCACATCGAGACCGCGCCTGCGCAGGAGCTCGCACTGACGCTCGACCAGCTGAAGGTCGCCACCGTCCCTGCCGACCAGAAGCGTGCCGCCGGTATGCAACGAGGTCCCCAGTCGCGCTGCGTACTCCGGCCAGAGCGCCAGGCTGCGCAGACCGAGGTCGAGCAACGTCTCCTCGCCGTGCCACACCTCGGCCGACGGACTGAGCATCCCGGCCGCGGCGTACGACGCCCCCCGCGCCGGGTCGCGGTCGACCACGAGCACGTCGTGCCCGCGCCGGGTCAGCTCGTCTGCGCAGGACAGGCCGATGATCCCGGCCCCGAGGATCCTGACCCGCATCAGGCGACCGCTTCGACGAGCTCCCTTGCTGCGGCGACCGGATCTCGTTGTCGCCAGATCGCACCGATCACCGCGACACCCTCGGCGCCCGCGGCCCGAACCACACGCGCCGTGACCGGGTCGATGCCCCCGATCCCGACCAGCGGCAGGATCCCGGCGGCCACGCGGACGGCCTCGCTTCCGAGTGGCGCCGGCAGGCCCGTTTTGCTCACCGTGGCGAAGACCGGTCCGAACCCGGCGTAGTCGGCACCGTCGGCTGCGGCCTGTCGTGCCTGATCACGGTCCCGGCAGGTGGCACCGATGAGGAGGTCGGGAGCGAGCCGGCGCGCGACGGCGACCGGCAGGTCGGCCCGGCCCAGGTGGACGCCGTCGGCACCGGACGCCAGGGCAATGTCGACGCGGTCGTTGACCACGACGGCCGCCCCGAGTGGACGGACGGCGCCGACCACCGACTCCGCGAATACGAACAGGGCCGCGTCGCCCAGGCTCTTCTCGCGGACCTGGAAGCCGTCCACGCCCGCCTCGGCGAGCGCTGGCAGGACGGACAGGTCGACGGTGGCGTCGACGAGGCGGAAAATGCGGGGTAGCACGAGCGCAGCTCCTTCACTTCCTTCGCCGGCATTACCCGGATCAGGTTCGACGGTCGGAGCGGCTTCAGCTCCATCTCAGCCCGCTGCTGCGGGCCCCCGTGTGGTTGTCGAGGACCATAGCAAGTCGCCTGTATCGGCGGCGCCCCGCCTCATGTCGGGTGGCGCCGAGTCGCGTCACACCGGCCGCCAAAGCCGCGACCGGCTGCTCGGCACTCGATCCCACCCGCAAGTACGTACTGTGCTGTCTTGACCGCGTCTGGTTCCCAGGAGTGGAACCGTCCGCGTCCCAGGGCTGGCTGGCCAGCCCGCAGTGCTTCGCATGCTCATCTCCATCGTGCGAACCATCGGGCGAGCAAGCTGATCCACGAGGTCATCGCACGGTCTGGACGATGAGCACCAGGTTGAGCGCGATGATGACGGCCGCGACGAGGCCGGCGGCAAGGGTCGTGCGACGTCGGTTGACCAGGGTGCCCATGATGTCTGCGCGACGGGTGAACATGACGAGGGGCACCAGCGCGAACGGGATGCCGAAAGACAGCACGACCTGGGAGACCACCAGGGCGCGGGTGGGGTCGATGCCGAGGGCGAGGATGACCAACGCCGGGCAGCAGAGTGATCAGCCGGCGGAGGATCAGCGGGATCCGGCGCTGGAGGAAGCCTTCCATGATCACCTGGCCGGAGAGTGTCCCGACGCTCGAGGCGGCGAACCCGGATGCGAGGAGAGCCAGGGCGAACATGAGGGCGGCACCGGGACCCAGAACGTCGCCGAGTCCTGCGTGCGCGTCCTCGATCGACTCGACCGGTGGGCCGTCGCCGGACAGCGCAGAGGCGGCGATCACCAGGAGCGCCATGTTCATGAGTCCCGCGATGGACATGGCGACGACGACGTCGACGCGTTGGCTGCGAAGCAGGGAGCGACGGGCGCCCTCGGTGGTCCTGACGTAACGGTTGCTGGTCAACGCTCCGTGCAGGTAGATCGCGTGCGGCATCACCGTGGCGCCGAGCATGCCGGCGGCGAGGAGCAGGCTCTCGGCGCCGTCGAAGCGAGGCACCACTCCCTCTGCCATGGCGACCGGCTGGAGGCCGCTCAGAGTGAGGTCGACGATGAAGCCCGCCAGGATCACTGCGAGCAGGCCGGTGATCACGGTCTCGAAGGGCCGGTGCCCGCGGGTCTGCATCGACAGCAGCGCGAAGGCCACGGCCGCGGTGATGATCCCGCCGACGAGCAGCGGTAGATCGAAGAGGATCTTCAGCGCGATCGCGCCCCCGACGACCTCCGCGAGATCGGTGGCGATCGCGACCAGCTCGGCCTGGGTCCACAGCCCGCGAACCACCGGTCGCGGGAAGTGCTCTCGGCACAGCGCCGGCAGGCTCTTCCCTGTGGCGATGCCCGCCTTGGCGGACAGGTACTGGATCAGCATCGCCATCAGGTTGCTGGCGATGATCACCCACACCAGCAGGTAGCCGTAGGTCGAGCCGGCGGTGATGTTGGTGGCGAAGTTGCCGGGATCGACGTACGCGATCGCGGTGACGAACGCCGGACCCAGGAGAGGAAAGGGGCCACGGACGAGGGCTCGAGCCTTCGTGCGGGCCTTGGTGCGCCGGGACTGCTGGTACATCAGCTCAAGACTCCAACCGGGCAGATCGTGGCCGCGCTACTGCGGACATTCGTGGGCATAAGTGCTTCGGAATGACTGCCGGATCGGATTTACAAGATAAGAATTTCAGTCCGAAAAATCAGGATCATAACCCGTGACACCGGTGCGAATAAATGCGACGGTAAAGGCGCACCAGAGGTTGGTCCGACCCCCGCTCTCGAGCCGCCATCCGAAGAATCAACGCTGGCCAGAAGGCCAGCAGGAGTGGGGTATTGGCGCGCCCAAGCGCCCATCTGCGATCTCGATGAATATGCCGGAAGGCAGCTTTGCCGACGTTCTGCATAACGACGTGGGCAATAGTGCCCTGCTCACTTACGAATTGGAGATAGAGATGTTCGGGAAATCCGTTGTAAAAGACATGATCAACAGGAGCGCGGAGAACGAGGCCGATCGGCGCGTCTTCCTCAAGTCGGCCGGAGTCGCCGGGCTCGGCGTCGTGGGCGCCGGGGCCATCGGCGGGTTCGCCGCCGAGTCCGCATCGGCAGCAGCGCCCAGCGACGGCGCGATCCTCAACTTCGCCCTGAACCTGGAGTACCTGGAGGCCGAGTTCTACTCCTACGCCGCATTCGGCGAGGGACTCCGCGACAAGGACACCAACGGCAAGGGCGACAAGGGCGGGGTCAAGGGCGGCCGCAAGGTCAACTTCACGACCCCCGCCATCGAGAAGTACGCACGAGAGATCGCGATGGACGAGGTCGACCACGTGAAGTTCCTGCGGTCCGCACTCGGTGGAGCCAAGGTGGCGCGCCCGTCGATCGACATCAAGAACAGCTTCACCGCAGCCGCCCGGGCCGCCGGCCTGATCAACGAGACCCAGACGTTCGACCCCTACGCCAACGAGAACAACTTCCTGCTCGCGGCCTTCATCTTCGAGGACGTGGGCGTCACGGCGTACAAGGGCGCTGCCCCGCTGATCAAGAACAAGGCCTACCTCGACGCAGCGGCGGGCATCCTCGCCGTGGAGGCCTACCACGCCGGCATCGTCAGGACGTCGCTCTACTCGAAGGATCTGTACGGCGCAGCGTCGAAGATCTCCGCGGCCCGCGACAGCCTCGACGGCAAGAAGTCGGTGGACCAGTCCATCGGCTCGGCGAAGAGGGCCAACCTGGTGCCGACCGACCGCAACGGCATCGCCTACAGCCGCTCGGCCGACCAGGTGCTCAACGTCGTCTACCTGACACCCAAGAAGGCGACGCGCGGTGGGTTCTTCCCCAAGGGAGTCAACGGCCCGATCAACACCAGCGGCGCGAACGGCTGAGGGAGACCAGTCATGGCAATGAGTGAGCTCCTCGCCACCCTGGTCTGGGTCGCCGTCTTCGCCCGCCTCGGCTGGATGCTCCTGCATCCCTCCAGCCGCTCAGCCTGAGCCACCGCATGTCCGTTCCGGGGCCGACCCGACTCGTCGACGGCCCCGGGGCGGACCCCTATCGGAGATGCCAACATGATCGGTGACATAGGACTGACCGAGCTCGCAGTCATCGCTTTCGTCGCGGTCCTGATGTTCGGACCGGACAAGATCCCCGAACTCGGCAAGCAAGCCGGCGCGATCCTGCGCAAGATGCGCGACTTCGCCAACGCTGCGCGCGACGAGCTGCGCACCGAACTGGGCGAGGACTACGCCGATCTCGAGCTACGCGACCTCGATCCACGCACCATCGCTCGCAAACACATCGTCGAAGCGATGAACGATGCCGACCACGAGTCCGACGCACAGCGACGCGGACACCATCCACTCGCCGTCGGGGAACGAACTCCCTACGACGCAGACGCGACGTAAGTCTCACGCTCCGCACCACTCGCCTCTTCCACCGTAAGGACTCCATGAACACCACGAGCTCCGCCATCACCCCCCTCCTCGGCATGCCGCAGGGTTTCGAATGGCTCATCATCCTGGCCGTCGTCATCCTGATCTTCGGCGCCGCCAAGCTGCCGGAGCTCGCTCGCGGCACCGGCCAGGCCCTCCGCATCTTCAAGTCCGAGACCAAGGGCCTGCGCGACGACGACAGCACCTCCGAAACCACCCCTCCGGTAGCCGCACCCCCGGTCGAGCTGCATCCAGACGGCCAGGACCGCTGAGCGGCCACGCGTCGACCGGCGGCTGACCCATGTCCCTCACCGGCGCCGCCAAGCTGTTCGTCGGCAGACCTGTCCACCCCGTCGGGGCCGACGGCCGAATGGCTCTCTCGGACCATCTGCGTGAGCTGAGGGCTCGGCTGCTCAAGGTCGCGCTGATCATCGTGGTCGGCCTCGCAGTCTCGTTCGCTGTTCCACGAGCAGCTCTACTCGTTGATCTACGACCCCTACCTCAAGGCCCAGGAAGCACTGCCGGAGGGCGACACCGAGGCCGTGACCAACGGCGCCGGCGCCGGCCTGCTGCTCTACCTGAAGCTCAGCGGGTTCGCCTCGGTGATCGGCACCAGCCCGCTGTGGCTCTACCAGATCTGGGCCTTCATCCTGCCCGGACTGCACGCCCGCGAGCGGAAGTGGACCCGGATCTTCGCCGCCATCGCCGGTCCACTGTTCCTGGCCGGCGTCTGGCTCGGCTACGTGACCCTGCCCAAGGGTCTCGAGATCCTGATCGGGTTCAACCCCGACGGCGTGACCAACCTGGTCGACTTCAACGAGTACCTCACGTTCTTCAGCAGGACCCTGATCGTCTTCGGCATCGCCTTCGAGATCCCGCTCTTCGTGGTCCTCCTCAACCTCGCCGGCGTCGTCTCCGGCAAGTCACTGGGCAACCACCGCGCCTGGATCATCGTCGGCACCTTCCTCTTCGCAGCCATCGCGACCCCATCCGCAGACCCGTTCACGATGACGTTCATGGCCGTGCCGATGGTGGTGCTCTTCTTGGTCTCCGAGCAGATCGCCAGGTTCAACGACCGGCGCCGGGCCAGGAAGCGCAAGAACGCAGGCCTCTCGCCCGACGAGCTCTCGGCGCTCTGAGGCAGCGACTTCTCGCGCGCGGTGGTCGGAGACCGCCGCGTAGTGCTCAGCCGCTGTGGCTGCGCATCGCGTGCACGAGAGCCGTGCGGACAAGCACGTGTGGAGGAGGGGGCAGCTCCTCGAGGCTGAACCACCCCATGTCGTCGTGTTCCTCGGGAGCGACGTTCGCGGGCGTCCCCTGCCAGTCACTCACCAGCCAGGCACTCAGCAGTGCCGGCTCGTCTGCACTTCCTATGGTCAGCAGACACAGAGGGAAGGCCGAGGCCGTGGCGATCTGCACGCCGAGCTCCTCGTGCAGCTCCCGCTCGAGTCGCGCGCCAGCTCTGACTCGTCCGCCTCGATGAGCCCACCGGGCAAGTCCCACACGTTCGGGTTTGCCCACTTGTCCGGCCGCCGATGCACGAGGAGGACACGACCCCCGCGCACCAGCGCGCCTACGACGACCTCATGCATGCGCCAACCAAAGCACCGACATCCGACATCAGTGGACTCAGCCGACCGCTGTGGTCACTGGTAGAAGTACGGATCCAGCACGGCCACCCGGCTGACCACGTCGATCGGCAGCTCGCTGCGCTCAGCGGCCCTGCGGATCGCCTGCTCGTCCGGGCCGTCGTAGATGCAGAAGGTCTTCTTCTTGTCCTCGCTGACGTAGGAGTGCACCCACGTCACGCCGACCTCCGCGTTGCGACCGACGACACCGAGGCAGACCTCGGCCCCTTCGGCGGTCATCGGGATGTTCAGCCCATCGGGGAAGGTCCGCTCGACCATGAATCGCGCCATCGTCCTGCTCCATCTCGTCTGCAGCTCGTGGTCCCGGGGTGGGACCTGCTGAACTCGACGCTAGGTGTCCCGAGGGCAGATGGGATGCGCAGCGACTACCCATTCCGGCCCGGCGACTACCCAGATCGGCCGGCGGCCAGAGCCACTGCTTCGGCGCGGTTTCGGACGCCGAGCTTGGCCAGGACCGCGGACACGTGCCGGTGCACGGTTCGTTCCGACAGCACCAGCTCAGCGGCGATCTCGGCGTTGGTACGCCGTCCCTTCAGCAGGTCGAGGATCTCCGCCTCCCGCGGGGTGAGCCCCCACGGGCTGGCGGCTGTCTCCGGACGCGGCCCGCGGACCCCGAACGACACCAACCGACGGCGCGCAATGGCGGCGGCCGGGGCGGCGCCCAGCCCTTCCAGGAGCGCGAGTGCACGCCGGGCGTCGTCCACGTCACCGGCCAACAGCTCGATCGCCTCCTCGTAGGGGCTGGCAAGGCGCTGCCACCCAGCAGCCGCAGCGCGCGGTTCGTGCTCGAGCGCGGCTCCGAACGGCCCGACCAGGCTCGACACCCGCGGCCCGCCCGCCACCGCCGACCACCAGTGAGCGTGGGCCAACTGGAAGGCATCGCCACGGTCGGACGCGGCGGCCACCAGCAGCGCGCACTCCCGATGGACGGTGGAGGTGTCGCCAGCCAGCCACGCGGACTCGAGTCGCACCATGGCGACCGGCTCCCGACGCTGCGGCTCATCCAGGACGTCGGCGATCTGCGTGACCTCCGCCAGGAGCTGCGCGTGGGGTTCACCCCGGCGGACCGCGACGAGCAGCAGCGGCAGCAGAGCGACGAACCGGTGCACCGGCGTCGTGCTCCCTGCGTCGATCAACACGGTCGCCGTCTCGGTTGCCGAGGACCAGTCACCGGTGTTCACCAGCCGCAACGCGCTCCCGGCCGTCAGGTAGCGCAGCTGGAGGTCGACGTCGTGCGCCGCCAGGTAGTCCAACGCCGGCTGCAGATACCGCTCGATCAGGTCACTGCGGCGGACCACGAACGCCTCGGTGAGCAGGTTCACGTAGGCCCTGGCAGCGTGGTCCACCATCCGGTGCGCAAGAGCGAGCATCAGGCTCAGCTCCAGATCTGCGACGCCGTCGCTCTCTCCGAGCCGGTTGCGGCTGGTGCCGATGTTGTTCAAGGCATGCACGCGACTCTCGACATCGCTGATCTGCTCCGCGATGGCCACCGCGCGTCGGCCCACCTCGACCGCTTCGCGGTAGCTGCTGCGCAGCATCAGGACTTGCGACTGGTTCGACATCGCCATCGCCAGCTCGGGGGTCAGCCCCAGCTGTCCGAGAGTCGCGACCGCCTCCTCGGCATGGAGCAGGGCCTCGCGCGGTCGACCGGCGTACCAGCTCAGGCGCGACAACCAACGGAGGTTCTCCCCCACAGCGAGCAGGTTTCCGAGCGACCGCCGGAGTCCGAGGGCGGCCCCCTGCTCGCGGATCGCCTCGTCGAGTGCCGCCGTCAGGTAGAGCTCGTAGGCCAGCCGCTCTCGGAGCTCCGCCAGCCGTTCCGGAGGTTCTTCGCCAGCGCTCCGGACCGCGCGCGCCAGCTGAGCTGCCGCTTCGCGATGGGCGCCCAGCTCCGCGGCCCGGACCGCGGCACCGGGTGCGAACTCGAGCACGGCCACGGGGTCGTCTGCCTGCTCGGCGTACTCGGACAGCTGGGCCAGGAGATCCGGAGCCGCGAACGGCCGCAACACCAACAGCGCTGCCGCGTTGAGCTCGCGACGTTCGCTCATCGGCATCGCTGCCAGCACGGCCTGCCGGGCCAGCTCGTGCCGGAACGCATAGCTGGGAGGGTCGAATCGCAGCAGACCTGCCGACACGCACGCATCCACGGCCGCGGCCCGGACGCCGTCCATCGACAGCAGCACCCGCGGTGAGATCCGCGAGCCCAGGACCGCGGCAGCCCACAGGGCGCGCCTCTCCTCGCCACCCAGCCGGACCGTTCGCGCCACCACGGCGTTGGCCACACCGTCCGGCACCTCTACCGCGGGATCGGCGAGCACCTCGCTCACGAAGAAGGCGTTGCCCGCGGTGATCGCGTGCAACCGCACGGGTCGAGACCAGAGCCCGTCGCCAGCAACCCCACTTCGTCGAGCGTGAGTGCAGGCACCCCCAGCCGCACCACACCCGGCAGGCGGGCCACCGAGTCGAGCCAGGCCCTGGTCGGGTGCTCCCCGCCGAGCTCATCGGCCCGCAGCGTGACCACCACCATGGCTCCGAGCCCCGTCAGGCGCCGGGCCAGGAAGCCGAGCAGCTCCAGCGAGAACTCGTCGGCCCAGTGCACGTCCTCGAAGACCAGCACCCGCGGTCGGTCCCCCGCTGCCGCCGCTGCCAGTGCCGCGTCGACCAGCCCGTCGCGACCACCGCCATCGAGGATCTCGGCCAGGCCACCCCCGAGCCGGGGCGCCATGTCGACCAACGGGCCACCAGGTCTGGGCGCACTGAGCGGATCGCAGTAGCCCACGATGACCTCCGCCTGCCGCGCGATCCGATCCCCGAACGAGCGGAGCAGGCTCGACTTGCCGGCGCCGGCTTCGCCGCTGACCAGCAGCATTCGCCCGTTGCCCGCAACCACCTCGCCGAACGCCGCGTCGAACGTCGCGTCGAGTGCCACGCGTGCGACGAGTCCGGTCATCCGGCCATCATCGCGCCTGGCGCGGCGGGTCAGGCCGAAAGTGCGACCGTCGTGGCTCAGCTGCCGCCGGCGGGCAGGGCTTCGAGCATGATGTCGGGGTTGTCGCGGGCGGTGACCATGGCGCGCCACTGGTCGACGAACAGCGCCAGGCGGGTGCCGTCGCTGCGTTCGAGCACCTCGACCCCGCGCATGCCGGCCAGGGCCGCGGCGCCGACGGCGTCGGTGCGCCGGGCGACCTGGTAGTCCAGCCGGGAGAAGCGGATGGGGGAGTTGAACTCGTTCGTCATCCGGTCCTCGACCACCTCGAACTGCATCGGGCCGACCGCCGCGAGCACCGGGCTCTGGTCGCCGCGGAGGTCGGAGCGCAGCACCTGCACCACGCCTTCCTGGTCGAGCTGTTCGATGCCCTTGCGGAACTGCTTGAAGCGGCCGATGTCACCGGCAGTCGCGGTCACGAAGTGTTCGGGGGCGAAGCTGGGGACGGGTGGGTACTCGATGGGGTCGCCGACGTACACGGTGTCGCCGACCCGAAGGGCCTGCGCGTTGACGAAGCCGATGATGTCGCCTGGCTCGGCGTTCTCGACCGAGGTCGTCTCGCGGCCGAAGACCGCTTGGGCGAACTTCGTCGCGAAGGGTCGACCGGTGGTCGCGTGCGTGACGACCATGCCGCGCTCGAAGGTGCCGGACACGACCCGGGCATAGGCCAGCCGGTCGCGGTGGGCGTTGTTCATCCCGGACTGCACCTTGAAGACGAACGCGCTGAAGTCGTCGGAGATCTGACGGACCGAGCCGTCGACGCCGGTCGTCGCGCTGGGGTCCGGGGCCAGGTCGAGCAGCAGGTCCAGCAGCTGCGCGACGCCGAAGTTCTGGAGGGCCGAGGCGAACATCACCGGCGTCGTCTCCCCCGCCAGGAAGCGCGCCTGGTCGTGATCGGCCTCGTCGAGGGAGAGCAGCTCGTGCTCCTCGACCGCCGCCGCCCACATGTCCGCGTCGCCCTGCTCGACCATCTCGGGAGTGAGCCGCTGCTCGGGAGCACGCGTGGCACCACCGGCGGTGCGGGTGTACTTCACGAAGTCGCCCGTACGCCGGTCCAGCACGCCCCGGAAGTCGCCCGCCTCACCGACGGGCCAGGTGAGCGGCGTAGGCCGGAGGTTGATCTTCTGCTGGATGAGGTCCATCAGCTCGAGCGCCGACAGGCCGGGCCGGTCCCACTTGTTGATCACCGTGATCACCGGGATGCCGCGGAGCGCGCAGACCTTGAACAGCTTGAGGGTCTGCGGTTCGAGCCCCTTACCGGCGTCGACCAGCATGACCGCGGAGTCGACCGCCGACAGCACGCGGTAGGTGTCCTCGGAGAAGTCGCTGTGGCCGGGGGTGTCGACCAGGTTGATCACGTGGTCGCGGTAGACGAACTGCAGCGCGGCCGAGGTGATCGAGATGCCACGCGCCTTTTCCATCGCCATCCAGTCGGACACCGTGGCGCGCCGGTCGCCCTTGCCGTGGACCGCGCCGGCCTCGGTGATCACCCGCGCGTGCAGGGCGAGCGCCTCGGTCAGAGTCGACTTGCCCGCGTCGGGGTGGCTGATGACGGCGAAGGTACGTCGGGGGCGGGTGTCTGGCACTGCGCGAAATCTACCGGTTGGGGTGCCGGAGTCCTGCTTCGTCGAACAGCAGGGAGGGACGCCGGGGGCACTCTAGGCGGAGTACGCCGGGGACCTCGTCGTCCGCGGCCAGCGACACCGCCCCCTGCCACGAGTGGCGCTCAGCCCTCAGCCTCGAGCGAACCGGCCTGCAGTGCGTTCTGCAGCCAGTCGCCGTCCAGGCCGTGGCGTGACGCTGCGTAGAAGCGAGTGCCGATGACCACGAACCACACCGCGACACGTGCTCGGCGCCGGTGCGCCTCCCGCGGGTGACGATCCTGCAGGTCTGCGTACGCACCTGATCGAGCTCCACGCGCCTCAGCTGTCAGAGCAGCACCGCGCTGAGGCCCTCGAGCGCGCACTACTCGCTACCGAAAGAACGAGAACCAGGTGCGCCCGAGCTCGAGATCGGGAGGTCTCGGCGACGAGGCGGTGGATGCCCACCGACCAGACGTCCCCTTCCGGCGCGACGAAGGCGACTTCCTCGAAGCCGGCGCCGGCGAACCAGTCTGCGGATCGACGGGGTGAGGTCGGGCTCGTTGCGATGCCGCGTCCAGATCACCTCAGCGCCCGGCGCGCACAGTTGAGGAGCCGCCTCGACCGTGGCGCGGACGTCGGCGTCGCTGATGTTGCCGAAGATCCCGCAGAGCAGCACCAGATCGGCCGGCGCCGCGTCCGCATAGACGTCGCTCTGCGCGGCGTCGGCCTGCTCGCACCTCGACCCTTGCGGTCAGCGTCTCGGCCGTGGACCGGGCGCGGGCGGCCAGCTCGGCGTCGTACTCGACCAGGAGCGCGGTCACCCGGTCAGCGTCCGAGCGTTCTTCCAGTACGCCGAGCAGGTCGCGACCGTCGCCGGCGCAGGCGCTGACCACGCGCACCGGGCGCGGAGAGGTCGCGTCGAGACGACGGCTGATCTCGGCTCGTACCGCCGCGAGCCGATCAGCAAGCCGGGAGCCGGCCCGCGCGTAGCCCTCGTGCCACTCGGACCAGTTGGTGTGGGGCACGATCGCCACCTTAGGCGCCGTCCATGCACTCGCTGCTGGATATTGTGGTCAGCGCGCAAGGGCTACTCGACCGCAACGCACGGCAGTGTCCCGGCCAAGAACGCCGCGATCTCGCCGTCCCCTTGAACGAAGAACATCGGCGGGAGTCCCCGCCACCCCAGGAACCCAACAGCGGCCCGCTCACCATGAACGAAGTAGCCGCCCATCTCCTCCGGACCGTCCAGGTCGATCCCCTGCCTGGTCGATCCCAGCAGCCGGCGCAGCTCCGCTCCCTCGGCAGGGGTCAGCCGCCAAGCCGGGTTGGGGACACCGGAGGTGATGTTGAGGCTGACGACGAAGTCCGAGCCGGACGTGGACACCTCGCTCGACGGGTACCTGCATCTCGGCGAGGGCTCGGTAGTTGCCGGCTCCACAGCCGGCTCAGCCGGCGCCGCGGTCGTCGGGTCCGCACTCGCCGGCACGCTGACGGATGCCCCGCCGGAGGTCGGCCGCGCCTGTGGGGAGTGCCTTCGCGGCATGCGGTCGCGAGTGCGAGGAGGACGCCGAGGACCGCGAGACGTGAACGCATCCTCGGAGTCTCGCTGCCCAGCTGCCCACGCAAGGCAGAACGCGCAAACGGAGTCGGCGCGAGGCCCGACGATGTGCAGCGCCTGCTTCGAGGCGGCGCCCATGGGCGGGGTGAAGATGGAGATCGGCGTCCTGTTCGCCGACGTCCGCGGGTTCACGTCGCTCGCCGAGCACATGGCGCCCGGCGACGTCGCGACGCTGCTCAACCGGTTCTACGCCGCCGCCTCAGCGGTGCTGACCAGGTCGGCGATCATCGACAAGCTGGTCGGCGACGAGGTGATGGCGCTGTATCTGCCGCGGTTGCTCGGCGAGCACTGGGTGGACGACATCGTCCGGGACGCCGCGGATCTGCTGACCGGAGTCGGTTACGGCACGCCGGAGGGCCCCTGGCTGCATCTCGGGGTGGGCATCGACATCGGGCAGGCGTTCGTCGGCAACGTAGGTGCTGGTGACGTCAAGGACTTCACCGCGCTGGGCGACGTCGTCGACACTGCCTCGCGCCTGCAGTCGGCCGCCACGGCCGGGCAGATCGTGATGTCGCAGCGACTGTTCGATCGCCTGACCGCTCCCCCGCCGGACGCGACACCCGCCAGCCTGGAGCTCAAGGGCAAGCAAGCGGCCGAGCCGGCCCGCATCCTCGATCTCCACGGGCCTGATCACCGAGCGCGACAGCCGGAAATAGCCCGAGGGCGGGCATCCCGACGTTCCGGGATGCCCGCCCTCGTGGCAGTTCGTTCAGCCCCAGACGATGGCCTGAGAGGCACCGATCTGGATCTCAGCGCCGACCGGCAGCCCGGCCTTGGCGGTGTCGAGCGTGATGTGCAGAGCGATGACCTGGTACGCGTGAGCGAACCCGGGTACCCGCAGCTGCTTCTGCTCGTTGATGACCACCTTGCCGAGTCCGGCGATGTTGAGGGTGGTGTTGGGGGCGACATTGATGGGGATCGCCTGGCCCGCGATCTTCAGGTTGATGAACTGCAGGTTGCCCTCGGTGACGGGCGTCCCGCCGTCCAGCCGCACGTGTGACGTGGACCCGATGGCCGTGGCCGAGATCAGCGCGCCGCCCAAGGTCGGGAAGAGTCTCAGTCCGGCCAGCTTGCTGGTGACTGTCGCCTCCGACAGCGCTGGGATGCTCGTGCCGGTGACCGTCGACTCGATGCCCTCGACGTTCAGCAGCCCCGGCAGGTTGATCCTGGCCGTGGTGTTCGACAGCGTCTGGCCGTTGGTGCCCAGCGGCGGCAGCATCTTGCCGCCGAGCTGCCCGGTCTCCGCCTCGATCTCGTCGCCCACGTGAGCGAACGCGTAGGCGCCGAGCCCGCCGCCACCGAGCTGGTAGCCACCGGCGACGTCAGTCGCGGGCACGATCAGCGTGTACGTCGGGTTCAGGATGATCGTGGCACCGGCTGCGACGCCGTTGCTCGCCTTGAGCAGGGTGACGTAGAGAGCGGCACCCTGGGTGATCACGGTCTCGCCGCTCACGCCGGTCTGCGAGGCGTTGATGACGACGCGGGCGACACCCGGGATGTTGATGCCGGTGTTGGGCGTGACGTTGATCGGGTACTTCTTGCCCGCGATGGTGAGCCCGATCAGCTCGGTGGTGCTGCTCGCGGTCGGCGCGTCCGTGCCGTTCGACGTGGCCGTGCTGATCGTGTCGACCGCCGAGACCTTGATCGCGCCGTTGAGCAGGCTGATGTTGGCCGTGTCGGCGTGAGCGATCGTCGTGAAGCCGTCACCCGACCTGACCGCCGAAGCGTCGGTGTTGACGGCGCCGACCTGCACGAGGCCGCCGACCCTGACGTTGGCGACCATGTTGGTGTCGGCCGCCGGCTGCTTGCCGGCGACGCCGGACTCGGCCGTCAGGTCGGAGCTGATCGTGGTGCCGACGGCGGTGATCTTCGTGCCACCGGAGTAGGCGGCAAAGGCAAAGGTGTCGGTCGCGGCGTTGGCCTGCGGAAGCCCTTGCACAGAGAGAGTGGTGGCGGCGACAACGGTCGCAATCGCCAGAGCCTTGAATTTCGATTGCATCGTTGTTCCTTAGTTCCGAGGGATCGCCCGTCTAATGCAGGCAATCGCACCATGAGCAACGCCGAGGGACGTCCGAGGTCACGGTACCTCGGCTTGCCTCTTAATTTGCCTTCTTGCAGAACTGTTCGCTCAACCGTCATCACCCGCAGCGCGGCGTTGGTGCAGGCGCTCCTGGGCGGCCGGCAGGAACTCGAGGCAGGGCGCCTCGGCCCCGGGATGCTTCTCGATGAGGTGGAAGATCCACCGGTCCATCGCGGCCATGAAGCCGTTGTCCTGACCCGGGCGGTACGCCGACCAGCTGCGGTGGCCCTTGGCGACGCATTCGCTGCAGCTGATCTTGTAGACGAACTCCTGCCCCTCGCCCACGTCGATCTTGAGCTTGGCCAGCGGCCCTGCCTGGACTCCCGCCTTCCTCTCGCGAGCGGCTCGGCTCGCGGTCATGACGAGCCCAGCGCGAACGGAGACGCGGGACCGGGCGGGTCCTCGCCGACGCGGCCGTCGATCGCCTCGCGCAACAGGTCCGCATGACCGGTGTGGCGGCCGTACTCCTCGATGAAGTCGACCAGCAGCCTGCGCAGGGTGAGCAGGTGGCCGCCGTCGGTGTAGGTCACCTCCGGGCCACCGCCCGCCAACACCTCGTGCACCACCGCCCGGGATCGCTCGACGGCGTCGTGCCAATAGGCGTACAGGGTCTCCGCTTCGGTGCCGACGGCCGGGGGCTCCAGGTAGCCGCTCATGGCGACACCCTAGGCCGGTCGACCGCGGCGATCGAGGCGCTCGGCCAGGGCCGCGACCGCGACCGCGAGCTCCCGCCCGCCCTCGACGCGGAAGTCGAAGGGCATCGCGGTCAGCCACTCGCCGGCGTACATCGCGGGGTTGCTGGTGCTGCCGACCAGCACGCAGCCGGAGCCGGCGGGCTCGAGCCGGCCCATGGCCGGGCGGATCCAGGGGGCGACCTCGGCGGCGGAGGCCTCGAAGACCACCCTGGTCGGGTACTCCCAGCCCGTGCCGAGGGACTCCTCCAGAGCAGCGACCGGATCGAGGTCGTCGGGCCGCGTGAACGCCCGCTCGGTCTGGCGTACGTCGCGCACCCGGTCGATCCGGTAGGTGCGCACGGCGTCCGCGTGGTGGGAGAAGCACAGGAGATACCAACGGCCGTAGCGCACCACGACCGCCCACGGGTCCACCTCGGTCTCCCACTCCCGGCCCGATCCGCTGCGGTAGCTGATGACCACGCTCCGCCCGACCGCCGAGGCCGAGACCAGGGCGCTGGTGGTCGCTGGGTCGGGCCGGGTCGAGACCCGGACCGGCGCAGCGGAGGCGTGCTCCCGCAGCACCGTCGCCTGCCGACCGACGGCCGGAGGCAGCGCCCGGATCACCTTGCCCAGCGCCGTGCCGACGATGTCATCGCCGTCGACCGCGGCAGGCTGCCCGTCGAGCACGGCCATCACCAGGGCCAGCGCCTCCGGCTCGGTGAAGGCGACCGGAGGCAGCCTCGTGCCGCGGCCGAGACGGAACCCGCCGTGCGGGCCGCGGACGGAGTCGACCGGGATGCCGGCTTCGCGCAGGATGCCGACGTAGCGTCGCGCGGCCCGTTCGGTCACCCCCAGCCGCTCGGCCAGCTCGTCGGCAGTCGCGCCACCGCGGGCGTGCAGGATCTCCAGGGTGCGCAACGCGCGAGCGGTGGGGCTGGTGTCACCGGGCACGCATCGACAATATCCATACCGGACGCAGAACGTCCGGAATACGATCTAGCGTCCTCCGCATGACCGAGTTTCGAGCGCAAGAGCTGCCCGGTGCCTGCTTCGAGAAGTCGAACCTGCGCGGTGCCACCTTCACCGACGTCTACCTGAACGGCGCGGGCTTCCGCGACGTCCTGCTCAACGACGCCCAGTTTCGCGCCGTGCACTTCCATGACGTGCGGATGCGCGGGGTCGAGCTCCACAACGTCGACATCTACGGCGAGGTCGAGAACGTCGTCATCAACGGCGTCGAGGTGTCGGCGTATGTCGAAGCGGAGCTCGACCGCCGGATGCCCGAGCGGACGAAGATGCGACCGGAAGACGCCGACGGGTTCCGCGATGCGTGGGCGATCCTCGAGCGTCTCTGGGCCGGCACGGTGGCCAGGGCGAAGACGTTCCCGGAGCCGGAGCTGCACCGGCCGGTCGGTGACGAGTGGTCGTTCATCCAGACCCTGCGCCACCTGGGCTTCGCCACCTCCGCCTGGGTGAGCCGGATGGTCCTGGGCAACGCGTCGCCCTGGCATCCGCTCGACCTGCCGTGGGACGAGGCGCCCGGCTGGGACGGCATCCCCTGGGATCGCGATGCGCAGCCGTCGCTCGACGAGGTGCTGGCTCTCCGCGGCGAGCGCCAGGCGATCGTCCGCGAGGTGATCGCGTCGCTCACCGACGACCAGCTCGCCTCGACGGTCACCCGCACCGAGCCGGGCTGGCCGCAGATCGAGGACTTCCCCCTCGAGCAATGTCTCCGCATCGTGCTCAACGAGGAGTGGGAGCACCGGCTCTACGCCGAGCGCGACCTCGACCTCCTCCAGAACTCACTGCAGAAAGAAGGCTGAACCATGGACATCATCCTCATCGCCGGACTGTGGCTCGACGGCAGCACGGCCTGGACCTCGGTCGTCAAGGAGCTCGAGGCGCGCGGCCATCGCGGCGTACCGATCACCCTGCCCGGCCAGGGCGACGGGTCCACGTCCGCGACCCTCGACGACCAGCTGAAGGCGGTCGTCGACGCCATCGACGCGGCGCCGGGCAAGGTCGTCGTGGCCGGCCACTCGGCTGCCTGCACCCTGGCCTGGCTGGCGGCAGACGCACGTCCCGAGAAGGTCGCGACCGCGGTGCTCATCGGTGGTTTCCCGGGCGATGAGGGCGACAAGTACTCCGCCTTCTTCGACATCGTCGACGGCGCCATGCCGTTCCCGGGCTGGGAGCCCTTCGAGGGCCCGGACTCCGACGATCTCGACGAGCAGGCCAAGCGCGACATCGCGGCCGCCGCCATCCCCGTGCCCGAGGCCGTGGCGCTGGGCATCGTGCACCTGAGCGACGAACGCCGCTACGACGTGCCGGTCGCAGTCATCTGTCCCGAGTTCAGCCCGGCGGAGGGAAAGGCAGCGGTCGACGGCGGCGACGTGCCGTCGCTGACCAAGGCGACGGTGGAGTACGTCGACATCGACTCGGGCCACTGGCCGATGTACACCAAGCCGGCCGAGCTCGCCGACCTCCTGGCCGCGGCGGCGGGCGACTAGCGGTCGTTGAGGATGGCGGCGACCTGGGGCGAGGCGTAGAACGGCTCGAGCCGGTCGCGCACGATGCGCTCCAGGTCACCGGACTCCCGCAACGCAGCGACCACGGTCGGTGCGATCCGCACCAGGTCGGCGACCACGTCGGCGCGGTCGATGTCCAGCTCGTCGAGCAGCTCGGTCGGCGTGTAGCCGCCGAACCGCTCGAAGAAGCCGTCGACGATCGCGGCGCCCAGCTCTGCGATGTGCACGTTGGCAAGGGTCGAGACGGTGAGATCGTGCACGGCGTCGACCACGCCGGCGGTGTCCTCACGGCTCGCGTGCTGACCCAGGCCGCCGACCGGCGCCGCAGCGACCAGGTCCCACACCTCCAGGATGGCGTCGCGGGTCGTGGGGTCGCGGAGCGTCTCGATCAGGATCCGGTTGAGACGGCGTACGGCGAACGTGCCGCCCTTGCCGACCGTCTCACCGAGCAGCCCCTCGAGCTGCTTGTCGGCTGCCCCGACCACCCTCGTGGCGGCGTTCGTCCCGAAGGACATGAGCGCACCGAGCCCGGGCACCTTGTCGGCGACCGCCTTGTTGGCCTGCAGCACCTCGCCGACGATGCGGCTCATGAACCGGGTCGCGATCGTGCCGACCAGCGGGCTGTCGGTGAGCCGCTCCAGCGCCTTCTCGAGCAGGGGGTTCAGCGCCAGCAGCTCGTCGAGCACCACCTCGAGCTGCTGGCGGTCGACCAGCTCACCGACGGGGTACGGCTCGGCCGGCCCCTCGAGGAGCACCTCGGTCACCAGCTGGATGATCCCGCCGACCGCCGCGCTGCCGGGCACTGTCACGAGGGACCGGCCCACGATCGCCTTGACCGCCTCGCGGTCAACCAGGTCCGTGATCGGCTGCCGCCCGGCTGCCGCTATCAGGGCGTCCGCGAGGTCCGTGACCGTGCCCGCCAGGTGCTCGTCGCCCAGCCTCTCGAGATGGTGGGCGACCTGCGCCTCGAGCAGCTGCTGGGCGACGGAGCTGGTTGGCGCGGCACTGGTGGGCACGGGGAGACGGTACGGGACCGCTCAGCCGTTCCAGCGCCCCGCGTTGGGGACAACCGCTTCCCGCCCGAGGTCCCGGCCTTCGAGCGACAACGCCCGACCGACGCACAGCAGCGCGAGCACGCACGTCACCGTGCGCGCGACGTTCGCGACTCGCCATGGTGCCCCGAAGTCCCCGCGTGCAGCGGCCAGGTCGGATATCTGGCCGGGATCGCCGAGGTCGACGAGGGCATAGTTGATCGGCATGTGCACCGCAGCGGTGATGAGCAGCCCGACGACGTAGAGGGCCAGCGCGGCGAGGATCCACCGAGCCGCCAGCCGCTCTCCTCCCCGGCTCAGCGAGATCGCCGCTGTCAGCGTGAACCCGAAGGCGCCGACCGCGACCAGGAAGAACGCGGGGTTCTCGATGGCCACCACGAAGCTCTGCATGGCGGTCACGAAAGTGCGGTCGTCAACCTCCGCGAGGCCGGGCATGACCGCCACGTCCCAGTCGAAGTAGAGGCCCGCCATCAGTCCCATGGTGACCAGAGCGGAGTAGAGCATCACCGATGCCCACGCCGAGACCGAGGTCGACCGAGAGGATGGGGTGGGGTTCCAGGTGCTCACGAGCCGGCCCTCACGACGTGCGCGGAGCCCGTCCACGCTCCCTGCGCCGAGCTTGCGCGGGCCCAGTCCGTGAAGTCGCGGGCCTCACGTCCGAGCACCTGCGCGACGCCGTCGGAGAGATACTCGGACCGGTGGTTGCGGATCACCGCGAACAGGTCGCGGAGCGCCTCCGCCTCGGGGCCAGGTACGCCGACCTCGACCAGCTCGGCCACGTGCTCGTCGGGCTCGAGCTCCACGTAGTCCACCGGGCGGCCCGTGGCCGCGGCCAGCTCCGAAGCGACCTCGGCGAGGGTGAGCAACCGCGGACCCGACAGCGCATAGGTCTGCCCGAGGTGCCGGTCGTCCAGCAGTGCCTCGGTGGCGACGTCGCCGACGTCGTCGGTGTCGATCCAGGGCTCCCCACCGGTGCCCGCCGACAAGCGCAGCTGTCCGGCCTCGACATAGTCGTGCAGCCACCCCTCGCTGTAGTTCTGCATGAACCACGCCGGCTGCAGGATCGTCCAGTCCAGCCCGCTGCTCGTGACCGCCTCTTCCAGGGCGAGCTGGCTGTCGTAGACCGCGAAGTCCCGCCCGGGGCTGCCGACCCCGCGACCGGAGAGCAGCACCAGGCGCCGCAACCCGTCACCGGCGACCTGCCGGACGAACCGGCCGGCCGCGTCCAGACCGTCGGGGTCGACCGGAGGTGCGAGATAGGCCGTGTCGCTGCCGCGTACGGCGGCCGACCAGGTCGACTCGTCGTACCAGTCGATGCGGGGCGCGCTGGACCGGGAGGCCAGCCGGAACTCGACGCCGCGGGCGCCGAGCTGTGTCGCGATGCGGCGACCGGTCTTGCCGGCACCGCCGAGGATCAGGATCTGTGAATTCGTCATGTGCCTAGTCGACCTGGGTGGACTGCGACAAACCATGGTCAGGAGCTCCTGAAACATGTTCATGCGTCTCACCGGCACGTATCGTTTCGGGCATGGACGTGCTCGATGACCTGCTCTCCGGCACCCGCGCGCGGGGTGGCGTGTTCAACCTGACCATCCTCGACCGGCCGTGGGGGCTCGACATCGTCGACGAGTCACCGCTGTCGCTGGCCACGGTGCTCTCCGGCGAGGCCTGGGTGTTACGACCCGGCGAGGAGCCGGTCCGGATGGCCGAGCGCGACGTCGTGGTGATGTCGGGCACCGCGCCGTACGTCGTCGCCGACTCCCCCGACACCCGGCCCAATCTGCGGATCCACCCGGGCGGGAGGTGCGAGCCGCTGCCGGGCGCTCCGGTCGACTACAGCGCCCGGCTCGGCATGCGCACCTTCGGTGCCCGACCCGACGGCGAGTCGTGGGTGGTCAGCGGCACCTACCAGCGGCTCGGCGACGTCGGCCGCCGCTTGCTGGGCGCCCTCCCGCCGACCGTCGTGGTGCCGGCCGCCGAGGTCGGGCCGGTGATGGATCTCGTGCTGGACGAGGTCCGCCGCGACCGGCTGGGCCAGCAGTCCGTGCTCGACCGGTGGCTCGACCTCGCGCTGATCAGCACCCTGCGTGCGTGGTTCGACCGTCAGCAGACACGTGCCCCCGGGTGGTACCGCGCTCAGGACGACCCCGTGGTCGGACACGCACTCCGGCTCATCCATGACGATCCCGCACATCCGTGGTCGGTGCAGACCCTGGCCGAAGCGACCGCCGTCTCGCGGGCCACGCTGTCGCGGCGGTTCACCGGCCTCATGGGCGAGCCGGTGATGAGCTACCTCACGAACTGGCGGATCACCCTGGCTGCCGACCAGCTCTACGACACCACCGACACGCTGAGCACCATCGCCCGCCGCGTGGGCTACGCCAACTCCTTCGCACTCAGCGTCGCGTTCAAACGCGTCCGCGGCACCAGCCCCACGGCTCACCGGCAGGCGTCGGCGTCGGTGCCGGCCTAGCCGGTGGCGCTCGTGTCGCTCTCAGATTTCGCCGGCCGACGCCTTCCTGACGACCAGCCGGGTCCAGGCGCCGAGGTAGACCCGGTCGTCGGCGTTGATCTCCTTCTTCTGGCCCTGCGGGATCGGGTCCTTGGGCAGGGCGCCGACGGAGCCGCCGACGTAGGTGCCGTTGGAGGAACCGAGATCCTCGACGAACCAGCGCTTGCCGTCGGTGGTCAGCTGCGCGTGGCGGCGGCTGATGCCGGAGTCGGAGGAGAGGTCGATGTCGGGGCTGATGTTGCGGCTGCGGGAGGCGCGGCCGATCAGGATCGACTGGTGCTTCAGCCCTACGACGACCGGCAGGCCGGGCGAGGGCAGCGGGTCGGTGCTCTTCTGGTCGGCGTACCAGTCGGGGTCGATCCAGATCTCGGCGACCCAGCCGTCGGTGAGCTGCGGTGACGGGTTGGCGTCGGTCGCCGGCGTGACCGCGGCAGGGTCCGGAGCCGAGACCGGCCGGGGCATGGAGCCGGTGGTGAAGTCGTAGCCGCAGGCCTCGCAGAACAGCGCGTTGGGTGGGTTGGCCGCCTGGCAGTTGGGGCAGGTGCCGTCGGCGTTCTGTCCGCCCGACGCGTCGACCGGTTCGGTCACCGGCAGCATCCCCGTGTCGTCGGGAGTGTCGTCGGGAGTGTTGTCGGCGACCTTGTCGACCCTGTCCGCGCCGGGCGCGTCCATCGCGATGCCGCAGACGTCGCAGTAGTCGGTGGCCGTGGTGTCGTGGCCGGCGGGGCAGGTCACTTCTTGATCCGGGTGGTCTTGGTGGAGGCGGTGTCGAGCGCCATCTCGTCGGCCTTGTTGATGGCGGCCTTGAGCCGGACGGTGCCTTCCTTCTCGTCGTCGATGTCGACGACCTTCTTCAGTTTGGAGGTGGCTTCGTCGTTGCCGGTCTCGGCGGCCAGCTGGACCGCTCGACCGAGCTTCGTGGTCGCGGTCGCCTCGTCGCCGGCTGCCTTCGCCGCCAGACCTTCCTGGATCATCGACGCCAGCTCGGTCTGCCCGGTGTAGTGGGCGACCTGCTGGTCGATCCGGGTGGTCAGCTCGGAGTTGTTGGACCAGGTCGCCTTCACCAGGCCCTGGGCGGCGACGTCCTCGCCGAGCGCGAGCTGCACCCGTGCTGCCAGCTGCTCCTGCCCGATCGCCTTCGCGGCCACGCGGATGCCGACGTGGTAGTCGCGGGACTCGTCCGACCAGGCTCCCGTGGGATAGGCGCCGGTGAGCGGGTTGACCTCGACGCGACGGGCGGTGAGGTCCTCCACGGTCGGAGAGACCTGACGCACGAACAGCACCTGCGCGCCCTGAGGGGTCCAGACCCGCAGCTGCGCGTCGGCGACGCCGCGCGACATGGCGTTCTGCATCATCGCCTTGAACTGTTCCTGCATCTCGGCCGCGCTCGGGATGATGTCGACGGTGCCGAGCAGCGCCTGCGAGATGCGCCGCACCTCCTCGACCACCCACTCGGTGCCGGCGCCGCGGCAGTCGCACTGGAAGACACCGGTCGCGCGCCGGATGGCGTCGTCCAGCTTGCCGCCGTCCTCGCGGTTCTCGCCGTCGGTGAGCAGGATCGCGTGGCGCTGGTTGACCTCCGGCACCGACTCGAAGAGCGTCACCGCCAGGTCGAGCCACGTGCTCATCGCCGTGCCGCCGCTGGCCACGAACTGGTCGACCGCCCGCGTCGCCTCGGCGCGGGTCTCGGAGGTCATCTTCACGAGACCGGGTCCGGAGGTCACCCGGGGGTACGCCAGCGCGGCCCGGTCGGAGCCCGCGATCACCGCGAACCAGGTGCCGTCGAGGATCTCCGCGATGGCTGCCTTGGCCGCACCGCGGGCCGCCTGCATCGTCTCCACGCCCATCGAGCCGGAGGTGTCGACGATGATGATCTCGCCGGCCGAGCCGGACCCGCTCTGGCCGGCCACGCCGGCTCCGGCGCAGGTGACCGTGACGATCGCGTTGACGTCGGTGCCGCCATCGGGCAGGAACTCGTTCTGGTAGACGGCGGCGGTGAACTCAGCCATCGGACTCTCCCTCAGTCTTGGTGTCAGCGGCATTCTGCCCGGTCTCGACCCGGGCGAGGACCGTGGTGATGTTGTCCACGCCGCCCGATGCGTTGGCGAAGTCGGTCAGCGCGAGTGCCAGCGCGGCCGGATCCATGGTGCCCGCCATCTTCATCTGGTCGACCGAGAGCTTCCGGCTCGGAGGCGTAGTTCCACAACCCGTCGGAGCAGACCAGCACCCAACCGGGAGCCTCGACCGTGATCTGACCGACCCGCGGCACGATGTCGGGCGCGTCCTTGCCCAGCCACCGCGTGATGGCGTGACCCTGCGGCCCCGACTCGGCCTCCTTGCGAGGCATCCCGGCCTCGATCTGCAGTCTGCGCCGCCGAGTCGTCGACGGTGAGCATCTGGCCGGGCTTGCCGTCGGGCAGCCAGTAGGCCCGCGAGTCGCCGACGTTGGCGTACCAGAGAGCGGTGCCCTCGAGGATCGCCGCAGACGAAGGTCGCCGAGGGCGGCTTCGTCGATCCCTCCGGCGTCGTGTCGGTGACCGCCTTGTTGGCCGCCGCGACGGCGTCCGTGAAGACCTTGGTCACCGCCGACGTACGCCCCTCCGGAGTGCCCATGCCCTGCGGGAGCGGCGCGCGCAGCACGCCGAGTGCGGCGTTGGCTCCGGCCAGGGAGGCGATGTGGGAGTCGTCGGTGTTCGATACCCCGTCGAGCACGATGAGCACGGCCCGCTCCCCCGGCGTCTCGGAGGCCGTCATCGCCATCGCGTCCTCGTTGCGTGAGTGCTTGATGCCGCGGTCGCAGACGCCGGCGACCCAGCTCGCGGGCTGCTCGCGGAAGTGGTCGCGCTCGGTGGGCGCCTTGGTGCCGCACTGGTCGCAGTAGCCGTCGGGACCGACGTCGCCACCGCACTGGAGGCACGGTCGACGCGCCGAGCCGAAGCCCTCGGCCGGTGCCTGCCCGGCGCCCGCGGCCCGGGTGACCGCGCTGATCGGTCCGCTGCCGAGGTCGTCGGCGGGGCTGGCCTGGTCGGCGACCGGCGCGGCCGGTGCGGCAGCGGGGTCGACGGCCACACCCGTCGGCTTGCCGCACGACTCGCAGAACTTCGCGCCGGCCTCGAGCGGCTCCCCGCAGTGCGGGCACGCCGAGGAGGGCGCGGGCGTGGGAGGGGTCTCGGTCATGTCAGCGTCCAGCTCCGTACGGCGTTGGCCTGGTTGACGAGCTCGATCCGTTCGCCGAGCTCGTGGGCGTCGCGGGCGAGGCTACGGAACGTCTGCTCGAGACCCTCGCGCAGGCGCACCTCCGTCGCCTCGAAGGACCCGACCTTCGCCTTCGACGCGCCGCCACCGGCGGCGTGCACGATGTCCAGCGCCTGCTGGAGGATCCGCACGGTGTAGCGGCGCTTGGTGGTCGGATCCATCGACACCGACTCGATGCTGGTCATCGCCTGGTCGAGCACGGCGAGGTCCTTGGCGTTGCCCCTCGAGAGGAGTACGTCGGCGCGAACCTGCCGGCTCTCCACGAACCCTCGGCTGCTCGACGGCACCTGGTCGAGCGCGGCCACGGCTCCGGCCGTGTCACCGCGCATCGCGCGCACCCGAGCCATGCCGAACGATGCCGGGGCGACGTAGGTCGCGTCGGTCTGGGCGCAGGTGTTGTAGAGCCCCTCGGCGACCTCGGGCCGGCCGCCTCGCTCGCAGGCGACGGCCAGCGCCAGCTTGGGCGCGAGCTCCCCGGCACCTGCTGGCAGACCGCGTTGAACGACGCCATCGCCGTCGTCCAGTCCTCCTGGACCATGGTGGCCAGGCCGTCCATCCACAGCGCCCGCCACTCCCACGGGTCCTCGGCGAGCAGGTCGGCGGCGTAGCCCCGTGCCTGCGCCGGGTGGCCGGCGTCGAGGGCCGCGCGGGCCCGGGTCAGCAGCACCTCGGCGCTCTCCTCCGGTGCCGCCTCGAGCTCCTTGAGCCGCTGCTCGGGGTCCTCGGCGCCGAGGCTGGCGAGCCAGGCGTGCTGCGGGTCGTTGGTGTCGGGGCGCAGGTCCGGCAGCTGCGACCAGGTGAGCACCGAGGCAGAGGCGCTCGGCGTCTCGAAGAGCACCGACGACGCGGACGTCAGCGCCGTGCCAGGCGTGGCCTTCGCGACCGTCTCGCGGAGCACGCCGAGCAGCTGCGAGCGGAGTTCGTCGGCCGAGGCGAACCGGTCGGCCGGGTCGGTGGCGCAGCACTTGGCGATCAGCCAGTAGAGCGAGTCGTTCTGGGCGAACAACGGCGTCGACTCCGGCGGGGGCAGGGTGTGCAGGTAGGTGCCCTGGTAGCCGCGGAACTCCATGCACAGCACGACCAGCGTGCGGCCGATCGTGTAGATGTCGGAGGCCACGCTCGGCCCGATCTCGGCCACCTCCGGCGCCTGGTAGCCGACCGTGCCGTAGATCGCCGACTCCTGGTCGTCGATCCGGCGTACGCCGCCGAGGTCGATCAGCTTGACCGCGTCGCCCACCTGGATCAGGTTGTCGGGCTTGAAGTCGCAGTAGACGAGCCCGAGGTCGTGGAGGTACTGGAACGCGGGCAGTACCTCGAGCAAATAGGCCAGGGCCTGGTCGATCGGCAGCGGGTCGTAGGCGCCGTTGTTGTCGCGCATCCGCTGCTTGAGGATCTGCTTCAGCGACTTGCCGCCGACGTACTCCATGACGATGTAGCCGGCGCCCTCGTGGGTCACGAAGTTGTAGATCTCGACGATCAGCGGGTGCTCGACCTGTGCCAGGAACTGTTGCTCGGCGATCGCCGCGGCCAGCGCGTCGGGGTCACCGGAGTTGAGCAGGCCCTTGAGCACGACCCAGCGGTTGGAGACGTTGCGGTCGCGGGCGAGGTAGATCCAGCCGAGGCCGCCGTGCGCGAGGGCGCCCGCCACCTCGTACTGGCCGCCGACGACATCGCCCTCCTTCAGCTTGGGCGTGAACGAGAACTCCTGCCCGCACTGGGGGCAGAAGCCCTCCTGGCGACCGGGCTTGCCGTCGCGGCTGCGGCCGATCTCGGTGCCGCACTTGGAGCAGGTGCGCTTGTCCTCGGGCACCGACGGGTTGGGGTTGATCGCCTTGGCAGCATCGACCGGCGGTGCCGGGGGCACGCGAGTCAGTCCGGCGCCCAGTCGCGCCGCGCGCATCCGCTGCGATCCCGTGCGAGTACGCCGGGTGGACGCCGTCGCGTGGGTCGCGCGGGCCGAGCCGAAGGCCGTCGACTGCACCTTGCTGGCCGACGTGGCGACCGAGAGGTCGTTGAGCGGACCCTCCCAGCTCTCGACGACCGGCTTCGAGTCGGCCGCGGTGCCGCAGATGTCGCAGTAGCCGTCGAGGATCTTGCCGGCGCAGCCGGGCTGGGCGCAGGGCGTGCCGTCGGCAGCTGCCGGTGCGGTCTTGGTGGGGGTGGTGGCCACCGAGGCCGGCGGGGCCGCGGCGGCGGGCGCAGCCGCGCCAGGCTCCGCGGCCATGCCGCAGACGTCGCAGTAGCCGTCGACGATGCTCCCGGAGCATCCCGGTTGGGTGCATTTCATGCGGATTCCTTGGTGAGCCAGGTCTGGTAGGTCGCCACGAGCTGGCGACACACGGTCATGGGGGCGGGACGGCGGGCGAGCACGTCGCGGGCCTGGCGCTCGCTCTCGGCCAGGTCGCCCCGGTCGCTGAGTCCGAGCGCCTTGGCCTTGGCCACGTAGGCGTCGAGCAGGTCGAGCAGCTCGCCGTGCTCGGCCAGCGCGTCGGCGTACTTGTGCTGCGCGAGGCTGAGCGCCTCCGAGACGCGCTCGAGCTTCGACAGGTAGGTCTTGATCGCCTCGGGCGTGTTGGGCACCGGTCCTAGCGCGTCGACGTCAGGCACGGCGTAGTGCGGTGAGGGGTCGACCGTGCGCACGCACTGCTCGGCCAGCTTCTCCAACGCCGTCTCCCGCGACTCCAGGTCGGCCCGCAGCTCGCGCACGGTGACCAGCTGGTCGCGGGCGTCGCGCCGCTGGGCGTTGCCGACGATCAGGTCGCGCTCGCAGGTGGTGGCGTCGTTCTCGAGGGGGGTGAGCAGCCCGCCGACGTCGGCGCCCCGCTGTGCCTTGTCGGTCACCTCGGCCAGCCGGCCCGCCAGCTCGGCCACCCGCTCGGCCGCGGCCTTGCGCGAGTTCGCGGGCTCGAGCGCTACCTGGTCACGCAGCCGCTCGAGCTGGGCCCGCAGCTGCTTGATCCGGGAAGCCGAGGCGTCGGCGCCCGGCACCAGGGCGAGCGTCGTGCGCAGCTGGGCGACGAGCGCGTCGGAGAGCCGGCAGGCCTCGGGCACCGAGACCGCCATGCCGCCCGGCAGCTCGCTCGCGCCGTCGAGGCGACCCCAGATCAGCGACGAGATCCGCTCCCGCTGCTCCTCGAGCACCCGGCCGCCGTCCCAGGTCGCGAAGATCAGCTGGTAGCGGTCCGACACCGCCTTCCACAGCGCCAGCGACAGCATCATGTCGCCGGCCACCTGGCCGCCCCGGTTCGCTGCGAGGGCCGCGGCATCGAGCTCGTCCAGCTCCATCCGTCGCCCTCGCACCCACTCGTCGAGGGCGCTCAGGTACCCCTGGATCGCGGCCGGCTCGATGGCCGACCCGATCGAGCCTGGGGCGCCTGGTGCGGTGATCATGAGGTTCGCGGCGGCCCGCCGTAGGTCGGCTGCGGCTGCCCGGTGCCGGCGCCCAGGTCCGGCCGGAACCACCTGTCGTAGCTCTCCTGCCAGGACCCGTCGGCCCGCATCTGCTCGAGCACGGCGTTGATGAAGCGCACCAGGTCCTTGTTGTCCTTGTTGACGCCGATGCCGTAGGGCTCCTGCGTGAACGCGGTCTGGTCGGCCGGCACCTCGGCGTACGGGTCCTGAGCGGCGAGGCCGGCCAGCACCGTGTCGTCACCGGTGATCACGTCGGCCTCGCCTCGCTGGAACTTCACGAGGCAGCCCGTGTGCGTCGCGGCCGTCACGAAGACGGCCTCGGGCGCCTCGCTCGACGATGTTGGCGAGACTGGTCGTGCCGTCGGGGGCGCAGACCTTCACGCCGGCGAGGTCGCCGACGCTGTCGATGCCCTCGTCGACGAGGTCGGAGCGGATCAGCAGCTTCTGGCCCGACTGGTAGTAGACGGCTGAGAAGGCGATGTCCTTCCACCGGTCACAGTTGATGGTCATGTTGCGGGCCACGATGTCGACCTGCTCGTTCTGAAGCACCGGCAGCCGTTGGTCCGCCCGGATCACCCGGAGCTGGATCCTTGTCCTCGCCACTCGGCGCCGAAGATCGCTCGGGCGACGGCCTTGACCATGTCGATGTCGAAGCCCTCGATCTCGCCGCTGAGCGGGTTGCGCGAGGCGAGCAGGATCGTGTCGGCAGACACTCCGGCGATCAGGCGGCCGCGGCTCCCGGATCTCCTGCACGGTGGCGCCGCTGAGGAGCTGGTCGACCGTGCCGTCGGGGGCATAGGAACGCGTGACGACCCCGCACGGCTCCGGCACGGCGATCGGCGGGATGACCGGCTCGGGGGGAGCGACGACGGGCGGCACCACAGTGGCGTCGTAGCCGCCGCAGCCGGCGAGCACGCCGATGAGCAACAGTGCTGCGATGCGCCTCATGCGTACTCCCTCCGTCGCTGGTTGACTCCCCAGGCCGCGGCCGCTGCTCCGAGCAGGCCCACCAGCAGAGTGGCGAGGGTCAGGATCAGCCCGACGTCGTTGGACCTCAGGTCCGCCGCAGCCGCGTCGCCGGACTCGGCGATGGCGGCCGCCGACGACTCGTCGAACGCCTCGAAGGTCACAGGTGCTGTCGCCGGTCGCCAAGGCCACGGCGCCGTCCCAGTCGCCGTCCGTGTCGAGCCGGTCGACCTCGGCGTGCGCGTCCTTGTAGGTCTGCCACTCCCCACCGAAAGCGGTGTTGTCGTCGACGATGCCGGCCGCCGTGGCCCACGGGAGATCGACGTCTTCACCCGCGGCCCGGTTGATGAGCCGCTGGCTCTCCAGCGCCTTGGCGTCGTTGGCGGCCGTCCGGGCGATCGCCTCGTCGACAGCGTCGCTGAAGTCGCCTGCCTGGAGGTCTTCGTTGGCGCCGTTCTGCGGGCTGGCGTAGCTGACGGTGAAGAAGGTGAGGACCGCGAACGCGAGCGCAGCCACCAACAATCCCTGGTTGAACCGCCGATGGAAGCGCCGGGCGATCGCGCGATTCACCAGCCACAGCAGGGCAATGGCGACCAGTGCCATCCCGAGCAGCCACCACGGGTGCTGGGAGTCCATCTCGTCCTGGGCCCGCTGGGTGTTGGCCTCGACCAGGTTGTCGAGCACCGGGGTCACGTCGCCGCGAAGCGCCGCGCTGGCCTCGCGCAGGTACTGCGCACCCACCGGCAGGGCCTGGCGGTTGCCGTCCCGCGCCTGCGTCACGCCTGTCGTGTACGCCGACACGCGCTCGTTGAGCGCGGCCAGAGCCTCGCGGTCTGCGGGCTGAGCCTCTGCCGCGTCCGCGATCTGCCTGCAGCACGTCGGCGATCGCCTCGTCGTAGGCGACGCGCTGCTCGGGCGGCTCGAGGCCGTCCTGGAGGAACGCGTTGCTCGCAAGTGCGTCGGCGCTGTAGAGCGACGACCCGATGCCCTGCACCCGCACCAGCTGGTCGGTGTTGTCCGCGGCCCGGTCACCGGCCTGCCAGGCCAGGAACTGCACCAGGCCGGCGGCGACGCCGAAGATCAGGCAGACCGAGACCGCGACGACCTGCCAGCGGTTGAGCAGCTGGGGCACGTTCTCGGCCATCGATCGCTTCGGTGCCAGTGCGCTCGGGTCGGGGGCGGGCACTCCGACCGTGGCGCGAAGGGTGTCCGGAGCGGCTGGCGTCGCGGCTCCCGCGCCGGGGGCCTGCGTCATGGAGTCTCCTCGGGTGCCACTGGATCCGTGGGCGAGTCGGTGGGGGGTTCAGACGGGGCCGGAGCATCGTCTCCCCCAGAGGGCACGATGTCGACAGCGGGTTCGGGCGGTGGCGCGGGCACCGGCGCCTCGAGCGCCACCGGATCCAGGTCCTCGGCCTCCAACGTGCGCAGCTGCTCGAGGGTGGGCTGGTCGATCTCACGCAGTCGCCAGGCGTGCCGCCCGATCGCCGCCTCCATCACGTTGCGCACGTAGCGGGCGTTGCCGAAGGTCGGGCCGCGGGTCACCAGGGCGAGGAGCTGGCGGAGGCGTTCGAGCACTGCGTCGTCGACGTCGTACTCGGCTGCCTTGGCCATGACCGCGAAGATCTCGCACAGCTCGTCGTCGGTGTAGTCGACGAAGTCGATGGTGGTGCGGAAGCGCGAGGCCAGGCCGGGGTTCTGGGAGATGAAGACCTCCATCGGCAGCGGGTAGCCCGCCACGACCACGACCAGGTTGTCGCGCTTGTCCTCCATCTCCTTGACCAGGGTGTCGATGGCCTCCTGGCCGTACTGGTCGCCCGCCAGCGAGTACGCCTCGTCGATGAAGAGCACGCCACCCTCGGCGGACTTCACGACCTCGGCGGTCTTCATCGCGGTCTGGCCGAGGTAGCCGGCCACCAGCTCGGACCGGTCGACCTCGATCAGCTGGCCCTTCGACAGCAGGCCCAGCGCGCGGTAGATGCCGGCCAGTAGCCGGGCGACCGTGGTCTTGCCGGTGCCGGGGTTGCCGTTGAAGATCATGTGCCGGGTGATCGTCGGAGCGGCCAGGCCGGCCTCCTTGCGCAGGCCCTCGACGCGGAGCACCGCGGCCTGCTTCTTGATCTCCGCCTTCACGTCCTTGAGACCGACGAGCTCGTCGAGCTCGGCCAGCAGCTCCTCGACGGTCTTCGGCTCGGGCTCGGGCTCCTTGGGGGCCTCGGGCTCGGACGGCTTGGTCGCGGTCGGCGGCGCGGCCTGGGTCGGGCTGCACCGGGGTCTCGACACCGGGCTCGACCACCGTCGATTCGGTCGACCCGCGAGGTCGAGGTTGGTCAGCTTCTTCTGCACCTGGCCGAGCTGGTCGAGCATCTGGGCCAGGAAGTGGTCGCCGACACCCGGCACCGGCTCGCGTGCCTCGACCGGCGGCATGCTGGCCAGCGGCGGCGCCTCGCCGAGCTGGGCAGCGGCAGCGGTGGTCGCGTTGCCGATCACCCGCGGGTTCGCCTCGCCGAGCGTCGTGGCGGCGAGCGCGACGTCCGCCAGGGCCTTCGCGTACGCCGGCGCGTGGGACGACTTGCGCCAGCGACAGACCGGCCATGGTCGGCGTCGGGGCGGCGCGGTAGCGGCGGCCGCGGGAGGCGGCGTTCATGAAGTCCTCGGCGCCCCGACCGCCGCCGGTCTGCTCCGACCAGCCGACGTACGCGCCCTTGGCGGGCTCGGCGACGGTCGCGGCGAGCGACTCCCCCTCGAGCCGGGCGGCGTCGGGGTCGACCCCGGCGGTGCGGGCCGCGGCGACCAGCGCCTCGAGAGCCGCGGACAGCGAGAGCTCAGTCATTCAGGTGATCCCAACGTCAGGTCGGGGCCGCCAGCCGGCGCCCCGAACTTGGCCTCGAGGAACTTGCCGTGCAGCAACAGCGCCTGGGCATCGGCCCGGTTGGCGGCATCGAGCACCTTGTCCATCGTCGAGCCGAGCAGCTCGAGCTGGTCGACCAGCACCATCAGCGAGGTCTTGTAGCCGTCGATCGGCCGGGTGTCCGCCCACTCGCGCGGCAGCCGCAGGTAGCCGCCGACCGCCTCCGGGAGATAGGAGGTGGCCGTGGCCACGACGGAGTAGGCCTCCATGCTGCCGAGGCCGAGGTTGCGCAGCCGCGGCAGCGTCTCGTGGATGTCGCGGGCGATCCGGACCACCCGCGAGATCACCACCGGTGGCGCGTTGCCCTCGCGGAGCATCGCGTTGACCCGGTTGAGCGCGGCCAGCACGTCCTGCTCCGTCGGTGCGGCGGGCACGGGTGTGGCGTCGTCGTCCGATCCACGTCGTCGTTTCAGCCACGACTTCAGGCCCACTCGCGCTCGTTTCGGTCTGGTGAGGACAGTCGGTTGGCAGAGGGCTACGCGATGTCCAGGGTGCCGGCGGCGTTGCGCTGGTCGTGCTTCTTCACCCGGTCGAGGTAGGACTGCGACTTCTGGACCTCGGTCTCGAGCAGGCCGATGGTGGCCGACATCGAGTCCAGCGCCTTGAGCTTGAACTCGTCGATGCTGTCCATGGTGGCGTAGATGTTGGCGAAGGCGGCCTGCAGCTGCTCGATGCCGATCGTCGACGACGCGGCCTGCTCCTGGATCGCCGCCGAGTTCTCCTTGAGCATCACCGAGGTCCGCTCGATCATCCCGGACGTCGTGGTGTTGAGCGCCGTGATCTGGTCGAGCACCAGCTTCTGGTTGCCCAGCGCCTGCGCCACGATGACCGCCGTCCGCAGCGCGGAGATGGTCGTGGTGGAGGCGCGGTCGACGCCCTTGATCAGCTCGATGTTGTTCTTGATGATGATGTCGATCGCCAGGTAGCTCTGGATCGACACCGCCAGCTGGGTCAGCAGGTCCTGGTGCTTCTGCCGCACGTAGAACAGCACGTCCTGGTTGAGCGTCTTCGCCATCTCCGGGTCCGACAGCTCGAGCTCGGCGATCTTGGCCGCGAGCTTGGCGTCGAGCCGCTCGGCGACGTAGACGTACTGGTTGAGCCGGCCCATGGTCGCCCAGAGGTTGGTCTTCTCCAGGTTGAGGGCGACGTTGTCCTTGGTCAGCTCGTCCTGGCCGTTGCGCAGGCTGTGCAGGATCCCGTTGAGCTGCGTCTGGGCGGACTGGTACTTGCGGAAGTAGTCGGTGATCTTGTCGCCGAACGGCAGCATGTCCAGCCAGCGCTTGGCTCCGGTGGCCTGGCTCGGGTCGAGGTCCTCGACCGTACGCCGCAGCTCGAGCAGCGTCTTGCCGACGGCCGAGCCCTGCGCGATGCCGCCCTCCTTCAGCGCCCGCACCGGCTGCTCCAGCATCCGGTTGGAGGTCTCGGCCGCCTTGCGGATGTCGGCGTCGCCCATGGTGCGCACGTTCTCGGCCTGGGCCGCGAACTCCGGGCTGTTGGCCTCCGTGGAGCTCAACGCCGTGAGGAACGTGTCGACCTTCGCGTCGAGCTCCGGCAGCTGCTCGGCCGCGACCTGGGGCGCCATCTTCGGCGCCTGGGTCTCGATCACCAGCGAGGGCGCCTCCGGAGCCGTCAGCGTGAGCGTCTCGGTCGGCGGCGCCAGCGGTGCGGCCTCAGCGGCCGCGCCTCCGCCAGCCGGCGGCGCCGGTTCTTGGGCGGGCGGCTGGGGTGGCGTGGGCGTCTCGGTCATGGGGGTCCCTCCGCGGCACGAAAAAGTATGTGTGCGGAGGTTATCCGGCCTATGCGCGCGAGTCTCCCCGTGACTGCGGCACGATCGTCTGACCGGCAGATCGATGAGGAAGACCGGCGAGCAGGCCTGGGTGATCGGTCCGATCGCGAGGGCGAACGCGATGGTGCCGAGTCCGAGACCGCCACCGAGCAGCAGGCCGATCACGACGACGGAGACCTCGAGGCCGGTGCGCACCAGCCGGATCGAGAGACCGGTACGGCGCGTGAGGCCGGTCATCAGCCCGTCGCGCGGGCCGCGGCCGAGCTGGGCACCGATGTAGAGCGCGGTGGCCAGGCCGCAGAGCAGGATGCCGCCGACCATGAGAGCGATCCGGAGCGCGAGCGACCCGGGCTGGTCGAGCAGCCAGAGGGTGGCGTCGCAGGCCAGGCCGACCACCAGGGCGTTGGAGATGGTGCCGATGCCCGGCATCTCCTTGAGCGGGATCCAGAGGATCAGCACCACGAAGCTCATCACCACGACGGCCTGCCCCAGCGTGATCGGCACGTGCCGGATCAGGCCGGAGTGCAGCACGTCCCAGGGCGCCAGACCCAGGTCGCCGCGCACCATCATCGCCAGGCTCATGCCGTAGAGCACCAGGCCGACGTACAGCTGGGTGAGCCGGCGGCGGGAGGCGGCCGGCGCGCAGCTGGGCGATCGGGCCGAGGTCGCTGAGGCCGGTGGGAGCGATGGCAACGATGGCGGGTGGGGTCACTCCTCCATGGTGGCAAGGATTGGCCTTCTCTTACATAGCCAATCGTGAGAGAGTGGCCTGCATGATGCAGTCCATCAGCGCCGGTCGGGTCGGCACGCTGGTCGGCGACTTCGACCGCAGCCCCGCCTACGCCGGCCTGGCCACCTCACTGACCCACCTGATCGGCGACGGCCGGATCGGGCTCGGCACCCGGCTGCCGAGCGAGCGCGAGCTGACCGAGGCCCTCGGCGTCTCGCGCACCACCGTCACCCGCGCCTACGCCGCGCTCCGCGACGCGGGCTACGCCGAGGCGCGACAGGGAGCGGGCACGTTCACCCGGGTGCCGGGCGGCCAGTCGCGGGCCCACGACCGCGCACTGCTCCCCCGCCCGGGCGACCACGACGCCATCGACCTCAACTGCGCGGCCGCCTCCGCGCCACCCGGCATCGCCAACGCCTACGCCGAGGCGGGCGCCGAGCTGCCGGCGTACCTCGGCGGACACGGCTACTTCCCCGCCGGGCTCCCGCAGCTCCAGGCCGCCATCGCCGCGACCTACGAGGAGCGCGGCCTCCCGACCGATCCGGGCCAGATCCTGGTGACACCCGGCGCGCTGTCGGCCGCGTCGATCGTGGCGCAGGCGTTCACCGGCCCGGGCGACCGGGTGCTCGTCGAGTCGCCGGTCTACCCCAACGCCACCCTGGCGATCCGCCACAGCGGCGCCCGCCTCACCGGATCGCCCGTCGACCCCGACGGCTGGGACCTCGACGCCGTCGGCGCCGCCCTGCGACAGACCGGCGCCCGGCTGGCCTACCTGATCCCCGACTTCCAGAACCCCACCGGCCACCTGATGACCGACGCCCAACGAGAGGAGTACGCCGGCCACCTGCGGCGCGCCCGCACCGTCGCCGTCGTCGACGAGGCGCACGTCGAGCTGGCCCTCGACGGGCAGACGATGCCGCGGCCGTTCGCGTCGTACGCCGCCGACACGGTCACCATCGGCTCGTCCAGCAAGTCGTTCTGGGGCGGGCTGCGACTCGGCTGGATCCGCGCCCCCCACGACCAGGTGGAGCGGATCACCAACGCCCGGGTCGGCCTCGACCTCGGCGCCCCGGTCATGGAGCAGCTGGTGCTGACCCGGCTGCTGGCAGACCGCACCACCATCGTGGGCGGCCACCGCGTCCGGCTGCACGAGCAGCGCGAAGCCCTCGCCGCGGCGGTCACCGAGCTGCTGCCCGAGTGGCACTTCCGGATGCCCGGCGGCGGACTGGCTCTGTGGTGCGAGCTCCCTGGCGCCTACGGCACCGCAGTGACGGCCGAGGCCGAGCGCCGCGGCGTGATCGTCGCCCCCGGCCCCGCGTTCGCCGCCGAGGGCGGCCTCGACCACTTCGTCCGCATCCCGTGGACCCGCCCCGCCGACGAGCTCCGCGAGGCGGTCACCCGGCTGGCCGCGGCCTGGGACGTCGTCCGCGACCGCACGCCCGGGGCCTCCCGTGGTGCCGGCCGGGTGATGGTGGCCTAGGGGCGGCGCCGCGGCCGTTCGATAACAGTTCGACATTTTGCCAACGGCACTCTGGACGTGACTGCCGTCACTGAATATGTTGTCGCGAACAACATATGGCTCGTGTCGCAAGCACCCCCACCGACGATACGGCCAGAGATCGCTAGGAGGCGGTTGGTGTGAAGCGCAGCTACAGCGCGGTTATTGGACTGGGACTCGGGCTGGCGCTGTCATTGACAGCGTGTGGCTCCGACGAAGGCGGCGGCGGCAGCGACGACGGCGGCGGCAACGAGCCGACCGCCGAGGGCAAGGTCGGCGTGATCCTGCCCGACACCGAGTCCTCGGTCCGCTGGGAGAGCGCCGACCGGCCTGCCCTCGAGGCGGCCTTCGAAGCGGCTGGCGTCGAAGCCGACATCCAGAACGCCGAGGGCGACGCCGAGCGGATGACCCAGATCGCCGACACCATGATCGGCGACGGCGTCACCGTGCTGGCCATCGTCAACCTCGACTCCGAGTCGGGCGCAGCGATTCAGGAGAAGGCAGCGTCGCAGGGCGTCGCCACCATCGACTACGACCGGCTCACCCTGGGCGGATCGGCGGAGTACTACGTCTCCTACGACAACACCAAGGTCGGCGAGCTGCAGGGCCAGGGTCTGGCCGACTGCCTCGGCGACAAGGACGCCAACATCGTCTACCTGAACGGTTCGCCCACCGACAACAACGCCACGTTGTTCTCTGCGGGTGCGCACAGCGTGCTCGACTCGATGACCAACTACACGGTCGTCGGTGAGCAGGCTGTTCCCGACTGGGACAACGAGGAAGCGGCCACCATCTTCCAGCAGCTCTACACCGCTGCGAACGGTGACGTGGACGGCGTGCTCGCAGCCAACGACGGTCTCGGCGGCGCCGTGATCTCGATCCTCGAGGGCGCGGGCCAGGCCGGCACCGTGCCGGTCACCGGTCAGGACGCCACCGTCGAGGGCCTGCAGAACGTGCTCGCCGGCACCCAGTGCATGACGGTCTACAAGTCCGCCACGCAGGAGGCCAACGCTCTGGCCGAGGCCGCGATCGCGCTGGTCAACGGCGAGGACGCCGAGACCACCGGCACCACCGAGGACAGCACCGGCGGCCGCGACGTGCCGTCGATCCTGCTGACGCCGGAGGCGATCACCATCGACAACGTCCAGTCCGTCATCGACGACGGCGGCCAGAAGGCCGAGGACGTCTGCGCCGGTGAGTTCGCCGCGCTGTGCGACGCCAACGGGGTCGGCTGACCTCACTGAGTCCGAAGGTCACCCGCGCCCTTGCGCGGGCGCGGGTGCCCTTCGGGTTCGTTGTTCGGCACAACATTTACCTGCCCGGATCGGGCATCACACGACGACGCGATGGAGTGACTGGATCATGAGCGAGTACGGGGAAGAGCAGGCCGGCACCCCGGCCTCGGCCGCCCCACTGCTGGAGCTGCGGAAGGTCAACAAGAGCTTCGGTGTGGTGCACGTCCTCCACGACGTCGACTTCGCCGTCTATCCCGGCCAGGTCACCGCGCTCGTCGGCGACAACGGCGCCGGCAAGTCCACGCTGGTGAAGATCGTCGCCGGCATCTACGGCCGCGACAGCGGCGACTACCTCTTCGACGGCGAGCCGGTCAACGTGCACGGGCCTCGCGACGTCGCGGCCCTGGGCGTCGAGACCGTCTACCAGGACCTCGCGCTCTGCGACAACCTCGACATCGTCGACAACATGTTCCTCGGCCGTGAGCTCCGCAACGGGATCGTCCTCGACGACGTCACCATGGAGACCCAGGCCCGCGAGACGCTCGCCTCGCTGTCCGTCCGCACCGTCAAGTCGGTGCGGCAGAGCGTCGCCAGTCTCTCCGGCGGCCAGCGGCAGACCGTGGCCATCGCCAAGGCGGTGCTCTGGAACTCGAAGATCGTGCTCCTCGACGAGCCCACCGCGGCTCTCGGAGTCGCCCAGACCCGACAGGTGCTCGACCTGGTCCGTAGGCTCGCCGACCGCGGCCTCGGGGTCGTGCTGATCTCGCACAACATGAACGACGTGCTCGAGGTCGCCGATCGCGTCACGGCGCTCTACCTGGGGCGGGTCGCGGCCGACGTCCCGGCCAGGGACCTCAGCCACAACCAGATCGTCGAACTGATCACGGCAGGTCGCTCCGGCGATCTCGGCATCCGCGACGCCGCGACCGCGGCGATCTGAGAGGGCTAGAGAGATGAGCATCAAGTCCGACAGCTCCGCGACCGACGAGAGCAACGCCGGCGCCCCGGCTTCGCCGTCGACGCCCCCCACGCAACGACCCTCGGCGCCTCGGTCCGCGACTACCTGAACCGGCTCCGCGGCGGCGACATGGGCTCCTTGCCCGCGCTGCTCGGCCTGGTCGTGCTGTTCGTGGTCTTCAGCGGTCTGCACGAGCGGTTCCTCACGACGTACAACATGGCGAACCTGGTCATCCAAGCCGGCTCGATCATCGTGCTCGCGATGGGCCTGGTCTTCGTGCTGCTGCTCGGGGAGATCGACCTCTCCGCCGGCGTCGCCGGTGGCGCGTCGGCCACGATCACCGCGCTCGCGATCATCGACCACGGCTGGCCGTGGTGGGCTGGCCGTCCTCGCCGGACTCGCCGCCGGCGCGGTGATCGGGCTCGCGATCGGCCCCCTGGTGGCGCTGCTCGGCATCCCGTCGTTCGTGGTCACGCTGGCGTTCTTCCTCGCCCTCCAGGCCGTCCCCCTGAAGCTGATCGGCTCCGGCGGCTCGCTCCGGTTCAACGACGAGGTGCTCCGCGGGCTGTCGATCAAGAACGTGCCGGTGACGGCCGGGTGGATCGCCGCCGCGGTGATCGTGGCCGGGTACGCCGCACTGTCACTGTGGAAGTACCGGTCGCGCTCGGCGAGGGGTCTGGTGCACAAGCCGCTGGCCCTGGTGCTGATCCAGATCGGCGTCCTCGCCGGGATCGTCCTCGGGCTCACCTTCCTGCTGAGCCAGAACCGCGCACCCAACCCCGACCTGTTCAACATCAGCGGCATCCCCTGGGTGGCCCCGGTGGTGATCGCGCTCCTGCTCTTCTGGACGTTCGTGCTCGCGCGGACCGCCTTCGGCCGGCACCTCTACGCCGTCGGCGGCAACGCCGAGGCAGCGCGCCGGGCCGGCATCAATGTCACTCGGATCAAGATCAGCGCCTTCGTGATCTGCTCGAGCATGGCGGCGATCTCCGGCATCCTGAGCGCGTCGTACACCGGCAAGGTCTCGCCCGGCTCGGGCGGCGGCAACGAGCTCCTGTACGCCGTGGCCGCAGCCGTGATCGGTGGCACCAGCCTGTTCGGTGGCCGCGGTCGCGCGATCGACGCCGTCATCGGCGGGCTCGTGATCGCAACCATCCCCAACGGGCTCGGGCTGCTCAACCAGGCCGCCTACATCAACCTCCTGGTCACCGGTGGCGTGCTGCTGCTGGCAGCGAGCGTGGACGCGATCACCCGTCGACGCCGTTCCGCCGCAGGGGTCTAGCGGTGGCCGCGGGGGCAGGCGGCCACGGCACCAACCAGGAGGCAGTCCGCCGCCACAATCTCGGGACCCTGCTGCGGCACGTGCACCGGACCGGCGAGCTGTCGCGCGCCGAGCTCACCGGCCTGATGCGGCTCAACCGCAGCACGATCGGTGGCCTGGTCAGCGAGCTCGAGGAGCTCGGGCTCACCGAGCAGGCGCTGCCGGCAACCCAGCGCCGAGGCGCCGGGCCGTCCGTCGGCCGGCGTCCGGATGACCGAGCACGGGCCGTACGTCGTCGCGGTCGACCTCGGCGTCGACCGGGCCGTGGTGGCGCGGGTCGGGCTGGGTGGCCAGGTCTACGAACGCGCGCAAGCAGCGATCCCGCACGACACCGAGGCCTGGCAGGTCGGCGCGTCGGTGGCGACGCTGATCCGGCACGTCGTGTCGTGGGCGCCGCCCACCGCGCCGTTGCTGGGCATCGGCGTCGGCATCCCCGGCATGGTGCGGCGCAGTGACGGCCTGGTCCGCCAGGCACCGAACCTCGGGTGGCTGGACGTGTCGTTCGGGTCGATCGTGCTGGCAGCTCTCTCGCTCGACGTGCCCGTCACCCTCGGCAACGACGCCGACCTCGGCGCGCTCGCCGAGCATCGTCGCGGTGCGGCAGTCGGCGTCGACGACCTCATCTACATCTCCGGCAACGTCGGCGTCGGTGCCGGCGTGATCACCGGCGGCGTACGCCTCGAGGGAGCGGGTGGCTACGCCGGCGAGGTGGGTCACCTGAACTTCGACCCGAAGGGGTTGGCCTGTCACTGCGGCAGCCGCGGCTGCTGGGAGACGGTCGTCGGCGCGCACGCCATCGCCGCGAGCATCTCCTACCCCGCTGGTGAGGTGGTCCGGCTCGACCAGGCGCTCGACGAGCTCAGCACCGCGCCGCGGGAGCTACGGCCGGTGGCCGGCAACATCGGCCGCGGGATCGGTGCCGTCGCCAACGTGTTCAACCCCAGCATGGTGATCCTGGGCGGCTACTTCCGGCCCTTGTTCCGGATGCTGCGCGCCGAGGTGCAGGCCGGGCTTGCGGAGCGGACCCTGGCGCCGGCGCTGGAGTCCGTGCGGCTGTCGCTGCCCGGCCTCGGCACCGACTCCGTGCTCCTGGGTGCCGCGGAGATGGCGCTGGAGCCGGTGTTCGAGGACCCGGTGGCCAGCCTGTCGACCGCCGTCACCGACGCGCACGCCCGGCTGGCCGGCTAGGACAGCTCGACGAGCCCGTCGTAGGCCTGCTCGAGCGAACGCTCGGCAGCGCCGAGCGCGGCCGACTCGGTGCCGAGCTCGCCCGGCCTCAGGTCGGGCAGCTCCTGCACGGGGGCCGCGAGCGACGC
Source organism: uncultured Actinomycetota bacterium (assembly GCA_963845215.1). Lineage (GTDB taxonomy): Bacteria > Actinomycetota > Actinomycetes > Propionibacteriales > Nocardioidaceae > Nocardioides. The sequence goes on from CAWJRK010000032.1 coordinate 61,863, forward strand.
CCGGAGCACGTCGCGGGCGGGCGCCAGGATGACGTCGGCGAGCGGGCCGAAGTAGCCGCCGAGCACGATCGCGGCGGGATCGAGCACCCCGGTCAGGATCGCCAGGCCGCGACCGAGGTAGCCGCCGACGTCCTCCAGAGCAGTGCGCATCGCGGCATCCCGCGACGCCACCTCGGCGACCGCGCGGGCCGTCGCCTCCGGAGTGTCGAGCTCGGAGAGGCCGACCTTGGCGAGCACGGCGTGCAGCCCGATGGTCGCCTCCCAGCAGCCGCGGCGACCACAGCCGCAGAGCGCGTCCGGCTCACCGATCGGCAGGTGGCCGACCTCGCCCGCGAACCCGCGGGCGCCCCGGACCAGGCGGCCGCCGTCGACGAGCCCGGCGCCGATGCCGACCGCGCCGGTGAGGTAGAGCAGGTGCTGGGCGCCCCTGCCCGCGCCGTGGTGGAGCTCGGCGAGCGCGCCGCAGTCGGCGTCGTTGCTGACCCGGGTGCGGTCCTGCCAGCCGAGCGCCTGGTCGACCTGCACCGCGAGCGATGTGCCGGTGATGCCGAGGTTGGGGGTCCAGGCGACCGTCCGGTCGTCCTCCGCGATCAGCCCGGGCACGGCGACCGTGGCGCCGACCGGGTGGAGTCCGTCGGCCTTCAGCCAGCCGGCGACCTCGACTGCCAGTCCGGCCAGGGCCGGCTCGACCTCACGCACGTCGGCGACCAGGTGGGTGACTCGGTGCCGGACGGTGCCGGACAGGTCGAGCACGACCGCGGCGGCGTACTCGATGTTGGCCTCGAAGCCGATGCCGACGGGCCGTCCGCCGGCCAGCGTGAGCCGGAGGCTCGGGCGGCCCCGGTCGCCGCTGCGCACCTGCTCGTGGTCCAGCACCGCACCGACCTGCTCCAGGTCGCCGACGATCGCGCCGACGGTGGCCTTGGCGAGGCCGGTGCGGCCGGCGAGCTCGGAGCGACTGGCCGGGCCGTCGTCGACGCAGCGACCTCAGCAGGCTCGCGGCGTTGCGGCGCCGGACGTCCTGCTCAGCCACGGACCCCGTAGAGGTGCTCGAGCGCGAGCTGGTCGAGAAGCTCGAACCCGGCACCCCGAGCCGCGATCGCGTCGACGTCGGGCAGCGGCCAGTCGAGCAGCTGCTGCCAGGTCTCCCCCGCGTCCAGGCTCGGCTGCGCGAGCTCGGGCAGCCGGGCCGCCTCGAGCGCCTGCTGCACCTCGGGATCGGCGCGGAACGCCCGCACCTTCTCGCGCAGGATCAGGTAGTTGTCCATGCAGGCCTTGGCCGAGACCCAGACCCCTTCGTCGTCCTCGGTGCGGACGGGCTTGTAGTCGAAGTGCACCGGACCGTCGTAGCCGCCGGCCAGCAGGGTGTCGACCACCCAGAACGCCCCGCGCACGTTGCCGGCGCCGAAGCGCAGGTCCTGGTCGTACTTCGGGCCGTTCTGGCCGTTGAGGTCGATGTGGAAGAGCTTGCCCTGCCACAGCGCCTGCGCGTAGCCGGCGGCGGCGTTGAGGCCGGCCATCTCCTCGTGGCCGATCTCGGGGTTGACGCCCACCAGCTCGGGCCGGTCGAGGGTCTCGATGAAGGCCAGCGCGTGGCCGACCGTCGGCAGCAGGATGTCGCCGCGCGGCTCGTTGGGCTTGGGCTCGATGGCGAACCGGAGGTCGTAGCCCTGGTCGACGACGTAGTCGCCGAGGAGGTTGAACGCCTCCTGGTAGCGGTCCAGCGCGGCGGCGACGTCCTTCGACGCGCCGTACTCCTGGCCCTCGCGACCGCCCCAGCAGACGTAGACCTTCGCACCGAGCTCGGCTGCGAGGTCGATGTTGCGCATCACCTTGCGGATCGCGAACCGGCGTACGTCGCGGTTGTTGTTCGTGAACCCGCCGTCCTTGAACACCGGGTGCGTGAACAGGTTGGTGGTGGCGGTGGTGACCGCCAGGCCGGTCTCGGCGAGGCCCTTCTTGAAGCGCTCGATGATCGCCGAACGGGTGTCGTCGTCGCTGCCGAACGGGATCAGGTCGTCGTCGTGGAAGTTCACGCCGTAGGCGCCGAGTCCGGCGAGCCGCTCGAGGGCGTAGACCGGGTCCATGGGCGGGCGGGTCGCGTCACCGAACGGGTCGCGGGCCTCCCAGCCGACGGTCCAGAGTCCGAAGGAGAACTTGTCCTCCGGCGTGGGCGCCGGGATCTCGATGGTCATTGCTGCCTCTCTGACTGTGGTGATGTAGGTGGTGCGGGGTGGTCACGAAGTGCGGCGTAGCGCTCTCGTACGTCGGGTGTCGGCTCGGCGTCGAGGGTCTCGGTGTCCGGGAGCGGCCAGTCCGGCGGCGTGTCGGCTCCGGAGCGGGCCCAGGCGGCCTGCCGCGCGGCCCCGCGGGCGACGTACTCGCCGACGGGCGGCAGCAGGACCTGGCGACCGAGGATCGCGGGGGCGAGCGCGCGGACCGCTGGGCTCCGGGCGGCGCCGCCCACGAGCAGCACGCGGTGCGCCTGCTCTCCGGTCTCGGTGAGCAGGGCGTCGACGGCGTCGGCGAGCGAGCACAGCAGCGCCTCGAACGCCGCCCGCGCGAGGTCGGCCCGCGTGGTGCGCGGGGTCAGCCCCGTCCAGGTCCCGACAGCGTCCGGGCGGTTGGGCGTGCGCTCGCCGCCGTAGTAGGGCAGCAGCGTGACGCCGTTCGAGCCGGACGGTGCCTGGAGGGCGAGCGCGGCGAGCTCGTCGTGGTCGACGCCGAGCCAGGCGGCCTGGAGGTCGAGGATGCCGGCGGCGTTCATGGTGGTGACCATCGGCAGGAAGCCACCGGTCGCGTCGGCGAAACCGGTGACCACGCCGGTGCCGTCGGCGATGGGCTGGCGGCTGACGGTCGAGGCGACACCCGACGTGCCGATCGAGATCAGCACGTCACCGGACTGCAGGCCGAGCCCGAGGGCGGCCGCCATGTTGTCACCGGTGCCGGCGCCGACGGGTTGGCCGGCGGCGGTGCGCGAGGCGACCTCGCCGGGGGCGACGACGCGTGGGAGGCGTGGCTCGTGCCCGAGCGCGGCCGTGGCCAGGTCGGGCCGCCACGCGCCCTCGCTGGTCGCGAAGTAGCCCGTGCCGGACGCGTCGCCGCGGTCGGTGAACGCCTCCGTGCCCGGGGCCGACAGGTGGCGGGCGACGTAGTCGTGCGGGAGCAGCACCTCGGACACCCGCGCGGCGCGGTCGGGCTCGTGGTCCCTCAGCCAGCGCAGCTTGGTCACCGTGAACGAGGCCACCAGGACGCTTCCCAGCTGGTCGGCGCAGGCCTGGGGGCCGCCCAGCTCCTGGATCAGGGACTCGGCCTGCGGGCCGGAGCGGGTGTCGTTCCAGAGGAGCGCGTCGCGGACGGGGTCACCGTGCTCGTCGAGGGCGACCATGCCGTGCTGCTGTCCCCCGACTGCGAGGCCGTCGGCACGCTCGATGAGCCCCGCCGCTGCGGTGTCGATCGCGGTCAGCCACGCTCGCGGATCGACCTCGGTGCCGGCCGGATGGGGCGCTGACTGCTGCGCAACCACGGTGCCGTCGTCGGCGTCGACGAGCAGCGCCTTGGTGGACTGCGTCGAGGAGTCGACGCCGAGGACGAGGGCCATGTGCCTATTTAGTACGACCCTCGAATTAAAGTCAATGCGCCGCCGCTGCTTTCCCCGGGTATGCAGGTAAATCTTCGCCCCATGGCGAATACCCCGTGGGAAGCGGAGGCTCGGCTACATACCGTGATGAAGCGTCAGCGGCTGGACCCCCCAGCGGCGCTGCGGGGTTCGTCAGACGAGGTTGATCGCCCGGGCGGAGTTGGCGTCCATCGCGACCTGGATCTCGGCCAGCGTCTCGGGCGGGATGGCCGAGTCGACGGAGACCGCCACGAGTGCCTGGCCGCCCTTCGCGTCGCGCGCCACCTGCATGCCGGCGATGTTGACGCCGGCGTCGCCGAGGATCTGGCCGACCGTGCCGACCATGCCGGGCCGGTCCATGTAGTTGAAGAACGCCAGGTGGTTGGTCGGCTCGAGGTCGACGTCGAAGCCGTTGATCTCGACCAGCCGTTCCTTCTGGTTGATGCCGACCAGGGTGCCGCTGACCGAGATCTGTCCACCGTCGGCCAGGGTGCCGCGGATGGTGATCAGGTTGCGGTGGTCGGGGCTCTCCGGGTCGGTGACGAGACGTACGGCGGTGCCGCGCTCGGCGGCGAGAAGCGGCGCGTTCACGTAGGACACCTGGTCCTCGACGATGTCGGCGAAGACTCCCTTCAGCGCGGCGAGCTCGAGCACCTTGACGTCGAAGTCGGTGATCTCACCGCGCACCTCGACGTCGATCTGCTGGGCCACCTCGCCGGCCAGGCCGGTGAAGACCCGGCCGAGCTTCTCGGTGAGCGGGATGCCCGGGCGCACGTCCTCGGCGATCACGCCGCCCTGCACGTTGACCGCGTCGGGCACCAGCTCGCCCGACAGCGCGAGGCGCACTGACTTGGCTACGGCGACACCGGCCTTCTCCTGGGCCTCGTCGGTGGAGGCACCGAGGTGCGGGGTGGCGACGACGTTCTCGAGCTCGAAGAGCGGGCTGTCGGTGCAGGGCTCGGTGGCGAACACGTCGAGGCCGGCGGCGGCGATCCGGCCGGTCTTCAGCGCGTCGTAGAGCGCCTGCTCATCGACGATGCCGCCGCGGGCCGCGTTGACCAGCACCAGCGTGCTCTTGGCGCGGGCCAGCTGGTCGGCGCCGATCAGGCCGGCGGTCTCGGGGGTCTTCGGAAGGTGCACCGACATGAAGTCGGACTCCTCGAGCAGGGTGTCGAGGTCGACCAGCCGCACGCCCATCTGCGCAGCCCGGCCGGCCTGCACGTAGGGGTCGTACGCGATCACGCTCATGCCGAAGGCACTCAGGCGCTGCGCGACGAGCACGCCGATCCGGCCGAGCCCGACAATGCCGACGGTCTTCTCGTAGAGCTCGATGCCGGTGTACTTCGACCGCTTCCACTCGCCGTTGCGCAGGGCGGAGTGGGCGGGCGAGATGTGCCGCGCGGCAGCGAGCATCAGGGCGACGGCGAGCTCGGCGGCGCTGACGATGTTGGAGGTCGGTGCGTTGACGACCATGACGCCGCTCTGGGTCGCTGCCCGGACGTCGACGTTGTCGAGACCGACCCCTGCGCGGGCGACCACCTTGAGCCGGTTGGCCGCGGCCAGCGCCTCCGCGTCGACCTTGGTGGCGGAGCGGACCAGGATCGCGTCGACGTCGACGATGGCGGCCAGCAGCTCGGCGCGATCGGCGCCGTTGCAGCTGCGGATGTCGAAGTCGGGGCCGAGCGCGTCCACCGTGGCGGGGCTCAGCTCCTCGGCGATGAGTACGACGGGGCGGCCGGTGGCGGTGGCAGTCACAGCGGGTGTCCTTGGGTCTCAACCTTGGGTCGCAAGGGTGGTGAGGCGGAGAACGTTCGGCACGACGCTGTGCGACCCGCCACTTTACCCCGCGGGGCCCGCTAATCCCGTCGCGCCCGAAGAGTGGCGACAGCTACGGTGGGACCGTCCTCGTCCCCGACGAAGCTGGTGCCAGTTGAAGCTCTGACGTCGTGTTTGCCCACCCGCACACCTCGTCTCAAGGAGCCTCCATGCCTGCTGCCATTTCTGCAGCCATCACCTGTACGTCGCTGTCCTTCGCCTGGCCCGACGGCACCACCGCGCTCGACGGGCTCGACCTCGTCGTCGGTCCCGGCCGCTCGGGTCTGGTCGGCCGCAACGGGTCGGGCAAATCGACCCTGCTGCGCCTCATCGCCGGCAACCTGCGCCCGGCCAGTGGCCGGGTCGAGGTGACCGGTGAGGTCGGCTACCTCCCTCAAGACCTCACTCTGGACGTGGCGCAGGCCGTGCCCGAGTTCCTGGGCATTGCGGAGATCATCCGCGCGATCCGGGCCGTCGAAGACGGCGCGGTCGACCAGCGACACTTCGACGTCATCGACGACGAGTGGGACATCGAGCAGCGGGCGGTCGCCGAGCTCGGCCGGCTCGGCCTGCCGCCCGACGTGCTCGACCGGCGGATGGGCGAGCTCTCGGGAGGCGAGGTCACCCAGCTGGGCCTGACCCGGCTGCTGCTGCGCCGCCCCGACGTCCTGCTCCTCGACGAGCCGACCAACAACCTCGACGGGGCCGCGCGGCTTCGGCTCTACGACGTCGTCGAGTCCTGGAGCCGCACCCTCTTGGTGATCAGCCACGACCGCGAGCTGCTCGAGCGCGTCGAGCGGATCGGCGACCTGCGCGACGGCGCCGTGCGGTGGTACGGCGGCGGCTACACGGCGTACTCCGACCAGGTGGCGGCCGAGCAGGACGCTGCCCAGCAGGCGGTCACCACCGCGAGGGCCGACCTGCGCAAGCAGCAGCGAGACCGCATCGACGCCGAACACGTGCTCGCGAACCGGCTCAAGTACGGCAAGAAGAGCGCGGAGTCGATGCCGAAGATCCTCGCCGGCAAGAAGAAGAGGCAGGCGCAGGTCTCTGCCGGGAAGTACCGCAACCTCCACGAGGACCGCGAGCGCCAGGCGCGCGAGCGGCTGACCGACGCGGAGGCGCGGCTCCGCGAGGACCGGGACATCCGCGTCGACCTGCCCGGCACAGAGGTGCCGCGCGGTCGGCTGGTGCTCACGACCGTCGACCTGACCATTCGCACCGGTGACCACGTCGACCTCGAGCTGCGCGGTCCGGAGCGGGTGGCCCTGATCGGGGACAACGGGTCGGGCAAGACCACTCTGCTGCGGACCATCACGGGCGAGCTCGCGCCGATGTCGGGCGGCGTGGAGCGGCACGTCGCGGTCGGCTTCCTACCCCAGCGGCTCGATCTCCTCGACGACGATGCGACTGTCTTCGACAACGTCCGGCGGCGTACGCCGGGAGCCGACGACAACGCGATCCGGGCCCGGCTCGCGCGCTTCCTGTTCCGCGGCTCGGCCGGCGACCGGCTGGTGGCCGACCTCTCCGGCGGAGAGCGTCTGCGAGCAACACTCGCGGCAGTGCTGCTGGCAGATCCGGCGCCTCAGCTCCTGCTCCTCGACGAGCCGACCAACAACCTCGACTTCGCCTCCTACGACGCGCTCGTCTCGGCTGTCGCCGACTTCCGCGGAGCGCTCGTCGTCGCCAGCCACGATGCGAGGTTCCTCGACGACATCGGCGTCGATCGTGTGGTTACGTTGCCGAGTGGCGCTCGCTGACGAGAAGTACGTCGTGCTCACCGTTGGCGACGGCACCGACTCCCCTGCCATCAGCGGCGCCGCCACGGTGGTGCGTTCGGGCCGCGCGTACGACGAGACGCTCGCCAAGGTCCGCCGCAAGTACGGCTGGCGCGGACGCCTCTCGAGCACCGACGCGGTGCTCATCCTGCGTCTGGAGTAGTCCTACCGTGGTCGGATGTGGCGGGGACCGTCCCTGCCTACGCTGGCCGGTGTGGAGCAAGGACCGCAGACCCTGAGAGAGTCGCTTCGCTTCGTCGCGGGCATCTACCAGGGCAAAGCGTTCAACCTCCGGGCCCGGATCGCCCGAGAGCCGATGCTCCGGTTCGAGACCAAGGCCGGCCGCCGCGATCCCTACCCCATCCACGAGGACTTCCGGTCGCGGGGCCGCTTGGTGCCGACGTTCGCCGGCTTCCTGGCTACCGCAGACCACGAGCTGTGCCGCGAGCTCGTGCGGAGCCGAAAGTTCGGCGTCAAGGACCCCGACACAGGAGTGACCCACGGCGCCATCTACGAGGGCGACGGCGTGATCGACCGCTCGATGCTGGGCGCCAACGCTCCCGAGCACACCCGGCTGCGTCGGCTCGCCGCCCCGGGGTTCAGCCCCAAGCTGATGCGCGGCTACGAGGAGATGATCGAGAAGCGCGTCGCGAGCCTCCTCGACGCCGCGGCGACCCGGGACTCCTTCGACCTCGTCCACGACGTTGCGGCCCCGCTGCCGATCGCCGTGATCACCGACCTGCTCGGCCTGCCTGACGCCGACACCGCCGCCTTCGAGAGGTACGGCGAGACGATGGCCTCGGCCCTCGACGGCGTCAACTCGCTGGGTCACGCCCGACGGCTGATGATCGCGGACTCCAAACTGGAACGGATCTTCGACCGGCTCTTCGAGCTCCGCGCCAGCGAGCCCCGCGACGACCTGGTGAGCACTCTCGTGGCCGCCCGCAGCGAGGAGCGGCTCACGTCCAAGGAGCTCGTCTCGATGTGCCAGGTGCTGCTCGTCGCCGGCTTCGAGACCACCGTCAACCTGATCTCGAACGCCGTGCTCTCCCTGCAGCGCACACCCGGTGCCTGGGACCGCCTGGTAGCCGACCCAGGGCTGGCCGAGCTCGCCGTCGAGGAGACGCTGCGCTTCGACCCACCGGTCCAGCGGACGATCCGCGTGGCGCTCGCGGACACCGACCTGGGCGGCGAGCCGATCGCCAAGGGCACCTGGGTGGTCGCCCTCATCGGCGGCGCGAACCGCGACCCGTCCGTGTACGCCGACCCCACGACGTTCGTGATCGACCGCTTCGCCGACCCGAGCACGCCGGACCACCTGGCCTTCTCCGGCGGCATCCACTTCTGCCTCGGCGCCCCGCTGGCGCGGCTGGAGGCCGCGATCACGCTGCGTGCCCTGGCCGAACGAATGCCGCGCCTCCGGCTGCTCGACGAGCCGAAGATGCGGCGATCCGTTTCGGTGCGCGGTCCGGCGTCCTTGTCGGCCGCCGCGACCGGCTCCTGACCTGCTCAGCTGCCCACCAGCGAACCGCGGCTGCCCTCGAACGGCGCCCGGGCCCGCGCGTCGTGTGCCACCCGGATCGCGGCGACGATGCCTCCGCCGACCACGGTGGAGAACAGCCACCACGGCGAGTCCAGCTCGCCCGAGACGACCGCGATGGCCAGCCACACGGTGAGCTCGACGACGCTGGTCAGCAGCCACACCGCGGTGGCGACGCGCAGCACGGAGGCCAGACCCGCGGCCGGCTCGGCGCCGTCGAGGTCGCGCATCGCCTGGTGGAGGTCGCCGCGAGTGGTCGCCGTGGCCACCGACGCCGTGCGCCGGGCGCCCTCGCCTTCGCTGATGCGGCCTTGCTCGGTGCCGGCCGCGATGACCAGGCGGGCACGATCACGGTCACGGTCGTCGGCCTGCTTGGTCTCGGGCCACACGAGCTGGGTCACGATGTCGGTCACGTTCATGATGATTTCCTTTCCGGGGTTCTTCTGACATCACGAACGTAGGCCGGGCGAAGGGGTCGCAGCGATGGTGCTGGGGGCCGGGAAGGGGTAGGCCTAGGCCCACCAGATGGGGGTCCATGATGTGCGGGTGGAGATCCTGCCGGCGGACGGCACCGACAGCTTCGTGGTGCGGCTTGCGGGCATGGACCAGTCGCACGTCGACCTGGCCGATCCCACCCGGATCGCGTTCGACTACGTGCGCCGGATGGCCGACGTCATCGACGTCCACGCCGCCCCAGGACAGCCGACGCGCGTGGTGCACGTTGGCGGCGCCGGCCTGACCCTGCCCCGCTATGTCGCCGCCACCAGGCCGACCTCGTGGCAGGTCGTGCTCGAGCCGGACGGGACGCTGACCGAGCTGGTGCGCCGCAAGCTGCCGCTGCCCCGGCGGAGTGGGATCAAGGTGCGCGAGATCGACGGCCGCGCCGGCGTCGCTGCCCTGCGCGACGACGCGGCACGGCTGGTGGTGGTCGACGCGTTCGCCGACGCCCGGGTGCCGGCCGACCTGGTGACAGTGGAGTTCTTCGCCGACGTCGCACGGGTGCTCGAAGGTGACGGGCTGGTGTTGCTCAACCTCACCGAGCGGGCGCCGTTCCCATGGACCCGGCGGGTCGTGGCCGGCCTGAGCCAGACCTTCGGGGCGCTCATGCTGAGCGCCGAGCCGCCCACGTTGCGCGGCCGGCGCTGGGGCAACCTGCTCGTGGTCGCCTCGCGTGCCGGCGTACCTCTGGCGGCCCTGCGGGCACGCGCAACCACCTCGCCGGCGCCGTACCGCGTCCTCGACCACGACCTGGTGCGCGACAGCTTCGGCGGCGGCACGGCGTACACCGATGCGGACGCCGAGCGGTCGCCGGCGCCTCCGCGCTGACGTGTCAGCCGAGCAGCCTCAGTCGAGGCAGAACTCGTTGCCCTCGACGTCCTGCATGTTGAGGCACGACTCGTTCTCCTCGTCGGCCAGCAGCAGCTGCCCGCGCACCGCACCGAGTGGGACCAGTCGTGCGCACTCGGCCTCGAGTGCCGCCAGGCGCTCCGCGCCCACGAGCCCGGTGCCGACCCGCACGTCGAGATGCACGCGGTTCTTGACGACCTTGCCCTCGGGCACGGTCTGGAAGAACAGCCGCGGGCCGACGCCGGTGGGGTCGACGGCGGCGGACCAGGACGTCTCGCCCTCCGCCGACGGGGGCAGGACGTAGCCCAGCGCCTCGCACCAGAAGGCGGCTACGCGCGCGGGCTCTGCGCAGTCGAAGGTGATCTGGACCTGCTTCACCGAGGGCATCCGCCCACCCTAGAGGCGCCGGTCAACTCGTTCGACGGGCCACACATAGGGGAGGTCGTCGGGCACGCCAGGGAACTTCGGTCCGTAGAAGTCGGGGTCCTTCCGGACCAGGGACGACTGGTGCGCCCGGTGGAAGTCCTCGTCACCCAGCCAGGGCGGCAGAGCGGACGCTGCGGCCAGCTCGGCCTGCGTGCGCACCGCGACGATGCCGATGCCGGCGAGATCGGTGGCCAGCGTGGCCGCGCAGGTGTCGGCATGCCCGAGCTCGGTCCACACCTCGCACGAGGTGAGCGAGTAGCGGCCGAGCGCCTCCTCGTAGCCCCGCCACATCTTCACCGCCGGGTGGTGGCGCCACCCGTAGCCGGGCACGGTGAGCCCGCGCAGGACCTGGATGCACTCGACGCGCTGCTTGCCCAGTCGCTTCGGATCGAGAGCTCGCAGCGAGCGCTCGAAATCGGCGTACGGCAAGAAGGTCTGCACGAGGGCAGGTGCTCAGCGAGCCACCGGATCAAACCTCGGTGAGCGCCGCCCGGGTGGCTTCGTCGCCGGGGTAGAACGCCTCGATCGCGAGCTCCGACAAGGTGACCTCGCGGGGGGTGCCGAAGACCGTGGTCGTCGAGAGGAGCGACAGCTCCGTGTCGCCGACCCGGAGCCGCAGCGGCACCACCAGCTCGGTCCGCGCCACGCCCACCTCGGGCGCAGGGGTCACCGCGAACTCCTCGATCAGGTCCGCCACCCGAGGGTCGCGGCCGAGGTCGTACTCGTGCCGGAGGCGGGCGACGAGCAGCTCACGCCACTGCTCGAGGTTGACGATCCGCGGAGCCATCCCCTCGGGGTCGAGCGAGAGCCGGATGACGTTGATCGGCGGCTCGAGCAGCCGGGCCGGGAGACCTTCGATGAGTGCCCAGATCGCGTCGTTGGCCGCCACCAGGTCCCAGCCGAGGTCGATCACGAGCGCGGGGTAGGGCATGTGGGCCGCGAGGATCGCCTCGATCGCAGCGTTGGCCTGCGCCATCGGTGGATCGGCGAGCTGGTGCACGGGGTGCACGGGAGCGTGCCCGCCGGCGAGGAGCACCCGGTTCTGCTCACGCAGCGGCACCGCGAGCTGGTCGCAGAGGCGCAGGATCATCGAGCTGGTGGGCCGCGAGCGGCCGGTCTCGATGAAGCTCACGTGCCGCGCCGATACGCCGGCCCGGTGGGCGAGGTCGAGCTGCGAGACGTTGCGGCGGCGGCGCCAGTCGCGCAACAGCTCGCCGGGGTTCTCGATGGGGGCCTGACTCATGGGCGCCACGCTAGCCGCGGCGGGTAGTCGCTCCGATTACCTCGGAGGTAATCGACCAGGTGTAGACCGCGGACCAGGCTTCGGGAGATGGACACACCGAACAAGAAGGCCTACGCCATCTGCCACCTGACCGACGTCGACTTCGGCGCCGAGATCATCGAGTACCTCGAGAAGATCGATGCCACCCTTGCGCCGCACGGCGGCCGCTTCCTCGTGCACGGCGGTGACATCGAGGTCGCCGAGGGCGAGTGGGACGGCGACGTCGTCATCATCGAGTTCCCGAGCCGGGCCGCGGCGAAGGACTGGTTCGCCTCGCCGGCGTACCAGGAGATCGTGCACCTGCGCACCGAGCACTCCACCTCGATGGCCGCCCTGCTGACCGGTGTCTCCCCCGGCCACCAGGCGACCGACAAGCTCGCCGAGCTGCTGGGTCAGCCGAAGAGCGCCTGACCGACGTACTCGCCCTGCCGGATGCCGGGAGGTACGGCGAACAGCGCGGAGCCGGTGACCTTGAGGTACTCCATCAAGGCGTCGCTCCTGGCCATGGCGTTCTGCACCGGGATGAAGTGGGTGCGGGGGTCGCGGACGAACGCGATGAAGAACAGCCCCGCGTTGAGACCACCGAGCGGGTCGCTGCCGTCGACGAAGTTGTAGCCGCGTCGGAGCATCCGCACTCCCCCGTGCTGGTCGGGGTGCACCAGCCGGATGTGGGCGTCGGGAAGGATCACCGGCAGGTCGTTGCTGCCGGGCATGTCGAAGTCCGGCTCGTCGAACTCCCCGCCGCCGGACAGCGGCGCGCCCGGCCCCTTGGTGCGGCCGATGAACGCCTCCTGGTCACCGAGCGGCTGGCGGTCCCAGACCTCGATGGTCATGTTGATCCGGCGCGCCACCAGGTAGGAGCCGCCAGCCAGCCACCCGCCAGCCCCGTCGTCACCGCGTCGTCGCTGGAGACCCAGACGTGCTCGTCGAGCGCGCCGGTCTCCTCCGACTTCACGTTGGCGGTGCCGTCCTTGAACCCGAACAGGTTGCGCGGCGTGGTCTGGGCGGTCGAGGTCGACGACGTGCGTCCGAAGCCCAGTTGCGACCACCGCACCGACACCGTGCCGAAGCCGAGCTTCACCAGGTTGCGGATGGCGTGCACCGCCACCTGCGGGTCGTCGGCGCAGGCCTGGACGCACAGGTCGCCGCCCGACTTGACCGGGTCGAGCACGTCGGCGGTGAAGTGGGGCAGCTCCTCGAGCGCCTCAGGTCGCTGGTCGGCGATGCCGAAACGGTCGTTGCCGTCGGCGTCGCGGAAGAGAGTCGGGCCGAACCCGAACGTGATCGTCAGCCCGCTCGCGGGCAGCCCGATCGCCTCACCGGTGTCCTCTGGCGGCAGGTTGACGGGCCCGCCGAGGGCGCCGGTGGCGCCCGCCTCCTCGCCCTTGGTCATCTGCTCCGCGGCCGTGGTCCAGGCCTTCAGCAGCTCGACCAGCTCCTCGCGGGAGTCGGTGGTGACGTCGAACGCCGCGAAGTGCAGGCGGTCCTGGGCGGGCGTGGCGATGCCGGCCTGGTGCTCGCCTCGGAACGGGTACGCCGCGGCGCGGGTCGCCAGCGTCTCGGCCTCGTCGCCGCTGGTGACCCGGCCGACCGCGAACGCGCCGGCCACCCCGGCGACGGCCGCTCCGCCGCCGAGAAGGCCCCGCCTGCTGACTCTGGTCAGGACAGCACCGCCGCGGTGAGCCGGCCGAACGGCTCGGAGAGCGCGTTGACCGCGTCGGAGAGACCCTTGATCTCGTCCGGCGTCAGCTCGTCGTAGTACTTGAAGCCGTCGCCGACGCGCTGCGCGTCGAGCAGCACCTGCAGGTCGGCGAACCTGGTCTCGAGCTGCTCGGCGAGCTCGGGGTCGTTCTGCTCCACGATCGGCGCGACGCCGTCGTAGGCCACCTTGGCGCCGTCGACGTTGGCCTGGAAGTCCCACAGGTCGGTGCGCGACCAGTACTCCTCCTCGCCGGTGACCTTGCCGGTGGCGACCTCCTCGAGCAGGCCGCGCGAGCCGTTGGCGATGCTGTCGATCGGGTAGGTCAGGGTCTGCACGCGCGTGTTGAGCTCCTCGGTGTTGGCGAGCAGGTCATCGGCGTACTGGGCGCGCTCGTCGGGGCTCAGCGCCCGGTACTTCTCGGCGCGGGCCGGCCACAGGTCCTTCTCGATGCGGTGCCAGCCGGTCCACTCCTCGCCCTCGGGGATGTCGGCCTCGCGGGCGTCCATCAGCGGGTCGAGGTCGCCGAACGACTCGGCGACGGTCTCGATCCGCTCCCAGTGCACGCGGGCGTCGGGGTAGAGCGCGCGGGCGGCGTCGTCCTGGTCGCCGGCCTGGTAGAGGTCGACGAACTCCTGCGTCTTCTCGAGCAGCTGCGCCGACTGGTCCTCGACGTACGCCGCGTAGTTGGTCTGGGCCTGCTCGACCAGCTCGGCGTCGGCGACCTGCACCTCTTCGTCGGACTCGGAGATCGTGAACTCCGAGCGGATGCCCTCGCCGACCATGCCCGGCTTGCAGGCGGTGACGTAGGAGCCGGCGGGCGCGTTGACGGTGAGCTTCTGGGTGGCGCCCGGCCCGACGTTCTCGATCTCGGCGACGATCCGCAGCCCGTCGTCGCCGAGGAGGTAGAACTCGGTCACCTGCGACCCGGTGTTGGTGACGTCGAAGGTGAGCACGCCCGCGGGCGCCTCGCGTCGCGGACAGGTCGCAGGCGTCCTCGGACGACTGCACGGTCAGCGAACGGGCATCGCCGCCGTCGCCTCCGTCTCCCGGGTCGGTGCTCTCGGTGCCGCAGGCGGCGAGCACGGGGGCCGCGAACAGGATCGCGGCGGCAGTCAGGGCGGTGCGCTTCACGTGGTGCCTCATCTTTCGGGAGTGACGGTCGCCGGGGCCGGCGACGTCGGGTCGGGAGCCGGAGCGGGGGGCCGCGGGCGGTTGCGTCGCCGCAGCACGATCACGAACGTGGGCACGACGATCGCGAGGTAGCTGATCCACGCCGCCGCCTCCCAGTAGGTGGTCTGCGGCGAGAAGTTGAGGATCCCCTTGAGCACGGTGCCGTACCAGGAGCTCGGCGGGATGATGTGGGAGACGTCGAAGAGGTGGCTGTTGAGCCCGGCGACGACGCCGGCCTCCTGCAGGTCGTGGACGCCGTACGACAACACGCCGGCGGCCACCAGGATCAGGAAGAAGCCGGTCCAGGTGAAGAAGACCGTGAGGTTCAGGCTGATCGCGCCGCGGTAGATGAGGTAGCCGAGCACGACGGCGGTGAGGATGCCGAGGGATGCGCCGACCAGCGGGGTCGAGCTGACCGGCGCACCTTCCGGCAGGTCGCGGTCGATCGCGACGCGGGTGTTGGACCACAGGATCAGTGCGGTCTCCATGCCCTCGCGGCCGACGGCGAGGAACGCCACCAGGGAGAGCGACCACCAACGTCCGGCGGCGTCGTCGATCCGGCCGCGCAGGTCACCCGCGATGTGCTTGGCCGCGGTGGCCATCCAGAAGATCATCCAGGTCACGAACGCCGCCGCGATGATCGACAGCACGCCGCCGAGCAGCTCCTGGGTCTTGAACGTGAGCTGCCGGGACTGCAGTCCGAGCCCTAGGGTCAGACCGACGCTGAGCAGCACCGCCACGCCGACTCCCAGCCAGATCCAGCGCAGCTGGTGGCGTCGGTCGGACTTCACGAGATAGGCGACGAGGATGCTGACGACCAGCGCCGCCTCGAGGCCCTCGCGCAGGCCGATCAGGAAGTTTCCGAGCACAAGCCAACAGCGTACGCGGCCTACTTAGGCATGCCTAACCTAGGTCCAGTTTTCCTGTCCACGAGACTCCATTGCCCTCTACGCTGCCAGCGTCGACCCGCACCGGCGACATGGGGCATGACCGACGAGAGGACCGACCGTGTCAAAGAAATCAGAGAGCGAGCGTCTGAAAGAGCTGGACGCCTTCGCGAGCCTGTCCGCGAAGGACCTGAAGAAGGTCGCCGACGCGGGACGGTTCCTGCATCTCCCGAAGGACTGGTCCCTCATGTCGGAGTCGACGCCGGCCGACAAGGCCTACGTGCTCCTCTCGGGCGAGGTGTCCGTGCGCAAGCACGGCCAGGAGGTGGCCACGGTCGGCGCCGGTGGCGTGATCGGCGAGATCGGAATCCTCGAGCACCGCCTGCGCACTGCCAGCGTGGTGTCGAGCACCGAGCTGGAGGTCGTGCACTACACCAAGGAAGACCTGGCCCGGCTCGTCGAGGAGGTGCCGGACCTGCGGGAGGCACTGCACATCACGGCGGAGGCCTACCCCGACGGCGAGTAGACCTGACCGCGGGCGCTGGAGTCAGATGGCGCAGCCGTCGGGGCCGCACGCGTCGGCGCCCCCGATCACCTCGATCGCGGGGTGGGTCTCCGACCACGCCCGGTCGAGCGCCTGGGCGAAGGTCTCCACCGGCTGGGCGCCCGAGATGCCGTACTTGCTGTCGATCACGAAGAACGGCACGCCGGTGGCGCCGTACGCCGAGGCCTGCCGGATGTCGGCCTCGACCTCGTCGGCGTACTCGTCGGTGGTGAGCACGGACTTCACGGCGACCTCGTCGAGCCCGACCTCCGCCGCGACCCGGGTCAGCACGTCGTGGTCGGCGACGTTGTGCGCCTCCACGAAGTAGGCGTGGAGCAGCGCCTCCTTCAGCTCGCCCCGCTTCTCACCCGCGGCGTGCAGCAGCCGGTGGGCGTCGAGGGTGCCGACGTGCGGCGCCTTTGCGTGGTTGAAGAGCAGGCCCTCCTCGGCGGCCAGCGCCTCGACCCGGTCGACCATCTGCTGCGCGCCGGCCACGCCGCCGCCGTACTTGCGGCCGAGGGCCTCGACGACGGTCTCGGTGGGCGTGCTGGGCGACGACGGGTCCAGCTGGAAGGAGCGCCACACCACCTCGACCTCGTCGCGGTGCGGGAACTCGGCCAGGGCGGACTCCAGCCGGCGCTTGCCGATGTAGCACCACGGGCAGACGACGTCGGACCAGATCTCGATACGCATGTTGAAAGAACAACGACATGGGCACCTCTGTTCCGAGGAGGACGGCGACCCTGAGACCGGGTCAGGGGGTGGGGTCAGGGTCGGTTGGGGTCTCGTCCCTGATGTGGGTCAGCACCCCCAGCGACAACGCTGGTCCCATGATCGAAATCAGCGCACTGACCAGGACGTACGGCGGGCTCCGCGCCGTCGACGACGTCACCTTCGACGCCCGTCCGGGCCGGGTCACCGGCTTCCTCGGACCCAACGGCGCGGGCAAGTCCACGACCATGCGAGTGATGGTCGGGCTCACCCCGCCCAGCGCCGGCACTGCGACCGTGCTCGGCCGCCGCTACGCCGACCTGCCGAACCCTGGACGCGAGGTCGGGGTGCTCCTCGACGCCTCCGCCCAGCACGCGGGTCGCACCGGACGCGAGACCCTCCGCGTCGCCGCCCGCACCATGGGCCTACCCGCCGCCCGCGTCGACGCGATGCTGGAGACGGTCAGCCTGACCCCCACCGAGGCCGGCCGTCGTGTGCGGAACTACTCGCTCGGCATGCGCCAGCGGCTCGGGCTCGCCACGGCGCTCCTCGGCGACCCGGAGGTGCTGATCCTGGACGAGCCCGCCAACGGGCTGGACCCGGCCGGCATCCGCTGGATGCGCGACCTGCTCCGCGGCTTCGCGGACAAGGGCGGCACCGTGCTGCTGTCCTCCCACCTGCTGCACGAGATCGAGGTCATCGCCGATGACCTGGTCGTGATCGGCCAGGGCCGGATCGTGGCGCAGGGCACCAAGGCCGAGCTGCTCGCCAGCGCCGGCACGGTCGTCCGGGCCACTGCGGTCGCCGACCTGCAGCGTGCCCTGACGTCCTCGGGGATCGCAGCCGTGCCCTCGGGTGACGACGGCTTCCGGGCCGACGCCGATCCCGAGCTGGTCGGCAAGGTGGCCCACGCCGCCGGCGTACCACTGCTCGAGCTGAAGACCGCAGACGGCGCCGGCCTCGAGGACATGTTCCTCGAGCTCACTGCCGACACCTCACGAGAAGGAGCAGCGGCATGAGTGCCGTCACGCTAGAACGCCCGCCTGTGCGGGTCGCCCCCAAGCCCATTCCCTTCACCCGGCTCATGGGCGTCGAGCTCACCAAGATCTTCAACACGCGCTCCGGGTTCTGGCTCACCGCCGGCATCGGCATCGCGGCGGTCATCGCCACCGCGGCCGTGATCATCTTCGCGCCGGCCGGTGACCAGACCTACGACTCGTTCGCCGCCGCCATCGGTATGCCGATGATCATCCTGCTGCCGATCATGGCCATCCTGCTGGTGACCAGCGAGTGGAGCCAACGGAGCGGGCTGACCACTTTCACCCTGGTGCCGCACCGGTCGCGGGTGATCATGGCCAAGATGACGGTCGCCGTCCTCGTCGGCGCCTTCTCGATCGTGGTGGCGCTCGGCATCGGAGCGGTCGGCAACATCGTCGGCTCCTCGATCGCCGGTGTCGACACCGTCTGGGACATCACCCTCAACCAGGCGCTCACGATCATCCTCGCCAACGTGCTGGGCCTGCTCATCGGCTTCATGCTCGGCGTGCTGATCCGCAACTCGGCCGGCGCCATCGTGGCGTACTTCATCTACGGCTTCGTGCTCGCCGGCCTGACCATGCTGCTGGCCAACTCCCAGCAGTGGTTCGCCGACCTGCAGCCGTGGATCGACTTCAACTACGCGCAGGCCGAGCTGTTCGAGGGCAGCCTCACTGGTGAGGAGTGGGCCCAGCTCGGAGTCTCCGGGGTCCTCTGGATCCTGATCCCCCTGTCCATCGGCCTGGCGCTGATCCGCCGCTCCGAGGTCAAGTAGCCGTAAATACACGCTGACCCGTCAGAAACTTTTCTGACGGGTCAGCGTGAATTTGGAGCCGGGTCAGCGGGCGGAGGTGCCCTCGACGTAGTCGGAGTCGTGGCTCTTGACCCAGGCCATCAGCTTGCGGAGCTCCCGGCCGGTGGTCTCGATCGGGTGGGACTCACCCTTCTTGCGGAACTCGGTGAACTCCGGGGAGCCGTTGTCCATGTCGCCGATGAAGCGCTCGGCGAACTTGCCGTTCTTGATGTCCTCCAAGACGGCGACCATGTTGGCCTTCACGTCGGGGGTGATCACGCGGGGGCCGGAGACGTAGTCACCGAACTCCGCGGTGTCGGAGACCGACCAGCGCTGCTTCGCGATGCCGCCCTCGTACATCAGGTCGACGATCAGCTTGAGCTCGTGGAGGCACTCGAAGTAGGCGACCTCGGGCTGGTAGCCGGCCTCGGTCAGCACCTCGAAGCCGTACATGACCAACTGGGAGGCACCGCCGCACAGGACGGCCTGCTCGCCGAACAGGTCGGTCTCGGTCTCCTCGGTGAACGTCGTCTTGATGCCGCCGGCGCGCAGGCCACCGATGCCCTTGGCATAGGACAGAGCGAGCGGCCACGCGTTGCCCGACTCGTCCTTCTCCACCGCGACCAGCACGGGCACGCCGCGGCCGTCGACGTACTCACGACGCACGAGGTGGCCGGGGCCCTTGGGCGCGACCATGAAGACGTCGACGCCGGCGGGCGGGGTGATGTAGCCGAAGCGGATGTTGAAGCCGTGGCCGAAGACCAGGGTGTCGCCGGGTGCCAGCTGGGGCTCGATCTCCTCGGCGTACAACTTCCGCTGGTGCTGGTCGGGGGCCAGGATCACGATCAGGTCGGCCTCCTCGGCCGCCTCCGCCGGAGTGACGACGCGCAGACCCTCGGCCTCCGCCTTCGCCCGGCTCTTCGATCCCGGCTGCAGGCCGACGCGGACGTCGACGCCGGAGTCGCGCAGCGACAGCGCGTGCGCGTGCCCCTGGCTGCCGTAGCCGATCACGGCCACGTTCTTGCCCTGGATCAGGGAAAGGTCGGCGTCGTCGTCGTAGAACATCTCAGCCACTGGTGGGCTCGCTTTCTGGTTGGGTTTGTTGAGCGTCTTCAGCCCGCGACGGGCGCGGTGGGTACGGCGACCGGGCGCAGGTTGCGCTCGGAGATGGAACGGGAGCCACGGCCGATGGCGACCTGGCCGGACTGCGCGAGCTCACGGACCCCGAAGGACTCGATCACGCGCATGAAGTCGGTGATCCGCGCGGCGCTGCCGACCATCTGGATGGTGACGGCGTCGGGGGCCACGTCGATCACGGTGGCGCGGAACAGCTGGACGGCATCGAGCACCTGTCCCCTGGTCTCCGCAGAGGCCGAGACCTTGACCATGACCAGCTCGCGGTTGACCGAGGTCTCCGGGTCCAGCTCCACGATCTTGATCACTTCGACCAGCTTGTTGAGCTGCTTGGTGACCTGCTCGAGCGGGGACTCCTCGACGTTGACGACGATGGTCATCCGCGAGACCTCGGGGTGCTCGGTCGGACCGACCGCCAGCGAGTCGATGTTGTAGCCGCGACGGCTGAACAGGCCGGCGATCCGGGCGAGCACGCCGGGCTTGTTCTCGACGAGGACGGAGAGAGTGTGGTGGCTCATCAGAGGTCGTCCTCCTCGAAGTCGGGCGCCAGGTCGCGGGCGTACTTGATGTCGTCGTTGCTGGTGCCGGCGGCCACCATCGGCCACACCATCGCATCGCGGTGCACCCGGAAGTCGACGACCACGGGCAGGTCGTTGATCTCCATCGCCTTCTCGATCGTGGCGTCCACCTCCTCGGGCGACTCGCACGACAGCCCGACGCAGCCGTAGGCATCGGCGAGCTTCACGAAGTCGGGGATCCGCTTGGAGTGCAGGTCGGTGTTGGAGTAGCGCTCGTTGTAGAAGAGCGTCTGCCACTGCCGGACCATGCCGAGCGACTCGTTGTTGATCACCGCCACCTTGATCGGGATGTCGTTGATCGCGCAGGTGGCCAGCTCCTGGTTGGTCATCTGGAAGCAGCCGTCACCGTCGATCGCCCAGACCGTCTGGTCCGGTACGCCGACCTTGGCGCCCATCGCAGCCGGCACGGCGAAGCCCATGGTGCCGAGACCGCCGGAGTTGATCCAGGTCTTCGGCTTCTCGTACTTCACGAACTGCGCCGCCCACATCTGGTGCTGGCCGACGCCGGCCGTGTAGACGGTGTTGTCACCAGAGATCACGCCGAGCCGCTCGATGACGTACTGCGGCGACAGCGCGTCCTTCGGGGTGTCATAGCCCAGCGGGTACTTCATCTTGACCCCGGCCAGGAACTCGACCCAGGCCTCGAAGTCACCGGTGTGGCCCGCGTCGGCCTCGGTCTTCAGGGCGACGATCAGGTCGCTGATCACCTCGCGCACGTCGCCGACGATCGGCACGTCGGCGTGGCGGTTCTTGCCGATCTCGGCGGGGTCGATGTCGGCGTGGATGACCTTGGCGCCCGGGGCGAACGAGTCGAGGTTGCCGGTGACCCGGTCGTCGAAGCGGGCACCCAGGCTGATGATGAGGTCGCTGCGCTGGAGACCCGCGACCGCCGAGACCGTGCCGTGCATGCCGGGCATGCCGAGGTGCTGCGGGTGGCTGTCGGGGAACGCGCCGCGGGCCATCAGGGTGGTGACCACGGGCATGCCGGTCAGCTCGGCGAGCGCCCTGAGCTCCTTCGAGGCGCCCGAGCGGATGGTGCCGCCGCCGACGTACAGCACAGGGCGTCGCGACTCGAGGATCAGCTTCGCCGCCTCGCGGATCTGCTTGGCGTGCGGCCGGGTCACCGGGCGGTAGCCGGGCAGGTGGATCTCGCTCGGCCACGCGAACGTGGTCATCGACTGCAGCGCCGACTTGGCGACGTCGACGAGCACCGGGCCGGGGCGGCCCGTGGAGGCGATGTGGAAGGCCTCGGCGACCGTGCGCGGGATGTCGTCGGGGTTGGTCACCAGGAAGTTGTGCTTGGTGATCGGCATCGTGATGCCGCGGATGTCGGCTTCCTGGAACGCGTCGGTGCCGATCATCGCGGCGCCCACCTGGCCGGTGATGGCGACGATGGGCACGGAGTCCATATGAGCGTCCGCGATGGGAGTGACGAGGTTGGTGGCGCCGGGACCGGACGTCGCCATGCACACGCCGACCCGGCCGGTGGCAGAGGCGTAGCCCTGCGCGGCGTGGCCGGCGCCCTGCTCGTGGCGTACGAGGATGTGCCGGATCGTGGAGTCCATGAGGGGGTCGTACGCCGGGAGGATCGCGCCGCCGGGGATGCCGAAGATGTTCTCGGTCCCCGCTGCCTCCAGCGACCTGATCAGGCTCTGTGCGCCTGTCACCTGCTCGCTCATCTGGTCCTGTCCTGTGTTCGTTCGGTGCTGATCGAAGGGTTCGTCACAACAAAAAACCCCTCGGCCGCCGGGGCAACGAGGGGAGGACGCGCTGGCTGATCGGTCAGCCGGCACGCCCGGTGCATACGAGAATGTCCTGAAGCATGAGCACACCGTATCCCTCGGGTCAGCCGCCAGTCAGCCACTCTCCCACTCGTCCCAGAATACGGGATCGGGATCCCAGCATCCGATCAGCCCGAGCGGCCCTCCGGGGTGCAGACGCAGGCCTTGTTGCCCTCGGCGTCCGCCAGCACCCAGAAGGCCGGCGCGTGCGCCTCGGTGACCATCGTGCCGCCGGCCGCCAGGGCAGCGTCGATCCGCGCCTGCGCCTGCTCGATCGGGACCACGATGTCGAAATGGAAGCGTTGTCGCGGCTCCTCGTGCGGCTCGGTCTCCTGGAACCAGAGCGTCGTGATCCGGCCGTCGGGGTCGATCACCTCCCGGTCGCTCTCCTCGAAACCGAGGACCGCGGCCCAGAACGGAAGGACGGCCGCCATGTCGGCGGTGTCGAGCGCGACCTCGAGCACCTTGACCTTCGAGGCGTCCGCCGCCACCCCTGCCTCGGCGGCCAGCTCGCTGATCCGACGAGCCAGCGCGAGGTCGCGGGAGGTCACCCCGCCGACGTCGTGACTGACCAGCTTCACCGCGAGGAACGGGTAGCGCAGGTCGAGGTCGGGGTGGTGGTTCGCCTCCTCGGCGGCCGCTGCGATCGCGTCGGCCAGCGCGATGCCGGTGACGAAGTCGCCGGTCTCGAAGCGCGCGTGCAGGCCACCGAGCAGCCAGCGCCAGTCGGCGAGCCCGGAGTCCCTCACCTCTTCGTACGT
>CAWJRK010000033.1:0-15238 GCA_963845215.1 uncultured Actinomycetota bacterium
GTGACAGTTGTCATGCGGGGGCGGGGTGGTGGGGAGGCTCGCGAGCTCTGAGCCGGACCACCCAGGTCAGCAGCCGGCCTCGGTGAACAGGCACATCGCGGCGACGACCTCGGCGGCGTCGGTGGTTTGCTCGTCGATCTGACGCGCGAGGTCGGCCACAGGATCGGGTCCGGCCCCACCTTCGTTGGCGGCGGTGTCGATCAGCACCGAGTGACCGACCCGGATGAAGTGGAGCACTTGCCTCAAGGTCGTTCGGTACCCGTCGAACTCCTCGGTCTGTTCGACGGCGTAGGACCCGCCGCCCACCTCGGTCCCGATCACCTTCCAGAAGGACTGGGAGCCCTCGCCGCCGATCTCACTCTGGGGACACGCTGCGAAGAACTCGCGGCTCGCCGCCAGGTACGCGACGGCCTCGTCGGCGTCCGCGAAGGTCACCAGCTCTCGGGACCGGTTGTCCGTGACGTTCGACCACTTCGCGCGCAGTGAGTCGGTGCCGATCAGCTTCGGCAGCTCCACGCCGCAGGGTGAGAAGGCGTAGAGCTCGACGTCGCGACCGGGACCTTCCAGTCCCCAACCATCGCCCTCGGATCTGTCCGGCCAGCCGGCAGCGAGTGGGAAGTCGTCCGGGATCAGGGTGGATGACGGCGGCTCCGTCTCGCTGGTGCAGGACCTCTCCGAGAAGTGGCAGGCGAACGAGTCGACGATGGGCGCGAGCTCGTTGGCGTCCTTCTTGAGGAACCTGTCGAAGTCAGGACCCGGAAAGGCCTCGCCGGAGCCGACCGACACGAAGATCGCGTTGCCGACGCGTACGACGTGCCGCCAGATGGCGCCGAGGGTCGGCTCGCCGTTCTCCAGGTACGTCGTGGTGACGGTGTGGGAGCCCTCGCCCAGCGATCCCTCGGTGATCGTGTTGACCCAGGTGGTGGTGGTGAGGTCCTGGGTGGGGCAGGCCTCGACGGCATCGACCATCTCCTCGATCGCCGCACGCGCATCGTCGACGGACTCGTAGGTCCGCAGCTCCCGCGCATCGCTGTACTCCGGTCCGGAGGCGTTGGCGGCCAATCGGTCGACCACTCCGTCGGCCGGAAGCGTGGGGGCGTCGCAGATGACCAGCTCGGCCACGCCCTCGCCGCCGTTGGTCGCCGCCACCGTTTCTCCGCTCTCGTTCTCCGCCATCCCCGTGGTGATGTCGATCCCGTCGGGGATCGTGAGCACCACCGTCGGAACCACCTCGGGCGCCGAGCCGGGCGAGGCCTCGGGGGCGTCGTCACCGCCGAGGATCGCCATGGGTACGGCGATCGCGGCCACGGCCAGTGCCGCTCCGAGACTGGCGAGCACGCTCGTGCGGTTCATCGGCTTCCCTCCCGTTGATGGTGCTGTCCTGGAGGAGACGCGCGAACGAGCGGGTTTGTTGTCGCCCCGGCGAGCGCGAGCTAGCAGCCGTCGTCAGAGAATGTGCACATTGCGGTGACCACGTCGGCGGAGCGGTTCGCCTGCTCGCCGATCTGGGTGCGGCTGTTGTCGGCCGTGCCCTCGGAGGCGGCTTGGTCGATCAGGACCGCGCTGCCAACCCGGATCACCTGGACCAGCTGGAGGCCGAGGGCGGGGGCGCCTTCGTACTGGCTGGACTGGATCATCGCGAACGACTCCTCGCTGACGCTGGTGTCCTGGACCTCGCGATGGGTCGAGAAGCCCTCGCTGGTCTCCTCGACCGGGCAGGCGGAGTAGAAGTCCGCCATCTCGGTCACGAAGCTCGCGGCGGCCGCGAAGTCCTCGAAGGCGTACAGCTCCCGGTAGCGGTAGTCCTCGGGGTTGTTCCACGTCGCCCGCAGCACACCGGTGTTCGACGGGATCGGCGCGGACGCACCGCAGGCGATCTGGTTGAAGGGTGGAAGGGAGGCGCTCGGACCTCGGAGGCCGTTGGTGTCGCCCGGCTCGGCATCCGCGTCGTCCGGCCAGCCGGCGGCCAGCGGGAAGTCCTCCGGTACGTCGCCGGAGCCGTCGGGTGTCACCGGGGACTCCTCCACGGCTACGCACTGGTCGGCGGCGAAGACGCACATCGCGGCGACCACGTACCTGGCCCGCGCCGAGAGGTCTGCGACCGCGGCCTGTGCTGCGACGACGCTTCTGCCGGCAGGCACGTAGGTGTGGTCGAGCAGCACGGCGTTGCCGACGCGGCTCACCTGGTAGGAACGGCCGTCGCCGTCGCGTGGGAACTGCTCGACGAACGCGGTCGACTCCTCACCCAGCGCGGAATCGAGGGCGACCACCGGGTAGCCGGTGCCTCCCCCGCTGGGCAGGCGGCGACGGCGTCCGAGATCTGCCGCAACGCCGCCGCCGCCTCCGCGTCGGTGGGGTAGACGGCCAGCGTCCGCTGCTCGCCACCCTCGATCTGGTTGCTCCAGCTGGCGCCCAGCAGGTCGGTGGTGCCCTCGCGTGCCCAGCTGTCCTGGCCGCGGAAATTCAGGCCGGCCAGGACGATCTCGGCCGAGCCCAGGTCCGCACTGACCACGGGCTCGATCGCGGGGTCCAGAGCCATGCCGTCGGCGAGCGGGAAGCCGCCGGGGATGGTCACCTGGTACGTCCGGGACGCGTCACCGTCGGTGGTGACGGACGGTGACGGAGGCGACGGTGCCGGGTCGGGCGAGACGTCGCCGTCGCCGCGGGAGCCGAGGATCGCGATGGGGGTGACGATGACGGCGACGGCCACGGCCGCGCCGACGCCGGCGAGCACGGTGTTGCGGCGGCGGAGGCGGTCGCCCTGACGGCGTACGTCGGAGGGCGGGAGCGGGTTCATGGCGGGTCCTGGGTCGAAGCTCGAGAGACGCTCGTTGGGGTCAGACATGACTCACTCCTCCGGTCTCGTCGGCCAGCAGCGCCGCGAGGGCGGTGCGGCCACGGCTGAGGCGGGCCTTGATGGTGCCTTCGGGTGCGCCGACCTCCTGGGCCACGTCCTGCACCGACAGGTCCGCGATGTGGTGGAGCACCAGCACCCGGCGCTGCGCCTCGGGCAGCTGCCGCAGCGCGGTCACCAGCGCGACGTGCGACTCGTCGACCTCCGGCGCGTACGCCGGTGGGGCGACGGCCCGGTCGGGAGCCCTCCGGCCCCGCGACGCACGCCGCCAGCGACTGACCGCGAGCCGGTACGCCGTGGTGCGCACCCAGGCCTCGGGGTGCTCCGCCTTCGACAGCGTCCGCCGGTGCGCCCAGGCCTTCACGAAGGCCTCCTGCACGCACTCCTGGGCCTCGTCGCGGTCGCCGATCATGGCGTAGACCTGGTTGGTGAGCCGCCGGAACGACGCGGTGTAGAACTCGTCGAACTCTCGTTCGTCCACGGCCTGCCCTCCCTAGCTATCCGGTGCCAGCTATCCGAAGCTGATGTCGAGAGGGATACGCCCGGGCTCAGGGTTTGGTTGCATCAGTCTTTCTTCGGCATCTCGACGAGCCGGGCCAGCGCGCGGTAGGCGAGGTCGACGAAGGCGCCGTCGGCCATCTCCACCCGCGGCGCCGGCACGAAGGAGACCTGGGCGACGGCGATGCCGCGGCGCATGATCGCCATCGTGTAGTTGACCGTGCGCCGGTCGGAGACCTGGACGGTGACGTTCCAGGCTGTCAGCGAGAGGTGTCCGTCGTCGAAGTCGGCGACCTGGTCGACCTCGGTGCCGAGCTGGTTGTCGTCGGCCTCGCAGGTGCTGAGCTTGCGGCGTACGTCCTCGACGAAGGCCTTGGCCCGCTTCGACGGCAGCGTCGCCACGGTCTGGGTGAGCCCGAACTCCGCCGGCAGGTTGGCTTCGGGGATCAGGAACGTGCGGGTCATGTTGGCCGCGAAGGCCGCCTTCTTGAACCGCCCGTCGAACGACGCCTGGTCGCAGCGGGTCGCCGCCAGGTTGGTCGTGGCGGGCTCGGGCTCGGTGCCGACCCACGGACGAGCGACTCGGGAGACGGGCGGCAGGTCGAGCTCGGTGAGCATCGCCGGCGCCTTGCCGACCGGCAGGGGAGCCACCTGCCGCGCCTTGGGCTTCCCGGAGCACTCGCCGCCCTCGGGGAGCGTGCAGAGTGCGGACACGGCGGAGGCCAGCAGGGCGGTGTTGCCCTCGACGTCCGGTCGCTCGGCGTTGCCGACCAGCGTGGCGGTGGTGGTCGTGTAGCGGCCCGAGCGCGCGACGCCGACCGCGACGGTGGTCAGCGGGTTGGCGTACGCCCGCAGCACCACCAGCATCGCCTGGTCGCCGATGCCCTCCACCCGTCGGGTCGAGATCAGCTGGGTGCGCTCGACCGTGCAGCCGCCGAACCACCCGAGCGTGGTGGTGAAGGCCCGGCGCGCGGCCGGCACGGTGTCGGACAGCTCGGTGGCCTGGATGGCCGACTTGGCCGGAGCCTTCTTGCCGCCCCGGGACTCGAAGGTGCGCACCAGGGCTGCGGTGCCGCCGGGGTCGGCGTAGCGGTCCGCCTGGCAGGGGATGTCCAGTCCGTTGCCGTCGGAGTTGTTGTCGGTCGCCGAGCTCCAGCGCTGCCCACCGATCGCCGCCTCGATGGCGGACTCGGCCACCATCACCTCCGGGGTCAGCGACGCGGACTCGCCGTCGGCGATGGAGCCGTGGTCGGCCTGGTCGGGCTGCGCGTCCCGGTTGAGGCTGGGGCGTACGCCGGCGGCGTCGGTGACCATCGAGCCGGTGATGACCACCGCGGCCAGCGCGGCCACGGCCCCCACCGTCGTGTGAGTACGCCGCCGGGCCGACCCGGCTCGCCGGATGATCGAGCCGCGGGGCCAGCGGGTGTCCTCCACCATCGGGATCAGCGCGTCGAACGCCGAGCGGAGCTCGGCCGCGGGCAGCTCGCGATAGAGGGAGAACTGCGTCACCGCCGTCTGCAGCTCGCGCTCCGCGTCGTCGAGCGGCAGGCCGATCTCGCGCGCCATCTGCGGCATCGTCACCACGGCCAGCTGCGGTGAGCAGCAGCGCCCGGCGCTGGGTGATGGTCAGCTTCGCGAGCGCGTCGAGGGTGGCCTTGACCTCGGGGTCGATGTCCTTGTCGCGGTGCCACAGGCGCGCGGTGTGGCGGCGCTGGGCGTGGCGCCAGGCCTGCGGCCGCACCGACTCCTCGGGGTCGTCGAGCGCCGAGACCTTCCGCCAGTGGTGCCAGGCCACGATGAAGGAGTCGCGCACAGCGGCGCGGGAGGCCGCGAGGTCGCCGGTCAGCGCGTAGGTCTGCAGCAGCAGTCGCTCGCGTGCGTCCTTGTAGAACGTGTCGAAAAGATCCGGGTCCCTCATGGCAGCCTCCAACGGTACGCGAGGCGGACACGCTGCACCGAATGACGGGAGAGCCCGCCGAATCGAGCGATGATGCAAGGGTCATGACCTCGCTGTTGCCGTCGCTCCGGACCCCCATCTCCGACGACGCCCACCACGATCTGCGACACCGCCGACCGCTGGTGCCGTTGGCGTTCGCGGGCGGCCTCGCCGCCGCCGGCTCCACGCTCGTGGTGTTCCTGGGTCTCGGCGTCGTCGGCTGGTTCCTCACCGACGGCGGCGCCCACGGCGCCCCCCGCGACGGCCTGCGCATCGGCGCCCTCGGCTGGCTGCTCGGCCACGGCTCGGGCGTCACCGTGGAGGGTGCCGCGATCACGGTGATGCCGCTCGGCGTCACCCTGATCTGCGCCTGGGCGATCTGGCGGATCGGCCAGCGGGTCGGTGACTCCATCTCGGGCCACGGGCCCGACGCCTCCGGCATCTCCGACGGCGAGCGCGACTGGACGGTGCCGCTCGCCGCCGCCCTCTTCACCATCGGCTACGTCGTCACCGCGGTGCTCGTCGTCAGCGTGGCGGCCACGCCGGCGACCGACCCGAGCACCGGTGCCGTCGTCGCCTGGTCGCTGGCCCTCTGCCTCTTCGTCGGGGCGCCGGCGGTCGCGGTCGGCGCCGGCCGCGCCGCGATCTGGCTGACTCTGGTGCCGTTGCCCGTGCGCGCGACGCTCACCCTGGTCCGCACCATGCTGCTGGCCTGGCTGGCCGTCGCGCTCGCCGCTTTCGCCCTGGCCCTGATCGTCGACTTCGACACCGCGGCCAACATCATGAGCCAGCTCGACGCCAGCGCCGGCGACACCGTGATCTTCGTGGTGCTGAGCCTGCTGGTGCTGCCCAACGCGCTGGCGTTCTCCGGCTCCTACCTGCTCGGCCCCGGCTTCACCGTCGGCACCGGCACCCTGGTGACCTCGCAGAGCGCCGCGATCGGCGCCCTGCCGATGTTTCCGATGCTCGCCGCGCTGCCCGACAACGGACCGGCCCCGTCGTGGACCGCCTGGCTGCTCCCCGTGCCGGTGCTGGTCGCCGCGCTCGCGGCGGCGCGGGTGCAGCGCAGCTTCCCGACCATCCGCTGGGACGAGGGCCCGCTGCGCGGCTGTGCCGGCGGCATCGGGGCCGGCGTCGGCTTCGCGATTGTCGCGGCGTTCGCGGGCGGCGCCGTCGGCCCGGGGCGGATGCGTGACGTCGATCCGCTGGTCGGTGACGTGCTGCTCCAGGCGGTCACGGTCTTCGGCATCGGCGGCCTGCTCGGCGGGGTGGCGATGACGTGGTGGCAGCGGCGTACCAGCGTTGAGGCCGTGGCATCCGACGAGGTCGCCGACTCCTAGACTGAGGGCCGTGCCCACCCCTCAGACAGCGCGCCTCGTCGTGCTCGTGTCCGGGAGCGGCACCAACCTGCAGGCCCTGCTCGATGCCTGTGCCGATCCGGCGTACGGCGCTGCCGTGGTCGCCGTCGGAGCCGACCGCGACGGCATCCAGGGGCTCGAGCGCGCGGAGCAGGCGGGTGTGCCGACGTTCGTGAAGCGGGTCAAGGACTTCACCACCCGCGAGCACTGGGACCGCGCGATGGCCGAGACCGTCGCCAACTTCGAGCCCGACCTGCTCGTGCTCGCCGGCTTCATGAAGCTGGTGGGGCCGGAGTTCCAGTCGCGCTTCGGCGGCCGGATCGTCAACACCCATCCCGCGCTGCTGCCGTCGTTCCCCGGCATGCACGGTGCCGCAGAGGCGCTCGCCCACGGCGTGAAGGTCACCGGGGCCACGCTGCTGGTCGTCGACGGCGGGGTCGACACCGGCCCGATCGTCGCGCAGACGGTGGTGCCGGTCGAGGACGACGACACGCTCGAGTCGCTGCACGAGCGGATCAAGGTCGCCGAGCGGCAGATGCTCGTCGACGCCGTGGGGCGCATGGTCCGCGAGGGCTTCACGATCACCGACAGAAAGGTCCGCTACGGACATGTCTGACCAGATCTCCATCCGCCGTGCCCTCGTCTCGGTCTACGACAAGACCGGCCTCGAGGAGCTCGTCCGCGGCCTCCACGACGCCGGCGTCGCGCTGGTCTCCACCGGCGGCTCGGCCGCGCTGATCGAGGGCCTCGGCCTGCCGG
Source organism: uncultured Actinomycetota bacterium (assembly GCA_963845215.1). Lineage (GTDB taxonomy): Bacteria > Actinomycetota > Actinomycetes > Propionibacteriales > Nocardioidaceae > Nocardioides. The sequence continues at coordinate 7,406 of CAWJRK010000033.1, forward strand.
TGACCAAGGTGGAGGACCTGACCGGCTTCCCCGAGTGCCTCGACGGGCGGGTGAAGACGCTGCACCCCAAGGTGCACGCCGGCATCCTGGCCGACCGCCGCCTCGACTCCCACGTGCAGCAGCTGGCCGACCTCGGCGTCGAGCCGTTCGAGCTGGTGGTCAGCAATCTCTACCCGTTCACCGCGACCGTCGCCTCCGGCGCCACGCCCGACGAGTGCGTCGAGCAGATCGACATCGGCGGCCCGTCGATGGTGCGCGCCGCCGCCAAGAACCACCCCTCGGTCGCCATCGTCACCTCGCCCTCTCGGTACGCCGACGTGCTGGCCGCGGTCGCCGCGGGCGGCTTCACACTGGAGGCGCGCAAGGCCCTGGCGGCGGAGGCGTTCGTGCACACGGCGACGTACGACGTCGCGGTCGCCTCATGGATGGGCAACGTGCTCACCGACACCTCCGAGGGCACGGGCTTCCCGGCGTGGGTGGGCGGCACCTGGGAGAAGGGGGCCGCGCTGCGCTACGGCGAGAACCCCCACCAGGGCGCGGCGCTCTACCTCAACTCCTTCTCGCCCGGTCTGGCGCAGGCCACCCAGCTGCACGGCAAGGAGATGTCCTACAACAACTATGTCGACGCCGACGCGGCCCGGCGGGCGGCGTACGACTTCGAAGAGCCGGCCGTCGCGATCATCAAGCACGCCAACCCGTGCGGCATCGCCGTCGGCGCCGACATCGCCGACGCGCACCGCAAGGCGCACGAGTGCGACCCGGTCTCGGCGTTCGGCGGCGTGATCGCCACCAACCTGCCCGTGTCGGTGGAGATGGCGACCAAGGTGGCGGAGATCTTCACCGAGGTCGTGGTCGCGCCTGCGTACGACGAGGGCGCGGTCGAGATCCTCTCGGCCAAGAAGAACGTCCGGCTCCTGGTCTGCGAGCCGATGCCCCGCGGCGGCGTCGAGCTGCGCCCGATCTCGGGCGGCCTGCTGATGCAGCAGCGCGACCTGGTCGACGCCGACGGCGACGACCCGTCGACCTGGACCCTGGCCACCGGCACCGCCGCAGGCCCCGAGGTGCTCGCCGATCTGGCGTTCGCCTGGAAGGCCTGCCGCGCCGTGAAGTCCAACGCGATCCTGCTCGCCAAGCACGGCGCGTCGGTCGGCGTCGGCATGGGCCAGGTCAACCGCGTCGACTCCTGCAAGCTCGCCGTACAACGCGCGGGGGAGCGCTCCAAGGGAGCGGTCGCCGCCTCCGACGCGTTCTTCCCCTTCGAGGACGGCCCCCAGATCCTGATCGACGCCGGCGTCGCCGCCATCGTCCAGCCGGGTGGCTCGGTGCGCGACGAGCTGACCATCAAGGCAGCCGAGGCCGCCGGCGTGACCATGTACTTCACGGGCACCCGGCACTTTTTCCATTGACGGGGACGCGTCAGCGGCCCCGAATCAATGGAGGTCGAGCAAGCCCCGCGACCGAGGGACGAGGTCGCGACGGGCGTGTCGAGACCTACGTGAGGTCAACGCAAACCCGACCGGCGCCTGACAACAGGTGGTCGAGCAGCGGGAGCGAGGAACGAGCGACCGCGTCGGGGTTCGTTGGTCGAGCAGCGGGAGCGAGGAACGAGCGACCGCGTCGTCGAGACCCCGTGAGGTCAACGCAAACCCAACCGGAACCAAATCCTCACAGTTCCGTTAACTCCGGGTAACAGGTTCCTCAGTCACCCCCAGGAGTACCCATGGCCCGCCGCGCCACCCTCGGTCTCGTCGTCGGAGCAGTCGTCGGAGTGCTGCTGTCCGTCCCGACACCAGTCGTCGCGGAAGAAGCCCCGTGGGAGCCCGGCCCCGAGCTCTACGGCCACGTCGTCACCAAGGACGTGCCGGTCGAGATGGAGGACGGCCGCGTCCTGCGGGCGGCGATCTACACGCCGACGGTGCTCGGCACGGAGACCCCCGCCGAGGGTGAGTTCCCGGTGATCCTGGTGCAGACGCCGTACGGCAAGAGCGTCAGCCAGGTCGGGGTCGGCGCGGTCAACCCCTACCTCGTCCACCGCGGCTACATCGGCGTCGCCGTCGACGTGGCCGGCACCGGCGGGTCGGAGGGCCAGTCGATGCTGTTCGGCGAGCAGGAGGCCGAGGACGGCGCGGAACTGGTCGAGTGGGCGGCCGACCTGCCCGGCAGCAACGGCAATGTCGGCACCCTGGGCGGCTCCTACCTCGGCATCGACCAGGTCTTCACCGCCGCGGAGGTCGGGCCCGACTCACCGCTGAAGGCGATCTTCCCGATCGTCACCGCCTGCCGACCCCTACCGCGACCTCTTCGTCGCCGGCGGCATCGTCAACATGGAGTCGACGCCTCGGCCTGATCGCCGCCTACTTCGGCCTGCGCACGCTTCACCCCGCTCGCCGAGCGCGCCGCACCGACCCGCTGGACGCGATCCGGCTGATGATCGAGCACGGCCTGGCCGGCATCCCGTTCGAGCTGACGACCGGCCTCGACGCGCTCTTCCAGACGGCGGCCGCGTGTACGACGGCCCGTACTGGCAGGAGCGCGCCCCGCAGCGGGTGCTGCAGCAGGTGGTCGACAACGGCGTGCCGGCGTACATCGTGGGCGGGCAGTACGACGTCTTCCAGCGCGGCGAGCCGCTTCTCTACAGCGGCCTGCAGAACGCCTTCTCCGGCCGCTCGGTGTGGGAGCCGATGGCGGCCGAACCAGGCCGCGACGCCGCGCTAGCCAGCTGCTCACCGGCCCCTGGGACCACGGCAACGCCGGCGCGGGCTCGACCTCAACCGGATCCAGCTGCAGTGGTTCGACCACTGGCTCAAGGGCCGCGACACCGGCATCGTCGACACCACGAAGCCGCTGCACGTGGTCGACACTGCGGGCGGCGCCTACGACCTCAGCGGCTACCCCGACGCGAGCGTCACCCCCACGGCGTACCACCTCCAGCCGAAGTCGGGCCTCGCCCCCGCCCTGCCCGCCAACGCCACCGGCGGCGCGACCGTGGCCTGGAAGGGCATCTCGCTCTCCTGCCAGCGCTCGCTCAACCAGTGGGGCGCCGGCGTCTTCCGGGATGTGTACGAGGGGTGCCGGCAGTTCGGCCTCCTCTCGATGCCGCAGCCCGGCGACGCCCACTTCGACACCGCCCCGCTGTCCGAGCCGATGCAGCTCGCCGGCCCGGTCGGCTTGCGCCTGCAGGCGACCTCCACGCGGCCGGAGGCGATGTTCGTGGTCACGCTCCAGGACGTCGCCCCCGACGGCAAGGTCATCGACATCACCGCCGGCGCCCTCCTCGGCTCCGCCCGGGCCATCGACCCGGCCAAGAGCTGGCCCGGCCCGGACGGCACCTACCAGCTGCCCTACCACCCCCACACCAAGGCGGCCGAGCAGCGGATCGTGCCCGGCCAGGTGACGACGTACGACGTCGAGCTGCGCTCGGCGTACACGACCATCCCGCAGGGCCACCGCCTGAGGGTGCTCATCCAGACCGGCGACCTCCCCCACCTGTTGCCGCCCCCGATGAAGCTCACCGACATGCTCCTCGGCCTCTACAACATCCAGACCAACAACCTCCACCCCTCAACGTTGAGCCTCCCCATCCGCAACTAGTTCGGTGGTCGAACGGGGTTCGTTGGTCGAGCAGCGGGAGCGAGGGACGAGCGACCGCGTCGTCGAGACCTCTGTAGCTGCCACGGCCACTCGACCCGGGGGTGAGAGAGGTGCGGGGTTCGTTGGTCGAGCAGCGGGAGCGAGGGACGAGCGACCGCGTCGTCGAGACCTCTGTAGGTGCCACGGCCACTCCACCCGGGGCGGTGGAGGTGAGACGAGCCTCGAAACCACTGTGCCGCCAATGCCAACCCGTCTGAGAGACTGCGCCCCGTGACTGCGCAGACCCTCGACGGCACGGCAACGCTCAAGACGATCAAGCTCGAGCTCGCCGAGCGAGTCGCGGCGCTGAGGGCGCGTGGCGTCCGCCCGGGCCTCGGCACGGTGCTGATCGGCGACGATCCGGGCTCCCACTGGTACGTCAGCGCCAAGCACAAGGACTGCGCCGAGATCGGCATCGAGTCCATCCGCGTCGACCTCCCCGCCTCCGCCACCCAGGCCGAGGCCGAGTCCGCCATCGACGTGCTCAACGAGGACCCCGCCTGCACCGGGTTCATCGTCCAGCAGCCGACCGGGCTCGACGAGTACGCACTCCTTTCTCGCGTCGACCCCGACAAGGACGTCGACGGGCTCCACCCCACCAACCTCGGCAAGCTGGTGCTCGGCAAGGCCGGCCCCCTCCCGTGTACGCCGATCGGCTGCATCGAGCTGCTCCGCCGCAGCGGCGTCGAGCTCAACGGCGCCGAGGTTGTCGTGGTCGGCCGCGGCCTCACCGTGGGCCGCCCGATGGGCCTCCTCCTCACCCGCCGCAGCGAGAACTCCACCGTCACCCTCTGCCACACCGGCACCCGCGACCTTGCCGCCCACACCCGCACCGCCGACGTGGTCGTCGCGGCCGCCGGCGTACCCGGCATCATCACGGCCGACATGATCAAGCCCGGTGCCGCTCTCCTCGACGTCGGCGTCTCCCGAGTCGACGGCAAGATCGCCGGCGACCTCGCCCCCGACGTCTGGGACGTCGCCGGCTGGGTCTCGCCCAACCCGGGCGGCGTCGGCCCGATGACCCGCGCCATGCTGCTCTCCAACATCGTCGCGATGGCCGAGCAGTCCCACCCGTGACCGAGGCCGAGCCGGAGGAGCTCCCGCCCCCCGAGGAGGAGCGCCGCTACCCCTCCACCATCGGCGGCGCCTTCTACCTGCTCATCCTCGCCACCACGGCCGGCGGCATCGTCGTCGCGTACGTCGATGAATGGCGCGTCGGCGTCCGCATCGTCGGCCTGGCCCTCGGCGCCGCCGCCGCCCTCCGCCTGGTCCTCCCGCAACGCGACGCCGGCATGCTCGCCGTGCGCCACCGCCTCGTCGATGTTGCGATCCTGGCCGGCATCGGTGCGGCGCTGATCTTCCTGGCCGGGGACATCCCAGGTCCGCCTGTCTGATTCAGTGCGCCCGGCGAACGGTGCGCGTCCTCCGCCGCATCGGACCCACCCAACTGGACACCCGGCGATGGAGTCGGGCCCTCGTGACTTGGGGGGATCGAGTCGGCGCGCTAACGAGAAGCAAGACTCAACCGCAGGTGCTCCCCCACCTCGTCGGCCAACTGTTGTGCAGGCCGTGTTCTCCCGGTGGCAATCCAGTCGGTGAGCCAGACCTGGAGCGCGGAGATGACGAGTGCCGCGACCACTTCGGGGCTCATCGGTCTCACCTCGCCGGCATCGATCGCTTCCTTGGCCGTCGCTGCCGTCATCGCCATGCCGGCCTGCCACGCCACCCGCTGAGCGCCTTGTCCGGCGCCCGGGAACGTGGAGGCCGTCCCCCAGCTGAGCCCGTCCCTGAGGTGCAGACGCAGGAAGGCGTCATGCTCGACGAAGTACTCGATCTCGACGCGCGCCCCGACCAGGATGCGTTCAAGTGGTGAGGCGATATTGCTGGTTCGCTCGGTGACGATCCGGGTGAAGTCCGCCATCCGGTCGGCGTTCAACGCATCCCAGAGCTCATCCTTGCTCGCGAAGCTCTTGTACAAGGTGCCCAACGAGATACCGGCGTTCGTCGCGATGTCGCCGACCTTCGCAGCAGCGAACCCGGACCGGCCGAACTCGATCTCGGCGACGTTCAGGATGTGCTCGCGGTAGACCGCTCGACGCGCATCGTCGAGACGTGCGCCCAGAGCCGGTGCATCCTTCTGCTTGCCCATGCGGCGCCTACTCCTCCTGCGGGCCGACCATCGTTTCCGCGCCCTCCGAAGGAATGCTACGTTCCACCCGAGTAATTGTGATTACTTTCCCGATAGCAATCGCTATCTCACTGCAGGAGCCGAGCATGACCGCCACCCTCGAGAGCCCGAACGCCGCTTCGAGGGTCGAACCAAACCTGCCACCCTCACGGGCGCTCCGGACGTTCTGGATCGTGGGCTTCGGCTCGCTCGTCGTGGCGTTCCCGCTCTACGTCTACCTGGTCTTTGGCACGAACGCCGACCGGGGGACGATGGCCAACGCGATGGCCGTACAGGTAACCATCGGCTTCTTCCTCGGCATCTTCGCCGCGCAGCTGCCTATCCCGTCGTTGCGCAACTGGACCCGGTACCAGCGACTGCAGGCTACTGTCCTGCCATTCGTCATCTGCTCCTACCTCACCCATCTGAGCTGGGAGGTGGGTTGGCTGATCCTGCACAAACCCATCGCGAAGGCCCAGGACAGCCCGTGGGCCTACGCCTGGTGGAACTACATCGACGGCGGAGACCTGCGCTACCTGAATCCGGACTCCCACTTCCTGATGATGGAGGTCCTCTCCGTCGTCAACGGCTGCGTCGGGATCACCGGGCTGCTGCTCCTGAAGCGGTCCAAGTTCCAGGACTTCCGCGGCACCCTCCTGGTGATGTCCACCGCTATCACCCACACCGTCCTGACCTGGTACTACTACGGCTCCGAGATCATCGGCGGACTGGAATCGACCAACACATCCAGCTTCATGGACTTCGGCGTCAGGTTCATCCTGCTGAACGCACCCTGGCTCATTGCCCCATGGTTCGTCCTCGCCTGGGCCTACCAAACCCTCACGAGGCAGTTCGCCCTCACCCACTCCGCCGACGGGCCGTAGCAGCTGACCGCAAGGGCTTCTCCAGATACCTGGCGACGTCGTCGGTCTTTGCGCGGCGGCGATCACAGCCCTCTCGGCCAATAGCGCGGATTACCGGCCGAGTGCATAATCCTTGGCTATCGGCGCCGCGGCGGGGTTCCGCGATCGCGGCCAGCATCGCCATGGTGCTGTGGGCTGCCACGATCCCGTCGTCCGGCTGGTTCGCATTCGACTGATTCGCCGACAACAACAAGTTGGACCTTGTGATGGCTGCTGCGCTGGCTGGTCTCTTCGGACTCGTAGCCGACGGGTTCGTGAAGCTCAATTTGGCCCCCCGAAACCCGGAGACCAATCCCCTCTTCGATCGAAGTGAAAGGGCCTCCGCCACGTTGGAGGAGCGCTACCTATCTGCCAGGTGCTGCACTGTCAATTGGTGACACCCTGACTATCAACCAAACATTGGCGACAGTCAGCGGGCGAGGCCTTGCAGCCCAGACAGAGCCCGGTGGCTGCGTTAAGGACTTCGGCACCGAAGGCGAGAGCGGTGAGGACGTAGCCAGCGACATCGACGCCGAGTGCGAAGTTGATCAGGGCCAGAGCGGTGAGGACGAAGCCGACGAATTGGGCGAATCTCGGCGGCCGAGCATCCTCCAACTCGGCTGGTGCTCCGATCCGCGGCCAGATGACGCGGGCGTAGATCTGTGCCCACAATGACCACTGGAAACTGACGAACGCGGTGAACGCAAACACCGCGACCTGGGAACCGAGCAGGCCGAGGCCCAACGGTCGAGCAACCTCAACAATGAGCATCACAACAGCGAGCACGCCGGCAGTGGCCGCGGCGCTGAATCGCAAGAGGCGCGGATCGACTTGGCCGCGGAGCGGGCACGCGTAAGAAGTTGGTGCTGGGCATGTGGTTCTCCGGAGTCGGATCACTCTCCGATCCAGGTCAGGGTACTCACACGCGCATCTCAGTTGGAGGTGTGAGTCCGACGGGGAAGCCAAAGCCTTCGGGCACGACCAGATCAAACCGTCGCGCGTGTTGAGGTGCCAGCCCAAAGCCCCGGAACCGAGGACGCCGATCACGACTCGACTCGCGGTTGTGCTCGCTGACGCGGGTCCTGGCTTCGCCGCAATCCACGCGAGTTCGCAACCGCAGACACACGTCACACC
>CAWJRK010000034.1:0-42558 GCA_963845215.1 uncultured Actinomycetota bacterium
AGCGGGCGGAGGTGCCCTCGACGTAGTCGGAGTCGTGGCTCTTGACCCAGGCCATCAGCTTGCGGAGCTCGCGGCCGGTGGTCTCGATCGGGTGCGACTCGCCCTTCTTGCGGAACTCGGTGAACTCCGGCGAGCCGTTGTCCATGTCGCCGATGAAGCGCTCGGCGAACTTGCCGTTCTTGATGTCCTCGAGGACGGCGACCATGTTGGCCTTCACGTCGGGCGTGATCACGCGGGGGCCGGAGACGTAGTCGCCGAACTCGGCGGTGTCGGAGACCGACCAGCGCTGCTTGGCGATGCCGCCCTCGTACATCAGGTCGACGATCAGCTTCAGCTCGTGGAGGCACTCGAAGTAGGCGACCTCGGGCTGGTAGCCGGCCTCGGTCAGCACCTCGAAGCCGTACATGACCAGCTGCGAGGCGCCGCCGCACAGGACGGCCTGCTCGCCGAACAGGTCGGTCTCGGTCTCCTCGGTGAACGTGGTCTTGATGCCGCCGGCGCGCAGGCCGCCGATGCCCTTGGCGTACGAGAGGGCGAGCGGCCAGGCGTTGCCCGACTCGTCCTTCTCCACGGCGACCAGCACGGGCACGCCGCGGCCGTCGACGTACTCACGACGGACGAGGTGGCCGGGGCCCTTCGGCGCGACCATGAACACGTCGACGCCGGCGGGCGGGGTGATGTAGCCGAAGCGGATGTTGAAGCCGTGGCCGAAGACCAGGGTGTCGCCGGGTGCCAGCTGCGGCTCGATCTCCTCGGCGTACAGCTTCCGCTGGTGCTGGTCGGGGGCCAGGATCACGATCAGGTCGGCCTCCTCGGCCGCCTCGGCCGGGGTCACGACGCGCAGGCCCTCGGCCTCCGCCTTCGCCCGGCTCTTCGATCCCGGCTGCAGGCCGACGCGGACGTCGACGCCGGAGTCGCGCAGCGACAGCGCGTGCGCGTGCCCCTGGCTGCCGTAGCCGATCACGGCCACGTTCTTGCCCTGGATCAGGGACAGGTCGGCGTCGTCGTCGTAGAACATCTCAGCCACTGGTGGGCTCTCCTTCTGGTTGGGTTGTGTGAGCGTCGTTCAGCCCGCGACGGGCGCGGTGGGTACGGCGACCGGGCGCAGGTTGCGCTCGGAGATGGAACGGGAGCCGCGGCCGATGGCGACCTGGCCGGACTGCACGAGCTCGCGGACCCCGAAGGGCTCGATCACGCGCATGAAGTCGGTGATCCGCGCGGCGCTGCCGACCATCTGGATGGTGACGGCGTCGGGGGCCACGTCGATCACGGTGGCGCGGAACAGCTGGACGGCGTCGAGCACCTGTCCGCGGGTCTCCGCGGACGCCGAGACCTTGACCATGACCAGCTCGCGGTTGACCGAGGTCTCGGGGTCGAGCTCGACGATCTTGATCACCTCGACCAGCTTGTTGAGCTGCTTGGTGACCTGCTCGAGCGGCGAGTCCTCGACGTTGACGACGATGGTCATCCGCGAGACCTCGGGGTGCTCGGTCGGGCCGACCGCGAGCGAGTCGATGTTGTAGCCGCGGCGGCTGAACAGGCCGGCGATCCGGGCGAGCACGCCGGGCTTGTTCTCGACGAGGACGGAGAGCGTGTGGTGGCTCATCAGAGGTCGTCCTCCTCGAAGTCGGGCGCCAGGTCGCGGGCGTACTTGATGTCGTCGTTGCTGGTGCCGGCGGCCACCATCGGCCACACCATCGCGTCGCGGTGCACCCGGAAGTCGACGACCACGGGCACGTCGTTGATCTCCATCGCCTTCTCGATCGTGGCGTCGACCTCGTCGGGCGACTCGCAGGACAGCCCGACGCAGCCGTAGGCGTCGGCGAGCTTCACGAAGTCGGGGATCCGCTTGGAGTGCAGGTCGGTGTTGGAGTAGCGCTCGTTGTAGAAGAGCGTCTGCCACTGGCGCACCATGCCGAGCGACTCGTTGTTGATCACCGCGACCTTGATCGGGATGTCGTTGATCGCGCAGGTGGCCAGCTCCTGGTTGGTCATCTGGAAGCAGCCGTCGCCGTCGATCGCCCAGACCGTCTGGTCCGGCACGCCGACCTTGGCGCCCATCGCGGCCGGCACGGCGAAGCCCATGGTGCCGAGGCCGCCGGAGTTGATCCAGGTGTTCGGCTTCTCGTACTTCACGAACTGCGCCGCCCACATCTGGTGCTGGCCGACGCCGGCGGTGTAGACGGTGTCGTCGCCGGAGATCACGCCGAGCCGCTCGATGACGTACTGCGGCGACAGCGCGTCCTTCGGGGTGTCGTAGCCCAGCGGGTACTTCTTCTTGACCCCGGCCAGGAACTCGACCCAGGCCTCGTAGTCACCGGTGTGGCCGGCGTCGGCCTCGGTCTTCAGGGCCACGATCAGGTCGCTGATCACCTCGCGCACGTCGCCGACGATCGGCACGTCGGCGTGGCGGTTCTTGCCGATCTCGGCCGGGTCGATGTCGGCGTGGATGACCTTGGCGCCGGGCGCGAACGAGTCGAGGTTGCCGGTGACCCGGTCGTCGAAGCGGGCACCGAGGCTGATGATCAGGTCGCTGCGCTGGAGACCCGCGACCGCCGCGACGGTGCCGTGCATGCCGGGCATGCCGAGGTGCTGCGGGTGGCTGTCGGGGAACGCGCCGCGGGCCATCAGCGTGGTGACCACGGGCATGCCGGTCAGCTCGGCGAGCACCTTGAGCTCCTTCGAGGCGCGCGAGCGGATGGTGCCGCCGCCGACGTACAGGACCGGGCGCCGCGACTCGAGGATCAGCTTGGCCGCCTCGCGGATCTGCTTGGCGTGCGGCCGGGTCACCGGGCGGTAGCCGGGCAGGTGGATCTCGCTCGGCCAGGCGAACGTGGTCATCGACTGCAGCGCCGACTTGGCGACGTCGACGAGCACCGGGCCGGGGCGGCCGGTGGAGGCGATGTGGAACGCCTCGGCGACGGTGCGCGGGATGTCGTCGGGGTCGGTGACCAGGAAGTTGTGCTTGGTGATCGGCATCGTGATGCCGCGGATGTCGGCTTCCTGGAACGCGTCGGTGCCGATCATCGCGGCGCCGACCTGGCCGGTGATGGCGACGATCGGCACGGAGTCCATGTGGGCGTCGGCGATCGGCGTGACCAGGTTGGTGGCGCCCGGACCGGACGTCGCCATGCAGACGCCGACCCGGCCGGTGGCGGAGGCGTAGCCCTGCGCGGCGTGGCCGGCGCCCTGCTCGTGGCGTACGAGGATGTGCCGGATCGTGGAGTCCATGAGGGGGTCGTACGCCGGGAGGATCGCGCCGCCGGGGATGCCGAAGATGTTCTCGGTCCCCGCTGCCTCCAGCGACCTGATCAGGCTCTGTGCGCCTGTCACCTGCTCGCTCATCTGGTCCTGTCCTGTGTTCGTTCGGTGCTGGTCAAAGGGTTCGTCACAACAAAAAACCCCTCGGCCGCCGGGGCAACGAGGGGAGGACGCGCTGGCTGATCGGTCAGCCGGCACGCCCGGTGCATACGAGAATGTCCTGAAGCATGAGCACACCGTATCCCTCGGGTCAGCCGCCAGTCAGCCACTCTCCCACTCGTCCCAGAATACGGGATCGCGGATCCCAGCATCCGATCAGCCCGAGCGGCCCTCCGGGGTGCAGACGCAGGCCTTGTTGCCCTCGGCGTCCGCCAGCACCCAGAACGCCGGCGCGTGCTCCTCGGTGACCATCGTGCCGCCGGCCGCCAGGGCCGCGTCGATCCGCGCCTGCGCCTGCTCGATCGGGACCACGATGTCGAGGTGGAAGCGTTGCCGCGGCTCCTCGTGCGGCTCGGTCTCCTGGAACCAGAGCGTCGTGATCCGGCCGTCGGGGTCGATCACCTCCCGGCCGCTCTCGCTCGCGAAGCCGAGCACCGCGGCCCAGAACGGAAGGACCGCCGGCATGTCGGCGGTGTCGAGCGCGACCTCGAGCACCTTGACCTTCGAGGGGTCGGCCGCGACGCCCGCCGCGGCGGCCAGCTCGCTGATCCGGCGGGCCAGCTGCGAGGTCGCGGGAGGTCACCCCGCCGACGTCGTGACTGACCAGCTTCACCGCGAGGAACGGGTAGCGCAGGTCGAGGTCGGGGTGGTGGTTCGCCTCCTCGGCGGCCGCGGCGATCGCGTCGGCCAGGGCGATGCCGGTGACGAAGTCGCCGGTCTCGAACCGCGCGTGCAGGCCACCGAGCAGCCAGCGCCAGTCGGCGAGCCCGGAGTCCCTCACCTGCTCGTAGGTGAGCTTGGTCTTCGGGTCGGCTGGTCGTCATGGGCAGCACCACCTGTCCGATCGGGGAAGGGATGTAGGCGATCTCCCAGCGGTAGCCGTCCGGGTCCCCGAAGTACCCCGTGTAGCCGGGTGGGCACGAGATGGTCGCCGACGCGCTGGCCGTACTCGTTCACCTCGGGCACACCCAGACCCTAGTGTCACGTCCATGACCTGGGCCCGGCGCTGGCATGCACTCACCGCGCTCGTGGCGATCGGCGCGCTGGTGCTCCAGCTGGTGCTGATCATCCAGGGCGGCCGGGTGCTCGACGAGCACACGCCGCCCCGACCTGCCCGTCCGGCTGCTCCGGCTGGTCGCCTACTTCACGATCCAGAGCAACCTGCTCGTCGCGATCGCCGCCACGCAGCTCGCCCGCGACCCGGCCCGCGACGGGCGCGGCTGGCGCGTGCTTCGGCTGGCCGGCGTGGCGGCATCGCGGTGACCGGCCTGGTGCACTTCGTGCTGCTGCGGCCGCTGCTCGACCTGGAGGGTGCCGACTACGTCGCCGACAAGCTGCTGCACATGGCCGTGCCGGTGCTCGCCGTCGCGGGCTGGGCGGCGTTCGGACCGCGGCCCGCGGGTCGCCACGCGAGATCGGCCTGGCCCTGATCTGGCCGTTCGCCTGGCTGGCGGAGGCGCTCGTCGTCGGCGGCCTCAGCGGCTGGTACCCCTACCCGTTCCTCGACCACCGCGAGGACGGCGTCCGCGCGGTCGTCGTGGCCTGCGTGGGGATCACGGTGCTGTTCCTCGCGGTCTTCGCGCTCATTGCCTGGATCGACGGTCGCGCGAAGCCCACGCCCGAGCCAGACTTGCGGACCATGAGCGAGGCCATCGACCCCACCGTCCCCCCGAGCGGCACCGGCTGCGCCGAGTGCGACGAGCACGGGGGCTTCTGGTTCCACCTGCGCCGCTGCGCCCAGTGCGGCCACGTCGGCTGCTGCGACACCTCCCCCGGCCAGCACGCCACCGCCCACTTCAAGGCGACCGGCCACCCGGTGATGACCAGCTTCGAGCCGGGTGAGGACTGGTTCTGGGACTTCACCAAGGAGATCGGCGTGCTCGGCCAGCCGCTGGCTCCCCCGACCGCCCACCCCGAGGACCAGCCCGTGCCGGGCCCGGCCGACCGCGTGCCCGACGACTGGGAGTCGCACCTGCACTACTAGGGCCCAGCCTGGCAGCATCGGGGCCATGCCGGAGTCGCCCGAGGTCCACCTGACCATGGACCTGTGTCTGCGCGTCGGCGAGACGTTGATGGCCAACGGCGCCGGCGCGGCCGACGTCACCGCGACGATGCAGTCGCTGGCGATCCACCTCGGGCTGCGGGCGGCCGACATCGACGTGACGTTCACGTCGCTGTCGATGAGCTTCCAGTCGGCGCCCGACATCTCGCCGGTCGTGCTGATCCGGCAGGTGAAGCAGCGCGACATCGACTACGAGGACCTCACCCGCGCCGACCACCTGGTGCGCGACGTGCTCGCGGACCGGCTGACCCTGGCCGAGGCTCGGGTCGAGGCGGCGCGGATCGCCTCGACCGGCCACCAGACCCCGCGGTGGGCGGTCACGGTCGCGACCGGCGTGATGTGCGCCGGGGTCGGGCTGATGCTCGGCGGAGACGCGCTGGTGATCGCCGTCGCGGCCCTGGCCGGGCATCGTGATCGACCGGCTCCAGCTGGTGATGTCGCGTCGGCGGCTGCCGACCTTCTACCTGCAGATCGCCGGGGGCGGCGTGGCGACGCTGCTGGCCGTGGGCGCGGCGGCGCTGAGCGACGAGATCGACCCGTCGCTGGCGGTCACCGCCAACATCATCATGCTGCTGTCGGGCATCGGGTTCATGGGCGCGCTGCAGGACGCGCTGTCGGGGTTCTACCTGACCGCCTCGGCCCGGATCATCGAGGCGCTGCTGGCGACGGCGGGCCTGATCGCCGGGGTCTCGGGCGGCCTGACCGTCGCCGAGATCGCCGGGGTCGAGATCGGGCACGTGGTGCCCGGACGCGTGGTCGCGCTGGACACCCTGACCGTGGCTGGCGGTCGGCGCCGGCATCGCGGCGGCGGCGTTCGCGGTGGCGTCGTACTCACCCTGGCGGGTGGTGGTGCCGATCGCGCTCGTGGCCGCGGTCGCGATGCTGACCTCGGAGGGAGTGCGACTACGCCGGCTTCGACCGCACCTGGGCCGCCGGTGTCGCCGCGCTCGCTGGTCGGACTGGTGGCGTACGGCGTGGCCGGCTGGGCCCGGGTGCCGCCGCTGGTCGTGGTCGTCTCGGCGATCGTGCCGCTGCTGCCCGGTCTCTCGATCTTCCGCGGCCTGTCGCTGCTGACCGCCGGCGACGCCGCGGCGTCCAGCCGCGGCGTGCTGGCCATGGTCACCGCCGCCTCCGTGGCGCTCGCGCTGGCGGCCGGCGTGATCCTCGGCGAGTACCTCGCCCAGCCGATCAAGCGCGAGGCGCGGCGGCTGGAGAGCCGGCTGGCCGGGCCGCGCCTGGTCGGTCCGTTCCGGGCCAGGACTGACGGTCGCCGGCGATCCGGATGACCGTCTCGCGCACCAGCCTCCAGGCCGCGCTCCACCTCGGCGAACGACGTCGACAGCGGCGACAGCCCGATCCGCAGGCCGCCCGGGTCGCGGTAGTCGGGGATCACGTCCCGCTCCCACAGGGCCGCGGTGACCTCGCGCATCGCCGGGTGGGTGAGCGTGACGTGCCCGCCGCGCAGCTGCGGGGTCGCGCGGCGACGCGACGGCCACGCCGACCGGGGCGAGGAGCTCGTCGGCCAGGTCGACGGCGTACTCGGTGAGCGCGATCGACTTGGCCCGCACGGCGTCGATGCCGACCTCGCCGACCAGCTCGAGCATGTCCTGCAGCGGCAGCATCCCGACGATGGCCGGGGTGCCGCTGAGCATCCGGCGGATGCCCGGCGCCGGCGTGTACGTCGGCCCCATCAGGAACGGGTCGGTGGCGCCCATCCAGCCCTGGATCGGCTGGGTGATCTCGTCGAGGAGCCGCTCGGCGACGTACGCGAACGCCGGCGCGCCGGGCCCGCCGTTGAGGTACTTGTAGGTGCAGCCGACCGCCAGGTCGACGTCCCACTCGTCGAGCTCGCACCGGCACGGCGCCGGCCGAGTGGCACAGGTCGACCAGCATCAGGGCGCCGGCGTCGTGGGCGATCCGGGTCAGCGTCGGCACGTCGGCCAGCCAGGCCGAGCGGTAGGCGACCTGGCTCACCACGACGAGCGCGGTCTGCGGGCCGACCACCTGCTGCCAGCTGCTCGGCGGTCACCCCGCCGGCGGGGTCGACCTCGATCCAGCGCAGGGTCAGCCCGCACTCGCGGGCCACGCCGTCGGCGACGAAGCGGTCGGTCGGGAAGTTGTCGCGGTCGACCACGATCTCGGTGCGGCCGGGCCGCAGCGCGACCGCGGCCCGCATCAGCTTGTAGAGCAGCACGGTCGTGGAGTCGCCGACCACGGTCTGGCCGGCGGCCGCGCCGAGCACGAGCGACCCGAGGTCGTCGCCGATCCGCTCCGGCAGGTCGAACCAGCGCTCGTCCCAGCCGCGGATCAGCCGGCCGCCCCACTCGTCCTCGACGAACTCCGCCAGCCGCGGGCCGGTGACCTTCAGCGGCCGGCCCAGCGAGTTGCCGTCGAAGTAGACGAGCGGCGTCTCGGCGCCCGACGAACCGGTCGCGGTGGACGCCGAGGACGTCCGCGGCGTCGAGCTCGTCGGCGTGTTCACCGGCACTGTCTATCTCACTGGAAGCTGATGAAGCGGACATACGGCCGGATCCGGTGCACCTCGGCCGGGCCCATCCGGTGGATGTCCTCGTCGTAGAACAGCTTGAAGCCCATGCTGAACTTCGAGGAGTGCTCGACGGCGTGGTACGTCGCCAGCTTCTGCCCGGGCGTGCCGAAGCCGTCGACGTGCTGCACGAGCGCCAGGCCGAGCCGGCGGCGGACGAGCGCCGATGTCCTCGATCATGTCGGTGCGGAACTGGTGCAGCACGAACAGCTTCTCGGGCAGGTCGTGGTCGGCGGTCAGGCGCGAGAGCCAGGCGGAGGTGCGGTTGACCTCGTCGGCCGTGACCGACCCGATCACCTGCCCGGGCACCTCCCGGCGGTGCATCCGCCACTCGGGGTCCAGGGCCAGCCCGACGTTGGGGTACTGCAGCGCCCAGGCCCAGCGCTTGCGCCACCGCCTTGAAGTCCGACCGGCCGGGCTGGATGTCGAGCAGCAGCAGGGCGCCGTGGTCGTGCGCGGCGCGGACGTAGAGCTCGACGGTGTCGCGGGCGATGTCGTGGCTGAAGTCGCCGTCGGGGCCGGGCGCGGCGTCGGCCACCGTCACGATCAGCTCGTAGACCGGCGTGATCGGCTGGCCGGGCTGCCGGAACGGCCTGGCCGCGCGCATCAGCCGCTGGTGCATCACGGCCGGCGGCGCTCTCGCCGAGCACGCCCAGCGCGCCGGTGCCGCCGGTGCCGTAGTAGGCCACCAGGAACCGGTTGCCGTCGAAGATCCGTGCGCCCACCGTGCGGGAGGTCGGCGCCGGGCTCGGGCGGCGGGTCGCCGGAGGCGGTCTCGGACGGCGGTCGGCTCGGTCGGCAGGACGCAGCGTCGGCGAGCCGGCTGCGACGGCGTCGGCGCACCGGCGCGACGCGGTCCGTCGGCGCGCCGCCGGGCTCGTCGTCGAAGGCCGTACGCCGCCGGCGAGCAGGAGCAGCGCGAGCATGACGACACCGACCGAGATCAGGACCGTGCGATCCCGAGGAGAGTCAACAGGCACAGGTCAGCTGGTCACGGCACCGTGGGCGGCGGACTGGACGACCTTGGCGTACTTGCCGAGCACGCCCCGCGTGTACTTCGGCGGCAGCGGCTCCCAGCCGACCTTGCGCTCCTCGAGGTCCGGCATCTCGACCTCGAGGGTCCGGTTGAGCACGTCGAGCGTGATCTGGTCGCCGTCGCGCACGAACGCGATCGGACCGCGCGTCGACGGCCTCCGGTGCGACGTGGCCGACGCACAGGCCCGTCGTACCGCCGGAGAAGCGGCCGTCGGTGAGCAGCAGCACGTCCTTGCCGAGCCCGGCGCCCTTGATCGCGCCGGTGATGGCGAGCATCTCGCGCATGCCGGGACCGCCCTTGGGACCCTCGTAGCGGATCACGACGACGTCGCCGGCCGTGATCTGTGCCCTCGGTGAGCGCGTCCATCGCGGCGCGCTCGCCGTCGAAGACGCGGGCGGTGCCGGTGAAGACCGACTCGTCGAAGCCGGCCGATCTTCACGACCGCGCCCTCGGGGGCCAGCGACCCCTTGAGGATGGTCAGGCCGCCGGTGGCGTGGATCGGCCGGTCCAGCTGCGCATCACGTCGTCGTCGAGCGTCGGGCGGCGCGATGGTCGGCGAGGTTCTCGGCCATCGTCTTGCCGGTGACGGTCAGGCAGTCGCCGTGCATCAGGCCGGCGTCGAGCAGGGCCTTCATCACGACCGGGATGCCGCCGACCTTGTCGACGTCGTTCATGACGTACTTGCCGAACGGCTTGAGGTCGCCGAGGTGCGGCACCTT
Source organism: uncultured Actinomycetota bacterium (assembly GCA_963845215.1). Classification (GTDB taxonomy): domain Bacteria; phylum Actinomycetota; class Actinomycetes; order Propionibacteriales; family Nocardioidaceae; genus Nocardioides. Next base: position 9,783 of record CAWJRK010000034.1, read on the forward strand.
GTCGCCGATCCGGTTGAAGTCGTCGATGGTGAGTCGACCTCGGCCTCGCGGGCCATCGCCAGCAGGTGGAGTACGGCGTTGGTGGAGCCGCCGAGCGCCATCACGACGGTGATCGCGTTCTCGAACGCCTCCATGGTCATGATCTGGCGCGCGGTGATGCCGCGGCGCAGCAGCTCGACCACGGCCTCGCCGGAGCGGTGCGCGAACCCGTCGCGGCGCCGGTCGACGGCGGGCGGCGCGGCCGAGCCGGGCAGCGACATGCCGAGCGCCTCACCGACGGCGGCCATCGTGTTGGCGGTGTACATGCCGCCGCAGGCGCCCTCGCCGGGACAGATCGCCCGCTCGATCCGGTCGACCTCCTCGCGGGTGATCTTGCCGGCGAGGCAGGCGCCGACGGCCTCGAAGGCGTCGATGATCGTGACGTCCTGGCCGTCGACCTGGCCGGGCATGATCGAGCCGGCGTACAGGAAGACGGAGGCGAGGTCGAGCCGGGCGGCGGCCATCATCATGCCGGGCAGCGACTTGTCGCAGCCGGCCAGCAGCACCGAGCCGTCGAGGCGCTCGGCCATCATCACGGTCTCGACGGAGTCGGCGATCACCTCGCGCGAGACCAGCGAGAAGTGCATGCCCTCGTGGCCCATCGAGATGCCGTCGGAGACCGAGATGGTGCCGAACTCGAGCGGGTAGCCACCGGCCGCGTGCACGCCGTTCTTGACCGCCTTGGCCAGCCGGTCGAGCGAGAGGTTGCAGGGGGTGATCTCGTTCCAGCTCGACGCGACGCCGATCTGGGGCTTCAGCGAAGTCCTCGTCCTGCATGCCTACCGCCCGCAGCATGCCGCGGGCCGCGGCCTTCTCCAGGCCGTCGGTGACGTCGCGCGAGCGCGGCTTGATGTCAGGCGCAGAGGTGGGGTCGGTCATGGGTCTAGCAAGCGCGCGTACGGTCAGGCTTCGGCAGCCGCCTTGAGCGCCGGTGCCAGGCCCTTCTCGAAGTCCTTGCCGACCAGCCGGTCCATCGGGATCACCTTGCCGAGGATCGCCATCAGGCCCTTCTGCTCGCCGCGCATCGTCCAGGTCACCTCGGTGCCGTCGGCCGTCGGCTCCAGCGCGAAGACGATGTCGTTGGTCGCCTTCCACGGCTTCAGGAAGGAGACGGTCAGCCCGACCTCGTCGGGCGAGGACGACGTGATCTCCATCGAGCCCTCACCGGCCTTGCGGTTGCCGTTCCAGGCGTAGTGGGCGCCGACGCCGGACTCGGCACCCGAGTGCGTGCGCTCCATGTCCGGGTCGAGGTCCTCCCACGGCGACCACTTCGGCCACTCGTGGAAGTCGTTGATCAGCCCGTGCACCAGCGCCGGGTCGGCAGCGATGCTCGCCGACCGGGTGACCTCGAAGCTGCTCATCTCGGCATGCTGCCAGACCGATCTGGCCCTGTCAGACGGATCGGCTCAGAAGGATGCGGCCCTGACCACCATCACGTCGGGCAGGTTCGCGACCAGCTGGCGCCAGGTGTCTCCGGCGTCGGCCGAGCCCCAGACGGCGCCGTTGCGGGCGCCGACGTACAGGCCCGCGGAGTCGTGGTCGTCGGCGGTCATGGCATCGCGCATCACGCCGACGTAGAAGTCGTCGGGCAGCCCGTCGTCCAGGGCCTCCCAGTGGTCACCGGCGTCGCGTGGAGCGCCAGACCCGGGCCCGGCCGTCGGTCGGGTAGCGACCCTCACCGGCGTTGAGCGGGAAGACGTAGACCGTGTCCGGCTCGTGGGGGTGTACGACGACGGGGAACCCGAAGTCGGCCGGCAGCCCGTCGGCGATCGACTGCCAGGAGGCGGCGTGGTCGTCGGAGCGGTAGACGCCGCCGTGGTTCTGGAGGATAGAGCCGCTCGGGGCGGGACGGGTGCCGGGTCACCTTGTGCACGCACTGGCCGAACTCGGGGTACTGCTGGCCCTCGGGCAGGAACTCGGCCCGGATGCCCTGGTTGCGAGCCGTCCACGAGCCGCCGTCGTCGGTGGTCTGGTAGACGCCGCCCGTCGAGATCGCCACGGTCGCCGACGCCGGGTCGGTCGGGTGCGGAAGGATCGTGTGGAACGCCTGGCCGCCGAAGCCGGCGCCCCAGTCGGGTCGCTGCGGGTGGTTCCACAGCGCCTCCTCGAGGGCGAAGTGCTCACCGCCGTCGGTCGAGCGCCACACCGCGCCGGGCTCGGTGCCGGCCCACACGACGCCGTCCTCGGCGCCGGGGGTCAGCTGCCAGATCCGCTCGACCGACGCGTCCTCGCCCTCGTCGAAGCGGATCGCGCCGTTGGGCGTCTCGTGCCAGGTCTCGCCGAGGTCCTCGGACCAGCGCACCTGCGGCCCGAGCCAGCTCGAGGACGCACCCGACAGCAGCCGGGGCGTGCCGTCCGGGCCGGTGACCCTCGTGTCGACCATGCAGGAGTAGACCTCCTCCATGTCCTGGTGCGGACCCGTGAAGTCCCACTCGACGCGGTCGTCGTCCGAGCGGCCGATCCACAGTCCCTTGCGCGTGCCGACCATCAAGACGGTGCTCATGCGGTCCCCTTCGCTCGTGCTACCTGATCCTCCTCCTAGATTGACCCGGTGACCACGGCGAACTCATCGGCCTCTCGAGGGGCCGGTCGAGCGATCTCGCCGATCTGGCTGGTGCTCATCGGCATCCTGTCGGTGCAGTTCGGGGCCGGCGTCGCCAAGGACCTCTTCGACGAGGCCCACCCGACCACGATCGTCTGGGTCCGGCTCGCGGTGAGCGCGCTGGTGCTGATGCTGATCGCGCGGCCGGCGCTGCGCGGACGGTCGCGCGACGACTGGCTGGTCGTGCTGGCGTTCGGCGCCACGCTCGGCCTGATGAACTGGGCGATCTACCAGGCCTTCGCCCGGATCCCGCTCGGGCATCGCGGTGACCATCGAGTTCGTCGGCCCGCTCACGCTGGCCGTGCTCGGCTCCCGGCGCGCCCGCGACCTCGTGTGGGTGGGGCTGGCCGCCGTGGGCGTGCTCCTGCTCGGGCTCGAACGCGCCGACCTGACGGTGGCCGGAGTGCTCTTCGCGCTGCTCGCGGGCGCCGCGTGGGCGTCGTACATCCTGCTGAGCGCGCAGACCGGCCGGCGGTGGCCCGGGTTCGACGGACTGACCATGGCCAGCGTCATCGCCGCCGTGCTGCTGGTGCCGGTGCTCCTCGAGGCGGGCGGCACGTCGTCGCTCGACGAGCACCGGATCCTGATGCTCGGGGCGCTGGTCGGCCTGCTCAGCTCGGTGATCCCGTACACCTGCGAGCTGGTGGCCCTGCGGTCGCTGCGCCCGTCGGTCTTCAGCGTGCTGATGAGCCTGGAGCCGGCCGCCGCCGCGCTCGCCGGGCTCGTCGTGCTGCACGAGCTGCTCAGCCCGGTGCAGCTGCTCGCCATGGCCTGCGTGGTCGCCGCCAGCATCGGAGCCACCCGGAGCGGCGCGACGATCGCGGGACCGGTTCCGGATTGAGCTCCAGGCTGGAGCCCAGCCTGGAGTTCACAAAGATGTCACGCCCGGGGTAGGACAAGAGGTCTCTGGGGGTCTAACTTCGAACACACGCGCACTCGATCCTTCGGAGCCCCTATGTACCTGCCCACCATCCCCAACCTCGCGGCGGCCGCCCGCACCTGGTCCGTCGAGTCCCAGCAGGTCTCCCGCCGCAACGCCATGCTCGCTGCCACGCAGTGCGCCCAGCGACGAGCCGAACGCGAGGACGTCGCCGACTACTTCGAGGCGAGGGCGTCCCGGTCCGAGCCGACCGACGCGAGGTCCGCGCCGCGCACCGCTGACGGATCCGCCACCTCGCCTCGGGCACAATTGAGGTATGCCGACCTCAGCTGCCCGGGCCGCCACCGCCTCGTCGATCAGCTATCACGACATCCTGTCCGACGACGGCACCCACCTGCGCGCCTGGACCAACGACCCCGACCTGCTGATCGACGGGCCCACCGTCGTCCTGTGCAACGGGCTCGGCACCAACCCGTTCATGTGGCCGGCGCTGCTGAGCCCGGACTGCGGCGTACGCGTCGTGTCCTGGTACCACCGCGGCGTCGGCGGCTCCGAGCGCCCGCGCGACCCGAGCCACGTCGAGATCGAGCACTTCGTCGAGGACGGCCTCTCGGTCATGGACCACTTCGGCATCGACCAGGCCGTGCTGATGGGCTGGTCGATGGGCGTGAACACGATGTTCGAGCTCGCGGTGCGCCATCCCGAGCGGGTGACCGGGCTCTTCGCCGTCTGCGGCGTGCCGGGTGACACGTTCCGCACGATGCTCGCGCCCGTTCCGGCTGCCTCACCCGGTGGCCCGCGCCGTGACGGTCAACGTCGCCCGAGCGCTCAAGCACAGCGGCTTGGCGCTGTCGCCGGTCACCTCGCGGCTGCCGATCGGGCCGCGCACGATCGACCTGCTGACCCTGACCCGCTTCCTCCACCCGGTGCCCGACCCCGAGCTCGCCGTCGTGGCGATCAAGGAGTTCCTGCAGGTGCCGGTGCAGTGGTACATGCACCTGGCGATCAGCACCTCGCGGCATGCCCGGGTGCGGCTGAGCAAGGTGACGGTGCCGGCGATGTTCGTCGCGGGCAAGCACGACCTGCTGGCCGGCTCGCGCGACATGAAGTCAGCGGCCGACCGGATCCCCGGCGCCGGCTACCTCGAGCTCGACGGCAGCCACTTCGTCCAGATCGAGCAGCCCGAGCGCGTGCACGAGCTGCTGCTCGACTTCATCGAGCTGGTCGGCTTAGTCAGCCGGCCGAGGGGTCGGCGACCTCGGCCAGCAGGTAGACAGTCAGGGCGACCTCGACGCAGGCGCCGAGCACGTCTCCGGTGACGCCACCGATCGCTTGCGGCGAGCAGCCAGCAGCACCAGGCCGACGGCGAGGGCCGCGGCGAGCACCCCAGCCAGCCCCGCGTACGCCGTGCACGGCGTACGCGAGCCGCGGCCAGCAGCACGCCCGACCGCGAGGGCCACGGCGCGCGGCACGGTGCCGGACACCCCCGAGCCGAGCCCGTCGGTCCGGGCGGGCGAGATGCCGCGCACGCAGGCCAGCGCCAGCCCCGCCCGGCTGACGGCGACGGCGAGCACCAGGGTCACCGCGGCGGTGGTCGCGCCGCTGTGCCGCCAGCACGCCGGCCAGCGCAGCCGACCTGCAGCGAGCAGCACGAAGACGAGCACCACCGACACCGGCCGGGCCCGACGTCGCCGCGACGCATCACCTCCAACCGTCGCTCGCGTCCGCCGGGCACGGCGAAACCGTCGGCGGTGTCGGCGAGGCCGTCGAGGTGCAGCGCGCCCGAGGCCAGGGCCAGGCCCGCGACGGCGAGGGTCGCGGTGAGCAGGGGTGGGCAGCGCCGAGCCCGTCGCCGGCGTACACCGCAGCGACGCCGGCCGCGGCCACCGGCAGCGGCGGCGACGGGGGCGATCGACATCGCGACCGCGCGCCACCGACGGGCCGACCGCACGCGGTGGCGGCACCGGCACCACCGTCAGGGTGCCCACCGCCAGCCGCAGTCCGTCGGCCAGCACGCTCACGGCTGCGGGTCCGGCTCGGTCCCCAGGATCTCGGCGAGGGTCGACATCTCGGTCAGCAGCGTGGGCGCCGCGCGCAGCACCGGCAGCGCGACCAGGGCACCGGTCGCCTCGCCGAGCCGCATGCCCAGGTCGACGACGGGCTCGAGCCCGAGCGCTTCCAGGGACAGCCGGTGGGCCGGCTCGGTGGACCGGTGTCCGGCGCACCACCAGGCCGCGGCTCCGGGAGCGAGCCGCTCGGCCAGCACCGCGCAGGCGCCCGAGACCACGCCGTCGAGAAGAGCAGGTACGCCGCGCTCGGCGGCCCGGCGCAGGAACCCGGTCATCGCCGCGACGTCGGCGCTGCCCGATCACGCGCAGCAGGGCGACGGGGTCGTCGCGGTGCGGCCGGGCCCGAGCCAGGGCGGCGTCGACCACGGCCAGCTTGCTGTCGCGCGTCGCGTCGTCGATGCCGGTGCCGCGCCCGACCACGTCGCGGGCCTCGAGGCCCAGCGCGGCACCGACCAGCGCGGCGACGACGGTGGTGTTGCCGATGCCCATGTCGCCGGGCACCAGCAGGTCGGCGCCCGCCTCGATCTCCTCGTCGGCGATCGTCGCCCCAGCCAGGAGCGCCGCTTCGGTCTCCTCGACCGTCAGCGCGTCCTCGCGGTCGATCGCGCCGCTGCTGCGGCGGACCTTGTGCTTCACGACCTCCGGCGGGGTGTCGAGCAGGTCGGCGTCGACGCCGATGTCGACCACCCGCACGCGGGCGTCGTTGGCGCGGGCGAGCACGTTGACGGCCGCGCCCCCGCGCAGGAACTCGTGCACCATCATCGCGGTCACGTCGCGCGGGTACGCCGACACGGCGCGGTCACCACTGGTCACCCCGTGGTCGCCCGCGAAGAGCACGACCGCGACCGACTCGGGTGCCGTCGGGGCGCGGTGCCCTGCACGCCGGCCAGCCAGACCGCGAGGTCCTCGAGCCGACCGAGCGCGCCCAGCGGCTTGGCCAGTGCGTCGAGCCGCAGCGCGGGCGGCCGCTCGGGCCTCCTGGTCGGGCGCGGTGATCGAGGTCATGAGGTTCCTCCAGGGAGCCGCTGCACTCGTCCGGCCACGACGACTCGGACGTCTTCGGATGCATCGGCCAGGCGCTGGTTGAGCCGGCCCAGCGCGTCGCGGAACAGCACGCCCGCGCGGGTCCCGGGCACCACGCCCGACCCGACCTCGTTGCTGACCGCGACGACCGGCACGGACACCGAGCGCCACGCCTCCAGCAGGCGGTCGACCTCGTGGTCGAGGTCGTGCGTGCCATTCGGTGTCGCCGTCCTCGGAGTCCCAGGCGCCGACCACCGACATGGTCTCGGCGAGCCAGGTGGCGAGGCAGTCGACGAGCACCGGCTCGTCGGCCCGGGCGAGCGCGGCGGCGACGTCGCGGGTCTCGACCGTCGTCCAGGTCGCGGGGCGGTTGCGCTGGTGTGCGGCCACCCGGGCCGCCCAGTCGGCGTCCTCGTCGTCGGGCACCGGACCGGGGGCGACGTAGAGCACCTCGGCCTGGTGGGCCAGCAGCTGCTGGGCGTGCCGGGACTTGCCCGACCTCGCACCGCCGAGGATCAGGGTGCGCGAGGCCGGCGAGCGCGCGGCTGGACGCGGCGGCCGTGGGGCGGGTCGCTCGCCCAGCACCTGCCCGCAGGCCGGCGAGCAACCGGGCCCGGGCGTCGGGGTCGGGATGCACCGCGACGCGGACGTAGTGCGAGTCCAGGCCGGGGAACGTCTCGCCGCGGCGTACGGCGATGTCGAGGCTCGAGCAGCCGCTCGCGCAGGTCGGGCACGTCGGCCCGCAGCAGCAGGAAGTTGGCCGGCGACTCCCAGACCTCGACCGGCAGCCCGGCGAGCCCGTCGACCAGCTCGCGCCGGGCGGCGGCCACGCTCACGGCACGGGCGCTTCGTTCGTCCTCGGCGGCGCACAGCAAGGTGGTCGCCCGCAGCGCGAGCGCGTTGACCGGCCACGGCTGCCGGACCGCTGCGAGCCGGCGCACCAGTCGTCGGCTCGGCGAGGAGGTAGCCGACCCGGAGACCGGCGAGGCCCCAGAGCTTGGTCAGGCTGCGCACGCACACGACGCCGGGCAGGTGCGACGGGTGCAGGCCAGCGGCGTCGGGCAGGAAGTCGGCGAAGGCCTCGTCGACCACGATCACCCGGCCGGGACGCACGAGCGCCGAGATGACGTCGAGTGCTTCCAGCCGCCCGGTGGGGTTGTCCGGTCGGCCGAGCACGACCAGGTCGGCCTCGTCGGGCACCGCCGACGGATCCAGGGCGAAGTCGGCGGCCGGGTCGCGGTGCACCTGCACCACCGGCACCCCGGTGGCCCGCAGCGCGGCCTCCGGAGCGGTGAACGACGGGTGCACGCAGGCGGCGAGCCGCGGCCGCAGCGCCTGGGCGATCAGCCAGAACGCCTCGGCCGCGCCGTTGACGAGCAGGCACTCCTCGACGGGTACGCCGTGCCGGGCGGCCACCGCAGCCAGCGCCTCCGCCTCGTCGGGGTACGCCGCCAGGTCGACCGCGCTCAGCTCCGACCGGAGCCACTCCGGCGTCGGCGCGAGCACGTTGACCGCGAGGTCGAGGGCGCCGGCCGGCACCTGCCGGTCGCCGTGATCGTGCAGGGAGTCGTGGAGGGATCTGCCACTAGAAGTCGATCCCCCGGCGGGCACGGACGCCGGTCTCGTAGGCGTGCTTGACCATGCGCATCTCGGTCACGGTGTCGGCCAGCTCGATCAGCGCCTCCGGGGCGTTGCGACCGGTGCAGAACACGTTGGTCGTCTCCGCCCGGTCGCGGATCGCGGTCCACACCTGCTCGCCCTCGATCCAGCCGTAGTTGACCGGGTAGGTCACCTCGTCGAGCACCACCAGGTCGTAGCGACCGGACGCGAGCGCCTCGGCGGCCGCCTTCCAGGCCTCGCGCGCGATCCCCGCGGACCGGTCGAGGTCGTCGGACTCCCAGGTGAAGCCGTCGCCGATCGTCCACCACTCGACGCCGAGCTTGCGGGCGACGGCCTCCTCGCCCACCTTCCACTTGCCCGACTTCATGAACTGCACCACGCACACCGACCAGTCACGGGCCACCGCTCGCATGATGGTGCCGAACGCGGCCGTGGACTTGCCCTTCCCGTCGCCGGTGTTGACCAGCACGAGCGACGCGACCTCGCGCCGCGGCGGGTGCACCTTCTTGCCGGGACGCGGCAGGGCTGGCGGGCTGGGCTGGGTGGTGGTCATGATCGTGCTCCTCTGGATCGACGGATGACGGCCTCGCCGACGACGGCGAGCCCCACGGCTAGGGCGGCAGCGCGCCGGGCGACGCGCACCGCGGCGGGCACGGCTTCGGGTCCGGCCGGCGAGCCCGAGGGATGCAGGTCGTAGTGGTCTCGCTTGGTCAGCCGCAGGTCGAGCCGCAGCGCCATCGCGGCCATCGGCCAGCCGGCGTTGGGCGACGAGGTCTTGCGCGCCTCGGTACGCAGGCCGGGCCAGTCCGGCCGGGCCGAGCAGGAGTGCTGCGGTCAGCCGGGCGGGCACGAGGTTCAGCGCGTCGTCGGCGCGGGCGGCCGGGCGGCCGGCGTACCGCCAGCGCGGCGTGAGGTAGCCCCAGCTGGCGTCGGCGGTGTTGGCGAAGCGATAGACGGCGGCACCGGGGAGACCCGCGACGACGTACCAGAACAGCGGCGCCACCAGGGAGTCCGAGAGGTTCTCGGCCAGCGACTCCACCGCAGCGCCGCGGATCTCCGTCGTCCGACAGGCCCTCGGTGTCGCGGCTGACGATCCGGGACAGCGCCCGGGCACCGGAGGCCGGGCCGTCGGCCAGAGCGGTCTCGACCGCGGTCACCTCGGCGAACAGCATCCGTGCGGACAGCAGCGGCCACAGCACCAGGCCGCGGAGCAGCGCACCCCACGGCCGTCCGGCGCGCGCGGCGACCCGCTCCAGGCCGAGGCCCAGCGCGGCGGCTCCAGCGGCTCCGGCCGACCACGCGACCGCGCCGGCAGCCATCGCCCGGCCGGGTGGCGCGGAGGGCACGCGGCGCTCCGCGGCACCCAGGTAGCGGCCGAAGCCCACCACCGGGTGGGCCCGCAGCGGCGGCTCCATCAGCCACGCCGTCGAGCGCGGTCGCGACGACGACGCTCACGGCCGGGCCCGCAACGGCAGCACGGCCGGACCAGCGTCGCGGTGCAGCACCTCGACGCGGGCGCCGTACACCTCGGCGAGCCGGGCCGGCTCGAGCACGGCCTCGGGCGAACCGTCGGCGACCACGCGGCCGTCGTGGAGCAGCACCACCCGCCGGCCGTAGTGGCCGGCCAGGGTCAGGTCGTGCATGGCCGCGACGACCGTCAGCCCGTCCTCGACGCGCATCGTTTGCACCAGGTCGAGCACCGCCTGCTGGTGGCCGATGTCGAGCGCGCTGGTGGGTTCGTCGAGCAGCAGCACCTGGGGTTCCTGGGCGAGCGCGCGACCGAGCACGACGCGCTGCAGCTCGCCGCCGGAGAGCTCGACCGCGGGGCGGTCCGCCAGCTCCTCGAGCTCGAGCCGGCGGATCGTCCGGGCCACGGCCGCGCGGTCGGCGGCCGACTCCGTGCCGAACCTCCGCAGGTGGGGGGTGCGCCCGAGCTGCACCAGCTCGCGCACGCTGACTCCCTCGGGCACGATCGGGCTCTGGGGCATCAGCGCCACCACCCGCGCCATCCGGCGCCGCGACGCGTGCGCGGGGTCCAGCCCCGCCACCTCGATCCGGCCCGTGGCGGGCAGCAGCCCGGCGATGGCGTGCAGCAGCGAGGTCTTGCCGGCGCCGTTGGGGCCGACGATGGCCACCCAGTCGCCGGTCTCGATCTCCAGGTCGACGCCGGCCACGACGGACATGCCGCCGCGCTCGACGCCGACGTCGCGACACTCGACCGCGGTCGCGGCTGGTCACAGCTGCCCCTTGTAGCGACGCAGCACGATCAGGAAGAACGGCGCACCGACCACCGCGGTGACCACGCCGATCGGCAGCTCGGCCGGCGCCAGGGCATACCGGGCGGCCACGTCGGCGAGCACCAGGAAGGCCGCACCGAACAGCAGCGCGAGCGGCAGCAGGGTGTGGTGGGCCGCGCCGAAGAGCAGCCGCACGGCGTGCGGCACCACGATGCCGACGAAGCCGATCAGCCCGCTGACGCTGACGACCGCAGCGGTGCCGAGCGTGGCGGCGAGCACCAGCACCAGGCGCACCCGGGCGGGGTTGACGCCGAGGCTGCTGGCCTCGACATCGCCGACGGCCATCACGTCGAGCGTGCGCCGGTAGAGCATGATCGTGCCGCAGGAGACCACGACGTACGGCAGCGCGATGAGCACGTCGGACCAGCCGTCGGTGCTGAGCCGGCCGAGCATCCAGGAGTAGACGGCGAGCAGCGAGTCGTCGTAGCGCTGCTGCACGAAGTTCTGGATCGCGTTGAAGAACGCACCGACCGCGACGCCGGCCAGCACGATCACGACGGCGCCGCGGTTGCCGCCGACGCTGCGGCCGAGGGCGTACGTCGCCGCGACCCCGAGCACCCCGCCGAGGAACGCCAGGGGCGGGATGCCCAGGGGGCCGATGCCGCCACCGGCCACGATCCCCAGTGTCGCCCCGAGACCGGCGCCACTGGAGACCCCGAGCAGGTAGGGGTCGGCGAGCGGGTTGCGGAACACGCCTTGGTACGCCGTGCCCGCGACCGCGAGGGTGGCGCCGACCATCGCGCCGAGCACCACCCGCGGCAGCCTGATCTGCCAGAGGATCGCCTGCTGGGTCTTCGAGAGCCCGGAGTCGACGTGCACTCCGGGGATCCCGTCGAGCAGCTCCAGCAGGACGCCTCGGACGCTGAGGCCGGCCGCGCCGACCAGCACCCCGGCAAGCAGGGCGCCGGCCAGCACGACGGTCCCGAGGGCGAACTTGAGCGCCCGCGCCGAGGGGCGCGTCGCGTACCAGCGACGCACCCCCGCACGCAGCGCGGTCCGCTCCGCCGCTCTCGAGACCTCCAGCGTCATGACCGGTCCGATCAGCTAGCGGGCTGCTCGGCGCGCTCGGCCAGGAGGTCGCTGATCAGCTGGACGAACTCGACGACGCGGGGACCCCACCGGCTGGTGATGTCCTCGTTGACGATGTGGATCTGGCCGTCCTGCACCGCGGACATCTCCTGCCAGCCGGGCCGGGCCTGGACGTCCTCGGGCGTGACCTGGCAGCACTCGTTGTCGGCGATGAAGATGAAGTCGGGGTCCTCGGAGACGACGTACTCGCTCGAGAGCTGCGGGTACTCGTCGCCCTCGCCGGCGGCGTCGGCGATGCTGGTCATGCCGAACAGGCTGTAGATCTCGCCGATGAACGTGGCGCCGGTGACCGTGTAGAGGTCCGGGCCCAGCTCGTGGAAGTAGGTCAGGCCGGCACCGTCGGGTGCCGTCGGCCAGCGCGGCCTCGATGCCGGTCTGCATCTCGCTGACCACCTCGGCAGCCTCGCCGAGGTGCCCCGTCGCGGCGCCGAGCCGCTCGATCTGCGAGTAGGCCTCGTCGAGGGTGGTCGCCGACGGAAGCAGGAGCACCGGCACGTCGACGGCACCCAGGCCGGCGACCAGGTCGCCGCTGTCGCCGGACGCGATCACCAGGTCGGGCTCGTAGCCGAGGATCGCCTCGACGTTGGGCTCGTAGCCCGAGAGCTCCGTGGTCGGCACGCCCTCGGGGTAGTCGGACTGGTCGCTGACGGCGATGACCTGCTCGTCGGCACCGATGGCCCAGAGCATCTCGGTCGCGGTCGGGCTCAGCGAGATGATCGCCTGGGGCTCGGCCTCGACCGTGATCTCCTCGCCGCCCTCCAGCGGCCCGGACATCACGGTGGCGGGGAACGCCGATTCGGACGCGGCGGACGTGGGCTCGTCGGCGCCGGTGTCACCGCCGTCGTCGTCGCTGCCGCAGGCGCTCAGCGCGAAGAGCAGCGCGAGGGAGAGGGGTAGCACCGACCAGCTTCTTACGGCGGCGCAGGGAATTGATGGGGGGCACAGCATCCTCCGGATTTCGGAGGACGAAAGTCGTCGCACCGCTAGAGCCAGGGATGGCCGTTGCCGCACGAACTATCCTTCGTCCGAGGGTAGTTACGTGGCCACGGGCCATTTGACCTGGCTCGTCCGGCCCCTCGAGAGGCCGGCTTCACAGTTGCGGGACAGCACCGGAGTCGCACCGGATTTCATGGAACGCCGTGACGCTCCCGCTTGGGACGGGAGCGCGCTCACTGTACGCCCTCGACTGCCGGTCGAGGCCGCCGAGCCCGTGTGGAATGGACCACGCCGGCCCACCCCTAGGGTGTGCCGGATGAGCGGCAGCCTGATCGTGCTCGGCACGACCTCCGACGCGGGGAAGACCGTCGTCACCACCGGCCTGTGCCGCGCGCTGTCGCGCCGGGGGCTGCGGGTGGCGCCGTTCAAGGCCCAGAACATGTCGAACAACTCGATGGTCACCGCGGAGGGCCTGGAGATCGGCCGCGCGCAGTGGATCCAGGCGATCGCGAGCCGCGCCGAGCCCGAGGCCGCGATGAACCCCGTGCTGCTCAAGCCGGGCAGTGACCGCGGCAGCCACGTCGTGGTCATGGGGCGCCCGGCCGGGCAGCTCGACGCCCGCGACTTCGCCGGCGGTCGCGAGGCGCTGGCCACGGCGGCGTACGCCGCGTTCGACGACCTCTCCTCCCGCTTCGACGTCGTGGTGTGCGAGGGCGCCGGCAGCCCGGCGGAGGTGAACCTGCGGCGGCACGACTTCATCAACATGGGCCTCGCCCGGCACGCCTCGATCCCGGCCCTGCTGGTCGGCGACATCGACCGCGGCGGTGTCTTCGCCGCCATGCACGGCACCCTCGCGCTGCTCGAGGAGGCCGACCAGGCGTTGCTCAGCGGGCTGGTGATCAACAAGTTCCGTGGCGACGTCGGTCTGCTGCGGCCCGGCCTCGAGACGCTGGAGGCGGTGACCCACCGGCCGGTGCTCGGGGTCCTGCCCTGGCTGCCCGACCTCTGGCTCGACTCCGAGGACTCGCTGTCGGTCGGCGACCGCGCGGCCGCGGCCCCGACCGAGGGCGACCGGCTGCGCGTCGCCGTGGTGCGGCTGCCGCGGATCAGCAACTTCACCGACATCGACGCCCTCGGCCTCGAGCCCCAGGTGGAGGTCGCGTTCGTCGACCACCCGCGCGCGCTGCACTCGGCCGACGTGGTGGTGCTGCCCGGCACCCGCGCGACCCTGGCCGACCTCGGCTGGCTGCGGGATCGCGGGCTGGACACGGCGATCCAGGAGCACGCGGCCAAGGGCCGTGCGGTGCTCGGCATCTGCGGCGGCTTCCAGATGCTGGGCCGTCGGGTCAGCGACCCCGATGGCGTCGAGGGCGAGCCGGGCGCGACCGCTGAGGGGCTCGGGCTGCTCGACGTACACACGACGTTCGGGGCCGACAAGGTGCTGGCCCTGCCGACGGGGCAGGCCCTGGGCGTCCCCGTGTCGGGCTACGAGATCCACCACGGGCGGGTGGAGGTCGGCGAGAGCGAGCGACTTCCCGGTGGGGGCTCGCTCGGGCGCGGTGCTCGGCACCATGTGGCACGGCTGCCTGGAGGGCGACGCGTTCCGGGCCGCGTGGCTGGAGCTGGTCGCCGGCGTGACCGGCATCGACGGCTTCCGCGCCGGCGAGGTGTCGTTCGCCGCGGCCCGCGAGGCCCGGATCGACGCGATCGCCGACGCCATCGAGGAGCACCTCGACCTGGACGCGATCCTCACGCTGGTCGAGCGCGGGCCGAACCGGGACTGCCGCCGGTGCTCGGCGGTCTGTTGTGATGCCTCGCTCGCGGATCCCCACCTGAGTTCGCCCGGCGTCAGCGCGCCCGCCAGTCACCGGGAACGGCACTAGCATCCAGACGTGTCACTGCTGTTGGAGCGTGAGCGCCACCTCTCCCTCCTGGACGGGTGGTGGGCCGCGGCTGCCGCGGGCCGCGGTTCGTTGGTCCTCGTGGCCGGAGAGGCTGGCGGCGGCAAGACCTCGCTCGTTCGCCAGCTCGCACCGTACGACGACGCCTGGGTCGGCTGGTGCGAGCCGCTGGTCACTCCTCGTCCGATGGGCCCACTGCTCGACGTCGCGCTGCAGGTCGGCGATCCGCTGCTGCGCGCGGTGCGAGCGGCGAGCGACCCGTACGACGCCTTCGGCGCTCTGCTCGAGGCGCTGCGACAGCGCAGAGCGCCGACCCTGCTCGTCGTCGAGGACGCTCATTGGTGTGACGACTCGACTGCGGCCATGCTGCAGTACCTCGGGCGTCGCATCGAGTCGGTGCCGGTCATGGTCGTGGTCACGTTCCGTCCCGACGAGATCACCGAACGCCACCCGTTCCGGCGGGCCCTGGCTGATCTCGCGCGCCAGCGGGGCACGGTGCACCGCCTGGACGTCGAGCCTCTCTCCGCAGACGCGGTGGGCGTTCTCGTCGAGGGTTCTGGGCTGGCTACCGACGAGGTCATGCAGATGACCGATGGCAACCCGTTCTACGTGACCGAGGTGATCGCGAACGGTGGCAAGGGGCTGCCGCCGACGGTGCGAGACGCCGTCATCGGACGACTCTCCGATCTCAACGAGGACGAGCGACTACTGGTGGCCGGCGTGTCCGCTGAACCGCGCGGCCTGCAGTCCGACCTGGTCCGCCCATGGCTAGGGCTCAGCCCCGACGTCGCCACCGGTCCACGGCTCGCCGGGATCCTGCTCGCAGACGGTCCCGTGCTCAGGTTTCACCACGACCTGGCTCGGCTGGCCGCTTATCACTCGGTGCCTGGATGGCGTCGTCTCCAGCTGCACGGCGACATGGTGCGGCTGCTGGAGGAGACCGGGGCTGCCGACCCGGCCCGGCTGGCGCATCACGCCATCGGGGCGGAAGCGCCGGACCTGGTCCTACTTCATGCCGTGCGCGCCGGCCGGGACGCACTCGAGCACGGCGCCACCGGCCAGGCGGTGTCCTTCCTCAGCGCCGCACGTGGCCACGCCTCCCGGCTCAGCGAACCGGACCGGGTCGAGCTCCTGCTCGTGCTTGCCGACGCCTTGGTCGAGACCGCAGCAGTCGCCGAGGCCTGGGCCGTTGCACGAGAAGGGCTGAGCGTCGCCGAGCGCCACGGCGATCCGCGCGTGACCGAGGCCGCCCGCACGGAGGCGGCCCGGATCAGGTGGCGGGCGGGAGATCCAGTCGGCGCGAAGCGAGAGCTGCACCTGGCTGTCGAACGGCTGCGCCCGCTCGGGCCCAGCGCCGAACTCACCCGCGCGCTCCGAACGGCAGCCCGCCACGAGATGTTCGCGCGGCGGCGCGCGCCAGCCGTCGAGCTGGCCCGGGAGGCCGCCGCTGTCGCACGGACGGTGGGCTCCGGCCACGACGTCCTGCAGTCGCGGCTGGTGGAGGGCGTGACGGAGCTGGTGACGGGAGACCCGGGTCCCGGCATCGAGATCCTGCAGAGCGTGAGGCTGGCCGCCATCGAGGTCGGCGACCGGCGGCTGGCAGCCGACGCGCTCTCCATGCTCGGCAGCGGAGGAGGAGAGGCGCGGCTCTACGAAGCCGCCTTGGGCTGGCTCGCCGAGGCCGCCGATCTGGCGCGGCACCGGGACCAGGACTACACGCTCGACTATGCGCGGGCCTGGCAGGCGCGCATCCTGCTCGAGCAGGGTCGGTGGGACGAGTCGGGCGAGATCGCCTCCCCGCTCGTCAAGGTCGAGTCGCCGATCACCCGACTGACCGCGCTCGGCGTGCTCGCGCGGCTCCGCGTCCGTCGCGGTGACCCGCGACCGACCGAGCCGCTCGACGATGCGCTGGCGATGAGTGGCCTGGAGCTGCAACACCGGTGGCCGTCGATTTGCGCGGCTGCGGAGCTGATGTGGCTCACCGACGACCGGAGTCACGTCGCAGCACTCGAAGCGGCGTACGCGCAGGCGCTGGAGACCGACAGTCATTGGGCCCAGGGCGAGACCGGGTTCTGGATGTGGCGGCTGGGGCTCGTGGACGAACCTCCGCGATTGGCTGCCGAGCCGTTTCGTCTGCAGATCGAGGGAGAGTGGCGGGCCGCCGCCGAGCAGTGGGACCAGCTTCGCTGTCCCTACGAGCAGGCACTGGCCCTGGCCGACGGAGAACCCGACGACATCGCGGCCGCGCTCGCCATCCTGGATCGTCTCGGTGCCCGACCCGTGGCCTCCCTCTTGCGCAGCAAGCTGCGCGAACACGGCGCTCCTGTGCCGCGCGGGCCGCGGCCGGCCACCCGCGCCCATCCGGCCGGACTGACAGCGCGGGAGGTCGAGGTGCACGACCTCGTCGTGGACGGTTTGTCCAACAGCGACATCGCCGCTCGGCTCCACCTCTCCCGCCGCACGGTGGAGCACCACGTGTCGTCGGTGCTGGCCAAGTGTGGAGTCACGGCACGGAGCGAAGCTCGCGCCAAAGTAGGTGTCGGCATGCCAATCTGGGTGTTGCACACGGACGTGCCTGCCGTGCTGCGCTCCTAGCGTCGGTCCCACCGATCGTCACCCGACCAAGGAGAGAGTCATGCCCCGTTACCTCGTCGAACGCACCTTCCCGGACGGCCTCGAGATCCCCCAGACCGCCGAAGGTGCCAGTGCCTGCCTGAACGTCGTCGATGGCAACCTCCAGCACGACGTCACCTGGGTGCACAGCTATGTGTCCCCGGACCGGACCCGCACTTTCTGCGTCTACGACGGGCCGTCACCGGAGTCGATCCGGTCGGCCGCGTCCACCAACGAGCTGCCGGTCGACTCGATCACCGAGGTCTCCGTGCTGGACCCGTACTTCTACCGGGCCGGCTGACGTGCTCACGACCTCGACCCGTCGTCGCGTCGCGGCCGCGACGCTCGCCACCACGGTGACCGCCGGGCTGCTGGCCGGCTCGGGTCCGTCCGCGGAAGCCGGCACGACCGCGCCGGCGTCAACCACCGCGATCCACATCGCCCAGCCCACCGGCGACCGCACCCCGCAGCCGGTCGACCCCTACCCGTCCCGCGTGACGACCTGGGGGATCGACGGACCGATCACCGACGTGAACGTCGATCTCAACCGAGTGGCGCTCGGCTACCCCTCCGACGTCGACTTCCTCCTCGTGTCCCCCGAAGGTACGGCCGTGGTCCTTGCCTCCGCAGTCTGCGGGTCCCAGCCCGTGACCGATCAGTACTGGACCTTCGACGACGAGGCTTCCACCTCCATGCCACGCACCGGGTGCACCTCGGGTCGGTACCGGCCGACGCCCAGCTATCAGGAGGACTTCCCGCCGCCGGCACCCGCGCGAGGCACTGCCTTTCCCTGGTACGGCCGACAGCTGTCTGCCTTCCGGGGAGAGAACCCCAACGGCGACTGGCGGTTGTACGTCCACGACCGCAACCCGCTCCACACCGGGCCGAACGGTCAGCCCACCCACCTGCTCACCGACCGCGGCGTGGTCTCCGGTGGCTTCCGGATCATCATCGCGACGCAGACCCGGTCCGTCGTCATCCCGGGCGGCACGACAGGCGCCGGCCCAGCGTCGACCTATCCCGTGATCGAGCGAGTGTCGGGACTGCCTGGTGTTGTCGAGGACACCTCGGTCGTGCTCAAGAACCTCAGCCACAGCTACCCGGACGATCTCGACGTCCTGCTCGTGTCGCCCACCGGTCAGAAGGTGTTGCTGATGTCCGACGCCTGCGGCAACAGCCGGATCCCCAACGGAACCAGCTTGCGAATCAGCGATGGCGACCCGGCGTTCCCGGACGAGGGGGAGCTGCCGCTCCGCCGCTGCCGGCGTCACGTTCTCGCCGACCGACCATCAACCGGGCGAAAGCCTGCCGGCGCCGGCACCACCAGGGCCCTACACCACGTCGCTGAGCGTGCTTCGAGGCACCGATCCCAATGGCCTCTGGAAGCTCTACGTGGCCGACGACGGGCTGAACGAATCCGGCTACCTCGAGGATTTCGGCCTCGTCTTCGACCCGACGACGACGCCGCCGGACCAGGACACCATCGCCCCGAACACCAGGGTCGTTGCCCACCCGTCGGCTCGCACCAGCTCGAGGAAGGCGAGGTTCACGTTCACCGCGAACGAGGCTTTTGCCTCCTTCCAGTGCCGGATCGACGGACGGCCCTGGACGACGTGCACCTCTCCGCGGACGTATCGGGGCATCGACCCCGGACGACACCGATTCAGGACGCGAGCCATCGATGCGGCCGGCAACACCGACCCGTCGCCCGCGACCTGGACCTGGCGGGTGCGCCGATGAGTCGGCGACGCACCGCGACCGCGACCGCGACCGCTGCCGTCGCCGCGGCGATACTTCTGAGCGGCTGCTCCGGAGACGACGCCCACGCCCTCGGCAAGGCGGTCGAGGTCGAGTTCCACGACTCCGAGTCCCAGCTGGTCGCGAGTGGCACGGTCGCGGTCACCGACGTCAGGGAGGGTTCCCCGACCGACCTGGAGGCGGCGGGCTACACCCTGGACGAGACGCAAATGGCCGCCACGGTCCGTTACGTCGATGTCACCTTCGACAACGCCGGCGAGGAGCCGGTCACGCCGCATTCGCCGGGTGGTGAGGACCCCGACGGAAACCTGATCCCCGCCCTCACCGTGATCGACTTCAGCGGCGGCGGGGAGGTCTTCGAGGCCTGCCCCGGCCTTCCCGAAGCCGTACCGGCGGGTGCGCAGGCCGAGGGCTGCTCGATCGTCTTGGTGCCGGACGGCACCGAGATGGA
Source organism: uncultured Actinomycetota bacterium (assembly GCA_963845215.1). Classification (GTDB taxonomy): domain Bacteria; phylum Actinomycetota; class Actinomycetes; order Propionibacteriales; family Nocardioidaceae; genus Nocardioides. The sequence goes on from CAWJRK010000034.1 coordinate 29,061, forward strand.
GCGGGTGTACTACCACCCCGGAGGATCCGAGGAGTTCGTGTACTGGACGACCGAGTGATCTGACCGAGCCGGGCCGGGCCGCGTCCGTCAGCTGAGCTTCTCCAGGATCAGCTCGCGCACCCGACCGGCATCCGCCGACCCGCGCATCTCCTTCATCACCGCGCCGATGAGCGCACCGGCCGCGGCCACCTTGCCCTCGCGGATCTTGTCGGCGACGTCGGGGTTGGCGGCGATGGCGTTGTCGATCGCGGCGCTGAGGGCACCGTCGTCGGAGACGATGGCCAGCCCGCGGGCGGCCACGATCTCCTCGGGCGTGCCCTCGCCGGCGACCAGGCCCTCGAAGACCTGACGGGCGAGCTTGTCGTTGATCGTGCCCGCCTCGACCAGCGCCTGTACGCCGGCCACGTCGACCGGCGTGACGCCCAGCTCGGCGATGTCGACGCCGGAGTCGTTGGCGCGCCGGGCCAGCTCGGAGAGCCACCACTTGCGGGCCGACTGCGGGCTGGCGCCGGCCGCGATCGTCTCCTCGACGAGCAGCAGCGCGCCGGCACCGACGGTGTCGCGCATCTCGAGGTCGGAGAAGCCCCACTCGGCCTGGAGCCGCGCCTGCTTCTGGGTGGGGTTCTCGGGCAGCGTGCCGCGCAGCTCCTCGACCCACTCCTTCGCCGGCGCCATCGGCACCAGGTCGGGCTCGGGGAAGTAGCGGTAGTCGTCGGCGTCCGACTTCTCGCGGCCCGAGGTGGTGACCCCGGTGTCCTCGTGCCAGTGGCGGGTCTCCTGCAGGATCGTGTCCCCCGCCGTCGAGCACGCCCGCGTGCCGCGACATCTCGTAGCGGACCGCCCGCTCGACCGAGCGGAACGAGTTGACGTTCTTGGTCTCGGTGCGGGTGCCCAGGGTGCCCGCGCCCTTCGGGGCGAGCGAGAGGTTCACGTCGGCGCGCAGGTTGCCCTGGTCCATCCGGGCCTCGGAGACGTCGAGCGCGACGATCAGCTCGCGCAGCTGCTGCACGTAGGCCCGCGCCAGCGCCGGCGCCTTGTCGCCCGCGCCGAGGATCGGCTTGGTGACGATCTCGATGAGGGGGATGCCGGCGCGGTTGTAGTCGACCAGCGAGTAGTCGGCACCGTGGATGCGCCCGGTCGCGCCGCCCACGTGCAGCGACTTGCCGGTGTCCTCCTCCATGTGCGCGCGCTCGATCTCGACCCGGAAGGTCTCGCCGTCGACGTCGACGTCCATGTAGCCCTCGAACGCGATCGGCTCGTCGTACTGGGAGGTCTGGAAGTTCTTCGGCATGTCCGGGTAGAAGTAGTTCTTCCGCGCGAACCGGCACCACTCCGCGATCTCGCAGTTGAGCGCGAGGCCGATCCGGATCGCCGACTCGACCGCCTTGCCGTTGACCACGGGCATCGCGCCCGGCAGGCCGAGACAGACCGGGCACACCGACGTGTTGGGCTCCTCGCCGAACGACGCCGGGCAGCCGCAGAACATCTTGGTGTTGGTGTTGAGCTCGACGTGCACCTCGAGGCCCAGCGCCGGGTCGTACTTCTCCAGCACCTCGTCGAAGGGACACCAGGGTCTCGGTCATGCCGGTGCTCCGTTCAGCTCAGGTGCCTGGTCGAGCAGCGGTCCGCCCCACTTCGCGGCGAGCATCGCCTCGAGCGCCGCACCGACGCGGTAGACCCGGTCGTCGGCCATGGTCGGCGCCAGGATCTGTACGCCGGCGGGCAGCCCGTCCTCGTCGGCCAGGCCGCTCGGCACGGAGATGCCGGGCACGCCGGACAGGTTGGCGGGGATCGTCGCGAGGTCGTTGAGGTACATCGCGACCGGGTCGTCGACCTTGGCGCCGATCTCGAACGCGGTGGTCGGCGCGGTCGGCGAGATCAGCACGTCGGCCTTCTCGAACGCCGCGTCGAAGTCGCGCGAGATCAGCGTGCGCACCTTCTGGGCCTGGCCGTAGTAGGCGTCGTAGTAGCCGCTGGACAGGGCGTAGGTGCCGAGGATGATCCGGCGCTTCACCTCGTCGCCGAAGCCGGCGTCGCGGGTGGCCCGCATGACGTCCTCGGCGCTGGGGTTGTCGATGCCCTCGGGCAGCACCCGCAGCCCGTAGCGCATCGCGTCGAACTTCGCGAGGTTGCTGGAGGCCTCCGCCGGCAGGATCAGGTAGTAGGCGGCGAGGGCGTGCACGAAGTTCGGGCAGGACACCTCGACCACCTCGGCGCCGGCGCCGACCATCAGGTCGACCGACTCCTGGAAGCGCGCGAGCACACCGTCCTGGTAGCCCTCGCCACCCAGCTCCTTCACGACGCCGATCCGGACGCCCGACAGGTCGCCGGTCGCGCCGAGCCGCACCGCGTCGGTGAGGTCGGGCACCTTGCCCTGGATCGAGGTGGAGTCCTTCGGGTCGTGCCCGCCGATCAGCTCGTGCAGCATCGCCGCGTCGAGCACCGTGCGGGTGACCGGACCGACCTGGTCGAGCGAGTTGGCCAGCGCGACCAGCCCGTAGCGCGAGATCGAGCCGTAGGTCGGCTTCACGCCGACCGTGCCGGTGACCGCACCCGGCTGGCGGATGGAGCCGCCGGTGTCGGTGCCGAGCGCGAGCGGCGCCTCGTACGACGCCAGCGCGGCGGCCGAGCCGCCACCGGAGCCGCCCGGGATCCGGTTGAGGTCCCACGGGTTGTGCGTCGGGCCGTACGCCGAGTGCTCGGTCGAGGAGCCCATCGCGAACTCGTCCATGTTGGTCTTGCCGAGGATCGGCAGTCCGGCGGCGCGGAGCTTGGTGACCACCGTGGCGTCGTACGGCGGCACCCAGCCCTCGAGGATCTTCGAGCCGCAGGTGGTGGGCAGCCCGCGGGTGGCGAGCACGTCCTTGACCGCGATCGGCACGCCGTCGAGGTCGCTCGCCGGGTTGCCGGCTGCGCGACGCGCGTCGGACTCGGCGGCCTGGGCCAGCGCGCCCTCGGTGTCGACGTGCAGGAACGCGTGGACGGCTCCGTCGACCTCGCCGATCCGGTCGAGGTGGGCCTGGGTCAGCTCGACCGAGGTGATGGCGCCCGAGGCGAGGTCGGCGGCCAGGTCGGCGGCGGTCTTCGGGTCGGAGCTCACTGCTCGTCCCCCAGGATCCTCGGCACGGCGAAGCGCTGCTGCTCGACGGCCGGAGCGCCCGACAGCGCCTCTTCGGCGGTCAGGCAGGGCTGCACGACGTCGTCGCGGAACACGTTGGTCAGCGGCATCGGGTGCGAGGTCGGCGGCACGTCGTCGCCGGCGACACCGGCGATCGAGGCGACCGACTCGAGGATGACCGACAGCTGGGGCGCCAGGTGGTCGAGCTCGGCGTCGTCCAGGTCGATCCGGGCGAGGTCGGCCAGGTGGGCGACCTCGTCCCGTAGTGATCTCAGGCATGGGCACCATCCTAGGGAGCCTCCGCGACCCGTTAACCGGCGCCTGCCGCGGGTACCGAAGGCCATGGCTACGAAGATCGCGATCATCTACTACTCGTCGACCGGCACCGTGCACGAGATGGCCCAGCGTGCCGCCCAGACGGCCGAGAAGCAGGGCGCCGAGGTGCGCCTGAGGCACGTCCGCGAGCTCGCGCCGCAGGAGGCGATCGAGTCGCAGGACGACTGGCTGGCGCACCGCAAGGAGGTGGAGGACGAACCCATCGCCGCAGCCCGAGGATCTCGCCTGGGCCGACGTCGTGCTGATGGGCTCACCGACCCGCTACGGCCACGTGGCCTCGCCAGCTGCAGGCCTTCATCGACACGCTGGGCCCGCTGTGGCAGGAGGGCAAGCTCGCCGACAAGGTCTACGCCGGCTTCACGGCCAGCCAGACGTTGCACGGCGGTCAGGAGTCCACGCTGATCGGGCTGTACGTCTCGTTCATGCACTTCGGCGGCTACGTCGTCGCGCCCGGCTACACCGATCCCTCGAAGTTCGTGGACGGCAATCCCTACGGCGCCGGCAAGGTCACGGGCGAGACCACCGAGCTCGAGCAGACAGACCTCGACGCCCTCGACCACCTGGTCGAGCGGACGCTGACGGTCGGCGCGAAGCTCGCGGCCTAGCCCCAGAACTCCCGGACGGAGTCGCACGATCCGCGCGGCCTGGGCGTGGCCGGCCTCTGCGCTGGCCACCCGGGCCGCGGTGTCGAGCACGTTCTTGCCGATCGACGCGCGAGCGGCCTCGTCGGGGCCGATCACCAGCGTCGGGGTGTGCGGCAGCAGCTGCTCGACGTTCTTCATCGGCCCGACCGAGCGGTCCAGAGGCGCCAGGGCGAGCACCCGCTCGCAGCCCTTGGCGAGGTCGGCGTTGGTGCCCGACCGGGCGCCGCCGTCGATGTAGCTGCGGCCCTCGATCGGCACCGGCGGGTAGACCCCGGGCACGGCGCAGCTGGCGGCGACGGCGTCGAGGAGCGAGACCCCGTCGGTGCCGTCGAAGACGCGGAACGTCCCGGACCTCGGCATCGACGGCGGTGACCTTCAGCCGTCCGGCCTCCGCCCAGGTCGCGTCGTCCAGTCGCTGGCTGATCGCCGCGTAGCGCTCCTCGAGCGTCGGGGTCCGGCCGCGGGCGGTCTGCTTCAGCGCGAACGGCGCCGAGCCGTCGTCCGAGCGCTTCGACGTTGCCGCAGCGATCCCAGCATCGCCACGGCGTACCCGATGCCGATGGTGGCGCCCAGGGTGGGCGCGGTGGTCGGCCGAGGAGGCTTGATCTGGAACGCGTACAGGTCGGGCACGGACGCACCGCCGGTGAGCTGCGCGCCGACGACCGAACCGGCCGACGTACCGACCACCAGGTCGGCGGCGGTCAGGTCGATGCCGGCCTCGAGCAGGCCGGCCACGATGCCGGTCTCCCAGGCGATGCCGGTGATCCCGCCGCCGCCGAGCACCGAGTCCGCGTGTCATTCCGGTCATTCCAGGGCCTCCACTGTCGCGTTCTGGTGCACCTCGAGGCGCAGCAGCCGGGCCGACGAGGTCGACCAGCGGGCCGAGCGCCACGATCACCGCGATCGTGCCGACACCGATCGTGGCACCGAGCAGCCAGCCGATCAGCGCACCGCCGCCCTGCACCATGCTGTAGCTCCACTTGAACGGCACCGGCGGGTCCCAGGCCAGCGCCGCCGCCTCGGTGGGCCCGGCACCGGTCTGGCTGCCGAGGTACGCCGCGATGCCGAGCGCCAGCACCGGGAACGCCACCACGAGCAGCGCGATCCGCGCCGCCATCGCGTCAGGGGTCTCCAGCAGGTCGAGCAGCACCGACACCGTGAACCCGACGACCAGCACCTGCACCACCGTGCCGAGGCCGGGGTAGACGCGACGGGCCGCCGCCATCGCCACGAAGATCACGCTGATCGCGACGTTGGCCAGCACGAACTCGATGTCGAGCGCGATCGAGACGCCGTTGACCAGCGTCGAGTAGCCGTCGGAGCCGAGGTCGGCGGTCAGCAGCAGGGCTACGCCGACTCCCAGCACGACGCACCCGGCGAAGAGGAGCAGGACCCGGCCCGCGGAGTAGCGCACGGGCCCTACCCTCTCAGTGATCGAGGAGGATCGCATGCCCGTCACCCGAGGCTTCACCGGCAGCCGCCGCGCGCAGCGCCAGCAGCGCGCCGAGCGGCTGCCGCCCGGCCAGTACGACACCGGCCGCGACTGGCCGACGCTCACCGCCGAGGTGACGCCGCGACCTCGACCCCGAGCAGTGGACGATGACCGTCGACGGCCTGGTCGCCACCCCGCGCACGTGGACCTGGCGCGAGATGCACGCGCTGCCGCAGTCGACGTACTTCGGCGACATCCACTGCGTGACGACCTGGAGCAAGTTCGACACGACGTTCGCCGGCGTCAGCGTCGACACGCTGCTCGAGCTGGCCGGGCCGCTGCCCGGAGGCGGCGTACGTGATGGCGCACTCGACCACCGGCTACACCACCAACCTGCCGCTCGCCGACGTCACCGGCGGCAAGGCCTGGGTGGTCTGGGACTACGACGGCCGCCGCTGCCCGTCGAGCACGGCGGCCCGGTGCGGCTGCTGGTGCCGCACCTCTACTTCTGGAAGTCGGCCAAGTGGGTCACCCGGCTCGAGCTGATGGCCACGCGACCGGCCCGGCTTCTGGGAGCAGAACGGCTACCACGACCGCGGCGACCCGTGGCTCGAGCAGCGCTACCAGGGCGATCCGTGACGCACTCCGCCCGTCGGCGCCTGGACCACCGGCCGGATCGTCGAGATCGAGCGCTACGGCGACCGCCTGGTCCGGCTGCGGCTCGAGGTCGCCGACCGGATCGACCACCTGCCCGGCCAGCACTACGTGCGTCCGCCTGCGCGCCCCCGACGACTACACCGCCCAGCGCTCCTACTCCATCGCCTCCGACCCCGCCGACCCGCTGCTCGAGCTGATGGTCGAGTGCCTGCCCGACGGCGAGGTCTCCGGCTTCCTGCACGACGAGGCCCGACGTCGACGACGTCGCTCGAGCTGCGCGGCCCGATCGGCGGCTGGTTCACCTGGACCGGCGACGTACCCGCCATCTGCGTCGCCGGCGGCTCCGGCGTCGTCCCGATCGTCGCGATGCTGCGCTACGCCGCCCGCCTCGGGCTCGCTGACCGGCTCCGGGTGGTCGCCGTGGCCCGCACCCTGCGCCGACCTCCCGTACGCCGACGAGCTCCTCGCCGCCGGCGCCTTCGTCGCGCTCACCCGCGAGAACCTCGGCGACCGGGTCGCCGCCCCGCCGTACCTCGACGAGATCACGCCCCTCGTCGCCGGCGTCCGAGCGCGCCTACGTCTGCGGCTCGGTCGGCTTCGCGTCGTTCGCCACCCGACTGCTCGGCGAGGCCGGCGTGCGCGCCGACACGATCCGGGTCGAGCAGTTCGGCGAGACCGGCTGAGACCTCGCCCAACCAATCCGCTCGCGACGCATCTGTGAGGGTGACAAGCAAGGGAGTCGCCGATGCCACGACCACCCGTCCGACGGGGAGTTCACCGAGTTCGTGCACGCGTCCTGGGCCTCGCTGCTACCGCACCGCCTACCTGCTGCTGGGCGACCGGGCCGAGGCCGAGGATCTCGTGCAGACCGCGCTCGCCAAGACCTACGCGTCGTGGTCGAAGGTCCGCGACGTCGAGGCCGCGCCGGCGTACGCCCGCACGGTGCTGGTCAACACCGCCGCGTCGTGGTTCCGCAAGAAGTCGTGGCGCAACGAGCGCCCGACCGCGACGCTGCCCGACCAGGTCACGAGACCGATCCCACCGACCGGCCGGCGCTGATCAACGCCCTCGCCCAGCTGCCACCGCGGCAACGCGCCGTGATCGTGCTGCGCTACTACGACGACCTGAGCGTCGCCCAGGCCGCCGAGGCCCTCGGCTGCTCCGAAGGCACGGTCAAGAGCCAGACCTCCGACGCCCTGACCAATCTCCGCGGCCTCCTCGGCGACGCCGTGATCCCGCTCGAGCTAGGAGCTCGCCATGACTGAACGACTCGCCCAGCTGCTCCACGACGAGGCCGACCGCCTCGACGTACCTCCCCCCGACGCCGATGCGATCCTGGTTCAGGGGCGAAGCCTTCGACACCGACGCCGGTCCGTGGTCGCCGGCGCATCCGCACTGGTGCTGGCCGCCGCGGCCGTGACCGGCTACGTCGTCGTGGATCAGGACGTCGGGGCGGACGCCTTTCAGGTGAGGTCGCCCTGGAGGATCCGGCCACCGCCATGGCGGCGTTTCAGTCGGACGGCGCGTTCGCGGTCGGCGACGACCTCTACGTGGGCGCCAACCGCTTCGAGTGGAAGGAGCCCATCAAGGCGGTGCACTACACGTCTGCCGGCGTCGTCATCCAGAGTGGCAGGAACGAGGACCGGGACGAGGGCGGCTCCAACTACACGTTGATCACGCCCACCGGTGAGTACTCCGACATCGACGTCAGCCTCGACGACCAGCACGCGGGCTTCGAACCCGACTCGCCTCTTACCTCGCGTACGCCGAGCCCTCCGGGGACGGCAACGACCTCGTCGTCCACGACGTGGAGCAGGACCGCGAGGTCGCTCGCACCCATCTCGACGATCCCTACACGCTGGGTTGGGCAGCTCCACCCGTCGCGATCGACGGCGATCTCGTGTGGGCTCACTTCGACGCCGGATGGACCGAGTTCAACTGGCGCACCGGTGCGGTCCGCCAGGTGCCGGGGACCGAGGCACCTACGAGATCGCCAACGGCGTCTACGCCGACTGGCGCGACCATCGCTGGGTGATGCGCTCGATGGCCGACTCGACCGAGATCAGCGAGCTGGTTCTCCGCGGCGGCTGGTACGGCTTCCTCTCGCCGGACGGCCGCTACCTCCGGGCCTTCCCCAACGAGGTCGAAGGTGAGCCCGGTTGGCGCTACGAGGTCTTCGAGGTGGCCACCGGTCGGATGCATCCGATCGGCGGCCCCGGAGTACGCAGAGGTCGGCTGGACTCCGGACGGGCGGGTGATGCGTCTCGAGGGCGACGACGATGAGCGTGTGTGACCCGATGGGGGACACGTGCGACTCTCGGACGATCGACCCCAGCGTCGGCCCGGTCCTCATCGGCGGCGAGCCGTACGCCTCCTGACCGCCGGTCAGCCGGCAGGTTCGTGTTGTCCAGCCGCAGGTTGCGCTCGAGCCGGGTCTCCAGGCTGGCGTACAGCTCGACGAACGCGACCTCGCCCTTAGCCTCGACGTACGGCGCGATGAAGCGCTCGATCATCTTGTGATGGTGGAACAGGCGGAAGTCGTTACGGCGCGACCTCCTCGCCGACCGCCATCTTGCCCACGGTGGGCGGACCGAAGATCACCGGGAGTCGCATTCCTCATCGTCGACGTTGACCACAATGCAACACGACTCACTTCCTGTCGCAGGCATGCCGACGCCCCGGCCGACCGTTGGGGGCCGGGGTGTGGGGCGGGGTGGTCAGGGTTCGCCCGGGAGTGAGCTGGTGCCGCGGTGGTCGCGGATCAATCTGAGTCCGTTGGGGACGTCCAGAGGTAGGTGCCGCGGTCCAGGGACGGAGTAGTCCCACGCGGAGTGGGTTTTGGCGCGGTGGTGTCGTCTGCACAACGGGGCGGTGTTGGTCGAGGACGTCGGCCGCCGTGGGGTAGGGAACGACGTGGTCGGTGTCGCATCGGCGCTGGTTTGGTGCAGTGCGGGAACACGCAGTGCACGTCGACCAGGGCGTTCTGGTCCTTGAGTCGGTCGGGGGCTTCGTAGGCCTCGACGTGGATGTGGTCGGCCAGGTCGACCACCGGCTTCACGGTGACCCGGGTTCGCGGTCGCCGCACCACTCGCGGATCTGCTCCACGCTGATCGGGGACCTGGTGTTGCCGCACCGGCCGACGGTCTCGGTGCCGGTCGCGCGTCTTCGCTGATGTGGACGACCAGGTCCACGGCCCTGCCCGGCTCGGCGTCTTCGAACCCGAACGCGAGCTGGCGCCGGGCCAGGTCGCCGAGCGCTTTCGCGCGGCGCACGTCGAGGGACTCGGTGCTGCCCAGGTCAGCCTGTTGTTTGGCACCGGCCCGGAGCGCGTCCTCGAGGTCGAGGGCGTCTGCGAGGTCGACCTCGGCGTCGATCCGGATGGTGCCGTCGAAGGAGACGTCGTCGAGCGTGGACGTCGACATGCCGCTTCTCCGCTGCCTCACGCCGCTTGGCTTCGGCGGCTGCGGGGTCGAACCGGACCATTGCTTCTTCCACGGTGCGGTCCAGCTGCGCCCACGAGCACGAGTGCGCGACCGGCGCGAGGTGCCGGTCCACCTGCGCCGCACCGGCTGCTGGGAGGCTGGTGGTCTGGTCGGCGATCCGGCCGGCCCGCCACAACGGCAACCGCCCCGCCACCACCCGTCCCCAGAGCTGGGGGAGCCGGTAGCGCAGCTCGAGGACCCGCCGACCTGTGCGAAGCCGGACTCGGTCGTGACACCCAACGCGGCGGCGTACTCCATCAACGCGAACTCCGAGACAAGCGGAGCACCCGGGCCGGCGACCGGCAGCGACTTGTCGGCGAAGAACCCGACACACGCCGCCGGGTCGGCCTCGTTCAGCAGCGCCCACTCGATGGTCAGCTCGGCCTTCTCGACCTCGCCCCGGGCGATCTCGGCCTTCTTCGCACGCAACCCGTCCAGCACAGCAGCGGTGCTGCCGGTGGTGGGGGTTGCGGTGCTGGTCATGACAACTATCCAAGCACCGACCACCGACACTCATGACGCCGAAACCGGGGTTATCCACCGATCCACGGGTCACGGTCAGGTAACGACTTTCCCGCTCTACTACAGGAGCTTCGAAGCTCGTCGCTGGCACTCCTCACCAGGGTAGCCGTGTCGGCTACCGGGGTCTCGACGACGCGGTCGCTCGTCCCTCGCTCCCGCTGCTCGACCAACCACGACCCCCCGATGGTCGAGCAGACCGACCCCCTGGGCGAGGCCGTCGTCGAGACCCGTCGCGTTGGGTGGATCGGCTCCGAGGTCTCGACGACGCGGTCGCTCGTCCCTCGCTCCCGCTGCTCGACCAACGAACCCCCCCGTTGGTCGAGCAGGCCGAGCCCCTGGGCGAGGCCGTCGTCGAGACCCCCCGAACTCGATCCGTCGCGTGGACGAGTCGGCTGCGGAGGTCTCGACGACGCGGTCGCTCGTCCCTCGCTCCCGCTGCTCGACCAACAAAGACCCCCCTCGTTGGTCGAGCAGGCCGAGCCCCTGGGCGAGGCCGTCGTCGAGACCCCGCAAGCTCACACGTGAACTCGACCCGTCGGTAATAGGCGTGATCAGCTACGGGAGGTCTCGACAACGCGGTCGCTCGTCCCTCGCTCCGCTGCTCGACCAACGACACCCCCGTTGGTCGAGCAGGCCGAGCCCCTGGGCGAGGCCGTCGTCGAGACCCGTCGCGTTGGGTGGATCGGCTCCGGGGTCTCGACGACGCGGTCGCTCGTCCCTCGCTCCCGCTGCTCGACCAACAAGATGTCGACCACAAGTTGGCGTCGTCCCGATAGGCGCGATCCCGGCCGGAGCGGGACCGTCAAGGGCGCGAAGCGCCGCAGCGAACCCTTGACCGGCCCGGCGAAGGCCGACACCATCGCGTTCGGGCGGACGACGACCCCCACAGTCAACCGTCGGCTACAGAGGTCTCGACGACGCGGTCGCTCGTCCCTCGATCCCGCTGCTCGACGGAAACATTCCCGTTGGTCGAGCAGGCCGAGCCCCTGGGCGAGGCCGTCGTCGAGACCCGTCGCTTTGGGTAGATCGGCTCCGGGGTCTCGACGACGCGGTCGCTCGTCCCTCGCTCCCGCTGCTCGACCAACCCCCGCAAGTTGGCACGCGAACCCGACCCCATCGCGTTGGGCAGACCGGCTCGCTCAACCGGCGTGGGCTCGAGCGGCCTCGAAGGCGGCAGCAACCTCGAGGAGCCGTCGGTCAGCGCCGTGCGGAGCCACGATCTGTACGCCGACGGGCAAGCCGTAGGGCGTGAAGCCGGCGGGCACGGAGATGGCGGGGAAGCCGGTGACGGTGATGAAGAAAGCAGAGCGCATCCAGTCGAGGTAGGACCGCATGACCACGCCGTTGATCGACGTCGGATACTCCTGGTCGGCGGGGAAGGGCGGGACCTGGGAGACGGGGAGCATGAGCACGTCGTACTTCTCGAAGAAGACCCGCATCCGCTCCGCGAGAGTCGTCCGCGAGGCATAGGCGCGGGCCACGTCGGCGCCCGTCAGGCCCGCGCCGGCCCGGATGTTGTCGGCCAGCGACTGCTTGAAGGCGGTCGGGTGCTCCTCGAGCAACGCGGCGTACTTGGCGTGGAAGTTCCAGGCCCGCAACGTCCGGAAGGTGTCGTCGGCCAGCGCAAGGTCCGGCCAGGCGCCGACGACCTTGGCCCCCGATCGCGCCACGAGCCGACCCGCCTGCTCGACCACCTGGGCGACCTCGGGATCCACCTCGAAAGCCCCACCGAGATCCAGCGACCCGCCACGCGGAGCCCCCGGAGCGACCCCGCGAGAGGCGGCGCGAACGCAGACCCCGGCGTGCCCAGAGCCAGCGGCGCCCGCGGATCCGGGCCGGCCAGCACCGACAACAACAACGCCACGTCCGCCACGTTGCGCGCGAGCGGCCCGCCGACCGAGGTGGTCTCCCACTGGTTGTAGAGAGGCCACTCCGGCACCCGCCCCAGCGACGGCCGCATGCCCACGACGCCGCAGAACGACGCCGGGTTGCGCAGCGAGCCGCCCATGTCGGACCCGTCGGCCAGGGGCACCATCCCGGCAGCCAGCGCGGCCGCCGCTCCCCGCTGGAGCCACCCGCCGACCGCGTGCAGTCGACGGGGTTGCGGGTGGTGCCGTAGACCCGGTTGAACGTGTGCGAGCCCGCCGCGAACTCCGGCGTGTTCGTCTTCCCGAGCAGTACGACGCCCGCACGCGGATCCGCTCGACGAGGAGCTCGTCGGTGGTCGGCACGTGGACGCGAAGATCGGAGAGCCGTACGTCGTCCGCCAGCCCGCGACCGCGTGGGTGTCCTTCACCGCGAACGGCCAGTCCGTGCAGGTGGCCGAGCGGCGCACCCGAAGCGAGGTGCTCGTCAGCGGCGGCAGCCCCAGCGCGCGCCCGCTCGACATCGAGCGCGACGATCGCGTTGAGGTCGCCGTTGCGCTCCTCGATCCGCGCGAGGTGCAGCTCCAGCAGCTCGCGCGCCGAGATGCGTCGGTCACGGACCGCCGACGCCATCTCCCGCGCGGTGGACTCGACCGACAGCTCGCTCATGACGCGATGTCCGCCAGCGCCACCGACGCGCCCGTCTCCCAGCTGCGCTGCGCCGCCTGCCGCGATCCGGAACGCCGCCAGCGCCTCCGCGACCGGGCAGGGCGTCGGCGCGCCCTCGACCACCTCGCAGAACGCCGCCATCTCCGCCTGGTACGCCGGCCCGAACCGCTCCAGGAACGTCGCCACCCGTGGCCCCCGGGGGTAGTCCACGCCGGGCTCCGCGGACGTGATCGCGAGCGAGTCGTCGTAGCCGACGCCGATCGCGCCCTCGGACCGAGCACGCCTTCCATCGGACGTTTACCGTCGTATGGCGTCGCGGTCACCGTCAGCCGGTGGTCGCGTCGAGCGTCAGCACCGCTGCGCCGGTGTCGGCATCGCCCGCCTCGGCGAAGAAGGCGGCGCCCTTGTTGGCGCCGACGGCGTACACGTCGCTGACCTCGCGGCCGGTGACGAACCGGATCACGTCGAAGTCGTGGATGTTGCAGTCGCGGAAGATGCCCCCGCTGGTCGGCAGGTAGTCCGGATGGGGCGGCGACTGGTCGTGCGTGGTCGAGCGCACCGAGTGCACGAACCCCAGCTCGCCCGACGCCACTGCCTCCCGCGCCCGCAGGTATCCGGCGTCGAACCGCCGCTGGAACCCCACCTGCACCGGCACGCCGCTCCCCTCCACCAGCGCGACGAGGTCGATCGTCTCCTCGAGCGTGACCGCGACCGGCTTCTCGCAGAACGTCGGTACGCCGGCCGCCACCGCCTGCTGCAGCAGCGTCGCGTGC
>CAWJRK010000035.1:0-15753 GCA_963845215.1 uncultured Actinomycetota bacterium
TGGCCTTCGGGTCGGTCTGGTCCGTCATGGCAGCACCACCTGTCCGATCGGGGAAGGGTTGTAGGCGATCTCCCAGCGGTAGCCGTCCGGGTCCCCGAAGTACCCCGTGTAGCCACCCCACTCCCGCTGGACGCCCGGTTGCACCGGGTCGGCGCCGGCGGCCTCGGCTGTCGCGAGCACCGCGTCGACGTCCTGCGGGGTCGGCACGTTGTGGGCCAGCGTGATCGGCGCGACGCCGGCGCCGCGGCCGATCGGGCCGACCTCGGCCTCGAACTCGTGGGCCACCCACAGCGAGAGCAGCAGGTGCTCGCCGGTCTGGATCATCAGCACCTCACCCGGCACGTCCATCGCGGCCTCCCAGCCGAGACCGTCGAGATAGAACCGGCGGGTGGCCTCGAGGTCGGCCACGGCCAGGGTCACGAAGCTGATCCGTTGCTCCATGTTCAGACCGTGCCACACGTCAGCGAGCTGAGCGAGGCCCCGGTGGCTCGGTGGGCCGGTAGGTCCACAGGGGACGGTCCTCAGGACCGCACAACGCAGCGTGCAGCGCACGCGCATGGTCGACCGACAAGGGCTCAGGGACGACGTAGCGGCCGGGCAGGTGCACCGGCTCGGGCGGCCGGCGCGGTGTCCACGTTGGTACGAGAAGGTCGCCGACGCGCTGGCCGTACTCGTTCACCTCGGGCACACCCAGACCCTAGTGTCGCCACCATGACGTGGGCCCGGCGCTGGCATGCACTGACCGCGCTCGTGGCGATCGGCGCGCTGGTGCTGCAGCTGGTGCTGATCATCCAGGGCGGTCGGGTGCTCGACGAGCAGACCCGCCCCGAACTGCCCGTCCGGCTGCTCCGGCTGATCGCCTACTTCACGATCCAGAGCAACCTGCTCGTCGCTGTCGCCGCCGTACAGCTCGCTCGCGACCCGGCCCGCGACGGGCGCGGCTGGCGCGTGCTTCGGCTGGCCGGCGTGGCCGGCATCGCGGTGACCGGACTGGTGCACTTCGTGCTGCTGCGGCCGCTGCTCGACCTGGAGGGTGCCGACTACCTCGCCGACAAGCTGCTGCACATGGCCGTGCCGGTGCTCGCCGTCGCGGGCTGGGCGGCGTTCGGACCCCGCCCGCGGGTCGCCACCGGGAGATCGGCCTGGCCCTCATCTGGCCGTTCGCGTGGCTGGCGGAGGCGCTCGTGGTGGGCGGCCTCAGCGGCTGGTACCCCTACCCGTTCCTCGACCACCGCGAGGACGGCGCCGCGGCGGTGGTCGTGGCCTGCGTGGGGATCACCGTGCTGTTCCTCGCGGTCTTCGCGCTCATTGCCTGGATCGACGGTCGCACGAAGCCCACGCCCGAGCCACACTTGCGACCATGAGCGAGGCCATCGACCCCACCGTCCCTCCGAGCGGCACCGGCTGCGCCGAGTGCGACGAGCACGGAGGGTTCTGGTTCCACCTGCGCCGCTGCGCCCAGTGCGGCCACGTCGGCTGCTGCGACACCTCCCCCGGCCAGCACGCCACCGCCCACTTCAAGGCGACCGGCCACCCCGTGATGACCAGCTTCGAGCCGGGTGAGGACTGGTTCTGGGACTTCACCAAGGAGATCGGCGTGCTCGGCCAGCCGCTCGCTCCCCCGACCGCCCACCCCGAGGACCAGCCCGTGCCGGGTCCGGCCGACCGTGTGCCCGACGACTGGGAGTCGCACCTGCACTACTAGAGCCCAGCCTGGCAGCATCGGGACCATGCCGGAGTCGCCCGAGGTCCACCTGACCATGGACCTGTGTCTGCGCGTCGGCGAGACGTTGATGGCCAATGGCGCAGGTGCGGCCGACGTCACCGCGACGATGCAGTCCCTCGCGATCCACCTCGGGCTGAAGGCGGCCGACATCGACGTGACGTTCACGTCCCTGTCGATGAGCTTCCAGTCGGCGCCCGACATCTCGCCGGTCGTGCTGATCCGGCAGGTGAAGCAGCGCGACATCGACTACGAGGACTTGACCCGCGCGGACCACCTGGTGCGCGACGTGCTCGCGGACCGGGTGACCCTGGCCGAGGCGCGGGTCGAGGCGGCCCGGATCGCCTCGACCGGCCACCAGACGCCACGGTGGGCGGTCACGGTCGCGACCGGCGTGATGTGCGCCGGGGTCGGGCTGATGCTCGGAGGAGACGCCCTGGTGATCGCCGTGGCGGCCCTGGCAGGCGTCGTGATCGACCGACTCCAGCTGGTGATGTCGCGCCGACGACTGCCGACCTTCTACCTCCAGATCGCCGGTGGCGGCGTGGCGACGCTGCTGGCCGTGGGAGCGGCGGCGCTGACCGACGAGATCGACCCGTCGCTGGCGGTCACCGCCAACATCATCATGCTGCTGTCGGGCATCGGGTTCATGGGCGCGCTCCAGGACGCCCTGTCGGGGTTCTACCTGACCGCCTCCGCCCGGATCATCGAGGCACTCCTGGCCACGGCAGGCCTGATCGCCGGGGTCTCCGGAGGCCTCACCGTCGCCGAGATCGCCGGGGTCGAGCTCGGGCACGTGGTGCCCGGACGCGTCGTCGCCCTCGACACCCTGACCGTGGCGGCAGTCGGCGCCGGCATCGCGGCGGCGGCGTTCGCGGTGGCGTCGTACTCGCCCTGGCGGGTGGTCGTGCCGATCGCGCTCGTGGCCGCGGTCGCGATGCTGACCGCCGAGGGCATGAGGTACGCCGGCTTCGACCGCACCTGGGCGGCCGGGGTCGCCGCGCTCGCGGTCGGGCTGGTGGCGTACGGCGTGGCGGGGTGGGCCCGGGTGCCTCCACTGGTCGTGGTCGTCTCGGCGATCGTGCCGCTCCTGCCCGGTCTCTCGATCTTCCGCGGCCTGTCGCTGCTGACCGCCGGCGACGCCGCAGCCTCCAGTCGCGGGGTCCTGGCCATGGTCACCGCCGCGTCCGTAGCGCTAGCCCTGGCCGCGGGGGTGATCCTCGGCGAGTACCTCGCGCAGCCGATCAAGCGCGAGGCACGGCGACTGGAGAGCAGGCTGGCCGGGCCGCGCCTCGTCGGTCCGTTCCGGGCAAGGTCTAACGGACGCCGGCGATCCGGGTGACCGTCTCGCGCACTGCCTCCACGCCGCGCTCGACCTCGGCGAACGACGTCGAGAGCGGTGACAGACCGATCCGCAGACCGCCGGGGTCGCGGTAGTCGGGGATCACGTCCTGCTGCCACAGGGCCGCAGTAACCTCCCGCATTGCCGGATGAGTGAGCGTGACGTGCCCGCCGCGCAGCGCGGGGTCGCGCGGCGAGGCGACAGCCACGCCGACCGGAGCGAGGATCTCGTCGGCCAGCTCGACGGCGTACTCGGTGAGGGCGATCGACTTGGCGCGGACGGCGTCGATGCCGACCTCACCCACCAGCTCGAGCATGTCCTGCAGCGGCAGCATCCCGAGGACGGGTGGGGTGCCGCTCAACATCCGGCGGATGCCCGGCGCCGGCGTGTACGCCGGCCCCATCAGGAACGGGTCGGTGGCACCCATCCAGCCCTGGATCGGCTGGGTGATGTCGGCGAGCAGCCGCTCGGCGACGTAGGCGAAGGCAGGCGCACCGGGCCCGCTGTTGAGGTACTTGTAGGTGCAGCCGACCGCCAGGTCGATGTCCCACTCGTCGAGCCGGACCGGCACGGCGCCCGCCGAGTGGCACAGGTCGACCAGCATCAGGGCGCCGGCGTCATGGGCGATCCGGGTCAGCGTCGACACGTCCGCCAGCCAGGCCGAGCGGTAGGCGACGTGACTGACCACCACGAGCGCGGTCTGCGGACCCACCACCTGCTGCAAGTGCTCGGGAGTCACTCCCCCCGCCGGATCGACCTCGATCCAGCGCAAGCTCAGGCCACACTCGCGAGCCACGCCGTCCGCGACGTAGCGGTCGGTCGGGAAGTTGTCACGATCGATCACGATCTCGGTGCGGCCGGGACGCAGCGCGACCGCGGCCCGCATCAGCTTGTAGAGCAGCACGGTGGTGGAGTCACCGACGACGGTCTGGCCGGCGGCGGCTCCGAGCGCGAGCGAGCCGAGGTCGTCGCCGATCCGCTCGGGCAGCTCGAACCAGCGCTCGTCCCAGCCGCGGATCAGCCGACCGCCCCACTCGGACTCGACGAACTCCGCCAACCGCGGACCGGTGACCTTCAGCGGCCGACCCAGCGAGTTGCCGTCGAAGTAGACGAGCGGCGTCTCGGCGCCGACGAACCGATCGCGGTGGGCGGCCAGCAGGTCCGCGGCATCCAGCTCGTCGGCGCGTGTCACCGGCACTGTCTATCTCACTGGGCCATGTCACTGAAAGCTGATGAAGCGGACATCCGGACGGATCCGGTGCACCGCGGCCGGACCCATCCGGCGGATGTCCTCGTCGTAGAACAGCTTGAGGCCCATGGCGAACTTCGAGGAGTGCTCGACGGCGTGGTACGTCGCCAGCTTCTGCCCCGGCGTACCGAAACCGTCCACGTGCTGCACCAGCGCCAGGCCGTAGCGGCGGCGGACGAGCGAGATGTTCTCGATCATGTCGGTGCGGAACTGGTGCAGGACCAACAGCTTCTCCGGCAGGTCGTGGTCGGCGGTGAGGCGCGAGAGCCAGGCCGAGGTGCGGTTGACCTCGTCGGCCGTGACCGACCCGATCACCTGCCCGGGCACCTCCCGGCGCTTCATCCGCCACTCGGGGTCCAGGGCCAGGCCGACGTTGGGGTACTGCAGCGCCCAGGCCCACCGCTGCGCCACCGACTTGAAGTCCGACCGCCCGGGCTGGATGTCGAGCAGCAGCAGGGCGCCGTTGGCGTGCGCGGCCCGTACGTAGAGCTCGACGGTCTCGCGGGAGATGTCGTGGCTGAAGTCACCGTCGGGCCCGGGCGAGGCGTCGGCCACCGTCACGATCAGCTCGTAGACAGGGGTGATCGGCTGGCCGGGCTGCCAGAAGGGCTTGGCCGCCTTCATCAGCCGCTGGTGCATCACCGCCGGCGGGCTCTCGCCGAGCACACCGAGGGCGCCGGTGCCGCCCGTGCCGTAGTAGGCCACCAGCAGCCGGTTGCCGTCGAAGATCGTCCGGCCGCCGTGCGGGAGCGTCGCGCCGGGCTCGACAGGCGTCGGGTCCGTCTCCGAGGGCGTGGGCTCGGCCGGCACGAACGGCTCGGTCGGCAGTGGCACGGGCGGCGAAGGCGCGACGGGCACGGGCTCGCCGGCCGAGGCCCGGTCCGGACCGTCGTCGAAGGCCTGTACGCCGCCCGCGAGCAGGAGCAGCGCGAGCATGACGACAGCAACCGAGATCAGGACCGTGCGATCCCGAGGAGATTTCAAGGACACACAGATCAGATCAGCTGGTCACGGCACCGTGAGCGGCGGACTGCACGACCTTGGCGTACTTGCCGAGCACGCCCCGGGTGTACTTCGGGGGCAGCGGCTCCCAGCCGACCTTGCGGTCCTCGAGGTCCGGCATCTCGACCTCGAGGGTCCGGTTGAGCACGTCGAGCGTGATCTGGTCGCCGTCGCGCACGAACGCGATCGGGCCCGCGTCGACGGCCTCCGGTGCGACGTGGCCGACGCACAGACCCGTCGTACCCCCGGAGAAGCGGCCGTCGGTGAGCAGCAGCACGTCCTTGCCGAGCCCGGCGCCCTTGATCGCACCGGTGATGGCGAGCATCTCGCGCATGCCGGGGCCGCCCTTCGGACCCTCGTAGCGGATCACGACCACGTCGCCGGCCTTGATCTGTCCCTCGGTGAGGGCGTCCATCGCGGCGCGCTCGCCGTCGAAGACGCGGGCGGTGCCGGTGAAGACCGACTCGTCGAAACCGGCCGACTTCACGACCGCGCCGTCGGGGGCCAGCGAGCCCTTGAGGATGGTGAGGCCGCCGGTGGCGTGGATCGGCCGGTCCAGCGCGCGCAGCACCTCGTCGTCGAGCTCGGGCGGCGCGATGGCGGCGAGGTTCTCGGCCATCGTCTTGCCGGTGACGGTCAAGCAGTCGCCGTGCATCAGGCCGGCGTCGAGCAGGGCCTTCATCACGACCGGGATGCCGCCGACCTTGTCGACGTCGTTCATGACGTACTTGCCGAACGGCTTGAGGTCGCCCAGGTGTGGCACCTTGTCGCCGATCCGGTTGAAGTCGTCGATGGTGAGCGGCACCTCGGCCTCGCGGGCCATGGCCAGCAGGTGGAGCACGGCGTTGGTGGAGCCGCCGAGCGCCATCACCACGGTGATCGCGTTCTCGAAGGCCTCCATGGTCATGATCTGGCGGGCGGTGATGCCCTGTCTCAGGAGCTCGACCACGGCCTCGCCGGAGCGGTGGGCGAAGCCGTCGCGGCGGCGGTCGACGGCCGGCGGGGCGGCCGAGCCGGGCAGCGACATGCCGAGCGCCTCACCGACGGCGGCCATCGTGTTGGCGGTGTACATGCCGCCGCAGGCGCCCTCGCCGGGACAGATCGCCCGCTCGATCCGGTCGACCTCCTCGCGGGTGATCTTGCCGGCGAGACAGGCACCGACGGCCTCGAACGCGTCGATGATCGTGACGTCCTGGCCGTCGACCTGGCCGGGCATGATCGAGCCGGCGTAGAGGAAGACGGAGGCGAGGTCGAGCCGGGCCGCGGCCATCATCATGCCGGGCAGCGACTTGTCGCAGCCGGCGAGCAGCACCGACCCGTCGAGGCGCTCGGCCATCATCACCGTCTCGACGGAGTCGGCGATCACCTCACGCGAGACCAGCGAGAAGTGCATGCCCTCGTGGCCCATCGAGATGCCGTCGGAGACCGAGATCGTGCCGAACTCGAGCGGGTAGCCACCGGCCGCGTGCACGCCGTTCTTGACCGCCTTGGCCAGGCGGTCGAGCGAGAGGTTGCACGGGGTGATCTCGTTCCAGCTCGACGCGACGCCGATCTGGGGCTTGAGGAAGTCCTCGTCCTGCATGCCTACCGCACGCAACATGCCGCGGGCCGCGGCCTTCTCCAGGCCGTCGGTGACGTCGCGCGAGCGCGGCTTGATGTCAGGCACAGAGGTGGGGTCGGTCATGGCACCAGCCTAGGCGGGCCAGCCGCATGGCGCGGACCGGTGGTCGAGCAGCGGTCAGGCCTCGGCGGCGACCTTCAGCCGGGTCAGGCCCTTCTCGAAGTCCTTGCCGACCAGTCGGTCCATCGGGACCACCTTGCCGAAGATCGCCATCAGGCCCTTCTGCTCTCCGCGCATCGTCCAGGTCACCTCGGTGCCGCCGTTGTTCGGCTCCAGGGCGAACACGATGTCGTTGGTGGCCTTCCAGGGCTTCACGAACGTGACCGTCAGCGCGACCTGGTCGGGCGAGGACGACGTGATCTCCATCGAGCCCTCACCGGCCTTGCGGTTGCCGTCCCAGGCGTAGTGAGCACCCACTCCGGACTCGGCGCCCGAGTGGGTGCGCTCCATGTCCGGGTCGAGGTCGTCCCACGGCGACCACTTCGGCCACTCGTGGAAGTCGTTGATCAAGCCGTGCACCCGCGCCGGGTCGGCCGCGATGCTCGCCGACCGGGTGACCTCGTAGCTGCCCATCTCGGCATGCTGCCAGACCGATCTGGCCCTGTCAGACGGTTCAGCTCAGAAGGATGCGGCTCTGACCACCATCACGTCAGGGAGGTTCGCGACCAGCTGGCGCCACGTGGCGCCGGCGTCGGCCGAGCCCCAGACCGCCCCGTTGCGGGCGCCGACGTACACGCCCGCGGAGTCGTGATCGTCCACGGTCATCGCATCGCGCATGACCCCGACGTAGAACCCGTCGGGCAGTCCGTTGTCCAGCGCCTCCCAGTGGTCACCGGCGTCGGTGGAGCGCCACACCCGGGCCCGGCCGTCGGTCGGGTAGCGACCTTCGCCGGCGTTGAGCGGGAACACGAAGACCGTGTCCGGCTCATGGGGGTGTACGACGACGGGGAACCCGAAGTCGGCCGGCAGCCCGTCCGCGATCGACTGCCAGGAGGCGGCGTGGTCGTCGGAGCGGTAGACGCCGCCGTGGTTCTGCAGGAAGAGCCGTTCGGGGCGGGACGGGTGCCGCGTCACCTTGTGCACGCACTGGCCGAACTCGGGGTACTGCTGACCCTCGGGCAGGAACTCGGCGCGGATGCCCTCATTGCGAGCCGTCCACGAGCCGCCGTCGTCGGTGGTCTGGTAGACGCCGCCCGTCGAGATCGCCACGGTCGCCGACGTCGGGTCGGTCGGGTGCGGCAGGATCGTGTGGAAGGCCTGGCCGCCGAAACCGGCGCCCCAGTCGGGTCGCTGCGGGTGGTTCCAGAGCGCCTCCTCGAGCGCGAAGTGCTCGCCGCCGTCGGTGGAGCGCCACACCGCGCCGGGCTCGGTGCCGGCCCACACGACGCCGTCCTCGGCGCCGGGGGTGAGCTGCCAGATCCGCTCGACCGACGCGTCCTCGCTCTCGTCGAACCGGATCGCTCCGTTGGGGGTCTCGTGCCAGGTGGCCCCGAGGTCCTCCGACCAGCGCACCTGGGGCCCCAGCCAGCTCGACGACGCGCCCGAGAGCAGCCGGGGCGTGCCGTCCGGGCCGGTGACCCGCTTGTCGATCATGCAGGAGTAGACCTCCTCCATGTCCTGATGCGGACCCGTGAACTCCCACTCGGCGCGATCGTCGTCCGCGCGGCCGATCCACAGTCCCTTGCGCGTGCCGACCATCAAGACGGTGCTCATGCGATCCCCTTCGCTCGTCGTACCTGATCCTCCTCCTACATTGACCGGGTGACCACGGCGAACTCATCGGCCTCCTCCGATCTTGGGGCGAGTCGAAGAATCTCGCCGATCTGGCTGGTGCTCATCGGCATCCTGTCCGTGCAGTTCGGGGCGGGCATCGCCAAGGACCTGTTCGACGACGCCCACCCGACCACGATCGTGTGGCTCCGGCTCGCGGTGAGCGCGTTGGTGCTGGTGCTGATCGTGCGGCCGGCGGTGCGGGGACGATCGCGGCAGGACTGGCTGGTCGTGCTCGCCTTCGGCGCCACCCTCGGCCTGATGAACTGGGCGATCTACCAGGCCTTCGCCCGGATCCCGCTGGGCATCGCGGTGACCATCGAGTTCGTCGGCCCGCTGACGCTGGCGGTGCTCGGCTCGCGCCGGGCCCGCGACCTCGTCTGGGTGACGCTGGCTGCCCTGGGCGTGCTGCTCCTCGGGCTCGAAAGAGCCGAGCTGACGGTGGCCGGCGTGCTCTTCGCGCTGCTCGCCGGAGCCGCCTGGGCGTCGTACATCCTGCTGAGCGCGCAGACCGGCCGTCGGTGGCCGGGCTTCGACGGCCTGACCATGGCCAGCGTCATCGCCGCCGTGCTCCTGGTGCCGGTGCTCCTCGAAGCAGGCGGTACGTCGTCGCTCGACGACCACCGGATCCTGCTGCTCGGCGCCCTGGTCGCCCTGCTCAGCTCGGTCATCCCCTACTCCTGCGAGCTGGTGGCTTTGCGCTCGCTGCGACCGTCGGTCTTCAGCGTGCTGATGAGCCTGGAGCCGGCCGCCGCCGCGCTGGCCGGTCTCGTCGTGCTGCACGAGCTGCTGACCCCCGTGCAGCTGCTGGCCATGGCCTGCGTCGTCGCCGCCAGCATCGGAGCGACCCGGAGCGGGGCGACGATCGCGGAACCGGTTCCAGACTGAGAGCCAGACTGAGAGCGCCGTAAGGAGTTCACAAAGATGTCACGCCAGGGGTAGGACAAGAGGTCTCTGGGGGTCTAACTTCGAAGACACGCGCACCCGATCATTCGGAGCCACCATGCAGCTGCCCACCATCCCCCACTTCGCCGCCGCGGCCCGCGCCTGGTCCGTCGAGTCCCAGCAGGTCTCCCGCCGCAATGCCATGCTCGCTGCCACGCAGTGCGCCCAGCGACGAGCCGAACGTGAAGACGTCGCCGACTACTTCGAGGCGCGGGCGCCTCGACCCGAGCCGACCGACGCGGGGGTCCGCGCGGCGCACCGCTGACGGCTGGCGAACCCGGCCTCGGGCAGAATCAGGGCATGCCGACCTCAGCTGCCCGGGCTGCCACCGCCTCGTCGATCAGCTATCACGACATCCTGTCCGACGACGGCACCCACCTGCGCGCCTGGACCAACGACCCCGACCTGCTGATCGACGGCCCGACGGTCGTGCTGTGCAACGGGCTCGGCACCAACCCCTTCATGTGGCCGGCGCTGCTGAGGCCGGACTGCCGCGTGCGCGTCGTCTCCTGGTACCACCGCGGTGTCGGCGGCTCCGAGCGCCCCCGCGACCCCGGCCACGTCGAGATCGAGCACTTCGTCGAGGACGCCCTGTCCGTCATGGACCACTTCGGTCTCGACCAGGCCGTGCTGATGGGCTGGTCGATGGGCGTCAACACGATGTTCGAGCTGGCGGTCCGCCACCCCGAGCGGGTGCGCGGGCTGTTCGCCGTGTGCGGAGTGCCCGGCGACACGTTCCGGACGATGCTCGCTCCGTGGTTCGTGCCCCGGCCGGTCGCCCGCATGGTGACGGTCAACATCGCCCGGGCGCTCAAGCACAGCGGCTGGGCGCTGTCCCCGATCAGCTCACGGCTGCCCATCGGCCCGCGCGCGATCGACCTGCTGACCCTGACCCGGTTCCTCCGCCCGATGCCCGACCCCGAGCTCGCCGCCGTCGCCGTCAAGGAGTTCCTGCAGGTGCCGGTGCAGTGGTACATGCACCTGGCGATCAGCACCTCGCGGCACGCGCGCGTCCGGCTGAGCAAGGTGACGGTGCCCGCGATGTTCGTCTCGGGCAAGCACGACCTGCTAGCGGGCGCGCGCGACATGAAGTCCGCGGCCGAGCGGATCCCCGGCGCCGGCTACCTCGAGCTCGACGGCACCCACTTCGTCCAGATCGAGCAGCCCGAGCGCGTGCACGAGCTGTTGCTCGACTTCATCGAGCAGGTCGGCTGAGTCACCCGGCAGAGGGGTCGGCGACCTCGGCCAGCAGGTAGACGGTCAGGGCGACCTCGACGCAGGCACCCAACACGTCGCCGGTGACGCCGCCGATCCTTTGGCGAGCCGCCATCAGCACCAGCCCGACGGCCAGGGCCGCGGCGAGCACTCCCGCTGCTCCGCGTACGCCGTGCGCGGCGTACGCCACGACGGCCAGGAGCACGCCCACCACGACCGCCACGGGCACCGGCACGGTGCCGGACACCCCCGAGCCGAGCCCGTCCGAGCGCGCCGGCGAGATGCCGCGCGCGCAGGCGAGGGCCAGTCCCCCGCGGCTGACGCCCACGGCGAGCAGCAAGGTCACGACGGCGGTGGTCGAGCCGCGGGCCGACAGCACGCCAGCGAGCGCGCCGACCTGCAGGAGCAGCACGAGCACCAGCGCCACCGCGCCGGCCGGGCCGACGTCACCGCGGCGCATCACCTCCAGCCTCCGGTCGCGTCCGCCCGGCACGGCGAAGCCGTCGGCGGTGTCGGCGAGGCCGTCGAGGTGCAGCGCTCCCGACGCCAGGGCCAGAGCCGCGACGGCGAGGGTCGCGGTGAGCAGGGGAGATAGGCCGAGCCCGTCACCGGCGTACACCGCAGCGACGCCGGCCGCGGCCACGGGCAGGGCGGCGACGGGGGCGATCGACATCGCGACCGCGGCCACGGAGGGACCGACCGCACGCGGTGGCGGCACCGGCACCACCGTCAGGGTGCCCACCGCCAACCGCAGTCCGTCGGCCAGCACGCTCACGACTGCGGGTCCGGCTCGGTCCCCAGGATCTCGGCGAGCGTCGACATCTCGGTCAGCAGCGTGGGCGCCGCGCGCAGCACCGGCAGCGCGACCAGGGCCCCGGTCGCCTCACCGAGCCGCATGCCCAGGTCGATGACGGGCTCGAGCCCGAGCGCTTCCAGGGACAGCCGGTGGGCCGGCTCGGTGGAGCGGTGTCCGGCGCACCACCAGGCCGCTGCTCCGGGAGCGAGCCGCTCGGCCAGCACCGCGGCGGCGCCCGAGACCACGCCGTCGAGAAGTGCAGGCACTCCGCGCTCGGCGGCGCGACCCAGGAACCCGGTCATCGCAGCGATGTCGGCGCTCCCGATCACGCGCAGCAGGGCGACGGGGTCGTCTCGATGAGAGCGGGCCCGGGCCAGGGCGGCGTCGACCACGGCCACCTTGCTCTCCCGGGTCGCGTCGTCGATGCCGGTGCCGCGCCCGACCACGTCGCTCGCCTCGAGGCCCAGCGCGGCCCCGACCAGCGCGGCGACCACGGTGGTGTTGCCGATGCCCATGTCGCCGGGCACGAGCAGGTCGGCGCCCGCCTCGATCTCCTCGTCGGCGATCGTCGCCCGAGCCAGGAGTGCCGCCTCGGTCTCCTCGGCCGTCAGCGCGTCCTCGCGGTCGATCGCGCCGACTGCTGCGACGGACCTTGTGCTTCACGACCCCCGGCGGGGTGTCGAGCAGGTCGGCGTCGACGCCGAGGTCGACCACCCGCACGCGTGCGTCGTTGGCGCGGGCGAGCACGTTGACGGCCGCTCCTCCGCGCAGGAACTCGTGCACCATCATGGCGGTCACGTCGCGCGGGTACGCCGACACGGCGCGGTCACCACTGGTCACGCCGTGGTCGCCGGCGAAGAGCACGACCGCGACCGACGCGGGCGCCTTCGGAGCGGCGGTGCCCTGCACACCCGCCAGCCAGACCGCGAGGTCCTCGAGCCGGCCGAGCGCGCCCAGCGGTTTCGCCAGCGCGTCCAGACGCGTGCGGGCGGCCGCACGCGCGTCCTGGTCGGGCGCAGTCACTGATGTCATGTGGTTCCTCCTGGGAGCCGTTGCACGCGTCCGGCCACGACGACACGGACGTCTTCGGATACATCTGCCAGGCGTTGGTTGAGCCGGCCCAACGCGTCGCGGAACAGCACGCCCGCACGGGTGCCGGGCACCACGCCCGAGCCGACCTCGTTGCTGACCGCCACGACCGGCACGGACACGGCCAGCCAGGCCTCGAGCAGGCGGTCGACCTCCTGGTCGAGGTCGTGCTGCCACTTCGTGTCGCCGTCCTCCGAGTCCCAGGCACCGACCACCGACATGGTCTCGGCGAGCCAGGTGGCGAGGCAGTCGACCAGCACAGGAGTCGTGGCCTCGGCGAGCGCACCGGCGACGTCGCGGGTCTCGAGCGTCGTCCAGGTCGCCGGGCGGTTGCGTTGGTGTGCGGCCACCCGGGCCGCCCAGTCGGCGTCCTCCGCGTCGGGCACCGGGCCGGGGGCGACGTACAGCACGTCGGGCTGGTGGGCCAGCAGCTGCTGGGCGTGACGCGACTTGCCCGACCGCGCGCCGCCGAGGATCAGGGTGCGTGAGGCGGCGATGCGCGGCTGACGGGCCGACCGTGGGCCGGGTTGGTCGCCCAGCACCTCACGCAGGCCGGCCAGCAACCTGGCCCGGGCATCGGGGTCCGGGTGCACCGCGACGCGCACGTAGTGGGAGTCGAGGCCGGGGAACGTCTCCGCGCGGCGGACGGCGATGTCGAGGTCGAGCAGCCGTTCGCGCAGGTCGGGCACATCCGCCCGCAGCAGCAGGAAGTTGGCCGGCGACTCCCAGACCTCGACCGGCAGCCCGGTGAGCCCGTCGACCAGCTCGCGCCGGGCGGCGGCAACGCTCGCGGCACGGGCCCTGCGCTCGTCCTCCGCGGCGCACAGCAAGGTGGCCGCCCGGAGCGCGAGGGCGTTGACCGGCCAGGGCTGCCGGACCGCTGCGAGCCGGCGTACCGTCGTGGGCTCGGCGAGGAGGTAGCCGACGCGGAGGCCGGCGAGGCCCCAGAGCTTCGTCAGACTGCGCACGCAGACGACGCCGGGCAGGTGCGAGGGGTGCAGGCCCGCGGCGTCGGGCAGGAAGTCGGCGAAGGCCTCGTCGACCACGATCACGCGGCCGGGACGCACGAGCGCCGCGATGACGTCGAGTGCTTCCAGCCGCCCGGTGGGGTTGTCGGGCCGGCCGAGCACGACCAGGTCGGCCTCGTCGGGCACCGCCGCCGGGTCCAGGGCGAAGTCGGCAGCCGGGTCGCGCAGCACCTGCACCACCGGCACCCCGGCGGCCCGCAGCGCGGCCTCCGGTGCGGTGAACGACGGATGCACGCAGGCAGCGAGCCGCGGCCGCAGCGCCTGGGCGATCAGCCAGAACGCCTCAGCCGCTCCGTTGACGAGCAGACACTCCTCGACGGGTACGCCGTGGCGAGCGGCCACCGCAGGCCAGCGCCTCCGTCTCGTCGGGGTACGCCGCCAGGTCGACCGCGCTCAGCTCCGACCGGAGCCACTCCGGTGTCGGGGCGAGCACGTTGACCGCGAGGTCGAGGGCGCCGGGCGGCACCTGCCGGTCGCCATGATCATGCAGGGAGTCGTGGAGGGGATCTGCCACTAGGACGTGTCTCCTTGCTCAGGGCCGTCGCGAGCGTCGCGATGGACGTGTGATGGCGAGGCGGAGGAGCGAAGCTGTAGTTGGTCCTCCTGCGAGTGATGACAACGAAGCCAGCGCGCGTTCAGCGCGGCGCGTAGCAGGCCGGGGGCGAGGAGACACGTCCTAAAAGTCGATCCCCCGGCGGGCGCGGACGCCGGTCTGGTAGGCGTGCTTGACCATGCGCATCTCGGTCACGGTGTCGGCCAGCTCGATCAGCGCCTCCGGGGCGTTGCGACCGGTGCAGAACACGTTGGTCGTCTCCGCCCGGTCGCGGATCGCGGTCCACACCTGCTCGCCCTCGATCCAGCCGTAGTTGACCGGGTAGGTCACCTCGTCGAGCACCACCAGGTCGTAGCGACCGGACGCGAGCGCCTCGGCGGCCGCCTTCCACGCCTCGCGCGCGATCCCCGCGGACCGGTCGAGGTCGTCGGACTCCCAGGTGAAGCCATCGCCGATCGTCCACCACTCGACGCCGAGCTTGCGGGCGACGGCCTCCTCGCCCACCTTCCACTTGCCCGACTTCATGAACTGCACCACGCACACCGACCAGTCACGGGCCACCGCTCGCATGATGGTGCCGAACGCGGCCGTGGACTTGCCCTTCCCGTCGCCGGTGTTGACCAGCACGAGGGAGGCGACCTCGCGCCTCGGCGGGTGCACCTTCTTGCCGGGACGCGGCAGGGGCTGGGCGGGCTGGGCGGGCTGGGCGGGCTGGGCGGGCTGGGTTGTGGTCATGGTCGTGCTCCTCTGGATCGACGGATGACGGTCTCGCCGACGACGGCGAGCCCCACGGCTAGGGCGGCTGCGCGACGGGCGACGCGCACTGGCGGCGGGCACGGCTTCGGGTCCGGCCGGCGAGCCCGAGGGATGCAGGTCGTAGTGGCCGCGCTTGGTCAGCCGCAGGTCGAGCCGCAGCGCCATCGCGGCCATCGGCCAGCCGGCGTTGGGCGACGAGGTCTTGCGCGCCTCGGTGCGCAGGCGCGGCCAGTCAGCCGGGCCGAGCAGGAGTGCTGCGGTCAGCCGAGCGGGCACGAGGTTCAGCGCGTCGTCGGCGCGGGCGGCCGGGCGACCGGCGTACCGCCAGCGCGGCGATCGAGGTAGCCCCAGCTGGCGTCGGCGGTGTTGGCGAAGCGATAGACGGCGGCACCGGGGAGACCCGCGACGACGAACCAGAACAGCGGCGCCACCAGGGAGTCCGAGAGGTTCTCGGCGAGCGACTCCACCGCCGCGCCACGGATCTCCGTGTCCGACAGACGCTCGGTGTCCCGGCTGACGATCCGGGAGAGGGCGCGGGCACCAGAGGCCGGCCCGTCGGCCAGCGCGGTCTCGACCGCGGTCACCTCGGCGAACAGCATCCGTGCGGAGAGCAGGGGCCACAGCACCAGGCCGCGCAGCAGTGCACCCCATGGCCGGCCGGCAC
>CAWJRK010000036.1:0-125811 GCA_963845215.1 uncultured Actinomycetota bacterium
TCGGCTCCACGGTGGCGTCGACCCCGGGCCAGACGTTGAGCATGTAGTGCGGCCACGGGCCCATGTTGAGGGGCTCGTCCTGCACCCAGCGCACCTGACTTCAGGTTGGGGTACTTCGCGATCTCGTCCTTGATGGCGTCGACCGGCCGCGGGTAGAGCTGCTCGATCCTGGCGATCGCGAACCGCTCGGCGTCGTCGTGCTTCTCCCGCTCGACCATCAGGTCCCAGGTGACCCGGCCCGAGCAGATCAGCAGGGTGTCGACCTTGGACTGGTCGGCCTGGTCGTCGCCGATGAACGGCCGGAACGACCCGCCGGTGAAGTCGCCGGGCTGCGAGGCGGCCTCCTTGCGCTTGAGCATCGACTTCGGCGTGAACACGATCAGCGGCCGGTGCTCACCACCGAGCGAGTGCCGCCGCAGCAGGTGGAAGTACGACGCCGGCGTGGACGGCTGTGCCACCACGAAGGCCTCGTCGGCAGCCATCGTGAGGAACCGCTCGATCCGGGCCGAGGAGTGGTCGGGACCCTGGCCCTCGTAGCCGTGGGGGAGCAGCAGCACGACGCCGGACTGCTGGCGCCACTTGGTCTCACCGGCGGAGATGAACTCGTCGATGATCGACTGGGCGCCGTTGACGAAGTCGCCGAACTGGGCCTCCCAGAGCACCAGCGCGTCGGGCCGCGCCACGGAGTAGCCGTACTCGAAGCCGAGGGCGGCGTACTCGGAGAGCAGCGAGTCGTAGATGTAGAACTTCGCCTGGTCCTCGGTGAGCGACGAGAGCGGCGTCCACTCGTCGGCGTTGGTGCGGTCGATGATCGTGCCGAAGCGCGAGACGAACGTGCCGCGTCGCGAGTCCTGGCCGGCGAGGCGCACGGGCCGACCGTCCATCAGCAGGCCGCCGAACGCCAGGATCTCGCCGGTGCCCCAGTCGATCGGGCCGTCGGTGATCGCCGTCGCGCGGCGCTGCAGCTGCGGCATCACCTTGGGGTGCACCGTGAAGCCGTCGGGCGGGGTGACGTAGGCGTCGGCGATCCGCTTGAGCGCCTCCTGCGAGATGGCGGTCTCGGTCTCGCCGCTGGGCTTGTCGGGGTAGTCCGGCACGGTGGTCCACTCGGACGGCTGGCTGCTCGCCTCGCGCACCTCGGTGAAGACCCGCTCCAGCTGCTGCTGGTAGTCCTTGAGGACCTGCTCGGCCTCCTCGATGGTGATGTCGCCACGGCCGATCAGCGACTCGGTGTAGAGCTTGCGCACCGACCGCTTCTGCTCGATCAGGTCGTACATCAGCGGCTGCGTGTACGACGGGTCGTCGCCCTCGTTGTGACCGCGACGGCGGTAGCAGACCAGGTCGATGACGACGTCCTTGTTGAACGCCTGGCGGTACTCGAACGCCAGCCGCGCGACCCGGATGCAGGCCTCGGGGTCGTCGCCGTTGACGTGGAAGATCGGCGCCTGGACCATCCGCGCGACGTCGGTGCAGTAGAGCGAGGAGCGCGACGAGCCGGGCGAGGTGGTGAAGCCGACCTGGTTGTTGACGACCAGGTGGATGGTGCCGCCGGTGCGGTAGCCGCGCAGCTGGCTGAGGTTGAGCGTCTCCGCGACCACGCCCTGGCCGGCGAACGCGGCGTCGCCGTGGATCAGCAGCGGCAGCACCGGGAAGTCGGCGCCTCGGTCGAGCACGTCCTGCTTGGCGCGGGCGATGCCCTCGAGCACCGGGTCGACCGCCTCGAGGTGGGAGGGGTTGGCCGCGACCGAGACCTTGATCTTGTCGCCGGACCCGGCCTCGAACTCACCCTCGGCGCCGAGGTGGTACTTCACGTCGCCGGAGCCCTGCACCGTCCGCGGGTCGATGTTGCCCTCGAACTCGCGGAAGATCTGGGAGTACTTCTTGCCGACGATGTTGGCGAGCACGTTGAGCCGGCCGCGGTGGGCCATGCCCATCGTCACCTCGTCGAGGTTCGCCTCCGCGGCGGCCTCGCAGATCTCGTCGATCACGGGGATCGTGGTCTCGCCGCCCTCGAGGCTGAACCGCTTCTGGCCGACGAACTTGGTCTGCAGGAACGTCTCGAACGCCTCGGCCTGGTTGAGCTTCAGCAGGATCCGCAGCTGCTCCTCGCGGGGCGGCTTGGTGTGCGGCTGCTCGACGCGCTCCTGGATCCAGCGGCGCTGCTCGGGATCCATGATGTGCATGTACTCGATGCCGGTGGTGCGGCAGTAGGAGTCGCGCAGGATGCCGAGGATGTGGCGCAGCTTCATGAAGCGCCGGCCCTCGCCGCCGAACGAGCCGGTGGCGAACTCGCGGTCGAGGTCCCACAGGGTCAGCCCGTGCGACTCGAC
The DNA here is from genome assembly GCA_963845215.1 of uncultured Actinomycetota bacterium. Taxonomy (GTDB): domain Bacteria; phylum Actinomycetota; class Actinomycetes; order Propionibacteriales; family Nocardioidaceae; genus Nocardioides. Next base: position 2,331 of record CAWJRK010000036.1, read on the forward strand.
CTCGAGGTCGGGGTGGCTGCGCTGGCGGTACTCGAGCGGGTCGGTGTCGGCCATCATGTGGCCGCGCACGCGGTAGGCGTGGATCAGCTCGAGGATCCGCGCCTGCTTGCTGATCTCGTCGTCGTGCGAGGTCGCGATGTCGTTGCCCCAGCGGATGGGCTCGTAGGGGATCCGCAGCGACCGGAAGATCTCGTCGTAGAACTCGTCCTCGCCGAGCAGCAGCTGGTGCATCCGCTTGAGGAACTCGCCCGACTGCGCGCCCTGGATGACGCGGTGGTCGTAGGTCGAGGTCAGCGTCATCACCTTGCTGATGGCGTTGCGCGAGATCGCCTCCTCGGAGGCGCCCTGCCACTCGGGCGGGTACTCCATCGCGCCGACGCCGATGATCGCGCCCTGACCCTTCATCAGGCGCGGCACGGAGTGCACGGTGCCGATGCCGCCGGGGTTGGTGAGCGAGATCGAGGTGCCCTGGAAGTCCTCGACGGCGAGCTTGCCGTCGCGGGTCTTGCGCACGATGTCCTCGTACGCCGTCCAGAACGCCGCGAAGTCCATCGCCTCGGCGGCCTTGATGCTCGGCACCAGCAGCTGGCGGGTGCCGTTGTCCTTCTTCACGTCGATCGCGAGGCCGAGGTTGATGTGCGCGGGGGTGATCAGGTTGGGCTTGCCGTCGATGACGTCGAAGCCGACGTTCATCTCGGGCATCGCGCGCAGGGCCTTGACCAGCGCGTAGCCGATCAGGTGCGTGAACGACACCTTGCCGCCGCGGGCCCGGGCGAGGTGGTTGTTGATGACCGTGCGGTTGTCCCACAGCAGCTTGACCGGCACCGAGCGCACCGAGGTGGCGGTCGGCACGGTCAGGGAGGTGTCCATGTTCTGCACGGTGCGGGCGGGCGCTCCGCGCAGCACGGTGTACGTCGGCTCGTCGGTGGCTGCCGGACGGCTGCGCCGGGCGCGACTCCTTGGGCATCGGGTCGCTGGTGTCCTTGGCCGGCTCGGCGGCCTTGGCGCTGGGCCGCGGCTTCGCGACCGGCGCCGGCGGCGAGTCCGACTTGGCCTCGGACGTGTCGGCGGCCTTGGTCGCTGCCTTCACCTCGGGCTTGGGCTCGCTCTTCGCCTCGGCCTTCGCCGGCGCGGGCTTCGCCTCGGGCTGGCGAGCCGTCGGGGCGCCGTTGCCGCTGCTCGGCGACCCGTTGCTCTTGAAGAACTCGACCCACGTAGTGTCGACGCTCGTGGGATCGGCGGCGTAGCGCTCCCTCATCTCCTCCACGAGCCACTCGTTGGCTCCGAAGTCGGAGGAGGACGGCTCCACCGACTTGTGGGAGGAATCGGTGGTGCTGGGGTTGCTGGGAGACTGGCTGCCTGACGACTGCGGCACGACTTGCTTCGCCTCTTCCGGAGGATCGAGCGGACTGATGTGGATGCGCCGTCAAGGCTAGCCCCACCGCACCTGCAAATGCCCGGGTCAGGGCCGCCTTTCGGGCACGCTGTTACCGGAGCCACATCCACGACCGACGATCGACGAGACAAGGGGTGTTCCTCGAGCATGGCTCGACCCACCAGCACAGTTCTCCGTCGCGCTGCCCTGGCAGCGACGGCGACCACGATGCTGCTCGCCCTGAGCGGGTGCACCGGCGACGACGGCGACGACGCGGACGCAGGGCCGAGTGCAGAGGGCGGTTCGTCCTCCGGCACCCCCGCCGGGCCGCCGCCGCTGGCGACGCACACGACGATGGGCGTGGTCTCCGGCAAGCTCCCCGACGACAACCGCGCGCGGCTGAAGACGAAGATCGCGGTGGTGGTCGACGACTGGATCGATGCGGCGTACGTCGGCGGCGACTGGCCCCGCTCCGGCAACGCCTATCCCGCACTTCACCGCGCGGGCGGCCGGCGACGCGAAGCGCGACGCCGGCCTGATGAGCAACGCCCGCCTCGGCAAGCAGCTCGAGAGCGTCGAGGCCACCAAGCGCCGGCTGCGCATCGACGTGCTCGCCGTGCGCCAGCGGGCGGTCGGCGTGACCGCGAGGTTCGTGCTGCGGCATGCAGCTCACCGGCGAGGTCAACCGCGCCGAGCGGGTCGCCGGGAGCCTGTTCCTGACCTGGGTGGGCGACGGCTGGAAGGTCTTCGGCTACGACGTGCAGAGGGGGAACGCATGAGGACGAGGCGACAGCGCGTGGTCCGCGCACTCAAGACGACCCTGTTCGCGGTGGTGCTGGCCGTGTGCGGCCTGGTGATCCCCGACTCGGGCGTCCAGCCCACCCAGTCGGTGCTGGTCAAGATCGACCGGGCCGGCGGCGTCGACGTCGACTCCGACCTGATCTGGATCCTGGCGGTCGGCTCGGACGCCCGGCCCGGCGAGGACATGACCCGGGTGCGCGGCGACGCCCTGCAGCTGATCGGCATGAACACCCAGACCGGTGCGGCCACCACCATCGGCATCCCGCGCGACTCCTACGTGTCGATCCCGGGCTACGGCTCCGACCGGGTCAACGCCGCTCTGTACTTCGGCGGCCCGCAGCTGCTCGGCGAGACCGTCGGCACCATGATCGGCATCCGGCCCGACTACGTCTTCGTGACCCGCTTCCCGTTCTTCGAGGACATGATCGACGACATCGGCGGGATCACCGTCCGCAACCCGACGCCGTTCTCCGACGACAACCTCAAGCCCAAGGGCTTTCCCACCGGCCGGGTGAAGCTCAACGGCTACGACGCGATGGCGTTCTCCCGGATCCGCAAGACCCTGATCGGCGGCGACTTCGACCGCTCGGCCAACCAGCAGCGGGTGCTGCGCGGCATCCAGGGCGCGATCCGCGCCCGCGCCGACCAGCCGGGCTTCATGGAGCGCGGCGTGCTGACCGTGCTGGAGCACATGCACACCGACGTACCGCCGGCGGAGCTGTTCCGGATCGCCCAGGCCGTCGCCCAGGTCGATCCCAGCAAGATCACCAGCTGCGTGGTGCAGGGCGGCATCGGCAACATCGGCGGCGCCAGCGTGGTCCTGCCCTACCTCGACCAGGCCCGCCGATACGGCGACGCCGCCCGCGAGGACGCCACGATCGAACGATGCTGACCCGCCTCACCTAGACTCCCGCGACGTGCAGAGGGACTTCCGAGCGGACATCCAGGGGCTGCGGGCGGTTGCCGTGGGCCTGGTGGCTCTCGACCACGCCAACGTGGGTCCCTTCGACGGCGGCTTCGTCGGCGTCGACGTCTTCTTCGTGATCTCCGGCTACCTGATCACCTCGCTGCTCCTGCGCGAGGCCGACCGGACCGGCCGGGTCTCGCTGCGCGACTTCTACGCCCGCCGGGCCCGCCGGATCCTGCCCGCCGCGCTGCTGGTGATCCTGGCGACGCTGGTGCTGTCGGTGCTGTTCCTCGACGGCGCCGCGGCGCTGCTCGTGGGGGAGCAGGCGATCTGGGCGACCTTCTTCGCCGCCAACATCAAGTTCGCGCAGGGACAGCACCGACTACTTCGCCGCCGACGACCCCGCGTCGCCGCTGCAGCACTACTGGTCGCTGGCGGTCGAGGAGCAGTTCTACCTGTTCTGGCCGCTGATCCTGCTGGCCGCGCTGATGCTGCTCCGCAAGCGGTTCGGCGGCCCGCACAAGCCGGCGATCCTGGTGCTCGTGGTGGCGACCGTCGCCTCGGTCGCCTGGTCGGTCTACTCCACGGAGACCAACCCGCAGAGCGCCTACTTCTCCACCACCGCCCGCGCCTGGGAGCTCGCGATCGGCGCGCTGGGCGCGGCCGCGATGCCCTACCTCGCGAGGCTCGGCCCGTCGGTGCGCGGCGTCGCGTCGTGGGTCGGGGTCGCGATGATCGGCTACGCCGCGCTGGTCTACGACCCCGGCACGCCGTTCCCGGGCTACGCCGCCGCCCTGCCCGTCGTGGGCGCCGCCCTGCTGCTCGTCGGCGGCCACGGCGCGGTCCGTCGCTGGGGGCCGCAGGGTCTGCTCTCGGTGGCGCCGATGCGCGCGATCGGCGACTGGTCCTACTCCCTCTACCTCTGGCACTGGCCGCTGATCATCGTGGCGGCGTACATCTGGGAGCCGGTCTCCGGCTGGCGCGGTGTCGCCCTGCTCGTCGTGGCCACGGCGCTGTCGGCGGCGACGTACCGCTGGGTGGAGACGCCGTTCCGGGTCGCGAAGGTGCTGACCAAGAAGGAGCGCGGCCGCACCCGGTCGCTGCTGCTCTACCCTGCGACGATCCTGGTCGTGCTCCCGTCGGTGGCCGTGGCCAACCACGTCGTCGAGTCGAACGTGACCGACGGCGGGCCGGCCATCTCGCTCGCCGACTTCGGCCAGGAGCCCGGCGACCCGAAGCCGCAGTTCAGCAAGGATCCCTACGTCGCGTTGGTCGAGGCCTCGGTGCTGGCCGCGCAGAACGGCATGGAGATCCCCGCCAACCTCTCGCCCAACCCGCTGGACCTCAAGGAGAGCGTCCCCGACCTCGGTGACTGCGAGTACTTCGGTGTGCCGAAGGAGGATCTCTCGCTCTGCCCTCGAGGCGACGTCGACGCCGACCGGTCGATGGTCCTGATCGGCGACTCGCACGCCCGTCAGTGGATCCCCGCCCTGGAGAAGATCGCCGAGGAGGAGGGCTACGTCGCCTACTTCCTCGTGCGCGAGGGCTGCCCGGCCGTCGACCAGACGCCGTGGAAGGCCGACAACTCCGGACCGCAGTACGACTGCGCCGACTTCCAGGACTGGGCAGCTGAGACCGTCAAGGAGCTGCGGCCGGCCGTCACGCTGATGGGCACCGACGCCAACGAGCGCGGCTACGCCGACGAGGACGGCAACCACATCGAGGACGACGAGACCATCGAGCAGATGGTCGAGTCGGGCATGGTCGCCCAGATCGAGCGGATCAAGCCCTACAGCGACCGCACCGTGATCCTCGGCGACCCGCCCATCCACGAGATCAGCCCGGTCAAGTGCCTCACCGTCCGCAACCCCACCCTCGAGGGCTGCCTCTCCCCACCCGAGGCCCGCTCGGAGACCATGACCGACGCCACCCGCCGCGCCGCCGACACCGCTGGCGCCGAGTTCCTGGTCACCAAGCAGTGGTTCTGCTGGGACGGACTCTGCCCCACCGTCGTCGGCCGCCTGATCACCCACCGCGACGTCGAACACATCTCGATCCCGTACTCCGAGTACCTGGCCCCGGAGATCAAGCGTCAACTGGACCTCTGACCTTCTGGGTGCCTGGTGCTCGGTGTGGTCGGGTCGGTTTCGTTGGTCGAGCAGCGGGAGCGAGGGACGAGCGACCGCGTCGTCGAGACCTCGGCAGCCGAGTCTACCCAAGCAGGCGATCGGCCCGGGGGTCTCGACGACGGCCTGCGCCCAGGGGCTCGGCCTGCTCGACCAACGGAAGAGATCTTGTTGGTCGAGCAGCGGGAGCGAGGGACGAGCGACCGCGTCGTCGAGACCTCCGCAGCTTGCACGGCTACGTACCCGGGATCGGTTCGGGGTCTCGACGACGGCCTCGCCCAGGGGCTCGGCCTGCTCGACCAGCGAGGGGTTCGAGGGACGAGCGACCGCGTCGTCGAGACCTCTGAGCCGGTCTGCCCAAAGCGATGGGTCTCGACGACGGCCTCGCCCAGGGGCTCGGCCTGCTCGAACAACGAGAGACCGCCCGTTCTCCGTCGCCTCCGCCCCAGCTCATCCCCGGCGAACCCTGTTGGGCCCGCCGCACACCCCGGCAGCCAACGAATGCCGGGGTGTTTGGCCTGCTCACAGGCCTTTCGCCACCGACGAAGCGGTGGTCGGGAGCTTCCGGGGTTAAGGTCAATAGATGCATACCTTGGATGACCTTCCTGTGACCGGCGAGTGGCAGGAGGCAGCCGAGGTCGGCGATGACGTTGCCCGCGCCGCATGGGCCGAAGCCGCCCGCGTCGAGCTGATTGCGGTTGCCGGCCAGTACCAAGGCGTTGTCGCCTCGAAGGATCTGGCCGTGCTCGTGCAGCGTCGTAGCGGCATCCGCACGAGCCAGCGCGCGCACTACTGGATCGGCGACATCCTCGGTCGGGTGGCTGCTGAGTGCGATCGCCGCAACGAGCCGTTGCTGTCGTCGCTGTGCGTCAACGCCGAGGGCAGCGTGGGCGACATCTACGCCGCCACCGTGCTGGCGATCCGTGGCGAGACCCTCGAGGACCCCGACGTGTCGGCGGCCCAGGAGCGGCTCGCGTGCCACCGGGCGTTCGACGCGGACCTGCCTGCCGAAGGCGGCAACGCGGAGCTGACCCCGCGCCTCGCGGCTTCACGTGCCCGTGCCCGCAAGGTGCGGCTGCAGGAGCGCGTCGCGCCGACCTGCCCGACCTGCTACACCGAGCTGCCGGCCACCGGCCCCTGCAACTACTGCGACTGACCCGGCCTCCGAGCCGCCCTCGAGCCCCTCGACCACACCACCGCCCGGGCACCCAGGCTCTCGAGTGAGGCAGCGCCGAGAGACGTGACAGTGGCCCGGCCCGGTGGCAGGGTGCGTGCCATGCGAACTCCTCTCGGGACTTCTGTCGTCGCTCTTGCCCTGGCCTTCTCCCTCGTAACTCCTGCTTCGGCGCAGGCCGACCAGCCACCTCCGGCCTGGACCGAGTCGGTGGTGGACGCCGACCAGAGCTTCCGCGGCCTCGACGCGGTCGATAGGCGTACGGCGTGGATCAGCGGCGGCAGCATCTCCGGCGGCGCCGGCAAGGTGTTTCGGAGCACCGACGGCGGCGAGACTTGGGACGACGTCACGCCGCCCGGCACCGAGGGTCTCTCCCTGCGCGACATCGAGGCCCAGGACGCCGAAACCGCGGTGGTGCTCGCGATCGGGCCCGGCGAGGACTCCCGCATCTACCGGACCACCGACGGCGGCGAGACGTGGGTCGAGACCTTCCGCAACGACGACGAGGCGGCGTTCTACAACTGCCTCGACTTCTTCCCCGGCGGCAAGCGTGGGCTCGCGGTGAGCGACCCCGTTGACGGGAAGTTCCGCGTGATCAGCACCGACGACGGCGGACGGTCGTGGGGGGTGCTGCCCGATGCCGGCATGCCGGACTCGACGGGGGAGGCCAACTTCTCGGCCAGCGGCGACTGCCTGGTGATCGCGGGCGGGGACGCCTGGTTCGGCAGCGGCGGCTCCGTCGCCCGGGTCTTCCACTCGACCGATCGGGGGCTGACTTGGACGGCGACCGACTCGACCATCCCGGCCGGTGAGGCCGCCGGGGTCTTCGGGCTCGCGTTCAAGAACCCGCGGCACGGCGTCGCGGTCGGCGGCGATTTCGCCGACCCGGCTGACGGAGCGGACGCGTCGGCGCGCACGCGCGACGGACGCACCTGGACCGGCGGGGGAGACCTGGCCCATCTCGGCGAGGACGCCGCCTGGCGCACCGGCTCGCCTGCGACGGTCGTCGTGGTCGGCGAGTCCGGCGCCACCGCAGGCAGCAGCATCAGCCACGACGGTGGCCGGACCTGGGAGCAGTTCAGCGAGGTCGGGTTCCACACCCTGGACTGCACCGAGGACGGTGCATGCTGGGCGGCGGGCGGCCTAGGCCGCGCGGGAAGGCTGTAGTCCGGGACCGAGACCCCGCTCGTGCGAAGAAGTACCGAACCTGCGCTTTCGCCGTCAGGGAGTGCGGCGTTCTGCCTATAACCGAGCGCGACGGGCGTTCGGGGCGAAGTGAGTACCCCCGGCAGGATTCGAACCTGCGCTTTCGCCTCCGGAGGGCGACGCTCTATCCCCTGAGCTACGGGGGCTCGGGTTCGTCGCAGACCTTACCGGCCGCGTCCCACGGGAGCGAAACCGGTTCGGAGCCAGAGGTACGCCGCCGATAGGCTTGACCAGTGACCCCCGAGCAACTCTCCACCGCGATCGTCGATGTGCTGACGACGCTGGTCGGCGAGGGCGAAATCTCCCTCCCCGACGGCGTCCCGACGACGGTCACGGTGGAGCGCCCGCGCCAGAAGGGTCACGGCGACTACGCCACCAACGTCGCGATGCAGCTGGCGAAGAAGGCCGGCACCAACCCCCGGGCTTTCGCCGAGCTGGTCAAGGCCGGGCTGGAGCGGACCGACGGCGTGGCCGAGGTGGAGATCGCCGGCCCGGGCTTCCTCAACATCAGCGTCGAGGCCGGAGCGCAGGGCCAGGTCGCCGCGGACGTCGTGGCCGCGGGGGAGCGCTACGGCGCCTCCGACGCCTTCGCCGGCGAGAAGATCAACCTGGAGTTCGTCTCCGCCAACCCGACCGGCCCACTGCACCTCGGCGGCGTCCGCTGGGCGGCTGTCGGCGACGCGCTCGGCCGGGTCTTCAGCATGACCGGCGCCGAGGTCACCCGGGAGTACTACTTCAACGACCACGGCGCACAGATCGACCGGTTCAGCCGGTCGCTGCTGGCCAGCGCCAAGGGCGAGCCGCCGCCGGAGGACGGCTACGGCGGCGAGTACATCCACGAGATCACCAGCAACGTCGTGCAGGCCCGTCCCGACGTCAAGGACCTGCCCGACGCGGAGGCCCAGGAGGTGTTCCGCGAGGTCGGCGTCGACCTGATGTTCGCGGAGATCAAGCAGAGCCTGCACGACTTCGGGGTCGACTTCGACGTCTACTTCCACGAGGACAACCTGCACAAGAGCGGTGCCGTGGCCAAGGCGGTCGCGCGGCTCACCGAGATGGGCAACACCTACGAGAAGGACGGCGCCCTCTGGCTGGCCACCGAGAAGTTCGGTGACGACAAGGACCGGGTGATCATCAAGTCCGACGGCGAGGGTGCCTACCTGTCCGGCGACCTGGCCTACTACCTCGACAAGCGGGAGCGGGGCTTCGACCGCTGCTTCATCATGCTCGGCGCCGACCACCACGGCTACGTCGCGCGGATGATGGCGATGTGCGCGGCGTTCGGCGACACCCCGCACGTGAACCTCGAGATCCTGATCGGCCAGCTGGTCAACCTGCTCAAGGACGGCCAGCCGATGCGGATGTCCAAGCGGGCCGGCACCGTGGTCGCCATCGACGACCTGGTCGAGGCGATCGGCGTCGACGCGAGCCGCTACGCACTGGCTCGCTACAGCTCGGACTCGCCCATCGACATCGACCTGGACCTCTGGACCAAGGCCAGCAGCGAGAACCCCGTCTTCTACGTCCAGTACGTCCACGCCCGCACCAGCTCGATCCTGCGCAACGCCGGCGAGCTCGGCCTCACCTACGACAGCTTTGATCCGTCTCTGCTGTCGCACGAGAAGGAGGGCGAGCTGCTGCGGGCGCTCGCCGAGTTCCCGCGGGTGGTCGCGGCCGCCGCCGAGCTGCGTGAGCCGCACCGGGTGGCCCGCTACCTCGAGGACACCGCCGGCTCCTACCACCGCTTCTACGACAACTGCCGGGTGCTGCCCATGGGCGACGAGGACCCGACCGACCTCAACCGGGCGCGGCTGATGCTGGTCGAGGCGACCCGGGTCGTGTTCGCCAACGGCCTCGCCCTGCTCGGTGTCAGCGCACCGGAGCGGATGTGACCCACGAAGCAGGCTGGGCGCACGCACCCGGCGCCCTGCGGGGACCGTCGTGGCTGCGCGCGCCCGCGACCCCAACGCCCTGGTCCCGCAGCTCTGGTCGTCGACGGCCCACAAGGTCGACGGCGACCTGACGGTCGGGGGAGTGGCGCTGGCCGACCTGGCCGCGGAGTTCAACACCCCGGCGTACGTCCTCGACGAGGCCGACTTCAGGTCGCGGGCGCGGGCGTTCCGCGACGCGTTCTCGGCGTACGACGTGTTCTACGCCGGCAAGGCGTTCCTCTGCACCACGGTGGCCAAGTGGATCGCCGAGGAGGGGCTGAGCCTCGACGTCTGCTCCAACTCCGAGCTGACCGTCGCGCTCCGGGCCGGGTTCGACCCGGCGCGGATCGGCTACCACGGCAACAACAAGAGCCATCCCGAGCTGCGCCGCGCCGTCGACGCCGGCGTCGGCCGGATCGTGCTCGACTCCTTCGCGGAGATCGAGCGGCTGACCCAGATCACCGCCGAGCTCGGCAGGACCGCCGCCGTGATGGTGCGGGTGACCGCCGGTGTCGAGGCGCACACGCACGAGTACATCGCCACCGCCCACGAGGACCAGAAGTTCGGCTTCTCGATCACCAGCGGTGACGCCATCGAGGCGGTACGCCGGGTGCAGGCCGCGCCTGGCCTCGAGCTGCTCGGCCTGCACAGCCACATCGGCAGCCAGATCTTCGACTCCTCGGGCTTCGAGGTCGCCGCCCGCCGGGTGCTGGCCCTGCACGCCCGGGTGTCCGAGGAGCTCGGCGTGACGATGCCCGAGATGGACCTCGGCGGCGGGTTCGGCATCGCCTACACGACCCAGGACGACCCGTCCGACCCCGCGCAGCTGGCCACCGAGATGAGCAAGATCGTCGAGCACGAGTGCCGCGCGCTCGGCATCGACGAGCCGCGCCTGTCGATCGAGCCCGGCCGCGCGATCGTCGGCCCCTCGATGTGCACCGTCTACACCGTCGGCACGGTCAAGCCGGTCGCGCTCGACGGCGGCGCCGTGCGCACCTACGTCTCGGTCGACGGCGGCATGAGCGACAACATCCGCACCGCGCTCTACGACGCCGACTACTCCTGCACGCTGGCCAACCGCGCCTCCGACGCCGCGCCGGTGCTCGCGCGGGTGGTCGGCAAGCACTGCGAGGCCGGCGACATCGTGGTCAAGGACGAGTTCGTGCCCGGCGACATCGCTCCTGGCGACCTGCTGGCCGTGCCCGGCACCGGTGCCTACTGCCGCTCGATGGCCTCCAACTACAACCACTCGCTCCGCCCGCCGGTGATCGCGGTGCGGGACGGAGTCGCGCGAGGTCCTCATTCGACGCGAGACTGAGGACGATTTGTTGGCAACGGACGTTGGTGCTTGATGAACGAGGGTGACAAGACCCTCCGGGTGGCAGTTCTCGGCTGCGGCTCGGTCGGGTCACAGGTGGTGCGGCTGCTCCTGGAGCAGGCTTCCGACCTGACGGCACGGGTCGGTGCCGCGGTCGAGCTCGCGGGCGTCGCCGTACGCCGGATCGACGCGCCTCGCGAGGTCGAGGTGCCCGAGGGTCTGCTGACCACCGACGCCGCCGGCCTGGTGGCCCGCGACGACATCGACCTCGTGGTCGAGGTGATCGGCGGCATCGAGCCGGCCCGGTCGCTGATCCTCAGCGCGCTCGAGAACGGCGCCAGCGTGGTCACCGCCAACAAGGCGCTGCTCGCCGAGGACGGCCCGACCCTGTTCGAGGCGGCCGAGAAGGCCGGCCGCGACCTCTACTACGAGGCCGCAGTCGCCGGCGCGATCCCGATCCTGCGGCCCCTGCGCGAGTCGCTGGCCGGCGACCGGGTCACCCGGGTGCTCGGCATCGTCAACGGCACCACCAACTTCATCCTCGACAAGATGGACACCGCGGGCTCGGGCTTCGCGGAGGCACTCGAGGAGGCCCAGGAGCTGGGCTACGCCGAGGCCGACCCCACGGCCGACGTCGAGGGCTTCGACGCCGCCGCGAAGGCCGCGATCCTCGCCAGCCTCGCCTTCCACACCCGGGTCACCGCCTCCGACGTGCACCGCGAGGGCATCTCCGACGTGACCGCGGCCGACGTGCAGTCGGCGCGCGAGATGGGCAGCGTGGTCAAGCTGCTCGCCATCGCCGAGCTCAGCACCGGTGCCGGTGGCGAGGAGGCGGTCAGCGTGCGCGTCCACCCGGCGATGATCCCGAGGTCGCACCCGCTGGCCAGCGTCCGCGAGGCCTACAACGCGGTGTTCGTCGAGTCCGAGGCGGCCGGCCAGCTGATGTTCTACGGGCCCGGCGCCGGTGGTGCACCCACCGCGAGCGCCGTGCTCGGCGACCTCGTGACGGTCGCCCGCAACACCCTCGCCGGCACCCGCGGCGTCGGCGAGTCGGCGTACGCCGACCGGGCGGTGCTGCCGATGGGGGAGACCCGCACCCGCTACCACGTCGCGATCGACGTCGACGACCGCGCCGGCGTGCTGGCCTCGGTGGCCAACGCGTTCGCCGACCACGGCGTCTCGATCCAGACCGTGCGGCAGGAGGGCCGCGACGACGACGCCCAGCTGGTCGTCGTCTCCCACGAGGCGACCGATGCCCAGCTCTCCGCGACGGTGGAGCAGCTGCGCGGCATGGACATCGTCCGCGAGGTCACCGCCGTGATGCGCGTCGAAGGCGGCGAGGAGTAGGACATGAGCACCGCAACCAGGACCCACCAGTGGCGTGGCGTCATCGAGGAGTACCGCGACCTGCTCGACATCCCCGCGGACACGCCGGCGATCACCCTGCGTGAGGGCGGCACCCCGCTGGTCTTCTCGGAGTGGCTCTCGGGCCTGACCCGGGCCGAGGTCTGGCTCAAGGTCGAGGGCGACAACCCGACCGGCTCCTTCAAGGACCGCGGCATGACCGCCGCGATCTCGGTCGCCAAGCACGAGGGCGCCCAGGCCGTGGTCTGCGCCTCCACCGGCAACACGTCGGCGTCGATGGCGGCGTACGCCGCCAAGGCCGGCCTCAAGCCGCTCGTGCTGGTGCCCGAGGGCAAGATCGCCGCCGGCAAGATGGCCCAGGCGGTCATGCACGGCGCCCAGGTGATCATGGTGCGCGGCAACTTCGACCACTGCCTGATGCTGGCCAAGGGCCTGGCCTGGGAGTACCCCGTCGCGCTCGTCAACTCCGTCAACCCGGTGCGTCTCGAGGGCCAGAAGACCGCCGCCTTCGAGATCGTCGACTTCCTCGGCGACGCCCCCGACTACCACCTGCTGCCGGTCGGCAACGCCGGCAACATCTCGGCGTACTGGCTCGGCTACACGCAGTACGTCGACCTCGGCCTCGCCACCAAGACCCCGGTGATGCGCGGCTTCCAGGCCGAGGGCGCGGCCCCGCTGGTGACCGGCGAGCCGTTCCCCGACCCCGAGACCAAGGCCACCGCGATCCGGATCGGCAACCCCGCCTCCTGGAAGCTCGCCGAGGCAGCCCGCAACGAGTCCGGTGGCCGCTTCACCTCCGTCACCGACGACCAGATCCTCGACGCCCAGCGCCAGCTCGCGTCGCACGACGGCGTCTTCGTCGAGCCCGCCTCGGCGGCCGGCATCGCCGGCCTGCTCCAGGACCTCGCCTCGGGCGAGTCCTACGCCGGTCGCACGGTCGCGGTCACGGTGACCGGCCACGGGCTCAAGGACACCGCCACCGCGCTCGAGGGGATGGGCCCGATCGTGGACACCGTCGTCGACGCGGACGTCACCGAGGCCGCCACGGCCGCCGGGCTCACCTGACCGTGGCCACCTTCGTGGAGGGGCCGGTCCGGGTGTCGGTGCCGGCCACCTCGGCCAACCTCGGGCCCGGCTTCGACTCGCTCGGGCTGGCCCTCGACCTGCGCGACCGGCTCGAGGCGGAGGTCCTGCCCGAGGGGCTCGTGGTCGAGGTCGACGGCGCCGGTGCCGACGAGGTGCCGCTCGACGAGACCCACCTCGTGGTGCGGGCGATGCGCGCGGCGTTCGAGCAGATGGACGCCGCCCCTGCCGGCCTGCGGCTCACCTGCACCAACGTCATCCCGCACGCACGCGGCCTCGGCTCGTCGTCGGCCGCGATCGTCGGCGGGCTGAGCCTGGCCAGGGCGCTGGTCGCCGGCGGGTCGCTGCTGTTCGACGACGACGCCCTCTTCGCGCTGGCGGCCCGGATCGAGGGCCACCCCGACAACGTGGCGCCCGCCTTCTACGGCGGGTTCGTGATCTCGGGCCGCGACGACGAGTTCTACGCCGTCCGGTCGGCGGTCGACCCCCGGGTCAGCGCTGTCGTGCTCGTGCCGCCCGACCGGTGTCGACCGAGATCGCCCGCGGACTGCTGCCCGACCAGGTGCCGCATGCCGACGCGGCGGCCGACGCGGGACGCACCGCGCTGCTCGTCGCGGCGCTGGGCGGCCAGCCGGAGCAGCTGTTGCGCGCCACCCAGGGACTACCTGCACCAGGACTACCGGCGCGCGGCGATGCCGGACTCGCTGGCCCTGGTCGACGCGCTGCGGGCCGACGGCGTGCCGGCGGTCATCTCGGGTGCCGGGCCAACCGTGCTGGCCTTCACCGACGGCGCCAACAGCCGCCGGGACCGATGCTCTGCTGGCCCGCTGCCCCGCCGGCTGGACGCCGCTGCACCTGGCCGTCGACACCCTCGGGGTGCAGGTCACCTAGTTGCCAGCGCCGCCGCCGCTCAGTGATACATTTGCGGCGCGCCTCGGACTTCGGCGCAGCACCAGCAGCTACTCAAGCAGCGTGGTGCATCCCCTTCCTTCAGCTCGTGCGGATCTCATCTGCACACCCACTGGCCCTGCCGGTGGCGAGGGAAGCACCGACACCACCTATACGTGGGAAGGACCTCACGTGACGGAAACCATCGAATCCACCACCTCCGGCCAGGACGCCGCCTCTGCGAGCGGCGCGGCCACCAAGAAGCGCGGTGGCGGACTCAACTCCCTGCTCCTTGCCGACCTCAAGTCGATGGCCGGCGGCATGGGCATCGCGGGCGCGGGCAAGATGAAGAAGGCCGAGCTCGTCGACGCCATCAAGGCCGCCCAGTCGGGCGGCCGAGCGGGAGGCGGCGCGGCGAAGGCTCAGGCGAAGTCCGAGCCCCCGACCGACAAGCCGACCGACGAAGCCGACCGACAAGCCGACCGACAAGCCGACCGACAAGCCGACCGACAAGCCGACCGACAAGCCGACCGAGAAGCGGGCCGACAAGAAGAAGGCCGACAAGCACCGGCCGCGAGCCGGCTGAGCAGAGGGCCGATGAACCCTCTCGCGATCGGTCCGAGCGCGATGCGTCGGACAGCGATCGCTCCGACTCCGGCGACCAGGACCGCGGCCAGCGCGCCCGGGACAGCCAGGGCGGGGGCAACCAGAATCGCAACCGCGACAACCAGAACCGCGACCGGGACAACCAGGGCGGCAACCAGAACCGTGACCGGGACCAGAACCGTGATCGGGACCAGAACCGCGACCGCGACGGCGGCAACCAGACCCGGGACAACCAGAACCGCGACCGGGACCAGAACCGCGACAACCAGAACCGCGACCGGGACCAGAACCGCGACAACCCGAACCGCGACAACCAGAACCGGGACAACCAGGGCGACGACGAGAGCGGGCGCCGCAACCGGCGCCGCCGCGGGCGCGACCGCCAGAACCGTCCAGCTCCCGGCACGGGTGGCGGTGGCGGCGGTGGCGGCAGCCAGCGCAACGAGCCCGACACCACGATCCTCGAGGACGACGTGCTGGTGCCCGCAGCGGGCATCCTCGACGTACTCGACAACTACGCGTTCGTTCGCACCAGCGGCTACCTGCCCGGTGCCGACGACGTCTACCTGTCGCTGTCGATGGTCCGGAAGTTCGGCCTCCGCCGCGGCGACGCGATCGTCGGCCAGGTGCGCCAGCCCCGCGAGGGCGAGCGCAAGGAGAAGTTCAACCCGATGGTCCAGGTCGACAGCGTCAACGGCGGCGACCCGGAGCAGGCCAAGAACCGCATCGACTTCTCCAAGCTGACGCCGCTCTACCCGAGCGAGCGGCTGCGCCTGGAGACCGAGCCCACCAACCTGATCGGTCGCGTCATCGACATCGCCGCGCCGATCGGCAAGGGCCAGCGCGGCCTGATCGTCTCGCCGTCCAAGGCCGGCAAGACGATGATCATGCAGTCGATCGCCAACTCGATCACGACCAACAACCCCGAGTGCCACCTGATGGTCGTCCTCGTCGACGAGCGCCCGGAGGAGGTCACCGACTTCGAGCGCTCGGTCAAGGGTGAGGTCATCTCCTCGACCTTCGACCGCCCGGCAGCCGATCACACGATCGTCGCCGAGCTGGCCATCGAGCGGGCCAAGCGGCTGGTCGAGCTCGGCCACGACGTGGTCGTGCTGCTCGACGGCATCACCCGCCTCGGCCGCGCCTACAACCTGGCGGCGCCGGCGTCCGGCCGGATCCTGTCCGGTGGCGTCGACTCCGCCGCGCTCTACCCGCCCAAGCGCTTCTTCGGCGCCGCGCGCAACATCGAGAACGGCGGCTCGCTGACCATCCTGGCCACCGCACTGATCGAGAGCGGCTCGAAGATGGACGAGGTGATCTTCGAGGAGTTCAAGGGCACCGGCAACATGGAGATCCGGCTGCGCCGCGACTTCGCCGACAAGCGACTGTTCCCCGCGATCGACGCCGTCCAGTCGGGCACCCGCCGCGAGGAGCTGCTGATGTCGAAGGAGGAGCTCGCGATCGTCTGGAAGCTCCGCCGGGTGCTCTCCGCCCTCGACGGGCAGCAGGCGCTGGAGCTCCTGCTCGAGCGGCTCAAGAAGTCGCAGAGCAACATCGAGTTCCTGATGCAGGTCCAGAAGACGACGCCGACTGCTGGCGGCGGCAACGAGGACTAGGGCCAGGTCCGGCCGGGAATTGGGCCGGTCTCCGCGACGTTAGTAGCATTGCCCGTTGGCTCCGGTTCACGTCCCACGTCTGTGGGGCGACCCGGCGGCCGTTGAGGGATCGAGAGGAAACCATGAAGAAGGACATCCACCCGGACTACACCACGACCCAGGTCACCTGTACCTGTGGCGCGGAGTTCACCACCCGCAGCACCGTTGCGTCCGGCTCCATCCGGTCCGACGTCTGCTCGCAGTGCCACCCGTTCTACACCGGCAAGCAGAAGATCCTCGACACCGGCGGCCGCGTCGCCCGCTTCGAGGCCCGCTACGCCAAGAAGGCTCCCGCCGCGGAGAAGGCTCCCGAGCCCGCCTCCGAGGCCGCAGAGTCCAACTAGCTTTCACGGCCCCCTGGACCGAGCTAGCGAGGTCCAGGATCAGGTCGGGAGGTTGAGTAGGGTCGACGCTGACTCGAAACGAAGCGAGAGTCGGCGTGACCCATATCGAAACCAGAACGACGCCGGCTCCCGCATGCGTGCGGGGCCGGCGTTGTCGTATCCGGACGTCGTGGAGAAGGGGTAGTCGTGTTCGAAGCCGTGGAGGGGATGCTCGACGAGCATGAGCAGCTCGAGGCGCAGCTCGGCGCGCCCGAGACCCACGCCGACGCCCGTCTCGCCAAACGTCTCAACCAGCGCTACGCCGAGCTGAGCCGGATCATCGGCGTCTGGCAGGAGCTGAAGCAGTACGACGACGACATCGCCGCCGCGCGCGAGCTCGGCGCCGAGGACGAGGCGTTCGCCGCCGAGGCGGAGACGCTCGCGACCCGCCGGGCCGAGGCCGAGGAGCTGCTGCGCCGGCTGCTGGTGCCGCGCGACCCGGCCGACGACAAGGACGCGCTGCTCGAGGTCAAGTCGGGCGAGGGCGGCGAGGAGTCGGCTCTGTTCGCCGGCGACCTGCTGCGCATGTACTCCCGCTACGCCGAGCGCCGCGGCTGGACCGTGGAGCTGATCGACGCCAACGAGTCCGACCTCGGCGGCTACAAGTCGGTGACCGTCGCGGTGAAGTCGAAGGGCACCGTCGAGCCCGGCCACGGCCCCTACGGGCTGCTCAAGTTCGAGGGTGGCGTGCACCGCGTGCAGCGGGTGCCGATCACCGAGTCGCAGGGCCGCGTGCACACCAGCGCCGCCGGCGTACTGGTGCTGCCGGAGGCCGAGCCGGTCGACGTGACCGATCAACGACAACGACCTGCGCATCGACGTCTTCCGCAGCAGCGGCCCCGGCGGCCAGAGCGTCAACACCACCGACTCCGCGGTCCGGATCACCCACCTGCCGACCGGCATCGTGGCCGTCTGCCAGAACGAGAAGAGCCAGCTGCAGAACAAGGAGCGGCGATGCGGATCCTGCGGGCCCGGCTGCTGGCCGCCGCGCAGGAGACGGCCGACGCCGAGGCGAGCGACGCCCGGCGCAGCCAGGTGCGCACGGTCGACCGCTCCGAGCGGATCCGCACCTACAACTACGCCGAGAACCGGATCTCCGACCACCGCACCGGCTACAAGGCCTACAACCTCGACCAGGTGCTCGACGGCGACCTCCAGCCGGTGCTCGACACCAGCCTCAACGCGGACCTCGAGGCTCGCCTCGCGGGGCTCGAGGACTGACCGCGTGACCCAGCCGGTGCCGCAGCGCCGGCGTTGCTGACCGAGGCGATCCGCGAGCTCGCCGACGGCGGCGTCGCGAGCCCCGAGCACGACGCGGCCGAGCTGCTCGCCCACGTGCTCGGCACCACGCGCGGCCAGCTGGCGCTCGTCGACGAGGTGCCGACCGGCCGCCGCCGAGCAGTACGCCGGCCTGGTCCGGCGCCGCGCCGCCCGCGAGCCGCTCCAGCACCTCACCGGCCGCGCCTACTTCCGCCACGTCGAGCTCGCCGTCGGGCCTGGGGTCTTCGTGCCCCGGCCCGAGACGGAGCTGCTCGCCGGGTGGGCGATCGAGCAGGCGTCCGCGGTGCAGGAGCCGACCGTCGTCGACCTCGCCACCGGATCCGGAGCCATCGCCCTCGCGATCGCCACCGAGGCACCCCTCGCGACGCGTGTACGCCGTCGAGCTGGACCCCGACGCCCACGCCTGGGCGGAGCGCAACCTCGACGGCTCCGGCGTCGAGCTGCGCCTCGGCGACCTGGCTACGGCCTTCGACGAGCTGATCGGCGAGGTCGACGTGATCACCTGCAACCCGCCGTACATCCCGCTGGAGGCGTGGGAGTCGGTGGCGCCCGAGGCGCGCGACCACGACCCGCACCTCGCGTTGTTCTCCGGGCCCGACGGCCTCGACGCGATCCGGTCTGCTCGAGCAGCGGGCCTCGGCGCTGCTGCGGCCCGGGGGAGTGGTCGGCGTGGAGCACGCCGACGCCCAGGGCGAGGCCGCCCCGGCGGTGTTCGCCGACGCGGGCCGCTGGACGGAGGTACGCGACCACCGCGACCTGGCGGGCCGTCCGCGTTTCGTGACCGCGCGACTGGCACCATGAGGCCTGCCATGACACAGCGACTGCCCACCACCACCGACGAGGAGCGCGAGGCGGCCATCCAGGCGGCCAGCCTCGCCATCCAGCGCGGTCAGCTCGTGGTGATCCCCACCGACACCGTCTACGGCATCGCGGCCGACGCCTTCGACCCGGAGGCGGTGGCCGAGCTGCTGGCCGCCAAGGGCCGCGGCCGCGAGATGCCGCCGCCCGTGCTGGTGAGCGCCGCGACCACGGTCGACGCGCTGGCCACCAGCATCCCGGCGTACGCGCGCACGCTCATCGACGAGTTCTGGCCGGGCCCGCTGACCCTGGTGCTGCAGCAGCAGCGCTCGCTCCAGTGGGACCTCGGCGACACCCGCGGCACGGTCGCGGTCCGGATGCCCGACCACGAGCTGGCCCGCGAGATCCTCGAGCGCACCGGGCCGCTGGCCGTGAGCTCCGCCAACATCACCGGTAAGCCGGCGGCGATCGACGCCGACGGGGCTGAGCAGATGCTGGCCGACCTGGTCGAGGTGATCATCGACGGCGGCCCGGCTCACGGGGGCGAGGCCTCTACGATCGTCGACGCGACCGGCGAGCAGGGCCGGATCCTCCGCCGCGGCGCGCTTCCGCTCGACCGCCTCAACGCGGCCCTCGAGCCGATCGGCGTCGTGCTGACGGACGAGGACTGATGCGCGAGTACCTCCTCGTCTTCCTGGTGGCCGGCGCGGTCACCTACCTGCTCACGGTCGTGGCGCGTGAGATCGCGATCCGCACGGGTGCCGTGGCCAAGGTGCGCGACCGCGACGTGCACGCCGAGCCGGTGCCCTACCTGGGCGGGCTGGCGATGCTGGGCGGTCTCGCAGCGGCGTACCTGGTGGCCACGAAGCTGCCGTTCCTGTCCACCAGCGGGCCGTTCGTCTTCGAGGACACCCGTACGGTGCTCTTCGCGGGGGCCCTGGTCTGCGGAGTCGGCGTGATCGACGACATCTTCGAGCTGGACGCGCTGACCAAGCTCGGCGGCCAGATCATCGCCGTCGGCCTGCTCGTCTACTCCGGCATCCAGTTCCGCTGGTTCTACCAACCCGACGGCACCACGTTCTCCCTCGACACCGCACAGGGCGCGCTGCTGACCGCGGTGCTGGTCGTGGCGACGGTCAACGCGGTCAACTTCGTCGACGGGCTCGACGGGCTTGCCGCCGGTGTCGTCTGCATCGGCGCCCTCGCCTTCTTCCTCTTCTGCTACCAGCTGGCCAACTTCAACGAGATCTCGCTCGCGACCACGGGTGCCCTGCTCTCCGCGGCCCTGGCCGGTGCCTGCGCCGGCTTCCTGGTGCACAACTTCCATCCGGCGCGGATCTTCATGGGCGACAGCGGCTCGATGCTGATCGGCGTGGTCATGTCCGGCACCGCGATCACGGTCACCACGGGCTTCGCCCAGAGCGACCTGAGCCAGAGCGCCGACGGCTCGCGCGCCAGCCTGCTGCCGATGCTGCTGCCGCTGGCCCTGCCGATCCTGATCCTGGTCGTGCCGCTGGCCGACCTGGTGCTCGCCGTGGTGCGGCGTACTCGGGCGGGCCGATCACCCATGGCGCCCGACAAGCAGCACCTGCACCACCGGCTGCTGGAGATCGGCCACTCCCACCGCAGGGCGGTGGCGATCATGTGGCTCTGGGCGGCGCTGATCGCCTTCGGCACCGTCGTGGCCAGCCTGTACGCCGGCCCGCCGATGTGGGCGGCGATCGGGGCGATGGCGGTCATCACCCTGGCCCTCACGTTCCTGCTACCCGTGGTCCACCGGACGCCGGAACTGACCGAGTTAGAACCGCCAGGGACTTTGTGATAGTTTTCACGAGCACCCATTGATGCCCCCAGAGAGAACGGCCGCCGCACATGACGACCGCCCCCCGAAGGCAAGCTATTCGGCCCCCCGCCACCCACGTGGTCCCGCCGTCTGAGGGCCTCTCGCGCTGTGGTAGTTTCGCGCCGTCGTCGGGCTTCGCGCGGTCGAGCAATCTGTTCGGTGCCGCTCCCGACGTTCTCCCTCATGCCAATGAAAGCGACCTGGGTGGATGGCCGATGATGGCTCCGATGCAGAACTGCGAGGCCGTGACCTCATCGGTCTCGGCGGCCTGCTCGCCGGCTCGGTCATCGCGTTCACGCTGCTCGGCATCGTCGTCGACGACGCGACCGACAGCAGCCCGACGTTCACGCTTCTCGGCGTCGGTGTCGGGGTACTGCTCGGCGTGGTCGGTTTCTGGCTCCGCGTCCGGTCCGCGCTTCGAGGTTGAGGCGCGATGACCGTGACCACCCCCATTCCTGACGACCTGGCCGCCGGCGGCAAGAAGCCCGGCATCGGCCGGGTGCTGCGTGACCAGCGAAAGTCGATCCTGGTGGCCGTCGTCCTCGGCGTCGCGGCGTTCTGGATCGCCGGTCAGCTCGGGGAGTGGCGCCTGGCCACCGCGATCGCCATCGGCGTCGGGCTCGGGCTGCTCAACCACCTCGCCACCGAGTACTGGCTGCTTCGGCTCATTGCCCGCGGCGACCAGCCCACCCGGGCCACGATCATGCGCTCGACCATGACCCGGCTGCTCGTGCTCACCGTCATCGCCGTGGCCCTCGCCATCTGGTGGTGGCCGGACGGCATCGGGCTGTTGCTCGGGCTGGCCATCTTCCGCCTCATCGCCCTGGTGATGACGACGATCCCGCTGCTCAAGGAGCTGAAGAACCCATGACGCTGAGAAAAGTGAGCAACGGCGCCCTGGTCCTGGCCATCGTGTCCTTCATCGGGGGAGTCATCTGGACGACCCAGGGACAGAAGGCCCCGAAGGCCGAGATCCACATCGGTGAGCACAAGACCGCCGACTGGCCGCTGGTCGGAACCGTGCACGTCGACACGATCATCTCCACGGTCGTGGCCGGGGCCATCGTGCTGCTGCTGGGCTTTCTGGCCCGCAGGGCGCTCACCAAGGACCCCGAGGACCACGTGCCGACCAAGCTCCAGCTGATCTGGGAGGCGATCGTCGGCCAGGTCAACTCCCAGGTCGAGGACAACCTCGGCAAGGTGCACCCGTATGCCGCGCCGCTGGCGATCTCGCTGTTCTTCTTCATCCTGATCGCCAACTGGATCGAGCTGCTGCCGCTCAAGGTCAACGAGACCGACCACCTGCTGTCGGTCCCGACCGCCGACACCAACCTCACCTACGCCCTGGCCGCGGTGACCATCGTGAGCGTGTGGGTCTACGGCATCCGGCAGAAGGGCCTCAAGGGGTACCTGAAGCACTTCTTCGAGCCGTTCCCCGTCATGTTCCCGCTGAACCTGCTCGAGGAGCTGATCAAGCCGATCACGCTCGCACTGCGACTCTTCGGCAACATCTTCGCCGGCGGCATCATGCTCGGGCTGATCAGCCTGATGCCGTTCTTCATCGCCTGGGGCCCGACCGTGCTCTGGAAGGCGTTCGCCGGCGCGATCGCGGTCATCCAGGCGTTCATCTTCGCCCTGCTGACCGTGCTCTACTTCGCGATGGCCGGACAGGGTCACGACGAGCACGACGAGCACGAGAGACGAGCACGACGAGCACGAGACCGACTCGCAGGACGAGAAGGTCGCACAACCCGCATAACCACAGACCAGCGAGCAGACCACCCGGTCGGCCGCTACCAGAGGTAAGTCGAGGCGTCCTCGTGACGCACAAGTTGAGGAGAGAGTTTCATGGCAGCAGAGGGTTCTATTGAGCTGGCCGGTGCCTTCATCGGCGGCGGCATCGCCCTTGCCGGTGGCGCCATCGGCGCCGGTGTCGGTGACGGCCTCGCCGGCGCGTCCTACATCGAGGGTGTCGCACGGCAGCCGGAGGCGCAGGGTCGTCTCCAGACCATCTTCTTCCTGACGGTGGGCCTGGTCGAGGCGATGTTCTTCATCAACCTCGCATTCATGGCCCTGTTCGTCTTCGTCCTCGGCGCCTGATCATGGCGGTCACGGCACAGCTTGCGCCGCTGGCGCTGGCGGCCGCGGAGGAGGGTGAGGAGACCAGCAACTTCCTGGTCCCCAACGGCACCTTCCTGATCGAGCTGGCGGCGTTCCTGCTGCTGTTCTTCCTGCTGACCCGCTACATCATCCCGTTCATCAACGGAGCGATGACGCGGCGGCAGGACGCCATCAGGCAGGAGTTCGCTGACCTCGAGAAGGCCAAGACCGGCGCCCAGGAAGCCGAGCAGGAGTACAAGTCGCAGATCGCCGAGGCCCGGCAGGAGGCGGCTCGGATCCGCGAGGAGGCTCGTGAGCAGGGTGACGCGATCATCGCCGAGAAGAAGGAGCAGGCGCAGGTCGAGGCCACTCGCGTCCTGGAGCACGCTCAGGCCCAGATCTCGGCGGAGCGGCAGCAGGCCGTCGCCACCCTCCGCGCCGAGGTCGGTGCGCTGGCCACGACGCTGGCCGGCCGCATCGTGGGCGAGAGCCTCGAGGACGACGAGCGGAGCGGACGCGTCGTCGACCGCTTCCTGGCCGACCTCGAGACGCTGGAGACCTCCAAGGCTGCTGGGCGGAGCGGGGCGAACTGATGCTGTTGCGAGGAGCTTCGGCTGAAGCGCTCGAGGTGCTGACCGAGAAGGTGGGGTCGGGCCTCAACCAGGCCGACACCGCCGCGGTCGGCGACCAGCTGTTCGCGGTCGCCAACCTGCTGCGTGCCGACGCGTCGATCCGTCGCGTCGTCACCGACTCGTCGCTCGAGACGGAGGCGAAGCAGGGACTCGTCCAGCAGCTGTTCGGCAGCAAGCTGGACCAGGGTGCGCTCGACGTACTCCTGGCGGCCGCCGAGCGGCGATGGGTCGCCTCGGTGGACCTTCCGGCAGCGCTGGAGCGTCTCAGCGAGATCGCCCTGGCCAAGTCGGTCGGCGCCAAGTCCGACCAGCTGGTCGACGAGCTCTTCGCCACGGCGCAGACCATCTCCACCGACCCGGAGCTGCGCGACGCGCTCTCCAACCCGGGACGCACCGTCGACGGACCGGGCGCAGCTGGCCGAGAAGATCTTCGGTGCCAACGCACAGCCGGCGACGGTGACCCTGGTCAAGCAGGCTCTCGGCGGCACCTACGGCACCATCTCGGCGGCGCTCGAGACCTACCGCGAGGTCGTCGCCTCGGTGCGCGGCGGAGTCGGTGGCGACCGTCCGGGTGGTCAAGCCGCTCGACGACGCCGACCGCGAGAAGCTGCGGGCCGCGTTGGCGAAGCAGTACGGCCGTCCGGTCCACCTGAACGAAATCATCGACCCGTCCGTCATCGGCGGAGTGCGGGTCGAGATCGCCGACGACGTCATCGACGGCACGGTGGTCAACAGGCTCGACGAGGCACGGCGCAGACTCGCCGGCTGAGTCACCAGACACCCACCATCACGGCCATCACCACAGACAGACCCAAGGATCCAGGAAGAGGCAGGGAACATGACGGAGCTTTCGATTCGTCCGGAAGAGATCCGCGACGCGCTCCAGAAGTACGTCGCGGACTACAAGCCCGCGGCCGCCAGCAAGGAAGAGGTCGGCACCGTCGCCTCGGCTGGTGACGGCATCGCTCGCGTGAGCGGTCTGCCCTCGTGCATGGCCAACGAGCTGCTCCAGTTCGAGGACGGCACGCTCGGCATCGCCCTGAACCTCGACACCCGCGAGATCGGTGTCGTCATCCTGGGTGACTTCGCCGGCGTCGAGGAGGGCCAGCCCGTGCGTCGCACCGGCGAGATCCTCTCCGTGCCGGTGGGCGACAACTTCCTGGGTCGCGTGGTCGACCCGCTCGGCACCCCGATCGACGGTCTCGGCGAGATCGAGGCCGACACCCGTCGCGCCCTCGAGCTCCAGGCCCCGACCGTGATGGACCGCAAGTCGGTGCACGAGCCGCTCGCGACCGGCATCAAGGCGATCGACTCGATGACCCCGATCGGCCGCGGCCAGCGTCAGCTGATCATCGGCGACCGCGCCACCGGCAAGACCACGATCGCGATCGACACGATCATCAACCAGAAGGCCAACTGGGAGTCGGGTGACCCGGCGAAGCAGGTGCGCTGCATCTACGTCGCCATCGGCCAGAAGGGCTCGACCATCGCCTCCGTGCGTGGCGCCCTCGAGGAGGCCGGCGCGCTGGAGTACACCACCATCGTGGCCTCCCCGGCGTCCGACAGTGCGGGCTTCAAGTACCTCGCCCCCTACACCGGCTCGGCCATCGGCCAGCAGTGGATGTACGACGGCAAGCACGTCCTGATCATCTTCGACGACCTCACCAAGCAGGCCGAGGCCTACCGCGCCGTGTCGCTGCTGCTGCGCCGTCCGCCGGGCCGCGAGGCGTACCCCGGTGACGTCTTCTACCTGCACAGCCGCCTGCTCGAGCGCTGCGCGAAGCTGTCCGACGACATGGGCTCCGGCTCGATGACGGGCCTGCCGATCATCGAGACCAAGGCCAACGACGTGTCGGCGTACATCCCGACCAACGTCATCTCGATCACCGACGGCCAGATCTTCCTGCAGTCGGACCTGTTCGCGGCCAACCAGCGCCCGGCCATCGACGTGGGTGTCTCCGTGTCGCGGGTGGGTGGCTCGGCCATGACCAAGGCCATGAAGACGGTCACCGGCTCGCTCAAGGTCGACCTGGCGCAGTTCCGCGCCATGGAGGCGTTCGCGATGTTCGCCTCGGACCTCGACGCCGCCTCGCGCCAGCAGCTCGAGCGCGGGCAGCGCCTGATGGCCCTGCTCAAGCAGCCGGCCTACTCGCCGTACCCGCTCGAGGAGATGACCGTCTCCCTGTGGCTCGGCACCAGCGGCCGGCTCGACAAGGTGCCGACCGACGACGTGCTGCGCTTCGAGAACGAGTTCCTCGACTACCTGCGTCGCTCCCACGAGGGCGTGCTCGCGGGGATCCGCGACTCGCTCAAGTTCGAGGACGACACCGAGACTGCAGTGACCGAGGCCTACGACTCCTTCCTCGACCAGTTCGAGACCTCGGAGGGTGGGTCGGTCAAGGTCGGCCACGAGCCCGAGGCCGAGGCGCTGGAGGACGAGGACCAGGAGCAGATCGTCAAGCAGAAGCGGGGCTGAGCACTCATGGCTGTATCGCTGCGTGAGTACCGCGCGCGGATCAGGTCGACGGAGTCGATGAAGAAGATCACGCGCGCCATGGAGCTCATTGCTGCGTCCCGCATCATCAAGGCGCAGCAGCGGGCCCAGGCGGCCGCGCCGTACGCGCGCGAGCTGACCCGGGCGGTCTCGGCCGTCGCGACCTACTCCAACGTCGACCACCCGTTGACCAAGGAGGAGGAGAACCCCACGCGGGCCGCCGTCCTCATCGTCACCAGTGACCGTGGTCTGGCCGGTGCCTACTCCTCCAGCGTGCTGAAGGAGGCCGAGCGCCTCGCGGTGACGCTGCGCGAGGAGGGCAAGGAGATCGACTGGTACATCTGCGGCCGCAAGGGGCAGGCGTACTTCAAGTTCCGCCAGCGCCCCGTGGTGCAGGCGTGGACCGGGTTCTCCGACCAGCCGGCGTACGACATCGCCGCCGAGGTGGGCAAGGCCCTGATCGACTCGTTCCTGCTCGACCCGGGCGAGGAGGGTGACGTCGACGAGGTGCACGTGGTCTACACGCGGTTCCGCTCGATGCTGACCCAGGAGCCCACGGCCGTGCGGGTGCTCCCGCTCGAGATCGTCGAGGCCGAGGAAGGGCAGACCACCGGACAAGTCCGAGCTGCTGCCGCTCTACGAGTTCGAGCCGTCCCCGGAGGCGGTGCTCGACGGACTGCTGCCGCAGTACGTCCAGAGCCGGATCTTCTTCGCCATGCTGCAGTCGGCCGCTTCCGAGCTGGCCGCCCGGCAGAAGGCGATGAAGTCCGCAACGGACAACGCCGACGAACTGATCAAGAAGTACACGCGAGTGGCCAACCAGGCCCGCCAGGCCGGCATCACCCAGGAAATCAGCGAGATCGTCGGTGGCGTCAACGCGCTGGCCGACGCGAACTCCGCCAGCGAGTAGAGCGAGAGAGACATGACTGCAACGGTTGAAGAGAACAAGACCACCGCCGGCTCGATCGGGCGGATCGCCCGGGTCATCGGCCCGGTCGTCGACATCGAGTACCCCGTCGACGCGATGCCCGAGATGTACAACAAGCTCGAGGTCGAGCTCGAGCTCGGCGGTGAGAAGTCGATCCTCTCGCTGGAGGTCGCCCAGCACATCGGCGACGGCATGGTGCGCGCGATCTCGCTGCAGCCCACCGACGGCCTCGTCCGCGGCGCGCAGGTGACCGACACCGGCGGGCCGATCACGGTCCCCGTCGGCGACATCACCAAGGGCCACGTCTACAACATGCTCGGCGACGTGCTCAACCTCGAAGAGGGTGAGGAGTACGAGGTCAAGGAGCGGTGGGGCATCCACCGCAAGGCGCCGGCGTTCGACCAGCTGGAGTCGAAGACCCAGATGTTCGAGACCGGCATCAAGGTCATCGACCTGCTGGCCCCCTACGTGCAGGGCGGCAAGATCGGCCTGTTCGGTGGTGCCGGTGTCGGCAAGACCGTGCTCATCCAGGAGATGATCGCCCGCGTCGCCAAGGACCACGGTGGTGTGTCGGTGTTCGCCGGTGTCGGTGAGCGCACCCGTGAGGGCAACGACCTGATCGAGGAGATGACGGACGCCGGCGTGATCGGCCAGACCGCCCTCGTCTTCGGCCAGATGGACGAGCCGCCGGGCACCCGCCTGCGGGTCGCGCTGTCCGCGCTGACCATGGCGGAGTACTTCCGCGACGTGCAGAAGCAGGACGTGCTGCTGTTCATCGACAACATCTTCCGCTTCACCCAGGCCGGGTCCGAGGTCTCGACCCTGCTCGGCCGGATGCCGTCCGCGGTGGGCTACCAGCCCAACCTCGCCGACGAGATGGGCACCCTGCAGGAGCGGATCACCTCGACCCGTGGTCACTCGATCACCTCGCTGCAGGCGATCTACGTGCCGGCCGACGACTACACCGACCCCGCGCCGGCCGCGACGTTCGCGCACCTCGACGCCACCACGGAGCTCTCGCGAGAGATCGCGTCGCTCGGTATCTACCCTGCGGTGGACCCGCTGACCTCGACGTCGCGGATCCTGGACGCCCAGTACATCGGGCAGGCTCACTACGACTGCGCGATCCGGATCAAGCAGATCCTGCAGCGCAACAAGGAGCTCCAGGACATCATCGCGATCCTCGGTGTCGACGAGCTCTCCGAAGAGGACAAGATCATCGTGTCCCGGGCCCGCCGGATCCAGCGGTTCCTGTCGCAGAACACCTACGTGGCCAAGCAGTTCACCGGCCTCGAGGGCTCGACCGTGCCGATCGGCGACACGATCGAGGCGTTCAACAAGATCGCTGACGGTGACTACGACCACGTGGCCGAGCAGGCGTTCTTCATGTGCGGTGGACTCGACGACGTCGAGGCCAAGTGGGCCGAGATCCAGAAGAACCTCTGAGGTCCTGACATGGCAGACGCATTGCACGTCGAGCTCGTCGCGGCCGACCGGACCGTGTGGTCCGGTGAGGCCACGATGGTGATCGCGCGCACCGTGGAGGGCGAGGTGGGTGTCCTCAAGGACCACGCCCCGCTCCTCTCGCTGCTCACCGACGCGACCGTCGAGATCACCGCCGACGGCGGCGAGACCGTCGTCGCGGTGGTCGACGGCGGTTTCATCTCGGTGGCCAACAACCGGGTCTCGATCCTGTCCGAGCGCGCGCTGCTGGCCGAGGACATCAAGGTCGACGAGGCCCGGGCCGAGCTGGACGAGGCGCAGGCGCTCGTCGGGCAGGAGGACGACGCCGAGCGGCGCGTCCGCCAGGCCGAGGCCCGGATCCGCGCGGTGGAGAAGGCTTCCTGACCCGATAGGGTTTCCCCCTAAGAGTCAGCAAGGCCGAAAGGGGGGCCGGATGCCGTTGTGGCAATGGGTGGTCGACGTTGCCGGCATCCTGCTGCTGCTCGCGCTCGTCTACGGCATCGCGCTGGTCGTACGCCGTCGGCTGCTGGCTCGCAACGGCGGCACCTTCGAGCTGAGCTACCACCTGCGGACCGATCGGCCGGGCAGGGGTTGGATGCTCGGCCTCGGCCGCTACTCCGGCGAGCGGCTGGAGTGGTTCCGGCTGTTCTCGCTCTCGCCGCGCCCCAAGCGGTCCTGGCGACGTGAGTCACTTTCCTTCGACGGGCGGCGCGAGCCGCTGGGAGCCGAGCAGATGTCGCTCTACCCCGACCACCAGGTCATCCGCTGCCAGACCACCGACGGTGAGGTCGAGCTGGCGATGAGCGCTGGCTCGGTCACCGGCTTCCAGTCCTGGTTGGAAGCGCGTCCACCCGGCACCGACTGGTCGCGGTGAACTGGTCACTGTGAAGCCTGCCCGCAATGCGGTCGGCGTCGTCTTCGCGCTGAACGGCCTGCTGTTCGCGTCGCTGATCTCCCGGCTTCCCGACCTGCGACGGGCACTGGATCTCGACAACTCCTCGCTCGGTCTCCTGCTGCTGGCGATCGCGGCGGGATCGCTGATCGCGCTGCCCTCGAGCGGGCGCCTGATCGACCGATGGGGTGCGGCGATGGTCATCCGCGCCGCCGCCGTGCTCGTGACGATCGGGCTCTGCGTGGCTGCGACAGGAGCGGCGTCGGCCGGCTCGGTGGCCCTCACCGCCGCGGGTCTGTTCGGGTACGGCGTCGGCACCGGCGTGTGGGACGTGGCGATGAACGTCGAGGGCGCCGAGGTGGAGCGACGGCTGGGCCGCACCATCATGCCGCGCTTCCACGCCGGCTTCAGTCTCGGCACCATGGGCGGCGCCGGCATCGGCGTGCTCGTCGCGGCCGCCGACGTGCCGATGCTCGCACACCTGGCCGTGCTCTCGATCGGCGCGCTGGGGGCGACCGTATCCGCCTCGTCGCGCTTCCTCGAGGTCGAGGTGGCTCCCGACGACGGCACGCGTTCGACCTCGGCCTGGCTGGAGCCGCGCACTCTCCTGGTGGGCGTCATGGTGCTGACCTTCGCCGTGGCCGAGGGGAGCGCCAACGACTGGATCTCGCTCGCGCTCATCGACGGCTACGACGCCCGGGAGTGGGTGGGTGTCACCGGCTTCGCCCTTTTCGTGACGGCCATGACCGCCGGCCGGTTGCTCGGCCCGCCCGTGCTGGACCGCTTCGGGCGAACCCGGGTGCTGTGGGCGTGCTCGGCAGCGGTGGCCGCCGGAGTGGCCCTGCTGGTGTGGGGCGACCATCCCGTGCCGGCCGCGTTGGGCATCCTGGTGTGGGGCCTGGGCGCCTCGCTCGGCTTCCCGGTCGGCATGAGCGCCGCCGCGGCCGACCCGGCCCGCGCGGCTGCCCGCGTCAGCGTCGTCTCGACCATCGGCTACGGCGCCTTCCTGGGTGGACCTCCGCTGATCGGCTGGGTCGGTGACCAGGTCGGCACTCTCGAGTCGCTCCTCGTGGTGCTGGCCCTGATGGTGCCGGCCGCACTGGCGGTCTTCGCCACCCGCGACCGGGCGGTCACTCGATCGTGAAGCCGCCGCGTCGCACGAGCCGGTGGTCGAGATACAGCTCCACGGAGTACTCGCCGCTCTGCAGCACGAACGCGTTGCTGAACGTGTAGCTGATCGGCAGCACGGCGCTACCGGTCTCTCCGAGCGACCAGTCCGCGTGGATGCGGAGGGCGGGCTCCTCCTCGCCGTCGATGTAGATCTTCCAGTCCTCCTTCTGCCCGTCGACGGTGTCCTCGTAGTCGAAGAGGACGTTCACCTCGTCGGTGCCGGAGGGGAAGGTGGAGTCGGGATCCGGGTCGAAGAACGGCAGCCCGTCCGCGTCGACGACCGGGTCACCGTTCTTGTCCGTCCGGGCCACCCCGAACTGGAAAGGCGCGGTCTCGGCGGTGGTCGGGGCACCGGGAGGCTCTCCGGTGTACTCCAGGGCGACCAGGTGGTCCTTGATCTCGACCAGCAGCCGGTCGACCTCGCGGCGCAGGTCGTCGCTGTCCGAGATCGCGTCGCGCGGCGGAGCCTGGGTCCAGGGGCGGGGGTCGAGGGCGAGCCTGGCCCGCAGGCTGTCCAGGTCGGAGGCGCACAGGTCCAGGTAGAGCCACAACGACGACGGTGGCTCGCGGCCGGCCCGCTTGGCGACGGTCACCTTGTCGATCACGGTGGCGAGCGCTGCGGCGTACTGCTCGCGGGCCTCGTCGATGTCGCCCGCGGCGAGGTGGGTGAGCCCGAGGTTGCACGCCACCGGGAAGAGCGTCGGGTCCTCGTCGAGAGCGCGCTCGTCGGCGGCGATCGCCTCGTCGAAGTCACCCGTGAGGTAGTAGACGAACCCGAGGTTCCAGTTCACGTTCTTGTCGTTCTTGCCGGCCTCGCGCGCGGCTTCGAGGTCCTCGGCTCCGTTGGTGAGGTCGTCCTGCGCGGCTTCGGGGTCCAGCCCGGCGTCGCCGAAGGCCAGGTTGAGATGGGCGTTGCCGCGCTCGTAGTAGGCGTTCGCGTACGACGGGTCGTCGGCCAGCGCCTCGTCGAACGCCTTGATCGCCTCCTGCGGCTGATAGCGCCAGGCCAGGCCGTAGCCGCGGGCGAAGGCGTCCATCGCGTCGTCGGGGGTCTCCTCGATGTCACCGATCGAGACCACGGCCATCCAGCACATCGTCACCAGGACGATCAGGCTGCCGGCGGTGACGAACAGCTTGCGGGTCCAGGTGGCGCGGGTGGCGGACAGACCGAGCAGCGCTAGCGCCACCGCCAGGAGGGTCAGGTGCAGGATGTAGGTGTTGGCGCGCCCGTCCCACTCGTTGCTGAGCCTCGCGGAGTTGGTGTTGCGCTCGCTGAGCTCGGTTGCCTCCACGAGGAACCGGTCGGTCTCGTAGCCGCTGAGGTCGGGGTAGCTGCTGCCCTCCTGGTCGAAGTAGGGGCTCTGCAGCAGCGGGCTCAGGTTCGAGATCCGGTCGCGGACGTCGCGGTAGCGCCTGGCCGCGGGGTTGTTGCCGCCCTGCTCGGAGGTCCGCGCCAGCGTGTCGAGCTCGAACCAGGTGTGGGTGGCGGCGTACCAGCCGTAGTCGACTTCCGCCTGCCCGGCGGTCCGCTGCCCCACGGCCTCCAGCGAGTAGTTCTGGGCGTCGCGGTTGGCCACGCTGGCCTGGTTGCTCGCGTCGGTCTGCAGGAAGGCAGCGGTCCCGGCGACGATCGTCACCGCCGCGATCAGGATCGCCGTCAGGCGGTCGAGCGGGTCCGTCCCCTGGCGGTACGCCGCGCGACGAGGCTCTTCGGTCACGTGACGACCTGGATCGTGATCGCTCCCGCCACACCGACGGCCATGCACAGGGTGCCGAGCGCGGCCAGCCCGTAGCGGGTGCGGTGGCGCAGCTCGCTGGCGAGGGTGTAGAAGAGCAGCGCGAACGCCATCACGATCAGCATCGCGACCGTGAGCTTCGCGTTCTGGCGGAGCTCGTCGGCCGCCTCGAAGTGGGGTTGCGCCTCGACGTCCTTGAGCTGCGCTGCTTCAGCGGCCAGCTCGCCGAGCTGCCGCCGGGTGTCGTAGTTGCCCTCGGCGCCGAGGTAGCGGGTGTCGAAGAAGTCCTTGTCGACGACGGTCTGGTTCCATCTGGCGTCGCGCTCGGCCTGCATCGCCGCACGCTGGCGCGGGTTGATAGGTGGCGCCGGTGTCGGCCAGGTCGGCGTTGATCGCGTTGCCCACCTCCACGTTGCGCAGGTAGGAGGTGAAGGCGCCGTTCTGCTGGTAGGTCGTGGTTGCGTTGAGGACGCGCGCGTCCTGCTTGTTGACCGCTGCGCCGAGACCGCCGAAGTCGGCGTTGCCCGCGTCGTCGGCGTCGATCGTGGCCTGCCAGGCGATGAGCGCGCTGAAGATCGTCACCACGGCCGTCAGGATCGGGACCGTGATGTCGAACCACGAGGCATCCCTGAACTCTTCGTCGTCCACGGCCGGATTCTCGCTGCTGGACGGCTCCCGCGGGCGGAAGTCTCGGCTCCGACACGCTCTGGGGCAGGCCCGTCTAGTCCACCGGACCGGTTGAGCGCTCCCCGCCGGGCACCCAGAGCACGTCGCCGTCCTCCCGGTTCGCGTAGCGAGCCAGGATGAAGACCAGGTCGGAGAGCCGGTTCAGGTAGGTGATGGCCAGCTTGTTCATGGTCTCGCCGTGCACCTCGTACGCCGCCCACGCGCTCCGCTCGGCCCGTCGGATGACGGTGCGCGCGACGTGCAGGTGGGCACCGCCCAGCGTCCCGCCGTTGAGGATGAACGACCGCAGGTTGGGCAGCGACTCGTTGTAGTGGTCGCACCACCCCTCCAGGCGGTCGACGTAGTCCTGCTCGATCCGCAGCGGCGGGTACTCCGGATCGGCGACGACGGGCGTGCAGAAGTCGGCTCCGACGTCGAAGAGGTCGTTCTGCACGTGGGTCAGCACCCCGACCACGTCGTCCTCGAGGCCGCCCGAGGCGAGCGCCACGCCGATCGTGGCGTTGGCCTCATCGACGTCGGCGTACGCGTGCAGGCGCGGGTCGTTCTTCGACGTGAGGCTCATGTCGCCGAGCCGGGTCTCGCCGCCGTCGCCGGTGCGCGTGTAGATCCGCGTCAGGTTGACCATGCGGGGAAGCGTAACGGGGCCGCTGCCGTTGCCTCGGCGTGGTCGGGTCGGGCGTCCAGGCACGGGACCGCTAGGCGCGCGGGCGCCTGAACGCCCGCCCCGAGCAACGGTCCGAACTCAGGCGTCGATGGAGCTCATGTCGCCGTAGCGGTCGCCGACGACCGCATCGCGCGGCACGGCCTCCTCGAGCGCCTTGAGGTCGTCGTCGGTCAGCCGCACCTCGAGCGCGCCGACGTTCTCCTCCAGGTAGGTCACCCGCTTGGTGCCGGGGATCGGAGCTACGTCGTCGCCCTGCGCGAGCACCCAGGCGAGCGCGAGCTGGCCCGGCGCGCACCCGTGTGCCTCGGCGATCTCGCGGATCCTCTGGACCAGGGCAAGGTTGGCGTCCAGGGCATCGCCGGTGAAGCGGGGGAAGCGTCCGGCGCGCCGCGAGTCGTCCTGGTCGAGGTCGTCGGCGGAGATGGCGCCGGTCAGCATTCCGCGGCCGAGCGGCGAGTACGGCACCAGGCCGATGCCGAGCTCGCGGATCGTCGGCAGGATCTCGTCCTCGAGGTCCCGGGTGAAGAGCGAGTACTCGGACTGCAGGGCCGTGATCGGGGCTGTCGCGGCTGCCCTGCGGATGGTCGCGGCGCTCGCCTCCGACAGACCGAGATGGGCCGACCTTGCCGGCAGCGACGAGCTCGGCCATCGCGCCGACGGTCTCCTCGATCGGAACGGACTGGTCGACCCGGTGCTGGTAGTAGAGGTCGATGTGGTCGACGCCCAGCCGCTGGAGTGAGGCGTCGCAGGCTGCGCGCACGTAGTCGGGACTGCCGTTGATCCCGACCCAGGAGCCATCGGCCAGCCGTTCGTTGCCGAACTTCGTCGCGAGCTGGACCTCGTCGCGCCGTGCCTGCGATGGCCTTGCCGACCAGCTGCTCGTTGGTGAAGGGACCGTACATGTCGGCCGTGTCGAGGAACGTGACGCCGAGGTCGAGGGCGCGGTGGATGGTGGTGATCGCACCCGCCTCGTCGGTGGTGCCGTAGAACTCCGACATCCCCATGCAGCCGAGGCCGAGGGCGGAGACGGTCAGCGGGGAGGTGGTGCCGAGAGTGCGCTGTGAAATCGTCATGTCAGCAACTCAAGCGCCTGGAGCGCGCTCCAAGTCAAGCGCTCGCCTGAGAGGAACGTGACTCCGCCAGCACGTCCAGGTAGATGTCGATCTTCCGGTCGATGGCACCGAGGTGGGCGGTCACCTCCGCGAGCTGGTCGAGCACCTGCTGGCGATGGGCGCGCAGCAGCTCGAGGCGGGCGCCCTCGGTGCCGGTGCCGGAGCGCACGAGCGCGGCGTAGCGGCGTACGTCACGGATCGGCATGCCCGTGCCCCGTAGGCAGTTCACGAGCTCGATCCACCGCAGGTCGGAGTCCTGGTAGCGGCGGTGTCCCGTGGCCGAACGCCCGACCGCGGTGAGCAGCAGCCCGTCGCGCTCGTAGTAGCGCAGGGTGTCGGGGGTGAGTCCGGTGAGCTCGGCAGCGCGGGCGATGGTGCAGCCGGCATCCGCGGCGACGGTTTCGGTCATGGCCCATGGTCTCCCTTGGAGTGCACTCCAGGTCAAGCTGGACGGGGGAATGAGAGCGCTCTGGAAAATTGTTCCGAACTCGACGGCGGTGCGACGCAACCAATTCGGTGGCTACGGCGTCTCTATGGGTACAAGGGAGAAACTCGGGAGGGGCAGGAAGATGGACATCGTCACGGATGGTCCGACCCTCGTGCTGCGCGGAAACTTCGACGGCCGCAGCACGTGGCAGGTTCGCAACGCGATCTACCAGCACCTCGAGCGGCACGATCGCGACGTCGTGATCGATCTGACAGACGTCGCCTACGTCGACATGACCGCGCTCCGCGTGCTCGCCGTGGCTACCCGCCAGGCCAGTCGCAGCGGCCACCACCTCACCCTGCGCGGCTGCAACGGGGCG
This sequence comes from uncultured Actinomycetota bacterium, assembly GCA_963845215.1. Classification (GTDB taxonomy): domain Bacteria; phylum Actinomycetota; class Actinomycetes; order Propionibacteriales; family Nocardioidaceae; genus Nocardioides. The sequence goes on from CAWJRK010000036.1 coordinate 37,756, forward strand.
GTCCGCCGCCTGCTCCACATGAGCCGGCTGATCCGCGTGGTCGAGGTCGAGCGGTTCGCTGTCAGCGCCTAGTCACTCCGCGGTGTGGAGCCGCCTGCCACTGTTGGGGGCATGAGCACTCGGGCGCGACTCGCTGTTGTGGTCGCCCTGCCGGGACTGAGCCTCGCCGCAGCTGGCTTGTTCCACCCTCACCACCTGGGCGCGGACACGGCAGACAGGTGGTTCGGACTGCATGTCGCCGGCCTCCTGGTCTTCCCTCTCGTGGGAGCGGCCTTGTCTGCACTGGTGCGGGGGAGGCGCGACTCTGCGGCTTGGGTCATCCGCCTGGCTGCGTATGCCTACGCGATCTTCTACTCCGCCCTGGACGTGATCAGCGGTATTGCGGCCGGATACGTCACCCGCGAGCTCGGAGCCGGAGTGCCCCGGCCCGACGAGGTTCGACTGCTCTTCCGGATCGGGACGCCGCTCGGAGAGATCGGCTCCTGGGCACTGATCGGCTGCTGCGCTGTGCTGACGGCTGACCTGTTGCTGCGGCGGCGAGAGCTCCCGGCGGCCGGCGCTGGCCTGGTGGCGGTGCTCGGCGCGTGGCTGGTCCACCAGGACCACATCTTCGCCCCGACGGGCGTGATCGGGATGGCGCTGCTCGGCCTCGCGACCGGCGCGGTGGCTTGGCTCACACCCGTGTCGGATAAGCCACACGTCCATCCGGTTACCAAGCGGTAGCCGACGACCTAGTCTCGGTTTCATGACCGAGACGGCTCCTGAGCGTCCCCAGAAGGACAAGCCCTGGGTGATGCGCACCTACTCCGGGCACTCCACGGCGTCCGCGTCCAACGCGCTGTACCGCACCAACCTCGCCAAGGGCCAGACCGGACTTTCGGTGGCCTTCGACCTGCCGACCCAGACCGGCTACGACCCCGACTCGATCATGTCGCGGGGCGAGGTGGGCAAGGTCGGTGTGCCCGTGCCGCACCTGGGCGAGATGCGGAAGCTGTTCGACCAGATCCCGCTCACCGAGATGAACACCTCGATGACCATCAACGCGGTCGCGATGTGGATGCTGGCGATGTACCAGGTCGTGGCGGAGGAGCAGAACCCTGACCTCACGCCCGAGGAGGTCGCGGCGCAGCTGACCGGCACCACCCAGAACGACATCATCAAGGAGTACCTCTCCCGGGGCACCTATGTGTTCCCGCCCGAGCACTCCCTGCGCTTGATCAGCGACATGATCTCCTACACCGTTCACCAGATCCCGAAGTGGAACCCGATCAACATCTGCAGCTACCACCTGCAGGAGGCCGGCGCGACGCCTACGCAGGAGCTCGCCTACGCGCTCTGCACCGCCATCGCCGTGCTCGACCAGGTCAAGGAGTCCGGCCAGGTCTCCGAGGACGACTTCGAGAAGGTCGTCGGCCGGATCTCGTTCTTCGTCAACGCTGGCGTCCGGTTCGTCGAGGAGACGTGCAAGATGCGCGCCTTCGTCGAGCTCTGGGACGAGATCACCCGGGAACGCTACGGCGTGCAGGACCCGAAGATGCGCCGGTTCCGCTACGGCGTACAGGTCAACTCGCTGGGACTGACCGAGGCGCAGCCCGAGAACAACGTGCAGCGGATCGTGCTCGAGATGCTCGGGGTGACGCTGTCGAAGAACGCACGTGCCCGCGCGCTCCAGCTCCCGGCGTGGAACGAGGCGCTCGGCCTGCCGCGTCCGTGGGACCAGCAGTGGTCGCTGCGGCTGCAGCAGGTGCTGGCTTTCGAGTCGGACCTGCTGGAGTACGACGACATCTTCGAGGGTTCCACGGTCATCAGCGCCAAGGTCGCCGAGCTGGTCGATGGTGCCCGCGCCGAGATGGACCGGGTGCAGGCCATGGGCGGTGCCATCGCGGCCGTCGAGTCCGGCTACATGAAGCAGGAGCTGGTCTCCGCACACGCCGCTCGCCGGGCCCGGATCGAGAACGGTGACGAGATCATCGTCGGTGTGAACCGGTTCGAGACCACCGAGCCCTCGCCGCTGACTGCTGACCTCGACGGAGCGATCATGGCCGCCGACCCGAAGGCCGAGCAGGCGGCTCTCGACTCGGTCGCGGACTGGAAGGCCCACCGCGACGAGACCGAGGTAGCCGAGGCGCTGGCCGCCCTGGCCGCGGCCGCCAAGACCGACACCAACCTGATGGCCGCGACGCTCGTCGCGGCTCGGGCCGGCGCGACAACGGGGGAGTGGGCCGGCACCCTGCGCGAGGTGTTCGGCGAGTTCCGGGCACCCACCGGGGTCGGCGGCGCTGTCGGCGCTGTGTCCGACGTCGGCTCGGCCGGCTCCGAGCTGAGCGCGGTCCGCGACAAGGTCAGGGCCACCGGCGAGGAGCTCGGCGGTCGGCTGCGGCTCCTGGTCGGCAAGCCCGGCCTCGACGGTCACTCCAACGGTGCCGAGCAGGTCGCCGTGCGGGCCCGCGACGCCGGCTTCGAGGTCATCTACCAAGGCATCCGGCTGACCCCCGAGCAGATCGTCGCGGCGGCGGTGGCCGAGGACGTGCACTGTGTCGGCCTGTCCATCCTCTCCGGCTCGCACATGGAGCTGGTGCCCGCGGTGCTCGACGGGCTCCGGGAAGCCGGGCTGGCCGACGTACCAGTGATCGTGGGCGGCATCATCCCGGACTCCGACGGTCGACGGCTGATGGAGGCCGGTGTGGCCGCGGTCTACACCCCCAAGGACTTCGGCCTCACCGAGATCATGGGCGGCATCGTCGACGTGATCCGCAAGGCCAACGACCTCGACTGACCAGGAGTAGCGTGCGGCCATGGCGCACCGTGACTACGTCGTCGTCGGCGCCGGTGCCTCGGGCCTGGCGTTCGTGGACTCCTTGGTTGACCACGCCGACGACGTGCAGGTCACGGTCGTCGATCGGCGGGAGGAGCCGGGCGGCCACTGGCGGGATGCCTACCCGTTCGTCCGGCTGCACCAGGCCTCGAGCTTCTACGGCGTCGCCTCGATGGAGCTGGGCACCGGCAGCCTGCAGACCGGAGGACCGGAGGCCGGTCTCCACGAGCGCGCCACCGCGCCAGAGATCTGCGCCTACTACGACCGGGTGATGGAGCGGCTGCTCGCCACCGGCCGGGTGACATTCCGGCTCGGCACCGAGTACGCCGCTGGCGATCTCGGATCCGCCCGGCTGGTCGATGCCCACTACCTCGAACCCAGCATCCCGGCGACGACACCGCCGCCGTTCCTCGTGGACTCCGGCACCGTGATCCCGGTCGGCGAGCTGGTGTCGTTGACCGTGACGCCCTCGCAGTACGTGGTCGTGGGCTCTGGCAAGACAGCCACTGATGCGATCGTCTGGCTCCTGGGCAACGATGTCGACGCCGACACGATCTGCTGGGTCCGCCCGCGCGACCCCTGGATGCTCAACCGCGCCGTGGTCCAGCCGGACCCGGCCGTGTTCATCGGCATGGTCGCCGACACTCTTCGAGTCTGCTGCCGGCGCCGCCTCACTCGACGGACCTGTTTCTCCGGCTCGAGGCAGCCGGGGTGATGTTCCGGGTCGATCGCGAGCGTGGTGCCCACGATGGCGCAGGACGCCGACGCTGGCCCAGTGGGAGCTCGATCTGCTGCGCAGCATCGAGCACGTGGTCCGGCTCGGTCACGTGCGGCGCGTCGGGCCGGGGTCGATCGAGCTCGACGAAGGACGAGTGCGCACAGCCGACGGACGCGGTCGTCGTGCACTGCGCCGCGAGCGGGTTCCCTGATGTGCCGGCGGTCCCGATCTGGTCCGCCGACGCGATCCGGCTGCAGCCGATCCGTAGCGGCTTCCCGTGCTTCGCCGCAGCACTCGACCGGCTACGTCGAGGCCACCCGGAGGACCACCGACGTGGAGAAGAACGCGCTGTGCCCGTCGACGCCGTACGGCAACTCGTTGGAGGAGTGGGCCCGGATGACCGTCCTCGGGGCGCGAGCCGCGGCGGCGTTCGGTTCAGAGCCCGACATCCACGAGTGGGCGCAGAGGTGTCTGCTCAACCCGCTCGCGCTCGCTCCCGAGCACCGCGAGCGCCCGACGTGACGGAGGCGCTACAACGGGTGGGCGCGCACTCCCAGGCCGGGCTGGCCCGGCTCGCCGAGCTGGCGTCCGGGGGACTGTGATCTAGGCCATGTCGAAGGTAAGCCTGCCCTAAGGCGTGCTAACGTGCGGGCGTGAGCAAGACCAGGAAGCTGCCGAAGGTGGAGTGCTGCGTCTCCAAGAAGCGGTGCAGCCGCTGCCCGGTCCGCATGCTCAAGGAAGGCACGCTGCCCTCCGGCTACACCGTCAAGAAGCGCAAGCTGGTCCGGGTCGACGGCAAGAAGGTCAAGAAGAAGCAGCTCATCAAGGCCGCCTGAGCACGTCCGTCTCGCCCACCTTAGGATCGTTCGCATGCCTGCACCTCGCTTCGCCGACCAGCTCAACGCGCAGATCGGCAACGAGCTGGCGGCCCACAACCAGTACCTCGCGGTCGCCGTGCACTACGACGCGCTGACCATGCCGAGGATGGCCGCGTTCTTCTACGCCCAGGCGGTCGAGGAGCGCAGCCACGCGATGATGATGGTGCAGTACCTCCTCGACACCGACGCCGACGTCGTGATCCCCGGCGTCGCGGCGCCGGTCGCCACGTTCGCGGACGTGGTCGCGCCTGTGCGCCTCGCGCTCGACCAGGAGAAGTCCGTCACCGAGCAGATCAACGGTCTGCTCAAGACCGCCCGCGAGGAGAGCGACTTCGCCTCCGAGCAGTTCATGCAGTGGTTCATCAAGGAGCAGGTCGAGGAGGTCGCCACGATGAGCGACCTGCTCGCGGTGGTCGAGCGCAACCGCGACGACATCGAGGACATCGAGGAGTACGTCGCCCGCGAGGCCAGCGGCACGAGCGACGACCCGACCGCGCCGAGGGCTGCCGGGGCCTGAGCTGGGGGGTCAGCCCTGCGGCCGCGAGGTCGCGGTCGAGCCGGGGCAGGACACCTCGCGCGGGGAGCCGGTGTGGATCTCCTCGGGGAGCGTGAGCTCGACGGTGTCCTCGAACATGCCCGCCTGCTCGGTGCGCACCCGCACTGTGGTCACGGACGCTCCGGCGCGCGAGGACAGCGTCTCGCAGCCGCTCATGGTGAGCGTGAGGGTGACGTCGGCGCTCTCGCCGCCGACGATCGTGGGAGTGGAGAGACCGGCGTACGAGAACAGCCGGGAGGCGGTCTGGTCGTCGGCGAGCCCGAGCAGCCGCACCGGGTAGCCGGCCGTCGTTGTGCACGCGGAAGGTGTAGTCGAGGGTGCCGAGATCGACGTAGCGGACCTGACGGATGGTCCGGTCCGCGACCTGGAAGCCGGCCGACGCCCGGTGCCGGCCACCTCGGTCGGACCCTCCGCGGACAGCGATGGCGTCGACCGGGCCACGGCGATCCCACTGCCTGCCACGATCAGCAGCAGCAGGGCGGCCAGTAGCAGGAACCTACGCAGCACGGGTCCGCCGGAGCCGACCGAGACCGAAGGCCAGGACCAGACCCCCGGTCAGGCCCAGCAACGGCACGGCCGGCGGCTGCTCGTCGGCCTCGGCCCGGGGTGCTGCGGAGCTCTCTGCGACCCGGGCCGCCGGCTTCTTCGGGGTGTCGAACCACGAGCAGAGCGGCGGGTGCCGCAGGACCGGGTCGTTGCGGTCGTAGAAGTTGCAGCTGAGGAAGCCCGCGTCCTTCACGACCAGGCCGGGCAGGAAGCGCGAGCCGCCGTTCTTGCACGAGCGCGGCGTGAGCACGAAGTTGTCGTCCTGCTTGCCGTCGGCGTAGTGGTTGTCGTCCCAGCAGTTGCCGTTGCCCTGGTCGTCCCACCAGTGGTCCATGCCGTTCTCGAGGACCTTGCCCGACTTGCTGGTGCCCATGTGGTTGTGGGTCGTCTGGTTCTGGTGGGAGGTGTCGAACAGCTTGCTCGGGTCGAACTCGTCGCGCAGCGGCGCCGGCACCCAGAACTGCATGGTCCCGGCGAACCAGTTGTCGTAGATCCAGTTGTGGTCGGTGCGGTTGGCATTGCCGCCCGCGATCAGTACGCCGGTGCCGACCGGCGTCGGGATCACCGGGCAGACGGTGCCGTTGATGTAGCCGCGGTCCTCCATCGGCTTGGAGCAGACACCCTTGTCGACGTACTTCGTGTACCAGTTGTTGTTGTTGCTGTAGATCTCGTTGTGGCTCCAACGGGCGTGGTCCTGGGGCAGGCCGGGGTGGCCGGGAAAGAGTGAGTCGGTCGCGATGCCCGTGGCGTTCTCGTAGAACTTGTTGTGGTGCGCCCAGATCGAGTTGCCGGCCGTGCCGGAGTAGCCCAGCGTGTTGTGGTGGCTGCGGTTGTTGCGGATCTCGATCGCGTAGCGCGTCGCGATGACGCTGTGATTGTTGGCGTTGAGGTCCGAGCCGGAGCCGGGATAGATGCCCGAGTCGCCGTTGTAGTAGTTGTTGGTGCGCTGGATCAGACCGTGGTCGCTGGCGAACGCGAGGATGCCGTACTCGTCGTTGCCGCGTGTGATCAGCTTGTCGAGCACGAAGCCGTCGGTCTCGAGCACGTAGACGGCGTTGAACTCCGCCTGCTGCACCGTCATGTTGCGCACGAGGGCGCCGCTGACCCGGTCGATGCGGATGGCGTTGAGCTTCTGGAAGTCGTTGTTGATGATGACGTCGGTCATCTTCGCGCCGGTGCCGACGAGCTGGGTGCCGCAGAACTCGCTGTCGCACGCGATCGACTTGTTGCCCGGGCGTTTCGTCGCCGAAGATCGAGATCAGGTTCAGGTTGTGGAAGCACCTGCGCTGGTCGGCGTACGACAGGCCGATGGGGTTGGTGGTGCCGGGCCCCTCGTCGGCTGCGCGGGCCGCCTGACCGTCCGGTGCGGGGGTCTCGGGGGTGGAGATGCTGCCGATGTACTGCGGCTTCAGGAGCGGCTTGTCGGACGCCGTACCGAGGTGGGAGCAGTAGTGGCTGCGATCCTTCTGGCCCCACTTGCGCTCCTCGTAGAGGCCGGGAAGCACGTAGATCGACGTGTTGCGCTTCTTGATGCTGAGGACGGCGTCCTGGATGGAGCTGAAGTCGCACCTCTCCAGGAGGTGTTCGTTGGTGTGCTTGAGCCGTCCGGAGCGCATCTTGGCAATCCGCCTGCCCGAGTCGCTCGTGCAGACCACCCGCGAGTTGGGGTTGTCGTAGCCGAAGAACTTCGGCACCTTCCCCTTGCCGCTCGGGAACTGAGCCGGCCGCTCCTCGTGCGCCGATGCGGAGCCGGCCACGGCCACGGTGAGACCCGCGCCAACGAGGGCGGGGACGAACAAACAGGACAGGACGAGACGCGCAAACCGGGGCACAGGGATCCTTCCGTCGAGCACGCAACGACGAGACTGTGACGCAGGTTACGGCCTCTTAGGGCCGGTCCAGCCAGTCCAGCACCGTGGCTCGGGTGTCCGAGGCCGAAGCCTCGAGGGGCAGCGCGCTACCAGCGCCCGGCACCACGTGTGCCGTCACCTGCGCTCCGGGCGAGTACGCAAAGCGCTGCAGGAGCCTGCCGTCGGGGCGGGTGAGGGCGTCGCGTCCGCCGAACAGCAGGAGGACGGGCACGTCGATCAGCCGGGTCACGAGGTTGTTGACGACCACGAGGGTCGCGAGGCTGACCGCGTCGCCGCACGGGTCCGGGTTGCGCAGCGACGACGCCGTGAGACGTACGTCGTCGGGCGCGGTCGCGAAGAGCAGGGCCTGGAAGTCACGGTCGGTCTTGCCGTACGGCGCGTAGCCGGTGCGGCTGAGCAGGCACGCGGTGTGCTGCTTGCCCGCCTCGGCGATCGCCCGGAACGACGCCCCTGCGTCGGACCACGACATCAACACCAGTCCATCGACGTCCTGGAACGTCGCCGCCTCGAGCTCCGCGACGGCGGCGCCCACCGAGTGGCCGTGCAGAACGATCTCGTCGTACCCGTCGGCTCGCAGGGCCTGCACGACCTGGTGGAGCATCGTGGCCTGCGCCCCGAAGCAGGTGCGCCAGCCGTTGGCGAGCGGGCTCTCGTCGTACCCGAGGCGGTCCAGCACCAGCGAGGTCTCGCCCTGGTCCGCCAGCCGCGACGCGTAGTCGTGGTCGGGGTGCTCGCGAAGGTGCCAGAACCACCCGCCCGCGGTGATGTCGTGCACCAGCACGTTGATCCGGCCGGTCGGCTCGGATGCGGGGGAGGCGGGGCTGACCAGGCGCCCTCGCAGCTGATGCGTGCGCCCGTCGCTCGCGCACGGGACGAGGGTCTGGTTGTGGTTGACCACAGAGAACGAAACCGGCTCGGAGAGAGCCGTGTCCGCTGCCTGGGCGGGCACCACGGCCCAGCCCGAGGTCATCAGCAAGCAGGTGAGGAGTGTCGCGAAGGCCGTCCGCATCTATTGAGGGTAGTCTCAATAACGTGACGACGGCAAGCGGTTCCCGGCGACGGCTCGCGACCGGCGAGCGCCGCGGGGAGATCGTCGAGGCGGCGCTGCGGATCTTCGCGACGCGGGACGTCGCCGCCGTTTCGATGGATCAGCTGGCCGCCGAGGCCGGCGCCTCCGCGGCCCTGATCTACCACTACTTCGGCGACAAAGCCGGTGTGGCCGAAGTCGCGCTGAGCGACGCCGCGGATCGGCTGATCGCCGGGTTGGTCGTCGACACCGGCGCGCACACGTTGGTCCAGCTCGACGAAGGTCTGCGCAACTACCTCGCCTTCCTCTCCGAACATCCGGCGTCGTGGTCGGCACTGCTGCGGGCGGGTGCGGCGGGGGTGCAGCCGGGGGCGGGCATCGCCCAACGCGTGGACGACCACGCGGTCGCGCTGTCCACGGCCGCAATGGGCGTCACGGGCCGGCTGCCGGTGCTCGAGCAGGCGCTCTACGGCTGGCTCGACCTGGTCAAAGGCACCTGCCTGCGCTGGCTGGATGCCGGTCGGCCGGAGCCCGAACGGCTGCAGGCGCTGCTCGCCGGATGCTTCATCGGAGCGGTGCAGGCGGCTGCCGCGGCAGATCCGGAGTGCGTTCCCGCGGCGGCCGCCTTGTCCTGAGGCAGACTCGGACCATGCGGGTCATCGTGGTCGGTGCCGGGGTCCTCGGCCTGACCTGCGCCGCCCGGCTGCTCGAAGCGGGGCATCGCGTCGATGTCGTGGCCAGGGACCTGCCCCGCGAGACCACCTCGGTCGTCGCCGCCGCCCTCTGGTATCCCTACTGGGCGCTGCCCGAGGACCGGGTGACCGCCTGGTCCGCCCGCACTTACGACGTGTTCGCGCAGCTGGCGGACCTCGGTCCCGAGACGGGAGTCCGGATGCTCGCCGGCACCGAGCTCATGACGTCGGCCACAGCCGACCCCTGGTGGCACACCGCCGTGCCGTCGCTGAGCCGGGTGACCGACCTCCCGGGCGGGTACGCCGACGGCTGGTCGTTCGTGGCCCCGGTGGTCTCGATGCCGGCGTACCTGGACTGGCTGGTGTCGCGGGTCGCGGAGCTCGGTGGCACCCTCACGCGGCTGAACCTCGGTGCCCTGCCTGACGGCGGTGATGTGGTGGTCAACTGTGCAGGGCTCGGCGCTCGGTTGCTGGGCGCGGACCCCTCGGTTGCGCCGGTGCGGGGGCAGGTGGTCTACCTGGAGCAGTGCGGCCTCGACGCGTGGTGGCTGGACGGCGCCGGGCCGACGTATGTCATCCCGCGGTTGGACGAGATCGTGGTCGGCGGCTCCGAGGAGGTGGGGGACTGGAGCCGCACGCCCTCGCCGGAGACCGCGGAGGCGATTCTCGCGCGCGCGACGGCCCTGGTGCCCGAGCTGGCCTCGGCCAGGGTGCTGCGGCACAAGGTGGGGCTACGGCCGGCCCGCCCCGAGGTGCGGCTGGAGCGAGAGGGCGACGTCATCCACTGCTACGGCCACGGCGGCGCCGGTGTCACCCTCAGCTGGGGCTGCGCCGACGAGGTGGCCGACCTGGTCAGCCGCGACTGAGGTTGCCGAGCGGATTCACGTCCACCACCGCGTTGGTGTTGAGCGGTCCGTAGATGTGCGGGAATGTCTCGTCGACCCCCGGCGGTGACTCCTCGACCACGGTCGCCGTCAGGCGGTCGGTGTCGATCGTCAGCAGCACCAAGGGCTCCGTGATCTCGGCGTAGAAGCGTTCGCGCACGCCCCGCCACTGGTCCTCCCGGCTGGCGTGGATGAACCCCTCCTCGGCCAACGTGACGCCGTACGTCGACGTCACATAGCTGCCAGTTCGCTGCGCCGCCTCCCAGTCGGCCACCGTGGCGAGGTGGAAGATCCGCATCAGAACAGCCGGTGGCTGGGGTCGTCGAGGCCGCGCAGGGCGTCGTAGTCGACGACCGCGCAGGCGATGCCGCGGTCCTCGGCGAGGACGCGCGCCTGGGGCTTGATCTCCTGCGCCGCGAAGATGCCGCGCACCGGGCCCTTCGAGGTCAGCAGGGGCTCCCGGTTGAGCAGCTCGAGGTAGCGGGTCAGCTGCTCGACTCCGTCGATCTCGCCGCGGCGCTTGATCTCCACGGCCACGCTGGCGCCCACGGCGTCTCGGCACATCAGGTCGACGGGGCCGATGGCGGTGGGGTACTCGCGGCGGACCAGGGTCAGGCCCTCCGCAAGGGTGGCCGGGTGATCGGCCAGCAGCTCCTGCAGGTGCTTCTCCACGCCGTCCTTCTGGAGCCCCGGGTCGATGCCCAGGTCGTGCAGCGACTCGTGCAGAACTTCCTCGATCAGGATCCGGAGGGTGTCGTCTGGCCCACTTGACTTGCTCCGCGTCGTGACGGTCCACTCGACCTGGCCGTCGTCGGTGACGGCCTCGCGGAGGGTGCAGGGCGGAGACATCCAGTTCAGGGGCTTGTAGGAACCGCCGTCGGAGTGGATCAGCACCGACCCGTCGGCCTTGATCATCAACACCCGGGTGGCCATGGGGAGGTGGGCGGTCAGCCGCCCTGCATAGTCCACCTGGCACCTGGCCACCACTAGTCGCACGAGCCGAAATGTACCCAGGTAAAGTGCGCGGGTGACTCGGCGGGCCATGGTGTTCCTGTTGGGGCTGGCAGTCGTAGCCACGCCTCTTCTGCTGCGCGCGCCCTCTCCCGCCGGCGCACCCCAGGAGCTGCCCATCGGGCCCAGCAGCGCGATCGTGATCGTCGTCGACGACATGGACGACTTCTCGTGCGCGGACACCCCGCTCTACCTGCCCCGGAGCTCGAAGTGGCTCTCTGAACAGGGACGCTGCTTCGAGGACGCCACGACGGCGAGCCCGGTCTGCTGCCCGGCCCGGGCGATGCTGATGACCGGCCAGCTGCCGCACAACAACGGCGTACGCCGGCAGAACGAGGCCGACCGGCTGATCGCGACCGACACGGTGCAGCACGACCTCGAGCTCGCCGGCATCTCGACGTACGGGACCGGCAAGTTCCTCAACGGCCTCGACCCGGCCGAGCTGAAGAACGGCGAGTTCGACAGCGGCTTCGGGTTGTCGGACTTCTGGAACCACTACGACTACCTCAACTACGACCTGATCGACGACGAGGGTCACCGCTACGCGCCGCCGGAGCAGGTGCACACGACGGTGCGCACGGGCATGAACCTGCGCTCCTACGTCACCGAGAAGGCCGAGGAGGGCGAGCCGTTCTACGCGTACGCCGCCTTCCTGGCGCCGCACGACCAGACCGGCTTCGGTCAGGGCAAGCTGCCCCAGCCCACGCCGGCCAACGTCGGCCGACCGGTGCCGGACTTCGAGTTCCGCCCGGAGCGCGACACCCGCGACAAGCTGCTGCCGTTCCAGAACCTCGCGCACGACCTGCCGTACTACCGCGCCAAGGAAGCCACACGGGTCCGGGCGCTCTTCGACGTCGACGACCAGGTCGCGGCGTTGTTCGAGCAGCTGGAGGCCCAGGACCTGCTGGAGACGACGGCGGTCATCTTCACCAGCGACAACGGTTACGCCCTCGGTGAGAACGGCTGGGAGGGCAAGGCCGTGCCGTACCCCGCGTCGGTGAACGTGCCGCTGCTGGCCTACCTGCCGCCGGGCATCGGCGAGCCGGGCCGCGACACCCGGCCGGTCGACCTGGTCGACATCGCGCCGACCGTCTACGACGTCTTCGGCGTCACGCCGAACCACGTCATCGACGGACACTCCCTGCTCGGCTGACCACGTGCGCACCCGCGGCCGGGTGCTGGAGTTCGCCAACGAGCGGTCGAACCTCGTGCTGCGGGAGTCCGGCTACTCGCCGTTCCGGGTGCCGACGTGGTCGATGCTCCGGGTCGGCAACCGCGCGCTCGTGCAGTACTACCGGCTCGGACGGTTGTGGCGGCGCGAGTACTACGAGGACCCGGCCATGGAGCGCAACCTCCTGTGGTCCGAGCTGCGCAGGGACCAGAAGCCGACCTGGGCGACGATCAAGGACCTGGTGCACGAGCTCAAGCGCCTCCGGACCTGTGCCGGCACCGACGAGCAGGGCTCGCCGAATCCCTGTCCGTGATCTCACAAGTTACCGGTGAGTGAACCTGTCGCCGGAGGCCTCGGCGGACATGGAATGATGCGCGCCATGACTGAGACGGCCCAGGAATCCCCTGCACCGACCCGCACTTTCTCGACGATCGGCGTCGTCGGACTCGGCACCATGGGTGCCGGCATCGCCGAGGTCTTCGCCCGCAACGGCTACTCCGTGGTCGGCGTGGAGCTCGACGACGACGCGCTCGAGCGGGGTCGCAAGCACCTCGAGCACTCCACCGCACGGGCGGTCAAGCGCGAGAAGATCACCGAGGCGGAGCAGGCCGAGCTGCTGGGCCGGATCACGTTCACGACGTCGCTCAAGGACCTGACCGACGCCGACTTCGTGGTCGAGGCCGTGGTCGAGTCCCTGGAGGTCAAGAAGGCAGTCTTCCGCGACCTCGAGGCGATCGTGTCGCCCGACGCGATCCTGGCGACCAACACCTCGTCGCTCTCGGTCACCGAGATCTCCACCGCCAACGCCCACCCCGGTCGGGTCGTCGGCGTGCACTTCTTCAACCCCGCGCCGGTCCAGAACCTCGTCGAGATCGTGCGCACGGTCGTCACCGAGCCCGCGGTGCTCGCGGACGTGACCGCCCTGGTCGAGCAGCTGGGCAAGAGCCCGGTCGTCTGCGGCGACAAGGCCGGCTTCATCGCCAACACGCTGCTGTTCGGCTACCTCAACCACGCGGCCTCGATGTTCGAGGGGCACTACGCGACCCGCGAGGACATCGACGCCGCGATGCGCTACGGCTGCGGCTACCCGATGGGCCCGCTCGCGCTGCTCGACCTGATCGGCCTCGACACGGCGTACGAGATCTTGGAGACGATGTATCGCCAGGGCCGCGACCGTCTCCACGCGCCCACCCCGATCCTCAAGCAGATGGTGACGGCCGGGCTGCTGGGTCGGAAGACCGGGCGCGGCTTCTACACCTACGAGGCCGCCGACAGCCCCGTGGTCGTGCCCGACGACAAGACCCCGTCGGCCGACGAGCAGCCGCAGCTCAAGCACGACATCAAGCTCGTCGGCGTCGTCGGCACCGGCACCATGGCCAGCGGGATCGTCGAGGTCTTCGCCAAGAGCGGCTACGACGTGCTGGTCATCGGCCGCGGCCAGGACAAGGTCGACGGCGTCACGGCCGCCATCACCAAGAACTTCGACAAGCAGATCCAGCGCGGCAAGACGACCGAGGAGGCCAAGGCCGAGGTGCTGGCCCGGGTCACCGGCTCCACCTCGCTGGAGGACCTCAAGGACGTCGACATCGTGGTCGAGGCGATCGCCGAGGACCTCGCGATCAAGACCACGCTGTTCGAGAACCTCGACGAGATCTGCAAGCCCGGAGCGATCCTCGCGACCACGACCTCGTCGCTGCCGATCATCGCGTGCGCCCAGGCAACCAAGCGCCCGCAGGACGTCGTCGGCATGCACTTCTTCAACCCGGCGCCGATCATGAAGCTGGTCGAGGTGGTCTCCACGGTCTCCACCGACGAGGACGTCACCGAGACCACCCGCGCACTGTGCGCCAAGGTCGGCAAGGTCGCCGTCTCCTGCGCCGACCGGGCCGGCTTCATCGTCAACGCGCTGCTGTTCCCCTACCTCAACGACGCGGTCAAGATGCTCGAGGCCCACTACGCCACCGCCGACGACATCGATCTGGCCATGAAGCAGGGCTGTGCGCTGCCGATGGGCCCGTTCGAGCTGCTCGACGTGGTCGGCAACGACGTGTCACTGGCCATCCAGCGCGAGCTCTACCTGGAGTTCAGGGAGCCCGGGTTCGCTCCGGCGCCGCTGCTGGAACACCTGGTCACGGCGGGCTACCTGGGCCGCAAGACCCAGCGCGGCTTCCGGGACTACACGCGTCGCTGAGCGGTTTCGAGGCTCGTCTCGGTGCTCGGCGCTGGGCGTCGTCTCGACGACGGCTCGCTCGTTCCTCGCTCCCGCTGCTCGACCAACGAATTGCTGGCACGAGCCCACAGTCAACGTGGCAGCTACCGGGGTCTCGACGACGCGGTCGCTCGGCTCGCATCGATCTGCGCCGCTCGCCGACGAATCGCACGGCCCACAGTCAACGTGCCAGCTACCGGGATCTCGACGACGCGGTCGCTCGTTCCTCGCTCCCGCTGCTCGACCAACGGTGGAGATGGTTGTGCGGCGTCGCCTTGCGATCAGGCCGACGAGCCGGCGGGCAGCGCTGCGAGGGAGTCCTCGCGGCCCAGCGCCATCCGGCCGAGCAGCCGCAGCTGCTGGGGTGCGTTCGACCAGTTCGTGCCGGCCAGCCAGCCGTTGGGCAGGGAGAGCCGTACGACGCGGTGCCAGGCCGAGGCGACCTGCGGCACGAGCGGCCGGGCGTTGTAGCTGAGGCCGTAGCGCTGGAACAGGTCCCGCACCTGCACCGCGATCTCCGCGTAGCGGTTGCTCGGGAGGTCGGGGAACAGGTGGTGCTCGATCTGGTGGGAGAGGTTGCCGCTCATCAGGTGCATGAACTTGCTGCCGGAGATGTCGGCGGAGCCGAGCATCTGACGCAGGTACCACTCGCCGCGGGTCTCGTCGGGATCGATTCCCTCCTGCTCGAAGGTCTCGACACCCTCGGGAAAGTGGCCGCACATGATGATGGAGTGGCTCCACACGTTGCGGGCCAGGTTGGCGATCGCGTTCGCGGCGAGCACCCGCTTGTAACCGCCGGGGCCGGCCAGCACGGGGTTGACGACGTAGTCCTTGGTGACCTGCTTGGTGATCTTGTGGAGGGTCGCCTTGAGCCGGGTCTTGAGCACCGGCGTCATGCCCTTCTTCTCGCGCAGGTGGTCACCGAGGTCGAGGTCGTACATCGCGATGCCGTACTCGAAGATGCAGGCCGTGATGAAGTTCTGCACCGGCTGGAAGAGGTAGCGCGGCTTCCACTCCTGGTCCTCGTCGACCCGCATGATGCCGTAGCCGAGGTCGTTGTCCTTGCCGATGATGTTCGTGTACTTGTGGTGAGTCTGGTTGTGCGACTCCTTCCACTGCTCCGGCGGAGAGACGTGGTCCCAGTCCCAGGTCGTCGAGTGGATCTTCGGGTCGCGCATCCAGTCCCACTGGCCGTGCAGCACGTTGTGCCCGATCTCCATGTTGTCCAGGATCTTGGCCACGGAGAGCCCGATCGTGCCGAGGATCCAGGCCGGCGGGTACTTGCCCGCCAGCAGCAGCGCCCGGCTGCTGAGCTCCAGCTTGCGCTGGACGTCGATGACCCGTCGGATGTACGCCGCGTCGCGCTCCCCGAGGCTGTCCAGGATGCGCTGACGCAGCGCGTCGAGCTCCTGACCGATCTGATCGATCTCTTCAGCTGTGAGGTGGGCGGTCTGGTTGTCGATCTTCTTCTGCAGGACTGTCATGGGGCCTTCGGACGTGGGAAGAGCGGGTGGTCTTCACCCGAAGGTACCCCCGTCGGATGACGATGAAGGCTTCTGCCCGGTTACAGGACGGCGTCGGTCACCCGAAGCGGTTCCAGAACTCCGTCTCGATCTGCAGCTCTTCCAACCGCTCCTCGATCTGCCTCGTCGAGCTGAACGCCTCTCTCAGCACCTCGGGGGACGGACGGCCGTCCGCGCCCGGGATCGACGCGAGCCGCACCTCGCGGTGGTAGAGGCCGCCGTCGGTGTCATGCACGAACACGTGTGACTCGGCCATGTTGCGATCCTCGCAGGTGCAGGCAGGGCGTTGGGTGGGCTACGTAGGCTGAGAGACATGCTCGGTTTCATCCTTCTAGTCGTGGTGCTGGCGGTGCTTGCCGCCGCGATCTACCTGACCGCCCAGCGCAAGAAGCGGCGCCAGGCGGAGCAGCGCGAGGCAGAGCTGGCGCCGGTGAAGCAGCTCGCCTTCGAAGACATCACCGCGCTCGGCGTGGAGCTGCAGAACTTCGACAGCGAGCTGGCCGGACACGAGCTCGACGCAGGCGCGAACGCCGACTACCAGCGGGCTCTCGACGCCTACGAGTCGGCCAAGACCGCCGGCGAGCGGCTCGAGCAGCCCGACGACGTCAAGCACATCACCACGATCCTCGAGGACGGGCGCTACGCGATGGCCTGCGTGCGGGCCCGGGTGGCCGGCGATCCGCTGCCCACGCGCCGCCCGCCGTGCTTCTTCGACCCGCGGCACGGCATGTCGGTGCAGGACGTGCGCTACGCCCCTCCGGGCGGCGCGCCGCGCGACGTACCAGCGTGCGCGCTGGACGCCGAGCGGGTCGAGGCCGGAGCGGACCCCGACTCGCGGATGGTCATGGTGGGCGCCCAGCGGGTGCCCTACTGGCAGGGCGGCCGCGCCTACCAGCCGTACGCCGCCGGCTACTTCGGCGGGTTCGCACCCATGGACTGGATGTTCATGGGCCTGATGTTCGGTGCCTTCGGTGGGTTCGACGGCATCGGTGACGGCATCGGGGCGCTCGGCGAGGGCGTCGGCGATCTCTTCGGTGGGATCGGCGACGGCATCGGCGACATGTTCGACTTCTAGTTGCTGGTGCCGCCGCGGACACGTGATGCGCTCAGGGGCGCGTGGTGCACACCCACGTGCGGATCTCGCCGCCGAAGTCGCGCTTGGCCGCCGCGACCGCGGCCCGCTTGGTGCGACCCCAGCCGAACTTGTAGCGGTCCACGAAGTCCTCGCGGTCGTACTTGACCGCCACGGCGCCGCAGGCGTTGCGGATCCAGCCGGCCTTGGTGCAGGTGCTGGGGAAGTCGGACCGCTGCCGACAGCGCTGGTGCGCGGCGTCGAGGGCGGCGCGCTTGGTGCCGAAGTCGTAGGAGTAGCCGAACGCTCCGTCGGCGGCCAGGGCGATCGCGCCGTAGTAGACGCGTCCAGCCCGCTCGCTCTCATCGGCCGGCGCGGCGCTCGCGGAGGATGCGAAGGTGAGTGACGCGACAGCCATCACGGCTGCGACGGTCAGGGCGAACGTGGTGCGGAAGGTGGTCATGTCGCTCCGATCGGGGTGGGCGCTGATTCGGCCCGGCTACGGTGAGTAGCGTGCCGCGCTGGAGGAGTCTTGTCACGCCATTGGCGATCGTTGTCCTGCTGGTCTTGACCGGCCCTCCGGCCGGAGCGCGGGAGTCGCTTCCCAGTGGCACTGACGTCGACTACCAGCTCGGTGGCGCCATCGCACCGGCCGACAACGTGGGCATCGTGGTGCGCGATCGCAACGCTCCGCCGGCCGCCGGCCGCTACAACATCTGCTACGTCAACGGCTTCCAGACCCAGCCGGACGAGCGCGGTTTCTGGCAGCGCAGGGCGGGCCTCGTGCTGCGCGACGGCGGACGCCCCGTGGTCGACGAGGCCTGGGGGGAATGGGTGCTGGACATCCGCACGCCGGCCAAGCGGGCCCGGCTTGCCGAGATCGTGGGTCGCTGGACGCAGAAGTGTGCCGCCGATGGCTTCGATGCGGTGGAGTTCGACAACCTCGACTCGTTCACCCGCAGCCAGGGGCTGATCTCACGAGCCCAGGCGATCGCGTTCGCAAGGCTGCTGGTGCGCGCGGCCCACCGCAGCGACCTCGCGGTCGGTCAGAAGAACCTGGCGGGCTACGACGGCACCGAGATCGGCTTCGACTTCGCGGTCGCCGAGCAGTGCGCGCGGTGGCGGGAGTGCGGCCGCTACGTCGAGGCGTACGGCGACCAGGTGCTGGCCATCGAGTACCGCGCTCGGGATTTCCGCCGGGCCTGCGACTCCTACGACGACCTGCTGCCGATCGTGTTGCGCGACCTCGATCTCACGCCCGACGGCGTACACCGGTGGTGCTGAGGTGACGACTCTGCACACCACGTCCGTCGGCGAGACCGGCTCGCCGGTCGCCTTCTGTCACGGGCTGTTCGGCCAGGGAAAGAACTGGACCACCATCGCCAAGGCCCTGGCCGACGACCACCGGGTGCTGCTCATCGACATGCCCGACCACGGTCAGTCGCCGTGGAGCGATCGGTTCGACTACCTCGCGGCGGCCGACCAGGTGGCGAGCCTGCTGTCGGCCGACGACCCGGTCGCTCTGGTCGGACACTCCATGGGCGGCAAGATCTCGATGCTGGTTGCCCTGCGCCACCCCGAGCTGGTGGCCCGCCTCGCGGTCGTCGATGTCGCCCCCGTGCCCTACGACCATGCCGACGAGTTCGCGGGCTACATCGCCGCGATGCGCGCGATCGACCTGGACACGCTCGAGCGACGCAGCGAGGCCGACGAGGAACTGCTGGGCGCTGTGCCGAGTCCGATGGTGCGTGGCTTCCTGCTCCAGAGCCTGCGGTCCCCTGACAGGCAGAGTGGCGAGGCCTGGAGATGGCGGCTGAACCTCGAGCTGCTCGGCCGGGACCTGGACGAGATCACGGGCTGGCCCGAGGACGAGCTGGCCGGCACGGCGGCGTACGACGGCCCGGTGCTGTGGGTGGGCGGCGAGCGGTCGGCGTACGTGAAGGACGACTACGCAGCGTCGATGGACCGGTGGTTCCCGCGCAACCGCCGGGTCACCGTGAAGGGTGCCGGCCACTGGGTGCACTCCGAGCAGCCGGAGGTGTTCATCGAGGTGCTGCGGAGGTTCCTCGACTAACGGTTGCGGGCGCGGTAGGCGGCGACGGCGTTGCGGTTGCCGCAGGTGGTCGAGCAGAACCGCCGGGACCGGTTGCGGGAGAGGTCGAGCACGATGCCCTCGCAGTCGTCGTCGGCGCAGACACCCAGGCGCGACATCTCGTCGGTGCGGATCACGTCGATCATGGCCATGGCCGTCTCGACGGCGATCCGGGTCGCCAGGGGCTGGTTGTCGTCGACCGCGTGCAGGTGCCAGTCGAAGTCACCGTGGCGGACCAGCCGGGGGAGGGCCTTGGCGCTGGCCAGCATCTCGTTGACCATGACGACGGCGTCGTCGCGGTCGGCGGTGAAGAGGGCCCGCAGCCGGGGCCGGATCTTGCGGACGGCGTCCAGCTCTGCCTGCGAGCGCTCGTGTCCGCCGGTGTAGTCGAACCCGGTGTAGAAGTCGTCGAGCTCCTCGACCGTCTCGAGGGTGTCGGGCGGCTCAGCCGTGTTGGCCAGCACCACGGCAGCCTGGAGCGAGAGCTCGGTGTCATAAGCAAAAACCACATTGACAGGTTACCGCAGCGCCCGTAATGTCATGTGTCATGACGACGGTGACAGATGACAAGGTGGGAGCGGTGGTCGACCCGCGCGCCGCTTCGGGACTCGGCTTCGCCCTTGTCTCGGCCGTCACCTTCGGGCTCTCCGGTGCTCTGGCTCGCGGCCTGCTCGACACGGGGTGGAGCCCCGGAGCTGTCGTCACTGTGCGGATCGGCCTGGCTGCGCTGGTCGTCGTGCCGTTCGCCGTCGTCGCCCTCGACGGTCGCTGGCACCTGCTGCGCCGCAGCGCCGGAGTCATCGTCGCTTTCGGCTTGCTGGGCGTCACCATCGCCCAGTTCTGCTACTTCTCAGCCATCCAGCACATGCAGGTCGGACCCGCACTGCTCATCGAGTACACCGCCCCCGCCGCAGTCGTGATGTGGCTGTGGCTGCGCCGGGGTCAGCGGCCCGGTGCCGTCACGCTCATCGGCGCGGCCGTCGCGGCCGTCGGCCTGGTGCTGGTGCTCGACGTCGTCTCCGGCGCCTCCGTGAACCTCCCCGGCGCCCTGTGGGCCCTGGCCGCCATGGTCGGTGTCTCGGGCTACTTCCTGATCTCGGCCGACGACTCCATCGGCATCCCACCGATCACGTTGGCCGGCGCCGGGCTGGTGGTGGGCGCGGTGACGCTGGGCCTGCTCGGGGTCACCGGTCTGATGCCCTTGGACGCAAACACCGAGGATGCGGTGTACGCCGGCAGGGAGGTCGCCTGGTGGGTGCCGCTCGTGCTGCTGGGCCTGGTGACCGCCGCGATCGCCTACGTGACCGGCATCGCCGCGATCCGTCGCCTCGGCTCCCGCGTCGCGTCCTTCGTAGCCCTGACCGAGGTCGTGGCCGGCGTCGTCTGGGCCTGGCTCCTCCTCGACGAGCTGCCCCGCCCGATCCAGCTCCTCGGCGGTGTCCTGATCCTGGTCGGCGTGATCGCAGTCAAGCTCGGCGAGCAGGCCACCGCCAGCCCGGAGTCTCTGCCTGCCTGAGTCGCTCGGGTGGTCGGGCTGGCGTTCGTTGGTCGAGCAGCGGGAGCGAGGGACGAGCGACCGCGTCGTCGAGACCGCTGTGGCTGGTTTTGCGTGTCGGCTCGGCGGTCTCGACAACGGCCTCGCCTAGCGGCTCGGCCTGCTCGACCAACGGGAGGTGTTCGTTGGTCAACGGCCGACGCCTCTGCCCGCGACACCAGGCCCTGGCCCACCGGGCGGTCTCTGTGCACACGCGAAGATAGGCCGGCTGTTGGGAACCGCCGAGAGCTCCGGGGCGTCGTACGTTCATGGCTAGGAAGTCGTGGATCGCGGTAGGTGCGGCGGCTGCGGTGATCGTTGCTGTCGCCGTGGCCGGAGTCCTCCTGCGGGGGGACGCCGACGAACCGACGTCGGGCGGCCGCGACAGCAGGCTGCCGGCGGAGTGGCGAACCGAGCATTGGCGGGACCTGCAGGTCGAGGTCCCGGCTGACTGGGGCTACGGAGGCGCCCCGATCGAGTCCGGAGGTCTGGTCTCTTGCTTTCCCGGGGCGGCTATCGGGCCCGACGGCGCCCAGTTGGAGGGCGAGCCGACCCGTGGCTACGTCGGTCGGCCGATCACCCTCACCGACGTGTGCGTGCCGTATCCCGACAACCGGCCGGGAGGTCCGCAGGCACCGTATGTCTGGCTCGGGGCGCACATCCCGACCGGGACGCTCGATCTCGGTGGTGGTTTCGTCCAAGAGACCGTGGAGGTCAATGGCAGCAAACTGACTGTCGGCTCGGACAACTCTGCCCTGCGCGAGCACGTCCTCGAGTCGGCTGAGGGTGGAGAGCAGTGTTTGTCCGAGCTCGAACGACCGCCGACCTTCCCCACGGACGGCGGCTTCGCAGTCCCGACTACCGCCATGACGGTGTGTGCTTACGCACGCGACGAGGCCGGCGTCATCGGGCTCACCTACTCGGGCGAGGTGTCGGTCGCGGCCGCAAGAGAGTTCGAGTCAGCGTTCCCGCAAGGCGAGCCCATCGCGGTCGGGCGGTCCTGCGACCTCGGCAGCGACGACACCTGGGTGGTCCTGAGCTTCCGGGAACGGCGCTATGTCGTCAGCACCCAGGCCCGGGGCTGCCCGCAGGTTGCGGAGCTCTTCGCACCCGACGCGCTGCCTCGGCGGTTGAGCCTCGCCATGACGCGCCCCTGGGCGGTAGGCGGGATCCCAGCGGTCGTCTACGCCTCGCCCGGGATCGACGAGCGCTGGATGTACGACTACTTCATCGGCCCGCAGGGCTGAGCCCAGCTACCGCACGTCCTGCCGTTTCACGACGACCTCGCGCATGATCAGCAGGATCGCTGCGGCGGTGGGGATGGCGAGCAGGGCGCCGACGATGCCGAGCAGGGCGGTGCCGACCAGCGCTGCGATCACCACGACGGAACCCGGCACATCGACGGACTTCTTCATCACCCGCGGGTAGATCACGTAGTTCTCGACCTGTTGGTAAATGATGTAGAAGATCGCGCAGGCGATGCCGATCTTGATGTCCGTCGCGAAGGCGATCGCGGTCACGATGATGGCGCCGAGGGTCGCGCCGATCATCGGGATGACGTCGAGGACGGCCACGACGAAGGCGAGGGCCACGGCGTACTTGCTCAGGCCGACGGCAAAGAGGAACACGAGCGACGAGATGCCGGCGCACATGGCGACCACGAACGCGCCGGAGACGTAGCCGCCGACGTTGTGGATGACCTTGTCGCCGAGGCGGCTGACCCGATCGCGTCGCGAGGCCGGGGCCAGCTTGTAGAGAGCGTTCTTGGTCAGCTCGAGGGACGAGAGGAAGTAGAGCGTCAGCACGACGATGATGAACGCGTTGAAGAGGGCGGACAGGATGCGCAGGCCGAAGCCGAGCACGCCGCCGAACAGGCTGCTGAGGAAGTCGCCGTTGGCGACGTAGTCCTTGAGCTTCTCGATGAGCTGGTACTCGTCGTCGATCTTCTGGACCTGGTTGTTGCGCTCGAGCTCGTCGAGCCAGCCGGGCACGTTGTCGGTGAGCGTCTGCACCTGGTCGGTGATGACCGGCACGATGGCGACGAGGAACAGGGCGAGGCCGGCGAACACGCCGATGATCACCACGAAGACGGCCCAGGAGCGGCGCAGGCCGCGCCGCTCGAGGAACTCCACCGAGGGGTTGAGCCCGCAGGCGAGGAACATCGAGACAACCACCAGCATCAGCACCGAGCCGATGCCGGTGATGGCGGTGAAGAGGAAGAACGCCACGAGGGCGCCCACGCCGAAGAAGAAGCCGAAGTAGAACGGCGAGTGGTGGTCGAAGTCCTCACCGGGTTCGCCGTAGTCGGCCGCCAGCTCGGGTTGAGTCGGACTGGTCACCTGGTCTGCGGTGGCCACCGCCTCGTCGATGTCGACGGCAGGTTGGTCGCCCTTCGTCGATGTCGACTCGTCGGTCAACTGTCGTCCTCTCCGAAGCCGGCCACCACGTCACGAAGCGACGCCAGCTGAGCGGTGATCGCGTCGCGGCGCTTGGTCAGCCGGTCGAGCTCGGCGCGGGTCGCTGCGATCTCCCGCTGCGCCTCCGCGTTGCTGCTCGAGGAGATCGACTCGGCCTGGCTGCGGGCCGAGGCGACCATCTGCTCGGCGTCGCGCCTGGCGCGGGCGACCAGGGCCTCGGCCTCGGACTGTGCGGCCGCGCGATGCTCGCTCGCCTGCTTCGCGGCCTCGCTGGCGCGGTTCTCCGCCGCGGTGGCGCGGTCCTCGGCCTCCTCGAGGATCCGGCGGGTCTCGGCGGTCGCGCTGTTGTGGTGGTCGGTGGCCTCGCGCGCCAGGCGCTCCTTCTCGACGGCGAGCGTGCGCCGCGCCTCCATCACCTCACGGTCGACGCCGGCCCGCGCCTGCTCGACCTCTCGGGTGACCGCGGTGCGCAGTTCGGTGGTCTCCTGCTGCGCAGCGAGCCGCAGCTGGTCGGCTTCCCGGCGCGCGGAAGCGACGATGTCGGCAGCCTCGCCCTTGGCGAGCTCGCGCTCCTGCTCCGCGTCGGCGAGCAGCCGGACTCGCGTCTCCTCCAGCTCCTCCAGCTGGGCCGCGCGGATGTCCTCGGCCTCGCGGGCAGCATCGGACCGGATCGCCTTGGCGTCGCGGTTGGCCTGGGTGCGCATCTCCTCGGCGTCACGCTGGGCGATCTGCCGGATCTCGTCGGCCTCCTCCTCGGCGAGCCGCAGCATGGCGCTGGCGCGGCCACCCAGACCGGCGTACGACGGCCGCTCGATCTCCTGCATCTCGCTGCGGACCTTCTCGATCTCGCGCTCGAGCTCGATCACCCGCTGCTCGGACTCGGTGAGACTGGCGCTGAGGCCGGACTTCTCGCTGCTGAGCTGGCGCACCTTGGCATCGACGGCGGAGCGGTCGTAGCCGTTGCGCCGGACCACCGGGAAGGCGTCGGTGCTGGTCGCGGCCGGAGGAAGCGGAGCCCTCGCCGGTGCCGCCGGAGCCTGGGAAGCAGCGGGGGAGCCCGGGATCGGGGCCCGCTGCTGCTCCGTGGCCGCCTCCGGCGGGGGCGGCAGGACCGGGCGCTCCTTGGTCGAGTCGTCAGCCGCGACCGGCTCGGCTGGTGCGGGGGCCTCCGCGGCGATGTCCTTCTGGTCGTCCTGTGGGACGACAGGGATCACCTGGGTCTTCTCGGCATCGGCATCGGATTGCTTCGGGGCGGGCGCTGGGGTGTCGGCACCGTCGTCAGGCTGGTCGTCAAAGATGGACAGACCCTGGTCGCTCATGGGTGGAGTACCTCGTTCTGATCGGGGGCGGCTCGCCCCATCTTTGCTGATCGCGTTAGCAGAACCCACCCCGGCCACGGGCGAAATCCCCGAAATCTGCGCTGACCCGTCAGAAGATCTTCTGACGGGTCAGCAAAAGTTGGTGCTCAGACGCCCCGGAAGCGGTTGATCGCGTCGACGTGCTGGGCGCGCAGCTCCTCGTCGCGTACGCCGAGGCCCTCCTCGGGTGCCAGGCAGAGCACGCCGACCTTGCCCTGGTGGGCGTTCTGGTGGACGTCGAGGGCGGCCTGGCCCACGTCGGCGAGCCCGTAGGTGCGCGACAGCGTCGGGTGGATCATGCCCTTGGCGATGAGGCGGTTGGCCTCCCACGACTCGCGGTAGTTCGCGAAGTGGGAGCTGATGATCCGCTTGAGGTTCATCCACAGGTAGCGGTTGTCGTACTCGTGCATGTAGCCCGAGGTCGAGGCACAGGTGGTGATGATGCCGCCCTTGCGGGTGACATAGACCGACGCGCCGAACGTCTCGCGCCCGGGGTGCTCGAAGACGATGTCGATGTCCTCGCCGCCGGTCAGCTCGCGGATCTTGGCGCCGAAGCGCTTCCACTCCCGCGGGTCCTGGGTGTGCGGGTCGCTCCAGAACTTGTAGCCCTCTTCGGAGCGGTTGATGATCAGCTCCGCGCCCATGGAGCGGGCGATGGCGGCCTTCTCGTCGTTGGAGACCACGCAGACAGGGGTGGCGCCGCCGTTGAGTGCGTACTGCGTCGCGAAACCGCCCAGTCCACCGGAGGCGCCCCAGATCAGGACGTTGTCGCCCTGCTTCATGGCGCCACCGTTCTTCGACACCAGCTGGCGGTACGCCGTGGAGTTGACGAGCCCCGGCGAGGCCGCCTCCTCCCAGGTCAGGTGCGCCGGCTTGGGCATCAGCTGGTTGGACTTCACCAAGGCGATCTCGGCGAGGCCGCCGAAGTTGGTCTCGAAGCCCCAGATCCGCTGCTGCGGGTCGAGCATCGTGTCGCTGTGGCCGTCGGCGTCCTCGAGCTCGACCGAGAGGCAGTGAGCGACGACCTCGGTGCCGGGCTTCCACTTCGTGACGCCCGGGCCGGTCTTGAGCACGACGCCGGCCAGGTCGGAGCCGACGATGTGGTACGGCAGGTCGTGACGCTTGGTCAGCTCGGAGAGCCGGCCGTAGCGCTCGAGGAAGCCGAACGTCGAGACGGGCTCGAAGATCGAGGTCCACACGGTGTTGTAGTTGATCGCGGAGGCCATCACGGCGACGTACGCCTCGCCCGGTCCGAGCTCGGGCAGCGCCACGTCCTCGACGTGCAGCGACTTGCGGGGGTCCTTGTCGCGGGCCTCGAGGCCCTCGAACATGTCGACCTCGTCCTTGTGCACCGTGACGGCGCGGTAGGACTCGGGCAGGTCGAGGGCGGCGAAGTCTTCGCTCGCAGTGTCTCCCGCCTGGATGGCGTCGAGGATGTGCTGCACGGTTGGAGCTCCTGACTGGTTCGGTGGTCGAGCGGTCTGAAGATTACCCGTGGGTAACCGGATCAGTGACCAGAGGCCGCAGGCTGGACGAGCTCCACGAGCACTCCGCCGGCGTCCTTCGGATGGATGAAGTTGATCCGTGAGTCAGAGGTGCCCCGTCGGGGGGCGTCGTACAACAGCCGGACGCCGCGCTCGCGCAGGATCGCGCTGACCTGCTCGACGTCGGTCACCCGGTAGGCCATCTGCTGGACTCCGGGACCCGAGCGGTCCAGGAACTTGGCGATCGTGGACTCGGCGGTGAGCGGGGCGAGCAGCTGGATGCAGGAGCCGGAGTCGCCCACGGCGATCATCGCCTCGCGCACGCCCTGCTCCTCGTTGACCTCCTCGTGGGCCAGCTGCATGCCGAACGTGTCGCGGTAGAACGCGATCGCCTCGTCGAGGTCGCTCACCGCGATGCCCACGTGGTCGATGGCGGTGAACAGGTGCTCAGGGATGTCCAGAGGTGCGGTCATGGCGCACATCGTCGTACGCCGAGGCGGCCGCTGTAACCCGGTGTGACATGTTCCTCATCGTCCTGGCGCGGACACCCTCGCCACCTAAGTGACCGGTGGGTATCGTCACAAGCGTCACCGAATCTCCCTGGAGGAACCCATGTCCAGCAACGTGATCGTCGCCGGCGCACGCACCCCGATCGGCCGCCTGCTCGGCGGCTTCAAGTCCCTGACCGCTGCCGACCTCGGCGGCGTGGCCATCAAGGGCGCGCTCGAGAAGGCTGGCGTGGGCGCCGACCAGGTCGACTACCTCATCATGGGCCAGGTCATCCTGGCCGGCGGCGGCCAGAACCCCGCCCGCGCGGCCGGTATCGCCGGTGGCCTGCCGCTCACGGTGCCCTCGATCACCATCAACAAGGTGTGTCTCTCGGGGCTCAACGCGATCGCCACCGCCGACCAGATGATCCGTGCCGGTGAGGCCGACATCATCGTCGCCGGCGGCATGGAGTCGATGACCAACGCTCCGCACCTGCTGCCGAAGTCGCGCGAGGGCTTCAAGTACGGCGACACCACGCTGGTCGACTCGATGGCGTACGACGCGCTCTTCGACCAGGCGACCCAGCAGGCGATGGGCGCGCTCACCGAGCAGTGCAACGCCGCGGGCACCAACCTGACCCGCGAGGAGCAGGACGAGTTCGCCGCCGCCTCCCACCAGAAGGCCGCGGCCGCGTGGAAGAACGGCGTCTTCGACGAGGAGGTCGTGCCCGTCTCGATCCCGCAGCGCAAGGGCGACCCGGTCGTCATCTCCCAGGACGAGGGCGTGCGTGGCGACACCACCGCCGAGTCGCTGTCCGGGCTGCGGCCGGCGTTCGCCAAGGACGGCACCATCACGGCTGCCTCGTCGTCGCAGATCTCCGACGGCGCCTGTGCGGTCGTCGTGATGAGCAAGGCCAAGGCCGAGGAGCTCGGGCTGGAGTGGCTGGCCGAGATCGGCGCCCACGGCATGGTCGCGGGTCCTGACTCGACGCTGCAGATGCAGCCCGCCAACGCCACCAAGAAGGCCTGCGACAAGGAGGGCATCACGCCCGCCGACCTCGACCTGATCGAGTTCAACGAGGCGTTCGCCGCGGTCGGCATCGAGTCCGCTCGGGAGCTGGGCCTCGACGAGACCAAGGTCAACGTCAACGGCGGTGCGATCGCCCTGGGTCACCCGGTCGGCATGTCGGGTGCCCGCGTCGTGCTCCACCTCGCGCTCGAGCTCAAGCGTCGCGGTGGCGGCGTCGGTGCCGCCGCGCTGTGCGGCGGCGGCGGTCAGGGCGACGCGCTGATCGTCAAGGTTCCTTCTGCCTGAGGGAGGCGGCCGGCGCTCCACGGCGTCGGTCCCGGACCTCGTCGCGCGGGCCCGCGAGGGTGACGCGCGCGCCGTCGCGCGACTGATCTCTCTGGTCGAGGACGAGTCGCCGCTGCTCCGCGAGGTGATGGCGGCGCTCGCTCCCCACGCGGGCAACGCACAGGTCATCGGCGTCACCGGCTCACCGGGCGTGGGCAAGTCGACCTCGAGCAACGCGCTCGTCGGCGCTCTGCGCTCCAGCGGCAAGCGGGTGGGCGTGCTGGCCGTGGACCCCTCGTCGCCGTTCTCGGGAGGAGCGTTGCTGGGCGACCGGATCCGGATGCAGGACCACGCACTCGATCCGGGCGTCTACATCCGCTCCATGGCCTCGCGCGGGCACCTCGGCGGCCTTGCCTGGACCACCCCACAGGCGATCCGGGTGCTCGACGTCGCCGGCTGCGACGTGATCCTGGTGGAGACGGTCGGCGTCGGCCAGAGTGAGGTCGAGATCGCGGGGCTGGCGGACACCACGATGGTGCTCCTGGCGCCGGGGATGGGTGACGGCATCCAGGCCGCCAAGGCCGGGATCCTGGAGATCGGGGACATCTACGTGATCAACAAGGCCGACCGCGACGGCGCCGACCAGGTCCGGCGCGACCTGCGCTCGATGATCGCGCTGGGCGAGCGGCCCGATGGCGCGTGGAGCCCGCCGATCCTGAAGACCGTCGCCCAGACCGGCGAGGGCATCGGGGAGGTGGTCGGCGAGATCGACCGTCACCGCGACTGGCTCGAGTCGTCGGGCGAGCTGGAGAAGCGTCGGGTACGCCGCGCTCGCGACGAGATCGAGGCGATCGCGGTGACCGCCCTGCGCGCCCGATGGGGCGACGTACACGCCCGTGTCGAGCTGGACGACCTGGCCGCTGCGGTCGTGGCGGGGGAGTCGGACCCCTACGCCGCCGCCGACGAGCTGATCGCGTCGGTGGGCGAGTGACCGCCCTGTGATCGCCTCCGGCCCGATCATCCAGATCGCCTGGGTGGTCGACGACATCGAGGCCAGCGAGCGACTGCTGAGCGAGCAGTTCGGCTGCGGCGCCTGGACCCGGATCCCCGACGTGGCCTTCGGAGCGGCCTCGACGACGTACCGAGGTCGGCCGGCCGATCTGGTCGCCCACGTCTCGCTCGCGTACGCCGGCGACCTGCAGCTCGAGCTGATCCAGCCCGTGTCGGGGGAGAGCGTGCACACCGAGTTCCTGGCCGCCAACGGGCCCGGCCTGCACCACGTGTGCTTCGCGACCGATGATCTGGACGCCGCATGCGCCCGGGCGGAGGAAGCCGGACACGCCGTGGCGATGCGCGGGTCGATGATGGACGGCGAGATCGAGTTCGCCTACCTTGACTGCTCGGCCGCCGGCGCGCCGTACATCGAGCTGGCGCGGATCGGGCCGCTCATGCAGGAGTTCTACGACGCAGTGAAGGGCACATGACAGAGAGTCGCGTCTTCCTCGTCACCGGAGCCGGGCCGGGATCGTTGGGTGAGGCGACGGCCGCCCAGCTCCGCGCGCACGGCCGGGTGATCACCACCCGCCGCACCGGCGATCCCAGCCGAGGACTTCCACCCGCTCGACCTGGCCGACATCGGATCGGTGACCGCGTTCGCCAACTGGCTGGTGACGTCGACCGACCGCCTCGACGTGCTGGTCAACAACGCCGGTGTCCACCTCGACCTGCGCAACAAGTGGCGCGAGCCGCAGCTGGTCGACGGCTACGAGGTCCACTGGCGCACCAACTATCTCGGCACC
This sequence comes from uncultured Actinomycetota bacterium, assembly GCA_963845215.1. Lineage (GTDB taxonomy): Bacteria > Actinomycetota > Actinomycetes > Propionibacteriales > Nocardioidaceae > Nocardioides. The sequence goes on from CAWJRK010000036.1 coordinate 67,195, forward strand.
GCCCACCTGACCCGGCTGCTGCGTCCTCTGCTCCTGCGCACCGCGAAGACCCAGGGCGAGGCGAGGGTCGTCTACGTCGTCTCGCAGCTCCACGAGCGCGGCCGCAACGAGTGGCTCGTCGACCACGTGACGCCGTACAACTCCTGGACGGCGTACGGCACCTCGAAGCTGGCCCTGGTGCACGAGGCCGCGGAGGTCGAGCGCAGGTATGGCAGGCAGGGTCTGCACGGCTACTCGCTGCACCCGGGCGCGGTCTACACGAGGGTCGCCGACCGTGGCCTCGAGACGGCCCCGGTGCTGGGGCGGCTGCGCAAGCTCGCCGCCCCGCTCGAGCGGCGCACGTTGGCGTCGCCGGAGGTCGGCGCGAGCACCACGGTGCACTGCGCGATCTCGCCGGACGCGGTGCCCGGCGGCTACCACGTCCGCTCCGCCGCGACAGCACCCTCAGCCGATGCCTTGGATGCCTCGGCAGGCACTCGGCTCTGGGACACGACCAGCCAGTGGGTCGCGCAGCAGCGCGCCTCCATGTAGTCCTCGTTGAATCCTGGTACGAAGAGTGTTGAGCTGTGTCTGGCTTCTTCCCCCACCAACTCCCCAGAAGGAGATCGCACGATGAAGAAGGCGATCATCGTCATAGTCGTGGTCTTCCTCGGCTTCTGGATGTTCACCGACCCCAACGGCCTGGCCGACTCCGCGCAGTCAGCGGGCGGACAGACGTGGGAGTGGACCGAGCAGCTGTTCGGAGCCGTCATCGACTTCTTCGGCGCGCTGGGATAGCGGACCCCGAGTCGTGGGTCTGATCGCGTCGCTGAGCGAGCCCAACATCCGCAAGCACCTCCTCCGTGAGGAGGGCGAGGTCATCGTCGACGAGGTTCGCCACCACTGGGCGGCGTACTGGCTCGCGGCGATCGAGGCAGCAGTGGCCCTGCCACTGCTGATCGCGACGCCGTTCGTCAACGTCAACGTGGCCTGGCTCTTCCTGGTGATCGTGTTCGTGCTGCTGATGCACGCCGTCTGGATCACGCTGCGCGAGCACCGCGACCGTTTCGTGATCACGAACATGCGTGTCTTCCGGGTCCACGGCGTGCTCGTGGCCCATCTCGCCACGATGCCGCTGAGCAGGATCCTCGACATCAGCGTCAAGAAACCCTTGATCGGCCGGATCCTCGGGTTCGGTCACTTCTGTTTCGAGTCCGCCGCCCAGGAGCAGGGCCTGCGCGACATCCGCTACGTCGGCCGGCCCGACGAGCGCGACCTGTCCATCCAGCGGGTGGTGCAGCGTTCGGGCCTGCGCGGCCCGCGCGTAGTGAACTAGGGTCCGGCCCGTGGCACTCCCTTTTGATCCGATCGACGAAGCTGCCCGGCTGTGGGCGGAGCGCTGGGAGGGCGAGCGGCCGATGCACGCGGTCACCTCGCTGATGCGGGTGCAGCAGCTGGTGATCGGTCGCCTCGACTCGATGCTGAGGCCGCACGGGCTGACCTTCGCCCGCTACGAGGCGCTGGTGCTGCTGACCTTCTCCTCGCGCGGGTCACTGCCGCTGGGGAAGATGGGGGAGCGGCTGCAGGTGCACCCGACCTCGATCACCTCGATCATGCGCCGCCTCGAGGCGGCGGGACTGGTCAACCGGCTCCCGCACCCCGACGACGGGCGAGCGGTGCTCGCCGAGATCACCCCGAAGGGCCGCCAGCTGGTCGAGAAGGCCACGGCCGACCTCGTCGGCAGCAACTTCGGGCTCGACGTGCTGGAGGACGCAGACCTCAAGCGGCTCTCCGAGCTGCTCCGGCCGATCCGCGGCGCCGCCGGCGACTTCTGACCCGGACCCACATGACCACGGCTGACGACGTACGCCGAGTCGCGCAGGACCTCCCGCGCAGCTACGAGGTGCTGGTGCGTGGCAGGTGGAAGTTCCGGGTCAAGCAGATCGTCTACGCCGCCTTCTCGAAGGACGAGCTCGCGATGGGCTTCGGCTACCCGAAGGACGGGCGCGACGGCCTCATCGCCTCCGACCCCGAGACCTTCTTCCTGCCGCCCCCCTCCGACCTGCGCTACCAGTGGGTGTGCGCCCACCTGCCGCGGCTCGATGACGACGAGATGCGCGAGCTGGTCACCGACGCCTGGCGGATGTGCGTGCCGAAGATGCTCCACGAGCTCCCGGAGCTGCCCGCGCCGACGGCGAGAGCCTGGCACCTGATGGATCAGCAGGAGTGGGGCGAGCTGCGTCCGCTGCTCCACCCCGATCTCCACCTGACCGTGCGCGACGACACGATCAAGGGCCGGAGCAACGTGCTGGCTCACCTGCGCGAGCACCCCACGCCGCGTCCGCCCACTGCCGTCGAGGTCAGGGACGGTCAGGTGTATCGGTGGACAGGTTCGCCGCTGCGGTGACGCGAGCGCAGGCCTCCTCAACAGTTACGAGAGCCGCGGCTGCCACCAATGCGTCCCAACGGTGACCGAGTGTGACCGTGCCTGCCGGCAGCCCCATGTGTGCAGCCAAGCGCACGACGCGGTTGCGTGCAGCCGTCTGGCACAACCGCAGCTGATCGTGATCGCCGTTACGCAGACGCGGTGGCGCCGGCGCTGCATGATGGCCAGCAACCAGAGGTGGCCCATCAGTCTCCCGACAGAATTGGAGCAGCCCGCATGACGCTCACCGCCGAGCTCCAGGCCGCGGTCTCTGCTACTCGCACGCTCTTCGGTGCAGCTGCGTGCTCCTGTGCTCTCGCCTCCGATGACGGGTCTGAGCTGCGCTTCGTTGCGGCAGCCGGAGTCGGCGCGGCGGAGATCGTCGGGATCACCATGCCCGTCAGCCGTGGCATTGCCGGCTGGGTGGCGCTCAGCGGGCAGCCGATAGCCATCGGTGACGTCACCCGCGACGAACGGTTCGCTCGCGACATCGCCGAGGCCACTGCGTACGTGCCCACTGCCATCCTGGCGGCACCGCTTCTCGACGACGAGGGCGAGACCATCGGCGTGATCGAGGTGCTCGACCCGAGTCGCCCTGACGACGAGAGCCGCCTCGGCAGCCAGCGCGGCACCGCTGCAGAGCTGGCCTCACTCACGGTCATCGCTGCCCAGGTCGCCACGATCGTGCGACTGTCCGGCCTGGTCGACACCGCCACGGCGTTGCCGCCCGACCTCGTCACGGCTCTCTCGGAGCTCTCGGCCCTCGACCCCGCCGCCGCCGTGTTGGCCCGCGAGGTGGTGAGTGCGCTGGCGGCGTACGCACGGCGCAGCTGATGGACGATCTGCCAGCCTGGTCCTCGGCTTTCGAGAGCCTCGAGGAAGTTCGGGCGCTGCCGCTGCCCGAACACGTCCGGGATTGGGCGTGGGGTGGTGCCACCGGCGCCGGCGTCAAGGTGGCGGTCGTGGACTCGGGCGTGGCGGCGAAGCACCCTGCGGTCGGCGGCGTGGACGGCTACGTCGCCTTCGAGATCGACGCCGACAGCGAGACAGGGGTGCGAGCCGTCGACGGCTCACACGAAGATCTGGTGGGCCACGGCACGGCCTGCGCCGGGATCATCCGCGGGTTGGCGCCGGAGGTGGAGATCTACAGCGTCCGGGTGCTCGGTGAGAACCTCAAGGGCAAGGGCGCCATGTTTCTCGCCGGCATCGAGTGGGCGGTCGACAACGGCATGGACGTGGTCAACATGAGCCTGTCGAGCAAGAGCGAGACTCTCTTCCCGGCCCTCCACGACGTCGCTGACGAGGCGTACTTCGGCAACACGCTGCTCGTCTGCGCGGCGAACAACATGCCGGGGCCGACCTACCCCTCGCAGTTCTCTTCGGTGATCTCGGTTGCCGCCATGGTGGGGGAGGACCCGATGTCCCTCGCGTACAACCCCCAGCCGCCGGTGGAGTTCGCCGCGATCGGCATCGACATCGAGGTCCCGTGGACCGGTGCTGACAGCTCGATCGTGGCGACCGGCAACAGCTTCGCTTGCCCTCATGTGGCCGGCATGACCGCGCTGATCAGGTCCAAGCACCCAGGACTGACACCGTTCCAGGTCAAGAGCGTTCTGCAGGCCTGTAGCCAGAACGCGAGTTAGTAGGACGCCCTAGTTTGTCATCATTAACTAGGACGTCCTACTATATGAGTCATGGCCCCTGATACGGCACGTGCTCGCTGGCAGGCCCGCTACGACTCTTCTCGGGTCCGCGACGTCGACTTCACCACGCTGAGCGGGATGGAGGTCGACGCCGCCTACGGCACCGACGACTCGGAGTGGCCGGGCGAGTTCCCGTTCACCCGTGGCCTGCACCCGACCGGCAACCGTGGTCGCACCTGGACGATCCGCCAGTTCGCCGGGTTCGGCAACGCGCAGGACACCAACGAGCGCTTCAAGATGATCCTCAACCGGGGCGGCGGCGGCCTCAGCGTGGCCTTCGACATGCCCACCCTGATGGGGCGCGACTCCGACGACCCGAAGTCGTTGGGCGAGGTCGGCCACTGCGGTGTCGCGATCGACAGCGCGGCCGACATGGAGATCCTCTTCGACCAGATTCCGCTCGGCGAGGTCACCACGTCGATGACGATCAGCGGCCCGGCGGTGCCGATCTTCTGCATGTACATCGTGGCCGCCGAGCGCCAGGGCGTGGACCCCAGCATCCTCAACGGCACCCTGCAGACCGACATCTTCAAGGAGTACATCGCCCAGAAGGAGTGGATCTTCGGGCCCGAGCCGCACCTGCGGCTGATCGGCGACCTGATGGAGCACTGCGTCACCGGCATCCCGGCGTACAAGCCGCTGTCGGTCTCGGGCTACCACATCCGGGAGGCCGGATCGACGGCTGCGCAGGAGCTCGCGTTCACGCTTGCCGACGGTTTCGGCTACGTCGAGCTCGGCCTCGCGCGCGGTCTCGACGTCGACCAGTTCGCCTCCGGGCTGTCGTTCTTCTTCGACGCCCACGTCGACTTCTTCGAGGAGATCGCCAAGTTTCGCGCCGCCCGCCGGATCTGGGCGCGCTGGATGCGCGACGTGTTCGGGTCGAAGTCCGACAAGGCGCAGTGGATGCGGTTCCACACCCAGACCGCAGGAGTGTCGCTGACCGCCCAGCAGCCCTACAACAACGTGGTCCGCACCGGTGTCGAGGCGCTGTCGGCCGTGCTCGGCGGCACCAACTCGCTGCACACCAACGCCCTCGACGAAACCCTGGCCCTGCCGAGCGAGATGGCTGCCGAGATCGCCCTGCGCACCCAGCAGGTGATCATGGAGGAGACCGGCGTGACCAACGTCGCCGACCCGCTCGGGGGCTCCTGGTACGTCGAGGCGCTGACCGACAAGATCGAGGCCGAGGCAAACCGGATCTTCGACACCATCCTCGCCCTCGGCGGCTCGACACTGACGCACGACCAGCCCGAGGCGCTGGCCGAGGCGATGACGCGCAGGGAATGGCCGGTCACGAAGGGGCTGCTGCGCGGCATCGAGGACGGCTGGTTCATGACCGAGATCGCCGAGGCTGCGTTCCGCTACCAGGTCGCCCTGGAGAAGGGCGAGAAGAAGGTCGTGGGCGTCAACTGCCACGAGGAGTCGGTCACCCACGAACTCGAGGTCATGCGCGTCTCCCACGAGGTCGAGACGGAGCAGGTGCGGGTCCTCGCCGAGCGCAAGGCGGCCCGCGACGAGTCCCGCGTGGCCGCGGCGCTCGACCACATGGTCGAGGTCTCCCGCACCGACGACAACATGATCGAGTCGATGCTCGAGGCCGCCCGCGCCGAGGCAACCCTCGGCGAGATCTGCGATGCCTTGCGCATCGAGTGGGGCGAGTACCGCGAGCAGGCACGCTTCTAGTCCTGGGTGAACGAGGGCGGTATTTCAGTCCCTCGAGCGGCAGCCGATCGGAGGCATCGATGCCGATGCTCGATCGCTGGTGAGGTCTCGCCCTTCGTATCACTTCTCGACACCGCGCGGCCGTCGCGAGAACGGACAGGAGCTCCGGGAAACCCGTACGCGAAGATTCCGAGGGTGCTCTACTGGCGTGCGTGGACTGGCCCTTGCTCGCTGCGCTCACCGAGCCCGAGCGCACCGACCTCATCGGGGCGTCCCGCTCGCGCACATTTGCTCGCGGCGAGGTGGTCTGTCACGCCGGGGACCTTGCTGACTCACTTCACCTGATCGCCGAGGGCCGACTCGCAGTGCGAGTCTCGATGGAGACCGGGGACGCGGCGATGATCAATGTGATCGGGCCCGGAGACTATTTCGGCGAGTTGGCCCTCCTCAGAGGCGATCATCGCCGCACCGCGACGGTGACCGCCCTCGAGCCGGCTCGCACCGTGGTGATCACGTCATCGGCGTTCCACAGGGTCAGCGCCGTACGACCCGGCGTCGAGCGGGCGCTGACGGTGGCCCTGGCTGACCGGGTCGATGAGCTGAGTCGGCGCCTGCTCGAGCTCATGTTCCTGAGTCTCGACAGGAGGGTCTATCGACGGCTGCTCGAGCTTGCCGACAGCTATGAGGCCGGCGACGTGCCGATCGTGGTGCCGTTCACCCAGAGCCAGCTCGCCGAGCTGACCGGAGGCACCCGTCCCTCCGTCAACCAGTCGCTCCAGCGACTCGTGGACGAGGGCATCGTGGCCCTGCAACGGGGCCGGATCGACGTACATGACGTCGAGGCGCTGAGGCGGCGGAGCGGAGCATGACCCACCAGACGCGGGTTCGCATGCGTCGCCTTGCCGACACAAGGGTCGACCACCGAGCCGGAGGCTTGGCCGGATAACGCTGCGCATCGACGAGGGGACCACATGAGCGCAAAACGAGGGCTGACCGCCTGCCTCGTGCACCGGGACTTCCGGTTCCTCATCGGCGCGTTCACCTTTGCGGGCATCGGTGGCTGGGCCTACAACGTCGCGCTCACCGTGTGGGTCTTCGACTCCACCCATTCGGTCGGCTGGATCACTGCTTCCACTGTCGTCCGCCTGGTCCCGGCACTGGCCTTCGGCACGTACGCCGGTGTCATCGCCGACCGCTTCGAGAAGGTGCGGGTGATGAGGTTCGTCGACCTCTCCTGCGCGGTGGTGATGGTCGGGCTCGCCTCGTTGATGTTCCTCGGTGCTCCTGTCGCGGCCGTGATCGGGTTGGCAGCGTTTTCATCGTGCCTGGGCGTCCTGTATGAGCCTGCTGCAGCCGGTTTCACGCCCCTTGTGGTGCCCGAACGAGATCTGGCCTCCGCGAACGCCCTGCGCAACACGATCGACAACGCGACCATCATCGTCGGCCCTGGCATCGGCGCCCTCCTCCTGATCTGGGCGCCCACCGAGCTGGCCGTGCTGATGAACGCTGCGACGTTCCTGTTCTCAGCCGTCCTCGTGTCGGGAATGAAGACGAGGAGCGCGCCGGTCGACGTCACCGAGGGGGGAACAGCGGGGCCAATTCAGCAGATGCTGGTGGGCATCAAGGCGATGGGGTCCTCGACGTCCACAGCCGTCATGGTGGGGTTCAGCATCCTGGCCACCTTCGCGTACGGGGTCGACACGGTGCTCTTTGTCGCTGCATCCGACGACATCCTCGGCACCGGCCCTGACGGCTATGGGTACCTGCTGGCCGGCCTGGGGGTCGGCGGGATCCTGGCGGCGCCTCTCGTCGCCCGAGCCGAGTCGAGCCCCCTGCTGGGCCCGATCATCATCGGCGGTATGGCTGGCTACTGCCTACCCACGCTGATCTTCCTGACGACGTCGTCGCCAGAGGTGGCGTTCGCCGCCCAGATCGTGCGCGGTGCCGGCACCATGTTCGTCGACGTGCTGGCCGAAACGGCGTTGCAACGGACCCTGCCCAACGACGTCCTGTCGCGGGTGTTCGGGGCCTTCAACACGCTGATGATCCTGGTCATCCTGATCGGGTCGGCTATCACGTCACTACTGATCACGTCAGTGGGGCTCGACGCGACGGTCTGGGTCGCCGGAGCCGGGATCTTCGGGCTCAGCCTGCTGGGTCTGCCGTGGCTGGTGCAGATCGACCGGATCGCCAAGGCTCGCCGAGCTGAGCTCGCTCCGCGCATCGCCCTTCTCGAGGCCTGTGACCTCTTCGAACATGTCGCTGACGGTGACCTCACCCAACTAGCCGGGGCTGCGGAAGAGGTGGCCATGGCTGCGGGTGACGTGGTCATGACACAGGGGGACACCCCAGATGCCTTCTACATCACGATCGAGGGGACGCTGGGTGTGGTCCACACCGGTGTCGATGGCGTCCCGGTCCGGGTGCCCGACCTGGGAGCTGGCGACTGGTTCGGCGAGATCGGGCTGATCGAGGCCATCCCGCGAACAGCGACGGTCACGGCTGAGTCCGACGTACGGCTGCTGCGTATCCCCGGAGCCGAGTTCCTCGACGCTCTCATGGCGCAGAAGCCGTCGGTCGCCATCATGGAGGGTGCGGCCCTGCGCCTACGCCGTACCCACCCTGGGCTGCGCCTCCATCAAGCAGCACTCATGCCCGGCGAGGATGCGTCGTGAAGGGTGCCTGTGAACGCTTCGTGACGGAACTTGTGTCGGCAAGTGCCTGCCCGGTGTGTCGGCATTCCAACACTTATGAATGCTTGGATGGGCGATGGTGGGGGCACACGAGGCAGCCGGCCTTGCACATGAGATCGAGGAGTAGTCATGTCGAACAACGAAGAGATCGACTCGACTGTCGCGGACGAGGACGTCGAAGCTCACCGGAAGCCCAAGGGGGACCGGCTCGCAGATGATGCGGATGACGTCGAGGGTCACCTCCGGCCGAAGGGCCACCAGACCGCGGACGACGCCGATGACGTGGAGGGTCACCTCCGGCCGAAGGGCCACCAGACCGCGAACGATGACGATGACGCCGATGACGTGGAGGGTCACCTCCGACCCAAGGGTCACGGCCTCTGACCCGACCCTTGGTGGGCCTGAAACGTCGGGCCCACCACGGAGTCGGGCAGCGGCGATGCAGCAGTTCCGAGCTCGAGATGAGGAAACGACAATGAGCGATCAGGAATCGCAGGACGCCGAGCCTGTCAACGAGGACGTCGAGGGACACCGGGTGATGGGCGACGGGTTCGGTGACGAGAGGGTGCCTCCCAACGCCGCGGCCAGCCGCCCGCCCCGGCATGTGCTACCGGACGAGGACGAGGACGACGTCGAAGGTCACGTGATCGTCCCGCAGACCGGACGTCCCGCCCACGAGATGGACCGTCGGCGCGACTGAGCGGGTCAGTCTCCGGCTTCAGCCTCTCGAAGTCTGGCGCACAGCGTCACCAGGATTTGTTGGACGGCTTCGGGGTCGTCCAGCAGCACCTTCTGGAAGGTCAGGTGCGGCACTGCCACGGTCTGCAGCGAGTCGGAGGCTGTGACCGTCGCAGAGCGGCGCTTGCCGTCGATCAGGCTGATCTCGCCGAAGTAGTCACCCTCGCCGAGCGAACGCACCTCGCGACCCTGCACCGTCACGGTGGCAGACCCGCTCAGAATGACGTGCAGAGCAAGACTTCCCTCGCCCTGCTCAGCCACCTCGCGCCCGTCCGGGTGCTCTACCAGCTTGGCGCCGTCGACCAGCTTGCTCCGTTGACGCCGGGAGAGACCGGCCAGCATGGGCACCTCGGCTAGCCGGCTGTCGAGTTCCTGGGGGCTGGGATTCATGTGGCGCTCCTCGGTGAGGAGTCGAGCGTAGCGGCGCCGGTGAGCGACCGCGCCTCTTCCGCCGCTTTTGCGCAGGCTCTGGCACGGCGCCGACCGACCTTGTTGATCTTCGCCTGATGCCTGATGAGGTGTGCTGGGATGTGACCGTGACCGAGCTCCCGTCCGGGACCGTGACGTTGCTGTTCTCCGACATGGAGAGCTCGACGCAGATGGTGCACGCTCTGGGCTCGGCGTGGGCCGGAGTGCTGGACCGGCAGCGGGAAATCTCTCGCGCCGCCTGGGCGGCGCACGATGGCCACGAGCTCGGCACCGAGGGGGACTCGTTCTTTGTGGTGTTTGCTACGGCAGATGCGGCGGTCTCAGCAGCGCTCGAGGCGCAGCATGCGTTTGCGGAGGAGCCCTGGCCCGACGGGGTCACGGTGCGGGTGCGGATGGGTATTCACACCGGATCTCCACAGCGCCACGCGGATGGCTATGTCGGCATGGATGTGCACCGGGCAGCGCGCGTCGCGGCCGCGGCCCATGGAGGTCAGGTGCTGGTTTCGGAGACCACCGCCCGGCTGGCTGAGACTTCGCTCGGCGAGACCGTGCGAATGGTCGACCTGGGAGAGCATCAGCTGAAGGACATCCCGTCCCGGATGCGCATCTGCCAGGTGACGGCCCCAGGACTTGCGTCGTCGTTTCCTGCGATCAAGTCACTGGGCGCCGCAGGCAGCCTGCCGACCCATCTCGTGGGGATCGTCGGGCGCGAAGGGGAGCTAGCCGAGCTCAGAACTCTGATGACGAACGGCGTGCGTCTCGTGACTCTGACCGGTCCGGGCGGCAGCGGCAAGACTCGGCTGGCCACCGCCCTGGCGGCAGAGGTGGCTGACCTGTTTTCAGATGGTGTCTTCGTTGTGCATCTTGCAGGCGTGACCGAGTCGACCGGTATCTGGGCCGCGGTGTCGCAGGTGCTGGATGTGCCGGCTGATGGCCAGGTCCCGCCGGGGTTCTTCACCTACGTCGCGCACAAGCGTGTGCTGCTCGTCCTAGACAACCTGGAGCAGATCGAGGACTCCGACACGGTCGTGCGGGAGTTGCTTGAGACGGCCGGTCACGTAGCGGTCGTCGCCACGTCTCGCAGGCCGCTGCACGTCGACGGTGAGCACGAGTACGCCGTAGCTCCGCTGTCGCCGACCGACGCCCAGTCCCTGTTTGCTCAGCACGCGGCTCGGGTGCGCCGCGGGTTCGAGCTGACGCCGGAGAACTCGGCGGACGTGGCGGCGATCTGCGCAGCGCTCGACGGACTGCCATTGGCGATAGAGCTGGTGGCAGCGCGGATCAAGTTGCTGTCGCCCAAGGCGATTCTTGGTCGGATCGATCAGAGCCTTGACTTGGCCAGCGCCGACCGCTCCCGGGACACCCGCCAGGCCACGATCCGCGGCGCCATCGCGTGGAGCTATGACCTCCTCGACCCCGTCCACCAGACTGTTCTCGATCACCTTGGCGTGTTTGTAGGCGGCGCTACCCATCAAGCGATCGAGGCCGTGGTCCCGGCCAGTGCCATCGATGGACTGGACCTCGCTGACATTCTCTTCGACCTCGTCGATGACTCGTTGGTCACCGTCGGCGACAGTGCGGACGGTGAACCCAGATTCGGCGTCCTGGAAACGGTTCGCAGGTTTGCCGCCGACCGGTTGACGTCAACGGGCCAAGGGGAGGCGGCGGTAGCCCGGCACGCTCAGTTCTACTACGACCTCGCGCGCGACCTGCGCAAGATGTCGCTTTCAGAGTATGCCGCCGGGCGGCGGATCTTCTCGACCGAGTTGGCGAACTTATCGGCGATGGTTTCGCGAGAACCCAGAACGGTGAGCGATCCAGCGGGCTATTCCCAGCCGGTGCCAGTTGCCCATGTATTTGCTCTGGTTGTCTTCAATGCCTTCGTCTATTTTCACGCCGGAGATATCGAGAGTTGGTTTCGGCGAGGGACTGAGTTGGCCGAATTGGATGACGATGAGGCAGGGCGACTTGCGCTCCTGGCGTGGATCGCGTTTGCGCGCTCCTACGAGGCGGACACCGATGGCTGTGTGTTGCTGTTTGGCCGGGTCTGGGATGAATTCGACGTCGACCGCGGCAACCACGACATGCTGCCGGACTGGGTACGTCCTGCTGACGTCGCCGCGCAAGCCTGCTTTGTAGCCGGTTGGCTTGAAGCCAATCGGGGGGAGCTCGCGGCGGCCGACGTCTGGCGAGAGCGGTTGGCCAGTATCCAGAGCAGGCTCGTGGGGGTGAGCGTCACCAGGTTGTCTGAGTTGGATTCCAATCTGGCCCAGCGCAGAGGTGATCTCGCCGCCGCCCGCGACCATCTGCTCGAGTTTGTACAACTTTGCGATGCCCTGGGATACGTCGCCCAGTTCCGGCACACCAATCTCGCCGGCCTGGAGTTTGAAATGGGAGACCACTCAGCGGCTCAGCGCCGGTTGGCGGACGCCTGCGAAGAGATCATTGAGAGCAACGATCCTGAGGTCCTCTTCGTCAGCGCGGAAACCATGGCAAAGGTGATCGGCCAGCAACATCCCTTGGTCGTCGCGCGTGTCTACGGGTCCGCCTCGACGGCACGGGTTGTCGAGGGTGTCCCACGCATGGCGGGTGACGAGACGGAAGTAGATCGTGTTCTGGCTGGCATTCGTCCGCTCGTTGCACAGGTCGAGTGGGAAGAAGCGTGGCAGCAAGGCAAGGGCGAAAGCATCCTCGACTTGTTCCGCGAGATGGCCGCACTGCCGATCCCTGACAGCGACTAGCCCCTCAGCCGCGCGAGCACGGCCTGGATGGCCGGCGACTCGGACATGCTGCTGCGGTGCAGCGCGACGATGTCGCGGGTCGGCACGGGGTCGTGGACGCGGACGGCGACCAATTCGTCGCCGAGGGGCTGGCGGCCCAGTCGGGGGACCAGGGCGATGCCGAGGTCGGCCCGCACCAGCGCCAGGTGGGAGTCGAACTCCATCGACTGATGCGCGATCCGGGGGAGCTTGCCGGTGCCGTCGTGCATCCGGGTCAGCCACTGGCGGCAGATGGTGCCTTCCGGGGTGGCGATCCAGGCCTCGTCGACGAGGTCGCGCGGGGTGATCCGGATGCGGGAAGCGAGGCGGTGGGTGCGGTGCACGATCACCTCGGCCTCGTCGGAGGCGACCGACGTACGGCTGAGGTGGTCGGGGATCGCCAGGGGTACGTCGCCCCAGCTGTGCACGAGGCCGATGTCGCACTGCCCGGAGGCCACCAGGTCGATGGTGTCCCAGGGCTCGCGCTCGGACAGGCCGATCGCGAGGTCGGGGTGCGCCGCCAGCAGCTCGGCAACCGCCGGCGCCACCATGCCGCGCATCGCCGTGGAGAACGCGACCAGCCGGAGATGGCCCGCGACGGCCTCCGCCTGCTGGTGCAGGCCGGCCTCGATCGCCTCGAGGTCGGTGAGCAGCCGGGCTCCGGCATCCACGAGGTGGCGGCCGTGGCTGGTGAGCATCACGCCGCGGCCGACCCGCTCCAGCAGGGGTACGCCGGCTTGCTTCTCGAGCCGCTTGACCTGCTGGGAGACCGCACTCGGGGTGTAGCCGAGCACGTCGGCGGCCGCGATCACCGAACCATGGGTGGCGACGGCTCGCAGCGAGGTCAGGGCGGCCAGATCAATCATGAAGCGATGCTACATCTTTAGGGCGCTCACAATTCGCTGGACCTTCATGGTCGAGGGTCCGAGGATGGAGCCATGTCTCGCCGTGACTCGCTCCTGGCCGCTCTGGTCGCCACCATCTGGGGCTTCAACTTCGTGGTGATCGACTGGGGCATGGACGGCGTGCCGCCGCTGGTGTTCGTGGCCGTGCGGTTCGCGGCGGTAGTGGTGCCGGCGATCTTCCTGGTCCGGGCGCCCGGCGCTCCGTGGCGCACGGTGGCAGCGGTCGGGGTGTTCATGTCGCTGGGACAGTTCGGGTTCCTTTACGTCGCGATGGACGCCGGGCTGACGCCGGGGCTGGCCGCGCTGGTGCTGCAGGCGCAGGTGATCTTCACGATCGTGATCGCCGCCGGCGTGCTGCGCGAACGCCCCACCCAGGCGCAGATCATCGGGGTGGCCGTCGGCTCGATCGGCCTGCTCGTCGTCGCGCTCGGCCGTGGCGGCAACGTGACCGGAGTGGCCCTGTCGCTCTGCCTGCTCGCCGCGCTCTCGTGGGGCATCGGCAACGTGATCTCGAGGTCGTCCGGTGTCGTGGGCGGCCTGTCGATGACCGTGTGGTCCGCGGTCGTGGTGCCCGTGCCGGTGCTCGCCCTGTCCTTGCTCGTCGACGGTCCACACGCCGTGGCGGCCGGCTTCGCGGCGTTCGGCTGGGAGGCGGCGCTGTCGACGCTGTACACCGCCGGGCTCGCCTCTCTCGTCGGGTACGCCATCTTCAACTCCCTGCTCTCCCGCAACGAGTCGGCGTACGTCGTGCCGTGGGTGCTGCTCGCCCCGGTCGTGGCGATGACCTCGGCCTGGCTGCTCCTGGACCAGCGGCCGAACGCGGGCGAGACCCTCGGCGGAGCGCTGCTGGTGCTCGGAGTGCTGGTGGCCATGCGCAGTCGCCGGACCTCGCCAGTAGCCGCCGCGGAGCCCGCACCGGTCGGGGCGACCGCGGCTCCCTAGGATTGGGGCATGACGCAGCAGCCGTTCTCCCGACCTGGCGCGATCGATCTCTCCGCGCTCAAGCGACCCGCGGCCCCGGCCGGCACCCCGGCTGGCACGGCGCCGGGTGGCGCGGGCGGCTCCTCCTACTGGGTGGACGTCACCGAGGGGAACTTCCAGGCGACGATCGAGGCGTCGATGACGGCCCCGGTGCTGCTCGCCTTCTTCTCCCGCTCCCGGATGCCGGCGAGCGGACAGCTGGCCGATGACCTGGCCACGCTCTCCGGTGAGTTCGAGGGCAAGTTCCTGGCCGGCCTGGTGGACGTGGACGCCTCTCCGGCGATCGCCCAGGCAGTGCAGGTGCCGTCGGTGCCCTACGTGATGGCCGTGATCGACGGACGCCCGGCGCCACTCCTGCAGGACGCTGTGCCGCTGGAGGAGCTGCGGACCGCGCTCACCCAGGTGATGCAGCAGCTGACCACCCAGGGCATCACGGGGCGCCACCAGCCGCGAGGGTCGGCAGCACCCCAAGAGGCCGCCGAGTCGGACGAGCCGCAGGTCGACCCGAGGTACGCCCCGGCCCAGGACGCGCTGGCGGCCAACGACATCGACGGTGCGGTCGCCGAGTACCAGAAGCTGGTCGACGCCAACCCGGCCGACGCGGAGGCCGCGGCGGGACTGGCCATGGCGAAGGTGCTGCAGCGCACGCAGGGCGCCGACCTGAACGCGGCACGTGACGCGGCCGCTGCCAGTCCCGACGACGTCGACGCCCAGATCATGGTGGCCGACCTCGACCTGCTCGGCGGTCACGTGGACGACGCCTTCAACCGCTTGGTCGACCTGATCCGCCGCGGGGCCGGTGACGACCGCGACCGGGTGCGCGAGCACCTGCTCGGCCTCTTCGCGGCGGTGGGCAACGAGGACCCCCGGGTGCTCAAGGGTCGGCAGAACCTCGCCAGCGCGTTGTTCTGATCCGGTGACACTGATCCGATGACCAGGGGGGCCGGCTATCTGCTGCGCGGGTTCGGCATGTGGCGTCGGCGCCCGGGCCTGATGCTGCTCGGCATGGTGCCGGCGCTGCTCGTCTTCCTGATGCTCGGCGCCGCCCTGCTGTTCCTGCTGTTCAACCTCGGCGACCTGGCGTCGTGGCTGACGCCGTTCGCCGACGACTGGAGCGACACCGCCCAGGACCTGCTGCGCGTCGGGCTGGCGGTGGTGCTGGTGGTCGCGGCGCTCGCACTGTCGGCGATCAGCTTCACCGGGCTGACCCTGATCGTCGGTGACCCGTTTTACGAGCGGATCTGGCGCGAGACGGAGCTGATGCTCGGCGGCCCCGCCCCCGACGGGGACCTGGGATTCCTCAATGCGGTCAGGGACGGCCTGGTGATGATCCTGATCGGCATCGCGACGGCAGCCGTGCTGTTCGTGATCGGCTTCCTGCCGGTGGTCGGCGCGATTGCCGGCGCTGTGCTCGGGTTCGTCGTGTCGAGTCGGGTGCTGGGCGCCGAACTGTTGTCGCGTCCGCTCGAGGCCCGCGGCCTGGACCGGGCCGCCCGCAAGGCGTTCCTCCGGCCCCACCGGTCGCGGGTGCACGGCTTCGGCATGGCGACCCAGGCGTGCTTCCTGGTGCCGTTCGGCGCGATCGTGGTGATGCCGGCTGCGGTCGTCGGCGCGACCATGCTGGGCCGCGAGCTGGCCGAGGCCGACCCGGCTCAGGTCGCTCGGTAGTCCACGGGCACGCAGAGCACCGGCCGGGTGCTCAGGTGGAGCAGCTTGTGCGGGGTGGAGCCGAGCATCGCGCCACGCAGCGGGCTCTCGCCGCTGGTGCCGACCACGATCACGGTGGCGTCGTGCTCGTCGGCGACCTGGATCAGAGCCTGCGCCGGCTTCGCGTCCACGAGCTGGATCTGGGTGTCCACGCCGGCGGCATGAGCGCGCTCCACCGCGTGCGACAGGGCGTTGCGGCCGATCTCCATCAGCGCGTCGCGGTGGGCCTTGATCTCCTCCCCGACGCCTCCCGGCGGGCCGGCGCCGTAGACCAGCACCAGCTGCTCGCCGGACTGCGCGGCAACGCGGATCGCGGTCGCCAGGGCGACCTCCGAACCGGGCGACTCGTCGTACCCCACCACCACGCTCATGTCGTCAGCCTTCCATGCCGTCGGGGTCGGCCTGTGCCGCTTTCACGCCGTGCACGATGTCGGGGTCAGCCACGCTCGGGCGTTCGTCCCAGAACTGCTTGTCACGGGTGCGCCAAACGAGCATCACGACGATGCCGATGAGCAGGACGCCGACGCCGATCACGAGCGGCGGCCCGACCCCGAGCCAGGCCTGCCCGCTGTAGGAGTTCTCCGGGTCCGACATGTCGCGCACCGAGAGCACCAGGAGCCAGATCAGTAGACCGGAGCCGATGAGGGGGCCGACGCCCGTGAAGAAGAAGTACTTGGCGCTCTCGGTGAGGTGGCGCCGGTAGTAGACCGCGCACGCGATGCCCGTGAGGGCGTAGTAGAACGCGATCAGGAGCGAGAGCGCGGTCAGAGAGTCGAAGAGAGCGTTCTCGCTGAGCTGGTACACGCCGACGTACCAGACGATGGCGATGCCGGCGACCCACCAGGTGCTGATGTCCGGCGTCCGATGGGTCGGGTGGATCCGGCCGAGCTTCGCGGGGAGTGCGTGACGCCGTGCCATCGAGAGACCCGTGCGCGAGGCCGGGAGGATGGTTGTCTGGGTGGACGCGATCGCGGCGGTGGCCACGGCGAACAGCAGCACCCAGTCCCAACCGCCGAGCACCTCGCCGGCGATGTAGGCGAAGACGAACTCCTCCTCGCCGGCGTTGTCGCTGAGCCACTGCGGGCCGGCGAAGGCCACCACGGCATAGGCGACCGAGACGTAGGAGACCAGCAGGATCAGCGTGGACCACAGCCCAGCCCGGCCGCCCGAGCCGTCCCGGGTCTCCTCGCTGAGGTTGACCGCGGACTCCCAGCCCCAGTAGGCGAACACCCCGAGGAGCAGGCCGCTGGACAGCGCAGAACTGCCTTCGGCGAACGGGTTCAGCCACTCGATGCTGGGGGTGATCTCGTCGAGCGAGCTGGTGCCGTCGATCGCCTTGTAGAGCGCGACCCCGGCGAAGACGAGCAGCGCCACCACCTGGCCGAAGATCAGGAAGTTCTGCAGCCGCGCGGAGATGTCGGTGCCGAGCACGCAGAGCCAGGTCATCAGCAGGATCAGCACCACCGCGAGCGGCATCCGGACCCAGGCGTTGTCACCGGCGGCATCGGCGCCCACGGTGTAGAGCCCGAACCGGACGCCGACGTCGGCCAGGGAGCCGATCACCAGCACGCCGGTCATCGCGATCGACCAGCCGCCGATCCAGCCGGCCCACGGGCCCATCGCTCGGGTCACCCAGCTGAACGTGGTCCCGCAGTCCTGATCGACCTTGTTGAGGTAGAGGAACGCCGTGGCGATCAGCGCCATCGGCACGAAGCTGGCCACCAGCACGCCCGGCGCATAGACGCCGACGAGGGCCGCGATCGGTCCGATCACCGCAGCCAGGGAGTACGCCGGACTGGTCGAAGCGAGGCCGATCACCAGTGCATCGGTGAATCCGATCGCGTCGGACTTCAGCCCGGGTTGCGCCTTCGTGTCAGCCATCGGCCTTCCCCTCGCCTCGTGAAGTGTGTTTCTACTGCATGCGCGGCCGATGCGGGAGGCTTTCGGCGCCCCCACTCGATGTTCGAGGGCCGGGTGTCGGGAAGTTTGACCGGCAATACGGTGCCAGCGATCCACGGGCGTGAGTGAATAGACCTCTCGGGAAGACGTGACCGGGTGGGCTAGAGCCACAGGCCCGCACTAGCTTGAAGGACGTGGTGACGCAATGAGGCTCACGTTCTGCGGAGTTCGCGGATCGACACCCTCACCGGGTGCCGACTTCGTCCGCTACGGCGGCCAGACCTCATGCGTCGCGCTCGCCGAGAACGGCCTGGCGCCGAGCCTGTTGCTCGATGCAGGCACGGGGATGATCAACGTGACCTCGTTGCTCGACGGTGCGCCGTACAGTGGCTCCGTGCTGCTCGGTCACCTGCACTGGGACCACACCCACGGGATGCCGTTCTTTGCCGGCGGGGGAGCGGACGGCAGCCGGGTCGACATCTTCCTGCCTGAGCAGGGGCCGTCCGCGGAGGCTGTCCTCGAGCGCGCTATCTCGCCTCCGCACTTCCCGGTGCCGCCGGCCCAGCTGGGCGCCGGGTGGTCCTTCTCCGGCATCGAGGAGGGGGAGCATCTGGTCGAGGGCTTCACGGTCTTGGCAAGGGAAATTCCGCACAAGGGTGGCCGCGCCTTCGGCTACCGGGTCGAGCGCGACGGCGGATCCTTGGCCTATCTGTCCGACCACAGCCCGACCTCGGTCGGGCCGGGACCGGACGGGCTCGGTGAGCGTCACGAGGCTGCGATGACACTCGCCGCGGAGGTCGACCTGCTCATCCATGACGCCCAGCACCTCGCCGCCCAGTTCCCGGGAGTCGACTACCTCGGTCACGCCAGCATCGAGTACGCCGTGGAGCTCGCGCGCGAGGCGGGTGTCGGCACGCTCGCCCTCTTCCACCACGCCCCGTCCCGCACCGACGACGAGGTCGACGCGATCGAACGACGCGCCCGCGAGCTCGCCGGCGACGGGCTGGCTGTGTTCGCGGCGTACGAGGGAATGAGTCTGGACCTGGACGCCGCCACAGCGAACGAAGGAGGCGCCGATGCCCCAGCACTGCGCGAGATGTAGCTCTGCGAGCCCGGATGGAGCGAAGTTCTGTCCGGAGTGCGGCACTCCGTTCGCAGCAGCCTGCGCGAACTGCGGCCGGCCCCCAGGTGGCGGCAAGTTCTGTATGGAGTGCGGCGTCCCTCTGGCTGGGGCATCAGCTCGGCCTTCTGTCCCGCCGTCCTCCGCGCCCGCCGCCTTCGACGCCATCTCCGTCTCCGAGCGGCGCACGACGCCTGTGCTGTTCGGCGACCTGGTCGCGTTCACGACGTTGTCGGAGGCACGCGACCCCGAGGAGGTCCGCGAGCTGCTCAGTGAGTACTTCAGAGTGGCGCGGACCGTGGTGAGTCGCTACGGCGGAACGATCGAGAAGTTCATCGGCGACGCTGTGATGGCGGTCTGGGGAGTGCCGATCTCCCAGGAGGACGACGCAGAGCGTGCCGTCCGGGCCGGCCTTGATCTCGTTGCCGCGGTGGCGGCGCTGGGCGAGGCCGTGGGCGCCCCCGGCCTGTCCATGCGGGTCGGCATCACGACCGGTTCGGTGGCGGTCACGCTGGGCGCGCTGAACGAGGGCATGGTTGCCGGAGATGCGGTCAACACCGCGGCGCGGGTGCAGACCGCAGCCGAACCAGGCACCGTGTGGGTGGACCAGGAGACCCGCGGCCTGACCGCGGCGGCCGTCGCGTACAGCGACATGGGCGAACACTCGATGAAGGGCAAGGCCGATCCGGTGCGCCTGTTCCGGGCCGACGCGATCGTGGCGGCGGTCGGTGGGGTCCAGCGGGTCGACGGCCTCGAAGCCCCGATGACAGGCAGGGACCGAGAGCTGCGTCAGGTCAAGGAGCTGTTCCACGAGACCCAGGCAGACGGCAAGGCGCGGATCGCGTTGGTCACCGGCATGGCCGGGGTCGGGAAGAGCCGGCTCGGCTGGGAGTACGAGAAGTACGTCGACGGGCTGTCCGACGGCCTGTGGTGGCACCGCGGTCGCTGCCTGTCGTACGGCGACGGGGTGGCGTTCTGGGCCTTCGCCGAGATGATCCGGTCCCGGCTCGAGCTGCGGGAAGGTGACAGCCGCGAGCAGGTAGAGGCCAAGGTCGTCGAGGGGGTCACGAAGTTCGCCACCGGCCCGGACGACGCGGCCTGGTTGATCCCCAGGGTCGCGGCACTGCTGAACGGTGGTGACGGCACGGTCTTCGACCGCGCCGACCTCTTCGCGGCGTGGACCACGTTCCTCGAACGCGTCGGGCGCAACGACGTCCCCGTGGTGCTCCTGTTCGAGGACACCCAGCATGCCGACACCGGCCTGCTCGAGCTGATCGAGCACCTGCTCGCGACCTGTCGGGCCCGGCTGTTCGTGCTCATGCTCGCCCGGCCCGAGCTGCTCGAGCAGCGGCCTTCGCTGGCACACGGCAGGCGCGCGACCGTGATCGAGCTCGACCCGTTGGCCGAAGACGTGATGGAAACCCTCGTGGACGCCCTGGTGGACGACCTCCCCGAGAAGGCCCGCACGGCCATCGTGGGTCGGGCCGAGGGAGTGCCGTTGTACGCGGTGGAGACGGTCCGGTCGCTGGTCGACCGGGAGGCAGTGCTGGCCGAGGAGGGCCGCTACGTCTTCGTCGACCACGACTACACCCGGGTCGACCTCGACCAGCTCGCGGCTCCGACCAGCCTGCAGATGCTGATCGCCGCCCGACTGGATGCCCTGACCGCGATCGAGCGACGCACCGTGCAGGACGCCAGCGTGCTCGGCCTGTCGTTCCGCCAGCCCGGGCTGATGGCACTGTCCGACGTGAGCAGCTACGACCTGGACGCGGCGCTGGCCACGCTGGTGCGCAAGGGGGTGCTCGAGACCGAGGACGACCCGCGCTCTCCCGAGCGGGGGCAGTACCGCTTCCTGCAGGCGCTCGTGCGCGAGGTCGCCTACAGCACCCTGGGCCGCAAGGACCGCTGCGCTCGACACCTCGCGGCGGCCGACCACCTCGAGAGCATGGACGATGACAGCGCCACGACCCTTGCGGGCATCGTCGCCCAGCATCTGCTTGATGCCCTGGAGGCCAGCGGCCCCAACGACCCCGTGCGGGCCGCCACGGTGGCCCGCGCGCGCGCCAGCCTGACGGCCGCGGCCGAGCGAGCCGACGCCCTGGGGTCCTCCGAGGAGGCCTTCGCCAGCGTGCTGTCGGCGATGGCGCTGGATCCGGACCCGCAGGAGCTGGTCGCCCTGCAGGAGGCGGGGGCCCGGTTCGCCCGCAGGGCCGGAGACCTCGTCCGGAGTCACGAGCTGGGGGCGTTGGCCCACGCGGCGTACGACGCCGCCGGGGACCACGACGGCGCGGCGCGTGTCCTGGGGGAGCAGGCGGCCGCATTGACGGCCCTCGGCAGGCTCAGCGAAGCGGAGAAGCTCGCGAGGGCGGGGTTGGATCTCCTCGACGCCCATCCGCAGGCCGATCCCCGCTTGCGGATCCACCTGTTGCGGCAGCTGACGCAGGCCACGAGGTTCGCCGACGATTTCGCGGAACTGCACGCTCGCCAGTTGGAGATGGTCAGCCTCGCTGAGCAGGTTCAGGATCCCGAGCTGCTCGTGTTTGCGCTGAACGGGCTGGCGATCATGCTCGTCGACGCGGGTTGCCCCACCGCCTACCTCGCCCTGCTGGAGAGGTGCATCGTGCTGGCCCGCGCCGACCGGCTGCTCGCGCCTCTCGGGCGGTCCTTGACGAACCTCATCGCGGAGATCTACCCGCAGGACCTGACGCGCTCCGCGGAGCTGGCTTCCGAGGCCCTGACGGTGACCAGAAAAGCAGGCGACAGTCTCGTCACCGAAACGGCTCTGATCAACGCGTCATTCGTGTGGTGGTACGCCGGCGACTGGGATCGCCTGTGCCAAGAGATCGGCGAGTGGGTCGACGGGCGACCGTTCATCGGCTCGAGCGGAGCGTTGCTCCTCTCGGAGGGGCTGGTCCGCCTCGCTCGAGGCGAGACCCCGCCCGGGAGTGACGACGTCCCGGACTCCGAGGACAGTTGGGAGCGGCTCTCCAAGACGCTGGCTCTGGGCCTGCGTGACGCCCAGGCAGGCGACGTAGTGGGTGCGGCGACGGCGGTCGCCGCCGCTGTCCACGCCCTGTACGCGCGCGGGGACGTCTTCGACGACTTCGAGGTGATGTGGGCACCGGCTGTCGAGCTCCACCTGGAGGCAGGGGCGCTGGACGAGGCGGAGGGGATGCTGGCACTGGCCACCCCCCTCCTCGGGGGTCGGAGCCGGGCGCTCACTCGATGTGAGTACCCGCGACTGCGCGGCTTGATCACTGCGGCTCGGGGTGGAGACCCGGAGGCGGATTTCCGCGACGCGGAGACGGCGCACGAGTCGTACGGCTCGGTGTTCCTGCTCGCTCGCACCCGCTTGGAGCTGGGCCGCTGGCTGAAGGGTCAAGGACGCCTCGACGAGGCGACGCCGCTGCTGCAGCAGGCACGGGCGACGTTCGTGCGGCTTGGCGCGGCGCCGTCGATCGCCGACGTGGACTCGCTGATCGAGACCGCGGTGACTGCTGAGGTGTGAGGGTCAGCGCCCCGACTCGGTGTACGCCGGCCCGCCACCGAGGTTCGCCAGTGCGGCCTGGACACGTCGGGCAGTGAAGTCGGCAGCCCGCTCGTGCACCTGCTCGAGGGTGCACCACTCCGCCTCGCGGATCTCGCGGGCCTGCTTGACCACCTGGTCGAGCAGCGAGGGGTGGTGGGTGCCACCGTCGAAGACCAGGCACAGCGCGTCGTCCCAGCCGCCCCAGGGCGGCAGCCAGTCGGTGAGCAGGAGCGGCCCGGCCGGGATGGTCAGCCCGAGCTCTTCCTCGACCTCACGGACCACGGCCAGCTGCGGGGACTCACCGACCTCGACCACACCTCCGGGAAGGTCCCAGTCCTGCTTGTAGGTCAACGCGCAGAGCAGCACCCGGCCCTGGTCGTCACGGATCAGCATCTGGCTGATCGCGCGCTTGCGAGGCAGGAACGAGTTGAGCAGCGCGCGGAACCCGCCAGGCTCGTTGACGGGGGCGTCGGTCGCCAGGCGGGCGTAGACGATCCGGTCGCCCTCGACGCCGCGCATCACGCCCTCGCGGCGCATCCCCGACCACGTGGCCACGCGCTGGGAGCTGTCGTCGTCGGCCGGCACCAGTGCTTCGACCCGGGTGTGCGCTTGCAGCGCAGAGGCCACCTCGCGGCGGACCACGTCAACGGCGGCCATCCACCCGTCAGCCCCGCGATCGGCACCCAGCTCCGAGCTCCAGCTGATCCGGGCGACGCCCGCCGTGACCGTGATGAGGGAGGTCGGCTGCTCGGTCACGCCCCAACCCTATCCGCGCTTCTTGAGCTCCTTCTGCGCCGCCTCGAACGCGGCGCCGTAGGCCGCGCCGACCTTCCAGTCGGACATCTGGCGGGACTGCCACTGCGTCCTGATCGCGGTCCAGCGACCGGCGGGCACCTCGAACTGCGCAGCGGCGTAGGCGTCGTGGTCCTGGGGCGCGACCCTGGCCCTGATCAGCGCGGCGTCGACGTAGGCGCAGCGCTCGACGGTGATGCCTTCGATGGCGGCTGCGGACTCCGCAGACGGGGTCAGATCGATGGGCTCGCCCATCGACGCCACGGGCGCTTCCTCGACCTGGCCACTCCGGCTCACCAGGCCGGCCGCGATGCTCCCGGCCGGGGGCTGCTCCTGCCACACGCCACCTGCGGCCGCGGCTCGCTCAGCGAGCTCGGGCCAGTTGATCTGGGCCCGGCTGGAGTCCTTGGGGTCGACCACGGCCGGCACCGCGGCGCCCGGTGCGACGAACCACCGGGCGTAGGGCGGCACCTCGTCCTTGTTGACCGTGGCCCTGCTGCCGTCGGGTGTGGTGACGACGATGGTCCAGGTCTCGGACGGCATGCCGAACACGGTCACGCGCTCGAACGACTCGACAGTTGCGTCCTGCGGGGTCCACTTCTTGATCCGGCTCAGCACTGACATGTCGAGGGCGCGGTCGTCCATGCCCTGCTCAGGCACCTTGCGCGATCGCCGGCCGGCGTCACGCGGCGGATCGGCTGCCTCGGCCATCGCCTGAGGGTCGATCACAGCGGCGGCGCCGTCGCTCTTGATCGCCACGGTCGAGCCGAGCCGGATCAGCATCGGCATCGCGCTGCCGTAGTGGATCGCGGCCACGCGGTGCTCGGGAGCGAACCACTCGAGCCGGATGTCGGTCTCGGTGGTGCTGTCGTTGAAACGGCGCCTGATGCCGGTGATCACGGCCTGGTGGGGGTCACCCGCGGCGGCCAGCTCCTCGGCCCTCTCGAAGCGACGGTCCTTGAAGACTGCGGTCTCGAGCATCTCCTTGGCGTCGTAGACCTTGTCCGCGCCCTGCACCACCCGTCTGAAGAGGCCCATGGGCCCATCATGAGGCGGTCAGGTCGTGGCGTCCATGCGCAGTTCTCCCACCCGATCGCCGCCGAGCACGGCTTCGATCAAGACTCAATGTTTGACGGCGGCTGACTGGCTGCGAGGTGGTGCCGACACCAACCGAGACCCGGGCTGACGGCGACGATGAGGCGTAACGGCACCGAGACCCCGCGGAACCTCACGACCTGCAATCCAGAGCTGGGCCCGGTGACCCTGCCGGGCCCACCTCTATTTCGGCCCTCGGAACCAGACCGTCGCGAGTGGCGGCACCACGATCGTCGTGTACGCCGGCAGCCCACCGGGCGCGTCCGCGTCGAGCGGATCGGCCGCCACCGCGGTGACCGAGCCCAGATTGCCCACTCCGGAGCCGGCGTAGATCGCGGCGTCGGTGTTGACCAGCTCGGTCCACTCGCCGGTGGCAGGCAGGGCCAGGCGGAAGTCGCTGTGCGGGACGGCCGAGAAGTTGGTCAGGCACACCAGGTCAGGCGCGCCGGGGGACCGGCGGATGAACGAGTAGACGTTGCGGCCGGCGTCGTTGGCGTCGATCCACTGGAAACCCTCGGGGGTGCCGTCGAGGTGCCAGGCCGCCGGGCTGTCCTTGTAGGCGGCGTTCAGGTCGCGCACGAGCGAGTGGAGACCGCGGTGCTCGGAGTGCTCGAGCAGCCACCAGTCGAGCTCGCGCGACTCGGCCCACTCCGACTCCTGGCCGATCTCGCACCCCATGAACAGCAGCTGCTTGCCGGGGTGGGCCCACATGTAGCCGTAGTAGGCGCGCAGCGACGCGAGCTGCTGCCAGCGGTCGCCCGGCATCTTGCGCAGCAGCGAGCCCTTGCCGTGCACGACCTCGTCGTGGGAGAGCGGCAGCACGAAGTGCTCGGTCCACTGGTAGGTCATCGCGAAGGTCAGCTCGTGATGGTGGTGCGAGCGATAGATGGGATCGCGTTCGAGATAGCCGAGCGTGTCGTGCATCCAGCCCATGTTCCACTTGAAGCCGAAGCCGAGGCCGCCGCTCGAGGTCGGCCCGGTGACCTGGGGCCACGAGGTCGACTCCTCCGCGATCGTGACGATGCCCGGCACCCTCTTGTAGACGGTGGCGTTCATCTCCTGCAGGAACTGCACCGCCTCCAGGTTCTCGCGGCCGCCGTACTTGTTGGGCGACCACTCGCCCTCCTCGCGGGCGTAGTCGAGGTACAGCATCGAGGCGACGCCGTCGACCCGCAGGCCGTCGGCATGGAACTCCTCGAGCCAGTAGACGGCGTTGGCGTAGAGGAAGTTGCGCACCTCGTGGCGGCCGAAGTTGAAGATGTGGGAGCCCCACTCCTTGTGCCAGCCGCGCTGCGGGTTGGGGTCCTCGTAGAGCGGAGTGCCGTCGAACTTGGCCAGCGCCCACTCGTCGGTGGCGAAGTGGCCGGGCACCCAGTCGAGGATCACGCCGATGCCCGCCTGGTGCAGCCGGTCGACCAGCCGCCGGAACCCGTCGGGATCGCCGAACCGCGAGTCGGGGGCGAAGTACGACGTCACGTGGTAGCCCCACGAGCCGCCGAACGGGTGCTGCATCACCGGCATCAGCTCGACGTGGGTGAAGCCGAGGTCGGCGAGATAGGGCACCAGGTCGTCGGCCATCTCGTCGTAGGACCAGAAGGCCCCGCCGGGGTGCCGCTTCCAGGAGCCGAGGTGCATCTCGTAGACCGACATCGCCTCGGCGACCGGCTGCTTCGTGGCCCGTGCCGTCATCCACTCGGAGTCGCCCCACGTGTGCGTCGACTCGAAGACTCGCGACGACGTCTTCGGCGGCTCCTCCGCGAACGCCGCCATCGGGTCGGCCTTCTCCCGCCAGAAGCCGTCGGCCCCCAGCACCCAGAACTTGTACGCCGTGCCCGCACCGACCCCGGGCACGAACAGCTCCCAGACGCCGGACTGCCCGAGCTGCCGCATCGGGTGTTCGCGGCCGTCCCAGTTGTTGAAGTCGCCCTTGAGCCGGATGCCGCGGGCGGAGGGTGCCCACACCGCGAACGACGTGCCGCTCACGGTGCCGCCGTGCGCGTCGTAGTGGTGCACGCGAGCGCCCAGCACGCACCAGAGCTCCTCGTGGCGGCCCTCGTTGAGCAGGTGCAGGTCGACCTCACCGAGAGTGGGCAGGAAGCGGTAGGGGTCGTCGACGTCGATGGTCACCTCGCCGTAGGTGACCGCGAGCCGGTAGTCGGGGACCTCTGCCTGGTCCAGGCGGACGGTCCACACGCCCTCGTGGGCGTGCTCCATCTGGCTCTCGCCGCCGGGGTGGCGGAGCACGACCGCGGTGGCGAGCGGCTTGTAGACGCGCACGACGACCTGACCGTCGAGGACGTGGGGTCCGAGCACGTCGTGCGGATGCCCGTGCTCGCCGCGGATGATCTGGTCGACTTCCTCGCGAGGGACGAGCCTGCTCATCTGACGCCTCCGATCTGGGCGACCGCCGCCAACGGGATCGACAGCCAGGCCGGCCGGTTGCGGGTTTCGTAGACACATTCGTAGACGGCCTTGTCGGCGACATAGGCGTCGAGCAGCGTCCGTTGCTGCCGGGTCAGCTCACCGCCGGCGTACGCGACGATGAAGTGGTTCTGGTTGCGATGCGCCCACTCCTGGGCCCGGAACTGCCGCTGCTGTGACTCCTCGGCATCGTGGTCCGAGAGCGTCCTCTCGACGGCGTAGGCGGCGTAGTCGAAGGAGCGCATCATCCCGGCGGCGTCGCGCCAGCGGGAGTCGGGACGCCTGCGCTCGCCCAGCGGCTTGGCCGGTTCGCCCTCGAAGTCGACGATCTTCCAGCCGAGGGCGGTGCGCATGGTCTGGCCCAGGTGCAGGTCACCGTGGATCCGCTGCACGTGCACGTCGTCGAGCGACGCTACCGCTGTGTAGAGCCGACGGAGACTGTCGGCGTGCTCGGCGAGCTCGGGCACGACGGGCAGCGCCGCATCGAGCCGCTCGGTCATGCCGGCGGCGATCTCGCTCGCACTCGGGGCGTCCTCGGTGGGGAGCGCGGTGGCCAGCGCGCCGTGGATGTCGCGGAGGGCCTCGCCGAGCCGCGTCGACTCGGCGGCGAAGTCGCCCCCCGCCTCATGGGCGTGCAGGTCCTCTTCGGCGAACAGGTTGCGCACGCTAGCCAGCGCGAGGTCCCAGCCGTCGGTGGCGGTGCGGAGGAACTGCTGCAGCATCCCGAGCTGCAGCACCTCCGTCCCAGTCCGGTGTTCGACCCATCCGTAGAGCGCCGCGATGTGGCTGGAGTCGGCCTGGGTCAGCCGCTCGTGGATCTCGATGTCGGGGTTGATGCCGGGGGTGATCTTGCGGAACACCTTGAGGATCGAGTCCTCCCCGAACAGCACCGACGAGTTGGACTGCTCGCCCGAGAACAGCGACCCCTGCGCCTCCAGGTCCAGGTCGTAGCCCGGCAGCCGGTGGAAGCTCAGGCCGGTTTCCCGCTGACCCGTCAGAAGATCTTCTGACGGGTCAGCGGCGAACGCGCTCAGCCAGCCGGCCATCGCGTCGCGGTCGTGCAGGGCGTCGTAGGCATGCACCCAGCCGAGGTCGGGCTCCTCCCACCAGCCGACGAAGGCGTGGTCGAGGCGGTGCTGGGGCTCGGCGTAGTAGGCGAGCGGCACCTGGTAGATCTCGGCATCGCCGCCGGTGTAGCCGAGCTCGACCAGATTGACGAAGACCCGCGCGCCGTCGGTCGGCATCGGCACCTCGGCCAGGCGGCGTACGCCGGTCACCTCGAACTCGCGCCCCTTCCCGCCGAACCACCGGGCGTCGGCCACGTAGTTCTTGATCGGCTCGGAAGTCACGAGATGACGCCACCCTTGAGGTTGTCGGGATCGGTGAGCCGGAACCAGTAGAAGCCGTAGCCGCCCAGCGTCAGCAGGTAGGGCAGCTCGCCGATCGGCGGGAACGGCACACCACCCAGCAGCTCGACGGGCACCAGGCCCTCGAACCTGCGCAGGTCGAGCTCCACCGGCTGGGGAAAGCGGGAGAGGTTGTTGACGCAGACGATGACGTCGGTGCTCTCCGCGCCGTCCTCGGTCACCGTGTGCTCGCGCAGGTAGGACAGCACGGTCGGGTTGGACCCGCCGAGGTCCGAGAACGTGCCGAGGCCGAACGCGTGGTGCCGCCGCCGCGCATGGATCATCCGACGGGTCCAGTGCAGCAGCGACGACGAGTTCTCGAGCTGGGCTTCGACATTGACGCTCTGGTACCCGTAAACCGGGTCCTGGATCGCGGGCAGGTGCAGCTTCCCCGGCGTAGCCGAGGAGAACCCCGCGTTGCGGTCGGGGGTCCACTGCATCGGCGTGCGTACGCCGTCGCGGTCACCGAGCCAGATGTTGTCGCCCATGCCGATCTCGTCACCGTAGTAGAGAACGGGGGAGCCGGGCAGCGAGAGCAGGAGGGCGGTGAACAGCTCGATCTGGTTGATGTCGTTGTCGAGCAGCGGAGCCAGCCGCCGGCGGATGCCGATGTTGGCCTTCATCCGCGGGTCCTTGGCGTACTCGTTCCACATGTAGTCGCGGTCGTCGTCGGTGACCATCTCGAGGGTCAGCTCGTCGTGGTTGCGGAGGAAGATGCCCCACTGACAGCCGTGGGGGATCGGCGGCGTCTGCTCGAGGATCTCCGAGATCGGGAACCGCGACTCGCGGCGCACCGCCATGAAGATGCGAGGCATCACCGGGAAGTGGAAGCACATGTGGCACTCGTCGCCACCGGACTCGAAGTCGCCGAAGTAGTCAACGACGTCGGCCGGCCACTGGTTGGCCTCGGCGAGCAGCACCTTGCCGGGGTACTTCTCGTCGACGAAACGGCGCACCTTGCGCAGGAACTCGTGGGTCTCCGGGAGGTTCTCCCCGTTGGTGCCGGGGCGCTCGTAGAGGTAGGGCACCGCGTCGAGGCGGAAACCGTCGAGACCCATGTCGAACCAGAACGAGATGGCCTCGAGGATCGCGTCGTGGACCTTCGGGTTGTCGTAGTTGAGGTCCGGCTGGTGGCTGAAGAAGCGGTGCCAGAAGTACTGCTGCCGCACCGGGTCCCAGGTCCAGTTGGACGGCTCGGTGTCGACGAAGATGATCCGCGCGTCCTGGTAGAGCTCGTCGGTGTCGGACCAGACGTAGAAGTCGCCGTAGGGGCCTTCGGGGTCGTCGCGACTGGCCTGGAACCACGGGTGCTGGTCACTCGTGTGGTTCATGACGAAGTCGATGATCACCCGGATGCCGCGCTTGTGCGCCTCGTCGAGGAAGTGGTGGAAGTCCTCCACCGTCCCGCACTCGGGGAGGATGTCGGTGAAGTCGGCGACGTCGTAGCCGCCGTCACGCAGCGGCGAGGTGAAGAACGGCGGCACCCAGAGGCAGTCGACGCCGAGCCACTCGAGGTAGTCGAGCTTCTCGGTCAGGCCCTTGAAGTCGCCGGTGCCGTCGGCGTTGGAGTCGCGGAACGATCGCACCAGTACCTCGTAGAAGACCGCGGTCTTGAACCAGTCGGGTGTCGTGTCGTGCGCAGACGGCGCGACGGGGGTCTCGTCGGTCATCCCAGGGCCGCCGGGACGGTCTGCACCGAGAGCACGTGCGCGGGCTCGACGTGAGGATCGAGGCGGACGTAGTTGTGCTGACCCCACTGCCAGGTCTCGCCGGTGATCTCGTCGCGCACTTCGAACGTGTCGTCCCAGCCGAAACCGAGAGCGGGCAGGTCAAGGTGCACGGTGGTCTCCCGTGGCGGCATGGGGGTCGAGGTTGACGACGACGATCACGGTGTCTCCGTCTGCATGTTTGGAGAAGACGAGGAAGTTCTCGTCTTCGCTGGAGTGGATGGTGAGGTTGCGCAGCCGCTGGAGGGCGGGGTGCGCGCGGCGCGTCTGGTTCAGCACGGTGAGGTACGGCGCCAGGCTGCGGCCCTCGGTCTCCGCGGCGTCCCAGTCGCGGATCCGGATCTGGTACTTCTCCGAGTCGAGGTACTCCTCGCTGCCCGGCTTGACGGCGACGTGCTCGAACAGCTCGTAGCCGGCGTACACGCCCCAGCTGGGCACGCTGGTGGCCGCGATCGCGGCACGGATCTTGAACGCCGCCGGGCCGCCGTACTGGAGGTAGGCGTGGAGGATGTCGGGGGTGTTGACGAAGAAGTTGGGCCGCATCACGTGGTCGGTCTCCGACGACACCTCGCGCAGGTAGTCCTCGAGCTCCCACCGGGCGGTGCGCCAGGTGAAGTACGTGTAGGACTGGTGGTAGCCGATCGCGCCGAGCGAGTGCATCATCGGCGGCTTGGTGAATGCCTCCGCCAGGAACAGCACGTCGGGGTCGGTGCGGCGCACCTCGGCCAGGAGCCACTGCCAGAACGGCAGCGGCTTGGTGTGCGGGTTGTCGACGCGGAAGATCCGTACGCCGTGGCTCATCCAGAGCCGGACCACCCGCAGCACCTCGCGGCAGATGCCGGCGGGGTCGTTGTCGAAGTTGATCGGGTAGATGTCCTGGTACTTCTTGGGCGGGTTCTCGGCGTAGGCGATGGTGCCGTCGGCGCGCGTCGTGAAGAACTCCGGGTTGCTCGTCACCCACGGGTGGTCGGGCGCAGCCTGGAGGGCCAGGTCGAGGGCCACCTCGAGGCCCAGGTCGCGCGCCCTCGCCACGAACGCGTCGAAGTCGTCGAAGTCGCCGAGGTCGGGGTGGATCGCGTCGTGGCCGCCGTCCTTGGACCCGATCGCCCACGGGGAGCCGGTGTCCTCGGGGCCGGGGGTCAGCGTGTTGTTGGGCCCCTTGCGGTTGACCTCGCCGATCGGGTGAATCGGCGGCAGGTAGATCACGTCGAACCCCATCGCGGCCACGCCCTCGAGGCGTTTGGCAGCGGTGCGGAAGTTGCCGCTGGTGATCGCGCCGGTCGCCGCGTCGCGGGTCGCCCCCTCCGAGCGGGGGAAGAACTCGTACCAGCTGCCGAAGAGCGCCCGCTCCCGGTCGGCGTACGCCGGGTAGGGGCCTTCGACGCTCACCAGCTCGCGGATGGGGTGCAGCGCGAGCAGGTCGGTGAGTTCGCGAGCCTGGAGCTGCGCCAGCCGGGCCTCGACCGGCCGGGTGGTGTCGCGGGCAGCGGCGACGGCCGCCACCAAGATCTCGCGCTCCCGGTCGGCCGCGGGGGCGGCGGACTTGCTGCGCTTGCCCTTGGCGGGGCCGAGATCGGCCAGAATCCGCTCCAGCAGCAGCGCTCCCTCGGTGAACATCAGCTCGACGTCGACGCCCGCGGGGATCTTCAGGTCGGCGGCGTACTGCCAGGTGGCAATCGGGTCGGACCACGCCTGCACCTCGAACGTCCAGGCGCCTTCCTGGTCGGGCGTGACCCAGGCCAGGTAGCGGTCGACGGGAGCCTCCAGCTTGGTCATCCGCACCGGGGACCGTCGGCTGCCGTCGGGTCCGGTGAGCACCACCTCGGCGCCGAGCTTGTCGTGTCCTTCGCGAAATACCGTCGCCCGGACAGGGAAAGGTTCACCCACAGTCGCCTTGGCAGGTTGCCTTCCGAGATCGACCAGAGGCATGACATCCACGATGGGTATGCGTCCTACCATCCCCCCACACTTGCGAATGCCACCAAACGTCGCAAGTTGGGCGTCTCAAACGCGGTCTGTGGGTACTGAGTGCGGCTGGGCCACTGAGCCTGCCGGTTTTGGATCGTTCAAGTCGATGGCGCTAGCGTCGCATGCATGCGTGCGATTCGACGTTTCACGGTCCGCCCGGTCCTCCCCGACGCCCTGGCCGCCCTCGGCGACCTCGCCGGTAACCTGCGCTGGTCGTGGCACCCGGAGACGCAGGACGTGTTCGAGGAGGTCGATCACGACCTCTGGGAGTCCAGCGGCCATGATCCGGTGCGGCTGATCGGCGAGGTCGGCCGTGCCCGCCTCGACGAGCTCGCGGCTGACGACGGCTTCCGTGAGCGGCTCGGCGCTGCGAAGGCCGACCTGGACCGCTACCTGTCCGAGGACCGCTGGTACCAGACCCGCGGCCCGGAGCACGGTCCGAAGGCGATCGCCTACTTCTCCCCGGAGTTCGGCATCACCGCGGTGCTGCCGCAGTACTCCGGCGGCCTCGGCATCCTCGCCGGCGACCACCTCAAGGCCGCCAGCGACCTCGGCGTCCCGATCGTCGGCGTCGGGCTGCTCTACCGCCACGGCTACTTCAAGCAGTCGTTGTCGAGGGAGGGCTGGCAGCAGGAGACCTACCCGATCCTCGACCCCGACGGCCTGCCGATCTCGCAGCTCAACGAGGCCGACGGCACGCGGGCGACCATCTCCATCTCGATGCCCGGCGGACCCGACCTGATCGCCCGGATCTGGGTCGCCAGCGTCGGCCGGGTGCCGCTGCTGATGCTCGACACCGACGTCGAGGGCAACCCCGACCACTACATCGAGATCACCGACCGGCTCTACGGCGGCAACTCCGAGCACCGGCTGCGGCAGGAGCTGCTGCTGGGTGTCGGCGGGGTGCGCGCCCTGCGTGCCTACTCGCGGATCACCGGCTCGCCCGAGCCGGAGGTCTTCCACACCAACGAGGGCCACGCCGGCTTCCTCGGCATCGAGCGCATCCGTGAGCTGACCGTGGCCGAGGACGGCCCGCAGCTCGACCTCGACACCGCGCTCGAGGTCGGCCGGGCCTCCACGGTGTTCACGACCCACACGCCGGTGCCGGCCGGCATCGACCGGTTCCCGCGCACTCTGGTCGAGCAGTACTTCGCGGCCGAGGGCGGGGCAACGCCCGGCGTGCCGGTCGAGCGGATCCTGGCGCTCGGCACCGAGGACTACGAGAGCGGTGACCCGGCGGTCTTCAACATGGCCGTGATGGGCTTCCGGCTCGCCCAGCGCGCCAACGGCGTCTCGCAGCTGCACGGCGAGGTCAGCCGCGGGATGTTCAACGGCCTGTGGCCGGCGTTCGACGAGGCCGAGGTGCCGATCGGCTCGATCACCAACGGCGTCCACGCCCCGACCTGGGTGGCCCGCGAGATCTTCGAGCTGGCCACCTCGCACGGCGCCGACGCCGGCTCCGACGACACCGAGGGCTACTGGGCCGCGGTCGACAAGGTCTCCGGCGTCGACGTGTGGTCGGTCAAGCGCCAGCTACGCGAGCGGCTGGTCGTCGATGCCCGCAAGCGGCTGACGCGGTCGTGGGAGAAGCGCGGGGTCGCCAAGGCCGAGCTCGGCTGGATCGACAGCGCACTCGACCCCGATGTGCTGACGATCGGCTTCGCGCGCCGGGTGCCGTCGTACAAGCGACTGACGCTGATGCTGCGCGACCCCGACCGTCTCAAGGCGCTGCTGCTCCACCCCGAGCGTCCGGTGCAGCTGGTGATCGCCGGCAAGTCGCACCCCGCCGATGACGGCGGCAAGAAGCTGATCCAGGAGATGGTGCGCTTCGCGGACGACCCGGAGGTCCGCCACCGCATCGTCTTCCTGCCCAACTACGACATCGCGATGGCCCAGCCGCTGTACCCCGGCTGCGACGTCTGGCTCAACAACCCGCTGCGTCCCTACGAGGCGTGCGGCACCTCGGGCATGAAGGCCGCGCTCAACGGCGGCCTCAACCTCTCGATCCTCGATGGCTGGTGGGACGAGTGGTACGACGGCGACAACGGCTGGGCGATCCCGTCGGCCGACGGTGTCGACGACCCGGACAAGCGCGACGATCTCGAGGCGACGGCTCTCTACGAGCTGATCGAGAACGACGTGGCGCCGCGCTTCTACGACCTCGACGCCGAGGGCGTGCCGACGCGCTGGGTGGAGATGCTCCGCCACACCCTCAAGTCGCTCGGCCCCAAGGTGCTGGCGACCCGGATGGTGCGCGACTACACCAAGCAGCTCTACGCACCGGCCGCCCAGGTCTCCCGCGAGCTCAACTCCGACTACCAGGGCGCTCGCGAGCTCGCCGCCTGGAAGGCGAAGGTGCGCACCAACTGGCCGTCGGTGCGGGTCGAGCACGTCGAGAGCGGCGGCATCGGCGACGCCCCGGAGGTCGGTGCGGTGATCAGCGTGCGCGCCTTCGTGGCCCTCGGTGAGCTGTCGGCAGCCGACGTGTCGGTGCAGGTCGTGCACGGCAAGATCAACGCCGACGACGAGCTGACCAACACGACCATCGACGAGCTACGGCTGGTGGAGACCTACGACGGCGGCCGGCACCGGTTCGACGGCGACGTCACGCTGGCCACCAGCGGTGCGTTCGGCTACACGGTGCGGGTGATTCCGCGCAACGGCCTGCTCACCTCGTCGGCCGAGCTCGGCGTCGTCGCAATGGCCTAGGGCCGATCAGGTCTCGCGCAGCACCGCGACCGCGCGGGGACTCAGGGTGATCCGCTGACCCATCGTGACGGGGGTGCCCGTCTTCAGCTCGGGGTCGGTGGACAGCACCACCTCGCCGGCGTGCACCCAGTCGTTGTCGGGCAGCTGCACGGTGACCGGCTCGTCGCCCGCGTGGAACCACAGCACGAACGACGCGTCGACCTGCTGGTGGCCGCGTGGGCCGGGGGAGCGCAACGGTCGCCCGGAGACGAACATGCCGAGCGTCGCCAGGCCGGCGTCGTGCCAGTCGTCGCTGGTCATCTCCCGCCCGGCGGGATGCAGCCACGCCAGGTCCTTGGGGCCGTCGACCATGGTCGGCCGCCCCTCGAACCAGTGTCGCTGCCGCAGCGCCGGATGCTCCCGGCGTAGCCGGAGCGCGGTCCTGGTCACCTCGTAGACGTCGAGCCATGCGTCGTCGGCCCGCCAGTCGACCCAGGAGATCTCGTTGTCCTGGCAGTAGGGGTTGTTGTTGCCGCGCTGGGTGCGGCCGCGCTCGTCGCCGGCGGTGATCATCGGGACGCCGTTGGACAGGCAGAGCGTGGCCATCAGGTTGGCGGCCTGGCGGCGGCGGAGGGCCACGATCTTCTGGTCGTCGGTCTCGCCCTCGACGCCGTGGTTGTCGGCCCGGTTGTTGTCGGTGCCGTCGCGGTTGCCCTCACCGTTGGCCTCGTTGTGCTTCTCCTCGTAGCTCACCAGGTCGCGCACGGTGAACCCGTCGTGGGCGGTCACGAAGTTGATCGAGGCGTACGGCGACCTGCCGTCGTCGGCGTACAGGTCAGACGAGCCGGCGAGCCGGGTCGCCACGACGCGGATGCCCGAGGACCGGCCGCGCCAGAAGTCCCGGATCTCGTCGCGGAACTGGTCGTTCCACTCGACCCACGGCGGTGGGAACTCGCCGACCCGGTAGCCGTCCATCGACGCGTCCCACGGCTCAGCGATCAGCTTGGTGTGCCGGAGCACCGGATCCTGGCCGATCGCGGCGAGCAGGTGGCAGTCCATGTCGATCTCGTGGTTGACCCGCGTCAGCGCCGACGCGAGGTCGAACCGGAAGCCGTCGACGTGCATCTCTGTGACCCAGTAGCGCAGCGAGTCCAGGAGCAGTCGCAAGGTGAACGGGGTGCCCGTGTTGACGGTGTTGCCGCAGCCGGTGACGTCCCAGTACGTGTCGTCGAAAGGCTCGCCTGCGCTCTCGAGACTGGTGCGGTGGTAGCTGCCCATGTCGTCCAGGCCGCGGAAGGACAGCGTCGGACCTTCCGGTGACGCCTCGGCGGTGTGGTTGTAGACGACATCGAGGAGCACCTCGATGCCGGCGTCGTGCAGCGCCTTCACCATGGCCTTGAACTCCGTGACCTGCTGCCCGAGGTCGCCGGAGGACGAGTAGGCGTTGTGCGGGGCGAAGAACCCGATCGAGTTGTAGCCCCAGTAGTTGGTCAGCCCGCGGCTCACCACCTCGGGCTCGGAGGCGAACTGATGGATCGGCAGCAGCTCCACCGCGGTGACGCCGAGGTCCTTCAGGTAGTCGACGACGGCGGGGGAGGCGAGCCCGGCGTAGGTGCCGCGCAGGTGCTCCGGCACCCGGTCGTGCAGCTCGGTCATGCCCTTGACGTGCAGCTCGTAGATGACGGTGTCGTGCCATCTGTGCCGCAGCGGCTGGTCTCCGTCCCAGTCGAAGCCGTCGTCGCTGACCACCACGCTCCGGCAGACGTACGCCGCGGAGTCCAGCCCGCTGGGTTCGCCCGGGTCGTCGACGTCGTAGCCGAAGATCGCGGGGTCGTAGTCGATCGACCCGCTGACCGCTCGCGCGAACGGGTCCAGCAGCAGCTTCTCCACGTTGAAGCGCAGGCCGTCCTCGGGCTCCCATGGGCCGTCGACCCGGTAGCCGTAGCAGCTGCCCGGCTCGACTTCGGGGATGGCGCCGTGCCAGATGCCCAGGGTGTGCTCCCTCAGCTGGTGCCGGGTCTCAGCGCCTTCGCCGTCGAAGAGGCACACCCACGCCGCCGAGGCATTGGGGGCGTAGACCGCGAAGTTCGTCGACTCCGGCGACCAGGTCGAGCCCAGAGGGAAGCTGCGGCCTGGCCACACCGAGGCACGCTCACCGAGGTTGCGCCACAGACCCGCCGTCACGGGAGGCATTGTTCCTGACGTGCCAAGGGGCGCGTCTCCCTACCCCGGACCTGCGGCGCGCCGCCCAGAACGCACGCTGGCGGCGTTGCCGGACGCTCGAGAGACGAATCAAGTCTGTCGTCGCGCCGGCGCCTTGCCATCGCACGTCCTGTACGACGCTCGCGACGGCCCTGGGTAGGGAGACGCGCCCCGGCCCGGCACAATGCGGGTCTACCCACCGACAGGAGACCACCGATGGAGTTCGTGAGGCTCGAGGTTGCCGACGGTGTCGGCACGATCCGCCTGGACCGCCCGAAGATGAACGCGCTCAACGTGCAGGTCCAGGAGGAGATCCGGGCCGCGGCGGCCGAGGCCACCGACCGCGACGACATCAAGGCGGTCGTCGTGTACGGCGGTGAGCGGGTCTTCGCGGCCGGCGCGGACATCAAGGAGATGGCCGACATGTCCTACACCGACATGGTGAAGCGCTCCGGTGCGTTGCAGTCCTCCTTCAGTGCCGTGGCCCGCATCCCGAAGCCGGTCGTCGCGGCGATCACCGGCTACGCGCTCGGCGGCGGCTGCGAGCTCGCGCTCTGCGCAGACTTCCGGATCGCGGCGGACAATGCGACGCTCGGCCAGCCCGAGGTCCTGCTCGGCGTGATCCCCGGCGCCGGCGGCACCCAGCGGCTGACCCGACTGGTCGGGCCGAGCAAGGCCAAGGACATCATCTTCACCGGCCGGTTCGTGAAGGCCGACGAGGCGCTCGCGATCGGCCTGGTCGACCGGCTGGTGCCGGCCGAGTCCGTTTACGACGAGGCCGTCGCCTGGGCCCAGCAGTTCACCCGCGCGGCGTCGTACGCCCTCCGAGCGGCGAAGGAGAGCATCGACCGCGGCCTGGAGGTCGATCTCGAGACCGGTCTCGAGATCGAAAGACAACAGTTCTCTTCTCTGTTTGCGACCACGGACCGCACCATTGGTATGTCATCCTTCATCGACATGGGGCCCGGAAAAGCTGAGTTCGAAGGACGGTAGGAATGGCGGGCGGCAAGAAGGCGGACCCTACGAGCACCCGGTACGACGCGGACAAGCTCCGCACCATCCTGTCCCGGGTCGTGTGGTTCATCTTCGTCACCTGCGCGCTGGTGCTCGCGGTCGCGGCCCTGCTGATCACGGTGAAGGCCAACCCCGACAACTCGCTCGTGAAGCTGTTCTACGACATTGCCGACGGCGTCGACCTCGGCTTCTTCGACCTGGACAACCCGATCAAGAAGTTCGACGGGGACAACGCCGAGATCCGCATCGCGCTCTTCAACTACGGGATCGGCGCGATCCTCTACCTGATCGTCGGCCGGGTCGTGGAGAAGCTGATCCACCCCTGATCCCCCGAGCGTCGGTGTGAGCCGGGCAACGCTGTGAGATAGCCCATCGCGGACTGGCTTCGAAACGCGGGTGACTCGGCGGTAACCTGCCAACGCCGCCAACCCGGCCCGGGTTGGCCCACACGAATGCACAGGAGGGGCCGAACCCGGCCACACCACCATGAACATTGTTGTCTGTGTGAAGCACGTGCCCGATGCGACTGCCGATCGGCGGTTCGAGGACGACAACACGGTCGACCGCGTAGGCGTCGACGGGCTGCTGTCGGAGCTCGACGAGTACGCCGTCGAGCAGGCCCTGCAGCTCAAGGAGAAGTCCGAGAACCCCGAGGACACCAAGGTGACCGCGCTCTGCGTCGGTCCCGAGAAGGCGGCCGACGCGGTGCGCAAGGCACTGCAGATGGGTGCCGACGAGGGCGTCCACGTGAGCGACGAGGCGATCGCCGGTTCTGACTACGCCGCCACCTCGCTGGTGCTGGCGGAGGCGATCAAGAAGATCGGTTCGCCAGACCTGGTGCTGTGCGGGATGGCGTCGACCGACGGCGTCGGCAGCGTGGTGCCGGCGATGCTCGCCGAGCGGCTCGACCTGCCCCAGATCACCCTCGCATCGGTCGTGGAGACCCAGGGCGACCAGGTGCGCGCCAAGCGCGACGGCGACACGGCCACCCAGGTGCTCGGCGGCACGATGCCGCTGGTGCTGTCGGTGACCGACCAGTCCGGCGAGGCTCGCTACCCGTCGTTCAAGGGGATCATGGCCGCCAAGAAGAAGCCGGTCGAGACCTGGTCGCTCAGCGACCTGGGTGTCGACTCCGGCCAGGTCGGCCTGTCCGTTGCCTGGTCGGAGGTCACCGAGACCACCGAGCGCCCGCCGCGTACCGCCGGCGAGATCGTCAAGGACGAGGACGGGTCGGGCGCCACTGCGCTGACCGAGTTCCTGGCCTCCAAGAAGTTCATCTGAGCTCCGGCGCTTTCCGGATAGGGAGAAACGAACATGTCTGAAGTTCTGGTACTCGTCGACCACGTCGACGGCACCGTCAGCAAGCCCACACTGGAGCTCCTCGCTCTCGCCAAGCGCCTCGGCGAGCCGTCGGCGGTCTTCATCGGCGGGTCCGACCAGGCCTCCGGTGCGACCGAGCGGCTCAAGAAGTTCGGCGCGGAGAAGATCTACGTCGTCGACGACGCCGAGATCAAGGGCTACCTCGTGGCCCCGAAGGCCGAGGTGCTCCAGCAGCTGGTGGAGAAGACCTCGCCGGCCGCGGTGCTCCTGGTCTCCGGTGGCGAGGGCAAGGAGATCGCCGGTCGCCTGGCGATCAAGATCGACTCCGGCCTGATCACCGACGCCGTCGACATCGCCGACAGCGGCGAGACCACGCAGAGCGTCTTCGCCGGCAGCTACACGGTGACCGCCAAGGTCACCAAGGGCACGCCGATCATCTGCGTCAAGCCCAACTCCGCCCCGCCGGAGGAGAGCGACGGCGCCGGGACGGTCGAGGAGTTCTCCGCGACCATCTCCGACTCGGCGAAGAAGGCCCAGATCGTCGCCTCCGAGCCGCGCAAGTCGACCGGTCGCCCCGAGCTGACCGAGGCCGCGATCGTGGTCTCCGGTGGTCGTGGCACGGGCGGCAACTTCGAGCCCATCGAAGGCCTGGCCGACTCGCTGGGTGCGGCTGTGGGTGCCTCGCGCGCCGCGGTCGACTCCGGCTGGATCCCGCACACCTTCCAGATCGGCCAGACCGGCAAGACGGTCTCACCGCAGCTCTACATCGCAGCCGGTATCTCCGGTGCCATCCAGCACCGCGCCGGCATGCAGACCTCGAAGACCATCGTGGCCGTCAACAAGGACGAAGAGGCCCCGATCTTCGAGCTGGTCGACTTCGGCATCGTGGGCGACCTCACCACGGTCCTCCCCGCCGCGACCGAGAAGATCACCGAGCGCAAGGGCTGACCCAAGCTCCTCCAGCCACAAAACACGCTGACCCGTCAGAAGATCTTCTGACGGGTCAGCGTGAATTTACGAGGGGCTCAGGTCACCACTGCTGGTCGGGCTCGTCGATCAGGCCGATCTTGGGGACGGTGACCGTGCGGGCGCCGGCCTTGCCGCCGATGACGATCTTCCGGAGGGCGACGTTGTCCGCGGTGTCGGACTCGACCAGGCGCTTGTTGGGGTTGGCGATGGTGGCGATGTAGTAGGTGCCGTTGGGCAGGTCCTTGAGGTTGAAGGACTGGCCGGCCCGGAACTGGGCGTAGGTGTCGCCCCACCCGGCCGCGAGCACCTCGCGCAGCGACAGCGAGCCAGGGGAGCCGCAGTCGGTCGAGAGGTCGGTGTTCTCGGGGTTCCAGTCGGCGTTCACGACCGTCTGGTCGATGGAGTCGGTGTTGGCCAGGCAGAACGCCTCCTTCTTCGACACCGCTGCCGTCGTCTGGTCGGCGCGCAGCAGCGTGTAGCTCGCGAAGTCGCGGAAGTGCCAGTGCTGGTGCGACGGCTTCTCGTCGAACTCGAACTCACCGATCTGCTGGTAGCCGGTCTGGTCGCCGTTGCCGTCGAAGAAGTACTGGTAGGCGTCCATCACCGCTTCGCCGTCGCGTCGGAAGCCGTCGACGACCAGCGGGCTGTCGCCGGCGTTCCAGACGGTCGCGGCGAACCGCAGGAAGTTGCCGTTCTTCGCCATGCTGATGCCCCACGCCGGCAGCGACTTCAGGTTCGGCCGCGGACCGTCCACCACCGCTTGCTCGGGCCCCGTGGGAGCCTGCGTGGCCGGCTTGCCGACGGGCTGGGTGGGCTCGGGGTGGCTGTGGCCGTCACCGTGGTCGTGACCCTCGTGGTCATGCTTCACGACGACCCGGACCGTGCGCTTGGCATCGGCGGCCGGGATCTCGCAGCAGGGTCGCGTACGCCGGCGTGATCGAGATCGTGACGTCCTAGGTGCCCTTGCCGAGCCGCACGCCCGCGCGCCCGCTCTCGGCGTCACCGAGGAGCGAGTTCGACCACCCGGCCTGGATGCCCTGCACCGAGCCGAGGCTGTAGGGGTTGGCGAAGCAGTACTGCGGGTACGGCGACCTGGCCGGTGCGTCCGGACGGACCCGGTAGCCGCGGCTGTTGAGGCACACGTCCTTGGTGCGCGACTTCATCGACTTGCCCGTGGCGACGTTCTTGATCGAGACCCGGACGAAGTCGTCGAGGGCGTTGAAGTCGGTCATCGAGCCGAGCGGCAGGGCCACGTCACCGCTCGCCCGACGCCAGACGGTCCTGATCTCCTGGTCGTACGACGCCCGGTTCGACCACAGCTCGAACGGGTCCGCGCCGGCGATGAGGCGCGCGTCGATGTCGACGCGGGTCTGCTTGCGGTTGCCGTAGAGGTAGCCCTCGACGCTCTGGGGCGCCCACATCTTCAGGGCGGGCTCGGCCGCAGCAACCGGCGCCGGGGCGGCCTCGCCCGGAGTGGTGATCGCCA
This sequence comes from uncultured Actinomycetota bacterium, assembly GCA_963845215.1. Lineage (GTDB taxonomy): Bacteria > Actinomycetota > Actinomycetes > Propionibacteriales > Nocardioidaceae > Nocardioides. The sequence goes on from CAWJRK010000036.1 coordinate 108,812, forward strand.
GCACGGCGATGGAGGTGAGGGCCAGGGCTGCGGTGGCAGCCAGGGCCTGAAAGCGGCGTGCGGGCACGAAGGTCTCGCTTCTGTGAGTGTGGGTCTTCACCTGTGGTGACGTCAGATCCCACCATTTGGTTGCCTCTGCGGTGGGGATGTCGCGACTTTTGTCTAACCTCGACCCTGTGAGCACCCACGACGACGTCATCGAGGTCGCGACCCGGGCCCGCGCCGCGAGCCTCGGTCTGGCCCTGGCGACGCGGGCCGAGAAGGATGCCGCGCTGCACGCCATGGCGCAGGCTCTGGTCGAGCGCGCCGACGAGCTGCTCGCCGCCAACGGGGAGGACGTGGCCCGCGCCGTCGCCGACGGCACGCCGGCCAACATCATCGACCGGCTGCGGCTGACGCCCGACCGGCTCGAGGCAATGGCCCAGGGGCTGCGCGACGTCGCCGGCCTGCCCGATCCGGTCGGCGAGGTCGTGCGCGGGAGCACGCTCCCCAACGGCCTGGAGCTCCGCCAGCTGAGGGTCCCGTTCGGCGTCGTCGGCATGATCTACGAGGCCCGGCCCAACGTCACCGCCGACGCCGCCGGCATCTGCCTCAAGTCGGGCAACGCCGTCCTGCTGCGCGGTTCCTCCAGCGCCCGGTCGAGCAACGCCGCGATCGTGGCCGTGCTGCGCGACGCCGCGGCCTCCGCCGGGCTGGACGCCGACGTCATCCAGCTGGTGCCCGGAGACTCCCACGACAGCGTGAAGGCGCTGATGCGGGCCCGCGGCCACGTCGACGTGCTCATCCCTCGTGGGGGAGCCGGCCTGATCCAGTCGGTGGTCGAGGAGTCGACCGTGCCCGTGATCGAGACCGGGGTCGGCAACTGTCACGTCTACGTCGACAGCGCGGCCGACCTCGACAGGGCGCTGGCGATCGTGCTCAACAGCAAGACCCACCGCACCAGCGTCTGCAACTCCGCTGAGTCGCTGCTGGTGCACGCCGACGTTGCCGACGCGTTCCTGCCGCGGGTCGTGTCGGCGCTGCAGGAGGCCGGCGTGACCATCCACGGCGACGCGACGTTTCTGGACCACGCCGAGGTGCAGCCGGCGACCGACGACGACTACGCGCGGGAGTACCTCTCGCTCGACATCTCCGCCGCCGTGGTCCCCGACCTGGACGCCGCGATCGCCCACATCCGGCGCTTCTCGAGCAAGCACAGCGACGCCATCGTGACCGAGGACCAGACCGCGGCCCGTCGGTTCGCGGCCGAGGTCGACTCAGCTGCCGTGCTGATCAACGCGAGCACGCGGTTCACCGACGGCGGCGAGTTCGGGTTCGGCGCCGAGATCGGCATCAGCACCCAGAAGCTGCACGCCCGTGGCCCCATGGGCCTGCCGGAGATGACGTCCACGAAGTACGTCGTCACCGGCGACGGTCACGTGCGCTGATCGACCCCTCGGCCGGCTCCTCGATCCACGCTGTCGAGCGGTAGCCCGATCAGCTCGACCTCGTGCTGCTCCTCGTAGTTGGCGAGCAGCCAGAGACCCACGCAGAGCACGGCGAGACCTACCAGCTCGGCGGTGACCGCCCACGGTGTGGTGCGGGGGATCTCCTGGAAGACCAGGTAGCCGAAGCTCAGCCCGACCAGGCAGTTGACGACGTTGAGCATCGGCATCGAGGCGGAGAGCCGCGCAGAGCGGTAGGCGACCTGGTTGATCGCGACTCCGCCGAGGCCCGTGACGACCAGGACGTAGATGGGCCAGGTGGACAGCAGCTGGGCGAGCCCGCCGTCGGCGTGCTCCTCCTCGGCGGCCTTGACCAGCACCGCGACCAGGCCCAGGAGCAGCCCGGCCGAGGCGCCCAGCAGGAACGCTCGCAGGTTGTCGGTGCGCACCAGCCGGGTCAGCACGAACACCAGCATCCCGAGCCCCACGGTGCCGGCGACGAGCAGGAAGAACGAGAGTCCACCGGGATGGCCGTCGCCCTCCGACGGGTCGCTGGCCAGCAGGAAGATCGCCAGGGCCGCCGCGGTGAGGAGCACGGCGCCGAGCTCGCGGCGCTCCGGCAGTTTGCGCGAGATGGCCGCCCGGATCGGCACGGCGAACACGATGCCGGTGATGATGATCGGCTGCACGAGTGAGATCGGGCCCGTTGATCACCGCGAGCGCGTGGGTGATGAACCCGGCGATGCCCAGCACCTGTCCGAGCACCCAGACCGGACGTTGGGTCAGGTGCCACAGGAGGTGCCACAGCCCGCCGACCGAGTCCGGCGCCGCGCCGGCCGCCTGGTGCTGCACCGACGTCGACAGGGCGGTGAAGAATGCGCTGGTCAGAGCGAAGACGATCGCCAACCAGATCACGGGATCACTGTAGAGGGCCGAGCCACGCAGGCTGGGACCACGGCGGCGAGCGGGGAGTGCGCCGGTGATAAGTTCACGCGCGTGTCAGGGCCGATCCACGTGGCGTTCCTCGGCTGTGGCTTCATCACCGGGGTCCACAGCCGGCACCTGCGAGCCCTCGCCGGATCCTCCGAGGAGATCGTCGCGAGCTATGCGAGCCGCGACCCGGCCAAGGCCGAGCAGTTCCGCCAGAAGTACGCCGGCCGGCGCGCCTACGGTGACTACGCCTCGGCCCTGGCCGACGACGACGTCGACGCCGTGGTGATCGCGGTGCCGCCGGCGTACCACCTCGAGCTGAGCCTGGCCGCGATCGAGGCCGGCAAGCACGTGCTGGTCGAGAAGCCGGCGTACCCGACGAGCGCCGACTTCGAGACCGTGGCTGCCGCACGCGATGCCGCCGGCCGGGTGGTGCTGGTGGGGGAGAACGACCACTACAAGCCGCTCGCCGTGACCCTGCGGCGGCTGCTGGCCGACGGCGCCATCGGTGAGCTGGTGATGGCGTCGTTCGTCACCGTGGCGGACAAGCCGAAGCTCGCCGACGACTGGCGCAACGACGAGACCCTCGCCGGTGGCGACGCCTTCTTCGAGGAGGGCATCCACTGGCTGCATCTCGCCACCAGCCTCGGCCCGCAGATCACCCGCATCGACGGACACCGCCCGCGGCTGGCCGCGGACGTCGACCGGCTGCCCGACCGGCGGAGCCGCAGCATGCTGGTTGCCTTCGACTACGACAATGGAGCCGTGGGTTCTCTGTTCTACTCGCGCGAGGTGCCGTCGCTGCTCCGCGGTCTCCGGGCCTCGAAGCTCTACGGCCGCAGCGGCGTGATCACGTTCGAGTCCAACGGCGCTGGAGTGATCGTCCGTGGGCTCGGCCGTTAAGGGGACTGCCGCGGGTGGTGCTGCCCGGCTACCGCGACATCCGCGGCTACCAGGCGATGTACCGCGACCTCGTGCGCTCGATCCGGGCCGGCACCCAGCCCGAGATGAGCCTGGAGCGGGCGCTCGTCGACCACCGGTTGATGGAGGCGGTCCGTGGCTGACGCCGCTACCGAGGAACGCTTCGACGTCGTCATCATCGGCAGCGGAGCGGGCGGCGGCACGATGGCGCACGCCCTCGCCGACACCGGCGTCAGCGTGCTGCTGCTGGAGCGCGGCGGCTGGCTGCCGATGGAGCCCCAGAACGCCGACCCCATCGCCGTCTGGCAGGAGCTGCGCTACCGCGCCGACGACCCGTGGGTGAACCGCAAGGGCGAGGAGTTCCGCCCGTTCATGCACTACAACGTCGGCGGCAACACCAAGGTCTGGGGCGCCGCCCTGCTGCGGCTTCGCGAGAGCGACTTCGGCGTCGTGGAGCACGCCGACGGGCAGTCGCCGGCCTGGCCGATCGACTACGCCACCCTCGCGCCCTGGTACGACCGAGGCCGAGCGGCTCTACCAGGTGCACGGCGAGGTCGGCGACCCCTCCGAGCCGCCCCGCGGCCCTTATCCGTACCCGCCCGTCCAGCACGAGCAGCGGATGACCGAGGTCGTCGACGGGCTGCGCGACCAGGGTCTGCACCCGTCGTACCTCCCGCTCGGCATGATCTCGCCGGGCGAGCCCGGTGGCTGCATCCTGTGCAGCACCTGCAACTCCTTCCCGTGCCAGGTCCGCGCCAAGAGCGACACCGACGTCATCTGCGTCACCGACGCGGTGAAGGCCGACAACGTCACGCTGTGGACCGGCGCTCTCGCCGAACGGCTGTTGACCGACGCCTCCGGCAACCGGGTCGAGGCGGTCGAGGTGATGCGCGACGGCGAGCGACTGCTCGTCCGCGCCGACACCGTCGTGCTCTCCGCGGGTGCGGTGAACTCCGCGGCCCTGCTGTTCCGCAGCGCCACGGACAAGCACCCCAACGGCTTGGCCAACAGCTCCGACCTGCTGGGCCGGCGCTACATGGCCCACATCGCGACGATGATGGAGGCGGTGCATCCGCGCTGGCTCAACCCGACGTCGTTCGCGAAGACCGTGATGCTCAACGACTGGTACCACGCCGGCCCGGGCCGCCCCTTCCCGCTGGGCCACATCCAGTCGCAGGGCCGGGCCCACGCCGGGATCGTGCAGGGCGTCGTGCCGTTCGTGCCGATGAAGCTGGCCGAGGCCTGGGTCAACCGCGGCATCGACTTCCTGGCGATGAGCGAGGACCTGCCGGACCTCGACAACCGGGTGACGCTCACGTCGTCGGGGCAGGTGAAGCTCGACTACCAGGTCAACAACCTGGCGGCGCACAAGCAGCTGGTCAAGGAGATGGCGAAGGCGCTCCGGCGCCTCGGGTACTGGTACGTCGTCCGCCACCGGTTCAAGAACGAGAACACCACCCACCAGTGCGGCACCGCGATCTTCGGCGACGACCCGCGCACGTCGGTGCTCGACACCATGTGCCGCACGCACGACGTCGACAACCTCTACGTCGTCGACGGCTCGTTCTTCCCGTCGTCAGGTGCGGTCAACCCCGGCCTCACGATCATCGCCCAGTCGCTGCGCGTCGCCGACCACCTGCGTCGCAACGTGCTCAACCACAGCCTCAGCACCAACGACAGCACTCATTAGGAACAGGGACACCATGCCGAAGATGAAGGCCCTCTCGTTCAGCCACGTCGCCATCACCGTGGCCGACTTCAACCGGACCGTCCGCTGGTACGCCGACATCTTCGGCGCCCCGGTCGTGGGGGTCTCCGACACCCCGACCGAGCGGATCAAGACGTTCTTCGGCGTGGAGGTGCCCGAAGGCGCACCCGACCCGACCCTGAAGATCGGCTGGATCCGGATCCCGGGCGGCGCGACGATCGAGGTCTTCGAGTTCATCCCGTCCGAGCCCTACGAGGACGTCACCTGGAACCGCCAGGGCATCCACCACTTCTCGGTCAACGTGCGCAACACCAAGAAGTGGCAGGACTACCTCGAGAGCAAGGGCGTCGAGATCGTGGCCCCGGTGGAGCAGTCGCCGCACGGGCACACGTTCTTCTTCATCAAGGACCCCGACGGCAACCTGATCGAGCTGATCGACAACAAGCACATGCGCGCCGTGCTGAAGTACCTCGGCCCGCTCGGCGGCGTGATCTTCAAGCGCACGATGTACAAGAAGTACTACCGACCCGAGGGCTACCACTCGCACTGAGAGTCGATAGGATCACCGCCATGTCGTTGAGCCAGACCGCGCTGCTGCTGACCCAGGCCGCCGAGGAGCACCACGAGCAGGTCATCAACCCCTGGATCGTGGGCGGCATCGCCCTGGGGATCCTGATGGCGATGCTGATCGCGCTGGTCTCCTTCGGCGGGGGACGCGAGCACAGCTGAGCACCCCACCGGCGATCAGCATCCGACCCAGCCGCTCCGTGCCCCGACGGGTCGGGGTGATGGGTGGGACCTTCGACCCGATCCACCACGGTCACCTGGTCGCCGCGTCCGAGACGCAGGCCTGGTTCGGCCTCGACGAGGTCGTCTTCGTGCCGACCGGCGAGCCGTGGCAGAAGTCCGACCGCGTGGTGTCGCCGGCCGAGCACCGCTACCTGATGACGGTGATCGCGACCGCCTCCAACCCGCGCTTCCGGGTCTCGCGGGTCGACATCGACCGCCAGGGGCCGACGTACACGATCGACACGCTGCGCGACCTCAAGGCCCAGATGCCCGACGTCGACCTCTACTTCATCACCGGCGCCGACGCGCTGACCGAGATCTTCACCTGGCGCGACCACGACGAGCTGTTCGCGCTCGCGCAGTTCGTGGGCTGCACCCGACCCGGCTCGGAGATGGACCCCGAGACCCTGAGCTCGATCCCGTCCGAGCGGGTGACCATGCTCGAGATCCCGGCGCTGTCGATCTCCTCCACCGACTGCCGTGAGCGCCAGCGCCAAGGCCAGCCGGTCTGGTACCTCGTGCCCGACGGCGTCGTCCAATACATCACCAAGCACAAGCTCTACTCCGCAGACCAGCCCTGATTGTGGGAGCACTATGACCGCCACCGACCATGCCGTCGAGCTCGTCCACGCCGCCGCCCGCGCCGCGTCCGACAAGCTCGCCCAGCAGATCATCGCCTTCGACGTGAGCGAGCAGCTCGCGATCACCGACGCCTTCGTGCTCGCCTCGGCGACCAACGACCGACAGGTCAAGGCGATCGTCGACGAGATCGAGGACAAGCTGCGCGAGATCGGCGCCAAGCCGGTGCGCCGCGAGGGCGAGCGCGACGGCCGCTGGGTGCTGATCGACTACGGCGAGATCGTCGTCCACGTGCAGCACGAGGAGGAGCGGCAGTTCTACGCCCTCGAACGGCTCTGGCGCGACTGCCCGGCTATCCCGCTGCCGGCCGACGTCGTCTCCCACGACCGGTGACCGGTCGCCGCCTGGTCCTGCTCCGCCACGGCCGCACCGCCTGGAACCACGCCGGGCGCGTCCAGGGCCAGCTCGACGTCGAGCTCGACGAGGTGGGCCGCGCCCAGGCCGAGGCCGCGGCCGTCGCCATGGCGAAGCTCGGCCCCACCCTGCTCTGGTCCTCCGACCTCGCCCGCGCCCGCGTCACCGCGGTCGCGGTGGCTGCCGCGACCGGCCTGGAGCTGGTGCTCGACGAACGCCTGCGCGAGTTCTCGCTGGGGGAGCGGCAGGGACTCACCCACGCGGAGTACGCCGCCGCCGACCCCGTCGAGTTCGAGCAGTTCCGCCTGCGGCCACTACGACGCCGCGCCCGGCGCCGAGCCGACCACCGAGGTCCGCGCCCGGATGCGGGCGGTGCTCCTGGACCTGCTCGCCGCACTCGGCCCGGGGGAGACCGGGGTCGCCGTCTCCCACGGCGCCGCCATCCGCGTCGCCGTCGGCGCCGTGCTCGGCTGGCCGGACGAGCAGTTCCACACCCTGCGCGGCCTGGACAACGCTGCCTGGGCGATCATCGAGGAGCACCCCGAGGTGGCCGAGCTCCGCCTCGGCGCCTACAACCAGCACCGACCTGAACACCCGGATTTCTCTTGCCGAGCGCGGTTGGCTAAGATTCCGCGAGTTGCCTACGGGCAACAACGAGGGGCTGTGGCGCAGCTGGTAGCGCATCTGCATGGCATGCAGAGGGTCAGGGGTTCGAGTCCCCTCAGCTCCACTCTCGAGACCGGGCCTTCGGCCCGGTCTTTGTGTCAGAGGCGCCAGGCGCAGCTGGTAGCGGCTCTGTCATTCTGGGCAATGGCATGCAGAGGGTCAGGGGTTCGAGTCCCCTCAGCTCCACTCTCGAGACCGGGCCTTCGGCCCGGTCTTTGTGTCAGAGGCGCCAGGCGCAGCTGGTAGCGGCTCTGTCATTCTGGGCAATGGCATGCAGAGGGTCAGGGGTTCGAGTCCCCTCAGCTCCACACCCTCAGCTCCACACTTCGGAACCGGGCCGATGGCCCGGTTTTCTGGTTTCGGGACAACTTTGCGGATGGTCCAGGGGTCCCAAGGGCATGCACCGCAGGGTCGCCCGCAACCGAATCCTCGCCGCCGCAGGCGCCGCCGCACTGGGCGCCGCGGCGATCACGATGGGCTCGTCGCCCGGCCAACCGCGGCAACAGCACGAGCGATCACCGACCGACGGCCCCGCCGAGGTCCGGGTTCGCGACCTGACACCCGAGCAGGTCAGGCAACTGCCCGGAGCCACCGTCGACCAGGCAGTGTTCGGTGCAGACCTCGATCACCGTGCCGTGGTCTGGCAGCGCGGGCGACGGCAGGTCTTGGCTGTGACGACCGACGGCGGTGAGTCGTGGACCTACTCCGGCAAGGTGGGCCAGTACTTTGCGTTGTCCGGCCCCACCGACGCGTCCGGAATCATCTGGGTCTCTGCCGATGGCGGGGGAGCCGGGCGCGAGGAGGCGATCATCGATCCCGAAGGCAAGATAGTCGCCGCCGGCGAGCCGCAAGGCATCTCTCAGGTCGATGAAGACGACGTGCTCGTCATGCACTTGCCGCGTCGCAATGCCGAGCGTCAAGTGGCGGTCGGTGCTGACGGCAGCACCTCCTACTGGCCGGGCGATCCGTGGCTGGGGGAGCGGCGCACCGGGGTGGTCGGCGCATGGGAGTACGCCGTGCAGCTGCCGACGGGTGTGATCGTCCAGCAGGTCGCGGGCCCGCAGGCAAAGTTCGGCGGCGTCTGCTGTGCCTCACGGCCTGTGGTCAGGTGGTCGCTGGACGGTGGAACCACCTGGGTGACCCGGGCGCTCGACACCTTCGGTGCCTCAGAAGAGGCGATCTACCCCTTCACGATCACCATCCCCTCGCTGTCCCCGGACACGATCGCCGTGCACGAGTCGACCGAGGGCGGCACGCGCACCGGTCGTCCGCTGATCGCCACTCAGCGGTTTGCGGTGGACGGTTCGAGCGCCCTGCGGTTCGTGAAGCAGTTCTCCACGGCGGTGGACGTGGCCTGGTCGGTGGTGCTGCCAGGCGGAGAGCTCCTCGTGTGGGTAGACACCCAAGGGCCGTGGATCAGCAACGGCGACGACTGGAGCGCCATGGCGCCCGCTGCCGAGTACGCAGCGCCGCCTGGGGTGGATGCGGCCGGACTGGCGCTCGCCGACGTTCACCTTGCCGGCGGCGAGTCCAGGGTGGTCGCAGTCGCCCGTTCCGGCGACATGCTCGTCATCGAGAACCACAACGTCGAGTGGACCCACATCACCCACTGACCCGCGCCGGCGTTGACAGCTGGCGAGTTCATTCATACATTCATCCAGACTTTGTATGATTGAACCGAAAGGCGACTCATGAGCTTGGGCACGAAAGCGGTGGTGCTCGGCGGGAGCATCGCGGGACTCTGCGCGGCCGGGGCGCTCGCGCCGCACTTCGATGAAGTGCTGGTGTTGGAGCGCGACGAGCTACCGGCCGACGCCGAGCATCGGCGCGGGGTGCCGCAGAGCAAGCACCCGCACTTCCTGCTCAACTCGGGCCGGCGCGCCATCAGTGAGCTCTTCCCCGGCTTCGAGGAGGACCTGATCGCCGCGGGCGGGCTGCACCTGATGCCTTCGATGGACGCGGCGTACCTGGAAGGCGCCGGCTGGGCCTCGCGCAAGCAGTCGTCGATGACGATGGTCTACAGCTCCCGCATCCTGATCGAGCGGGTGCTGCGCGACCAGGTACGCCGGCTGAGCAACATCACGATCCGCGAAGGCGTCTCGGTGACCGGGCTCACCACGACCTCCCAGCAGGGAAGGGTCACGGGCGTGACCTTCTCGACCGGCGGCGGGGACGACGAGCGGGTCGGCGCCGACCTGGTGGTCGACGCGCTGGGCCGAGGGTCGTCGGTGTCCGACTGGCTCGTGGCCGCCGGCTGGCCGGCACCGGCGGTGCAGACGCTGGACGCCAAGGTGACCTACACGTCGCGCTGGTACGACCTGCCGGCACCGGAGGACCGCCCCGAGTCCTGGTGGTGGCAGCACCTGGTGATCATGCCGACCCAGGACCAGGGCGACCACCCGGCCGAGCACGAGTTCCTGGTCAACTTCTTCCCGGTTGAGCGCGATCGCGTGATCGCGTGCATGGGCTCCTGGGGCATCGAGATGCCGCGCACGACCGACGACTTCGTGGCTGCGGCCGAGCGCGTGCGAGCGCCGCTGTTCGCCGCCGCGATGGCGCAGTGCGAGCCGACGTCCGAGGTCCACCTCACCCGCTCGACCGGCAACAAGTGGCGCCGCTACGACCGAGCTGCGGACAGCCCCTGAAGGTGTGGTCTTCATCGGCGACGCCATCTGTGCCTTCAACCCGTTCTACGCCCAGGGCATCAGCTCGGCCTCCGGCTCGGCGCTGATCCTTCGGAAGCAGCTGGAGTCGGCGACAGCGCTGGACCAGAGGTTCTTCAAAGGCTTCCTCGCCGAGCAGCGCAAGGCGCTCAAGGTGCCGTGGGGCCTCGCGATGGCCCGCGACCAGGGCTACGAGTGCGCGACCGGCACCGAGACCCTGCCGCCGTGGAGGCGGCGGATCGTCGCGGCGATGACGTGGCCGGCGTTCAACCTGATCACCGGTGCTGCGCGTGAGGACGCCGTCGTCGAGGAGCACTTCACCCGCGTCTTCAACCTCGACGAGTCGCTGGGCGACATGATGAAGAGCCCTCGCGTCCTGTTCGGGCTGCTCCGCTACCGCGTCAACGCCGCCCTGGGCCGCACCAAGGTTCCCTTCGGCTTCGACGCCGCTGCTCGAGCCGCCCGGCACCGACTGGACTCCAGGGGCGATCGCCGCCGAGACCGAGCCGGCCCTCACCCGATGAGCGCCACCTGCGAAGAGGCAGCCGAGCAGGTCACCCGCGACCTGGGCTTCGACTGCCACGACGTCAGCCCCGTCCTGTCGGTGCGCAACCCGTTCGACCTGGCCAACTGGACGATGCCGGTGCTCGAGCTGATCATCGTCGCCGGCGCCGTGTTCGCCCTCGTCCACGCCGTACGCCGGCTCCGCGCCGGCGACCCGGTCAACCTGGCGCTGTGGTGCGCCTCGCTGGTCTACCTGTTCGTGACGGAGCCACCGCTGTACTTCCCCGAGTGGTTCGGGCTGGACGAGCAGTTCGGCTTCATCTTCGCCCACAACGTGTTCACGGTGCAGTTCATGTGGGACCGGCTGCCGCTCTACATCATCGCGATCTATCCGGCGCTCAGCACGCTGGCCTACGAGGTGGTGCGGGTGCTCGGCATCTTCCGCCACCGCGGTGCGCTGATCGGCTCGATCGCGGTGATGTTCGTCTGCCAGGTGTTCTACGAGATCTTCGACCAGCTCGGCCCGCAGCTGAAGTGGTGGGCCTGGAACGACGCCAACCAGGACGTCAACCATCCCGCGCTCGCCTCGGTGCCGATGAACAGCATGCTGCTGTTCGCCTCCGTGTCCTTCGGCGTGATGACCTACCTGGTCGTCCGGCTGGCCGGCTCGCGCACCGCCGACGGCGGACCGCGGCGCGGCTGGTCGCTGACGTGGCGGATCGTGGTGGCCGGCGCTGCTCACGCCGTCCGGCGATGGGCCTGTTCGGCATCCCGTCGGGGATCTTCGGCGGCGACACCCCCAACGTGACGGCGCAGGCATGGGTGATCGGCATCGAGCTGGGCCTGGTGTGGCTGGCCGGCGCCTGGGTGCTGGTCACCCACGTCCGGCGCCGCGCGACCTCGAGCCCGAGCCGATGACGCCGTTCGCCCGGGTCTACCCCGCGGCGTACCTTGCGGGCATGACGGTGTTGTGGGCGAGTGCGTTGCCCGCGTTCCTCGACGCCAAGGACGGATTCACCGACGACGGCACGCCGGTGGGCAGCGGGCTCTACACGATCGCCTGCTTCGTCGGCGCGGTGGCGGTGCTGGCGGTGCTCTACACCGGCCGCCGCCGGGTCGCGGTCACGGTGAGCTGAGGGCGGATGGGCCATCACGGCTGGCAGGGCAACCCGCCCCGGACCGAGGACGAGGCCCGGGAGCGGATCATCGCGGCCACGACGCGCTGCGTCGAGCAGTTCGGCTCGGGCAAGACGACCCTCACCGACGTCGCCGCAGAGCTCGGGGTCACCCGCCAGACGGTCTACCGCTACTACCCGAGCCTCGCTGAGCTGCTGGGCGCCGTGGCCCAGGCTGGGCTCGAGGACTTCGTGCACCCGCATGCAGACCCACCTCGCGACCGCCACCACTCCGGCCGAGGCTGCCGTCGAGGCGATCGTGTACGCCGTCCGCGCGATCCCGCACGAGCCGTACATCGGCCTGCTGTTCCAGGCCGGCGAGACCGACGTCTTCAGCCGCGGGGTCACCTCGCGATGGCCCTGTCGCTGGGCGCCGACATCCTGCGTCAGATCCCCGTCGACTGGTCGGAGGTCGGGGTCGCCGACGACGAGCTCGAGGGGCTGGCCGAGATCCTGATGCGGCTGTTCGTGTCGTTCCTGCAGTACCCCGCCGACCCACCACGCTCCGACGACGAGCTCCGTGACCTGGTACGCCGCTGGCTCGGCCCCGCCTTGCACGCGTGAGCCTTATCCGTAGTGGGTTTTGACTACAGACGTAGCGGGATCGCGGATCCCTACTGTCATGACCACTGAAGGGGTGACAGTCGCTCCGCGAAAGGAAATCATGAACATCACCAAGAAGATCATCGTCGGCATCATCGGCGGAGCGACGCTCGCCACCGCGGCACTCACCGGAGTCGCGGCCACCGCGACCGCCGAGGCCGCGCCGAAGGCCAAGGTCACCGTGACGATCAAGGCCGAGGGCGTCGAGCTCTCCGGCGTGGTGAAGAGCAAGAAGGCCTCGTGCGCCGCCAACCGCAAGGTGAAGGTGTTCGAGGTCGTCGACGGCAGCCCGGTGTTCCGCTACTCGGACACGACCGACGAAGGCCCCGCTCCCTACGACTGGAACACCGGCAACACCGGCGAGGAGGGCACGTTCTTCGCCAAGGTCAGCGCCAAGCCCGGCTGCAAGGCGGACGTGAGCCCCACCGTCGTCGCCGTCCGCCCCGAGAACTGACCGAGCGAGAAGCCGGGCATCACGGCTACGCTGACTAGAACCTGTTCTAGTCACGGAGGCGCAATGCCCGGCTTCGGCCAACTTCAACCTGTCAACGGTCTTCGACACCGTCGCCAGGGCGGTGCCGGACCAGGAAGTCCTGGTCTGGCGGGAGCGGCGGTTCACGTACGCCGAGACCAACGCCCGGGTCGACGGTGTCGCTCATTTCCTCGCGGAGCAGGGCCTGGGCATCCACACGGAGCGCCAGGACCTCGCCGGCCACGAGTCCGGCCAGGACCATCTCGGGATCTACCTGCGCAACGGCAACGAGTACCTCGAGTCGATGGTCGCCGGCTACCGGGCCCGGGTCGCTCCGTTCAACGTGAACTACCGCTACGTCGAGGAGGAGCTGCTCTACCTGCTCACCGACGCCTCCACCAGCGCGCTGGTCTACCACGCGGAGTTCGCGCCCCGGGTCGCTGCGATCCGCGATCGGCTGCCCGAGCTCGCGGGTGCTCATCCAGGTGGCCGACGAGTCCGGCAACGAGCTGCTGCCCGGTGCCGTGGACTACGAGATCGATCGTCGGCACGCCGGCGCCGGCCGCCGGGATGCCGACCCCGGACGGCGACGACCTGTTCGTCCTCTACACCGGCGGCACCACGGGCATGCCGAAGGGCGTGCTGTGGCGCCAGGACGACATCTACGTCACGTCGATGGGCGGTACGCCGTTCGGGACGGCCGAGCCGTTCGCGTCGTACGACGCGATCGCGGAGGCGGCGGTCGCCGCCAACGGCGGCATGACGCTGCTGATGATCCCGCCGTTCATGCACGGCGCCGCGCAGTGGTCGACCTTCCACATGATCACCAGCGGCGGGAAGATCGTGATCCCCGACAACGTGCAGCGCTTCGACCCCGCTGACGCCTTGACCATCGCCGTGCGAGAACGGGTGATCAGCATCCCCGTCGTCGGTGACGCGGTGGCCCGGCCGCTGCTCGACGAGATCGTGCGGGGCAGCTACGACCTGTCCGGGCTGGCGGCCATCAACAACGGCAGTGCCCCGCTGACACCCGGTGTCCGGGCGCAGCTGCTGGAGGCCCTGCCGCACATCCTGGTGATGGATGCCGCGGGTGCCTCCGAGACGGGTCTGCAGATGAGCTCGATGTCGCTGAAGGGCGGGGAGGCCGAGGCGGCGACGTTCACGCCGGTGGCGGCGACCACCGTGGTCGACGACCAGCTCACCCGCACGCTCGAGCCCGGGGAGGGCGGCGGCTGGCTGGCCCAGCGCGGCCGGGTGCCGCTCGGCTACCTCGGTGACCCGGAGAAGACCGCCCGGACGTTCCCGGTGATCGACGGCGAGCGCTACTCGATCCCCGGTGACCGGGCCGACCTCCTCGAGGACGGCCGGATCACCCTGCTGGGCCGCGACAGCGTCACCATCAACTCCGGCGGCGAGAAGGTCTTCGTCGAGGAGGTGGAGCGCGCGATCGCCGCGCACCCGGCCGTGCAGGACGTCGTGGTCGTCGGCCGGCCCTCCGAGCGCTGGGGGAGCGAGGTCGTCGCCGTCGTCCAGGTCAAGGACGGCAGCCCGGTGACCGACGAGGAGCTGCTGGCCGAGGCCTCGACGCACGTGGCCCGCTACAAGGTGCCGAAGGCGATCGTGCGTGTCGACGAGGTGCAGCGGTCGCCGTCGGGCAAGGCGGACTACCGCTGGGCCAAGGACCGGGTCACCGGGAGCTAGCGCGGATCGGCGATCCGCCTGAGCGCGTCGATGCTGCGGCTCACGTCGTCGTCGGTCGTGGCCCAGTTGCTGACCGAGATGCGGAGCACCGCACGGTCGTGCCACCGCGACCCGGACATCCAGGCGGTGCCGTCGGCGAGGATCTTGCGGACCACGTTCTGGGTGTGCTCGTCGCTTCCGAAGGACGCGCACACCTGGGTGAAGACCACCTCGTTGAGCACCTCGGCCCCCACGATCGACGAGAGCGCTTCGGCAAACACGGTCGCGTGGTCGCAGAAGCCGTCGACCAGGTCCTCGACACCGCTCCGTCCCAGCGACCGGAGCACCGCCCACACCGGGATCGCCCGGCCCCGCCGCGACAGCTCGGGCACCTTCTCGAAGGGACTGGCCGCCTCGCTCATGATCAGGTAGTCGCCGTGCATGCTCATGGCGCTACGCAGGGCGGCGGCGTCCGCGACGATGGCGAGCCCGCAGTCGTAAGGCACGTTGAGCGTCTTGTGGGCGTCGGTCGCCCAGGAGTCGGCAGCCTCGTAGCCGGCCACGAGGTGTCGATGACTCGACGACGCCGCGGCGAAGAGCCCGAACGCGCCGTCGACGTGCACCCACGCGCCGTGCTCGTGTGCCAGCTCGATCGCTTCGGCGAACGGGTCGAACGCGCCGGAGTGCACGTTGCCGGCCTGCAGGAGCACGATCGTCGGACCACCGGGCTGGCTGTGGAGCGCGGCGGCCAGGGCGTCGGGGACCAGTCGGCCCTGATCGTCCGCGGCGACCACCTCCGGAGCACCGAGGCCGAGGTAGCGCAGGGCCAGGTCGATGCTCTCGTGGCGCTCGCCGCCGACGATCACCCGCACCTTTGGTGCACCGCTCAGGCCGTCGGCGCCGACGTCCCAGCCCTGACGTCGCAGCACCTCCCCGCGAGCCGCCGCCAGGCAGGTGAAGTTGGACATGGTGGCGCCGGTGGCGTAGCCGACCCCGCTGGTGGCCGGTAGCCCCAGCAGGTCGAGCAGCCAAGCGCTGGCCACGTCCTCCACGGCTGAGTACGCCGTTGTCACGTCCCGCATGCCGGCGTTCTGGTCCCACGCGCTGGTCAGCCAGTCGGCGGCCAGCGCGGCCGGGTGGCTGCCGCCGATGACCATCCCGTAGAAGCGCCCGGACGGCATCGCGGTCAGCCCGGGCTCACACGCCTCGGCCAGGAGGTCGATGACGTCGCGGGCTGGGGTGGGTCCGACCGGGAGTTCGGTGCCGAGCCGGGCCACGACCTCGTCCACCGAGGCTCGCGCCGGCACCGTGCGGTCGGCCAGCGAGTCCAGCCACGCGCTCGCGTGCTCGTGGGCCCGCGCGAGTGCGTCCTCCCGATCGTTCATGTCCGCACCTCGAGCTCGTCCCAGTCGACCTTCGCGAGACGCTGCTTGTACTCGCCGACCAGGCCCGGCCAGTTCGTCGTGATCCGCGGGCCGTCGACGTACCAGCTGTCGCAGCCGGCCCACGCCGAGGTGCTGCAGCCGCGACTGCATCTCCTCGTCGTACGCCGCGTAGACGTCGTCGCGGGGAGCGACCAGGCGGGCGCCGCCGTCGGCGATCCGGCGGACGACCTGGGCGACGTAGCCCGCCTGCGCCTCCATCATGCCGATGATCGAGCTGCCGCCGAGGTTGGTGTTGGGGCCGTAGATGAGGAACAGGTTGGGGAAGCCGGGCGTGGCCACGCCGAGGTGGGCGCGGGCGCCGTCGGCCCACTCCTGGTGCAGGTCGGCGCCACCGACGCCGGTGACCTCCATCGGCGCCAGGAACTGGGTGGCCGCGAAGCCGGTGCCCCAGATGATCACGTCGGCCTCGAACAGCCGGCCGTCGGCCGTGCGCACGCCGGACGGCTCGATCGTGCTGATCTTGTCGGTCACCACGTCGACGTGGTCGCGGGCGAGGGCGGGGTACCAGTCGTTGGAGAAGAGGATCCGCTTGCAGCCGATCTCGTAGTCGGGCTGCAGCTGGCGACGCAGCGCGACGTCCGGCACCTGGCGGCGCAGCTGCAGCTTCCACGCGGCCCGCATGGTGGCCAGCAACGGCTTGGAGATCGGCGAGTCGCCGGCGAGGGCGCTGTTGAGCCGCTCGGTGAGCCAGAACGTCGAGCGGCGCTCCACGGCGAGGAGCTTCGGGAAGCGGTCGAACGCGCGGTGGTGGAAGGGCCGGTACTCCTGGTCGGGCTTGGGCACGACGTACGGCGCGGAGCGCTGGAAGACCGTCATCGAGCCGACCTTGTCGACGATCCCCGGCACGAACTGGATCGCGCTGGCTCCCGTGCCGACGACCGCGACCCGCTTGCCGGTGAGGTCGACGTCGTGGCGCCACTCGGCGGAGTGGAAGGCCGGCCCCGCGAACGACTCGGCTCCCGGGATCGCCGGCACCACGGGGTTGGAGAGCTGGCCGACCGCCGAGATCACGACGTCGGCGTCGTAC
>CAWJRK010000037.1:0-11052 GCA_963845215.1 uncultured Actinomycetota bacterium
TCAGTCCTGATGGGTCTGCTGGACCGCGGCATCCAGATCAAGTCGCCGGACGAGATCGCCATGATGCGGCGCGCGGGCAAGGTCGTCGGCGAGACGCTCGAGCTGCTTCGTGCCTCGGTGCGGGTCGGTACGACGACCGGTGAGCTGGACTCGATCGCGGAGGACCACATCCGCTCGCGTGGAGGCGTCCCGTCCTTCCTCGGCTACCACGGCTTCCCCGGCACCATCTGCACGTCGGTCAACGACGAGGTGGTGCACGGGATCCCCGGTGACCGGGTGCTCGCCGACGGGGACGTGGTCTCCGTCGACTGCGGCGCGATCATCGACGGCTGGCACGGCGACGCGGCGATCACCGTGGCCCTGGGTGAGGTGCCGGCCGAGGTCGCCGAGCTGATGCGGGTGACCGAGGAGGCGCTGTGGAAGGGCATCGCGGCGGCCAGGCTCGGCGGCCGCGTCTCCGACATCTCGCACGCCGTCGAGACCCACGTCCGGGCCGCCGGCGACTACGGCATCCTCGAGGACTACACCGGTCACGGGATCGGCACCGAGATGCACCAGCCGCCCAACGTGCCCAACTACGGCCGAGCGGGTCGGGGTCCCAAGCTCGTGCGCGGGCTGGCCCTGGCGGTGGAGCCGATGATCACCCTCGGCACCAAGGACACCGTCCTGCTCGAGGACGACTGGACGGTGAAGACCGCCGACGGCTCGATGGCGGCACACTTCGAGCACACCTTCACGATGACCCCCGACGGTGCCTGGGTGCTCACCGCGCTCGACGGCGGCGAGGCGATGCTGGCCGAGCTGGGCGTGCCGTTCGGTGGCCGCTGACCTCACGGCGCCGCCTCCCACGGGTGGCGGGGGCGGCAATGCCGCCGCGGAGCGTGGTGGGCCTGGCCGTCCGTTCGTGAGGGACGAGCGAACGGACTGGATGCGACGCGGGGGCATTGCCGCTCCGCCGACGCCCGCTATGCGGTGGCGCAGCCGCTTGGGGGTTTCGAGGCTCGCTGCGCTCGCACTCTCAACCACCGGACCGATTCGGTGTCCCGACTCGCGCATGAAAGACTGATGCCGCAGGAGGGGAGTATTCCTTCGCCGCGATCTCGTCAGCACGTCGGTCCTGAGCTCCACAGAGGATCGTCCGGGGTCGCGGGTCGTCCAGCAGGACGCCGGAAGAGACCTCAGGCGCCGTCCGTCGCACCCTCACTGCAGGAGAAATAGTGGAAGTCTCGACTCTCGAATGGGGCATCACGCTCGGCGTCACCCTCGCCGTGCTGATCTTCGACGTCATCGTCATCGCCCGCGACCCGCACGAGCCATCGATGAAGGAGTGCGCGATCGCGCTGTGCTTCTACATCGGTGCTGCGATCGGGTTCGGCGTCTGGGTGCTGCTCTACCACGGGCACGACTACGGCATCGAGTTCTACGCGGGCTGGCTGACGGAGTACAGCCTCTCGATGGACAACCTCTTCGTCTTCATCGTGCTGCTCGCCGCGCTGAAGGTGCCGCGGCACCTCCAGCAGGAAGCGCTGATGGTGGGGATCATCCTGGCGCTGATCTTCCGCGGACTCTTCATCGCGGCCGGCTACCAGCTGATCAACAACTTCTCGTGGGTCTTCTACGTGTTCGGCGCGTTCCTCGTCTACACGGCCTACAGCCTGGTCAAGAGCTACCGCACGCACGAGGACGAGCACCCCGAGGACAACGCGGTGGTGAAGTTCGCCCAGAGCCACATGAACGTCGGCGAGGAGTTCCACGGGCTCAAGCTCTGGTACCGGAAGAACGGCTCCCGGTTCGTCTCCCCGATGCTGATCGTGATCATCGCGCTCGGCACGACCGACGTGCTCTTCGCGCTCGACTCGATCCCGGCGATCTTCGGCATCACCCAGGAGCCCTACCTGGTGTTCACCGCCAACGTGTTCGCCCTGATGGGGCTCCGCCAGCTCTACTTCCTGCTGGGCGGGCTCCTGAAGCGACTGGTCTACCTGTCGCTGGGGCTCTCGTTCATCCTGGCCTTCATCGGCGTCAAGCTGGTGCTGCACGCGCTGCACGAGAACGAGCTCGGCTTCATCAACGGCGGCGAGCACGTGAAGGTGCCGGAGATCTCGTCGCTGCTGAGCCTCGGCGTGATCCTGGTGACCCTCGTGGTCACCGCGGTCGCGAGCCTGGCCAAGGACCGGGCCGACCAGCGCGCGGAGGAGAAGACCACCTGAGGCAAGCGGCCAACCTCGGGCCGAGTCGTCTATTAGGGTGGCCGCCGACATGAACAGCCGCTCGCGACTCTGGGTGCAATGGGGTCCCGCATCCCGGGAGTTCGACCAGGACCGGGTCGTGCTCGGCCGGGACGCCGACTGCGACATCGTGGTCAACGACGGCCGGGCGTCGCGTCACCACCTGGTGTTCTTCCGCGACGGCGACGTGTGGGTCGTCTCGGACGCCAGCTCCAACGGCTCGTTCGTGCACGGACAGCGGATCCAGCAGTTCGCCATCCCGCCGGTGTCGACGGTCATCAACCTGGGGGACCCGCAGGGTGAGCCGGTGACGGTGTGGACGGTCCCCGCGGCCGCACCCGCTCCGGCGCCACCACGCCTGCCACCGGCGCGTCGGCCCGCGCCGGCGGTCCGAGGCCCAGCAGGTGCTGCCGCCGGGTCAGCTGGCGCACGGCTACACCGTCCTGCCCGCCGACCGCAGTCGGGACGGCTCGCTCACGATCGGCCGCGAGCTCGGCAACGAGGTCGTGCTCACCGACCCGCTCGTGTCCCGGTACCACGCACGGCTGGACCTGGCCCCGGTGCCGGTCCTGCACGACCTCGGCAGCTTCAACGGCACGTTCGTCAACGGGCAGCGGGTCCAGGGCTCGGTGCCGTTGCAGCCGGGCTCACGAGGTGATCTTCGGCAACCAGACGTTCCGCTGGGACGGCTCAGAGCTGGTCGCCATCGGCCACGAAGAGCCGAGTTCACGCTGTACGCCGACGGGCTGACCACGATGGTCGGCGGCGGCAAGATCCTGCTCGACAACGTCTCGCTGCAGCTCGAGCCGTCCAGCCTGACCGCCGTGATCGGGCCCTCGGGCGCCGGCAAGTCGACGCTCCTCGGCGCGCTCACCGGCCTGCGCCCGGCCACCCACGGCCGGGTGATCTGGCAGGGCCACGACCTCTACGGCCACTACGACCAGCTCCGGTTCCAGATCGGACTGGTGCCCCAGCAGGACATCCAGCACCCGCAGCTGAAGGTCAAGCAGGCGCTGGGGTACGCCGCCGAGCTCCGGCTGCCTCCCGACACCAGCGCGCAGGAGCGGTTCGCGCGGGTGCAGACGGTCGCCCAGCAGCTCCAGCTCGAGCAGCGCCTCGACAACCGGATCGGCACCGAGCTCTCGGGCGGCCAGCGCAAGCGGGTCTCGATCGCCACCGAGCTGCTCACCGCCCCGCCGCTGCTCTTCCTCGACGAGCCCACGTCCGGGCTCGACCCGGGCCTGGACCTCGAGGTGATGCGCCAGCTCCGCTCCCTGGCCGACGACGGCCGGGTCGTCATGGTCGTCACCCACTCGGTCCTGGCGCTCGACGTGTGCGACAACGTCCTCGTCATGGCACCGGGCGGCCGGATCGCGTACTTCGGCCCGCCCGCCGGCGTACTCGACCACTTCGGCAGCCGCAACTACCCCGAGGTCTTCGACCTGCTCGACGAACCCGACCTGTGGAACCGGATCCCGGTGCCCGGCACGCAGCGTCGACACTTCCCAGCTCGCAGCTGTCGCCTCGGCGGTCCCGGCGCCCCCGCGCCAGTCGTTCACCAAGCAGCTGACCACGCTGGTCCGCCGCAACACCGCGGTGGTGATGGCCGACCGGCTGCTGCTGGCCATGCTGCTGTTGCTCCCGCTGATCCTCGGCGGGTTGAGCAGGCTGGTTCCCGGGAAGAACGGGCTGTCGCTCGACGAGTCGGCCCGCCGCGTCCAGCTGCCCAACGGCGACTTCATGACCGTGTTCAGCCAGGAGGAACCACGACAGCGCCTGATCGTGCTGATCGTGGCGGCCTGCCTGATGGGTACGGCGATGACGATCCGCGAGCTGGTGGGGGAGCGTCCGATCTTCCGCCGGGAGTACGCCGTCGGTCTCTCGCCCAACGTCTACTTCCTCAGCAAGATCCTCGTGCTCGGCACCGCCGCGTTCCTCCAGGGCATGCTCGTCACCGGGATCGCGACCGTGGGGCTGCCCCCGCCGGACGGGGATCTGGGAACTCTCCGCGTAGCAGTGGCCATCAGCGCGCTGGCGTTCACGATGGCCGTGGTCGGGCTGTGCCTCTCGGCGCTGGTCACGAGCAACGAGCAGACCATGCCTGCCCTCGTGGGGATGATCATGATCCAGCTGGTGCTCTCGGGTTCGCTGTTCGCGGTCGCCGGCCGCCCGCTGCTCGAGCAGGTCGCGTGGCTCACACCGTCCCGCTGGGCGTACGCCGCGATGGGGTCGGCGATGGGCCTGGTTCGCTCCAAGAAGGACACCGACGAGGAGGACTGGATCGCCCTGTCGGGCGCTGGTCACTACGTCATGGACCTGGGCCTGCTGGCGCTGCTGTGTGCGGCCGCGTTCGGTGTGGGCCTGCTGCTGGTGCGGCGGAGCGCCACGTCGGAATGATCGACCGGCCGTGCGTGGTTGGTCAGGCTGATGTCTGAACCTGCTCGCGCTGTCAGTCCTCGACCTCGTTCCCGTCCGCACCGACCAGTCGACCGGCGACGCCCTGCGCGCCACGCTGAGCCTGGCCCGCGTCGCGGACGAGCTCGGCTACCGCCGCTACTGGCTGGCCGAGCACCACAACATGCCGGCCGTCGCCGCCACCAACCCGTCCGGTGCTGATCGGCATGGTGGCCGCGAGCGACCGAGCGGATCCGGGTCGGCTCCGGCGGGGTGATGCTGCCCAACCACGCGCCGCTGGTGGTCGCCGAGCAGTTCGCGCTGCTGGAGGCGGCGTACCCGGGACGGATCGACCTCGGCATCGGCCGCGCCCCGGGCACCGATCCGGTGACCAGCTGGGCACTGCGGCACGGCGCCGGCGGGGTCACCGACGAGGCGGTCTCCCGGTTCCCCGAGTACGTCGAGAACGTGCTGGCCATGATGGAGCCGGACGGCGTCGGCCTCGACCTGCGTGGCCGGACCCACGTGCTGAAGGCGACGCCCGGCGCCCGCTCGGTGCCGATGATCTGGCTGCTCGGGTCCTCGGACTACTCCGCGACGGCTGGCCGCCGAGAAGGGGCTGCCGTACGTCTTCGCCCACCACTTCTCCGGGCGCGGCACCGCCGAGGCGCTCGAGCTCTACCGCACCGAGTTCCGGCCCGTCGCCCGAGCTGGACCAGCCGCGGACGTTCCTGACCGTCAACGCCGCCGTCGCTCCGACCAGCGAGGAGGCGGAACGGCTGGCCCGGCCGCAGCTGCTCCAGATGGTGGCGCTGCGGACCGGCGCCCCGCTCACGCCCGCAGCCGCTGGTCGAGGAGGCGGAGAAGGTGGAGCTCGCCGGCCGCCCAGCAGGACCTGCTCGACGCGATGCGCGAGCGGTGGGTGATCGGTGACCCGGATCAGGCCGGCGCAGGCGCTGCGCGCGCTGGCGACGACGTACGACGTCGACGAGGTGATGGTGAACCCCGTCGGCGGCGCCTACACAGGCACCGAACCGGGGATTTCGCCCGGCCCGGGAGCAGACCTTGCGCCTGCTCGCGGCCAATTAGTGTTTCCGACGCCCTTCGGACTAGACTGCTTCTTCGGCCCAACGTGGGTCTGTTTCGTGGTGCCTCGCGGCTGCCCGGACCATCTCTGACCAACTCGAATCGAGCGAGGTCAGGCGTGCGCCCGGGGAATGAGGCTCACAGAACGGCTGCACGAGGTCCACCGGCTCACTCACAGGGAGCCGGAGGTTCGCGGGCCGAACGGTAGACAACAAGCGACCAGATTGTGAGGACATGGCGAAGAAAGAAGGCGTGATCGAGATGGAGGGCTCCGTAGTGGAGGCCCTCCCGAACGCGATGTTCCGAGTGGAACTGAGCAACGGTCACAAGGTTCTCGCCCACATCAGCGGCAAGATGCGCCAGCACTACATCCGGATCCTCCCCGAGGACCGGGTCGTGGTGGAGCTCTCGCCGTACGACCTCTCCCGAGGTCGCATCGTCTACCGGTACAAGTAGACGTGAGCTCGCAAGCTCGCTAACTAGCCGAACCGAGCAAGAAAGGGCTGACATGAAGGTCAACCCGAGCGTCAAGCCGATCTGTGACAAGTGCAAGGTGATTCGTCGCCACGGCCGCGTCATGGTGATCTGCGACAACCCGCGTCACAAGCAGCGCCAGGGCTGAGACGCAGCACGTCACAGAAAACTGCATAACCCACAACGTGATCGCTTAGTCCCGACAGGGGCGAATCACCTCCGGAGCAGACGGCCGGAGCCGGACTCAGACGAGACCGGGCGCGACACGAACGAAACCGCTGCAGATCGAAGGGAACACGCCAGACATGGCACGCCTTGTTGGAGTCGACCTCCCGCGCGACAAGCGCATCGAGATCGCACTCACGTACATCTACGGCATCGGCCGTACCCGCGCCCAGCAGCTCCTCGCGAGCACCGGCGTCGACCCGAACCTCCGGGTCCACGAGCTGGGCGACGAACAGCTGGTCAGTCTCCGCGACGCTATCGACGCGCAGGAGTTCAAGATCGAGGGTGACCTCCGCCGTGAGGTCCAGGCGGACATCCGCCGCAAGATCGAGATCGGCAGCTACCAGGGTCGCCGCCACCGCCAGGGCCTTCCGGTCCGCGGGCAGCGCACCAAGACCAACGCTCGTACCCGCAAGGGTCCGAAGCGCACGGTTGCCGGCAAGAAGAAGGCCAAGTGATCCACGCGATCACCGCCACCTCGACCACACAGACCAGCTGACTCAGGAGTTATCGAATGCCTCCCAAGGCTCGCACGGGCGCCAAGAAGGTCCGTCGCAAGGAGAAGAAGAACATCGCTCAGGGCGAAGCCCACATCAAGAGCACGTTCAACAACACCATCGTCACGATCACCGACCCCACGGGCGGAGTGATCTCGTGGGCGTCCGCCGGCACCGTCGGCTTCAAGGGCTCCCGCAAGTCCACGCCGTACGCCGCGCAGATGGCCGCCGAGGCCGCTGGGCGCCGGGCGATGGAGCACGGCATGAAGAAGATCGACGTGTTCGTCAAGGGTCCGGGTTCGGGCCGCGAGACGGCGATCCGGTCCCTTGGTGCAATCGGCCTCGAGGTCGGCACCATCCAGGACGTCACGCCCACCCCCCACAACGGATGCCGCCCGCCCAAGCGCCGGCGCGTCTGACGACGACTACGACAGAGAAAGAGAGCGAACTAGGTATGGCCCGCTACACCGGCCCCATGACCAAGAAGTCGCGCCGTCTCGGTGTCGACCTCGTCGGCGGCGACTCGGCGTTCGAGAAGCGTCCTTACCCTCCCGGCCAGCACGGCCGCGGTCGGATCAAGGAGAGCGAGTACCTCCTCCAGCTGCGCGAGAAGCAGAAGGCCCGCTTCACGTACGGCGTGATGGAGAAGCAGTTCCACAACTACTACACCGAGGCGTCGCGTCGGCAGGGCAAGACGGGTGACAACCTGCTGCAGCTGCTCGAGTGCCGCCTCGACAACGTGGTCTACCGGGCCGGGTTCGCCCGGACCCGCCGCCACTCCCGTCAGCTCGTCGCGCACGGTCACTTCAAGGTCAACGGCAAGAAGGTCGACATCCCGTCCTTCCAGGTGACCGCCCACGACGTGATCGACGTTCGCGAGAAGTCGTTGGAGATGACCCCGTTCATCGTGGCTCGTGAGACCCACGGCGAGCGAGTCGTCCCCGCGTGGCTCGAGGCCATCCCCTCGCGGATGCGCGTCCTGGTCCACCAGGTCCCGGTCCGGGCGCAGATCGACATCCCGGTCCAGGAGCAGCTCATCGTCGAGTACTACTCCAAGAAGTAGGGTCCCGTCACGGTTGTCGAGTGGGGCGAGCGCAGCGAGCCCGTATCGAGACACCGCCACCCAGCAACATTCGAGCCCCTCAAATAGTGGTCGGGTTCGGAAAGGAAAAATTCAGTGCTTATCGCACAGCGTCCCACTCTGTCGGAAGAGACCGTCGACGAGTTCCGTTCGCGGTTCGTCATCGAACCGCTGGAGCCCGGCTTCGGCTACACGCTCGGCAACTCGCTCCGTCGTACCCTCCTGTCGTCGATCCCCGGTGCCTCGGTCACGAGCATCAAGGTCGACAGCGTCCTCCACGAGTTCTCGACCATCGAGGGCGTCAAGGAAGACGTCACCGAGATCATCCTCAACCTCAAGGGCCTCGTCGTCTCCTCGGAGCACGACGAGCCGGTCACCATGTACCTCCGTAAGTCGGGTGCCGGTGCCGTGACCGCCGCCGACATCGCGCCTCCGGCCGGTGTCGAGGTGCACAACCCCGACCTGCAGATCGCCACCCTGTCCGACAAGGGCAAGCTGGAGATGGAGCTGGTCGTGGAGCGTGGCCGCGGCTACGTGTCGGCCGTCCAGAACAAGGGCGCCGACAACGAGATCGGCCGGATGCCGGTCGACTCGATCTACAGCCCGGTCCTCAAGGTCACCTACAAGGTCGAGGCCACCCGTGTCGAGCAGCGCACCGACTTCGACAAGCTGGTCATCGACGTCGAGACCAAGCCGTCGATCCTGCCGCGCGACGCGATCGCCTCGGCCGGCAAGACCCTGGTCGAGCTGTTCGGTCTGGCCCGCGAGCTGAACGTCGAGGCCGAGGGCATCGACATCGGCCCGTCGCCGGTCGACGAGCAGCTGGCTGCCGACCTCGCCCTCCCGGTCGAGGACCTGCAGCTGACCGTGCGTTCCTACAACTGTCTCAAGCGCGAGGGCATCCACACCGTGGGTGAGCTCATCAGCCGCTCGGAGCAGGACCTGCTCGACATCCGCAACTTCGGTGCGAAGTCGATCGACGAGGTCAAGGCCAAGCTGGTCGAGATGGGTCTGTCCCTCAAGGACAGCGCGCCCGGCTTCGACCCGCACGCTGCCCTGGCGGCGTACGGCGATGACGACGACGACGCCTTCGTCGAGGACGAGCAGTACTGACATGAGCAGCGCTGGCCGAGCTCGGCTACCGCCGCTACTGGCTGGCCGAGCACCACAACATGCCCGCGGTCGCTGCCACGAACCCGCCGGTGCTGATCGGCATGGTGGCCGGCGCGACCGAGCGGATCAGGGTCGGATCGGGCGGAGTGATGCTGCCCAACCACGCGCCCCTGGTGGTCGCGGAGCAGTTCGCGCTGCTGGAGGCGGCGTACCCGGGACGGATCGACCTCGGCATCGGCCGCGCCCCGGGCACCGACCCGGTCACCAGCTGGGCGCTGCGGCATGGCGCGGGCGGCGTCACCGACGAGGCGGTCGCCCGGTTCCCCGAGTACGTCGAGAACGTGCTGGCCATGATGGAGCCGGACGGCGTGGGCCTCGACCTGCGCGGCCGGCACGCACGTGCTCAAGGCGACGCCGGGCGCCCGCTCGGTGCCGATGATCTGGCTGCTCGGGTCCTCGGACTACTCCGCGCGGCTGGCCGCGGAGAAGGGGCTGCCGTACGTCTTCGCCCACCACTTCTCCGGACGCGGCACCGCCGAGGCGCTCGAGCTGTATCGCAGCGCGTTCCGGCCCTCGCCCGAGCTGGCGGCGCCGCGGACCTTCCTGACCGTCAACGCCGCGGTCGCTCCCACCCGGGAGGAGGCGGAACGGCTGGCCGGCCGCAGCTGCTCCAGATGGTGGCGCTGCGGACCGGTGCCCCGCTCACCCCGCAGCCGCTGGTCGAGGAGGCGGAGAAGGTCGAGCTCGCCGCACGCCCAGCAGGACCTGCTCGACGCGATGCGCGAGCGGTGGGTGATCGGTGACCCGGACCAGGCCCGCACCGCGCTGCACGCCCTGGCGACGACGTACGACGTCGACGAGGTGATGGTCAACCCCGTCGGCGGCGCCTACACCGGCACCGAACCGGGGGTTTCGCCGGCCCGGGAGCAGACCCTGCGCCTGCTAGCCGACGGGTCCGTTTGAACCTCACCGGGTCTCGTCACGTTCACGGGCCTTCGCAAGCTCAAGCCCCGTCGCTTGCTCGACCTTCACTCGCCCACGCAGCCCGCTCGTGCCTCGCGGGCTACTGCTCGTTCCAATTAGGGATTCCCGCCCGGGTCGGACTAGACTGCTTCTTCGGCCCAACGTGGGTCTGTTTCGTGGTGCCTCGCGGCTGCCCGGACCATCTCTGACAACTCATCGAGCAGGTCAGGCGTGCGCCCGGGGAATGAGGCTCACGGAACGGCTGCACGAGGTCCCGGCCCGGCTCACTCCGCTGGAGCCGGAGGTTCCCGGGTCGAACGGTAGACAACCAGCGACCAGATTGTGAGGACATGGCGAAGAAAGAAGGCGTGATCGAGATGGAGGGCACCGTCGTCGAGGCGCTTCCGAACGCGTTGTTCCGAGTGGAGCTGAGCAATGGTCACAAGGTTCTCGCGCACATCAGCGGCAAGATGCGCCAGCACTACATCCGGATCCTCCCTGAGGACCGGGTCGTGGTGGAGCTGTCGCCGTACGACCTCACACGAGGTCGCATCGTCTACCGCTACAAGTAACCAGCCGACCCGAATTAGAAAGGGCTGACATGAAGGTCAACCCGAGCGTCAAGCCGATCTGTGACAAGTGCAAGGTGATTCGTCGCCACGGCCGCGTCATGGTGATCTGCGAGAACCCGCGTCACAAGCAGAGGCAAGGCTGAGAGTTTCGAGCTGGCAGAACTCGCACCTCAGCCACCGGCAGCACAACTGCATAACCCACAACGTGATCGCTTAGTCCCGACGCCGGGGCGAATCACCTCCGGAGCAGACGGCCGGAGCCGGACTCAGACGAGACCGGGCGCGACACGAACGAAACCGCTGCAGATCGAAGGGAAACACGCCAGACATGGCACGCCTCGTTGGAGTCGACCTCCCGCGCGACAAGCGCATCGAGGTCGCACTCACGTACATCTACGGCATCGGCCGTACCCGCGCCC
>CAWJRK010000038.1:0-9704 GCA_963845215.1 uncultured Actinomycetota bacterium
CCGCCCCGCCGGTCGCCGAGACACCCCACGAGGTCGTCCCCGACATCGTGCCGGAGGTGGTCGAGGAGTCCTCACCACTCGACGACGACGCCGACACCAACGCCCAGCCCTCGCCGTACGCCGCCGGGCTCGCCGAGGCCACCGGGCCCATCGAGCCACTCCCGGTGACCCCGACGCTGCCGACGCTGCCGCCGCCCCCGCCCCTCCCGCCGATGGCCCCGACCCCGGTCGATCCCGACCACGACGGCATGACCAGGGCGGGCCTCGACCCAGACGACTTCGGCCGCCAGCAGCCGGGCATCCCCGGGCAGCCCCAGCCGCCCGGCATCGTCCGGTCGGTCGCGAAGCTGGTCATCTCCAACGGCGAGACCCTGGACGTTGATCGCGTGGTGCTGGTCGGGCGCGCTCCTGAAGCCCGGCGGTTCACCTCCACCGAGCAGCCGCGCCTGGTGACGGTGCAGAGTCCGCTGCACGAGATCTCCTCCACCCACATCGAGATCCGGCCGGGCGCGGGCGCCGACCACGGCAGCGCCGTGGTGACCGACATGGGCTCGACCAACGGGACCGTGCTGGTGCAGCCCGGCCTCGGTCCGGAGGAGCTCAAGCCCGGCATCGCGGTCCAGCTCATCCCTGGAGCCGTCATCAACCTCGGCGACGGCGTCACCATCCAGGTCTCCCGGCCCTGAACGTGCCGACGCGATGACCCAGACCGCCACCAGCGGCCCCACGACGTATCCGGCAGCCGAGCTCGACCGGCGCTTCTACGCGTTCACGGTCGATCGGCTGATCGCGTGGAGCCTGTACGCCGGCGCCGTCTACCTCGCCTACCGCTTGTTCTTCAACGACGACCGCACCTGGGCCGGCGTTGTCCTGATCGCTGCCGTGGTCGTCGTGGTCGCAGGCGCCTTCGCCGTGCTGCTCGGCATCGCGGGAGTCTCGCCGGGCAAGTCCCTGGCGGGCCTCCGGGTCGTGCACCACGAGACCGGAGCGCCGATCGGCGTCGGCCGTGCGCTGTTGCGCAGCCTCATTCTCGGGGTCGCCGCGCTGCCGACCTTCTGCCTCGGCGTGGCCACCCTGGCCTGGACCGCGGTGATGGACGGTGGGGGCCGGCGCCGGGGCTGGCACGACCACGTCAGCCACGCCGTGGTGGTCGACATCCGCCCGGTGCTCATCCACGAGCCGGTCGAGGAGAGCCGCCCTCGCCAGATCGTGAACCTGACCGCCATGCGGTTGCTGCCGAGCCAGCCCGAGCAGTCACCTGAGCCGGTGCCCGCGCCGACGCCGCCCCTGGCGGCACCGCGGACGCCGCCGCCCCCGCCGCCCCCGCCGCCCCCGCCACCGCTCCCGCCGCCCATCCCGTCGTCGGCGCCGGCACCCAGCTCACCGGCACCCAGCTCACCGCCGCCGGCACCGGCCGCCAGCCGCTGGCGGGTCAGCTTCGACACCGGGGAGACCTTCGTCGTCGAGGGGTTGGCCCTCGTGGGACGGCGACCGGAGCCGCGGCAGGGCGAGCCGGTGCAGCACCTGGTGCCTCTGCGGTCCTCCGACATGTCTCTCTCGAAGACCCATGCCCAGTTTCAGGTCGTGCCCGACGGAGCCCTCGTGGTGATGGACCGGGGCTCGACCAACGGCTCGGTGCTGGTGCGCCAGGGCGTCCCCAAGGCGCTGCCGCCCGGACGTCCCTCGACACTGGTCGAGGGAGACAAGGTTCGCTTCGGCGACCGCGAGATGACGGTGGGCAGAGAGACATGACCTTCGAGCACTCCGGCACGGTGACCACGACGGCCTCGCCCGCCGCGATCTGGCGGATCTGGAGCGACATCGCGACCTGGTCCGACTGGGACCCCGCGGTCGAAGAGGTCTCGCTCAACGGCCTGTTCGAGGTCGGCACGACGGGCACGATGACGCTGCGCGGCGGCATCGAGGCGCCGTTCACGCTGGAGGTCGTCGAGCCCGACGCGCGCTACCTCGACCAGCTCACGATCGGCGACCTGACCATCCGGATCGATCACGTGGTGCGGGCGACGCCGGAGGGCGCCGAGGTCACGGTGACCACGACGATCGACGGCCCGGGCGCCGACGGCGTCGGGCCGATGGTCACCGCCGACGCACCCGTCGCCCTCGACGCCCTGGTCGCGCAGGCAGAAGGCCGCTAGGCCGCTAGGCCGCCGACCGCGGGCCGGGCTTCCGGAGCTGCTCGACCACCCGCGACCACCCGTCACCCCCGTGCCCCTCTGCGACGGCGGCGGCGGCCAGGTCGCGCAGCAGGTGGGGGAGCCGGCCGTCGAGGCCGATGTCGTCGTTGGTTTCAGCGATGTGGCGGAGCGCCGAGAGCTCCATCGCGAGGTTGTCCTCGGTGCCGGGGTAGGCGCCCTCGTCGACGTCGCGGGCCAGCCCCTCGAGGGACGCCGGCAGGATGTCCACCATCACCCGCGCCAACGGCAGGAACTCGGTTGCGCTGACTCCCTGGGCAGTGACCATGGCGGCCGCGTGCAGGAACCCGGTCATGCCGGCGAAGAACACCTCGAGCATCCCGGTGTCGAGCAGCGAGGCCAGACCGTGGTCGTCGCCGACGTGGCGAGCGTCGCCGCCCAGGATGCCCAGCACCTCCGCGTAGGGGCGGTACGCCGCCGGGTCGCCGCTGTAGAGGAACAGCGCCTCGGCGCTGCCGATGAGCGGCGTCGGGACCATGATGGCCCCGCTGACCCAGGTGATCCCGCGCCCGCCGGCCCAGCGCGCGGTGGCTCGACTGACGTTGGGTGTGGATGTCGCGAAGCCCACGGCGGTGCGGCCGACGAACGCGTCGTCGGGGATGTTCGCAAGCACCTGACGCGTGGAGTCGTGGTCGCGCAGCACGGCGATGACCAACTCCGCTGAGCGCACGGCCTCCTCCGCGCTGCTGGCCAGCCGCGCACCGGCCGCTACCTGCGTCGCCGCGCGCTCCGGAGTGCGGTTCCACACGATGGTGGTCACTCCTGCGTCGAGCAGCGCGCGGGTCAGCGCGGCTCCCATGGGGCCTTGACCGAGCACGGCAACGGTGGGGTGGGACATCGGGATCCTCTCGTCGGGGGGTGGTGGTGCCAGCCTCCGACGAGTACCGTCTGTCTGGCTAGTACCCACTATTTTCCGACGTACTGACCAATTGGTAAGTTTTGGAGCGTTGATGGACGGCGAGTTCCTGTGCGGTCTGGACGCCGCGGTCTCGGTCGTGGGCGGCAAGTGGAAGCCCTTGATCCTGTGGGCGCTCAGCGTCGAGCCGCGCCGCACCGGTGAGCTGCGACGGGAGCTCGAGACGGTCTCGGAGAAGGTGCTGATCCAGCAGCTCCGCGAGCTCGAGCGCGACGGCGTGGTGCATCGCGAGGTCCACGCGCAGGTGCCGCCCAAGGTGGTCTACCGGCTGACCGAGACCGGCCAGGCACTCGAGCGGGCGCTGGCGCCACTCGGCGACTGGGGCGAGCAGCACCTGGAGCGGATCTCGCGGGTGCGGGCCGGCTCCTAGCGTCCTAGCGCCTGGCCGAGAGCCGCCGGATCGGTCCGATCAGCGCGCGGTAGACGGGTCGCACCACCCAGGCCGGCAGGTCCTGGTTGCGTTCCTCTTCCCAGACCCGGGCTCGTGGGTGGCGGCCCAGCAGCCGCAGCACCAGACGGCTGCGCAGCAGCGGCCCCCGCGGCTTGGGCTCGGACGTGTGGACCTCGATCCGGCTGAGGTGCTTGGTGTTCAGGTACCCGTACTGCTGCGGGCTCACCAGGCGCACCGGCGCCCCGTGATCGGGGTCGAGCGGCTCGCCGTCGAGGTGCTCGGCGATGAGCACGTCGTCGGCCAGTGCATCCTCGAGCAGGAGCACCGCGGCGTACCCGTCGAGGCCCCGGAACGACACGTGCGTGACGGCCGTGCCCACGGGCAGGGCCGGCTCGATGTGGGCGCGATAGAAGGTGGCGAAGGCGACGCCCTCCCAGTGCAGGCCGGTCGCCGACCATCCGGCCACACAGTGGAAGTCGGCGGTGAGCTCGCGCCGCGGCAGGTCCGCGAGGGCGGTGAGCGGAACGTCGAACGCCTCGGTCACTGCTCCGCGCACGGTGATCGCCGGGTCGGCGGGCACCGGTGGCGGAGGTGTGGACAGGTGGGTGCCGAAGCGCGGGAAGCCGTCGGCGCGGCGCTGGCCGGGCGGCAGGGTCACGAGCGCGCGTCCCATCGACGTTGAATCTGCCGCAGCATCGCGGGATAGACGACGAAGTAGCGGAACGGCTTGATGAACGCCAGGTAGGCGTGGCCGAGCCGACCGCGGGGCTTCACGTAGACGGCCATCTGCCCCTGGAACCGCCCGTCGTCCTGCTCGACCCAGGCCAGGTGCATGACGCCGTGCACGGTCTGGTTCGAGATCTCCGCGGCGAACTCGCGGTCGGTCCGGTAGAGCGGCGTGAACGGCACCGAGCCGAAGTCCAGGTCGGCGACGGTGTCGCGCAGGTCGTCCGGCAGCCGCGACCGCAGCGACGTCTCGCGCGCACCCGGAATCGGGAGCGCATTCGAGGATCCGCTGTCGCCGGCCTCGGAGATCCGGCCGAGACCGAACCACTTGCCGAGCAGGTCCCGCGCCTGCCACAGGACCCGGGCGGGCAGCGACGGCGAGTCGGACGGGTCGGCGGAGACCGCCAGTTGCACGGCCGCCGGGAAGTCGTCGGCGGTGCCATGGACGGGCAGTGCCCAGACGTCCTCGACGGTGAAGTCGGGCGCGATCTCTCGGATCCGCCACGGTCGGGCGGTGTGTGCCTCGGTCGGAATCCTCATCGCCCCTCAATCCATACGCTGACGTATAGACGCTAGGCCAGGCAGTTGCCTCTGTCAATACGCTGCCGTATAGATTGATCCCGTGGCGAAGCTCAGAACTCCCCGGGACGCCTGGGTCGAGGCCGGGCTCGGGGCGCTCGCGACGGGCGGCCCCGACGCCATCCGGATCGAGGTGCTCGCCGAGACGCTAGGGGTGACCAAGGGCGGGTTCTACTGGCACTTCCCGGGTCGACCGGCGTTCCTCACCGAGATGCTGGACTCCTGGGAGAAGACGGTCGTCGACGACGTCATCACCATTGTCGAGAGCCGGCCCGACGGCCCGAAGGACAAGCTGCAGCGACTGTTCGGGCTGGCCGCCTCGGTCGACCTCGACGTCGAGCTCGCGGTGCGCGAGTGGGCCCGTCGCGACAAGGAGGTCGCGGCTCGGCTGCACGGCATCGACAACCGCCGGATGGCCTACCTGCGGGCGCAGTTCGCCCAGTTCTGCAGCGACGCGGACGACGTCGAGGCCCGTTGCCTGCTGGCGTTCTCGATGTTCATCGGCAGCCACTTCGTCGCCGCCGAGCACGGCGACCGCAGTCGCGCCCAGGTGCTGCACCTCGCGTTCGACCGGCTGCTCAGCGAGAGCTGGTCCTGACTCGGCCCAGGAGTCAGCCCAGCACGGCGCCGACGGCGTCCGCGGCGTTGGCCTCCCGGCGTACGCCGTCCGGAAGGTCCCAGCCGAGCAGCGAGACGACCGGCACCTCGGTGCGCACGGCCAGCGCGATCTCGCTCAGCGTGCCCCAGCTCCCGCCGACAGCGATCACCGCATCCGCAGCGCGCACGAGCAGGCCGTTGCGCAGCTCGCCGAGGCCGGTCGGCAGGGCGAACGACAGCGAGGGATGGGCCTCGCCCCGGTCGGCGCCGGGCAGCAACCCGATCGAGGTGCCCCCGGCCGCAGCGGCACCGTCGGCCGCGGCGCCCATCACGCCGGTGCCACCGCCGCACAGCACCACCGCGCCGCGCCCGGCGAGCAGCCGCCCCACGTCGTACGCCGTGGCCAGCACCAGCTCGCGGTCCGGCTGACCCTCGAGCGACGCAGCGCTCGGGCCGACCACGGCGACGTAGCGCTCCTGCATGAGTCAGCTGGGGTCGGGCACGTCGTCGAAGGCGTCCGGACGGCCGATCCAGTCGAAGTGCTTGATCGGCCAGACCAGGGCGAACACCTTGCCGACCACCAGGTCCGTGGAGACGAACGGCCGGTCCTGGTCGCACTCGGCGTCGTCGCGACAGATCTTCGCCGAGGAGTCGGCGGACTGGCCGCGGTTGTCGCCCATGACGAAGAGATCTCCCTCGGGGATCGGGCCGACCCGCCAGTCCTCGCGGCACATCGACGGCATCGGCCCGTCGCACCTGCGCTGCGGAGCCAGGAAGTCGTCCTCATCGATCACGTAGCCGTTGATCTCCAGTCTGCCGTCGTCGTCGCAGCAGACGATGGTGTCGCCGGCGACACCGATCACCCGCTTCACGAGGTGGCCGCCGGTCGGGTAGAGGCCGATCTTGGCCATGCCGCGGGTCAGCCAGTTGGTGGCCTCGGCCGCGGGGGCCGGCAGCCAGCCACCCGGGTCCTCGAACACCACGACGTCACCGCGCTGCGGCTCGCCCCCGAACCAGTACGACGGCTTCTGCACGAGGATCCGGTCGTTGACGACCAGACCCGGCCGCATCGACGACGACGGGATGTAGAAGGCCTGCACGAAGAACGTCTTGATGACCAGGGCCAGCGCCACGGCGATGACGAGCAGAATGATCGTCTCGAGCCAGAGAGGCGCCTTGCGGCGGGCGGTGTCTGCCACGCCGCGACCCTACGTCAGCGCTCAGCACCTACCGCGATGCGCGCGCCCAGTTCCGGCGACAGGGCGAACGCGGCCGCCGCCTCCGCGTGCACCCGCATGGAGTCGAGCAGCGGCACCGGTGAGTCGTCCGGGCCGACCAGCAGCTCGATCTCGGTGCAGCCGAGCACCACCGCCTCGGCTCCGCCGTCCGCGAGCCGACCGATGATCTGGCTGTACGCCGTGCGCGACTCGTCGACGACCCGGCCCTGGGTCAGCTCGTCGAAGATCACGCGGTCGACGACGGCCCGGTCCGCGGCCTCCGGCACCTGGACGTGCAGGCCGGCGCGGGCCAGCCGGCCGACGTAGAAGTCCTCCTCCATCACCCACGTGGCGCCGAGCACCCCGAGCCGGGTCCAGCCCTGCTCGAGCGCACGGTTGGCGATGGCGTCGGTGATGCGCAGCAGCGGCACGTCGAGAGCCGCCTCGACGTCGTCGGCGACGCGGTGCATGAGGTTGGAGCAGATCAGCACGGTGTCGGCGCCGGCGTCCTGGCAGCGGCGTCCGGCCTCGGCCAGCATCCGGCCGGCGGCGGCCCAGTCGCCGGTCTGCTGGTGGGCGCGCACCTGCGAGAAGTCCAGCGACTGCAGGGCGATCGATGCCGAGGCATGACCCCCGAGGCGCGACTGCACCTCCTCGTTGAGCACGCGGTAGTACTGCGCGGTCGAGAGCCAGCTGAGTCCGCCGATGAGTCCGATCGTCTTCATGCTCTCCATGGTGGACGCCACCGTCGTTCCAAGGAAGACGGGAACTTCTTGGTGCAGGCATAAGCAGCGCTTATGCTCGCTGGATGGACCCGCGCCGGCTGATGATCTTCCGCGAGGTGGCGCGCTCGGGTTCGATCAGCGCCGCGGCCCGATCCCTCGGCTGGACCCAGCCGGCGGTCAGCCAGCACCTGCGCGCTCTCGAGCGCCAAGCAGGGTGCGCGCTCCTGCTGCGCTCACCGACCGGTGTCGAGCTCACCGAACCGGGACGGGTGCTGCTCGGTCGTGCCGACGCGATCGCGGGCGAGCTGCACATGGCCGACGAGGAGATGGCGACGCTCACCGACCTCCGCCGCGGGAGGGTCCGGCTGGCGGCGTACCCCTCCGCAGCGGCGACCCTGGTGCCGCGTGCCGTGGCCGGCCTGCGCGCCCGTCACCCCGAGGTCGACGTGGCTCTCACCGAGGCCGAGCCACCGGAGGCGATCGGGCTGCTGGCGGCCGGGGACGCCGACCTCGCCCTGGTGTTCGGCTACGACGAGCAGCCGGTCGCCGGCAGCGGTCTGGTGTGGCGGCCCCTGGCCACCGAGCCGGTCCACCTGGTGCTGCCGCCCGGGCACGCGCTGGTCCGGCGGCGCGGCCTGTCGATGCGCCACCTGGCCTCCGAGCCCTGGATCGTCGGCTGCGAGCGGTGCCGCGAGCACGCCGTGGGACTGTGCGCGGCGGCGGAGTTCGCGCCCGACGTGCGGCACGTGACCGACGACTACGTCGTGGTGCAGAACCTGGTGGCCGTCGGCCTCGGAGTGGCGCTGCTGCCGCGCTCGGCGTTGGAGGCCTTCCGCCACCCCGACGTCGAGGTGAGGGAGAGCAAGGCCTTCGGGTCGCGCACCTTCGGGATCGTGCACCGCGCTGGCGCGGAGACGGTCCCCGCCACGGCTGCGCTGGTCGCGGAGCTCACCAGGGCGCAGGATCGCCAGTAGATTCGTGCGTCATGGAGCCACTCCTCCACGTCGGCGACGGCCACCCTGGTGTTCGGCACCCGCGACCTGTTCGTGCCCGCCTGGATGCACCGCAGTTGGGAGGCAGCCCTGCCTCAGGCCGAGGTCGAGCGGATCCCCGGCTTCCCGCACCAGCCGCACCTGCGCGACCCACGCCTGGTGGCCGAGATGATCCTCGACCGCTCGACCCCGTGACTCAGATGAGCCGCTCGAGCAGCGGCACCGTGCGCTCCGGGCCGGGCAGGGCGGCGATGTCCGCCTCGATCCGCTGCGCCGCCTGCCGGTAGCCGTCGTCAGCGAGCGCTTCCGAGACAGCCCTCCGTACGTCGTCAGGGGTGAGGTCGACGGCATCGAGGACCCGCGCGGCACCGAGCTCTGCACACCGAGCGGCGTTGTAGTGCTGGTCGGCACCCATCGGGACGAGCACCTGCGGGAGCCCGTGCGCGAGGGCGCCCACCACACTGCCCGAGCCGCCGTGCGAGACGACCAGGTCGCACTGCGGCAGCAGTTCGTCCTGCGGCACGAACCTCTCGATCCGGACGTGGTCGGGCACCGGCCCCAGGCTCGCCGGGTCGCGGCGGGCCCCGACCGTGACCACGACCTGGGCCGACAGCTGCGACAGTCCGGCCAGCACCCGAGGGAAGATATGAGCGACGTCGCCGAGGACCACGGTGCCCAGGGTGAGGTAGACGGTCGGTGTCGGCGACGACCGCGCGACCGTGGCTGGCTTCGGCTGCCGGAACTCGAACGCCGTCGGCGGCAGCGGGAACTCGGGACTCCGCAGGGATGCCGGGAACGGCGCCAGCACCAGGTCGCGGTCGAGCATGCTCAGGCCGGGGTCGGGCGGCAACCCGTGCTCGGCCCGCAGCACGCTGAGGGGTTCGCTCACGATCTCCTTGCGCAGCAGGCCGCCCGACGCGAGCACGAGCACCGTGGCGGACGGCACGGCGTACCGCTCTGCCGCGATCGCGCTACCGAAGTCGACCTCGTCACGGACGACCAGGTCGGGCCGCCAGTCGCGGGCGATCTCCAGCAGGGCGGCGGCATGCCGCCTGGCACCGCGCTCGGCGAAGGCGTCGCGGAAGTGCCTGGCCTCCTGCTCGGCGTCCCAGCGCTCGGGGGGCACCGCAGGTGGTTCGGGAGGCGCCACGCCCCCCGGGTGAGGCTCCGAGGTGGAGAAGGCCGTGAAGCCGGCGCGCTCAACGGCGTCGCGTTGCTTGCCCGAGCCGGCCACCGCCACGGTGTGCCCGGCAGCCTCGGCCGCGCGCGCGACGGAGATGAGCGGGTGGAAGTGGCCGTAGCCACCGATGAACGTGAACAGGATCCGCATCGGCGATCTCAGCCGGTC
>CAWJRK010000039.1:0-11169 GCA_963845215.1 uncultured Actinomycetota bacterium
ACCTGGGGAGGAGTCAGGTGAGCCCGCGGCCGCCGTGCCGGCGTTGGGGGACATCGACGCCGGCACGGCTCGGCCCTCCGACCCCGCACCGGCCGCGCCACGGCAGGACGACGCGATCAACCTCGGCGCCACCGTGGTGCCGATCGTGCTCAGGACCTACTGGAAGCAGGGCGTCGCCGCGCTCGCGGTGATCGTCTTCCTGATCTGGCTGGTCAGCCGCTGACCGGATCCGGTTCGGCCTGGCGTACGCCGTTGATCCCCGGTGTCAGCTCCCTCTCGAGCCGCAGCACCGACAGCAGGCCGACGAGCACGCAGCCCCCGACGAGCAGGCCGATGTAGACGTAGCCGAGCTCTCGGTCGATCAGCACGCCCGCGATGGGCGGGGCCAGGATCGCGGCGAGGTTGAACACTCCGGAGCTGACCGCGTTGTAACGGCCGCGCAGGTGGTCGGGGGCCAGGTCGTTGACCAGTGCCGGGATGGTGGGCTGCAGCAGGGTCTCGCCGAGCGCGAAGACCGACGCGCACGCCGCCACCAACATGGTCGCGCCCAGCGTGCCGGGCACCCAGCCTGAGGCGCCGAGCAGCAGCCAGGAGAAGGCCCAGACCAGCCCCATCACCGCGATCACCCGGGTGCGGCGCCGCCCCTCGATCCGTTGCAGCACCACGAGCTGCAGGAGCACGATCACCAACGTGTTGCAGGCGAACGCGAAGCCGAGCCCGCGCGTCGAGATCTCGCCGACGGCGCGCGCGAACGCGGGCATGCCGGTGTTGAGCTGCGCGTAGCCGACGAACGCCGCGACGAACGTCAGCACCGTCAGCGCGCCGACCGCGGGTTGGCGGAGCACCGTGAGGTAGGTGGCCGGCACCTCGTCGTGCGCCGGCTCGTGCGCCACCGCGCGGGCGACGTGTCGCAGCGGCACGAGCAGGAGGAACAGCGGGGGCAGGTAGCTCGCCGCATCGGCCAGGTAGATGGCCTGGAACGTGGCCAGTCGGTCGACGTCGACCAGCAACCCACCGAGGATGCCGCCGATCCCGATGCCCAGGTTGAGCAGCGCGAAGTTCACGCCGAAGTAGCGCTGCCGCAGGTGCTGGGGCACCACCGCCGCGATCAGGCTCTGGGAGGCCGGCCACGAGACCCCGAAGGCGATGCCGTTGAGCCCGAGGCCGATCGCGGCCGTGACCTGGGTGTCGGCGAACGCGAGGATCGTGTCGCCGGTCGTGAGGCAGAGCAACGAGGCGATCAGCACCCGGCGTGGG
Organism: uncultured Actinomycetota bacterium; assembly: GCA_963845215.1. Lineage (GTDB taxonomy): Bacteria > Actinomycetota > Actinomycetes > Propionibacteriales > Nocardioidaceae > Nocardioides. The sequence continues at coordinate 1,258 of CAWJRK010000039.1, forward strand.
CCGAGCCGGTCGATCGCGACCCCGGCCGGCCCCAGGATCAGGACGCCGGCCAACGGCGAGAGCGCCAGCAGGATGCCGACGTCGCTGAGGGAGAAGTCGCGTACCTCGTGGAGGTAGACCACGTGGAACGGCAGCACCAGGCCGGTGCCGATGAACTCGAAGACGATCACCGAGAGAAGCAGCTTGCCCTCGCGCGGCAGGTCGTGCCAGAACGACGCGAGGCTGGGTCGCTCGGTGGGAGTGCTCATCGCCCAGGAGTCTTCCAGGAGCCACCGACACGGCTCACCTGGTTTGTCTGGACCAGGGCGCCAGGAAGCGGGCTTAGCCCTACTGTTCTCGCCATGAAGCGAGTCCTGGCCTACCTGTTCGGCTTCGGCTTCGTGTTCACGGCCATCTTCGCCAACGCCGCCGCCTGGAACGGCGAGTGGTTCGGGATGGACTTCGGCGGCGCCGCGTCGGTGTCAGAGCCGTCGACCATCACCGACTACCAGGCCGACTTCGTGGTCGACGAGGACGGTGACATCCACGTCACCGAGACGCTGACCATCGACGGGCTGTTCACCCGGCACGGGATCTTCCGGTTCCTGGACCGCGCGGACCCGACGGCGCCGTCGACGCGCCGCGAGCCGTACGACGTGTCGGTCACCCTGGACGGGGAAGAGGAGCCCTTCGAGGAGCTCAAGGAAGAGCACCGGCGGATCACCAACCTCAAGATCGGGTCCGCGTCCGAGACGCTCGGCATGGGTGAGCACACCTATGTCATCGAGTACTCCATGCACGACGCCATCCAGCCGGGTCAAGGCGTCGACGAGCAGAGCCAGTTCTACTGGCAGCTGATCCCGACGGGGTGGCTGCAGGACATCGAGAAGTCCAGCCTGACCGTGCACCTGCCCGCGCCGTCATCCGACAAGGTGCAGTGTGCGGTGGGCATCGGGGAGACCACCGGCTGCGAGGCCACCGGGGCCGGCACCGAGACGCTGACCGTGACCACCGGACCGCTGCCGGACCACACGCCCGTCTCGATCAAGACCGGCCTCGACCTGCCCACCCCTGAGCAGGACAAGGACGTGCCGTGGTCGGCCCGGCTCGACCGGACCCTCAGCAGCAACCCGATCCTGCTCGGCATTGTGCTCCTGATGGGCCTGGCGGCTGCCGTCATCGGCGTGGTGGCAGCGCGGACCAGCTATGAGCGCAACCCGCAGTTCCCGCTGATGTACGCACCGCCCGACGGCATCGGACCGGCCCAGGCGAAGTACATCTTCACCGAGTCCATCAAGCAGGAGGACTACGTCGCGACGCTGATGTACGCCGCGGACAAGGGCGCCATCGACCTCCGGAAGGACGGCGAGGCGTGGACGATCTCCGACAAGCAGGGTGCCCAGGGCTGGGCCGGCCTCGACGAGGTCACGGTCGGAGTCGCGCACCTGCTCGGCGGGCCGGGCACGTCGTTCGTGGCAGCGCCCAAGGACGTGTCGGCCGGCCAGCGGTTGAAGACCGAGATCGCGTCGTTCGACTCCAACGTCAAGGACTGGGCGCGCCGCTCGGGCAACCTGGTCACCTCCGGGCTGGGCGGGATCGGCGGCCTGCTGGTGGTCGCCGCACTGATCCTGGTGCTCGTGATCGCGATCTGGAACCCACTCAACATGACCATGTTGGCCGTCATCCCCGGCGCCTTCGCGATCACCGGGATGCCGCTGATGAGGACCGGCTCGGGCACCAAGCGCACCGCCCAGGGCCGTGACCTCTGGTCGAAGGTCGGCGGTTTCCACCGCGTGCTCTCCACGCCCTCGAGCCAGGACCGCTTCGACTTCTCCGGCCGCCAGGAGCTGTACACGCAGTACATCCCGTGGGCAGTGGCCCTCGACTGCGCAGACGAGTGGGCGGCCAAGTACCGCATCGAGGTGGGCGCCGAGCCGCCGACGCCCAGCTACTTCGGGGCCTACCACGGCGCCGGTGCGGGCATACTCGTCAACTCCATGGTCAGCGACTTCAACTCCACGGTCAGCAACGCCATCTCCTCCTACCAGGCGACGCAGTCGTCCTCGTCGAGCGGTGGGGGCGGTGGCTTCTCCGGCGGCGGAGGTGGCGGCGGGGGTGGCGGAGGTTCCTGGTGAGCCCCGCTCGATGCACGTTCGAAACACCTAGGGAAAAGAGAACAACCTGATGTTGATCGCGATCATCGTCATCGTCGTGGTGCTGGTGCTCCTCGTGGGCTTCGTCATCGTCGGCTTCAACAAGCTCCGCACCACCGACGTGGGAGCGGAGGAGGCCCTGGGTGGTATCGACGTCCAGCTCACCCGCCGCGCCGAGCTGATCCCCAACCTGGTCGAGAGCGTGAAGGGCTACGCCGCCCACGAGAGCGGCGTCTTCGAGGAGATCACCAAGGCCCGGGCCGGAGTCGCCGCCGCGGCGGAGGGCGACGACGTACCGGCCAAGGCTGCTGCGGACGCCGAGCTCTCCCAGGCGCTGGTGCGGCTCAACGCCGTCGCCGAGGCCTACCCCGACCTGAAGGCGAACCAGAACTTCCTCGAGCTGCAGCGTCAGCTCGCGGAGACCGAGAACCAGCTGTCGTTCGCGCGCCAGTACTACAACGACGCCGTCGCCACGCTGAACAAGCTGGTGCTGACCATCCCGTGGATGTTCTTCACCGGCATCGCAGGAGTGCACAAGCGCGAGTTCTACGACGCCCCCGAGGGCCACGACATCGCGCCGACGGTGAAGTTCTAGGTTCCTGTCTGCCGACTGTTGCCTCGTGGCTGGTGTCGGGCCCGCGCGCGTAGCTGACCGATCGATCGGTGCCAGCGCAGGGCTTGTGCCGCTGTTTTGGGTCATCGGGTGACTCAAAATCGCGGCACAACCCTCCGTACAGCCGAAAGCGGCCAAGCTGACCCGACCACAGGTCGCCTTCGGGAGGACGACGAAACCCTAGAACACGTTGAACGGCCGGAACTGCACCGAGATCCTCGGGCCGGCGGAGGCCACCTTGGGGACGGCGTGCTCCCAGGTGCGCTGGCAGCTGCCGCCCATCACGACCAGGTCGCCGTGGCCCATCTCGATCGCGATCGACTCGCCGCCGCCGCGAGGCCGCAGGCACAGCTTGCGGGGGTCGCCGATCGAGATGATCGCGACCATCGTGTCGTGGCTGCTGCCCCGGCCGATGGTGTCGCCGTGCCAGGCGACGCTGTCGCGGCCGTCGCGGTAGTAGCAGCAGCCGGCGGTGCGGAAGCGTTCGAGCAGCTCGGAGAAGTAGTGGTCGGAGAGCGCCTCGCGGGCCTCGGTGAGCACCGGGTGGGGCAGCGGCTCGTCGATCATGTAGGTGTAGACGAGCCGGGGCACGTCGACGACCCGGTCGTACATCTGGCGGCGTTCGGCCCGCCACGGCACCTCCGCGACGAGCGTCGCGAACACGTCATCGGGGTCGGGGAGCCACGTGCGGGCGACGTCGACCCAGGCCCCGTCGCTGAGCTCGCGGCGCTGCAGCCCGTCGAAACCCAGCGCCGCGGTGGGCGGCGCCTCGAAAAGGGTGGTCTGGAAATCCATCACCCCATGGTAGGTCACAGTCGAACAATTGTTCGATAAGGATTGCCCCCCATCTTCGGCCGCGAATCGGATTCAGGATTCAGGAGACAGGCCGGGCTAGACCGCCCTAGTGTGCACAGGTGGAAGAAGCGCTCCTCGCTGACGGACGGGCTCTCAAGCACGTCCAGGTGAGGGAGTACGTACGATCCCTCGTCGCGGGCAATGCCCCCGGTTCGCCGGCCCCCTCGGAGCGCGACCTGGTGCACCGGTTCGGCGTGGCCCGGATGACCGTCCGCCAGGCGCTCGACGCCCTGGTGGCCGAGGGGTTGCTCGAGCGGATCCCCGGCCGAGGCACCTTCGTGGCCCGCCCCCGTCGCGTGGCCACCACGATCACCGGCTACTCCGAGGAGATGTCGCGTCGCGGCCTGCTCGCCGAGTCGCAGACCCTGTTGGCCCGCCGTGAACAGGCCGGGCCCGGGGTGGCGCGCGCACTGAACCTCACCGAGGGTGACGCGGTCATCCACTGGCGTCGGCTGCGGCGTGGCGACGGCATCCCGATCTGTGTCGAGGACGCCTACCTCAACGAGGTGCTGCTGCCGGGGTTCCTGCAGAGCGGCATGCCGACCAGCCTCTACGACGACCTCGCCGCCCGAGGCCTGCACCCGAGCTGGGCCGAGGACTCGATCAGCGCCGACCGGGCGAGCGACGAGGAGGCAGAGCTGTTGGAGATCGAGCCCGGCGGCGTCGTGCTCCGCCACTCCCGCCGCGCCCTCAACGGCGACAAGACCATCGAGGTCTCTCGCAGCGTCTACCGGGCCGACCGCTTCACCATGTGGATCCAGCTCGGCGGGGATTAGGTCTCGATACGCGCTCGCTCGCTCCTCGCTCGCGCTACTCGACCACCGAGAGCACGAGTTTCGTTGGCCGTATCGAGACCCCTGGCCGATCGAGCTCACGGCCGGTTCAGATGGCCCAGCGCTGCTGCGACCTGGCCGGTCTCCTCGCACACCCAGACCGGGTCGGGGCCGCCGAGGTCGGGCTGGATGTACAGCGAGTGCACGGGGCCCTCGTCGCAGGCCAGGCACATCGGCCAGCGCCCGACCTTCTCGAAGAGCGCGTCCTGCACGTCCTGGGCGACCAGCCCGGCGACGTACACCTCACCCTCGGGCCACTGCCGGGCCCACCACTGGCGCGACTCGCAGGCATCCTCGAGTGCGGAGACCGCGGCGGCCGTCGCCTGATGACGGGCCACCAGGTCGGCGAGCACCCGGGCTCGAGCCGACAGGACCAGGTTGTCCAGGCTGTCGTCCACCCCCCCATTGTGCGCCTGACTCAAACCCGCGTCCCGAACACCTAATCTGGGAGGCATGGCTGAAGCGCTGCTCGACGTCACCGTGCTGCACGCGCGCGATGTCGCGGGCTGCCACGAAGGCGGGGCCGATCGGCTGACGATGACGGTGCCCGGCGACGCGTGCGGCACCTCGCCCGATCTCGCGTCGGCGGCCTCCGTGATCCGCGCCAGCGACCTGCCGGTGCGGATCATGCTGCGGCTCAACGAGACCTACACGACCACCGGCGGCGAGTTCGTGCGCCTGGTCGGGCTCGCCGAGGAGTACGCCGCCCTGGGGGCCGAGGGCGTGGTCTTCGGCTTCCTGGACGCCGATCTGGAGGTCGACGTGCTGACCTGCCAGGCACTGTCGGCGGCGTTGCCCGGCGTGCCCTGGACCTTCCACCGCGCGATCGATCACACCCTGGACGCCGCGCGCCAGTGGCGGCGCATCATCAACCTCCCCGGCCTGACCGCCGTGCGCACCGCCGGCTCTCCGCAGGGCCTGACCCAGGGCTACGACGACGTGCTGGCGCTGGCCGGTTCGTCGCCCGACGTGGCGAGACTGGCGATGCCCGGCGGCGGGCTGCTGCCCGAGCACGTGCCGTGGCTGAGCCGGGCGGGCGTCCGGCAGTTCAGCGTCGGCCTGCAGGTGCGGCCCGGCGCGACGTACAAGTCCTACGTCGACGGGGAGTTCGTGCGCTCCTGGCGGTCGATGCTCGACGACGCGTCGGCGCGGGCCCGTCCCGCATGATCCTGATCGACCCGCCCAACGTCCCTTCGCGTGGCCGGATGTGGTCGCACGTGGCCAGCGATGAGTCCTACGCCGAGCTGCACGAGTTCGCGCGCCTGCTCGGCATCCCCGAGCGCGGCTTCGACCGCGACCACTACGACGTGCCGGCCGAGTACTACGACCAGGTGATCGCGTTGGGCGCCGAGCCCGTCACCTCGCGCGAGCTGGTCAAGCGGCTGGTTGCCTCGGGCCTGCGCCGCCGAAAGAATGCCGGCTAGTCCGGCAGGCCCTCCAGCTCGGCCTCCATGTTGGTGCGGGCGGCGTCCTCCCAGTGCTTCAGCGCGTACGCCGTGTGGAACAGCTCCGGCTTGGCCAGAAGGTCGCGCAGCACGTCGGCCCGCCCGGCGGCGAAAACGTCGTCGGGCAGGTGGGAGTACTCGAGGCGCACGTTCGCGACGTACTCGGTGTAGCGCTCAGGCGGCGCCGCGAGGATCGCCAGGTCGCCGTCGGACAGCGCGCACCCGTTGGCGTCGGTGGCCTCGGGGCGGTGGGTCTCGGTGAGCCGCACCAGCCGGGCGGCCTCGGCGACCACGGCCGGCTCCGCGAGGTCGGCGAGTGCGTCCTCGGCCCAGGCGGCCGACCGCTCCTCGGCGTCGCGCTCGCCGTCGTAGACCGCATCGTGGAACCACGCCGCGAGGGCCACGGGCACCCGGTCGAACAGGGTGCCGTTCTCGGCCAGCTCGTCGAGCCGCGCGAGCACCTCGCCCAGGTGCCGGGTGTCGTGGTAGCCGCGGGCGGGGTCGGCGTAGGCAGCGACCAACGAGTCGCGGACCGCGTGCCCGCCGGCCAGCGGCCACGCGGAGACCAGGGAGGGGGCCGGGCACGGGCACAGGCTCGGGATCAGGCGGAGGTTGGTCCACGCCGCCCATTGAAACAAACCCGCATCCGGCTCACGAGGCGGGACGGGTCATCGCCCACCGGATGGTGCCGGTCGCGGCGCCACCGAGCACCCGGACGACGGTCCGCTCCGAGATCGGCAGCCACGGCAGGCGCAGGTGTCGCCGGGTCCAGCGCGGCATCAGGCCGATGGCGGCAGCGACGAGCACGCCGTACGGCGCCCGGGCGGCCAGCGGCAGCGGCGGCTTGAAGAGGAGGTAGCGCACGGCCTCCCGCGCGTCGTCGGTGCCGCGCAGCTCCGGGCGGTAGGAGTCCAGTGCGGCTCGCAGCCCGGCCTCGCTGGTCGGCGGGTCGAGCACGCCGAGCCGGCGGGCCACCTCGGCCGTCTGAGCGACGTACTCGTCGCGACCCGCCTGATCGAGCGGGCGCTTGCCGTAGGTCTGGTGAGCGAGCAGGAAGCTGTCGATCTCCGCGAGGTGCACCCAGGCCAGCAGGTGCGGATCGGAGGCGGCGTACGCGCTGCCGTCGGGCATGGTGCCGGTGACCCGCTCGTGAATGGCGCGCACCACGTCCACCGACTGCTGTGCGTCGTCAGCCGTGCCGAACGTGGTGACGGCGAGGAACCGGCTGGTGCGCGCCAGGCGTCCCCACATGTCGCCGCGGTAGCCGGAGTGTTCGGCGACGGCACGCATCGCGGCGGGATGCAGCGTCTGCATCATCAGCGCGCGGATGCCACCGATGAACATCGACGCGTCCCCGTGCACCTGGGCGATGGGGCTGCCTGGTTCGAACCACCGCGGGCCCGGGGTGCCGTGGATCCGGTCGCGGTGTCGCGCACCGTCGGGTCCGGCCACGCGCAGGAAGAGCGCGGTGCCCAGCCGGTCCCGCAGTGCGAAAGCCACCCCTTCATCGTGCCTGGTGACGCAAGGACCGGGTGTGGGGGAACGCTGATGCATGATGGGCGCCCACACCAGCGCAGGGAGCAACGGATGACACGACGGATCTGGCCGGCTCTTCTCGGATCGCTGGCGGCGGCCGTCATCGCCTCGGTGGCGCTGGCTCCGCCCGCGCAGGCGGCCGGGGTCCGGTCGGTCGCCCCGTCCGCCTCCGAGGACCGCGGCAGCTGGGAGGTGGCCGAACTGTCGACGGGCACCTTCGAGGTGACCTGGCGATCTCCTGCCCGCCTGCCCATCGGGTCCGACCGGCCGACCATCGTCGGGTCGGGTCTGACCTTCGGCCCGCCGACCGTCGGTGCGGACGGCCGCACCGTGGAGGCCGTGGTGACCTCGCCGGCGCCTCCGGACCCTGACGACCTCGAGGTGATGCTGTCCGGTGACCGGCTCGACGAGGCCGGAGACGACGTGACCGAGGCCAGCGCCGCAGCCGGCGCCACCTCGGCAGATCTCCCCGCAGCCGCCGCGCTCGGGGTCGACCCGGGTGTGCCAGGAGAGTTCGCGATCGTGTCGAGCGACTACGAGCTGCCGGCGGTGCGGATCGCCGGGATGCCCGAGCCGATCGAGATGGTCGGACACGTGGTGGAGCCGGCCGCGGAGGCCAGCACGGGCCCGCGACCGCTGGTGCTGTTCATGCACGGACGACACGGGTTCTGCTACAAGCCGGGCACCCGCAAGGAGGACTACTCCTGGCCCTGCCAGGCGCCCTTCGTCGAGACGCCCAGCCACCTCGGCTACGACTACATCCAACGGGTGCTTGCCTCGCAGGGCTACACCACGGTCTCGGTGCGGGTCAACGGCATCAACGCCCAGGACGGCCGGCTCCAGGACGGCGGCGCGGGTGCTCGCGCGACGATCGTGCAGCGCCACCTCGACCACTGGACCGGCCTGGCCACGGCGCACCAGACCGACCTCGACCAGGTGGTGCTGGTCGGCCACAGCCGCGGTGGCGAGGGGGTCGACCGCGCGTCGATCCGAATCCCGCTGTCCGCGGCGTACCGCATCGTCGGGCAGGTGCTGATCGCCCCGACCGACTTCGCGTCCCAGACCGCTCCCTACGTGCCGACCGTGACGTTGCTGCCCTACTGCGACGGCGACGTCAGCGACCTGCAGGGACAGAAGTTCACCGATGTCGGCCGCGACCTCACCGCTGACGACACCTCGCTGAAGAGCTCGGTGATGGTGATGGGCGCCAACCACAACTTCTTCAACACCGAGTGGACCCCGAGCATCAGCAAGGCTCCGTCGTTCGACGACTGGGGCGGCAGGGACACCAAGCCCTGCGGTCGCGAGCATCCCGGCCGGCTCAACGCTGCCGAGCAGCGCGCGGTGGGCCGGGCCTACGTCGCCGGCGCGGTGCACGTGTTCACAGGCGACGAGAAGCCGCTCCCTCTCTTCGACGGCTCGCACGCCACCGTGACGTCGGCGGGCGGCGCCGAGGTGCTCAGCCACGCCATCGGCGGCGGTCGGGAGCTGCGCAAGCCGGGCCTCGACAGTGAGCTGTCGCTCGCGCAAGGCGCCGAGACCAGGTTCTGCCAGGGAGTGGCGAGCTTCGAGGTGTCCGTCGGTGCCTGCGGGAGCCAGCTCCGCGCTGGTGCCCCGCACTGGACCCAGGCCGGCGAAGGCACGCCGACCCGGCGTTGGTTCGAGATGGGCTGGAGCCAGGTCGGAGCTCGCGGCGGCATGACGTTCGACCAGCCGCTCGATCTCAGCACCGACCGGCTGGAGCTGCGCACCATCGTCGACAGCCGTCGCGGCGACGTGCAGCTCGGCGTGCGGCTGACCGACCGCGCCGGCAACTCGTCCACCTTCGCCCCCGAACAGGCGGGCAAGCTCTCGGAGCTGCTCGCCGCCCCCGGGCTGACCAAGCTCTGGGCGCAGGCACTGGTGGTCGACCCGGAGTCCGAGGCGGCGATCGACCTCACGAAGATCACCCGGGTCGAGCTGGTGGCCCAGAGTGCCAAGGGCCGGGTCTGGGTCGCCGACCTGGCCGCGGCGCCGGCCACGCTGGCGCCCGTGCCCGCACGGCGTACTCCGCTGCTCGACATCTCCACGATCCGAATCGATGAAGGCGACCGCGAGGGCGGGGTGGCCGGGCGGCTGCCGTTCAAGGTCAGCGGGGACGTGTCGCGGGCGTCCAGCTTCACGGTAGTGACCTTCGGGCAGGAGCGCGGCTCGAAGCAGCGGTTCACCGTCGACCTGGCACCGGGTCAGACCTCGGGAAGCATCCCGGTCAGCTATGCGAGTGACCGGCTCGACGACCGCAACCTCGCCCGCAACGAGGTGGCCACCTGGGCCACCCGTGGGCTGATGACCGACGTCTACATGGGACGGCTGCTCGTGGCCGACGACGACCCGTCGCCGCGGGTCACGGTGCAGCAGGTGGGCAAGACGGTCGCTGAGGGACAGCCGGCGGTCTTCGAGGTGCGGCTGAGCGAGTCCGTCGGCTACGACATGTTCGAGACGGTGCGGGTGATCGCAGG
>CAWJRK010000040.1:0-15936 GCA_963845215.1 uncultured Actinomycetota bacterium
CTCATCGGACAGGGAGTTCCCGGCTGCGTTCCAGGACCCGGCCTACCGGGCCGCGATGGTCGAGCTGCTCGGCGTGATCGCGTACGGCGAGATCTCCGCCTTCGAGCGGCTCGCCGAGGACTCCAAGCTGGCCCCGTCGCTGGAGGACAAGGTCGCGCTCGCGGCGATGGCGAGCGCGGAGTTCGGCAAGGTCGAGCCGCTCCACCAGCGGATCACCGAGCTCGGCGCCGACCCGTTCGCCGCGATGAAGCCGTTCCGGACGGCCATCGACCAGTTCCACCTGCACACCGCGCCCTCCGACTGGCTCGAGGGCCTGGTCAAGGCCTACGTCGGTGACGGACTCGCCAACGACTTCTACCGCGAGATCGCGGCCTACCTCGACCCCGACACCCGCGACCTGGTCGTCTCGTCCGTCGAGGACGAGAGCCGCGCGGCGTACCTCATCGAGCGCGTGCGCCAGACCATCGCCACCGACCCCACCACCGGCGGCCGCCTCGCCCTCTGGGGGCGCCGGCTCATGGGCGAGGCCCTCACCCAGGCCCAACGCGTCGCCGCCGAACGCGAAGCCCTCTCCGCCCTCCTCGCCGGCGGCGTAGACCGCCCCGGCCTCGACCTAGCCGCCATCGGCCGGATGTTCACGCGCCTCACCGAGCGGCACGCCGAGCGGATGGCCGAGCTCGGCCTCGACAGCTGACGCCCCCGCTGGTCGAGCAGCGGGACGAGGGACGAGCGTCCGCGTCGTCGAGACCTCTGGAGCCCGGTTCGCGTGCCGGGTCGGGGTCTCGACGACGGCCTCGCCCGGGGCTCGGCCTGCTCGACCAACGGGGGGTCTTTGTTGGTCGAGCAGCGGGAGCGAGGGACGAGCGTCCGCGTCGTCGAGACCCCGGAGCCGATCTGCCCGAAGCGATGGGTCTCGACGACGGCCTCGCCCAGGGGCTCGGCCTGCTCGACCAACGGGAGGTCTTTGTTGGTCGAGCAGCGGGAGCGAGGGACGAGCGACCGCGTCGTCGAGACCCCGGTAACTGACACGTTGATTGTGGGGTCGTCGTCCTCCCGAAGGCGCGATGCTGCGGCCTCCACCGGCGCCGTCAAGGGTTCGCTTCGCCGCTTCGCGCCCTTGACTGCGCCGGCTCCGGCCGGAGATGGCGCCTATCGGGACGACGCCGACCTGTGGTCAGGCGGTCATCGTTGGTCGAGCAGCGGGAGCGAGGGACGAGCGACCGCGTTGTCGAGACCTCTGTGGCTTGCACGGCTAGGTACCCGGGATCGGTTCGGGGTCTCGACGACGGCCTCGCCCAGGGGCTCGGCCTGCTCGACCAACTGGAGGGGATCGTTGGTCGAGCAGCGGGCGAGGGACGAGCGTCCGCGTCGTCGAGACCTCGGAGCCGATCTGCCCAAAGAGATGGGTCTCGACGACGGCCTCGCCCAGGGGCTCGGCCTGCTCGACCAACGGGAGGTCGTTGGTCGAGCAGCGGGAGCGAGGGACGAGCGACCGCGTTGTCGAGACCTCCGCAGCTTGCACGGCTACGTACCCGGGATCGGTTCGGTGGTCTCGACGACGGCCTCGCCCAGGGGCTCGGCCTGCTCGACCAACGGCAGGACGCGGTGGTTGAGGCTTCGAAACCCCTGTAGTAGAGCGGGAAAGTCGTTACCTGACCGTGACCAGTGGGTCGGTGGATAACCCCGGTTTCGGGGTCATGAGTGTCGGTGGTCGGTGCTTGGATAGTTGCCATGACCAGCACCGCAACCCCCACCACCGGCAGCCACCGCTGCGGTGCTGGACGGGTTGCGTGCGAAGAAGGCCGAGATCGCGCCGCGCCGAGGTCGAGAAGGCCGAGCTGACCATCGAGTGGGCGATCCTCAACGAGGCCGATCCGGCCGCGTGTGTCGGGTTCTTCGCCGACAAGGCGTTGCCGGTCGCGGGTGAGGGTGCGCCGTCTGGTGTCGGAGTTCGCGTTGATGGAGTACGCCGCCGCGCTGGGTGTGACGACCGAGTCCGGGGATGCTCAGGTCGGGCGGGTCCTCGAGCTGCGTTACCGCCTCCCCCAGCTCTGGGACCGGGTGGTGGCGGGGCGGTTGTCGTTGTGGCGGGCCCGCCGGATCGCCGACCACACCACCAGCCTCCCTGAGGCAGGTGCGGCCCAGGTCGACCGGCACCTCGCGCCGGTGGCGCACTCGTGCTCGTGGGCGCAGCTGGACCGCACCGTGGAAGAGGCGATGGTGCGGTTCGACCCCGCAGCCGCCGAAGCCAAACGCAGGGAGGCAGCGGAGAAGCGGCACGTCGACGTCCACGCCGACGAGGTCTCCTTCGACGGCACCGTCCGGATCGACGCCGAGGTCGACCTGGCCGACGCCCTCGATCTCGAGGACGCGCTGAGGCTGGCTGCGAAACAGCAGGCTGATCTCGGGCCGCACCGAGTCCCTCGACGTCCGTCGCGCCAAGGCCCTCGGCGACCTGGCCCGCCGCCAGCTCGCGTTCGGGTTCGAAGACGCCGAGCCCGGCCGGGCCGTGGACCTGGTCGTCCACATCTCCGAAGACGCGTTGACCGGCACCGAGACCGTCGGCCGGTGCGGCAACACCCGGTCCCCGATCAGCGTGGAGCAGATCCGGGAATGGTGCCGTGCCGCGAACGTGACCGTGAAGCCGGTCGTCGATCTGGCTGAGCACATCCATGTCGAGGCCTACGAAGCCCCGGACCGGCTGAAGGACCAGAACGCTCTGGTCGACGTGCACTGTGTGTTCCCGCACTGCACCAAACCAGCGCGACGATGCGACACCGACCACGTGCAGCCCTACGCCCACGGCGGAGCGACGTCCTCGACCAACACCGCGCCCTTGTGCCGACGGCACCACCGCGCCAAGACCCACAGCCCGTGGGACTACTCCGTCCTCGACCGCGGCACCTACCTCTGGACGTCGCCGAACGGCCTGAAGCTGATCCGCGACCACCTCGGTACGCACGAACCCTGACCACCACGCCCCGCACCCCGGCATCCAACGAATGCCGGGGCCAGTGGCGTGTCAGGATCTCAGACGACCGACTTCTTGGACCTTCCGGTGACTCCTGCGGCCAGCATTACTAGTACTGCCGCAATGGCGATCTGCCAGACATGGCGCCACCAGTCGATGCCCTTGGTGGTGTTGTCCCACCCGTAGTCGTTGTTGCCCTTGACGTTGTCGTTGACGCCAAACAGCGCGTAGTACGCCAGGCTGCCGAGAATCATGCCGCCGATGCCACAGATGACGGTGAGCGACAGCGGGATGTGATCGCGGTCGCCGGGTGCGACCGCCTTGCCGATCAGCCCGATGATCAGGCCGCCCACGAGAGTCACAATGATCGTCCAGATCATGATGCGCCTGCTTTCAGGTTGTGGTCGTCCGCTGGTGCGCGGTCGACGCAACGATCCTGCTCACCCGTGAGCTCTGGGGGCAAGCCCTCCTACGAGCGGAAGCCCACCGTGCCGGCGACGCCGCCGCCGATCTCGACGTAGGCCACCTTGGCCGCGGGGATGATCGTCTTGCGGCCCTTGGTGTCGGTGAGCACGAGTACGCCGTCACCGCCGATGGCGTCGGAGACGCGCTTCTCGATGTCGTCGGCCTTCTCGTCGCTGTCGATGACGAGCTCTCGGGCGGCGTGTTGCACGCCGATCTTGACCTCCACGGTCGGTTCTCCTTCAGCTGTGGCCAGAAATTCAGTGATGTTCAGTGGTCGTCGGTCAGCGGGTAGCCGCGGATGCCACGCCAGGCCAGGCCGGACACGAGGGCGGCCGCCTCGGAGCGCTCGAGCCCGCTGGCGTCGATCAACCAGAACCGTGCGCTGACCTGGGCCATTCCCACGAGGGACACCGCGAGCAGGCGTGAGGCCTGGTCGGGCAGGCCGGTGTCGTCGCTGATCACGTGGGCGATCAGGTCGGCGCACTCGGTGGTGACGCGTTCGACGTGCTCGCGCACGGCGGGCTCGTTGGTGAGGTCGGACTCGAAGACCAGGCGGAAGGCGCCGGTGTCGTTGGCGACGTAGGCGAAGAAGGCGTCCATCGTGGCCGCCACGCGCTGCTTGTTGTCCTGCGTCGACTCCAGGGCCAGGCGGCAGTTCTCGATGATCGTGTCGCACGAGGCGTCCAGGAGCGCGAGGTAGAGATCGAGCTTGCCGGGGAAGTGCTGGTAGAGCACCGGCTTGGAGACCCCGGCCCGCTCGGCGATGTCGTCCATGGCGGCGGAGTGGTAGCCGTGCGCTACGAAGACCTCGAGAGCCGAGTCGAGCAGCTGGGCCCGGCGCTCGCGTCTCGGCAGCCGGCCCCCGCGGGGTCGTGCCTCCTCGACGCTGTGCTGCCCATTGGCCATGGCGCGGAGCCTACCGGTCGACCGCTCACGTCCCGGATGACGGGACGTGTCCGACCAGGTTTGCCCGGCCGGGGAGCATGAAGGGAACAAGGGCTGCGTGCTCCGGCGTTATGCCGGGACCGCACCGAACTGCTTGAGGAGCACACGTGAGTTTCCCCGCGCTGGTCGAACCCGCCGACGAGCTGACCATCGACGAGGTACGCCGCTACAGCCGTCACCTGATCATCCCCGACGTGGGCATGAGCGGGCAGAAGCGGATGAAGAACGCCAAGGTGCTGGTGATCGGCGCCGGCGGCCTGGGCAGCCCCGCACTGCTCTACCTGGCCGCCGCCGGCGTCGGCACCCTCGGCATCGCGGAGTTCGACACCGTCGACGAGTCCAACCTGCAGCGCCAGGTGATCCACGGCGTCAGCGACATCGACAAGCCGAAGGGCCTGTCCGCCAAGGAGTCGATCGCAGAGATCAACCCCTACGTCAACGTGGTGCTGCACGAGGAGCGCCTCGACAACGACAACGTGCTGCAGGTCTTCGAGGGCTACGACCTGATCGTCGACGGCACCGACAACTTCGCGACGCGCTACATGGTCAACGACGCGGCGTACTTCCTGAAGATCCCCTACGTCTGGGGCTCGATCTACCGCTTCGACGGCCAGGCGTCGGTCTTCTGGCCGCACGCCACCGACGAGAACGGCGAGAGCGTCGACGCGCCCTGCTACCGGTGCCTCTACCCCGAGCCACCGCCGCCGGGCATGGTGCCGAGCTGCGCCGAGGGCGGCGTGCTGGGTGTGCTCTGCGCGAGCATCGGCTCGATCCAGGTCAACGAGGCGATCAAGGTGATCACCGGCATCGGTGACCCCGCCGTCGGCAAGCTCGTGATCTACGACGCCCTCGAGCTCGAGTGGCGCAAGCTGAAGGTGCGCAAGGACCCCAACTGCGCGCTATGCGGCGAGAACGCGACTGTGACCGAGCTGATCGACTACGAGGCGTTCTGCGGTGCGATCTCAGATGAGGCAGCCGAGGCGGCCGTCGGGTCCACTATCTCGGTGACCCAGCTCGAGCACATGATCAAGGAGCGCGACGAAGGCACTCGTGACTTCGTGCTGGTCGATGTGCGCGAGCCGAACGAGTACGAGATCAATCGGATCCCCGGCTCGGTGCTGATCCCCAAGGGCGACTTCCTCAACGGGACCGCGCTCGAGCAGCTTCCTGCCGACAAGCAGATCATCATGCACTGCAAGAGCGGCGTGCGCTCGGCCGAGACGCTTGCGATCGTCAAGGGTGCGGGCTACGGCGACGCCGTGCACGTCGGCGGCGGCGTGGTGGCCTGGGTCAACCAGATCGACCCCAGCCAGCCGTCGTACTGATCTTGACCGTTTCGTAGTCGTATCGGGGGGCGCGCGGCGATACGTTGCCAGCCATGGCAGCCTCGCCACGCGCCCGTACGCCGGCACACCAGTCAGCCCTGCCGGCGGTGGCGGTCGCGGCCGCTCTCGCGGCGACGCTGCTCGTCGTGCTGCTGGCCGCCTGGGCGGCGTCGATCGGGTCCGACGACATCTTCCGTGGTGACGGCCGGCCCGGAGCCGACCCGTCGGAGGTGCTGACCGGACCTGCGGAGACCAGGTCGGCAGAAACACCTGGCGAGCAGCCGCAGCGGCCCGAGGGCGAGCCGCCGGCCTGGCTGAACGTCCTCGCAATGCTGATCCAGGTGGCCGCGCTCGTGGGGCTGGCCTACTTGGTGTTCCGGGTGGCGCGGTGGCGGCCGCGTCGTCAGCGCCCGCCGAAGGACGTGGCCGACCCGGCGTCCGACCTGGACTTCGAGGTCGTCGACGCACCCGAGCGGGTCGCCGAGGCGATCGCTGCCGATGCGTCTGATCAGCGGGCGGCTCTCCTCGAGGGCACGCCCCGCAACGCGATCGTGGCCTGTTGGCACCGCTTCGAGCAGCAGGCGAGGTCGATCGGCCTGGCCCGCGAGCCCTGGGAGACCTCCTCGGAGTTCACCCTGCGTCTCCTGGACCTGGTGGCGGCCGAGCCTGCAGCGGTGGCCGAGCTGGCCGGCCTCTACCGCGAGGCGAGGTTCTCCGACCACGAGCTGAGCGAGGAGGCGCGGCAGCGGGCGAGCGCCTCTCTGGACCGGATCCACGCCTCGCTGGGTGCCCGCCGGTGAGCAGCCAGCGGTGGTGGTGGCGGGCAGGCCTGGCTGTGGTCGTCTGGGTCGGCTTCCTGGTGGTGGGCGCCCGTCTCGACCTCGACCCGCATCCCGGCCGCCTGCTGCTCGTGATCGCTTTGGTGGCCGCGGTCGCCGGACTGCTGGTCGACAGCGCCGTCGACCCCGCACCGCAGTGGCACCGCGAGCATGCCGGCCGCGACGACTGGCGCGGCCACGACCAGCGCACGGCGTACTACGTGCGGATGCTCGAGAGCCACTTGACCGCCCGGGACAGCGACCCTTCCCTGCGCGACCGGCTGGTCCGACTGGCCGAGGGGCGCGATGCCCTGGTCACCCCGCCCGTCCGGATGAGCCGTGAGCAGATCGATGCGTGGATCGGAAGGATCGAGCGACTGTGACGAAGCTGAGCGTGGCGGAGACCTCGGACCTGGCGGAGCAGGTGCTGGCCGAGGTGGAGCGGGCCGTGGTGGGCAAGAGATCGGCGCTCACGCTGGTGCTGGCCACGATCCTCGCCAAGGGCCACGTGCTGATCGAGGACTATCCCGGGCTCGGCAAGACGCTCGCGGCGCGGTCGTTCGCCCAGGCACTCGGGCTCGATTTCGCGCGGGCCCAGTTCACCCCCGACCTGTTGCCCTCGGACCTGACCGGCTCCTTCATCTACCAGCAGCAGCACGGCGAGTTCGAGTTCCGCCGCGGTCCCATCTTCACGGGCCTACTGCTGGCCGACGAGATCAACCGCACCCCGCCCAAGACCCAGTCGGCGCTGCTGGAGGCGATGCAGGAGCGCCAGGTGACGGTGGAGGGCGAGACCTTCGTGCTGCCCGAGCCGTTCTGCGTGCTCGCCACGGCGAACCCGATCGAGTACGAGGGCACCTATCCGTTGCCGGAGGCCCAGCTCGACCGGTTCCTGACCCGGGTCGGCTTCGGCTACCCCAGCCCCGACGAGGAGTACGCCGTGCTGGAGCGCCGGGTGGCGCGCCAGCGTGAGGAGATCACCCTCGACCAGGTCACCGACGCCGCCGGAGTGCTCGCGATGCAGGCTGCCGTGGAGACCGTGCGCATCGACGAGAGCGTCGGCCGCTACTGCGTCGACCTGGTCGCCGCCACCCGGTCGCACCGGCACGCCCTGACCGGCTCGTCACCGCGGGGGTCGCTCGGGCTGGTGCTGGTGGCGCGGGCGTTCGCGGTGATCCGCGGCCGCGACTACGTGATCCCCGAGGACGTCAAGGTCGTCGCCCGGGTGGTGCTCGGACACCGGATCACCATCCGGCCGGAGCTCTGGATGACCGAGGCGAGCGGTCGCGGCGTCGTCGACGAGGTGCTCACGCAGGTGCCGACCCCGGCGACCCTCGAACGCCGATGATCGAGCCGGAACAGGCCGGCAAGTGGCGCCCGACGGGTGCGCTCGCCCGGTCGGTGGTGGTCGGCGGCGCCGGTGTCGGCAGCGCGATCCTCTTCGGCGCACCCGGCGCGGCGGTGCTGGTCGCGCCGCTGCTGGTGGCCGCGACGATGGGGCTGCTGGGCCGACCCAGCAGCACGCCGACCGTGAGCAACCGGCTCGACCACCTCTCGCTCTACGAGGGGCAGGGCACGACCTCGCGGCTGGTGATCGAGGACGGCGACGATGTCGAACAGGTCACGCGGGTGATGGACCGCGCCCCTCACGTCGCGTGCCACCCGGCCGAGGGGCGGCTGAGTCGCCTCGCGGGTGACGGGCCCCCGGACATCGAGATCAGCCCGCGGCGCTGGGGGCGCCGCACGCTCGGCAACGAGATGGTCGCGCTGCACTCGTCGTGGGCGGGCTACCGGTGGGGACCGGCCTCGCTCCTGGGCAACGAGCTGCGCGTGCTGCCGGCCACGCCGGCGTACGACTCACGTGCCGGGGCGCCGCAACCGCGCGGCATCGTGGGCGCCCATCGGTCGGTGCGGCCCGGGTCGGGCACGGAGTTCTCCGGCATCCGCGCCTTCGCCGCGGGTGACCGGCTGCGTCGGATCAACTGGCGGGTCTCCGCCCGCACCCAGCAGCTCCACGTCACCACGACCCGGTCCGAGCAGGACACCGGCCTCCTGCTCGTGGTCGACGCGAGCTCCGATCACGGCCACTCGGGCGGCATCGACGGCGCGGCCAGCAGCCTGGACCGCACCGTCCGAGCCGCCGCGGCGCTGGCCGAGCACGCGATCCGTCAGGGTGACCGCGTGGCCCTCCGCGTGATCAGCGGTGACGGCGCCCAGGTCGGTTTCGGCGCCGGCCGCGTGCACCTGCGCCGGATCCTCGGCACCCTGGCGCTGGTGCGACCGAGCCAGCTCGGTGAGGGCTACGCGGCCCGCCTGCAGTTGCGGGCCACCGCCGGCACCATGGTGGTGCTCCTCTCGCCCATGCTCGAGGAGCACCTCGGCACGGCCGCGATCACCCTGCTGCAACGGCGGTTGCCGACCATGGTGGTCGACACCCTGCCGCCGGACGCCGGGCCGGACTTCACCGGCGGCACCGATCCGGCGGTCATCGACCTGGCGTGGCGGATGCGCCGGTTGGAACGCGAGGAGTTGTTGTCCGGGCTCGCTGCCCGGGGTTGCCCGGTGGTGGCCTGGCGCGGCCCCGGCACGCTCGACGACGTGCTCCGGCGGCTGGCCCGCTATGCCGAGCAGCCGACCATGAGGCAGCGATGATCGCCCTCCGCGTCGCGATCGCGGTCGGCCCGCTCGTCGCCGTGTTGGCCTCGGGCCTGGACAGCGAGCTGCCGCCACCCTGGTTGGTGGTGGTCGTCGTGGCCTTCTCCGTCGCGCACGCCGTGCTGCCCGACTCCCAGCTCGGCACGACCGGAGCGCTGCTGGTGCTCGGCTGGTGGGCGCTCGGACCGGTCGCGGCGCTGCCGGCGTCGCTGCTCCTGGCTGCTGCCGCGCTGCTGGTGGCCCATGTCTCCGCCGTGCTGGTGGCCTACGGTCCGCCCGAGCTGCCGCTGGAGCCAGCGCTGCTCCGCATCTGGCTGCGCCGGGGCCTGCTCTCGCTGCTCGCTGCACCCCTCGTCTGGGTCGTCGTCGCGGTGATCGACGACCAGCCCGAGCCGGCCGGGGTCTGGGTGGCCGCGCTGGTCGCGGCTACCGTCGGCGCCGTGGTGACCAGCTTCGCCTTCGGTGTCGACTCCGCATCGATGGACAGGGAGCCCGCGTGATCGACATCGAGGAGTACGTCGAGGCCGTGCTGTCGTGCGTCGAACGGATCCCGAGCGGCCGGGTGACGACGTACGGCGCGATCGCGGAGGTGGTCGGGGGCGGGCCGCCGCCAGGTCGGGTCGGTGATGTCCCGCCACGGTGGCCCGGTGCCGTGGTGGCGGGTCGTGCGGGCCGACGGCTCGCTGCCCGAGAGTCATCTCGGCGAGGCCCAGCGGCGCTACACCGAGGAGGGCACTCCGCGGCGTGCCTCGGGCCGGCTGGACATGCCCGAGGCGTTCTGGGATCCGGACCCCCCAGAATCAGTGGAGCTCATCGAAGGCGGTCCAGGTACAGCGCCGCCTGCCTGACCTCGACCAGCCGGCGCTCCCAGGTGACGCCGACGACGGTGAGCAGGGTGCCGGCGAGCCCGATCATCACCCACTGCGGGGTCTCGGCGGCGTACGGCGCCACCTCGCGCGCGACCAGCAGGCCGCCGACGGCGGCGCCGACGACCAGGGGTGCGTTCCAGCGCAGCCGGCTGCCGATCAGCACCAGGGTCAGGCACGCGCCGCCGAGGAGCACCGCCCGGCCCGAGACCGGGTCGGCCAGGCTCCACAGGAGCGACGGGGTGGTCGACAGCAGCAGCCCGGGGCTGAGGGCCGTCCACGTCGGCGTGGCAGGGTCGCGGCGCATCCGGTCGAGGCCGACGAGCAGCAGGGCGACCGCCGACGGCAGCGTGTAGGCCTCGGGGGTGTCGACACCGAGGTCCGCGAGCCGGACCCACGTGGCCGCGGCCAGCAGCAGCCCACCGACCCAGCCCGCCTGCCGACGGTCGCGGTGCAGGAGCGCGGTGCCGCTGACCAGCGCACCGAGCAAGGTCAGGTGCAGGGCGAGCGACGCGGACTCGTTGGTGGCCGCTGCGACCGCCGCGGTGCTGGCGACGAACGCCGTGGCCGCCGCCGAGGCCTCGACCTCCTCCCGGTGGAGCGCGATGGCGAGGAGGCCGACCGCGAGGGCGACCGGCACGCCGCGCTGGGTGAGGTCGACCTGCGCGACCTCGCCGATCGACCAGAGCAGACCGCCGATCGCAACGGGCAGGACCAGCCCGGCCACGCGATAGCGGAGGGTGGCGGCGCAAGCCGCGACGACCACGGCGGTGGTGAGCACCGTGAGTGAGGCGCTCGGCATCCCGGCGACCAGCGCGGCACCGACGAGCACCGCGCCGAGGGTGAGGTCGCGGGTGGCCGCGGCCCCGGCCGTGACCAGCAATGCCACGACGACGGCCCAGACCGGCACGGGGTAGTGGGCGAGGGTCGCCACCCCGGACAGCGCGATGACGGCACCGGCCGGCATCAGAAAGGCCTCGGAGACGATCGGCCGCAGGGCGAGCCACGCCAGGCCCAGAAGGGCCAGCGCCGAGGGCACGATCAGGGCCGGGTGCGCGAGCTGCTCGTACGGCGCCAGCCGCACGCCCGCGCCGGCCGTGAACGGACCGCCGACGTCGACCACGTGGGCGGCACCCTGGGCGAGCATGGTCAGCCAGGTGGCGAACACGGGGAACGCCGCGAGGCCGGCAGGCAGAAGGGGCACGGCCAGCCAGTCGCGGGAGATGCGGGTGCCGACCGCGACGCCCGCAACCATCACCGCGATCGCGGTGACGATGACAGCGGTCGAGCCTTCGTCGGCCACGGGCAGACAGACCGTCGCGACCCCCATCGAGGCGGCCGCGGCCAGACACACCTGGACGACCACGTGATCGTCACGGAGCGCGGCAATCGGGAGCAGGAGCAACGCGGTCGCGGCGAGCATCGCCCAACCGGGTCCGCCGGTGCTCCAAAGTGCGGAGAACGTCGGCTGCTCGAGCGAGTGGCCGAGTCCGGCTCCGGCCAGGGTCAGCCAGCACGGAGCGGCGCCGACCAGCGCGACCCACGGCAGCACGGTCAGCTCGTGGACCCGGCCGACTGCCGCGAGCGCGGCGAACGCGACGACGGCGAACGCGCTGATGAGCAGCTGGTGACCGAGCAGGTCCACCGTGGCGGCGTACGCCGTGAAGAGGCCCATGCCCGCCACCAGCTGGGGCGCGGCCAGACGGCCCTGGGTGACCGACCAGGCCAGCGCGACGCCCAGCAGGGAGAGGCCGACGACCAGCGTCAGCTCGGTGGAGGTGCGCTCGCCCAGCCAGCCCGCGCGGTCGGCGCCGACCAGGTCGAGGGTCAGGAGGCCGAAGGCGACCGTGCTGAGCGCCTCGCCGGCCACCCGGAGGCCCCGCGCGGCCAGCCAGCCGCCGAGGCCGGCGGCGGTGATCGTGAGCCCGGCCAGCACACCGGTGCGGCCGCCGACGCCGAGCCACGACCAGGCCACGGCGAGGAAGATGACGGCGGCCACGAGCAGGCAGAGGGCACCCAGGCTGAGCAGGATGGCTGGCACCGACGTGGGTCGCAGGCCGGTCCGTCGGGGAGCGGGACGCGGCGCCGGCATCGGCGGCATGGCGGGCACGAAGGAAGTCGAGGGCACCGGGACCGGAGTCACCACGCGCCGCAGCTGGCCGATCAGGTAGTCGGCCCGCGAGAGCGTCGCGAACAGCTCAGCGGTCAGCGGATGGTGCAGCGGGAGCCCGCAGGAAGGGCAGGCCGAGGGCGAGCCGAGCAGGGTTGCGGAGCAGTCGGGGCACACAGAGGAGTCGGCGTATCGCGTCATGAGCCCATTGACTCAACCGGCGGGGGTGGCGCACCGCCGGTGCGACGCTCAGCTCTGCTGAGTAGCCGTACTCAGCTCGGCGAGCCGGGCGAGAGCCTTCGGGAAGATCTCCGCGGGAGGGGTGACCAGGCCGGCGCCGACCTGGCCGACGCCCGCGAGCTTGCCGGCCATGCCGGTGTTGATCTGCGGCAGGATCGAGGTGCGGCAGACCTTGGTGACGTCGATGCCGGTCGCGGTGCCCTGGAACTCCAGCACGGGGATGGACCAGCGGGGGTTCTCGCCCAGCGTGATCTCGTGCATCCGGCGGGTGGTCGCCAGCGCATCGGGCACCGAGCCGCCGACGAACCGCACGATCGCGGGCGCGGTCGCCATCGCGAAGCCACCGATGCCGGCGGTCTCTGTGATCGCGCTGTCGCCGATGTCGGGGTTGGCGTCGTCGGGACCGAAGTCGCCGAAGTAGAGCCCGTCGACGGGCTGCGACGGGCCGGTGAACCACTCGTCGCCGGTGCCGGCGGTCTGGATGCCGAAGTCGGTGCCGTTGCGCGCCATCGCCACGACCATGGTCGAGCCGTCGATGTTGCGGGACGCGTCGAGCGCGAGCTTGCAGGCGGGCATCGCCAGGTTGAGGAAGAAGTGGTCGTTGCCGCCGATGAAGGTCAGCGACCTCGCCACATCGGCCGCGTCGACGCCGGAGGAGACCATGGCCGGAGCGAGGTCGCGCAGCACCATCAGCGTGCCGGCGCGGTTGCGGTTGTGGGCCTCGTCGCCCATCTGCAACATCTGGGTGAGGATGCCGGTGATGTCGACTCCACCCGCGGCGCGCACCGCCTTCTGCAGCAGCGGAGCCAGCACGTCGCCCATCCAGCGCAGCCGCTCGATCACGTCGGGGGAGTAGGCGCCGTAGCGCAGCACCTTGCCGAGCCCCTCGTTGAGCGTGCAATAGGTACGCCGCCCGGTAGCCCGGTCCTCCAGCACCCAGACCCACATGCTCGGCGTGGTGATGCCGGCCATCGGTCCGACCGCGTCGTGGTGGTGGCAGGAGTCGAGGCTGACCTGGTCACCGCGCTCGAACAGCGCGGCCGCGTCATCGGGGTCGTCGACCAGTCCTTCGAGGGCGGCCGCTCCCAGCAGGGCGCCGCGCATCGGGCCGGAGGCTCGCTCCCAGGTGATGGGCGGACCCGCGTGCAGGAACTGTCCGCGCTCGAGGCCGAGCACCTCCGACGCCGGTGCCACATCAACGAGGTGGGCGGTCACGCCGAGCATCGCCTCGAGGGCGCGCTCGTTGGCCGCCTTGCGGCGGGGGTCGGCGGCGACGGTCGCGAGGTCCGCCTCGGTGCCGGGCATCGGCGGACGCCAGTCGACGCGGGTGACGTCGACGGCCTGGGCCTCGACGGCGTCCGCGAGCAGGTCGGTGCCGACGTTGACGACGCTCATGAGGCACCTTCGACGAGCTCGACCGCGCGCCGGGTGGCGGCGGCATTGGAGAGGTAGACCTCGGCGCCCGCGTCGGCCAGCGCCTGCACCTGGCGGTCGCGGCCCTGAGGGTCGCCGGCGGTGCCGACCACGGTGACCACCACCGGCTTCTTGATCGGGGCGATCGCCGGCGCGAGCAGCGCGGCCGGGTCGGGTTCCGCGCCGTGGCCGAGCACCACGTCGAGCAGCAGCACCGCGGTGTCCGGGTCGGCAGCCGCCTCGGCGAGGTGCTCGAGCCGGATCGTCGGGTCGACCATGGGATGCGCCCGTCCGGCGGTGTAGGCGTCGTCGCCGAAGTCGACGAAGCTGTGACCGGTGCCGGCGTCGAGGGGCTCCTCGGCGATCAGCCGCGCCTCGGTCGCGAGCGTGCCGCCGACGAAGAGGCCGCGGAGGTAGCGGCCGCCCGTGCGAGGTCCGGCTGCGCCGACCACAGGCCACTCGGGCACGGCCACGCCCCGGGCGAGGAGGATCGACTCGGCCACGGACGTGAGGTCGGTGCCGGGGGTGCCGAGCAGGGCCATCTCCACCGGGGTGGACATGCCGAGCGCGTGGGCGCGCACCGCCGCGTCGACGTCACGGTGCGGTGGCTTGGAGATCACGAGCATGAGCTCGACGGCGGGGTCCGCGTCGAGGCGCGTCATGGCGGCCATCGTCGAGATGCCGCCGATCCGTTCGGAGAGGTCTCGACCACCCACGCCGAGCGCCTGGGCCACGCCGAGGCCGGCATGGTCGAGCAGGGCGAGCACCTGCTGGGCGCCGGTGCCCGAGGCGGCCACGATGCCGATCGGGCCGGGGGAGACGACGTTGGCGAACCCGAGACCGACGCCGTCGATGACGGCGGTGCCGCAGTCCGGTCCCATCACCAGCACGCCGCGCTCGGTGGCGGCCCGCTTGAGCGCGAGCTCCTGCTCGACCGGCACGTTGTCGCTGAAGATCATCACGTCGTGGCCGGCCTCGACCGCGTCCATCGCCTCCACCATCGCCGAGGGTCCGGGTACGGAGATGAGGACGACCGCACCGGGGGCGCCGTTCAGGGCGGACGCCGTGGTGCGCGGTGGCGCCAGCCTCTGCCGAGCCGGTGGGTCGGCGCGAGGCCGCGGCCAGCGCCTGCTCCACGCCGGCGAGTGCGGCAGCCAGGTCGTCGGGATCGTCGACCTTGAGCGCCACGACCAGGTCGTTGGTGGTCGCCCCGGCCGGCACCTCGAAGCCCATGCCCGTCAGCACGTCGACGTTGAGCGGCGTCGCCATCGCGACCTGGGCGGCCACCACCCCGGGCAGGCCCTGCACGGTGCGGCTCACCTGGAGGAGCGTCACGGAGTCGGCGTACGCGCCGGAGCGCAGCTCGACGTGGCTGTGACTCATGCGGCCAGCGCCCAGCGTGCGCCCTCGAGCAGGCCCGCGCCCGAGGTGTGGCCGACCGCGGTCAGCGTGGCCTCGGCCGCTGCCTGGGCCGGCGTGCCGAGCGAGGCGGCGTACGCCGCGAACTCGGGGATCACCTCGCCACGCATGGCACAGTCGAGCAAGGTCGCCGAGAACAACGTGGTGCGCGGCAGCAGCCGCCGCACCGCCTCGTCCAGGTCGGGGGACGGCACTCCGGCCGCCCGGTGGATCGCCAGCCATCCGCAGAGCACGTCATCACCGTACGGCGTGAGGCCGTCGCCGCGTCGAGGAGCTCGGCGGGGTCCGGGGGAGCTCGGCGCCCCAATGGTCGCCTGGATGTGTGGCACCGACGTCGCCACCAGCCGCCCGACCACCACGGGTGTGTCGTCGAGGTGCAGCACCCCGGCCTCCACCCGGCAGGTGCGGACCTCCGGGCAGCGTCGCCGCGCGCGACCTCAGGGCACAGGGCACCTGCGTGGCCCGGGCGGAGACGACCCCGAGCGCCCAGCCGTCGAGCTCGACGTAGACGGCATCGGGGCCCTGGTGGAGCACCGGCAGGCCCTGGTCGTCGGCGGCTCTCAACCGGGCCGCGACGTGCTGAGGCGCGCTGACCGGGATTCGCGAGGCTGGCACGCGCCAGACGCTACCCCTCGGTAGCGGCGTTCCTTCCCGCAGATTCGCCTCGGAGGGTGTCTCATATGACACAGCAAGTCAGGCAGCGGCCGGA
>CAWJRK010000041.1:0-8377 GCA_963845215.1 uncultured Actinomycetota bacterium
GCCAGTTCGAGATCAGGATGAAGAAGAACAGCGAGATCGCCAACGGCGCGGCATACGGGTGCACCTTGCCGAGGTTGTCCTCGACCTGGGAGTTGACCTGGCCGACGATCGCTTCCCAGATCAGCTGGAGCTTCGTCGGCACGTGGTCCTCGGGGTCCCTGGTGAGCGCCCTGCGAGCGAGAAAGCCCAGCAGCAGCACGAGAGCGCCGGCGACGACCGTGGAGATGATCGTGTCGACGTGCACGGTTCCGACCAGCGGCCAGTCGGCAGTCTTGTGTTCACCGATGTGGATCTCGGCCTTCGGGGCCTTCTGCCCCTGGGTCGTCCAGATCACTCCCCCGATGAAGGACACGATGGCCAGGACCAGGGCGCCGTTGCTCACTTTTCTCAGCGTCATTGGCTCTTCAACTCCTTGAGCAGCGGGATCGTCGTCATGACGAGGGCAATGAGGCGGAAGATGGCCAGCCCGAGCAGCAGTCCGATGCCGTCCGGCCACCACCACACGGCGAGGGCCACGGCGACGACCGTGAGGACCAGCAGACGGCCAAGAGTAGAGCGCACCATCGTGGCCCGGGTCGGCTGCTCACCGCGGACGATGATGCGGAGCAGCCAGAACTCGGTGGCGAGGTGGTTGAGCAGTCCGAGCCCGACGCCGATGGCGATCGCGGTGGCCAGGCGCCACTCGCCGAGCTGGCCGGCGATCCAGAACGCCGCGACGCCGAGGACGACGGCGACCAGGATCGACTTGCGCTGGTCGCGCAGCACCCGGCCGATGCCGGGCTTCTTGCCGCCGGCGGCCAGGTCGTCAGGGAGAGGGGTGGTCACAGTCATCGCGCCTCAACCTCGAAGCGCGGACCGGACGCGGACCCAGAAACCAACCACGCCGAGCAGTACCCCGACACCGACGCCGAGAAGCGTGAACGTCGGGCTGCTCTCGCTCGCGTTGTCGATGACGATGCCGACGAGAGTGAACGCGATGACCGAGCCGGCGAGCAGGCCGCCGAGACCGATGAGGTCACGGCCTCGCAGTTCTGCATCGGAGCCATCATCGGCCATCCACCCAGGTCGCTTTCATTGGCATGAGGGAGAACGTCGGGAGCGGCAACGAACAGACTGCTCGACCGCGCGAAGCCCGACGACGGCGCGAAACTACCACAGCACGAGAGGCCCTCAGACGGCGGGACCACGCGGGTGGCGGGGGGCCGAATAGCTTGCCTTCGGGGGGCGGTCGTCATGAGCGGCGGCCGTTCTCTCTGGGGGCATCAATGGGTGCTCGTGAAAACTATCACAAAGTCCCGGGCGGTTCTAACTCGGTCAGTTCCGGCGTCCGGTGGACCACGGGTAGCAGGAACGTGAGGGCCAGGGTGATGACCGCCATCGCCCCGATCGCCGCCCACATCGGCGGGCCGGCGTACAGGCTGGCCACGACGGTGCCAAAGGCAATGAGCGCCGCCCAGAGCCACATGATCGCGACCGCCCGGCGGTGCGAGTGGCCGATCTCCAGCAACCGGTGGTGCAGGTGCTGCTTGTCGGGCGCCATGGGTGATCGGCCGGCGCGGGTGCGCCGGACCACGGCGAGCACCAGGTCGGCCAGTGGCACGACCAGGATCAGGATCGGGAGGGCCAGCGGCAGCAGCATCGGCAGCAGGCTGGCGCGGGAGCCGTCGGCGCTCTGGCTGAGAGCGCTCTGGGGCAAGCCCGTGGTCACCGTGATCGCGGTGCCGGACATGACCACGCCGATCAGCATCGAGCCGCTGTCGCCCATGAAGATCCGGGCTGGGTGGAAGTTGTGAATCAGGAAGCCGGCGCAGGCTCCGGCCAGCGCGGCCGACAGCAGAGCGCCGGTCGTGGTGAGCGGGAGCTTGTTGAAGTTGGCCAGCTGATAGCAGAACAGGAAGAAGGCGAGGGCGCCGATGCAGACCACACCCGCGGCGAGCCCATCCAGGCCGTCGACGAAGTTCACCGCGTTGACCGTGGCCACGACCAGGATCGCGGTGAGCAGCGCACCCTGAGCGGCGTCGAGGGAGAACGTGGTGCCGTCGGGTTGGTAGAACCAGCGGAACTGGATGCCGGAGTAGACGAGCAGGCCGACGGCGATGATCTGGCCGCCGAGCTTGGTCAGCGCATCCAGCTCGAAGATGTCGTCGATCACGCCAACGCCACAGACCAGGGCACCGGCGAAGAGCACAGTGCGGGTGTCCTCGAAAACGAACGGATCGCTGGTGGACAGGAATGGCAGCTTCGTGGCCACCAGGTACGCCGCCGCCAGCCCGCCCAGCATCGCCAGGCCGCCGAGGTAGGGCACCGGCTCGGCGTGCACGTCGCGGTCGCGCACCTTGGCGACGGCGCCGGTGCGGATGGCGATCTCGCGCGCGACGACCGTCAGCAGGTAGGTGACCGCACCGGCCACCAGGAAGACGAGGAGGTACTCGCGCATCAGTCCTCGTCCGTCAGCACGACGCCGATCGGCTCGAGGGCCGCGTTGAGGCGGTCGAGCGACAGCGCCCCGCGGCGGAGGATCCGGCCCCGCTCGCTGGTGGCGTCGACGATCGTCGAGGCCTCGCCCCCGTGAGCCGGGCCGCCGTCGATGATCACCTCGACCAGGTCGGCCAGCATCAGTTCCGCACCGTCGGCGTCGATGGCCGCCGGCTTGCCGGTGATGTTGGCGGAGCTCACGGCCAGCGGACCGGTGCGCTCGAGGATCTCGCGGGCCAGCGCGTGGTCCGGCATCCGTACCGCGACCGTGCCACGGGTGTCGCCGAGGTCCCACTGGAGCGAGCGCTGCTGCTGCAGCACCAGGGTGAGCGGGCCGGGCCAGAACTCGTCGATGAGCGTGCGCGCGTAGGCCGGGATGCTGGTGGCCAGCGCATCGACCGTGGTCGCGGCACTCACCAACACGGGAGGCGGCATCTCGCGCCCCCGGCCCTTGGCGGCCAGCAGCTCGGCGACCGCTTCCGGGTCGAAGGCGTCCGCGGCAATGCCGTAGACGGTGTCGGTGGGGATCACCACCAGCTGGCCGCGCTGGATGGCGAGGCTGGCGGCCTGGATGGCCGCCTCGCGCTCTTCGTCGGTGGTGGTGGGCAGTCGCTGTGTCATGGCAGCCTCATGGTGCCAGTCGCGCGGTTGTGAAGCGCGGACGGCCCGCCAGGTCGCGGTGGTCGCGGATCTCCGTCCACCGGCCCGCGGCGGCGAACACGGCCGGGGCGGACTCGCCCTGCACGTCGGCGTGCTCCACGCCGACCACTCCCCCGGGGCGCAACAGCGCCGAGGCGCGCTGCTCCAGCAGCCGGATCGCGTCGAGGCCGTCGGGACCGGAGAACAACGCGAGGTGCGGGTCGTGGTCGCGCGCCTCGGGAGCCACCGACTCCCACGCCTCCAGCGGTATGTACGGCGGGTTGCAGGTGATCACGTCGACCTCGCCGATCAGGTCGTCGAAGGCCGTGGCGAGGTCGCCGAGGCGGAGCTCGACGCCCGACCCGTCGAGGTTTCGTTCCGCCCAGGCGTGCGCGTCGGGGTCCAGCTCGACGGCGTACACGCTCGCGAGGGGGACCTCGGTGGCGATGGCGAGGGCGACGGCACCGGATCCGGTCGCGAGATCGACGACGGTCGGCTCCTGCAGCGCGGACGCCTGCTCGATCGCCCACCCGGCGAGCAGCTCGGTCTCCGGCCGGGGCACGAAGACCCCGGGCCCCACGGCGAGCTCGACGTGACGGAAGTAGGCCCGCCCGGTGAGGTGCTGGAGCGGTTCGCGGGCGGCGCGGCGCCGGACCAGCTCGGCGTACTGCTCCGCGATGCGGGCCGGCACCTCGTCGACGAGGGCGAGCTGCCCGCGCGAGGTGCCGAGCACGTGGGCGAGCAGGTCGGCCGCATCGTGCTCGGGGCTCGCGACGCCGGCCTCGGCCAGCTCGCGGATCGCCTCGGTCACCAACGACCGGCGCTGCGACATCGGCGGGGTCACGCGGTCAGTCCTCGAGCCCCGCGAGGCGAGCCTCGAGGTCCGCGGTGAGGCTCGTGTCGAGCACCGGCTGGAGGTCGCCGTCGAGCACCTGGTCGAGGTTGTAGGCCTTGTAGCCGGTGCGGTGGTCGGAGATCCGGTTCTCGGCATAGTTGTAGGTGCGGATCCGCTCGGAGCGGTCGACCGTCCGCACCTGGCTGCGCCGTGCGTCGCTCGCCTCGGCGTCTGCCGTCTCCTGCGCGGCTGCCAGCAGCCTGGCCCGCAGGATGCGCAGCGCCTGCTCCTTGTTCTGCAGCTGGCTCTTCTCGTTCTGACAGATGGCCACGATGCCGGTGGGTAGGTGGGTGATCCGGACCGCGGAGTCGGTGGTGTTGACGCTCTGGCCGCCAGGGCCGCTGCTGCGGAAGACGTCGATGCGGAGGTCGTTGTCGTTGACGGTGACGTCGACCGGCTCGGCCTCCGGCAGCACCAGTACGCCGGCAGCGCTGGTGTGCACGCGGCCCTGCGACTCGGTGATCGGCACCCGCTGCACCCGGTGCACGCCGCCCTCGAACTTGAGCAGTCCGTAGGGACCGTGGCCCGGCTCGACAGTGCCCTTCGACTTGACCGCTACGGTCACCGACTTGTAGCCGCCGAGGTCGGACTCGTTGGCGTCGATCAGCTCCACGGTCCAGCCGCGGCGCTCGGCGTAGCGGGAGTACATGCGCAGCAGGTCACCGGCGAACAGAGCCGACTCCTCACCGCCCTCGCCCGACTTGACCTCGAGCAACGCGTCCTTGTCGTCGGCGGGGTCGCGCGGCACCAGCAGCCGGCGCAGCAGCTCCTCGGCCTCACCGCGACGGATCACGAGCGTCTCCGCCTCGGCGGCGAAGGCGGCGTCCTCGGCTCCGAGCTCGCGCGCGGCGGCGATGTCGTCGTCGTACTGCTTCAGCTCCTGCCAGACCCCGATGATCCGGCTCAGCTCGGCGTAGCGCTGGTTGAGCCGCTTGGCGAGGCGCGCGTCGGCATGGGTCTCGGGCGCGCCGAGCTGTCCCTCGAGGCTCTGATGCTCGGCGAGCATCCCCTCAACGGCTTCGAACACGCGACCCACTCCCCTCGAAATACACAACGCCGGCCCCGCACGTGTGCGGGGGCCGGCGCTGTGGAGCGTAGCTAGTTGGACTCTGCCGGAGCTGCCTCAGCAGGCTTCTCGGCAGGAGCCTTCTTGGCATAGCGGGCCTCGAAGCGGGCGACGCGGCCGCCGGTGTCGAGGATCTTCTGCTTGCCGGTGTAGAACGGGTGGCACTGCGAGCACACGTCGGACCGGATGGAGCCGGACGCGACGGTGCTGCGGGTGGTGAACTCCGCGCCACAGGTGCAGGTCACCTGGGTCGTGGTGTAGTCCGGGTGGATGTCCTTCTTCATGGTTTCCTCTCGATCCCTCAACGGCCGCCGGGTCGCCGCACAGACGTGCGGCGTGAACCGGAGCCAACGGGCAATGTTACTAACGTCGCGCTGGCCGGACCAATTCCCGCCAGCGCATCCAGCTAGTCCTCCTGGCCGCCGCCTGCGGTCGGCGTCGTCTTCTGGACCTGCATCAGGAACTCGATGTTGCTCTGCGACTTCTTGAGCCGCTCGAGCAGGAGCTCGAGCGCCTGCTGACCATCAAGGGCGGAGAGCACCCGTCGGAGCTTCCAGACGATGGCGAGCTCCTCCTTCGACATCAGCAGCTCCTCACGGCGGGTGCCGGACTGGACGGCGTCGATCGCCGGGAAGAGACGCTTGTCGGCGAAGTCGCGGCGCAGCCGGATCTCCATGTTGCCGGTGCCCTTGAACTCCTCGAAGATCACCTCGTCCATCTTCGAGCCGCTCTCGATCAGGGCGGTGGCGAGGATGGTGAGAGAGCCGCCGTTCTCGATGTTGCGCGCGGCGCCGAAGAAGCGCTTGGGCGGGTAGAGCGCGGCGGAGTCGACGCCACCGGACAGGATCCGGCCGGACGCAGGCGCCGCCAGGTTGTACGCGCGACCGAGGCGGGTGATGCCGTCGAGCAGCACGACCACGTCGTGGCCGAGCTCGACCAGCCGCTTGGCCCGCTCGATGGCCAGCTCGGCGACGATCGTGTGATCTGCAGCCGGGCGGTCGAAGGTCGAGGAGATGACCTCCCCCTTGACCGAGCGCTCGAAGTCGGTGACCTCCTCCGGGCGCTCATCGACGAGCACGACCATGAGGTGGCACTCGGGGTTGTTGGTCGTGATCGAGTTGGCGATCGACTGCATGATCATCGTCTTGCCGGCCTTGGACGGCGAGACGATCAGGCCGCGCTGGCCCTTGCCGATCGGCGCGGCGATGTCGATGACGCGCCCGATCAGATTGGTGGGGTCGGTCTCCAGGCCGCAGCCGCTCGCTCGGGTAGAGCGGGGTCAGCTTGGAGAAGTCGATCCGGTTCTTGGCCTGCTCCGGGTCGCCACCGTTGACGCTGTCGACCTGGACCATCGGGTTGAACTTCTCCTTGCGCTCGCCCTCGCGGGGCTGGCGCACCTGGCCGACGATGGCGTCGCCGCGGCGGAGGCCGAACTTCCGGACCATCGACAGTGACAGGTAGACGTCGTCGGCACCGGGCAGGTAGCCGCTGGTGCGCACGAACGCGTAGTTGTCGAGCACGTCGAGGATGCCGGCCGCAGGCACCAGCACGTCGTCCTCGAGGATCGTGGTGTCCGGCTCGTTGCGCTGGCTACCGCCACCGCCGCCCGTGCCGGGCGCAGGACGGTTCTGGCGGTCGCGCCCGCGGCGACGCCGGTTGCGGCGCCCGCCTTCGTCATCGCCCTGGTTGTCGCGGTTCTGGTTGTCGCGGTTCTGGTTGTCGCGGGCCTGGTTGTCGCGCTGGCCGTCGCGGGCCTGGTTGTCGCGCGCTTGGCCGTCGCGGTTCTGGTTGCCGCCGCCCTGGGAGTCGCGATCACGATCCCGGTCCCGGTCGCGGTTCTGGTTGCCGCCCTGGTTGTCGCGGTTCTGGCTGTCGCGGTTGCGGTTCTGGTTGCCGCCACCCTGGTTGTCCCGGTTGCGCTGACCGCGAGCCTCGTCGCCGGCGTCGGAGCGATCGGAATCCGACCCCTCGCGCTCGGACCGGTCGCGGGAGGACTCCTCGTCCTTCGGCTCGGCCTGCTTGTCGGGCTTCCCAGCCTTCTCGGGCTTCCCAGCCTTCTCGGCCTGATCAGGCTTCGTGTCGGGCTGGGGCTCGGCCTTCGCCGCGCCGCCGCCCGGGCGACCGCCCGACTGAGCGGACTTGATGGCGCTGACGAGGTCGGCCTTCTTCATCTTGCCGGCGCCCGCGATGCCCATGCCGCCGGCCATCGACTTGAGGTCGGCAAGGAGCATGGAGTTGAGTCCGCCACCGCGCTTCTTGGGGGCCGCGCCGCTCGCAGAGGCGGCGTCCTGGCCGGAGGTGGTGGATTCGATGGTTTCCGTCACGTGAGGTCCTTCCCACGTATAGGTGGTGTCGGTGCTTCCCTCGTCATCGGCAGGACCGGTGGGTGTGCAGATGAGATCCGCACGAACTGAAGGAAGGGGATGCACCACGCTGTTGGGCTGCTTGAGGAGCTGCTGGTGCTGCGCCGAAGCCGAGGCGCGCCGCAAATGTATCACTGAGCGGCCGCCACGTTGGCAACTAGGTGACCTGCACCCCGAGGGTGTCCACGGCCAGGTGCATCGGTGTCCAACCGGCAGGGCAGCGCCCCAGCAGGGCGTCGGTCTCAGGACTGTTGGCGCCGTTGGTGAACGCCAGCACGGTTGGCCCGGCACCCGAGATGACCGCCGGCACACCGTCGGCTCGCAAGGCATCCACCAGGGCCAGCGAGTCCGGCATCGCTGCCCGGCGGTAGTTCTGGTGGAGGTAGTCCCTGGTGGCCCGCAACAGCTGCTCGGGCTGGCCGCCCAGGGCCGCGACGAGCAGCGCGGTGCGCCCCGCGTCTGCCGCCGCGTCGGCATGCGGCACCTGCTCGGGCAGCAGGCCGCGGGCGATCTCGGTCGACACCGGATCGGGTGGCACGAGCACGACAGCGCTGACCCGGGGGTCGACGGCCGACCGGACGGCGTAGAACTCCGCGTCGCGGCCCGAGATCACGAACCCGCCGTAGAAGGCGGGCGCCACGTTGTCGGGGTGGCCCTCGATCCGGGCCGCAAGCGCGAACAGTGCGTCGTCGTCGAACAACAGCGTCCCGCCGGCGACCAGCGCCCTGGCCAGGCTGAGCCCGCCGACGATCGCTGCGGACGACGAGCCGAGGCCGCGCGCGTGCGGGATGACGTTGGTGCAGGTGAGTCGTAGACCGGCCGGGGCGGCATCCATCTGCTCGAATGCCGCGCGCATCGCCCGCACCACGAGGTGGGTTTCGTCGAGCGGCACCTCGTCGGCGCCGGCACCATCGACCTCGACCACGAGACCCTCGGGGA